>CAWKAP010000001.1:0-61230 GCA_963847675.1 uncultured beta proteobacterium
CTCTTCTTTCCTCAGTTGCTCTGCCTGAGCAAACAACTTTTCTGCTTGGGCCCGAAGCTCTTGAAACGTGGGATTTGCCATGAGTCTCCTTCAAGTAGGTTGCTGGATCAGCATTAATGTTAGCGCATAAAAGATGATCTGTGCAACAGCGAAGAGACTGCCGCACAAAAGACTGTGCCCTTCCACAGAAGGGCGCCACCGTAGTGCTTCCACCCCATGGAGTTAACACGAGGATGAAAAAAAGGGAGCCAAGAATGAAAACGAAAGACATTCTCCCAGTTTTGGTCAAGCTACTTGTAGCATTTTGCCTGCCCGATCCAACAAGCAAAGTTGGCGATGGTCGCTGAAGGCACGCGCAGTGCGTAAGCATGGTTGCCCGGACGTTATTGTCACGGATCTGCTGCGCTCATACGGCGCTGCGCTGAAAGAGATCGGAGCCGAAGGCAGACAGGAAACCGGTCGTTGGCTGAACAATAGGGCGGAGAATTCGCGCCTGCCTTTTCGACAACGAGAACGGGCCATGCTTCGCTTCCGGCGCATGCGAAGTTTGCAGAAATTCGCCGCCGTTCACGCATCCGTCTGCAACCACTTTAATTAGGAACACAGCCTTTCAACTCGAACGAATTTCAAACTCAACCGTGCCGCTCTGGCGACATGAAAAACTGCCCCCCGGGCTGGAGTGAACCCCTTGGGGTGGACAGCGGGGATCGGCTGAATTGACATAGGCTTGTCGGGTGCGAGGAGAAGCACCGATGACAACCGAGCGCCGGCACCGCCGGCATCCCACAGAACTGAAGCTGCGCCTGGTCGAGGCCTACCTCAACGGCGAAGGCAGCCTGAAATCGATCGCCAAGGCGCACGACATCACGCACACGCTGCTGATGATCTGGGTCGACAAGTTCCGGCGCGGCGAGCTCACCGACGAGATCGACTACGTGGAACGTACGCGCGAGGCCGAGGCGAAGATTGCCGCGCTGGAGCGCAAGGTCGGTCAGCTCACGATGGAACTCGACGTCCTCAAAAAATCCGCCAGGCAGCCGGCGTCAACAGCGAGAAGGTGTCGATCATCTCAGGACCGCTGGCGTCCCCATCGTCGAAGGATGCCGCGTCATGAACCTGCCTCGCAGCACCTTCTACAAGGCTCCTGATGTCGAGCGGCAGCAGCTACGCGAGCAGTCCGACGAAGCATTGCGGCGGACCATCGAGCATGTTCTGGATGACTGGCCGGCGTACGGCTATCGGCGTGTGACGCATGAGCTACGCCGGCGCGGCATCGTGGCGAACCACAAGCGCGTTGCGCGGGTCATGCGAGCGGCGCAGATATCAGCGAAGCGGCCGCGGCGCTTCGTGAAGACCACCGACAGCGACCACGCAGATCCGATCTACTTGAACAGAAGTGGCCCCGCAAATTTGAACAGGGCTGAAAGTGGGTAGGCTGCTGCGAAGGGCGAGGACAGAGCCCGGAGTTCGAGGAGCAAAGAAGATGAGCAGAAGACCGCGCCGCAATCACTCGGCGGTGTTCAAGGCCAAGGTGGCGCTGGAGGCGCTCAAAGGGGAGCGGACGATCGCCGAGGTAGCGCAGCGGCACGACGTGCATCCGAACCAGGTCACCGAGTGGCGCCGGCAGCTGCTGGAGCGCGCCGCCGACGTGTTTGGCGGATCGTCGGCGTCGGCCGAGCCGCCGGTGGATCTGAAGGCGCTGCACGCCAAGATCGGCCAGCTCGCGCTGGAGAATGATTTTTCAGAAAGCGCGCTCACCAGAGCGGGGTTGCTGAGCGGGCTAATGTCGTCGAGTTTCGCCCCGACAAAGGCTACAAGAGCATCCTGGTCGGCGGCCATGATCTCCTGACTCCATTCATCGACGGCATCAATGAGAAGGGGCTGTATTTCACAACCTTCGCCGATCCAAATGGCATAGGCGAAGGTGCCGCGGCTATGGCTGGGGGTAGAGCCAACGGTTTATCCGACGTGCAGCTTGGTGCGTATCTTCTCAGCAACTGCGCCACCGTGGAGGAAGCCAAAAAAGCGATCCTCACCTCTCGTGTGATTCAGATTGGTATGTGTATCCATATGCTCATTGTTGATCGCCAGGGCAATGCCACCGTTTTCGAGATCGACAAAACAACCCAGGCTTATGTCTTCGTCGACCGCAAGCCGGGTGAGCCGCTTTTCTGCACCAATCACCCGCTGTTCACTTACACCGATCCCAGCACCTACCCGGCTTATTCAAAAGAGGCGGAGCATAATACCTTCTTCCGGATGAACCTTTTGAATAAAACCTCGATGGTCGGCGCCGAAATCACCGTCGCCACGCTCGGGGATGATGGGCCGGTGCCGGACAAACGATATGAAGACTACCGCAAGCCGAATGTTCAGTATGAATGTGTCGGCTCAAGAAGCAAACAATGATATGACTGGCCAAGAGACCTTCGATGCGGTCGTCGGCGAAGCCGCCGATCTCATCGAACAATTGCATATACCGGGACTAGCTGTCGGCGTCATCCACGGAGCCAACTCCTATGCCACCGGCATCGGTGTCACGAACGTCAGCACCAAAGAGCCCGTCACCGCTGACACCGCCTTTCATATCGCCTCCGTCACGAAGACCTTCACCGCCACGCTGGCCATGATGCTGTCTGAACAGGGCGTTCTGGATCTGAACGCTCGCATCGTCGACATCCTGCCGTGGTTCAGAGTCAAGGATCCTGAGGCAACGGCCAAAGCACGCGTCATCGACATGTTCCACCATCACACCGGTTGGAGCGGCGATCACGGTTTCGATCCCGTTTCTCCCGGTGGATCGATCACCGAAAAGTGCATGCTTCAAGCGCACTACATCGAGCAGATCGTGCCCTTCGATCAGGCCTGGATGTACAGCAACACCAATCTCGCCTTCGCTGGCCATGTGCTCTCGGTCGCTGGTGGAAAACCGTACGAGACCCTCGTCGAAGAGCTCATACTCTCCCCGCTCGGCATGGATGCGACAAGCTTCAACTACAGCGCCTCCCCTCCCGACGAAAATTTCGCCTGGGGTCATCCACCGATCTATGCCGACGACAAGATCGGCGAACTCCAGCCAATCTTCACGCCGTTCCCCCCGACGGCTGGGTCCGCCGGCGGAATCCAATCCACCGTTCGGGACATGTTGAAGTACGCCCGCTTTCAGTTGGACGGGAAAGACTCGTCAGGCAACACGCTGCTGTCCAAAGAAGCACTGGCCTTTGCCCACGCCCCGGCAGTCGATGCTCCGACCGGCGAGTTCACTGGACTGACCTGGTTTGTCCGCAAGTACGGCGAGATCACAAGCGCTTTCCACGGAGGGACCTACATCGGCTACCGTGCCTTTTTGCAGCTGATCCCGGATCACGACTTTGCGGTCATCGTCTTGACCAACAGCGATCGCGGGGTCGAGGCCTACACAGCAGTTGCCGACGCAATGGTCAGCGCCTTCACCAGGCTCGAGCACCATACCGCGGTCGCAAACGGCATTGATCCGTCAGTGCTCGATCCCTTTGTAGGCGTCTTCAAAGGCACGTTCCAAGACTTGGAGATCACGACCAATGGCGGCAGGTATCAATTTGTCCAGAATTCCAAACTGACCAAGCCGGGTGCGAATCCTGCACCAGCCAATTTGGCCAACACAACCGAAGGGTGGTTTATCGTCACGGAAGGGCCGAACAAAGGAGAGCTCGGTGAATTACTCGAAGATCTGTCTGGTGAACGGAACTACCTGCGATTCAGTCACCGGATCTTCATTCGCTCCGCCGAGGAGAAAGATTAGCACCGGGATGAATCAGTTCGCTGCGCTACTTGGTGTGCTCCATCAGGCTGCCTGAGGTCAGCGAGGCTTGGTGCCGGCAGCTGGCGCACTGGAACAGCTGCCGGGCGCCGTGGCCGACAACATAGTGCGCATCGTTGTGGCAGCGCGGACAGCGGAAGCCACCAGGCCAACGCGCGGCCTTCAGCACCTGGGCGCAATGCGCCTCGGTGCCAAAGCTGCGAAGGAACTCAGGCAGGGACAAGCCGGGCTGAAACTGCATTCGGTTGAACGTCATGGGGTGCGCTCTGTCTTCGGATGCACCCAGATTACGAGGCCTGTAGCTCACCAGATGAGCCTGGCTGAGCCAGGTTTCCAATGAGGTCGGAGAATGGAAGTGATCTGGTGCGATATTCTCAACCCACTACTACACGTAAGACTGGAGTCGACATGAACTTTCAATTGGTAATTCGCGTTTCTGCCGTTTCTGTAATGGCGTTTAGTGCCCATGCCGCAAAGGTTCAGGACGTCGATGCGCAAGTCACCCTTTTTACCAACGTTAATGTGTTTGACGGGGTCAATGCAGATCTGATCAAGAATGCGAATGTCGTCGTGACGGGGAACAAGATCACCTCGGTCTCGACAAAGCCCGTTGCTGTGGCGGGCGGTCGCGTCATCGACGGTAAAGGGCGTACGCTGATGCCTGGCCTCACAGATTGTCATTGGCACAGCATGGGGGCCTATATGACTGGGGACCCGTTTGCGGCTGGTGCGGGCAAACTGAATCTCGTGGCGGCCCGTGGGTCAGAAAAGACGCTTATGCGGGGCTTCACCACAGTGAGAGACGTGGGTGGCCCTGTATTTGATGTAAAGGCGGCGATCGACGAGGGTCTGTTCGTTGGCCCCCGGATCTACGCTGCGGGTTCGATGGTCTCCCAAACGTCTGGACATGGCGATTTCCGTAGCACGATTGATATCCCTCGAAGCTATTCACGGGATCTTACCCCGCAAGAAAGGCTGGGTACGGTCGCGATAGCAGATGGCAAGGCGCAAGTCATGCAGCGCGTGCGCGAGAACCTGATGCATGGGGCGGCCTTTATCAAGCTCATGGGCGGTGGAGGGGTCGCCTCCCCCTCGGATCCACTCGACGTATCGCAATACACCGTCGATGAAATCGCTGCAGCGGTTGAAGTTGCGGAGAACTGGGGCACCTACGTGACCGTTCACTCCTATACCGCAAAGGCGATCCAGAACGCGATCCGCGGCGGTGTCCGTAATGTAGAGCACGGCCAGATGATTGACGAGGAAACAGCAAAACTTATGCAGAAGACGGGTACTTCAGTTTGCATACAGCCCTTCTATAACGATGAGGATGCCATCCCATTGCCTCCAGATTCATTTGCGGCAAAAAAGTACCAGCAACTGATCTCAGGAACCGATAATGCCTTCAATTTTGCAAAGAAATATGACTTGCTCTTCGGGTTTGGGACTGATTCGCAGGGTAGTCCGGCGCTCGCAGAGCGTCAGGGGGCTCAGCTGGCGAAGCTCGCCCGCTATTTCAAGCCGTGGGAAGTGCTAAAGATTGCGACCAGCCAGAACTATCAGATCATGAAGCGTTCCGGGCCTCGCGATCCCTATCCCGGCGAGAACGGTGTGGTTAAAGAAGGCGCTTATGCCGACCTGCTCTTGGTCGACGGCAATCCGCTCGAGAACATCGACCTCATCGCCGACCCGCATAAGAACTTCGTGATCATTATGAAGAACGGTGTCATCTACAAGAACACACTGGAATAGCGGTCAGATCAATGTTCGTGAAGAAAAGGTTTGTTGATCCCACCTGCCTAGAACCTATCTCAAAACTCTTGAGCGCGAGGCTCTGAGCTTTCACAATCGCGTGCATGTTGCGGCTGAGCGATGCGCAGTGGGATCTGATTCGGGAGCACTTCCCCGAGGAGAATCTGCCCGAAGGCCGGCCGGGCCGGCCGCACGTTCCCACCCGCGCCGTGCTCGATGCTGTGCTGTGGATCCTGAACACCGGCGCGCAGTGGCACATGCTCCCGCAGTGCTACCCCAACTACAAGACCGTGCACCGGCGCTTCCAGCGCTGGTGCGAGCAGGACGTCCTGCGGCAGCTGCTGATCGACGTGGCCAATGCGCTGCGCGAGGAAGGCGTCATCGACGAGCGCGAGGCCTTCATCGACGCCACCTTCGCCTCGGCCAAGGGTGGCGGCGAGGAGATCGGCCCGACCAGGCGCGGCAAGGGCGTGAAGATCCTGGCGATCGTCGATCGCGCCGGCTTGCCACTGTCGGTGAGCACGCATGCGGCCAATCATCATGAAGTCACGCTGGTGCAGCTGAGCTTCGACTTCTACATGCTGGAGGCCAAGCCCGAGCACCTGATCGGGGACAAGGCCTACGACAGCGACAAGCTCGATGAGCAGCTGCGTGGACAGGGCGTGGAGATGATCGCGCCGCACCGCTCGAACCGGAGACTGAAGACGCAGGACGGGCGCAAGCTGCGCCGCTACGCGCGACGCTGGATCGTCGAGCGCTTCTTCGCCTGGATGCAGTGGAAGCGCCGCCTACTGGTGCGCTGGGAGTACTACCCGGCGAACTTCCTCGGCTTTGTGCAGCTCGCAGCACTATCGATCCTGCTGAAGGGGTTTTGAGATAGGTTCTAATGATCTGCTAATCGACGGCCATGAACGGTAGGTGCGATTCAAATGACATCAGCGTGTCCTCAAAGGTTCCCTTCGAGGATGCCTGGCAGTTCATCGTCAAGGTTGGGCTCGCGGCCCATCGATACGGTTCCACCGCAGGCCGGCTGGAGTCCTTCCTCGTGGGCCTGTCGCAGAAGTTTGGCTACCAGGGGGTATTCAAGTCGACCCCGTCAGACATCGTGTTTGCCGTGCGGGAAAGCCCTGATTCACCTCAGCGTGTCGAGTGGATAGCGACACCGGCGCCGGGCGTTGATCTCGACAAGCTGGCTCGGCTGGGCGATCTGTTGCAGGAGGTGCAAGCGGGCACGCTGTCGCTCGCTGACTCGGCTGCTCGACTCGACGCCATTGACAAGGCGCCGCCTCCGTGGGGAAAGCTTGCGAGCGTGCTGGGTTACGCCTTTACCGGAATGGGGCTGGCCCCGCTACTGGGTGGTGGATGGGCGGACACGATTTTTGCCACGCTGTTCAGTATCTTTGTTTACGGACTAACCTTGCTTTCCGCACGTCTTGGACCTGTTGCGTCAGACTGGCTGCCATTCTCGTCGGCATTTTTCGTTGGCCTTCTGGCTACGGTCGTCAAGTTCTGGGTGCCTGAGCTCAATCTTGTTCTCGTGATCCTCTCGGCAGTCGCGATCATCCTTCCGGGCTACACGATCAGCCTCGGGGCGGGAGAACTTGTGGCGCTGCACATCACATCAGGTGCGGCAAACCTGATGAACGGCCTGATCTGCCTGTTCAAGCAGGTCGCGGGCGGATGGCTTGGGGTCATTGCCGCAGGCTTTGTCATTCCATTGGCAGCAATGGGGCCTGCGAATCCGGTCGAGCAGGTTTGGATGTGGCTGCTTGTTCCTACCATCATTACAGGGTTGTGCCTCGCGTTCCAAACCTCGCACCGTGATTTTCCCTGGGCCGCCATGGTTTGCGGCATTGCTTACCTCGGGATCATGGCCGGGACTGCACTCTTCGACAGTAACCTGGGAAATCTGGTCGGTACCATCATTGCGGTGGTCGTCGCCAATCTCTGGGGCAGGAAGACAGGACGACCGAGCTCGATCGTGCTCATTCCCGCCATCGTCTTGCTGGTCAGTGGCAGCATTGGTTCCAGTGGCAGCATTGGATTTCGTGGCCTCGCCGCGATGGCGGGGGGGGATCTACTGCTGGGTGCTCAACAGTTTCTCCAGATGTTTTTGGTGGCACTCACGATATTGGTTGGCATATTTATTGGCCATACGATTATCCGTTCGGAGCAAAGTCTATGAAGAGAAGTTGCTTTCGGGTTGGCATTACGGTTTGTCGACCCCAGTCCGGGCTCTGACTGACCGGACGCAGTGCGCATGGGTCTGCAGCGGCCTGCCTTAGATGCGGCGGCATGGCTTGGTGCAATTGGCTGGCAACGGAAAACCGACATATGGCAAACGAACAGGAGGGGGGATTAAACATGGGGAACGGGGCAGGGGCCCAATGGGCAAAGATCGGGTGCGTCGTGATGACGTTGGTCGCGCTGTCTGGATGTGGCATTCAGTCGAAGATCATCGAGGCGCGGCACTGGGAACTCAACGACACGATCCGTACGACGACCGATGAGCAACTGCTGCTGAACATCGTGCGGCTGCGCTACGACGAGGTGCCGTACTTCCTGCAGATGGCGAGCGTCACCACCAGCTTTTCTGCCGGCGCCAACGTCGGGGCCAGCGGCACGCTGCCCCAGGGTGCGCCCAATGCGTTGAGCATCGGCGCCGGCGTGTCGTACTCGGAGACGCCGACCGTGACCTGGGCGCTGCCTGGCCTAAGATCGACAAGGAACTCGTGAAGAGGAACTTCTTCGAGTACCTCGACTTCGTGCTGCAGTTCGCACCGCCGGGACCCGAGGAAGAGGCGATCCGCGCGAAGCTCGCCACGATCGGCGTCGGCCCGGGCAAGAAGTTCGCGTTCGAGGACCTGTCGCTGGAACACAAGGCGGCGATCCTGCTCGGCATGAGAGACGGCGAGAAGAAGGTCGAGGATAAGGCCGCGGCGCTCGGCAAGGCGATCAACGGCTGGCACGTCAGCTCGGCCTTTGGCGACCGCACGTTCTACAACGGAGACTGGCTGCTGCGCGCGGCCGCGGCCAAGGCCGGCATCTACGGCAATGACGCCGCCGAGGCCATGTACCCGATGAGCAAGGCGCTGGCGGACGGGACGCCGCTCGACGGCTCGAAGGGCAAGTACACCTTAACGTTTGCGGAAGGGCAGTACCCGCCGGTCAACGCGTTCTGGTCGGTGACGATGTACGACGGCAAGACGCAACTGCTGGTCAAGAACCCGATCGACCGCTACCTGATCAACTCGCCGATGCTGACCAGCATGAAGAAGAACAAGGACGGCTCGCTGACCCTTTACGTGCAGAAGGATTCGCCTGGCAAGGACAAGGAGTCCAATTGGTTGCCGGCGCCCGACGGCCCGATCTACATGGTGATGCGCTTGTACTGGCCGAAGACCGAGCCGCCATCGATCCTGCCGCCGGGGCAGGGGACCTGGAGTCCACCGGCGCTCGTGAAGGCCAACTAAGCAACAAACAGCCGTTCGCCGGGAATCGCACTGTCAGGCGCATCACAGAGGTTCCCCGAGAGCGGAGGCGTGCGTCAAGAAACGTCAGATGGAATCAAGATAGACAAGCACCTTCATCCTTCCCCGGGAAGGATTGTCGGGATCTATGGCTTTGCCCTGCGGCACCAACCTTCGAAGGGAATCAACGGAATGAGATTCGGTCGAGTTTTTACGTGCGTGAATATCGCGCTGTCCGTTTGCTTCTGCGCCAGCGTGGCCGCGCAGGGTCGCGTCACCCCCGCGGAGGCGCGCGCGATCGCCAAGGAAGCCTACATCTACGGCTACCCGCTGGTGGACAGCTACCGCATTCAATACGCCTACTTCGTCGATCGCAGCTCCGGCCAGTTCAAGGCGCCGTGGAACCAGATCACCAACATCCCCAATGTCTACACGCCGGCCGACACGGCGGTGCAGACGCCGAACTCCGACACGCCGTATTCGTTCGCCGGGCTGGACCTGCGCGCCGAACCGATCGTGCTGCACCTGCCGGCCATCGAGAAGAAGCGCTACTACAGCGTGCAGTTCACCGATGCCTACACCTTCAACTTCGCCTATCTGGGCAGCGCCGTCACCGGCAACAGCGCCGGCACCTACATGGTGGCCGGGCCGAACTGGAAGGGCTCCGTGCCCAAGGGCGTGAAGAAGGTGATCCGCTCGGAGACGGATTTCATCGTCGTCATCTACCGCACGCAATTGTTCAACCCGGCCGACATCGACAACGTCAAGAAGATCCAGGCCGGCTACAAGGTGCAGACGCTGTCATCCTTCCTCGGCACCGCGCCGCCGCCGCCCGCGCCGAAGGTGGACTTCCCCAAGCCTCTGACCAAGGATGAGCAGAAGACCTCGCTCGACTTCTTCAGCTTCGTTAACTTCGTGCTGAGCTACGCCCCGACCGACCCGACGGAAGTCGAGTTGATGAAACGCTTCGCCAAGATCGGTGTCGGTGGGGGCCTGAACTTCGACCCGGCCAAGCTCACGCCCGAGATGAAGGCCGCCATCGAACAAGGGCGCGCCGACGCCTGGGAAGCCTTTGCCGGCGGCGTGAAGGCGGTCGAGGAAGGCAAGCTGGATGCGGGCGACCTGTTCGGCACCCGCCAGTTCATGAAGAACAACTACCTGAACCGCTGGCTTGCGACGATCGGCATCTACGGCAATTCGAAACAGCAAGCCGTCTATCCCATCTACTGGACCGACGACACCGGCCAGAAACTGGAAGGGTCGAATCGCTACAAGCTGCGCTTTGCCCCTGGCCAGTACCCACCGGTGAACGCGTTCTGGTCGCTGACGATGTACGAACTGCCGCAGAGCCTGCTGGTGGCCAACCCGATCAACCGCTACCTGATCAACTCGCCGATGCTGCCCGAGTTGAAGAAGGACGCCGACGGCGGGCTGACGATGTACATCCAGAACGAATCGCCCGGCAAGGATCTGGAGTCGAACTGGCTGCCCGCACCCAAAGGGCCCTTCTCGATGTACCTGCGGCTGTACTGGCCGAAACAGGCGGCGCTGGACGGCAAGTGGACCAAGCCGCCGTTGAAGCGCGAGTAGGACAACCCGATAGGCATGGCGCGCCGTGCGCGCCATGCCGAAATGCCACGTCCTGAGACAAGCGAATTCATGAATGTCATTGAACCCATCTGCGTGGCCACGAAAAAGGGACTTCACGCTCAGGACTTCGCGGCTCTAGTTGCGCACGGCTGACCAACATCTGCTTGGCCGACAAGCAAGCGTCTGATTGCTGGGGGCAACTCGTGGCCGGCTTCGAGCCGATCGATCCGCAGATATTTCTCGTCAAGTGGCGATATCTGAGGTGCAGCTCGCGATTCCACCAGGCGGTGCGCGCGATACGGCTGCTTTCCGGAGCGCGCCACGCGTCCGCCTTTAGGCGAACTGGGCACCGTCGCTAAAGGGTCGCGAAGCGCCGATTCACCAATCGTCGCTGTTCGGCCGAGGCCGGAAGCTGCCGTGGCTACTCTGCGCAGTGCGTCGCGCCTATGATTTCACGCTCATGAAGCCAAACCCGACCTACCTATGCACTTTACGCTGACCGCAGTACTGACGGCTGCCGGCCTGTTCGCTGGAGTGCTGCTGTTCCTGGAACTCGGGCACCGAATTGGACTACGTCGCCTCGAGCAGGAAGGAGATGGGGCGGGGGCGGGGGTCGGCGTCGTCGAAGGCGCCGTATTTGCGCTGCTTGGCCTGCTTATCGCGTTCACATTCTCGGGAGCGGCGGGTCGGTTCGAGGACAGACGCAATTTGATCGTCGATGAGGCCAACGCTGTAGGGACGGCGTACCTGCGCATAGATCTGCTGCCCGCCGCAGCGCAGGGCGAAATGCGCGCTCGGTTTCGCGGCTACCTGGACGCGCGGCTCGCCGTATACCGGGCGCTGCCGGACCTCGAGGCCGCGAACGAGCATCTCGCGTCCGCCAGTCGGATCCAGCAGGAAATCTGGGTGCGGGCCATAGCAGACTCTGCCGACTCGCAGTCCGCGCGGATGCTCCTGCTGCCCGCGCTGAACGAGATGTTCGACATCACCACGACTCGGACGATGGCCGCGCAGGCCCATCCACCTCATGTGGTGTTCGGACTCCTGTTCGTGTTCGCGCTGTGCGCCGCGCTCCTCGCAGGCAGCGCGATGGCCCGGCCGCATTCGCGCCACTGGCTGCACTCCGCGACATTCGCATTCGCGCTCGCCGGTTCTGTGTACGTGATCATCGACATGGAGTTCCCGCGGGTCGGGCTGATCCGCGTCGATGCATTCGACAAGGTCCTGGTCGAACTGCGCCGTAGCATGGAATAGCATCGACGCGCTTAAAGTCGACGTTGGGCTCTCGCCCCGAGCGTCTGCTACCGGAAGTGTGGCAGTTCGGCTTCGGGTCGGGTGCAGGCTTTCGCTCTGGCCCGACGAAGGTCAGCTTCAGATCAGCAAGCCGATGCTCTCGGCACCCTGCCTTCCCCGCGCTCCGCACTGCCGAAACGCAGCTAGGGTTCGCGACAGCGTCAGGTGTTCCGCTTGACGGAATCCTTATGGCGGATCACAATCGCGCATGATCCGCTCGTTCGCGTGCGCTGATACCGAGGCCTTGTTTCACAGCCGCGCGGTATCCCGCTTTCGCAACATCGAGCGCGTCGCGAGGCGCAAGTTGCTCCAGATCCACGCCGCCATGGAACTCGCCAGCCTGCGCATCCCGCCGGGCAACCAGCTGGAGGCACTCAAAGCCGACCGCAAGGGCCAGCACAGCATTCGCATCAATGATCAATGGCGAATCTGCTTTGTCTGGAAGACCGATGGAGCGCATCGCGTCGAGATCGTGGACTACCACTAGGAATGCAGAACATGGCCAAGTTGCTCGAAGAGATTCATCCGGGCGAGATCCTGCTGGAGGATTTCATGAAGCCCATGGGCATCAGCGCTCGCCAGCTCGCGGCGGACATCGATGTCTCGCCGAGCAGGATCAGCGAACTGGTGAATGGCCATCGCCCCATCACCGCGGATACAGCGCTTCGGCTCGGGTTGTTCTTCGGCATGGAGGCCCGGTTCTGGCTGAACCTGCAGTCCGAGTACGACATCCGAGTCGCGGACCGGGAACTCCGAGCCAAGCTCTCGCCCAGGATCCGCGTTTTTCAGCCGGTGGCGGGGTGACGCTCCGCGTTCAAGGCTTTCCCTGAGCGTTTGGCGAGAGACGGCGCGCTGCCAATGGGTCGGGCGCGGGTCCTCAGGGCGCTTGCCCAAGCTGACGGTAAGAAAGCGGTCTGAAAAGTGAGGCGCGACAATCACTTACGGTGTTCGATGCATCTTAAGTTCGGGCGCGCTCCGAGGGTCACGTCGAGGCGCGATGAAGCGTTCGCGAGCGCCCCAGGAGTCGATAGACCTCGATAGATCTCGAAAGGTCGCTTTCGGCCGAATCGCCCGGAAACCCGCGCCAATGCTGGTGCTCCGCACTTTGACGGTAAAAATGACGGTAAAAGTCTGCGAAGCAGCCGCGAGCGCCATACGAATCAATGGCTTAGAAGGCTCGTTGATGATCGACTTGGAATAGGTGTCTCGGTGGCGTACGAAAAGAACGTTTATATAAATGGCAGAGAAACTTTCGTCACGATGCATATCACATGATCAATAGCGACTGATCGGATCGCAAGTGCCTGACTCGGAAGCTGGGTGTGAGCTTTCCCCATGCTGCAGAAAAAGCGGCCGCGATACGGCTCGTGACGGCAAATCCGACGAACCTCCGCGGGGCAGTCGGCAGGGCAGAGGCGCCCGTTAGGGTTGTTGAGTTCGATCTTCGCTGAACAGCAAATATCGCTGTCTCGCCGAACATCAGACGTCAGAGCCGGCAGGAGCGCAGGCAACGAACGTTGCTTGGGCAGGGCGACAGCAGCAATATTGTCGTTCAAGTGTTGCGTTATCCGGGCAGACGGCTGGCGGCGAGCGCCGGGTCTTCCCTCGCAACTTTCTGGATCTCGGCCGCGGCTTCGCGGACCCGTTGTACCGCCGGCTGCGAGCGCCAACCGAAAGCATGCCGGCGAAAACGCGGCGCGAACGCCCACTTGTGCACAGCAGGTTTCGTTACCGATAATCACGCTTGTCGTTAATCACGCGCAGCGTTATTATTCTGCCAGTGACAATCCGGACGTTCAAGTGCGCCGACACCGAAGCGCTGTTTCGGCTGCGGCGGGTGGCGCGCTTCGCCAACATCGAGCGCCCGGCGCTGCGCAAGCTGAAGCAGCTCGACCTCGCGCGCCGCATCGAGGACCTGCGCGCGCCGCCGGCCAACCGGCTCGAGCAGCTGAAGGGCGATCGCGCGGGTCAGTGGAGCCTGCGGGTGAACGATCAGTTCCGCATCTGCTTCCGTTGGACGGGCGGCGACGCCGAAGACGTCGAGATCGTGGACTATCACTGAGGCAGGACGAGATGAGCAGGAAACTCAAACCCGTATCGCCCGGCGAGATGCTCGCCGAAGAGTTCCTCAAGCCGCTGGGTATGAGCAACTACCGCCTGGCGAAGGAGATCGGCGTGCCCGCGCAGCGCATTGGCGAGATCCTGGCCGGCAAGCGCGCCATCACTGCGGACACCGATCTTCGGCTGTGCCGCTTCTTCGGACTTTCGGACGGCTGGTGGCTGCGCCTGCAGGCGGACTATGACACCGAGGTTGCGAAGGCGAGCCTCGCCAAGACGCTCGCGAAGATCAGGCCGTGGAGTGAGACCGCGGAGCGCACGACGGATGCACACTGACCGAACATGAACGAACAGCCGATCACCGCCGCGCAGTGGCTGCAGCGGCTTGCCGAACTGGGCCGACGGCAGGGGATCGGCATCGGCACACTGCTCGGTTCGGCGCGCGCCGACCTCGATCTGCTGCTGGCCTCGGCGGCGCTGCAACTGCCGGTCGGCGACGGGCTCGGCGAGCGCGAGGCCAGCGCGCGGCTGAGTGAATTCCTGTCGACCACGGGCGCGATGCTCGACACGGACCATGCCGAGCTGCGGCGCTGGCTGGTCGACCTTGGCTTCGCCTTGCGCAACGACCGCGGATCGGACTACCGGCGCGGCACGTTGCCGGCCTGGCTGCAGGACGCCGCCGACGAACTCGACCCGCAGCGCCTGCGCGATGCCGTCGAGCAGGCACGCGCGAAGCACGAAAATGAGCGCCAGGCACGCAAGCAGGCCTGGCTGGCCCGGACAGCGACCGCAATCGAAGTCCGGGAGGAGCCAACCACGATGCGGCCCGAGCCAGCGGGAACGACCGCGGCCGATGCGACTTTCATGGCACTGGCGCTCGATCAGGCGCACAACGGCTGGGCGATGGGCGAAGTTCCGGTGGGCGCGGTGGTGGTGCGCGAGGGACAGGTGCTGGCGACCGGCTTCAACCAGCCGATCGCCAACCATGATCCAACCGCGCACGCCGAGATCCAGGCCATGCGCGCTGCGGCCACGCTGATCGGCAACTATCGACTGGCCGGCTGCACCCTGTACGTGACGCTGGAGCCGTGTGCGATGTGCGCCGGCGCGATCCAGCACGCGCGCGTCGCGCGCCTCGTCTACGGTGCCCGCGATCCGAAGACGGGCGCCTGCGGCAGCGTCGTCGACCTGTTCGCGGAGCCGAAGCTGAACCACCACACGGTCGTCGAGGGCGGCGTCCTGGCCGAACGCTGCGGCAAGCTGCTGTCCGACTTCTTCGCCGAGCGCCGTGCGCTGCGACGAGACGGCACGCTGCCGGAAGAGGCCGAGATCGGCGATGGCAGCGAAGGCTAGGGCGCCCTCGCTGGCGCTGGTCGCGCCCTCGGGGGCGCTGCCGGAAGGGGTCGCCGATCGCGCGGCGCACTTCTTCGCGCAGCGCGGCTGGCAGGTGCAGGCGGGCGAAAGCTGCTTCGCGCGCGAGACGCGCTTCGCCGGGCCGGACGAGCTTCGCCTGCACGACCTGCAGCGCTTCGCAACGGACCGCCGGATCGACGTCGTGCTGTCCGCGCGCGGCGGCTACGGCCTGTCGCGGCTCCTCGACCGGATCGACTTCGCGGCTATCGCCCGCGCCGGGCGCATCATCGTCGGCCTCAGCGACTTCACCGCGTTCAACCTCGCCTACCTCGCGCGTGCCGGCGGCATCAGCTTCCAGGGGCCGTCGGCCGGCGACTTCGCCGCTGCCGAACCCGATCCGTTCACCGTCGAGCAGTTCTTCGCCGCGCTCACGCGAAGCGAACACCAAGTCGGGTTCGGCGGCGAAGGCCCTGACTGCGACGTGACCGGCACGCTATGGGGCGGCAACCTGGCCCTGGTGACGGCGCTGGTCGGCACGCCGTACCTGCCGCGCGTGCGCGGCGGCATCCTGTTCCTCGAGGATGTCAACGAGCCCGCCTACCGGATCGAGCGGATGTTCTACCAGTTGCTGCACGCCGGCGTGCTGGGTCGCTGCCGGGCGATCTTGCTCGGCGACTTCTCGCCGGTGCCGGCACAGGCGACCGACAACGGCTTCGGCCTGGCGAGCGCGATCGCGCAGCTGCGCGGCCGGCTCGACGTGCCGGTGCTCACCGGGCTGCCGTTCGGGCACGTGCCGCGCAAGCTGACCCTGCCAATCGGTGCGCGCGCGAGGCTGCAGGCCCGTGCGGGACGAATCGATCTGACGTTCAGCGGCCACCCGACCGTGCCGGCCTGAGCGCGCCGGGACCGGCGGCGGCGACAGGATCGCGCCGCTTGCCTATCATCGCGCCCCATGGCCGGTCCGCTATCCCGCTTCGGCATCGACAACGAGCACCGCGCGCACCGGCACGAGCGAATCCTTGCCGGCGTGATCGCGTCGGTGCACCAGCAGGTCCCGCGATCCGTGCTGGGCAGCATGGTCGGCGCGGCGGCCCTGCTCGCGGTGTACTGGAACGTGCAGGGCAAGGTGCTGCTCGTCGGCTGGTTCATCGCCATGCTGCTCGAGTCGCTGGCCCGCCTGCGCATGTCGCGCTCGTACCGACTGGCCAGGATCGACGCCGACAACATCGAGGCCTGGTCGCGCCGCTGGGTGCTGCAGGCGGCGGTGGCCGGCGCGCTGTGGGGCGCGGCGGGCGCGCTGTTCTTCATGCCGGCCGATCCGCTCAAGCAGCTGGTGCTGGTCACGGTGCTCCTCGGCGTCGGCTTCGGTTCGCTGACCCTTTACGCCGCCTACCGGCCGGCGCTGTTCGCCTTCCTGCCGGTGGCCCTGCTGCCGCTCACCGCGAGCATGCTGGCGCAGCAGGATCCGGCCTACGTGACCGCGGCGGTGGTGATGCTGGCGATGCTCGCCTTCACCATGTTCTTCGGGCGCAGCTTCGGCGTCACGCTGTTCGACGCGGTGAAGCACAACCACGAGAACGAGGTGCTGGTCGGGCAGCTTCTCAACGAGAAGCGCGTCGCCGACGAGGCCCGCCGCGCAGCGGAGGAGGCGACCCGCTCGAAGACCAAGTTCTTCGCCGCCGCCAGCCACGACCTGCGCCAGCCGCTGCAGGCGATCGGCATCTACTGCTCGCTGCTGAAGAAGCGGGCGCAGGGGCCGCTGGAGCCGCTGGCGAAGAGCCTGTCGTCGGCGGTCGACTCGCTGTCGAAGCTGGTCGAGGAACTGCTCGAGATTTCGCGCCTCGATGCCGGTGCGATCCAGCCGCGTCTGCAGCAGGTGCTGCTCGACGAGATGCTGGGTCAGATCGCCGAGGAGTTCACGCCGCTGGCGCACGGCAAGGGACTCGAACTGCGCGTGCGCCGGCCACGGCTGGCGGTGGAGTCCGACCCGGTGCTGCTGGCGCGCGTGCTGCGCAACCTGCTCGGCAACGCCATCCGCTACACGAGCAAGGGCGGCGTGCTGCTGGCCGCACGGCCGCGCAGCGGGCTGGTGAGCATCGAGGTGTGGGATACCGGCCCCGGCATCGCGCAGAGCGAGCTGTCGCGCGTGTTCGACGAGTTCTATCGCGGCGAGAGCTCGAAGGGCGAGTCGGTCGGCGGCTTCGGTCTCGGCCTGTCGATCGTTCGGCGCATCTGCAACGTGCTGGGCCATCCGCTGATCGTCAGCACGCGGCCGGGCTCCGGGACCCTGTTCCGCATCGAAACGCCGCTGTCGGCGCTGCCGCATCGAGGCCCGCGCCCTCCCGCGACGCTGAACGAATCGAACATCCGCTCGCTGACCGGCTACACGCTGGTGCTGATCGAGGACAACGAGGAGATCCGCAACAGCCTCGGCCACCTGCTGTCGTCGTGGGGCGCCGAGGTGATCGCGGAGCCCGGCTACACGTCGGCGCTGGCCGAGCAGCTGGCGGCAAAGGGGCGCGTCGACCTCATCGTTGCCGACCGGAACCTGCGCGACGAGGTGAGCGGCGTCGAAGTCGCGGTGAAGATCCGCGAGGCCGTCGGCACGCCCGTGCCGGTCGTGATGCTGACCGCTGCGTCGGTCGGCGAAGTGATCGGCGAGTTCCAGCGCGTGGTCAAGCGCACGCTGCAGGAGCGGCCCGAGCTGACCGGGGTGATCGCGCTCAGCCGCGTCGAGGAGCCCGTGGTGCTGCAGAAGCCGACCAACGCGATCCGGCTGAACAACCGGATCGCGCAGTCCCTGGGCCTGATCAGTGAGGCGCGTGCCGCGGAGATCGCCGTTGCGCTGACCTCAGGGCCGACCACGATCGGCCGCGGTTGACCTGTCGGCCATCGGCCGGGCAACGCGCCGGCCGTCAGCCGACGTCGTAGCCGTTGCGGCGCGCGGCGAGCAGGGCCTCGGTCCGGTTCGACGCGCCGAAGGCGCGATAGATCGCGGTGACGTGGGTCTTGACCGTGCCTTCGCTGAGATTCAGTTCGCGGCAGATGATCTTGATCGGCGCACCCCGCGCCAGAAGCTGCAACACCTGCTCCTGCCGCTCGGTGAGCTGCACGCGGCCCCCGCTGGGCCGGCCGAGCATGTCGCGGCCGCGCTCGGGCAGGCCGAGGATCTGTGCGCCGCGAGTGGCGTCTTCGAGCAGGTCGGCCGGGATGTAGACGCCGCCGGACAGCACGAAGCGGATCGCCGAGACGAGGTTCTCGGTCGCCATCGACTTGGGCACGAAGCCGGACGCGCCGAGCTGCAGCACGCGCATCACGCTGCGCTGGTCCTGCACGCCGGAAAGGACGAGGATCTTCAGGTCGGGATACAGGCCGGTCAGCTTCTCCAGCACGCTGGTGCCGGTGGCGCCGGGCAGCCCGAGGTCGAGCAGCATCAGGTCGGCGTCGGGGTGCTGTGCGGCCAGCTGCTCCGCGCCCGGCGCGTCCACCGCAGTGACGATTTCCGCGTTCGGATCGAGATCGAGCAGCAGCACCTTCAGCGCATCGGTGATCAGCGCATGATCGTCAACCAGGAGGATTTTCATTGCTCTGTCTGCTCCCCGAAGGATTCGCGCGCGATTGCCGCCGGCGCGCTGTCAGTCATTTGACGGACATTCTATCGGCAACGACCCGCCTCGCCAGTCACGGCGCCGCGCGCGGCCGCACGGCGGCGGCCGCCGCCGTGGCGCGATCGCGCGCTTGCGCGATGTCGTCGCCGCGCGCCAGCGCCACGCCCATGCGCCTCCTGACGAAAGATTCCGGCTTGCCGAACAGGCGCAGGTCGCTGCCTTCGATGCGCAGCGCCTCGTCGATGCCGTCGAAGACGATGCCGGTCGCATCGACGCCGCCGTAGATCACGCGGCTGGCGCCCGGATTGCGCAGGCTGCTGTCCACGGGCAGGCCGAGCAGCGCGCGTGCGTGAAGCTCGAACTCGCTCTGCCACTGGGTGGCCAGCGTCACCAGCCCGGTGTCGTGCGGGCGCGGGCTGACTTCGGAGAACCACACGCGGTCGCCCTTGACGAACAGTTCGACGCCGAAGATGCCGAGCCCGCCCAGGCTGGCGGTGACCTGTCCGGCGTAGTCGCGCGCCGTCGCCAGCGCGGCCGCGCTCATCGGCTGCGGCTGCCAGCTCTCGACGTAGTCGCCGTGCACCTGCAGGTGGCCGATCGGCTCGCAGAAGCGCGTCTCGATCGAACCGTCGGCGGCGCGCGCACGCACCGTCAGCTGCGTGATCTCGTAGTCGAAGTCGATGAAGCCCTCGACGATGACCCGCCCGAGGCTGACGCGGCCGCCGGCGCTGGCGTACTGCCAGGCCTGGGCCAGTTCGTCGCGTCGGTCGACCTTGCTCTGGCCCTTGCCGGACGACGACATCACCGGCTTGACCAGGCACGGCAGCCCGACGGCGTCGACCGCGGCCTCGAGTTCCGCCAGCGAGTCGGCGAACCGGTACGGCGAGGTCGGCAGGCCGAGTTCCTCGGCGGCGAGCCGCCGGATCCCTTCGCGGTTCATCGTCAGGTGGGCGGCGCGCGCGCTGGGAATCACCGTCGCGAGGCCCTCGCGCTCGACCTGCAGCAGCACGTCGGTGGCGATCGCCTCGATCTCCGGCACGACCAGCTGCGGCCGTTCCTTCTCGATCAGCGCGCGCAGCGCCGCCGGGTCGGCCATGTTCAGCACGTGCGCACGGTGCGCGACCTGGTGACCCGGCGCGTCGGCATAGCGATCGGCGGCGATCACCTCCACGCCGAGCCGCTGCAGGGCAATGATCACTTCCTTGCCGAGTTCTCCCGCGCCGAGCAGCAGCACGCGCGTGGCGGCCGGTGAGAGCGGCGTGCCGAAGCGAGCCACAGGAGCCGGTGAGGAAGGACGGGGCGTTTGGCTCATCGTATGCGGCGGCAGGGTTAAGCGAGGCGCGAAATCTAGCAGCCGGTGAAGCCGGCGCCGAGCGGCGCCTGCCCCGGAGGCAAGGGATTGCCGGAGCGCAATCGCCCGCGCCGTGTTGGCCTATGCTGCGTTCCGTACGGCAGTGACTGCGGATATTGCGTAAGCAGATCGCGCGCAGCCGATCGCGGATCCTTCTGTTAAATCTCGGCCGTGGCCCGGCTGCGCTGCAAACACGTGGGCTGGCAGCCCAATCAACAATGGAGAAATCACGATGGAAGACACCCCAACCACCAACCGCATCTCGGGAGAAAAGCTCGGCTCCGACCTGAAGATCGTGCTCGGCGACGTCGAGGCGCTGCTCAAGCAGGCCGCCAATACCACGGGCCAGCAGGCCGCCGAACTGCGCGAGCGCGCCGCCGAAAGCCTGCACCGCGCCAGCCTGAGGCTGTCGGAGGTGCGCGTCGCCGCTGCGGAGAAGAGCCGGGTCGCGGCGCGCCGTGCCGACGACTGGGTGCATGCCAATCCGTGGGCTGCCGTCGGAACGGCGGCCGGAATCGGCTTCCTGCTCGGCATGCTGGTGTCACGCCGCTAACTCGCATCGATCCCGTTCGATGGCGCTTTCGTTCGAAGCCGCGGGCCGCGTGCTGCAGCACGTCGGCCGACTCCTGCTGCTGCGTGCCGACCTCGCCGCCGAGGAACTTGCGCTGGCCCGGCAGCAGTGGATCGCCTGGATCTGCGTCGCGCTGGCCGGCGTCGCCCTGCTGGCGGTTGCGCTGGTCGGGGCGGGCGCCTGGCTGACGCTGCTCCTCTGGGATCGATTCGGGGCGGGAACCGCCGGCGTGCTCGCGCTGGTGATTGCCGTCGCCGGCGTATTGCTGTTGCGCGGGCTGGTGCGGGCCGCGGAGAAAACTCCCGCGGCGTTGTCGCGCACGCGAGCCGCGCTGCACGAAGACTACGAGGGGCTGGCCGGCGCGATCGCGCCGCAGCGCGAACCGGATCGACCCGAATGAACGGGCACTCGGCCGAGGAGAGGATCGCCCAGCTCCAGGCGCGTGCCCAGGCGCAGCGGCTCGCGGCGCAACTCGCCCTGCTCGACGCGCGCGAACAGCTCGCGCCGCTGCGCACGGCCGCCGTCGTGATCGGCGTGGCCGCGCGCGCGCTGTCGTCCTCGGCCGGCGCCGGTGGCGCCGCCGGCCGGCTGATGAGGTTCGGCATCGGACATCCGTGGGTCAGCTCGGCGGTTGCGGCAGGCGTGTTGCGGGTGGTCAAGGGGCGGCTGATCGCGCTGCTGCTCGCCGCCGCGGCCGGCGCCGCGGTGTGGTGGTTGCGGAGGCCCATGTCGGAGCTGCCTGACCGACAGGAGCCGCTCGAATGAGCGG
Source organism: uncultured beta proteobacterium (assembly GCA_963847675.1). Taxonomy (GTDB): domain Bacteria; phylum Pseudomonadota; class Gammaproteobacteria; order Burkholderiales; family Burkholderiaceae_F; genus JADJWR01. Next base: position 21,615 of record CAWKAP010000001.1, read on the forward strand.
AGTCGACACCGTTCCGAACGACGACCGGGGCCGGCCCGGATGGCTGGGCATGTTGCGCGCGCAATTGCAGGGCGCTGACCGCCGACACGCCGATGCCGGAGCTCCGGCCGGGGGCAACCGGCGAAGCGGTCGCCCGTGCGCAGCCGCTGCAGAGGATTCTCGATCGCCCGCTGCTGCTGGCCGTCGTCTTTTGCGCCGTCTATCTGGCCGTCGACGCCGGCACCGCCCTGTTTGCGGTGGCGCCGACGCGGTGGACGCCATGGAATCCGCAGGCGGCGCTTGCGTTGGCCCTGGTCGCAACGGCCGGCCTGCGCTCGATCCCGGTGGTGATCGTCGCCGTGCTGCTGGCCGAGCTGCTCGTGCGCGATGCGCCGGCAGGAATCGGCTCGCTGTTCTCGGCGCTGCTCACCGCGAGCGCCTACGGTGCCGCCGGCTACGCCGTCCAGCGATTCACGCGCTGGACACGGGCCGAGGTCACGATGCGCGACCTGTCGGCGCTGGTGCTGATCGCCTTCGCCACTTCGCTGGCCGTGGCGCTGCTGCTCGGCATCACGCACGCGCTGGCCGGCACCGTCTCGCTGCGCCTGCTGCACGTGGTCTCGCTGCAGGTCGTGGTGGGACAGGCGCTCGGCATGATCACCGCGGCACCGGCGCTGCTGCTGCTGGCATCGGGCGCCTGGCGCATCGAGGCGGCCAGCACCGTGGGTCACGGCCGGCTGCGGCGCGACCTGCTGCTGTTCGCGCTGGCACTGGCGGCGCTGCTGCTGCTGATTTTCTGGTGGCGGCCGTTCGACCAGTTCCGCATGTCGTACCTGCTGTTCCTGCCGATGATCGTGATGGCCACGCGCCACGGCCTGTTCGGCACGGCGGTGGCGCTGCCGCTGGTGCAGCTCGGGCTGATGGCGGCGGTGTCGGTCTTTGCGCCGCGCGTCGCCACCGCCTTCGAATACCAGATGCTGACGCTGGTCCTGGCGCTCACCTGCATGTACCTCGGCCTGCTGTCGTCCGAGCGCGAGCGGGCGGCGCAGCGGCTGGCGACGCGCGAGCGCGAGCTGCGCGAGCAGCGCAACGCGTTGAGCGAGATCCAGCGCGCGGCCGCCACCGCCGAGCTGTCGGCCGCGCTGGCGCACGACCTGAACCAGCCGCTGTCGGCGATCGGGACCTACGCGCGCGCGGCGCGGCTGCTCGCCGAGCGCGACGATGGCGACCGCGCGCGCCTGTTCCGTGCGCTCGACCAGATCGCGGGCGAGAGCGCGCGGGCCGGGCAGTACGTGCGGCGGATGCGCGACTTCTTCCGCACCGGCACGATGCACAGCGAGGAGGTCCGCGTCGAGAATCTCCTCGAGCGCGGCCGCGCGCACCTGCGCGACCGCCTCGAGCGTGACGGCATCGCGTTCGAGACCGCGATCGCCCCGGGACTGCCTGCGCTGTGGACCGATGCGGTCCAGGTCGGCGCGGTGCTCGACAACCTGCTCGGCAATGCCTGCGATTCGCTCGCGCAGGCAGACCCGCCGCGCCGCATCCGCGTGCTCGCCGGCCGCCTGGACGGCGCGCCGCGTCCGCGGCTTCGCATCAGCGTGCAGGACAACGGTCCCGGCGTGCCGGAGGAGCTTCGCCCGCAGCTCTTCAAGCCGCTGGCCACGAGCAAGCCGCACGGCATGGGGCTCGGCCTCGCACTTTCGCGCTCGATCGCCGAGAGACTCGGCGGCGGGCTTTCCTTCGACGCTTCCACCAGCGTCACCACCTTCCATCTGGACTTGCCTATCCATGAACACCGACCAGAATGACGTCAATGTCGCGGGAAGCTGGGTCTACGTCGTCGAAGACGACCCGTCGGTTCGCGATTCACTCTCGCTGCTTCTGCAGCTGCGCGGCTTCTCCACTGCCGCGTTCGAGACCGCGGAGGCTTTCCTGGAAAGCGATTCCTTCGAGCGCCCGGCCTGCGTGCTGGCCGACGTGCGGCTGCCCGGCATGTCGGGGCTCGACCTTCAGCGCAGGCTGGCCGATCAGCATGCGGCGATGCCGTTCGTGGTGATGACGGCGCATGGCGACGTCGCCACCGCGCGCACCGCGCTGCGCGACGGCGCAGTCGACTTCCTCGAGAAGCCGATCGACGAGCAGGACCTGATCGAGGCCATCACGATCGCGCTGCGCAGCGATCACGAGCAGGTCGAGCGGGCGCGCAGCCGCGAGACCGTGTTGAGCCGCATGCAGCGGCTGACCGAGCGCGAGCTGGAGGTCTTCGAGCGCGTGACCAACGGCTATCACAACCGCGAGATCGCCGAGGAGTTCGGCATCAGCCAGCGCACGGTCGAGGTGCATCGCGCGCGCCTGATGGAGAAACTGCAGGCACGGCGGGTGGCCGATCTCTTCCGCCTGCGCTTCGAACTCGACCGGCCGGTTGCAGCAACGCCGGCAGTGGCGAGCCGGGCGCTGACCTGAGCGCGGGCCGAGCACCGCCGCGACGGTCTGCGGCGCGGCCACGCGGAGAGACCGGGATCTGCCGACGAAGGATAAGTAGCGCTGCGTAGGGCTCAGCGCGAATGTCGGCGACACGGCGATCGCAATACAGTCTCATTGCACATTGATCGGCGCGGCAACGGCCCGCGGGTCGGATCCAGGCTGGTGGATGTGTCCTTTTCGGTTGGTTGCTCCCCCGGGGCAACGCGCGAACCCCCGCTGCAAGTCGGCAAGGAGCTCGCGATTCAGTCCGCATCCGGCGTGCCGGATGCGGATTTTTTTTGCCACGCATCCCGGTGAAAGCCGCAGCTTCAGGGCGGCGGACCTGAACCTATACTCCGCGCCGGTCCGCGCCGCGGACTGCACCCGGCGACGATGCTGACCCACCTGATCCTGTTCGTGCTCGGACTGCTTGCGCTGATCGCCGGCGCGCGGGCGCTGGTGCGCGGCGCATCGAAGCTGGCGCTGGCGCTTGGTGTCTCGCCGCTGGTGATCGGGCTGACCATCGTGTCGATGGGCACCAGCGCGCCGGAACTTGCCGTCTCGGTCGGCGCGTCGCTCGACGGCCGCACCGACATGGCGGTGGGCAACGTGGTCGGCAGCAACATCTTCAACGTGCTGTTCATCCTCGGCGTTTCGGCGCTGGTCGCGCCGCTGGTGGTCAACGCGCAGCTGATCCGCCAGGAAGTGCCGATCATGATCGGCGCCTCGCTGCTGCTCATCGCGCTCGCTGTCGACGGCCGCATCGGCGCCTTCGAGTCGGCGCTGCTGCTGGCGCTGCTCGCCGCCTACACCGTGTTCCTCGTCGTTCAGTCGCGGCGCGAGACGCAGGCCACGCGCGACGAGTACGCCGAAGCGCTGCCGCCCGACCGCGCCTGGGACCGGCACTGGGCGGCGCAGGTGTTGCTGGTGCTGGCCGGGCTCGTGCTGCTCGTGCTCGGCTCGGGCTGGCTGGTCGAATCTGCGGTGGCCTTCGCGCGCGTCCTCGGCGTGAGCGAACTGGTCATCGCGCTGACCATCGTCTCCGCAGGCACCTCGATGCCCGAGGTGGCCACGTCGGTGACCGCGGCGCTGAAGGGCGAGCGCGACATCGCGGTGGGCAACGTGATCGGCAGCAACACCTTCAACATCCTCGGCTGCGTCGGCGCCTCGGGGCTGGCCGCGGGCGGCGCGCTGCCGGTGCCCGACGCCGCGCTTTCCTTCGACCTGTGGGTGATGCTGGCGGTGGCCTTCGCCTGCCTGCCGGTGTTCTTCACCGGCCGCGAGATCGCCCGCTGGGAAGGCGGGCTGTTCATCGGCTACTACTTCGCCTACGCCGCCTTCCTCGTGCTGGCGGCGCGGCAGCACGAGGTGCTGCCGGCGTTCTCGGCCGCGATGCTGTCGTTCGTCGTGCCGCTGACGATCGTCACGCTGCTCGTCGCCCTGCTGCGCACGCAGCGCGCCAGCCGCTGATCGCCGATGCAGGCCGCTCTGCTGCTGCCGGTGCTCGCGCTGCTGCCGTTCGCCGGCGCGGTGCTGGTGCTGGCCTCGCCGAACGCGCAGCGGATGCGCGCGGTGTCGCTGGCCGCCGCGGTGGCGGTCGCGGCAACCGCGCTGGTCCTGGCGGCCGCGCCGGCGATCTTCGTCGGCGAGGTGCTGCACTGGCGCATCGACTGGATGCCGCAACTCGGGCTGGCCTTCGGCTTTCGCATGGACGGCCTGGCCTGGCTGTTCGCGCTGCTGATCAGCGGCATCGGCATGCTGATCGTGCTGTACGCCGCGTATTACCTCGACCCCGACGACCCGGCGGCGCGCTTCTTCGGCTTCCTGCTGCTGTTCATGGGCGCGATGCTCGGCGTGGTGCTCGCCGACAACCTGCTGCTGCTGGTGGTGTTCTGGGAGCTGACCAGCCTGTCGAGCTTCCTGCTGATCGGCTACTGGAGCCATGCCGCCGACGCCCGCCAGGGCGCGCGCATGGCGCTGACGATCACCGGCGCCGGCGGACTGGCGCTGCTCGGCGGCGTGCTGCTGCTCGGCCAGATCGTCGGCAGCTTCGACCTCGAGACGGTGCTCGCCTCCGGCGACGTCATCCGCGCGCACCCGCTGTACCCGGTCGCGCTGCTGCTGGTGCTGGTCGGCGCCTTCACCAAGAGCGCGCAGTTCCCGTTCCACTTCTGGCTGCCGCACGCGATGGCCGCGCCGACGCCGGTGTCGGCCTACCTGCACTCGGCGACGATGGTCAAGGCCGGCGTGTTCCTGCTGGCGCGCATGTACCCGGCGCTGGGCGGCATCGGAGCTGTGGTTCTGGACGGTCGCGCCGGTGGGTCTCGCGACGCTGGTGATCGGCGCCTACATCGCCATCTTCCAGCACGACCTCAAGGGCCTGCTCGCCTACTCGACGATCAGCCACCTCGGCCTGATCACGCTGCTGTTCGGCATCGATTCACGGCTCGCGGTGGTCGCCGCGGTGTTCCACATCATCAACCACGCGACGTTCAAGGCGTCGCTGTTCATGGCCGCCGGCATCATCGATCACGAGGCCGGCTCGCGCGACATGCGCAGGCTCAACGGCCTGTGGAAATACATGCCGATCACCGCCGTGCTCGGCATGGTCGCGGCCGCGGCGATGGCCGGGGTGCCGCTGCTCAACGGCTTCCTGTCGAAGGAAATGTTCTTCACCGAGGCGGTGAGCAAGGACTTCGGCGGCTTCATGAACTGGCTGCTGCCGGCCGGCGCTTTCCTCGCCGGCGTCTTCGCGGTGGCCTACAGCGTGCGCTTCATCCACGACGTGTTCTTCAACGGCGAGCCGGTCGGCCTGCCGAAGAAGCCGCACGAGCCGCCGCGCTTCATGCGCCTGCCGGTCGAGGTGCTGGTCGTGCTGTGCGTGCTGGTCGGGGTGTTCCCCGGGCTGATCATCGGCCCGCTGCTCGCCGTCGGCGCGCAGGCGGCGCTGTTCGGCGGCCCGTACGCGCCGCTGCCCGCGTACAAGCTCGCGATCTGGCACGGCTTCAACCTCCCGCTGGCGATGAGCATGGCGGCGACCGCCGGTGGCGTTTCGCTTTATTTCGGCCTGCAGCGGCGCGTCAACCTGCACCGGCTGGTGCGGCTGCCCGGCTGGATCCGCAGCGGCGGACGCGAGGCATTCAACGTGTTCACCGACCTGAAGCTGCGCACGGCGCACTTCGTCACGGAGACGATCGAGAACGGCAACCTGCAGCGCTACCTGTTCCTGCTCGTTGCGGTCGCGCTGCTCGCCGGTCTGGCACCGCATCTCGGGAAGGAAACCGGCGCGTCGGCGCTGGCGGCGGGTGCACCGCTGACTTTCGGCGTGGTGGCGGTGTGGTTGGTCGGCATGGCCTCCGCGATCGGCACCGCGGTCGGCTACCGGCGGCGCCTGCTCGCGCTGGTCATGCTCGGCGCGGTCGGATTGGTGGTCAGCCTGACCTTCGTCTACCTGTCGGCGCCGGACCTCGCACTGACGCAGTTGCTGGTCGAGATGGTCACGATCATCCTGATGATGCTGGCGCTGAACTGGCTGCCCGCGGAAAGCCCGCGCGAGCGCAGCCCGGTGCGCAACGTGCGCGATCTGCTGCTCGCGATCGGTGCCGGTTCCGGGGTGGCCGCGCTGTCGTACGCGCTCCTCACCCGCAGCTTCGACTCGATCTCGCCGTACTTCCTGCGCACTGCCGTGCCCGAGGGCGGCGGCGCCAACGTCGTCAACGTGATCCTGGTCGACTTCCGCGGTTACGACACGATGGGCGAGATCACCGTGCTCGGCATCGCCGGGGTCGTGATCTATGCGTTGCTCGCCGGCTTCGTACCGCCGCCGCGACCGCCGGCGCGGGTGACCGGGCCGCGTTCGCTCTTTCTCGCGCTGATCGCGCGCCTGCTGCTGCCGCTCGCGGTTCTGGTGTCGCTGTACCTGTTCCTGCGCGGTCACAACGAGCCGGGCGGCGGCTTCATCGCCGGGCTCGTGCTGGCGCTGGCGCTGATCCTGCAGTACGTGGCCAACGGGCAGCCGTGGGTCGAGCAGCGGCTGCGCACGGACTTCCGCGCCTGGATCGGCGCGGGCCTGCTCATCGCGGGCGGCGCGGGCGTCGGCAGCTGGTTCTTCGGCGCGCCGTTCCTGACCAGCACCTATGCCTACTGGACGCTGCCGGTGCTCGGCGCCGTGCCGCTGGCCAGCGCGGTGGTGTTCGACCTCGGCGTGTTCCTGACCGTCGTCGGCGCGACGATGCTCGCGCTCGCATCGATCGGCCGGCTGAAGGCGCCGTCGACCGAGGCAGGCCAATGAGTGCCGCCCGGCCGCTCTGCAGGCGCTCGCTCCCCCTCGGGGGGACCGCGCAGAGCGCAAAGGGGGTCCATTGACCCTCGAACTGCTGCTGGCGATCGGCCTCGGCGTGCTGACCGGCAGCGGCGTGTGGCTGCTGCTGCGCGCGCGCACCTTCGACGTGATCCTCGGCCTCACGCTGCTGTCGTACGCGGTCAACGTGTTCATCTTCCTGACCGGCCGCCTGCGCGTCGGCAGCGCGCCGATCATCGACGGCAGGCTCGCGCCGACGCTGGCGAACTACGCCGACCCGCTGCCGCAGGCGCTCGTGCTCACCGCGATCGTGATCAGCTTCGCGATGACCGCGCTGATCCTGGTGATCGCGCTGCGCGCCAGCGCCGAAACCGGCTCCGACCACGTCGACGGAACCGAACCTTCCGCGCCGCGGGGAGGGCGCGTGCGATGAACGCGCCGCACTGGATCATCGTGCCGGTCGTGCTGCCGATGGTCGTCGGCGCGGCGCTGCTGCTGATCGAGCGCAGCCGGCCCGCGCTTGGGGCCCGGCTGTCGCTGCTGGCGACGGCGGGTCACCTGCTGGTGTCGATGGCGCTGGCCGCGCAGGCGGCCGACGGCAGCGTGCGCGCCTACCTGCTCGGCAACTGGAGTGCGCCGTTCGGCATCGCGCTGGCCCTCGACCGGCTCTCGGCGCTGCTGCTCGTGCTGACCGGCGTGATCGCGCTGGCCGCGGTCGCCTACGCCGTCGCCGGTGACGCGAAGTCACGCGTGGACCGGTTCGGCCCGCATTTCCACGCGCTGTTCCAGTTCCAGCTGATGGGGCTCTCCGGCGCCTTCCTGACCGCGGATCTGTTCAACCTGTTCGTCTTCTTCGAGGTGCTGCTGATCGCTTCGTACGGCTTGCTGCTGCACGGCGCCGGCGCCGCGCGGCTGCGCGCGGCGATCCATTACGTGAGCTTCAACCTGGCCGGCTCGGCGCTGTTCCTGATCGCCGTGTCGTCGCTGTACGGCATCACCGGAACGCTCAACATGGCCGACCTCGCGCAGCGCGTGGTGCAGCTTCCGCCGGACAGCGCGCACCTGGCGCGCAGCGCCGGCCTGCTGCTGCTGGTGGTGTTCTGCGTCAAGGCGGCGCTGCTGCCGCTGTACTTCTGGCTGCCGACCACCTACGGTGCCGCCGCCGCGCCGGTCGCCGCGCTGTTCGCGATCATGACCAAGGTCGGCGTCTATGCCGTGGCGCGCATGTACACGCTGGTGTTCGGCGCCGATGGCGGCGCGGTGGCCAACCTCGCCGCGCCGTGGCTCCCGGTGCTGGCCCTGGGCACCATCGCGCTTGCCGCGGTCGGCGCGCTGGCAGCACGGAGCCTGCGCGGCATGATCGGCTACCTGGTCATCGCGTCGGCGGGAACGCTGCTGCTGGCGCTCGGCCTGGGCAGCCGCCAGACCGTTGCCGCGGCGCTCTTCTACCTCGTCAACAGCACGCTGGTGGTCGCCGCGCTGTACCTGCTCGCCGACCGCATCGGCGCGCAGCGCGGCGAGCGTGGCGACGCGCTGACCCCGGGGCCGTTCGGCGCCGAGCGCAACGCGCTGGGTGCGGCCTACTTCTTCGCCGCCATTGCCGTGTGCGGCCTGCCGCCGCTGGCCGGGTTTCTCGGCAAGTCCCTGCTGCTGGGCGCCGCCCGCGGCACCGGTTACGCGGCGTGGGTCTGGGCGGTCGTGCTCGCCTCGAGCCTGGCGATCATCATCAGCCTCGTGCGGGCCGGCACGCGCATCTTCTGGAAGCCGTTCGAGCCTGCCGCGCCGCGTGCCGCGACGGCGACCTCGTCGGTGCATGCGCTGGCGCTCGGCTGGCTGTTCGCCGCGCTGCTGCTGAACACCGTGGCTGCCGGTCCGCTCGCCCGCTACACCGGCGCCGCCGCGCAGCAGTTGTTCGAACGGCGCCCCTACATCGACGCGGTGCTCGGCGCGCAGCCGGTGCCGGCCGCGCTGCCGATCCGCGAGATCGTCGGCGGCAAGCCCGCCAAGGACAAGCCGTGAAGCGCCTGTTGCCTGCGCCGCTGCTGTCGGCGCTGCTGTTCGTGGTCTGGCTGCTGCTCGCCCAGACGCTCGACCCCGCGCACGTCGTGCTCGCGGCGATCCTGGCCTTGCTCGTGCCGTGGCTCACGGGGAGGCTGCGGCCCGAGCGGCCGCGCATCGGCCGGCCGCTGGTGATCGCGAAGCTCGCCGCCACGGTGCTGTGGGACATCGTGCTGTCGAACATCGAGGTCGCGCGCCGGATCCTCGGCCCGGAGTCGGCGATCACGCCGCGCTTCGTCTGGGTGCCGCTCGACCTCACCGACCCGCACGCCATCCTGACGCTGGCCGGGATCATCACCATGACCCCGGGCACGCTGTCCGCGGAACTGTCGCCCGACCGCCGCCACCTGCTGGTCCACGCGTTCAACGTCGACGACGAGGTGGCGCTGGTCGCGCAGATCAAGGCACGCTATGAAAGGCCGCTCAAGGAGATCTACCGATGATCGTTGCGACGCTGCTGCCGTTTGCGATCGGCGCCATCGCGCTGGCGCTGCTGCTCAACCTGTACCGCCTGCTGCGCGGGCCGGGGCTGCCCGACCGCATCCTCGCGCTCGACACGATGTACATCAACTCGATCGCGCTGCTGATCCTCGTCGGCATCCACTTCGGCACCGCGGTGTTCTTCGAGGCGGCGCTGGTGATCGCGCTGATGGGCTTCGTCGGCACCGTGGTGCTGTCGAAGTTCGTCCTGCGCGGCGACATCGTGGAGTAGGGCGATGCAGCTACCCTTCGTGCTCGACGTGCTGCTCGCCGCGCTCATCGTCACCGGCACCGGCTTCGCGCTGGTCGGCTCCTACGGGCTCGCCAAGCTGGCGGACTTCTTCAAGCGCCTGCACGGCCCGACCAAGGCGAGCACGCTCGGCGTGGGCTGCGTGCTGATCGCCTCGATGCTTTACTTCACGTTCGGCCGGGAGGGCGGGGCCAGCGTCCACGAGGTCCTGATCACACTGTTCATCTTCCTGACTGCGCCGATTTCCGCGCACCTGCTGGTCAGCGCCGCGCTGGCGCTCGATCCGTCGGCGCGGCCGGCGCCGCCGCCGGCACGGAGTGAGGGCACGAACACGCGCGGCGCGTAGCGGCGCGGTCCTCGACGTGTCTGCTTCGGCGATGGACCGCACGAGCGACCGGCCCACAAGGCCGTGTGCAAGTACGTGACCAAGCGCCCGAGAAATCGCCTCGAGGCGAGTCGGGAACGGTAAATATGCTGGACGCAGCCGATGGGTCGACCGACTCGTGCCAGCATGCGGAAGCGAGTCGAAGTCGTTTTCCTGTTGCGCTTTCGATGGAGACCTGTTGGGCGGAGTCGTAATCCCTGCCGAAGCTCGCGCCGTCGCAACAACGACGCTCGAAGGCACTTTTCTGCTGATGCTCGTAGCCCGGGTGATCCGCTGCGCAGCGGCCATTGCTGCCGTCGCGGCTCTCGCTGGCTGCGCGACCAGGCAAGGAGCTCTCGAAGTCGACTCGACTCCGCCAACGGTCCTCGTGGCTGCGCGCGACGCCGGCGTGCGCGACCTGCGCGGCGCTTACCGCGCGGCGGTCTGCAAGCGGCTCACGGCCGACGCCCCGGCATGCGACGACGTGCTGCTGCGACTGGCCGGGGAGCCCGCCGCAATGCCGCTGCCGGCAGCCGGCAACCTGGCGCAGCGCTATCGCATCGCCTTCGTGCCGGGGCTTTTCGCCGAGTGCTTCGAGGAGTTCGCGCGGCCATTCTCCGACGTCGAGCGCGACCTGCGCGTTGCGGGCTTCGCGGTCGACTATTTCCAGGTCTCCGGGCGCGGCGCGCCGTTCGAGAACGCGGCCCGTCTCGCGGCGCATTTCGCGGGCGCCGGCGACGACGCGCGCCCGTTCATCGTGTTCGCCTACTCGAAGGGCCTGGTGGACGTGCTGGAGTTCACGGTCCGCTTTCCCGATGCCGCGCGACGGATCGCGGCAATCGTGGCGGTGGCCGGGGCCGCCAACGGCAGCCCGCTTGCCGACGATCTGCACGCGCCGTATCGGGACTATGGCGCGACGCTTCCGCTGTCCGGCTGTGCGGCGGGCACCGGAGAGGAGGTCACCGAACTGCGCCGCGACGTTCGCCTCGAGTGGTGGCGGCAGCACGGCAACGAGGTGACGCTTCCCGTGTTTGCGCTGGTTGCGGCGCCGCGGCCCGATCACGTGTCGCTTGCGTCGAGCGCCACTTACCGGTGGCTCGCGCGGATCGATCCGCGCAACGACGGCAGGCTGCTCTGGCACGACCAGATCCCGCCGCGAAGCTACCTGCTCGGCTACGCGAACGCGGACCACTCGTCGATCGCCGTGCCTGTCGCGCAGGCACTGCCGAAGCTCGCCTTCCTGTTCAGCGACGACGTGCCGCGGACGGCGCTTATCGAGGCGGCGATCGAGATCGTCGCGTCGGTGCTGAGCGGCCGTCTACATTGACAGGAAACGTCGAAAGTGCGGACGAGGTGAAGGGCGCATCTATCGCCGCCTCTCACGCTCACTCGTTCACCGCACTCAACGCGATGTCGGACGCATCGGGATCGGGCGTGCTCTCGGCGGCGCGACGCGGACGGTCGCGCTAATCTTCGCCGCGCGCTGTCGCCTGCCGATCTGGTTTCGCGGCGGCCGGCACGTTACGAACAGGGAACGATTCAGGCCGCTGTCAACCGTTTCCGGGAGATCCAATGAAGACATTCCTATGCGCCGTCGGCTGCGTCTTTGTGCTGACCGCAGTCACTCCCGCTGCAGCGCAGGACAAGGGTACGGCGCAACTCACCTCGGCCGAGTGGCTGGCGAAGATCCAGTCGAACAAGAAGGGCATTGTCGAAAAGTCGATGGACCTGACGGCGGAAGAGGCGAAGAAGTTCTGGCCGCTCTACGACGCCTTCCAGCGCGAACTCGCCGTGCCGCAGAGCTCGATCACGCGGGCCGTGAACGACTACGTCGCAGCCGGGCAGTCGGTGACGGACGCAAATGCCAGGCGCCTCACCGAACAGGTGCTGGCGGCCACCAAAGACGAGGCCCGCCTGCACGAGAAGCACTTCAAGCAACTGCTCAAGGTGCTGCCGGCACGCAAGGCCGCGCGCTACATCCAGATCGAGAACAAGATCGACGCCGTGGTCCGGTACGAATCCGCCAAGGCGATTCCGCTGGTGGATTGACCGGACCGTGCCGCGCACGTCGAGCGCGGCGGATCCCGGTCGGCAGCAGCCGGGTTGCGCTGGCCTCGAGGGGCGGCCGCTTTAGCTGGCGCCTTTCGTCCTTCGCTTGTTATCGTCGAGTCGATGGACGAGCAGCCGCATAACCCGTGGGACCGCGTCCGCAGCGAAATCACCGGCGGGCGCCAGTGGCTCGATCGCGCCGTCGTGCTGACCTACGCGGTCATCACCGGCCTGGTGGTCGTGGGCTTCACGCTGCTCGCCGAGACGTCGATCGAGGCATTCGTCCGCCTCAGCGAAGTGGGCACGATGGGGCGCTGGCTGCCGCTGCTGTGGACGCCTGCGTTCGCCGTCGCGCTGCTGTGGCTGACGCGGCGCTTCGCGCAGGGCACGCAGGGATCCGGAATCCCGCAGGTGGTCGCCGCCCTCGAATACCCGATGGCGGAGCAGGAGCAGTCGCGGCTGGTCTCGCTGTCGCTGTCGCTGAAGAAGATCGTGCTGGTTTCGGGAGGCCTGCTGGCCGGACTTTCGATCGGCCGCGAAGGGCCGACGGTTCAGGTCGGCGCGGGCGTGATGCAGCACGCGCGCCGCTGGCTGTCGAAGCAGTCGACGATCGACACCCACGACCTGATCGTTGCCGGTGCCGCCGCCGGCATCGCCGCCGCGTTCAACACCCCGCTGGGCGGCATCATCTTCGCAATCGAGCAACTGTCGCGGCGGCGCAGCTTTTCGCACAGCGGGCTGGTGATCATCAGCATCGTGATGGCCGGACTGGTGGCGGTTGCGCTGCTCGGCAACCTGACCTACTTCGGCGAGTTGCGCGCGCATGAACTGACACTGTCGCTCGTCACGCCCGGACTGGCCGTGGCGATCGTCTGCGGGCTCACCGGCGGCCTGTTCTCGCGCCTGATCGTCTCGTCCTTTCGAGGGCTGCCGGATCGCCTTTCGGCCTGGCGCGTCCGCCATCCGTTCCGCTTCGCCGCCGCGTGCGCATTGGCCGTCGCGGTGATCGGCATCGTCAGCGGCCAGGCCACCGCAGGCGCGGGCTACGTGCCGACGCGGGCCCTGCTCGAAGGTCGCGACGAACTGCCGGCGCTGTACTCGCTCCTCAAGTTCTGCGCCACCTGGCTGTCGGCGTGGTCGGGCCTGCCCGCGGGTGTTTTCGCACCCTCGCTCGCGATCGGCGCGGGCATCGGCCGCGACGTGGCGTGGCTGGCGGGTCTCAGCGGCCAGGCGGCGATTCCCCTGATCGCCTTCGGGATGGTCGGTTTCCTGTCGGCCTCCACGCAGGGACCTTTGACGGCATTCATCATCGTCATGGAGATGGTCGCCGGCCAGTCGATGGTGCTCAGCCTGATGGCCGTCGCGCTGGTGGCCACCGGCGTGTCGCGGTTGCTGACGCCGCCGATGTTCCTCGAACTGGCCGCACTCCTCGTGCCGCAGGGCGGCGCGGCGTCACCCGTCCCGGCGAAGGACTCCGCGTAGGCGCCGGCGTGCGAGCGACACTCTCCCAGCGCGTGTCGGACAGTCGCCCCGAGAAAGAGCGGGACTGCGGTCGCGGAGCGAGCCGGTGAAGGAGGAGGAAATCCGCAGCGTCGTTCTGGGCGCGATCAAGACGATCGCGCCGGAAGCGGATCTGCTCGGGATCCGGCCCGACCAGCCTTTGCGGGAGCAGATCGAACTCGATTCAATGGACTGGCTCAACGTGATCGCCGGTCTTCACGAGCGGCTGTCCATCGCGATCCCGGATTCGGACTACGGACGCCTCGCGACGCTGGATTCGATCGTCGCCTACGTCGTCTCCCGGCAGGCGGAGCAGGGCGACGAGCCGCTCCCTGCAGGAGCGACAGACTCGCTGCCATGCACGCAGCACGTGGTCGGCGGTACTCCGGTCACCGTGCGGCCGATCCGCGCCGGGGACATGTCGCTCGAGGCGGACTTCGTCAGGCATCTGTCGATGGACACCCGCTACCAGCGATTCATGCTGACGCTCACCGAACTGTCGCCGGCCAAGCTGCACTACCTGACCGACGTGGACCAGGATCGCCACGTGGCACTGGTGGCGACCATGGTCGCGGGACGGGCAGGAAGTCCTGCTGGGCGCGGTCCGCTACATCGTCGATCCGACGGGTACGCAGTTGCGAGTTCGCGGTCGCCGTCGACGATGCCTGGCAGGGCACCGGGCTGGCCGGCATCCTGATGCAGGCGCTGATCGACGTGGCGCGTTCCCGCGGACTCGCCACGATGGAGGGATTCGTGCTGGCGACGAACACGCGGATGCTGCGCTTTGCAATTCGGCTGGGGTTCGAACTGCAGCACGATCGCGAAGACCGCGAGACGGTCCGCGTCGTTCGCCCGCTCCAGGCGGCTGCTCGGCAGTGATTCGTGTGCCGCGCGTGATCGACCGGTCACGCGGAAAGTGCGCGCCGCGAGCGGCAACCTGTATCGTGCCGGGTGCGTTTTCTCGAGCGATGTCGTGATGCACGAATCCAAGGCGATGCGCTGCGGCGAACCGTCCACCCTTCGCAGTGCCGCATGATCCCGGGCCGCCGATGAGTGCGACTCCCATCGATGTCGTCACGCTCGGCGAGGCGATGGCGATGCTGGTGGCGGACCAGCCCGGACCGCTCGAAACCGTGCCGGCGTTCCACAAGCGCACGGCGGGCGCCGAGACCAATGTCGCGATCGGACTCGCACGGCTCGGATTTCGCGTCGGCTGGCTGAGCCGCCTCGGCGATGATTCCTGGGGCCGCTACCTGCTGGCCGAGATGCAGCGCGAAGGCATCGACTGCAGCCGCGTGACGATCGATGCGGAAGCGCGCACCGGCATCGTGCTGAAGGAGCGCGCCGTCGACGGCCGCGATCCGGCGATCGAGTACCACCGCAAGGGATCGGCGGCGAGCCGGATGACCCGCGATGAACTCGACCTGGCGTTCCTGACTTCCGCGCGGCACCTGCATGCGACCGGCGTGTTCGCCGCCGTGTCGTCCACCTGTCTCGACACGCAGCGCGCCGCGATCGAGGCGATGAAGGCGGCGGGGCGCACGATTTCGTTCGACACCAACCTGCGGCCGACGCTGTGGCCGTCGAGGGACGTGATGGCCCGCACGCTGAATGAACTGGCCGCGCGCTGCGACTGGGTGCTGCCGGGGCTCGAGGAAGGCCGCATCCTGACCGGACTGTCGACGCCCGAGGAGATTGCCGGGTTCTATCTCGACCAGGGCGCGCAGTGGGTGATGGTCAAGCTCGGCGCCGAGGGCGCTTACTACCGTGGCCGGGACCGGGCCGGCTACGTGCCGGCGGTGCCTGTCGCGGAGATCGTCGACACGGTCGGCGCCGGCGACGGCTTCGCGGTCGGCGTCGTCAGCGCGCTGCTCGAAGGCCGCGACATCGACGCCGCGGTCAGGCGCGGCGCATGGATCGGCGCGCGCGCGCTGCAGGTCCTCGGCGACACCGAAGGGCTTCCGACGCGTCGCGAACTCGACGAGGCCGGGCTGTGAACCGCATCGGCGAGATCCTGCGCATGGGACCGGTGATCCCGGTCATCGTGATCGAGCGCCTCGAGCACGCGGTGCCGCTGGCCCGCGCACTGGTCGCCGGCGGCGTACGCGTGCTCGAACTGACGCTGCGCACGCCCGTCGCGCTGCAGGCGATGCAGGCGATCGCCAACGAAGTCGAGGGCGCGATCGTCGGTGCCGGGACGATCACGCGGCCGGAAGACTTCGAGGCATGCCGCAAGGCCGGCGCCGTGTTCGGCGTCAGCCCGGGACTGACCGCAGAACTCGTCGCTGGCGCGAATGACAGCGGCGCTGCCGCTGTTGCCCGGCGTCATGACGCCGTCCGAAGTCATTGCCGCGCGCGCCGCGGGCTTTCGGCAGCTGAAGCTCTTCCCCGCACAGCAGGCCGGCGGCACCGGCATGCTCAAGGCACTCGCCGGTCCGTTTCCGGACACGATGTTCTGTCCCACGGGCGGCGTCAACGCGACCAATGCGCCCGAGTACCTCGCGGCTCCGAACGTTGCCTGCGTCGGTGGATCGTGGCTGGCGCCGGCCGAAGCGCTGTTCGCCGGCGACTGGGCGCGCATCACCGCGCTCGCGCGCGAAAGTCGGGCGCTGCGCGGAAAAGGCGCTTGAATAGCGCAGGGCGCGTCGCTGATCTGCGTGTGCCCGCCGCTGAAAGCCGGGCGTGACCGCGGTGTTCGCGCGCCTTGCCGCGATGGTGTGGCTTAGCGAATTTCCCCTCCTGATCGTCTGGTGAAGCGAACACGTAGGGGCTTCCGAGATTCCAGCAAGACCCCGCACGTGCATTCTGGAATGACGCGTCGCCCCGGCCCATCCGGCCGAGGAAACCGCCTTCGATTATTCATCGTCAATCGCCGCATGGACCCTGGTCAGCCCGTGAGCAATCTTGACCGTTGCTCGCTACCAAGACTCGCCACCCTTTGCTGTGCGCTCGCCGCAGGGCTTGCGCTCGGCGGGTGCGCTGGCCCGCCCGTGCTGGGCCAGCAGGTGCTCGGCTATGACGAAGTCGCCAAGAGCCTCGACGAGAAACTGCTGCTGCTGAACATCGCGCGGGTGGATGCCAGCGAGGGCGTCCATTTCACCTCGACGTCGAGCATTGCGGCGACCTTCAACTGGACGACGACGGTCGGCGTCGGCGGCCAGCTCAACAGCGGCTCGGCGGCGACCGACTTCCTCAATCTGAACCTCGGCGCCAGCGCGTCGGAGAACCCCACGTTCAGCATCGTTCCGGTCTCGGGCGAGGAGTTCACACGGCGTGTCGTGACGCCCCTGGGTGAGGAAACCTTCGAGTTTCTCGTTTTCCAGGGTGGCAGCATCAATCAGGTGATGCGCCTGATGGCCGCTGGCATCGAAGTCCAGACGGACCGCGGCGCCTTTGCCCGGTTCATCGAAAACGATCCGCGGCGTCCGCGCGAGTACGAGGAATTCCGGCGCATCGCCATGCAACTGCAATGGCTGAACGACAGCCGCAAACTCTTCGTCCGCAGCCTGGTGTTCGACGAAACGCTGGTCGCCGATTTCAAGGGGCCACTGCGCGCGGAGGACATCAACAACGGTTTCGACAAGGGGCTGCGCTGGCGACAGAAGGCGAACGGCAACTTCGAGCTGACGCGGCCCAGCGCAGGTCGGGTCATTGTCGCCAATTACGATCCCATGGCGATGTCCAACGCGGAGCGCTACGAACTCAACGAAAGGATCCGCCAGAACCCCGACGGCTTTGTTCACGTCGACATCCGAGCCGGCGGGCCGGGTGGCGATCTGGCGATCAGAGGCGGGATCAAGCTGCGCAGCATGCTGCAGATGCTGATCTTCCTGGCGCAGGGAATCCGCCAAGTGCCGGAGTTCGACGTTTCACTCGATCCACGCACGGGGAAGGTGGAGCCGGGTCCGAGGTCGACCATGGCGATCAACGTGACCGCCGATGAGCCGCGCAACGGCCCGCCTTCGATCAACTACGACGGTCGCTACTTCGCGGTCAATGACACGCCGTGGGATCGGGCGACGTTCCAGATGCTCAACGTGCTCTTTCAGACGACAGTGGGGCAGATCGAGAACGTCGGCGTGCCGATCACCATTTCGAAGTGACTCGTTGGGGCCCGCCGGCGCGAGTAGTTGCACGCGTCGCGGAGGCGAGACCATGGCGAAGGTCCAGGTTTCACGCGCAACCGACGACCGGCGCGGCTTCAGGGAAGTGCTGGTTTGCGGCCGCCTGCGTCCCGTCTCCGTAGGGCTCAACGAGTACGTCGAGCGGCCTGGCCGCCAGAGTCATCACGAGAGTCGCGACGGCCAGGAGCGCGGTGCGAAGGGCAATCTTTCCGCACTTGTACTTGGCGTCCATTGAACGCTCCTCCGGACCCTGATCGGCAAAGTCAGCGCTGGGCGACGACGATAGACGCAGCTGCCACCAGCGGAATGCCGGGACTGTAGTGCTGGACCAGTCCTTCGATCGAGATCATGACGAGAACCGTGGACAGGACGGCGGCGACGGCGAGGCCCGAGCGGACCCACTTCGAACTGGACTTGAATGCGCGGCTCATGTCGGACTCCCTGGGGTGGCGGCCTGATCGGTGCTGCAGGTCGATGACCGCACTGTGCGCCCGGAGTCTTCTTTCAGTCCTTTAGGCGGCCTTAAGCGCGCCTGAAACCTTCTGAATCGCGCGCCGCCCGATGCCTTGGCCGGTTAGGTCAGGCCTGAGCAGTCAGTCCGCAAGCCGCATCCGCTCCAGCCACGACTGCCAGCGGGGATCCCCGTGCAGGCCGCGAAGCAGCGGATCGATCTTGAGCGACGCGAGCCCCGCGTCGCGTTGGCCGTACGCACGTTCGAGCCATTCGAAGGCACGGTCGGCGTCGCCGACATAGGCGTAGGCCTGTGCGATCTGGAACGCGGCGCCATTGGCGTACCTGCGGATCAGTTCACGCAGCGCCGCATCTGACTCGGCCATGCGGCCCCGCGCGTGTTGAACCAGCACGATCCCGAGCAGCCGGAAGACTTCGTGCACCTCCTGCTCGACTTCGCGCAGCGCATCGTCCAGTCGCCCCTGCAGCGTGTGGACGCGGCTGAGGGCGTAATGAATCCTCACCCGCTGCCGCGGACTGAGCTCGAACGCCTTCCGATAGGCGCCCTCCGCGTCCTGCGCGCGTCCGGCGTGAGCGAAGATCGAGCCCGCCGTCATGTGGGCCTGGACGTTCAAGGGATCGATCGCCAGCGCCTGCTCGATCAGCGCGGCGGCCTCCTCGTGGCGACCGAGGTTGTGCACCAGGCTCGCGGCGAGGATCAACTGCATGCTTTCGGGCGCCAGTTGCACTGCTCGCCGGAGCGACGCTTCCGCGCCCCGCCAGTCCCAGTCGCCGTACATGAGCACGGCACCGAGCGCCCAGTGACTCGCCGCCACTTCCGGGCCCACGGCCAGCGCCCGCTGCGCGGCTTCGCGCGCCCGCTCGACGCCTTCCATGAAAGGCGCCCAGGCGTTGGCCCCCTGGTGCAGGTAGCAGAACGAGAGCGCTGCCCAGGCCTGCGCGTATCCGGGATCGAGTTCGACGGCGCGGCGGAAGAAATCGATCGCCCTCCTCACGTCCTCGTCGTTGTCGCGGTTCAGGAAGAACGAACCCTGCAGGTGGAGCCGGTACGCCTCCGCGTTGCTGCTGCGTCCCCTGACCGCGGCCTGCACTTCCGCCGAGACCCCTGCGCTGCCTGGTGCGGTGGCGCGCCCGCCGAGCAGGGCGGCGCGGATCTCCCTCACCACGGACTGCGCGATGTCGTCCTGCACGGCAAAGATGTCTTCGAGCTCGCGATCGTAGGTTTCCGACCACAGGTGCGAGTCCGTGGCCGCGTTGACCAGCTGCACGGTGATGCGCACTCGCGTGCCCGCCTTGCGCACGCTTCCTTCGAGGACCGTCGCCACGTTGAGCTTCTGCGCGACGGTCGGGACGTCCACCTGCACGCCCTTGAAGCTGAACGCCGACGTTCGCGACACCACGCGCAGGCCGCGAATCCTGGAAAGGACGTTGAGCAGCTCCTCGGAAAGACCGTCGGCGAAGTACTCGTTCGCCGCGTCGTCGCTCATGTTGACGAAAGGCAGCACGGCCACCGAGGGCAGGCCCGCGGCACTCTGCGCCGGTGGCTTCGGCGGGACCGCGAAGTCCGGCGACGGACCCGCAGCCTCGAGGGGCAGGGTGAAGCGGTAGCCCCGGCCGGGGACGGTCGCGATCGCGTCCGCGCCGAGGATCTTGCGCAAAGCGGAGACCTGGACCTGGAGATTGTTCTCCTCGACGACGAGGCCCGGCCAGACCAGGTCGAGAAGCTCGGCCTTCGGCACCAGTTGCCCGGCGCGTTCGGCGAGTGCCACGAGCAGGCTGAAGGCGCGCGGGCCAAGCGTCGCAGGCTCGCCGTCGACGAGCAGCCGCTGAGCGGCCGGCTGCAGTTCGAAGCGACCGAATCGGTAGTCGGAAGAAGGTGCGGTGACGGTCATGCGCTGGGTCGTGCCTCACCCCGGTTCACGTTAGTCTATTCCGGCCTCGCGCAGGAACTGCCTGGCCGCGCGGGTACGGATCGCCCACGTGGGCTTCCGGGGTCGATCGTCCGGGGCAACCGCAAGGGGTCAAAGTGGCATGGCAAACCCGCTCAGAGAAATCCTTCTTGCAGCAGCGCTGATCGCTTCGGTCGCCGAAGCCGCCGATCCGCTGCCGTCCCTGGCAGGCCTGCCGGTCGCCGGCACGAAGATCGTCTCCCCCGCGGAGTATCGCGAAGCGTCGGCCTTCGCCGCGCGAGCCGGTGCTCCGCTCGACATCGCGCTGAAGATCGTGGGCGAGTTTGCCGGCTCGGCACAGCACATCATCCAGGTGAACGAGGGCGCCGAGGCTCCGTCGGCATCGCGGGTGACGGTGATCAGGGACGGGCTCCTCGACGATTCGATCCGGGGCGAGCGGTGGGAGATCGTCCTGCAAAGGAACCCGGCCGGTGCATGGGCAATCAAGGAAGTGAAGCGGGCCTGGCGCTGCCGGCGCGGAGCACATCCCGACCGCTTTGCCGCGGTGCCGTGCCCGTGACGGCATCGACGCGTTGCCGGAAGCCTTTGTTGCGCAGCCTGCCGTACTACGCGTTGGCGGTCTGCGGACCATGCACCGCGCCTCGGCGCTGCACGGCGACCGAAGGAGCGCCGACGTGAATACTCTGATCGCCCGTCTGCTGGCTTGCACTCTTCTCGTGACCCTGGTTGCCGGATGCGCGCACGAGATCTACGGCGACCCCAAGCTCCCGGTCGCCGGGAAAGTGCTCGGCACGGTCGTCCACACCCAGGACGCGGAGGAATTGCGCTACGTCGTCCTCAGGAAGTTGACGGACCGCTATGCGGACGAGAAAGGCATTGCGGTGACGCAGGCGGAGCAGCAGGCCTACGTCAAACACGTGCGGGAGGCACTGGACGAGGATCGCAAGCGACAGGTGGCGCGCCGTGACGAGCTGGCCCGCAAGCTGGCGGCCGGGGGGTTGCCGGAGGCCGAGCGCAAGAAGCTGACTTCAGAACTCGACTCGGTGACACAAGTTTCTCGCCGCCCTCGGTGAAACCGGCCCCGGCGCCGGCGAGGACCCGGAAGAGGCCCAGGCGAGGGAGCAGGTCGCCGCCTCCTTCATCCGCCAGTGGAAGATCAACCGCGCCCTTTATCAGCAGTACGGCGGCCGGATCATCTTCCAGCAGGGCGGGCCGGAGCCGCTGGACGCCTACCGCGTCTTCCTCGAGGAGCGGCAGGCGCGGGGCGACTTCGAAATCCTGAACCAGGACCTCGAAGCGGCGTTCTGGCGCTATTACCGCACCGACAGCATCCACTCCTTCTATCGACCGGGCAGCAAGGAGGAGGCGGAGGCCTTCGCGGTCCCGTTCTGGCAGTCACGGTAAGCGTGCCCGGCGCAGAAGCCGGTTCGAACGCGCATGATGCCCCGCGCTGTCGAGGGCCTCTCGCTGGCGGCGCTGTGCCCGTCCCTAGATTCGGTCGCAGGGCGACCGGCCGGCGTTCGGCACTACTTCTGTGCGGCCTTCTTCAGGTCGGCAACGACTTTCGCGCATTCCGCGTCTCCGCCGGACAGCGCAACATCGTCTTTCATGTCCGCCGACGAGGCGATCTGCTTGGCTGCTGCGCGCAATACCTCGTCGACCTGCGCAGCGGTAATGAAGCCGCGCTCCTTGGCCGCCTCGACCGTCAGGCAGGCGCCCGCCTTCAGTCCGGTGGCAATGCCAACGCCGGCGCCGACGCCGAGCACGACGGGCGCCAGCAGGAACATCGCGACGACACCGACGACCAGGCCGGCCAAAAAAAGAAGAAAGCCCTTCATTTCACCTCCATTCATTGTCAATGTGGCTGCTGCCCGTGCGGTCGGGCGCGTTTCACGAGGAGCGCAACGTCACTTCTTTGCTTCACGCGCGGCGCGGCGCTGCGCGCGCTCGAGCGCGACCTTGCGCTGGTAGGCCAGCGTTTCGCTGACCGACAGGCGCTCGTCGCCGTCGATGTCTGCCGTGTCGAAATACGACATCCGGGCCTCGACGACCTCCTTGTACGAAACTTTGCCGTCCTTGTCCCGATCAAGCCGCGACAGTGCGCGCCAGATGCCTTTGCCGTGGTCAGGAATAGTCGCGACGGACTCCTGGGTCAGGTAGCCGCTCCTGTCGACATCGAGGACATGCCAGCCGAGCACGACGTCCCTGTGGAACTCCTCGAGCGAGATGAAGCCGTCCCGATCCGTGTCGATCAGGTCGAAGGCGCGCGACATCACGCTTGGGCCGGGCTGCGCGTGCAGGGCACCGGTCGTCAATGCTGCGAGGACCAGGCCAAACAGGACTTTCTTCATTGCCGATCCTCCTCACCACCACCAGCGCTGATTCGCGCCGCGGTTGCAGTCCCACAGAATGACCTCGGTGTTCGGCTGGCCGCGTCCGCCCCTGACATCAAGGCACTTGCCGTTCAGTACGCTGACGATCGCGTTGCCGCGCCGCTGCCAGCGCTGGTTGTTGCGGCCGTTGCATGACCAGGCGATCGCACGGGTGCCGTTGTTGGAACTTGCCCCCTCCACGTCGAGGCACAGGCCGGCGACGCGAAGCTCGCCGCTTGGCGTCCAACTGAACCTCTGGTTGGTCTGGCCATTGCAGGTGTAGAGAATCGACGCGGCACCATTACGGGCGCCGCCGGCGATGTCGAGGCACAGGCCGTTCAGCCCCCGGATGGGGCCGCCGTAGTAGCCACCCGGAGGCGGACGGTACCCCGGCGGAGGAGGGCGATATCCCGGCTGCGGCGGGTAATAGCCGCTCGAAGCATGGTCGTAATAGGGATCGCTCGGGGGCGCCTGGTTGTCGTCATGGTGACGGCTCGCCAGGATGGCAACGCCGGCTATGGCGGCGGCCGCCGCAACCGCGGCACCGACGTTCGATCCGCTGGCGCTGGCGTGATCGTCGCGCGCGGTGAGCTTGAAGCGGGCCCCGCAGCCTCCGTTGACCCATAGTTCCCGATTGGTCAGGTCGTAGCCCCAGGTGCGGTTGAACCGGCATGCGCCCGCAAGCTGCCGATCCAGTTCGACGTCGGTGACGTCGTCGGCCAGCCGGCTCGATCGGTAATCCCCGTTGGAGCGCAGTTCGACAAACTGCTCGGACGCCGAGGCGGGCATCGATGTGGCGAGCAACGCGGCGCCGACGGCGGTCGCGCATGCGTTTCGAAACCGGGAGCGCATCTGGAATCCTCGATGAATGCGAACGAAGCACATCGTGGGCGATGCTAACGACGTCCGGTACTCGATGAGAGACGACATCGCCACCCATTTCGGCTAAGCAGGGTTCGGAATCTGGCTTGCGCGCGCGTCAACCCCTGTGTCTCTGCGCCGCGTCGACGCTAGGCATCTTCCACAATTGACCTGGCCACGTACCTGCCCGCACGCTCGCGGCGCGTCGCCCTTGCCGGTGCAGCGTCGATTCGACTGCGGCCAGCACTCCGCGCAGCTAGACTTCAGTGGCATGCAGCCCGCTCCCCGCTCCGGAGCGCGCCGGCTCTTCGATGGACATGAACTCAGGCTTCCCTCCTGTTCCAACGCCGCCGTGGGCGCAGCGTTTCCGCTCGGACGATCTCGACGAGGTGCGGGAATTCGTCGTGAGCCGTGACGGCGAGCATTCACGTGTCGCACATCATGGCGGCGCGCTGGGCTTCCGGCTTTCCTGGCTGATCGGGACGACGGCGAGCGTCGGTTGGGGCGAGGTCGCCCTGGAGAAGACCATTCGCGGCGCAGTGTCTGACCCGGTTCTCCACTTGGCGATGCCGCCGGGGAGCGTTTATCGCTTCGGCCGGCGCGAGCGCGTCACCGGGCGACGGACAGCCACCTTCGTGGCGCCTGGCTGGGAGTTCTCTCGTCGCAGTCCGCCGGGAACGTCGTTCGTCCTCAGCGTCGACCGGCGCAGACTGTCGGAGGAGATCGAGGCGCGCTCTGCGGCCGGACGCGGCGATCTGGTGCTCAGGAGCAGGGCGATCGAACTCACCGACGTCGCACGCGCGCGGCTCGTTTCGGCCGCCGGCAGTTTCGTGCAGTCGATGCGACCTGGATCGGACCCGCTCGCTGCCAGGCGCAGCGAGGCGTGCCTGCTGGCCGAGGTGGCCGAACTGCTACTGCAGGAATCCGCCGTCGCTCGCGCGCACGCCGTCTCGAGCACGCGCGTCGCCGACCTGGAGGCCTGGATCGAGGCTCACCTCGACAAGCCGATCTCCATGGGCCGCCTGTGCAACGTGGCGGGTGTCGGAGAGCGTGCCCTGCAGAAGGTCTTCGAGTCGCGCCGCGGCATCTCGCCGATGCGGTTTGTCACCGAACGCCGACTGGCTGCGGCGCGGCGCCGGCTCACGAGCGCCGGCCCCGGCAACGATGTGACCAGCGTCGCCGTCAGCCTCGGCTTTGGCCACCCCGGGCGCTTCGCCGGACTGTACCGGCAGGCGTTCGGAGAGGCCCCTTCGCAGAGCCTGCGGCGGCCGGTGCGATAGGCCCGCCCGCACGATTCAGCGCACCCGCGGCTCTTGCGTAAGCAGTTGTGCGACTTACGGACTTGCGACGTGCCGCGCTGGCTTCCGACGCCTGGCCACGAGCGTTTCCCGGGCGCTCGATGCAGACGTTCGGTTTCTGGATCGCGGCAAGCCAGCCGATGTCGTCCAATGCGCCGGCGCGGACGATCAGGCTGCCGCCAACGCCGAGGAGTCGGTCGCCAGGAGCTCGCTGACCTTCGGGCGGAGCGCCACAAGCAGAGCGGGCGCCGCACCTGCCCCTGATCACTCAGCCTCAAACAACCGCAAGGCCATCGCGGCCGCCAACGCAAGGAGCCCGGCAAGTGCAACTCAACGACATCCTCCAGCAGATGGGCGGCCTGCAGTCGATCGCGCGCGAACTCGGCGTCAGCGAAAACCAGGCGGCGAGCGGCGCCGAGGCGCTCATTCCGGCAATCCTCGGCGGCTTGAAGCGGCAGACGCAGGCGCAGCCCACAGGGCTGGAGGGGCTCGGCGGCATGCTCGGGCAACTCGGCGGCGGCGGCCTGCTCGACGACGTCCTCGCGCCGCAGCCGACCGACGTGAGCCGCGGCAACGACGTGCTCGGGCAGATCTTCGGCTCACCGGACGTGAGCCGCACGGTTGCGCAGCATGCGTCCTCGCAATCCGGGCTCGATGCTTCGCTTCTGAAGAAGATGCTGCCGATGCTGGCGATGCTGGTGGCGGGTTTTGTCTCCAGGCAGCAGGGCGCCGGCCCCGGGCCATCCGCCCCGCAAGGCGGCGAACTCGGCGATCTCCTCGGTGGCCTGCTCGGCGGCGGCGCCCCGGGCGGCGCGATGCCGGGCGGCTCGGCCCCCGGCCTCGGTTCGCTGCTCGACCTGAATGGCGACGGCAACGCGCTGGACGACATCCTGCGCATGGCAAGTCGCGCGATGCGTTAGCCGGGCATTTCACGGCCCGCTGGCATCCTGCGCGTGGCGCTCGACCTCGTCGGCGCGAGGCGCGTGCGTTGGCAATGAACGCCGGGGGTTTGCCTATCCTTCGCGCCGGCGTGGACTTCGGCCGGGACGGCCTGACTGGGAAGCAAGACGTGTCGATATCGAGATCACTGCGCCCATCCGACGCGTTGACCGCAATCGCCATCGCGGTTGGGGTCGGCGCCGCCGGTCCGGCAGTCGCTTCGGCCGACGTCGCCGGCGAGACCTTCAGGTTCACGTCGCCCGGCGGAATCGACGAACGCTGTGTCGTGCTTGCCCGCATGCCGGGCGCGATCTACCGCGACGTCGACCTCCGCGAGGAGAGGGCGTTCTGTACCATCGACCTGCACGAGCGCACGCACGCGATGTGCCCGAAGCTTTTCAGCACCAGCCCCGGAACGCTCGTCTACGACGTCTCGTCCGGACCGTACGCGGGCAACGCGGCGGGCTTCGAGAGCGACATCTGTCCGCGCGGACATGCGGTGGAGAAGGAGGCGGTCGACGAACCGATCTCGTTCAAGATGTCCGTCAATACCCGCGAGACCAGCGCGACGTTCGCCAATTCATCGCTGATCTACTACCACTTGGCGCGCTACTTCGATGCGACGGTTCACGTGCCGGCTGCCGTCTTTCGCAGCGTCGACAGGAAAGCGCACCTGGCACGCGTGACGCGCCGCGGCGAGTCGCTCTCGGCCGGCCGGCCGGCACTCAAGCTCAACCACGCCGCGTGGTCGGCGCTCGCCAGCGCCGAGGCCGACCCGGAGTCGTATTCGCCGGCCGATGAACTGTTCAACGCCGATCGCAGCCAGGTCTATGGCGTGCTGTTGCACCCGCGTGGCCGGCGTTACGGCGAGGAAGTCAACGGCTCCCGGCAGTCCGGATGGGGCGACGGCCAGAGCCGTGACTTTCAGCAGACGTCGCCTTTCGTGGCGCTGGCGACCGACGCGCCGCTCAAGGAGGCGATCACGGAGGGTCTTGCGCGCGGCCACCTGAGATCCGCCATTCCCGCCGAGGTCCGCACCGAGCAGATGGTGTTCTGGATGCGCGAACTGATCGACATCACTTTGCTCGACTTCATCTTCAGCCAGCAGGACCGCATCGGCAACATCGACTACCTCACCTACTGGTACTGGCTCGAAGGCGGCGAGGTGCGGCGCGCGCGGGCGTCCGGCAGGCATCCCCCGGAGGAGATCGCCGGCTTCGCGCCGAAGCTGCTCAGGCGCACCGAGCTCGGCGACAACGATGCGGGCGTCCGCACGACCTACATCAACTACACGCAGCGCACCGGCATGCTGGAGCGGATCCGCCATTACGCGGCCTCGACGTACCGGCGCCTCGTCGCGCTGGACAAGGATTTCGGCGAGCGCGGGCCGCTGCACGAATACGTCCGGTCGACGTTCGGGCTCACCGACGCGGAATTCAAGCGCGTCGTCGCCAATACGGGCCGCGCCGCACAGATCCTGCGCGAGAGCTGTCGCGCCGGCCGGCTGCGCTTCGACCTCGAGCCGGAGGCGCTGATGCGCGACGGGAAGGTCGCGCCGTCGCAGGTCCACTGCGACAGTCCCTGAGCCGTTCCCGTCGAGCTGCCTTCGATGTCCACTGCCGCACCCGCTGCCACCGTTCCGCCGCCGCGCGGGCCGCTGGCGCGCTTTCTTCGCCTGTTCACGGACGTGCAGGACGGCGAGGGCCCGCAGCTGCTGCTGCTCACGCTCAACGTCTTCCTGATCCTGACCGCCTACTACGTGATGAAGCCGGTGCGCGAGGCGCTGATCCTGGATCAGCCCGGCGGCGCGGAACTGAAGAGCTACGCCTACGCGGCGCAGGCGGCGGTGCTGTTCTTGCTCGTGCCGCTGTACGGCACGCTGGCCACGCGCCTGCCTCGCCGGCGGCTGATCAACGCCGTGACGGCGTTCTTCATTGCCTGCCTGCCGGCCTTCTACCTGCTGGCCGAGGCGAAGGCGCCGATCGGCGTGGTCTTCTTTCTCTGGATCGGCGTCTTCAGCCTGATGGTGATCGCGCAGTTCTGGGCCTACGCCAACGACGTCTACACGCCTGACCAGGGCAAGCGACTGTTCGCGGTCATCGCATTCGGCGCCTCGAGCGGCGCGGTGTTCGGCGCATGGATCTCGGGCCAGCTGATCCGCGCCCTGGGCGTCAATCCGCTGCTGCTCGCCGCCGCCGCGATCCTCGCCGCCAGCCTCGTGCTGTTCAACTTCATCGATCTGCGCGGCGACGAGGCCCGCCGCAGGCGCGGTCCGGCCCCGGAGGCCGACGTGCCGATCGGCGACGGCAACGCGTTTTCCCTCGTCCTGCGCAACCGCTACCTGCTGCTGATGGCGCTCGTCATCTTCCTGCTCAACTGGGTGAATTCGGCCGGCGAATACATCCTGTCGGCGATCGTCAAGCAGGCCGCCGATGCAGACGTCGCCGCCGGCAGGCTGGCCGCCGGAGACGAGGGCCGCTTCATCGGCACGTTCTTCGCCGAATACTTCCAGGTGGTCAACATCGCCGGCATGCTGCTGCAGCTGTTCGTCGTCTCGCGCGTCGTCAAGTATGTCGGTGTCGCCGCGGCGCTGTGCGTGCTGCCGCTGGTCGCCCTGGGCAGCTACGCCGCGGCGGCGATGATCCCGTCGCTCGCGATCATGCGCTGGGTGAAGACGGCCGAGAACTCGGTCGACTACTCGCTGATGAACACCGTGCGGCAGATGCTGTTCCTGCCGACCACCCGCGAGGAGAAGTACAAGGCCAAGCAGGTCATCGACAGCTTCGTCGTGCGCACCGGCGACGTCCTGTCCGCCGCCGTCGTGTACCTCGGCACCACGTTCCTCGCACTGAGCGTGTCGCAGTTCGCCTGGATCAACGTGGCGCTGGTGCTCGTCTGGCTGCTGCTCGCCGTCCTCACCGGGCGCGAGTTCAACCGCCGCGTTGCCTCGGCACAGGGGCGGCCGACGTGACGGCCGCGGCGCCGCCAATACAGACGCCGGCGCCGCCTCGCGGGCCGGGGCTTTCCCTGTCGGTGCAGATCCTCATCGGGCTCGCGCTCGGGATCGCGGTCGGCCTGTTCTTCGGCGAGCCGGCATCCGTCCTGCAGCCGCTCGCCGACATCTACATCCGGCTGATCCAGATGACGGTGCTGCCGTACCTGGTAATCACCCTGGTCGTCGGCCTCGGCGAACTCGAGCCGGCGCAGGCGCGCCGAATCGGCGTCTACGGCGTCGGCGCCATGCTGATCGTGGCCGCCGTGGCCATGCTGGTGATCGCCGTGATGCCTTTCGCGTTCCCGCCGCAGGAGAACGCATTCTTCTTCAGTCACGCGCTGGTCGAGCCGCGGCAGTCGCTCGGCCTGATCGACGTGTACGTGCCGTCGAACCCGTTCAATGCGCTGGCCAACTCGGTCATCCCGGCGGTGGTCCTGTTCAGCTCCGCCGTCGGGCTGGCGTTGATCGGCCTGGAGAACAGGCAGAGCCTGCTTGCCGGCCTGCGCACGCTCGAGAAGGCGATCGTCCGCATCACGAATTTCGTGATCCGCACGACGCCGTTCGGCGTCTTCGCCATCGCCGCGGTGACCGCGGGCACGATGGACCTCGCCACGCTGCAACGGCTCGAGGCGTATTTCGCCTCGTTCATCGTCGCTTCGCTGCTCCTGTGCTTCGTGATCCTGCCGATCGTGGTGAAGGCGCTCACGCCGTTCACCTACCGCGAGGTCGTCGGCGCCGCCAAGGACGCGCTGCTGACGGCATTCGTCGCGCAGAGCGTGTTCATCGTGCTGCCGATCCTCGTCGAGCGTGTCGAGGACCTGCTGGAGAGGCACGGGATGCGGACGCCGGAAGCCGTTTCGACGGTGCGCGTGCTCGTGCCGATGGCATTCATCGTGCCGAACGCCGGTCGCCTGCTGACGCTGCTGTTCGTGCTCTACGGCGCGTGGCTGGCGGGTTCGCCGCTGCAACCGGGCGACTACGGCAGCCTGTTCGGCGCCGGCTTCTTCGCTTACTTCGCGAAGGCGCAGGTGGCACTGCCGTTCCTGATGGACCTGGTCGGCGTGCCGCACGATTTTTTCCAGCTCTACATTCCCACCACCATCGTCACCGGCAAGTTCGACTCGATGGTCTCGGCGATGAGCCTGCTCGCCGTCGCGCTGTGCGCTGCCGCGGCCTCCGGCGGCCTTTTTCGCGTCTCTCCGCTGCGCGTGCTGGTCCTCGCCGGCACGCTGGGGGCGGTGCTGCTGGCGGCGGTCGTCGGGACCCGGCTGCTGCTCGCCTCGACGATCGACACGACGTATCGGAAGGCCGAACTGCTGACCAGCATGCATCTGCCGCGCGGACCGATCTCGGCGGTCGTCCGCGACGACGGCGTCGAGCCGGACGCGTCGCAGCTGCCCGCCCTCGAGCGGATCCGGGCCCGAGGGTCGCTGCGCGTCGGCTACGTGCCGGACCGGCTGCCGTTCACCTTCGTCAACGCACGTCACGAACTGGTCGGCCTGGACGTCGAACTGGCCGGCCGGCTGGCCGAGGACATCGGCGTGTCCACGGTCGAGTTCGTTCCGGCTCGTCGCTCGACCCTGGCGCAGCTGCTCGCCGATCGGCGCGTCGACGTGGTGATGAACTTCCCGTACCTGCGCAGGGTGCTCGCGGCAGCGCGCCTGTCGGCGCCGTACTTCGACGCCGACGTGGGCTTCGTCGTCAAGGACGCGCGGCGGCACGACTTCGCGACCCTCGACTCGATCCGGCGGCTCGGCACGGTGACGCTGGGGCTGCCGGTGCGCGATACGTCGATCGAACTCGGCCTGCGCGAGTACCTGCACGGAGTCGACGTTCGGTTTGAAGACCTGGGTTCGCCGTATGAGTTCCTGGTCGGCTGGCGCGACGACGTCGATGCGTTCGTCACGCTCGCCGCCAGTGGCGCGGCATGGTCGCTGCTTCATCCGGAGTACTCGGTCGTCGTGCCGCAGCCTCGCCCGGCTCCGCTGCCGGTCGCCGTCGGGATGCGGCACGACGACCGCGACCTGCACGCGTTCGTCGACAACTGGCTGGTCGTCGAACGCTCGAGCGGCTCATTGCAGCGCGCCTATGACTACTGGGTGCTTGGCAAGGGCGTCGAGAGCCCTGGCCGGCGCTGGTCGATCATGCGCGATGTGCTCGGCTGGGGACGGTGACCGCGCCGTCGATCGAGCCCGACATCAGGGTTGTTTCAGGAAACAGAGGTTGAATGATGAATCTCCCGACTCTCCACCGCGCCAAGGCCGCCATCGGCGCCGCGTTGCTGGTCTTCGCCTCGTCTGCCGCTGTGGCAAGCACCGGCGCCAGCGGGACGTCCGCCGATGCGGCGAAGTACCGGCAATGGATCGCCGAGATGAAGGACAGCGCGCGCGGTCCCTTCACGGCGATCAAGTGGTTCTGCAAGGATGGCCGCGTGCTCGCACCGAAGGACTATGCCTGCGCGAAGAAAGGCGAAGGCTGGCAGCACGGCGAGTGGAGCACGCGCACCAAGGAACTGCGGGCGGGCGGCTACAAGGTCGCCACGCTCCTTGCCGGCCTCGACGCGAAGCAGGCCATCGCTGCGCCGGACTTCGCCGACACCTACGCGCAGCTGCTCGTCGAGAAGTTCCTCGTCGCCGCCGACGGCGGCTGGATATTGCGCAAGGCGCAGTTCTACCGGGGCGCGATCCAGGAGGAAGATGAGCGCGAGGCCGCGCGCGGCCTGCTCACGACGATGGCCGGGCAAGCGGACTGGATCGGCTATCGCTATCCGGCGCTGCGCGCCGGCTTTCGCCTCCTGCCGCACGGCGCCGACACGGCGTCGGCGCAGCGGGTGCGCAACCTCGCGGCGGCGCTGGCCGACAGCGATCCGGGCTTTGCGCCGCTGCGGGTGAAGATCCACGGGTCGCCGGAAGCGTCCGACGCCGCGCTGGTGCGCGGCTACGCAGGGAAAGCTGCCGACCCGGCCATGAAGCGGCAGGCGGAAGCCCTCGCCAGCGAGATCGATCGTGTCTACGCACCGAAGCCGCTCGATGCGGTACTCGCGGAGAGTGCGAAGGCCTTCAAGGGCATGCCGGCCGTGCAGCGGACGCTGCGTGGCGCGGGCGACGAGTACGCGAAGAGCCGCGCAGCGGAGCACCGTTATCAGGTGACGGCGAAACTGCTCGCGGATCTGCGCGACGCGCTGCCGCAGATCACGACGGCGGCGGCGCGACGCCGGGCGCTGGACCTTTCGCTGGCCGTGGAGTCCGAGAACTTCCGCGCGTCGGCCGAGGCGAGGCCGGCCGTCACGAGCGCACGACGGGACTCCGCCGTCATCCTGCTCGCCTCCGCCGCCGAAGCCGCGTACGGCACCGGCATGATCAACCCGCGCCAGCGCGGCGAGCTGCGCAAGACGTTCGCGCGGCTTGCCGCCGGCGAGATTCCGCTGGCGGACTATTTGCGCGAGCTGCGCCATCTCGGCCTCGTGCCCGGCTGGGGCACGCAGGGGCTGCGCCTTCACTTCGGCGAGGCGATGGAGAAGCTCGGCGAGATCGAGCCGCTCGCGGGACTGTTCATCCAGGACCAGCTGCGCGGCAGCCCGCTGCTGTTCTATTCGCAGCTGCTCGATGTGCTGTCGCGCGACGCGAACCGGCTGGCGGGCGTGCAGCACAAGCTGCTCGGCCAGGACATCGGCACCGGCTTCAGCGCGCTGAACCCGGGCCTGGCTCGCGGAGTGCTGCGCGCCTCGCCGGACATGACGCGCGTCGGCGAGTTTCGTGCCGACGGCATCTACGTGCTGCCGGAAAGCGTGGCCGACCTGCCGCCGCTGGCCGGCATTCTCACCGCCGGCGCGGGCAATCCGCTGTCGCACGTGCAACTGCTCGCCCGCAACCTCGGCATTCCCAACGTCGCGGTCGACGAGTCGATCCTGCCCGAGCTGCGCAGGCACGACGGCCGGCGCATCGTGCTCGCGGTGAGCCCGTCGGGGCTGGTCGAGATCAACGACGACGGCCCGCGCTGGGACGCGGCATTCGGCGCGCAGCGCAAGACCGAGCAGAACGTGATGTTCGAGCCGGACGTGCAGAAGCTCGACCTGACGCAGCGCGATTTCGTCAGCCTCGATTCGTTGCGGGCGAAGGACTCGGGCCGGATCGTCGGGCCGAAGGCGGCCAAGCTCGGCGAGCTGAAGTCGCACTTTCCCGACCGCGTCGCGCCGGGGGTCGGCATTCCTTTCGGTCTCTATCGCGCGACCGTGCTCGACCGACCCTACCGCAACTCCGGCAGGACGGTGTACGCATGGATGGTGGAGAGCTTCCGCAAGCTCGAGTCGCTGCCGGCCGGGTCGCGCGAAGCCGAAGAGTTCGGCGAAAAGCTGCGCGCGGAGATCTATTCGATCGTGCGCAACACCGACCCCGGGCCGCAGTTCCGGCAGCGCCTGAAGGCAGCGATGGCCAAGGAGTTCGGGCCCCGCTTCGACGGCGGCGTGTTCGTCCGCTCCGACACCAACGTCGAGGATCTTCCCGGCTTCACCGGGGCGGGGCTGAACCTGACGCTGTTCAACATCGTCGGCTTCGACAACCTGGTGAAGGCAATCTCCGAGGTCTGGGCGTCGCCTTACACGGCGCGGGCCTGGGCATGGCGGCAGTCGCACATGAAGGGGCCGGAGCACGTCTACCCGGCGGTGCTGCTGCTCAGGACGGTGCCGTCGGACATCTCGGGCGTGATGATCACGCAGGACGTCGACACGGGCGACCCGGACGTGCTTTCCGTCGCCGTGAACGAGGGAGTCGGCGGCGCCGTGGAAGGGCAGGCCGCCGAGTCGGTGCGCGTCGACCGCGGGACCGGCGAGGCGCGCCTGATGGCCACGGCCACGGCGGCGCGGAAGATGGTGCCGCAGGCCAATGGCGGAATCGCCAAGGTCGCTGCCTCGGGCGCCGACACCCTGCTCGGGGCCAACGAGATCCGGCAACTCATCGCCTTCGCCGACCAGATCCCGAAGCAGTTTCCGCAACTCGGCGAAGACGGCAGGCCGGTGGCCGCCGACGTGGAGTTCGCGTTCGTCGACGGCAAGCTGTGGCTGCTGCAGATCAGGCCGTTCAACGAAAGCCGCGAGGCGCGCGGGGCGAGCTACCTGATCCAGATGGACAAGGTGCTGCAGGCGAGCATGAACCGCACGGTCAACATGCGGGAGGTCATCAAATGAACTTCGCAAGCCACTTCCTGCGCACGGCCGCTGCCGGTGCGTGTGCCTGTGCTGCCGCCGTCGCACTTGCCTATCCGCTGGACGGCTTCGAGGAAACCGGCATCCGTCGTCTCGAAGGAAGCCGCCTGGCGCAGCAGGGTGTCATCAGGGACGTCAAGCAGCCACCGGGCGCGCTGCTGGGAATCATGGACGTCGATCTGCGCCTCGTCGGCCAGACCTTCGATCTGCCGGCGCCTGATCCCGAGTTCGCCCGCCAGGTGAGCGGCATCCTGACCGGCAGCATGGACGCCTACGGGCTCGCCGTCCTCGACCTGACCGATCCGGCGAAGCCTCGTTACGCCGAGCACCGGGCGGACCACAAGCAGAACGTCGGCAGCGTCGGCAAGCTGATCGTCGCTCTTTCCCTGTTCCAGGCGCTCGCCGACGCCTATCCGAACGATGTCGAGGCGCGCCGGCGGATCCTCAAGGGCACCGTGGTGACCGCCGACGGCTTCTCGCAGTCCGACCATCACACGGTCCGCATCTTCGACCCGAAGACGAAGACGCTCACGCGCCGCGCGGTACGGATCGGCGATCAGGCAACGCTCTACGAGTGGCTCGACTGGATGCTCTCGCCGAGTTCGAATTCAGCCGCCGGCATGCTGATGCGGGAGGCGATGCTGGTCCGCCAGTACGGGCAGGCGTATCCGCCGCCGGAGGCGGAGATCAAGCGTTACTTCGACTCGACACCGAAGCCTGAACTTACCGCGCTGTTCGAGAAGACCTTCTACGAGCCGGTGACGCGCAACGGACTCGACCTTGCGATGCTGCGCCAGGGAAGTTTTTTCACCGCGACCGGCAAGCAGAGGGTGCCCGGACCGGGCGACAGCTACGGCTCGGCACGCGAGCTGATGCGCTATCTGCTGCGCATGGAGCAGGGCAGGCTGGTGGACGAGTTCTCCAGCCGCGAGATCAAGCGGCTCATCTACGTCACCGAACGGCGGATCCGCTATGCCTCGTCACCGGCACTCGCCGGGGCGGCCGTCTACTTCAAGTCGGGCTCGCTTTACGAATGCGCCAAGGAAGCCGGCTTCACCTGCCGGCCATATGCCGGCAACGTGAAGAACTACATGAACTCGACGGCGATCATCGAGTCGCCGGCGGCAGACCGGAAGCTCTACTACATGAGCACGCTGGTGACCAACATCCTGCGCAAGAACTCGGCCGCCGAGCACCAGGCCCTGGCGACGCGGCTGCAGCAGCTGATCGAGAAGATTCACGGCTCGCGATGAGCGGCGGCATTGTCCCTTTCCTCAGGAGTCACTTCATGCGAATCCCAGTCACCCTCGCCGTCGTCGCGCTGCTTGCCGCCGGCTGCAGCAAGCTCACGGCCGAGAACTACGCAAAGGTCAAGATGGGCATGACCTACAGCGAGGTCACGGCGATCCTCGGCGCGCCGGCATCGTGCGACGAAGCGGCCGGCTTCAAGAGTTGCCGCTGGGGCGATGACCAGCGCCACGCGACCGTGCGCTTTGCGGCAGACAAGGTCATCCTGCACAGCGCCGAGAACATCCGCTGAGGCGCACTGATCGGTCGCGCCCGCGGCGGCCAGGCCCCGCGCGCAAACCGGCGCAGACGCCCGTCACCGCCTGGCGTCGCCGCCTCAGCGGCCGACGAGGAGGGCGGTGCTCGACGGCGACGTGACGAGGGCGTGCAGCGGCGCGGCGAGCCGCGTCAGCCACTGCCCCGCGTCGGGGTGCCGCGCGATGCCGACCAGGATGTAGCGCTGCTCGCCGTGTTCGACCAGCGCACTGTCGGCATGGAAGTCCTTCCAGGTGCCTGACTTGCGGTAGATCTTCACGCCGGGAACGGACTCGAGGCCCTTGACGAACTTGTGACGGATGCCCGGATTCGAGAGGGCTTCCTTCATCAGTTCGTTGAGGCGCGGGCTCAGCAGCGCGTTGTTCGAGAGCAGGTAGTAGAGGCGAGCCACCTGGAAGGCGGTTGCGCCATGCGACAGGTTGCGGATCGGATCGCGGTGGTACGCCGCTTCCTTGCCGTAGGCCTTGCCGACCCAGAGTCCACCACCGTCCTCGGCGTCGTAGAACCTGTAGCGATCGGACTGCAGGATCTCGAGCAGGCGCTCGCCTCCCACCCAGCCGAGCACGCGCGTGGCGTCTTCGTTGCTCGAGTAGCGGATCATGTTGGTCATTGCGCCGACCGTCGTGTCGTTGATCGGCAGATGGCCCCGCTCGGCCTCGACCAGGGCGCCGAACAGGATCGCGATCTTCGGCAGGCTCGCCGCGTACATCAGTTCGTCGCCGTTGAGCATGGCCAGGCGAGGTGCCGATGGCCTCGTCACGTCGACGAGCGCCAGCGCCAGGCGGTGTGACTCGACCGCGCGCGTGAGTCCCAGGTCACCCACCACTTGCTCGAGCCCGCGCTGCAGTTCCGCATCCGCGCTCTTGCGAAGTTCCGGGATCGACCCCGACTGCGCATGCGCCGCGCCCGAACACGCGACGGCAGCGACGAAGAAGGCCAGATTGAGGAAGAACCGCGAAACCTTCATGCGGAAGTCGACCCGCGCCCATCGACCCGTCGAGGCGGGATCTCCGCCGGGTCTTCGCGCGGGGCGCAAAAGTGCGAAAGGATGCTCGAGGCTCGCATTGTAAAGGGCCACTGCAGACCGGCCCGGTGGGCGGGTCAGTGCGCCGGTGCTGCCGCGACGGCACGCGCGTCGACGGGCTCGCCCGCGGTGCGAGCGAGATCGTCGCGCACGATCGTTGCCCACCGCGATTCGATCCGCGGCGGCAGGTCGCTCCGCGCGATCCGCTGCAGGTATCCCGGACCGCCGTAGGCTTCGACACGGATGGCCCCGCCTGCGTCGAAATCGATGACGGTGATGCTTCGCGCCGCGGGTTCCGCGGTGCCCAGCAGCGGGCGTGGCGCCGCACCCAGGCAGCCCTGGCTCACGTATCGCACGCCGTCCTTGAAACCCGGGTAGTAGGCGTGGTGATGGCCGGACAGGTGCAGATCGACGCCGCCCTCGCGAAGGATCGCCTCGAGCTCGGTATCGGCGAGCACCTCGGATTCGCGCCCGACCGCGAACGGCCACAGCGGGATGTGGCTGAAGACCACGCGGTGGCGGAAGCGCGGTCCTTCGCGTTTCAGCAGGTCGCGCAGCCAGTCCTTCTCGATGCGAGACAGGTGGCCGACGTAGGTGGCATCGAGCGAGACGAAAAGCACGTCGCCGACCCGGAACGCATAGCGGAACGGGTAGGTGCCGGTATCGACGAAGGTGACCCGCGGCTTCCGGTCCTGCCACTGCTGTCGATAGACGTCCCGCTCCAGCTGGAAGCGCTTGCCGCTCGACGCGTCGTGATTGCCCGGCGTCACCGCGAACGGGAGGCCCGCGTTGGCCAGCGGCATGCTCACCCGCTCATGGAAGCTGTGCCACATCGCCTCGGTCTCGCCACGACCGAGCGGCGGGGCAAGGCGCTGGCCGGCGACCATGTCGCCGGTGCTGATGACGAGGTCGGGCGCAAGACCGATCGTTCGCTCGACGGCCGCATCGACATGCGTCGAGTAGCGCACCGAGCCATAACTCTCGTTGAAGTCCGACAGCACCACCACCCGCGTCGCGCCGCGCTCGTTCGAAGGCTGTGCCACGCTCGCACACAGCCATTGCGCAAGCAGAAACACGGCCAGCAGGAGCCACCATGAGCCCGTGCGGGCCGGCGGGTCGTCGCTGAGCCGGGTGACGCGACCGGGCCTAGACTGAGCCGACCGCGGACGCCTGCGCAGGAGGTCAGCCATGACGGCGGAGAGCAAGGTTTGGCCAGGAGGAACGCCGGTGGTGGGCCAGGTTGCGCGCAGAACGAGAGGCGTCACGGCGCGCGACATCGAGCTTTTCACCGAGATCAGCGGCGATCGTAATCCCCTGCATTACGACGAGGCGGCTGCTCGCGCCACGCCCTTCGGCGGAATCGTCGTGCAGGGCGGCGTGACGAGCGCCATCCTGAACGCGGTCGTCGCGGAACAGCTCCCTGGCCCGGGCACGGTCTTCATGCAGGTCAACTGGGGCTTCAAGGCGCCGGTGCGGCCCGGCGACACGATCACCGGCGAAGTAAAGGTCAGGAAGGTCCGCGTTGACAAGCCGATAACCGAACTCGAGACGCGCGTGCTGCGCGGCGACGGAACAGTGGTTCTCGAAGGCAACGCAGTCTGCTACACGATGCCGATCGGCTAGCGGCTTCGCCTCGGTCCCGCCTGCGTCAAGGGACTGTGCCGGACTCGATGCAATCGGCGGCAACCGAAGGCGCTGTCGGCCAGTGCAGGTGTCGTCCGCCGGCCATGCTCGCCCACGCCCTGCCACGAGGCATGTGGCATCGGACGCCCGCCTTCTTCAAAGCTGCAGCGGCTCCGAGTGCGCGACGGGTCCTGCTTCCAGGCGTCCGAACTGTCGACGTAGAACTCGATGCAGTTGCCGTCCGGATCGTCGAAGTAGTTCGACTTCGACACGGCGTGGTCGTACCCGCGGACCGTCAGGCCGGCAGACTCGAGCCTGACTTTCGCTTCGCGGAGTTCCTCGATGCTGTCGTCGATCCTGAACGCGACATGGGCCAGCCCCGCGAACTTCGCGGGCGGCGCGACGTGGAGTCGCAGGAAGACGCCCGGCTTTCTTCTCGCCTCTACTTCTTCCGCTCGACGACCCATTCGCAATGCGGGTCGCCGTGCAGCATGTTCCGGGTGAGCTTGAAGGTGAAAGCCGGGTTCAGGGCCGCGGCGGCGCCTTCGCCCCACTTCTGATGCCCGACGCCGCAGGAATCGAAATCGACGCCTTGCTCCTTCCACCGCTTGTGCCAGGGGCACTCGGTGGTCTTCCCCACGCATCTGTCCCTGGTGGATTCGACGATTTCGAACTTGAACTCCGGCCCCATCGATGCCTGGGCAAGGAGATGCATGGCCCCTTCGACATCGCCCGCGGTCTCGGTGGCCAGCCCGACGCTGTCGGCAAATTCCTTTGCTCCCTTGCCTGCCTCGTACCACAGCGAACCGTTGAACTCCTCGAACTTCTTCTGTCCGACTGCCTGCTTCAGGGCATTGGAAATCGCGATGTATGCGCCGGTCATTCCTTTCGTTGCGATCTCCCACCGTGTCCTCTCGGGAACCGCGTCGATCTTGTCAGTCATGAGGTTCGTCTCCTTTGGTGGATCGTTCGTTGTGTTCAGCCTTTTTGCTGCACAGGCAAGGTACGTCATCGGTCCGCGCAGCATGCGCACGCGAAAGGAAGATCCATCCAGCCGCGAGGCGCTGGCCAATCTACGCCGCACTCAGCGGCAGAACAAGCACCGTCGTTCCTCGGAGCTCTGTAGTTTCCGATTGGCCGGATATTCATGAAGAGGTTTTTCGCTTTCCTGTTTGCCCTCGTCGTGGCCGCGGCAGGCGGCGCGACGGATCTACCTCCGGCGGCCAGGGCAGAGATCGATGCTTTGCTGTCCAGGCTCGAGGCCTCGAACTGCACCTTCAATCGCAACGGCACCTGGTATTCGCCCGCCGAGGCAAGCGCGCACCTGTTGCGCAAGCTGAAGTACCTTGACGACAAAGGTGCGGTGCAGAGCGCCGAGCAGTTCATCGAGTTGGCGGCCTCGCGCAGCAGCGTTACGGGTCAGCCTTATCTCGTCAAGTGCGGCAGCGTTGCCCCCATCCGGAGCAGGGCGTGGCTCCTGGCCCAGTTGCACGTGCTCCGATCATCCGGAGGGAAGGAGCGCGCGCAGAAAGGGCAGTAATGCACGGGGCGCGCTGCATTCGGGTCGGCTTTCCGCCGTCACGCCCAATATCCTGGGCGGCCGAAATAAGACTGGCTCTGACCATTCAAGTTCGGCGGCCGAATGACAGCAGCTGCCAAGACCGGACCTTGAGCGCTGCCAAGTGCGGCAGGCCGCTCCAGCTTGAAACTTGACTTTGCCGGTCATCGAACAGATTGCAGCAGCCAACCGTATGCCGTGTTGGCCGACCAATGTCTGCTGGTCAACTGCGCGA
>CAWKAP010000002.1:0-398213 GCA_963847675.1 uncultured beta proteobacterium
GTGCTGCCCGACGAGAAGCGCGCGCCATTCGCCCGCCTCTCGGCCGCGTGGCAGGCGCAGCGGGAAGCCACGTTCGAGAAGGCGATGCAGGTCCTTGCCGCACGCCTGGCGCGAGCGGCGGTCGATCGCGAGGCCGTCGTCGGCGACGGTCTGCGCGGGCGACTTCGCGAACTCGGCACGGCGCTGGGCATCGGGCGCGGCGCTGAGGCCACCCCGAAGCAGGCGGCGATGGCCGCGCTTGCCGCACGGCTCGACGCCGACATCCGCGCCAGCACCGATCGCCTGATCGCACTGCACGGTCTCGGCGGGCATGCGCGCGACGAGATCCTGACGCGCCTGGCCGAGCACTACGCCGTGCGCGAACGTGTGAGCGAAGGCAAGGCGGCGCTGTGGGGCGGCGCCATTGCCGGCGCACTGGCCGGCCTGAAGGCGGATCTCGCCAGCGGTGGCCTGACCCTCGGCGGCGGGCTGCTGCTCGGCGGCGTACTCGGCGCACTCGGCGCGGCAGGTCTTGCGCGCGGCTACAACCTCGTGCGCGGCACCGAGCAGACGCTGGTCACCTGGACCGACGAGGTGCTCGACGAACTCGCCGCCTCCGCCCTGCTTGCATACCTGGCCGTCGCGCACTACGGCCGCGGGCGCGGCGAGTGGGCGCCGTCGGAGCATCCGGCGCACTGGAACGACACCGTGCGCAGCGTGCTGCAGGAACAGCGCGCGGAACTAGCTTCGGTCTGGTCGCAGCGTGCAGCGGCGACATCGGAGACGGAGCTGGCCCCTGCGATGCAGCGGCAAATTGCCCGCTCGACGCTTGCGGTACTGGCGCGGCTTTATCCGGAGGCCCCGGTCGTCGCTGCGCCCGCCGCAGGCGGCAGCACAGGCGCCTGAGGAAAGTTGCCGCATCACCGGGGGATGAGCACCCAGGCGGCGCGACCCGACCTTCCTTGCCCAAGGGGGAAAGCGATCATCCCTGCAGGCTGCCCGCTGCCGCCGTTGCGGGTTCAGGCGCGGGGCACCCTCAGAGGTTCAGCTGCACATCGACTGCGTCGCCCACGCGCAGTGGGCTTCCGGCACCCGCGACGACGATCGCATTGACGCCGAACATCACACCGTCGTCGGTCCGGCGGAAGCCGGCCAGCAGATCCGGAACCGTGGACGACTGCTCTCCGGTGGCCGGGTCCACGCCCGGCACCGAGCATCGTGCGCAGCGTTTGACGGGGCGGATCGTCGCGGCTCCGATCCGCAGTTCCTTGACATAGTCTTCCTCGAAGGCGGGCAGCCCGTCGAGGACGATGTTCGGGCGAAACCGCGCCATCGTCACCGGCGCGTGGCCCTGCCGCTGCAGGCGGGCGTTGACCTCGGCCAGCGACGCGCCGTTGGTCACCAGCAGCGGGAAGGCATCGGCAAACTTGAACGGCGCGTCGACTTTGCCCGTGTAGCGGTGCGCGGCGAGGCGCCGGCCCTCGAAGTCGAAGCGCATCAACCGCGCGGGCGCGCCGAGATAGTTGCTCAACCAGAGGTCGGCGATCTCGCCCTGCGTCACCGCAGAGATCTTGTCCTCCCACACGCGCACCTCGACGACGTCGCCCTCGGAATCGAAAGGCACCTCGAGCAACAGCATGCCGGGCGCCTTCAGCAGCAGGCTCGCCGGCGTGAAGCTCGTGTGGATCAGCGCCATCCTGGGGTGCTCGCGCTGTGAGAGGAACTCGCCCTGCGCATCAACGATCGTCCATTCGCGGTCGCCGACTCCGTCGGCCTCGAGCCCGGTAGCGGCGAGCGTGGCCGACTCCAGCGCGATGCCGCGGCAACCCTTGACCGGATGCAGGTTCAGTTCGGCAATGCGCACGTTCATCGCTTTGGCGATCCTTTCCTCGAGTTGCCGTCTTCTGTGTCGTCGCGCCGCCGCGGTGCCCGTCGTGGGTCGAGGCGACCATCCTGGTGCCGTGCCGATATTACGGCGCCGAGAGCGAGGAACACCTGTTGGATCCCGGCCCCGACGAGCGCCAAAGGACGATCGAGGCTCGCTTCCGCGCAGCCGGGAAACGCTAGCGGATCTGCCGCGCCGTGGTGACGACGACGTTGGTCACCGGCACGTTGTTCAGGCCCAAGGCTCGGCACGCTGCGCGTCGGCACGATGCTGATCGCGTCGACGACGTCGAGCCCGGCGGTTACCCTGCCGAAGACGGCGTAGCCCGGCTCCTGCTCGCTCTTGTAGTCGAGCGACAGGTTGTCGACGACGTTGATGTAGAACTGGCTGCGTGGCCGAGTCCGGCGCACTGGTGCGCGCCATGGCGAGCGTGCCGCGCACGTTCGACAGGCCGTTGTTCGACTCCAGCGCGATCGCCGGCTGCGTCGGCGGCTTGGCTACCGGGTCGGGGTTGCCCGGCGTGAAGCCGCCGCCCTGGATGACGAAGTCCTGGATCACGCGGTGGAAGATGGTGTTGTTGTAGAAGTTGCTGTTGACGTAGTTGAGAAAGTTCTGCACGGAGACGGGCGCCCTCTCGGGGTCGAGTTCGAGTTCGATCGTGCCCTGCGAGAGCGACAGCAGCACCGCCGGCGTCTGGATGATCACCCGCAGGCTGGCCAACCGATCGCCGCCCGCATCGTTGACCTGGCCGACGAGTTCGCCGAGCGAGGACGGCCGGCAGCTGAACTGGCGCTGGAACGCCGTGCCGCCGGTGATTTCCGCGATGTTGTCGCAGCTGCCGCTGGTGATCACGAAGTTGATGCCCTTGTCGAGGTTCAGCCCGGTGACTGGTCCACACCCCGGCGCGTCCGTACTGCGCGGGCGTCGCCGCCATGCCGCTGACACTCGGATCCTGGTCGTTGCTGCCGCCACCACAAGCCGCCAATCCCCCGGCCACGACGAGCAAGGCCGCCATCGCGCGCCACCTACGCATCATCTCTTCGGTCTCCTAGCGATTGCCGTCGCGCTGAGTCACCAGACCCGGGCTTGCCGAAGCCGTCGTCACGCTGGCTACCGGCGCGGTCAGGTGGCGGTCGATGTCCTGCACGATCTCGGTCAGCGGCAGGCCGGCGAGCACCTGCAAGCGCAGGCGCGCGAGCAACACTTCGTAGCGGGCCTGCACGAAATCGCGCCTAGTCAGGAACAGTCGCCGCGTGGCGTCGAGCACGTCGACCGTCGTGCGCACGCCCGCGGCCAGGCCGCGCTCCGCGCCCAGCAGCGCCACCGCGCTGGCGTCAACGGCGTCCTTGAGCGCCTCGATCTTGGCCCGGCCGGTCTGCGTGGCCTGGAACTCGCGCCGGATGTCGACCGCGAGCAGTCGCTGGTCGGCCTCGAGCTGCGCCTCGACCCGCGCCACCTCCGACAGCGCCTGCGAAACGCTGGCATCGACGCCGCCGCCGGAGTAGATGGGGATGCTGACCTGGATGCCGGCGCTGTACTGCCGCACCTGCTGGTTGAGCGTGCTGATCGACTCGTTCTGGCTGTCCACCGCGCTGGCGACGAGGTCGACGCGAGGAAAGTGCCCCGCGCGGTTGCGATGCACTTCGTAGCGTGCCGACTCCAGCAGATGGCGGCGCGCCTGGATGTTGGGATTCTGCGCGTAGCCGACCTCGATCCAGTCGTTGACGTTGCTGTAGGGCATCGGCAGCGCGCGCGTGTCCTCCGCCAGGCCACGCAGCGGCGTGTTGTCGAGCCCGGTGATGCGCGAAAGCGAGCGCTGCGCCACGTCGCGCTGGTCGGTGGCCTCGACCAGCTGCGCCCGCGACACGGCCAGGCTCGCCGCGGCCTCGGCGACCTCGGTGCGCGTGCCCTCGCCGCCTCCGAAGCGCCGCGCGGCCATGTCGCTCTGGCCCTTGAACGCGTCGACCTGAGCCTGCGCCAGCGCCACGAGCTTCTTCGGCGAACAGGCGCTGCACGTACGTCGTGCCGAGCCGATCGAGCAGTTCCTGGCCGCGCACCACGAAGGTGGACCGCGCGCCCTCGACCTGTGAGCGGGCCGACTGGTAGCGGTGGATTGCCTCGAGGTTGAGCAGCGGTGCGCGCAGCTGAAACGCAGTCACCGGGTTGCGATAGTCGAGTCTCTGGTTGAACTCCTGGCCGATCGCATTCAGCGTTTCGCGCTCGCCGCGCACGCGCGACTCGGTGTAGTTCGCCCCGAGGCTCGGCAACAGGCTGGCACGCGCGATCGGCACCGCCTGTTCACGCGCCTCCAGTTCGTAGCGGGACGCCCGGTACTCGGCGTCGTTGGCGAGCGCGGCGTCGAAGGCGGCGCTGAAGCCACCGCCTGCCTGCCCGTTCGCGAGCGGCGCGAAGAGCAGCGCGAGAGCGGCGACGGCAAACGCACGGGCCTGGATCATGGTTCGGTCAGCGCACGGTTGAGCCGGTCGGCCAGTGGCTTCACCAGGTAGTTGAGCATCGTGCGCTCGCCGGTGCGGACGAAGACCTCGGCCGGCATGCCCGCGCGGATCTGGTGATGGCGGAGTTGCTTCATGCCTTCCGGCGTGACCTCGATAGTGGCCTTGAAGTAGGAAATGCCCTGCTTGGGTTCGACGAGAACGTCGGCCGAGACCTGCAGCACACGGCCTGGAATGTGCGGCGTCGTGGCCTGCTGGAAGGCAGGAAAGAGAATGTCCACGTCCAGGCCCTGATGCACCTTGTCGATCAGGTGCGGCGCGATCTGCGCGTCGATCCTCA
The DNA here is from genome assembly GCA_963847675.1 of uncultured beta proteobacterium. GTDB lineage: Bacteria > Pseudomonadota > Gammaproteobacteria > Burkholderiales > Burkholderiaceae_F > JADJWR01. Next base: position 4,658 of record CAWKAP010000002.1, read on the forward strand.
GCGGCTCGTCCATCGGCACGATCTCCATCATCGGCGAGCCGGACGGCACCACGCCACCGACCGTGTGCACGGCCAGGCCAACGACGATGCCTTCGGTAGGCGCCTTGATCTCGGTGTTGGCCAGCTCGAATTCCAACGCCTGCAGCCGGCTGGTGAGCGAGGCCGACTCGCGCTGGACGTCGGTGAGCTGCGACTCGACTTCCTTGCGGAAGTCCTGCTCGCGCGACAGCATGCGCGCCCGAAGTTCGGCAATCTGCTGGCGCGTGCGGCCGAGGTTGCCGGCGTCTTCGGCGATCGAGCCCATCACCGCGGCCAGCGCGCGCTCCTGCTCGGACAGGCGGTTGCGGGCCAGGAAGCCGTCCTTGACCAGGTCGCGCTGGCGCTCGATTTCCTCGCTGAGCAGCCGCATCTGCTCGCGTCGGGCACGACTCGCCTCCTCGATGCCCTGCAGCTGCGCTTCCAGGCCGCGAATGCTTTCGCGCAGGACGTTCAGGTCGCTCTCCAGCGAGCGGCGACGGGTGGCGAACAGCTCCGTTTGCAGCGACATTGCGTTGGAGGCGCGCGGATCGGACTTCTGCTGGCTCAGTTCCTCCGGAAACCGGATCTGCGCGCGGCCGGCGCGCTCGGCAACGAGCCGCGCCTCCACCGCCGTCGTGGAGAACCACTGCCCCCGAGCGACGTCGTACTGCGAGCGGGCCTGGGTTCCGTCCAACCGCACGAGCACCTGGCCGACCTTGACGGTGTCACCATCCTTGACCGTGACTTCGGCGATCTTGCCGCCCACGAGCGGCTGCACTGCCTTGCGGTTGCCGGTGACCACGACCGTGCCCGGCGACGGCACGCCGGCATCGAGCGGCGCCGTCGCCGCCCAGGCCATGAAGCCGCCGAAGCCGGCCACGACCAGCAGCCAGCCCCAGCGTCGCGGTCGGGCGTCGTTCAGATCGATCGCGCTGTCGGCGCCGCCGGCCGCGCGCGCGGTCGCCGGCGCGGCCGAAGGATCGGTTCCAGGTGTCGCAGACATGAGTCGTTGCTCGAACAGGTAGAAGGGCGAACTGCGGATGGCGCCGCGTGTCTCAGGCACCGGCGGCGGCGCCGGGGTTCACCGCGGCTGCCGCCGTGGTGATCGTCGGTGGCGGACGTCGTCACGGGCGCGCCGGCGGTAGCCTGGCCCTGCATCGCCTTGAACACCTCGTCGCGCGGGCCATAGGCTGCGAGCGCGCCGTCCGCAAGAACCAGGATCTTGTCGGCAGCGGCGAGCGTGGACATGCGGTGCGTGATCAGCACCACGGTCCTGCCCTGGGATCTTGAGCGTCCTGACCGCTTCGACGAGGGCCTTTTCGCCCGACTCGTCGAGGTTGGAATTGGGTTCGTCCAGCACGATGAACGTCGGATCCCCGTACAGCGCGCGCGCCAGGCCGATGCGCTGGCGTTGCCCGCCGGAGAGATTGCTGCCGTCGGCGCCGAGCGGCGTGTCGTAGCCCTGCGGCAGGCGCAGGATCTGCTCGTGCATGTCGACCCGCCGCGCCGCCTCGACCACCTTCTCCGCGTCGACCTCGCCGAAGCGGGCGATGTTCTCGGCCACCGTGCCGTCGAACAACTCGATGTCCTGCGGCAGGTAGCCGATGTGCGGGCCGAGCTCGTCCTTGTTCCAGTCGAACACCGACGCGCCGTCGAGCCGTACGCTGCCCATCGCCGGTGGCCAGATGCCGACCAGCAGCCGGGCCAGCGACGACTTGCCGGAGGCGCTCGGCCCGACGACCGCAACGACCTCGCCTGGCGCGATCGAGAAGGCGAGGTTCTTCAGGATCAGCCGCTGCGTGCCCGGTGCGGCCGCAGAGGCCATCTCGACCGAGATCTGCCCGCGCGGTCTGAGGCAGGCTCATGCCTTGCACGCGCGGGGGATGGATGCCGAGCAGTTCGCGCAGCCTCGCGTAGGCCTGGCGGCCGCTGATGATCTGCTTCCAGTTGCCGACCAGCAACTCGACCGGGCGCCAGAGCGCGACCGGCCAAGATCGAGGCGGCGATCATCATGCCAGGCGTCATCTTTCCTTCCAGCACCAGCAGGGCGCCGAAGCCCAGCACCAGCGACTGCAGCGCAATGCGCACGAACTTGGTCGACCCGCCGAGCACCGCGGCGAGGTCGCTCGCCTTGGCCTGCGTGTGAAGCTGCTGGCGGTGAAGGTCGTACCAGCGACGGCGGATGTGCGGCAGCATCCCCATCGCCTCGATGACCTCGGCATTGCGCAGGTTGTTGGTCAGCGCCTGGTGCGACTGCAGCGAGAACTTCTGCGCCTCGTCGAGCCTGGGCTTCGAGACACGCTCGTTGACCACCGCGAGCACGAGCAGCACCAGCGCGCCGCCGAGTGCAAACCAGCCGAGCGCCGGCGCCATCAGGAAGATCACCAGCAGGTAGATGGGCAGCCACGGCGCATCGAAAGCCGCCAGCAACGCCGCGCCGGTCAGCGTCTGCCGCACGGTATTCAGGTCGTGGATCGGCTGCGCGGTATTGCTGCCCGGCCGCCGCAGGTTGCGCTCAAAGGCAGCGGTGAACACACGCGCGTTCAGCTGCGAATCCAGCCGTGCGCCGACCCGTACCAGGACCCAGCCACGGATCGCTTCGAGCGCCGCCATGAACAGAAAGGCGCCGACCACCAAGACGCTGAGCACGAGCAGCGTCGTCTCGTTGCGCGAGCCGAGCACCCGGTCGTAGACCTGCAGCATGTAGATCGCCGGCGACAGCATCAGCACATTGATGAAGCCGCTGAACACGGCCACGGTTACCAGCGCGTTGCGCAGCGCGCGCAGGGCGACGCCGAGTTCGTTGCTGTCGTTTGCCGCCGCGCCCAGTCGCTTCGGTATTGCACTCATCTTCTCGTCACTCTCACTGCAGGTATCTCTTGGTTACCGGGGCCGCCCCCGGTCGGCAGATCCGGCGGCAGTTCATCGTTTACGTTCTCGTTCTAGTTCTGCAACAACGGCACATGGCGTGTTGGTGACTCGGCGCGAGCCGGTGCGCCACCAGCGACAGTGCGCGCCGGCCTGCGCCGCAACACGCCGACCTTGAGCACCTTGCCGTTGCGGTCACGCGCCACGCCGACTACCGCGGCGCCTTGCTGAACCAGGCGACGCATCAGCATCCACTGTGCATAGCGGGCTCTTCCTATGGCACCCGAGCGCAGGGCGCGGAACATCGCCATCTGCTCGGCGGGAGCCGCCGGCAACTGCGCGCCGTTGACGGCGAGGAAGAGCTTGCCGAGCAGATAGGCCATGCGCTCGTTGTTGCTTTCGAACGGCCGCAGCCGCAGCAATGCCTCGCTGTAGGCAGCGGCGAGGTCGAACAGCGACAGGCGCGTATCGGTGAACGCGAGCACGGTCTTTGGCCAGCCCAGCGCAAGCGCCAGCCGCGCCAGGTCGACCCCCGGCGCACCGCCATGCTCGGCCAGCTGGCGCCGGTGAGCGGCCAGCACCGCGCGGTTCAGCAGCCAGGCCGGGCGCTTCATTCGGCGTCGCCTGAAGGCGGTGGCAGCAGGGCGCCCGCAGCGGGTCGCGCCTCCGGCCCGCTGTCCGCCAGCAGGCGCAGGACGTTGCGCTCGGCGCGCATGACCTGCTCGGCCTGCTGCATCTGCGCCTCGAAGCCCGGCTCATAGGGGGTCATCTCGAAGCCGAGCGGCGACTCGACCAGGAACAGCAGGTCCCCCTTGTCGACGCGCAGCCGCGCCAGGATTTCGCGCGGAAGCACGATACCCAGCGAGTTGCCGACCGTGGTGACCTTTGCCGTGAACATCGGCGCGCATTGTAACGTTCGTTATAACTTGTGCAAGAGCCGGATGTACTGTCCGATCGGTACGACAAATAAGGAACTATGCTTACCCCTGAATGCCGCAGTGCCGCACGAACTCAAAGGCCGGGAACAGCCGATGTCGATCGCAATGACGCAAGAGCAATTAAAGGAACCCGGCGACACGCCGCCCGCCGCGCCGGCGTACGCCACTCCCGCAGGGGCGATCCCGCTGGCGCAGATCGACTCCCTGCCCAGGCGCGATGCACAGGCCGTCCGGCTGGAGGCCGCGCTGCTCGACGGCGCCCGCGCGCTGCAGTCGCTGCACCAGCGGTTGCGCCCGCCGAGCAGCGCCCAGCGCGACATGCTGGAGCGTTGCGACGCGCTGCTGTCGCGCGCACTTTGCGCGGCACGCGAGCGTCGGCCGTATGTCGCCTGGGACTGTCTGCAGCAGATCGAGCGCGAGCGTGTGCCGGCACTGACGGACGACGAACGAGGCGCCGAACTGACGCTGATGCTGGCCGAGAGCCGGAGCCGGCTTGGCGGTTGGCGGCACCAAGCAGCCGAGGCACTGGCTACGTCGGCGCGCGGCGAGGCGCCGTCTTCAGCGCTGCTGCAGGCCGTGATGCGAACCGTGCACACGGCGCGACAGGAACAGCGCTACAGGGTGGCGATAGTCCGCCAGCAGTTGCCGGCACTGGCGCTGATGCTCGTGACCGCCGTCGTCTTCTTTGCACTATGGGCGCTGCTCGGCGGATTCGACTGGCTGGCGCGAGACGACGTTCAGGTAACGGTCGGCATGGTTCTCGTCTCGGGCGTGCTGATGGGCTTCTTCGGCGGACTGTTGAGCTTCGCCTTCAGCTGGCTGCGAGCCACGCTGCCGGCGCGCATCGCCGATCCACAGGCGCAACGCTGGATGGGCTTCGCCCGGCCCGTAATTGGCGCAGCCGTCGCAGTGCCCATCGTGCTTTTCACCGAGTCCGGACTGATCAACCTGGGCCAGCTTTCGCCGGCGCTGGTGCTGGCGCTGTGCTTTTGCGGCGGGTTCTCCGAACGCTGGTTCGTGGCCCACATCGAGCGAGTCGCGGGCGACAGCCGCGACTGACCTTCGCGCGAGCGCGTTACCAGAGCCTGCCGTACGTCGCGCGCCGCCAGAGCGCTTCCATCGGTCCCTGACCGAAGCGCTTGACCCAGGCGCGACTGGCAATGAACTGCAACGCGACGATGGCCAGCGCGAGCAGCGCCAGTTCGGCCCGCCCAAGCGAGGCGCCAAGGCCGAAACCCCATCCCGACAGGAGCAGCCCCATCGCGACCGACTGCGCGACGTAGTTGGTCAGCGCCATCCGTCCTGCCGGCGCCAGCCACGCGATCAGTCGCCGCATCATCGGCCGCTGCCGCAGGCGGACGAAGGTCGCGACGTAAAGGCAGGCAGCGAGCGAACCGATGTTCTGCAGCGCGTATCCCAGCGAACCCGGATCGCCCGGCGAGTCGCGGAACGTGGTGAAGTTCAGCCAGGCCCCGGCGGCGGCGAACGGCAGTGCCGCGATCCCGATCCAGGTGGCCGCCCGCCATAGTCGCGGATGTCGCTGCGGCCTCGCCAGCCAGCCGAGCCGGCCGGCGACGGCGCCAAGCAGGAACAGCGCCATGATCTGCGGCACGCCGAGCAAGACCGTCGTGCCGAGCACACTGCCGAAGTCGGCGATGCGCGCACCGATCTGCTCCAGATAGTTCGCCTGCGTGTACAGGGACAATCGCTCGAGCGCGAATGCCGGCACCTGCGCCGCGTCGCGGTGCGGTGGCACGATGCGCCGCACCGACTCGAAGAAGGCCGTGACTGTAACGCTCAGCAGTGCGAAGCCGAGCCACCAATGGCGCGCCGCAGCGACCAGCGCTGCTGGCCGCTGCGGCGCCAGACGAAGCAGCAGGAAGCCCACCAGCGCGTAGGACGTGAGGATGTCGCCGTAGTAAAGCAGCACGCCGTGCGCCAACCCAACCGCGAGCAGGAACCACAGTCGGCGAAGGTAGGCGGCACGGGCATCATCGAACCCCAGCCTCCGACGCAGCGATCGCCACTGCAGCGCGAAACCGACGCCGAACAGGAAGGCGAAGATCGACAGGAACTTCGACGAGACGAAGGTCGCGACCAGCAGGTAGACGACGGTATCGATCACGCCCGGCGGATCGGCGAAGAAGCCGAGCGGATCGCCGGCACCCCAGGCGAAGGACTGGATGTTGACCTGAAGAATGCCGGCGAGCGCGAAAGCGCGCAGCGCATCGACGACCTCGATGCGCTCGCGCATCAACAGACGCTCGACGCCGGCCTCGTCGCGCGCTGCGCCGGCTCAGCCGCCTCCGCCTTGCCCCATCTGCTCCAGCTTGGCCTTGAGCCAGCGCTCGACCGACGGGAAGACGAACTTGCTGACGTCACCGCCGAGCATCGCGATCTCGCGAACGATGCTGCCGGAGATGAACTGGTACTGGTCCGACGGCGTGAGGAACATGGTCTCGACGTCGGGCAGCAGGTAGCGGTTCATGCCGGCGAGCTGGAATTCGTACTCGAAGTCGCTCACCGCGCGCAGTCCGCGCACGATCACCCGCGCCTGGTGCTCGCGCACGAAGTCGCGCAGCAGGCCGCGAAAACCGGCGACTTCGACGTTCGGATAGTGGCCAAGCACTTCTCGGGCGATGGTCAGCCGCTCGTCGAAGGAGAAGAACGGCCCCTTGGTGCGGCTGTCGGCGACACCGACCACGAGCTTGGCGAACAGCCCCGCGGCGCGACGCACCAGATCCTCGTGCCCGCGCGTCAGCGGGTCGAACGTGCCCGGATAAACCGCGACGACCATCGTTTTTCCCCTCGGTGCCCGCTGGCACCCCTCGCATATTCGTCCCGGTCGATGCATGTCGGAAGGCGGGGCACGCAACCGTCTACGGGCGGTACAAGCGACAGCCGCTCGTACGGTCGCGGATTATTCAGGTAACGCGCAGTTGCAGCAAATGGAAGCACACGCGACCGGCGCGCGCCGATCGCACGACTTCGAGCCCGTGCACCGCCGCATCGGCAGCCGCGATCAGCGCATCGGTTTCTGCGTAGATGAATCCGCCCGGCGCAAGCAAAGCACACGCCGCCTCGACCGCCGGCCACAGCAGACCGGCGCCGAACGGCGGGTCGAGCAGGACGACATCGAAACTCGCCCGCGGCAGGCCCGCGGCCACGGCGAGCGCGTCGCCCGCGATGATCTCCACCTGACTTGCGTCGAGCTTCGCCTGCAGATCACGCAACTGCTGCACGAGCTGCGGCTGCCGTTCGACGAGCACGACTCGCGCCGCACCACGCGACGCCAGCTCGAAGCCGAGCGCCCCGGTGCCGGCGAAGAGATCGAGGCCGCGCAGGCGATGCGTTTCGGGGCGCAGGTGCGCGAGCCAGTTGAACAGCGTCTCGCGTACGCGGTCGGGCGATGGCCGCAAGCCGGGCAAGTCGGCCACCGGGATCGGCGTGCGCCGCCATGCCCCGCCGACGATGCGCACCTGCTGCGGCGCGCGCGTCATGCGTGCGGCCGCCGGCCGCACGCGCGGCGGACGTGGCTTCCGGCTCACTTAAACTGCGCCCCCTCGTCGATGCAAAGTGATTCTCGCAGAGCATGAGCGACGCGCGGCCGCTCCGGGCGGCGCGCGCTTCCCGTCGGGAGACGGCTGACCGGCCGCAGGGGACCCATGACTGAACAGAAAGGCGGCTGGCTGTCGCGCCTGAAGAAGGGCCTGGAACGCACGCGCGTGAACATCGTCGGCGCGTTCTCCGGCGGCGTCATCGACGACGCGCTGTTCGACGATCTCGAAGTCGCACTGCTCGGCGCCGACTGCGGGTCGACCACGACGGCGGAACTGCTGGCCACGCTGCGCGACCGCATCAAGCTCAAGGGGCTGAAGACGCCGGCCGAAGTGCGCGATACGCTGCGCGACGAACTCGCCGCGCTGCTTGCGCCGTGCGACGCAACCATCGACCTGGCGCGTGAGAAGCCGCTGGTGATGATGGTCGCCGGCGTCAACGGGGCCGGCAAGACGACCTCGATCGGCAAGCTGGCGCACTGGCTTGCCGACCGGCACAAGACGGTGCTTCTCGCCGCCGGCGACACCTTTCGTGCAGCGGCGCGCGAGCAGTTGGCGGTCTGGGGCGAGCGCAACGGCGTCGAGGTGATCGCCCAGCAAAGCGGCGACCCGGCGGCTGTCGTGTTCGACGCGGTCGCCGCGGCGCGTGCGCGGGGTATTGACGTGCTGATCGCAGACACGGCCGGTCGTCTGCCGACGCAGTTGCACCTGATGGATGAACTGAAGCGCGTCAAGCGTGCCATAGGCAAGTGCATGGAGGGCGCGCCGCACGAGGTGATCCTGGTGCTCGACGGCACCAACGGCCAGAACGCGCTGGCCCAGGTCCGGGCATTCGACGACGCCGTCGGGCTGACCGGCCTGATCATCACGAAGCTCGATGGCACCGCCAAAGGCGGCGTACTGGCGGCAATCGCGCGCGAGCGGCGCGGCAAACGGCTGCCGATCTACTTCATCGGCGTCGGCGAAAAGCTCGAAGACCTGCAGCCGTTCGTTGCCGAGCGGTTCGCGGCGGCGCTGGTCGGTGAGGAGTAGCCGCGCAATTCGCGTGGCCGGACGGTCAGCGCTTCGGCGCGGAAAGCAGCGCGGAGGCGGCGGGCCTCGGCTCTACTGGGCGCGACGCCCCGCGCGGCTTCGGCGGTGCCGGCCGGCGGCCGTCGATGACGTGCATCAAGGCGAGGTACGGGTGGCGCAGCAGCATCCGCGGCCCGGCATAGCGCATCATCTCGCGCACCTGCTCGCGCTCGCGCGGGCCATAGCAATGGATCTGGCAATTGGCGCAGGTGGGCTTTTCGGCCCCGTACGGACAGCCGGCCAGACGCCGGGCTGCGTAGTCGGACAATGCCGCGCAGTCCTCGCACAGGCCCGCGGCGGTACCGTGCCGGTCACAGCAGGAAATGCGCAGCATGACCTTGATGGTCTTGAGTTCGCGCGCCAGGCGCGGCGCGGCCAGCCGCGCGCGGCGGTCTTCAGCATGTTTTCCCATGGCCGGCATGGTGCCGGAACCACCACGCCAGGCGCTCTGTGCTAGATCAAGTGCTGCCATCGTTTTGCCGCTTCGTCTCCGCTACGATGCCCGGACACCGTGACGAGGCTCCGGGAAGAACCGCCATGCATCAGCTCGCCGCCGCTGCCCTGCCTGTCTTGTCCATCCGCGCCGCGCCGGCGCGACATGCACGGAAGACGGTCGATGGGGCGCGGACCCTGGGCCCAATCGTCCAGCGAAGGCACCGCCCGGAATCGCCTTCATGACGACATCACAGAGCGAGCGGGATGCAGCTGGCCGCGGTTGATCTCGGCTCGAACAGCTTTCGCCTGCAGATGGGCCGCGCCCATGGCCGGCACATCGACCTGCAGGGCTATTGGAAGGAAACGGTCCGGCTGGCCGCCGGAACCGGCGCTGACCGGCGCATTTCGCGCAAGGCGATCGACGCAGCCTGCGAGTGCCTGGGGCGGATGAACGAGCGGCTGCGCGGCCTCGGCCCGGAGCAGGTCCGCGCCGTCGGCACGCAGACGCTGCGCGACGCCCCCAACAGCGACGAGTTCCTGCTCGAGGCGCAGGACGCCCTCGGCTATCCGATCGACATCATTTCCGGACGCGAGGAGGCACGGCTGACCTTCGAGGGCTGCATGCATTCGGCGCCGCCCTCCAGGGAAGCGCGGCTGGTGGTCGATATCGGCGGCGCATCGACGGAGATCATCGTGGGCCGGGGCTTCGAGGCGAGCGCCGCGGAGTCGTTCAAGGTCGGTTGCGTCAACACCACGCTGCGTTTCTTCGGCGATGGGGCGCTCGATCGCGGCAGCTTCCGCAAGGCCCAGGTCGCCGCTGCGGCCGAGATCGAGGAAGCCGTGAGCGTCTTCAGCCGCTCCCATTGGCAGGAGGCGTTCGGCGCCAGCGGAACGGTCGGGGCCGTCGCCGAACTGCTGCGGCAGGTCAAGTGGGGTGACGGCAGCGTGATCACTTCCGAGGCCCTGCTTCACCTGCGCCAGCTGCTGATCGAGTACGGCGAGATACGCAAGCTGAAGCTGCCGGGCATCAAGCCGGAGCGCGCGCAGGTGCTGGCCGGCGGCATCGCTGTCCTCAGCGCGGTGTTCGAGTCGCTCGGCGTGACCGAACTGGTCCCGGCGCGCGGCGGACTCCGGCTGGGACTGCTGTACGACCTGCTCGGCCGCCGAGAGCGCCGCGATCTGCGCGATGCCACGGTGGCGCGGCTGCAGAAGCGGTTCGATGTCGACCGCGCTCAGGCGCAGCAGGTCGCCCGCATCGCGCGCGAACTTCACGACGCGCTCGACCCGCAGGCAGGCGAAGAGGAGGTCAAGCGGCTGGCCTGGGCAGCCGCGCTGCACGAAGTGGGCTTCGCCATCTCGCACAACGACCATCACAAGCACGGCGCGTATCTGGTCGGCAACGCCGACATGGCCGGCTTCTCGACCACCGACCAGCGCCGCGTTGCCACGCTGATCCTCGCCCAGCGCGGCAACCTGAAGAAGGTTGCCGAGGCGCTGTCCGAACCGGCGCGGGTGGCCAAGATCCTGGCGCTGCGGCTGGCGGTGATCCTGTGCCACGCGCGCCGGCCGATCGAGCTTCCAAAGTGGACGCTGCGAGCGGCGCGCGCCGGCTTCGAACTTCGGCTGGAGGGCGGCTGGCTGACGCGTCACCCGCTGACGCAGTTCCTGCTCGACGAGGAGTCCGAGCAGTGGGACAGGGTCGGGCTGCGCCTTGCCGTCAGGGCGTTGTGACGCGGCGGATCGGCCCGCCGCGGCGTTCAGACGAGGTCGGGGCTGATCACTGCGCGCACGACGGCCTGCTCGATACCGTCGCGACTGCGTGAACTGAACCACCAGACGCCACCCTTCTTGACCGGCCAGTCGCCTTCCGCGCCGGTCAGCAGGCGACTGGCCGCCCAACCGAGCGTCGGCTGGTGGCCGACTACGACGATCGCCGCCTTGGCGGCGGGCCAGCGCGCTGCCCGCAACACGTCTTCGGCGCTGGCGCCGGGCGCCAGTGCATCGACGATCTTCAGTTTGCGCGGCGCCAGTTCGGCAAGCGCGGCCGCGGTCTGCTGCGCACGCCGGGCCGGGCTGACGAGGATCCGGGCCGAATCAGGCAGATGGGCATGCAGCCAGGCCGCGACACGCCGCGCCTGCTTCTCGCCCTTTCCGGTGAGCACCCGCCCGAGATCCGGCTCGCCGGGCTCGGCCTCGCAGTGACGCCACAGCAACAGTTCCATGAGCGAGCCCCTATGCAGATTCAGCCAGCGTTGCGAGCAGCAGTCGCTGCGCGCTGCGGCCGGTCGCGCCGGCCTTGGGCGGCTGATAGACGCCATCCGAGCCGAGCACCCAAGCCTCGGCCGTGTCGTCGAGATAGGGCTTCAGGCCCTCGTCGAGCACTCGCTGCTTGAGTTTCGCGTCGCGAACCGGCCACGCCACCTCGATGCGGCGGAACAGGTTGCGCCCCATCCAGTCGGCGCTCGACAGGTAGACGTCATCGGCGCCGCCGTTGCGGAAGTAAAAGATGCGGTGGTGCTCGAGAAGGCGCCCGACGACCGATCGCACCGTGACGTTCTCGGACAGCCCCTTGACCCCGGGTCTCAGCGCGCAGGCGCCGCGCACCACCAGGTCGACGTGGACGCCGGCCGCCGACGCGTCGTAGAGCGCATTGATCGTCGCCTCGTCGATCAAAGCGTTCATCTTGGCGATGATGCGACCGGGCTTGCCTTTCCTGGCCCAGGCGGCCTCCCTCGCGATCGCTTCCAGCACCTGCTTGTGCAGGGAAAATGGCGCGAGCCAAAGGTGGGTGAGCTTCTCCACCTTCGCCAGACTCGTCAGGTGCATGAACACCCGTGCGACGTCGCGGCAGATTTCGGGCTCTGCCGTCAGCATGCCGAAGTCGGTGTAGAGCTTGGTCGTGGCCGGGTGGTAGTTGCCGGTGCCCAGATGCGCGTAGTGCACGAGCTTCTGGCGCTTGCCGTCGTCTTCGCGACGCAGCACGAGCAGCAGCTTGGCGTGCGTCTTCAGGCCGACCACGCCGTAGACCACCTGGGCGCCCTCCTTCTCGAGCCGCTCGGCCAGCCCGATGTTCGCTTCCTCGTCGAAGCGCGCCTTCAGTTCGACGACCACGGTGACTTCCTTGCCGCGCCGGGCCGCCTCGATCAGCAGGTCGACCAGTATCGACGTCGTACCGGTCCGATAGAGCGTCATGCGCAGCGCAACCACTTTCGGGTCGAGTGCGGCCTGGCGCAGGAACTCGATCACCGGCTCGAAGCTCTCGAAGGGATGGTGCAGCAGCAGATCGCCCGCGCGCAGTCGCTCGAACATGTCGACGCCGAGCTTCAGCTTCGCCGGCCAGGCCGGCGTGAATGGCGGCCAGCGCAACTCCGGCTGCGTCAGGTGGTCGACGAGCTCGTTCAGACGCACCAGGTTGACCGGTCCGTCAACGCGATAGACGGCCTCGTTGGGCAGGGCGAACTGCTCGCGCAGCAGCGATTCCAGATGGGGCGGGCAGGTGCGCAGCACTTCGAGACGGACCGCGGCACCGTAGTGGCGCTGCGTCAGTTCCATGCGCAGCGCCTGGCGCAGGTTATGTACCTCGCGCTCGTCGACCCACAGGTTGGAGTCGCGCGTGACGCGGAACTGGGAGAACCCGGGCACGGTACGGCCGGGGAAGACGTCGGCCAGATGCGCGCGGATCACCGACGACAGCATCACGAACGCCTGCGTGCGCGGCGCCAGCTTGGCCGGCAGCGGAATCACCCGCGGCAGCACGCGCGGTACCTTCAGCACGACGATCGACGAGGGCCGCCCGAAGGCGTCCTTCCCCTCGATCTGGACGACGAAGTTCAGCGCCTTGTTCATCAGCAGCGGGAACGGATGCGACGGATCGAGCCCGATCGGCGACAGCAGCGGCCGCACTTCCCGTTCGAAATAGTCGCGCACCCATTTGCGCTGCGGCCCGCTTCTCTGCGCGTGGCTGAGGATGACGATGCGGCGCTTCTCGAGCGCCGGCGTGATCACCTGGTTGAAGATCTGGTACTGGCGCTCGACCAGCCCGTGCGCGCGCTCGGAAACGCGAACGAAAGACTCCCATTGCGGCGCCAGGGGTCCCCAGCCACCGGACTCGATCATTTCGTCGATCAGGTCGGACATGCGCACTTCGAAGAACTCGTCGATGATCGACGAGACGATGCACACGTAGCGCAGCCGCTCGGCCAGCGGCACGTCTTCGCGCGCCGCCTGCGCGAGGACGCGATCAGTGAAGGCGAGCTGCGACAGCTCGCGACTGAGGAAGCGCTCCGGCGACGAAACCGCCGGCGCGCTCGTGCGGGCGACGATGGGAGGATCCTCGCGGTGCGCTTTCTGAGGCTTCTTCCTGACCATAGGCGGGCCGGATGACGGCCGGATGACATTGCGCCGATATCCTTCGGGCCCGCACTTTACCGCGGGCGCCTGGCAGAGACGGAACCTAGAATCGCGGCGGCGCGCGCATCGGTGCGCGCGCCGAGATCCTTTCGACGTTCGATGGCCGATCCTGCCGCACCCCCTTCTCCTCTGATCGAGTTCGATCGGGTGCGCAAGCAGTTCGGCGGGGCACCGCCTGCGCTTCGCGGCCTGAGCTTCACGGTTGCGAAGGGGCAGTTCGTCGTCCTGACCGGGGCCAACGGCGCCGGCAAGTCGACCGTGCTGCGGCTGATCGCGGGACTGCTCGTGCCCGATGGCGGGCGCGTGGTGATCGCCGGCGAAGAGACGACGCGCTTGCGCCGTGCCGCCCTGATCGCGCTTCGCCGTGCCATCGGGGTCATGCCCCAGGATCTGCGCCTGTTGGCTGACCGTACCGTGCTGGAGAACGTGATGCTGCCGGCACTCGCTGCCGGGCTTTCGCGACGGGCGGCAGCGGAACTTGCGAGCGCTGCCCTGCAGCGGGTCGGCCTGGCCGATGGCCTGGCGACCCCGATGCAGATCTCGGCCGGCGCGCGGCAGCGGGCGGCGCTGGCGCGCGCGATCGTCAATCGCCCGCCGCTGCTGCTCGTCGATGAGCCAATCGCCTTCCTCGACGCCGCGACCGCCGCCGACATCCTGAGACGGCTCGATGAGTTCGCGCAGGCCGGCGTAACCGTGGTGATGGCCTCGCACGGCGAACGCGTATCGCTGCCGCCGGTGTCGCGCCGACTTCGCCTGGCCGAAGGCCGGCTCGAAGAATGAACGCGCTTGCCGTGCGCGCTCACGCGGTGCGCGAGATGGTGCGGCTGCTTCGTCGCCGCCCCGGCAGCTTCGTGCTGGCGGTGCTGCTGGCCGCGGCCGCATTCACCGTACCGCTCACCGGAGCGTCGGTCGCCCGCTCCGCGGCGCCGCTTGCGGATCAATTGCCGCTTGGGCCGGAGATCAACCTTTTCCTGGCCCCGGCCATGCCGGCGGCGGAGATCCGCCAGTTGCAGTCAGGGCTGGCGGGCCACCCCGGGGTGATCCAGGTCGAGTGGATTACGCGCGACTCCGCACTGAAGACGCTTGCCCGGCGCACCGGCAACAGCGCGCTCGGCGAGCTGAAAGACAACCCGCTGCCGGACGTACTGGTGGTGACGATGTCGGCGCAGACGGCCCCGGAGCAGGTCGAGCAGGCGATCTCGGACATGCGCGGCCTGCCACGGGTGGACACCGTGGTGGCGGATGCCGGCTGGCACCGCAAAGTGACGGAAGTTCTGAGCGCGGTTCGTTCCGCCGGCGCGCTGGTCGGCGCCTCGGTAGCCGTGCTACTGGCGTTGATCGTGCTTGCCTCGGTCCAGCTGCAATTGGCCAGTTCCGCTGACGAGGCGTGGGTATTGCGCCTGGTGGGCGCTGATACCCGGTTCATCGTCCGGCCCTTCGCTTATGCCGGCGCACTGACCCTGGCCTGCGGAATCGTGCTGGCGGCGGGTCTCAGTTGGGCCGGCGTTGCGGCTGCGGCGCCGCAAGTTGCCGACCTGGCGAAGCTCTACGGCGTGGCACTGGCGCTGGAGCCGCTGCCGCTCGAGTGGCTGGCGGCCGCCATTGTCGGCGCGGCGATCCTGGGCGGGGTTACTGCGGCGCTGGGTACCCGCTGGGCGCTGCGTTCGCTTCGCTGAGCTCGCGACCCGGCTTGGATCCGCAAAAGTCAGTATTCACTCACTATCGTCAAGGTCTTTGATTGACGAACACGAACGCGAATGACCGGGCTTTTTGAACCAACGCCGGAGCCGAGCGGTCTATGGTTTGGCACTCGATGATGACGAGTGCTAACATGGTCGCAAAAGGAGATAGCTGCATGTCCGGTCGAACCTCACTGGTTCCCTTTAACGCGGGTGCGCTGGCGCTGCATCCAGGCAGCCTCGGCAACCTCGATGCCTACATCACGGCCGTCAATCGGGTGCCGATGCTGACCGCCGACGAGGAAGTGTCGCTGGCGCGTGCGTTTCGCGATCGCGAGGACCTGGATGCCGCGCGGCAGCTGGTGCTGTCCCATCTGCGGCTGGTCGTTTCGGTGGCGCGCAACTATCTCGGCTACGGCCTCCCTCACGCCGACCTGATCCAGGAAGGAAACATCGGCCTGATGAAGGCAGTCAAGCGTTTCGACCCGGAGCGCGGCGTGCGGCTCGTGTCGTTTGCGCTGCACTGGATCAGGGCGGAGATCCACGAGTTCATCCTGCGCAACTGGCGGCTGGTCAAGGTGGCCACCACCAAGGCGCAGCGCAAGCTGTTCTTCAATCTGCGCAGCATGAGGCAGGGCCTTGGCACGATGTCTCAGGACGAAGTGGCGTATATCGCCCGCGAACTGAACGTCAAGCCGGCAGAAGTCGCCGAAATGGAAACGCGGATGACCGGCGCCGACCTGTCGCTCGAAGGGCCGCACTGAGGACGGCGAGGAGGAGTTCGCGCCGATCGCCTACCTGGCCGACCCTGACGCCGAGCCGACCGAGGTGCTGGAGCGACGGCAGCACGAGCGTCTGCAGACCGACGGCGTGCGGCACGCGCTGACCCGCCTGGACGACCGCAGCCGCCGCATCATCGAGGCGCGCTGGCTCGACGAAGACGCCGATGGCAACGTGGGTACGGCCACCCTTCACGAGCTCGCGGATGAATTCGGCGTATCCGCGGAACGGATTCGCCAGATCGAAGTCAAAGCCCTACAGAAGCTGCGTACGGCACTCGAGGTTTCGGCCTGAGCGCCCTCCGGCTCGAGTGGTTGGTTCGGCTCTTTGCAGTGTCCGCCTCTCCTCCTCCCCCCTCTCCTCCGAAGAGGCGGATTTCAGAACCCCGCACCCCCTGCGGGGTTCTTTTTTTGTGCCCCTGACTGAAGCGCGGTTCATCGAACTGCCCTGCGCGCCGGCCACCTGCCACGGGCCGGCCGCTGATCGAGGCAGCGCGGCGCGCCTGCTGACCGGTCGGCTCGCCGTGCCGGCGCTGGATCTGCCCGACACTGCCCCGGTCGTCGTTCCCGGACGCGTTCACGGTCTGGGGCGTTTTGAAAGCGACGCACTCCACTCGGCGTTGGCGGATGCGTTGCCTGCCGCGCTGCGCGGTTCACTGCGCACGGGCTTCGAGTGGTATGCGTGCCGCGGCGCCTTTTTCCACAACGACGCGCATTACGGCGCGGTACTTTTTGGAGCGTGGTGCGTGGCCGGCCCGCCGCGTGAGATCGTGTTCGCGCGCGCCGGACAACGGACCCCGGCAGGGCCAGGGGATTGGGTCATTTTCGATCCCTTCGAGCCTCATGCCGTACTCGACCCCGGCACCGCCCGGTACACCCGGCAGCGATACGACGGCGCGCCGGCGAGCCTGTTCATCGGTTTCGAGTTGCAGCTCGACGAGTGCGTCCTGGATGCTTTCGGAATCAGGCCCGCGCGTCCCGACGCGCCGATGCTGGCGAGCAGTCTCGCCATCAACGCCGAGACCGGCGCGCTCTCCTGACCCCTGAAGCGGCGATGCCGGCCTGGCGGCTAGAGCAGGCGGCGCAGGTCGGCAACGATGGGCGCTGCGCCCTGGTTGTGCTTGAGGAACAGTCGCGGCTGGCCGGACTTGTCGATCACGTAGCTGCCCGCCGTGTGGTCCATCGTGTACGAGGTCTCGGTCGGCCCCGGCACCTTCTGGTAGAAGACCTTGAACTGCTTTGCGGTGCGTGCCGTTTCCTCGGGCGTGCCATAGAGCCCGACGAAGCTCGGATCGAATCCCGGCACGTACTGCGCCAGGACCTCGCGTGTGTCGCGCTGCGGATCGATCGTGACGAAAAGCACCTGCACCTGGTCGGCATCTCGACCGAGTGCACGCCTGACCTCGGTCATCTCCTGCATTGTCGTCGGGCACACGTCGGGACACTGCGTGAAGCCGAAGAAGATCACGACCAGCTTGCCGCGGTAGTCGGCCAGCGTGCGTCGCGCGCCGGTGTGATCGGTCAGCGAGAAATCGCTGGCGTAGCTGGCGCCGGTGATGTCGACGTTGTTGAAGCCCGGCTCCGAACATGCCACGAGGACGAGCAGGGCAAGGGCGGCGAGAAGGCGCTTCATGGCACGGCTGCCGCGCTCGCGGCTTGGCGTCTGTCGCCTTACCCGGCGATGTAGTGGTCGAGCAGCAGCGCGGCGAAAAGCGCAGCGAGGTAGACGATCGAGTAGTTGAAGGTCGCGCGCGCCAGCCGGTCGCTGTAGCTCCTGTACAGGCGCCAGGCATAGGCGAGAAATCCGGCGCCGAGCCCGAGCGCACAGGCGAGGTAAGGCAGCCCGGACATCTGGATCGTGTAAGGAAGCGTCGTGGTGGCCACGAGCACGACCGTGTACAGCAGGATGTGCAGGCGCGTGAACCGCTCGCCGTGCGTCACGGGCAGCATCGGCAGACCTGACTTGCGGTAGTCGTCGAGGCGATACAGCGCCAGCGACCAGAAATGCGGCGGCGTCCACACGAAGATGATCAGCGCGAGCAGCCATGCCTGCGCCGGCGCTTCGCCGGTCATCGCCGCCCAGCCGAGCACGGGCGGCATGGCCCCGCTGATGCCGCCGATGACGATGTTCTGCGGCGTATTCGGCTTCAGCAGCACGGTGTAGATCACGGCATAGCCAACGAAAGTGGCGAAGGTCAGCCACATCGTCAGCGCGTTGACCTGCGTGTACAGCAGCCACATGCCGATGCCGCCGATCCCTCCGGAAAACACGATCGCCTGCAATGGCGTGATCTCGCCGCGCGCGACCGGGCGCATGCGCGTGCGCGCCATCTTGGCGTCGATCTGCCGCTCGATGATCGAGTTGACCGCGAACGCAGCGCCGGCCAGCAGCCAGATGCCGATCGTCGCCGCCGCCACCAATGCCGGGCTCGGCAGCTCGCTGCTCGACAGGAACATTCCGATCACGGCGCAGAAGATCGCCAGCTGCGTCACGCGCGGCTTGGTCAGCAGCCAGTACTGGCGCGCGATGTGCTGCCAGGCGGGGCGCAGGATGGTGTCGGCGGGAATCTGCATCGGGGGTCGATCGGCAGCCAGTGACGGGCGCTGGCAGGTGCGCAAAGGGCGCGATTCTAACCGCCGGCGTGACCGCGTGCACGGGACGACACCCATCCGCGCGCGCGGGCACCGAGCGTTGCGAGCCGGTAGTTGATCGCCACCACCAGCGCCAGCAGCACGGCAGCGCCACCGTTATGCAGCACGGCCAGCAACAGGGGCCAGTCGAGCACGACGTTGGCCAGCCCGGTGAGGAACTGCATCACCACCATCGCGGCCAGTGCGCGGGCCAGCGACGAGGTGCCGCTCAGAGACCAGAGTCGCCAGGCCAGCAGCCCCAGGACGGCGGCGACCACGTACGCAAAGGTGCGATGAGCCCAGTGGATCGCCACCAGCGCCTGGAAGGAGATCGGCGCGCCGTCGGCCGTCATACCCAGATCGCGCCACAGCGTGAAACCCGCCGCGAAATCCATCTGCGCGGGAACGATTCGGCCCTGGCACAACGGAAAATCGGGACAGGCCAGCACGGCGTAGTTGGTGCTGACCCAGCCGCCCAGGGCAATCTGCCCGATCAGCAGCAGCGCGGCTATGGCGGCCAGGGGCCTCGCGCCGGATGCGCGCCGATCGACCGGCGGCATCGGTGTCTCGCGCAGCGCAAGCCAGGTCAGCAGCGCCAGGAGGAGGACGCCGCCGAGGAGGTGTGTAGTGACGATCGCCGGCTGCAGTTTCATGGTCACCGTCAGTGCGCCGAATGCGCCCTGCAGGCAGACGGCGGCGAGCGTGAGCGTCGCGAGCCACGGTGACTGTTCGCGCTCCAGCCGCCAGCGGCGCCAGGCGAATGCCGTCAGCACGATGACGAGGAAGCCGACCGCCATCGCGAAATAGCGGTGCAGCATCTCGATCCACGCCTTGGTCATCGTCACCGGACCGGAAGGCAGTGCGGTCTCGGCGGCGCGGATCTGCTCGCCGGCCGACAGCGGGTTCGAGTGCCCGTAGCAGCCGGGCCAGTCGGGGCAGCCGAGGCCGGAGTCGGTCAGCCGGGTGAAGGCGCCGAACATCACGAGGTCGAGGGTCAGGAATGCGGTGACCCAGGCCAGCTTGCGGTACTTGTGCGGGTCGCTGGACAGCGTGACGTAGGCGAGCGGCAGCGCCGCGATCGCCACCGCCTTGACGGCGAGCCACAGAAGCGCCGCCGGATCCACGCCTCACCCGATCCCCGAGGCCTTCAACAGCTTCGTCAGGTCCTTTTTCATCCGGTTCGGGTCGGCCTCTTTGGGCCAGCGCATCATCAGGTTGCCCAGCGGGTCGATGAGCCAGATGTGGTCGGCAAGCTTCGCCGCAGGCTCGGCGGGCAGGGGCAGGAAGGAGGCCGCCTCGTCGGCGCTGGCGCGCAGGAACAGCGTGCCGTCGAACTCCCGGATCACCGAGGTGGAAAGCGGCGTGTCGTCAGTGATGAGCCACACGCGCTGCACGCGATCGGCATCCTTGCCGGCCGTCAGCCTGACCTGTCGCATCTGCCAGAGCTTCTTCTCGCACGAGGGCCCGCACTCGCCGCCGTCGGCCTGCACCATCAGCCACGAGCCGCGCAGGCTCGCTGCCGGCACGGCCGTTCCGTCGAGCCGCCGCAGGGCAAGCGCCGGCAGCGGCCGCTGCGGCTCGATCAGCTCGCCGTAGTTCGTACGCCCCGACGGTGGCAGAAGGTAGTAGGCGGTGTACGAGGCGATG
Organism: uncultured beta proteobacterium; assembly: GCA_963847675.1. GTDB lineage: Bacteria > Pseudomonadota > Gammaproteobacteria > Burkholderiales > Burkholderiaceae_F > JADJWR01. Next base: position 24,691 of record CAWKAP010000002.1, read on the forward strand.
ACCGGCGCCACACACACCGCGAGCAGCAGGTAAAGCGCGCGATAGCGCCGCCAGTGCGAAAGCTTGGGCGTCGAAGGCGCGGTCTCAGTCATCGCTTCGGCTCCGGGGAAGATCGGTACCGCCGCAGCGCGCGTGCGCCGAAGAAAAGCGCAAGCGCCGTGATCAGCGCAGCAAGCGCGTACCACTGCAGCGCATAGCCGCGATGCGTGTCCACGCCGGCGCTCAGGCGCGGCCAGTTGCGCAGCAGGCCGTCGTCGGGACCGTCGGTCTGCTGCACGACCCAGCGCGCCACGGCCAGGCCGCTGGCGCGCTCGAAGGCATCGAAGTCGAGATTCTGCCAAACCGCCGGCCTCCCCGGCGTGGCCGGAGCGTTCTCGCCGAGTTGCAGCACGCGCGAGGCCTGCGCCACGGCCAGGCCTTCGACGGCCACCTCGTCCCGGGGCCGTGCGACCTCGGGCAGTCGCGCGCGGTCGATTGGATCGCGACGAACGAAGCCGCGGTTGACGAGCACCACGGCGCCGTCGGCAAGCCGCAGCGGCGCGATCAGCATCAGCCCCGCCTGGCCGTCCATCTGGCGGTTGTCGAGCCAGACCTCGCGTTCGAAGAGGTAGTGGCCGCGCATCCGCACGCGCCGCGGCAGTTGCCGGGACACCGCCGCGATGGCGGCGCCGTCAACCGGCAACGGCGCGGCCTGCATCGCCGAATCCCACTGCTTCTGCAAGGCAAGCTTTTCGTCGGCGCGACGCAGCTGCCAGTTGCCGAGCGATACCGTCAGCACGATCGACGACACCGCCGCGGCGAGCGCGACTGCGGTCCGGGCGCCGATCATCGGATCCGCGCCGAGGCCGCACTGCGATAATCGACGCTGGCCAAACTGCAGCGCGCCATGAAAGCACTGATCGCCGTCGCCTTCGCCGGCATACTCGTCGCCCTCGGCGCGGCGCTGATGTTCCTCGTGCGCGACCGCGGCTCGACCGGCCGCACCGTCAACGCGCTGACCGTGCGGGTCGCCCTGTCGGTACTGCTGCTGCTGTTCATCTGGTTCAGCTACTGGATGGGCTGGATCGAGCCGCGCCGGTACGGCTGAGCGCGCTGGCCAGCGAACGAAAACGGCGCCCGCGGGCGCCGTTTTCGCCTGCCCCGGATGCCGGCCCGGCTACAGCCAGTACACGACGATGTACAGGCCGATCCAGACCACGTCGACGAAGTGCCAGTACCACGCCGCCGCCTCGAAAGCGAAGTGATGCTCCGGCTTGAAGTGGCCCTTGAGCACGCGCAGCAGCACGACCGTCAGCATGATCGCGCCGACCAGCACGTGGAGGCCGTGGAAGCCGGTCAGCATGAAGAACGTAGAGCCGAAGATGCCGGAGTCGAGGCGCAGGTTCAGGTCGCTGTAGGCATGCGCGTACTCGTAGGCCTGGATGCCGACGAACGTGAAGCCGAACGCCAGCGTCATGAACAGCCAGAACGCCGCCTTGCCGCGATGGTTGGCGCGCAGCGCATGGTGCGCGATCGTCAGCCAGATGCCCGACGTGACCAGCAGGATCGTATTGATCGTCGGCAGCGGCCAGGCCGGGATCTTGGCGAAGCGCTCGACGATGCCGGCCGGCCCGGCGTGCGGCCAGCTGGCAGTGAAATCGGGCCACAGCAGCTTGTGGTCGAAGTCGCCCAGCGCCGGCAGCGTGATCACGCGCGCATAGAAAAGCGCGCCGAAGAACGAGGCGAAGAACATCACCTCGGAAAAAATGAACCACCCCATTCCCCAGCGGAACGACAGGTCCTCCTTGTGCCGGTAGCGGCCGGCCTCCGATTCACCGATCACGGCGCCGAACCAGCCCACCATCATGTAGATGAGCACCGCGAAACCGGCGAGCGCCAGATAGCCGCCGTAAGGCACCTTGTTGACCAGCATCGCCGCGCCGAACGTGGTCAGGATCATCGCGATCATCCCGACCATCGGCCAGTTCGACGGCGCCGGAACGAAATAGTCCGGTGCGGTGCCGCTGTGCGTGTTGCCCATGTTGCTCTCCCCTCTCGACCTTCCGTGCCTGCCTCGTGCCGGTTCTCAGCCGACGACCCAGCGGACGACAAGGATCAGCACGGCGACGAAGATCGCCGCGCCGATCACACCCATGATGATCACGTGCACCGGATTCAGCTGCGCCGAATCGGCCTCGTAGTGGGCGCGCTTGCGCACGCCGAAGAACGACCAGAACACCGCACGCGCGGTCTGCCCGAGCGATGCCCTGCGGCGATGCGGCGCCTCGTCCGGGCTCATCTCAACCGCCTGCACGGCCAGCGTCCTTGCCCGCCTGCGGCAGCGCGCCGGCCACCTCGAAGAAGGTGTACGACAGCGTGATCTGCGTCACGTCCCGCGGCAGGTCCGGGTCGACGAAGAACACCACCGGAAACCGGCGCGTCTCGCCGGCGGCCAGCACCTGCTGCTTGAAGCAGAAGCACTCCAGCTTCTGGAAGTAGCGGGCCGACTGCATCGGCGCGTAGCTCGGGATCGCCTGCCCGACCATCGCACGGCCTTCGAGGTTCACCAGGTCGTATTCGACCTGGACCAGTTCGCCGGGGTGAACGGTGACGTGGTTCACCTGCGGCCTGAAGCGCCACGGCCCCTGCCGGTTGGCGTCGAACTCGACGACGATCGTGCGGCTCGTGTCGACCTGCGTGTTGCGCGCGCGCGCCTCGGCTGCCGGATCCTTGTTCGTCAGCAGGTTGATCCCGGTCACCTCGCAGATCTTGCGATACAGCGGAATCAGCGCCCAGCCGAAGCCGAACATCAGCACCGCCACCACCAGCAGCTTGCGCAGGATGGCGCGGTTTTCGGCCGGTGACGTGCCCGCGTCGCTCATGTCTGCAGGACCTCGCTCAGCCGCCGTACAGCCAGTGGCGGACGACCACGCCGATGAAGAACACGGCGACGACGGACAGCAGGATCAGCGCGGTCCTGCGGTTCTGCCGTTTGTCGCCTTCGCTCACCATGGCCTGGTCTGCCTCAAAAGGCCGCCGCCGTGGCGGCCGATCGCGTGTTCAGTGCGAGTGCTTCCACTCGACCTTCGGCGGCGTCTCGAAGGTGTGGAACGGCGCCGGCGACGGGACGGTCCATTCGAGGCCGTCGTCCTCGGCGTCGTAGTAATTGGCCTTGGCCTTCGCGCCGCCCTTGATGCACTTGAGCACGGCCGCCAGGAAGATCAGCTGCGACAGGCCGAATCCGAACGCGCCGATGGTCGCCACCATGTTGAAGTCGGCGAACTGCATCGGATAGTCGGCGTAGCGCCGCGGCATGCCGGCCAGCCCGAGGAAATGCATCGGGAAGAACGTGATGTTGAAGGTGATCATCGAGGCCCAGAAGTGGAGCTTGCCGAGCTTCTCGTCGACCATGTGGCCGGTCCACTTGGGCAGCCAGAAGTAGGCGCCGGCGAACAGCGCGAACAGCGAGCCGGCCACCAGCACGTAGTGGAAGTGGGCAACGATGTAGTACGTGTCCTGGATCTGGATGTCGATCGGCGCCATGGCGCAGATCAGCCCGGTGAAGCCGCCCATCGTGAACACGAAGATGAAGCCGACCGCGAACAGCATCGGCGTCTCGAAGGTCATCGAGCCCTTCCACATCGTCGCCAGCCAGTTGAAGATCTTCACGCCGGTGGGCACCGCGATCAGCATCGTCGCGTACATGAAGAACAGCTGTCCGGTCACCGGCATGCCGGTGGTGAACATGTGGTGCGCCCAGACGATGAACGAGAGGATCGCGATCGACGCGGTGGCGTAGACCATCGAGGCGTAGCCGAACAAGGGCTTCCGCGCGAACACCGGCACGATCTGGCTGATGATGCCGAAGGCCGGCAGGATCATGATGTACACCTCGGGGTGGCCGAAGAACCAGAAGATGTGCTGGTACATCACCGGATCGCCGCCGCCGGCGGCGTTGAAGAAGCTGGTGCCGAAGTGGCGGTCGGTGAGCGTCATCGTGATCGCCCCGGCGAGCACCGGCATCACCGCGATCAGCAGGTAGGCGGTGATCAGCCAGGTCCACACGAACATCGGCATCTTCATCAGCGTCATGCCGGGCGCGCGCATGTTCAGGATGGTGGTGATGATGTTGATCGATCCCATGATCGAGCTGGCGCCCATGATGTGCAGGGCGAAGATCCCCATGTCCATGCCCATGCCCATCTGCAGCGTCAGCGGCGCGTAGACGGTCCAGCCCGCGGCGATTGCGCCGCCGGGGACGAAGAACGAGGCCACCAGCAGCATCGCCGCCGGCGGCAGCAGCCAGAAGCTGAAGTTGTTCATGCGCGCAAAGGCCATGTCCGGCGCGCCGATCTGCAGCGGGATCATCCAGTTCGCGAAGCCGACGAACGCCGGCATGATCGCGCCGAACACCATGATCAGCCCGTGCATCGAGGTCATCTGGTTGAAGAACTCGGGCTGGAACACCTGCAGCCCGGGCTGGAACAGCTCGGTGCGGATGCCCAGCGCGAGGATGCCGCCGGCGATGAACATGGTGAAGCTGAACCACAGGTACATCGTGCCGATGTCCTTGTGGTTGGTCGCGAACAGCCAGCGCCGCCAGCCGTGCGGATGGTCGTGCGCGTGATCGTGGCCGTGCAGGTGTTCGTGGGCGACTGCGCTCATGGCTTTACCTCAGTGGCGGATCCGAATGGGGCTCACAACTCGACTCATTTGCGGGCTGCCGTGAACTCGGACGGCTGCACCGCCGAGCCGGCGCTGTTGCCCCAGCTGGTCTTGACGTAGGTCGCGACCGCTGCCAGCTCGACGTCGGACAGCTGCTTCCACGACGGCATGGCGTTCTTGCCGTTGAGCAGGATCGCGATCTGCTGCTCCTTGTTCATCACCACCTGGCTCCCGTCGAGGGCCGGGAAGGCGCCCTTGACGCCCTGGCCGCTGGCCTGGTGGCAGGCCTGGCAGTTGGCAGCGTAGACCTTGGCGCCGCGCTCTTTCAGCTCGGCAAGCTCCCAGGTCTTGTTCGGGTCGTCCTGGGCCGCGGCCAGCGCCTGCTTCCTCTCGTTGACCCACTTCGTGTAGTCCTCGGCGCTGACGACGCGCACGACGATCGGCATGAAGGCATGGTCCTTGCCGCACAGCTCGGCGCACTGGCCGCGGTAGGTGCCGACCTTCTCCGCGCGGAACCACGTGTCGCGCACGAAGCCGGGGATCGCGTCCTGTTTGACGCCGAAGGCCGGAACGAACCAGGCGTGGATCACGTCGTTGGCGGTGGTGATCACGCGTACCTTCTTGTTGACCGGCACCACGACTTCGTTGTCGACCTCGATGAGATACGTCTTGTTGGCCTGGCGGCCGGCCGCATCGGCGCCGTCGATCTGCGCGCGCGGCGTCGACAGGCGCGACAGGAACGAGATCCCTTCGCCTTCGCCCTTCAGGTAGTCGTAGCCCCACATCCACTGGTAGCCGGTGGCCTTGATCGTCAGGTCGGCGTTGCTGGTGTCCTTCATCGCGACCACCGTCTTGGTCGCCGGCACGGCCATGCCGATCACGATCAGGAACGGGATCACGGTCCAGACGATTTCGACCTTCGTGCTCTCGTGGAAGTTGGCCGCCACGGCACCCTTCGACCTGCGGTGCGCCCAGATCGAATAGAACATGACCCCGAAGACGGCGACGAAGATCACGCCGCAGATGACCAGCATCATCCAGTGCAGGCTGTGGATTTCCTCGGCGATGCGCGTGACCGGCGGCGCCAGGTTGTAGCGGCTCTGGATTGCAGCGGCGCCGCCAGCGGCGGCGGTCGCCGCCGCTGCCACGGCCAACTTCAGGAGGGTCTGCCACATCGAGCGAATGGTCATCTTGTCGTTCCTGCGCTGCAATTCACGATCGTTCGAGGACGCGTCACGCCGGCATCGGCCGGGCAAGCGCCATCCTCAGTTCCTCCGCCAGCTGCACGCGGCGCGCATCGAGCAGGTGGCGCCCTACCTCGATGCGTTCAGCCCCGGCGGCAAGCCAGACCGTTATCCGGCCGCTCTCCCCGAGGCGCTGCAGCTCGACCCGCGCCCATGGTGACGGCAGACGCCGTACCGAACGCTGGCTCCCCTCCATCTGCTCGACGGCGATCTCGCCGCCGCCGATCTCGATCCGCTCGTAGTCCGCCGCCCCTCGGCCGTAGCAGAAGAAAGCGGCTGCCACCGCGAGCATCTCGGCGCCGACGAAGGGCAGCACCAGCCAAAACCCCTGCGCGGCAAAAGCGGCGCCGAAAGCGAAAGACACGGCGACGATCGACGCGAAAACCCAGGCCAGCTGCTTCGGGCTCGCCGAGCAGTTGCGCTTGATCATCCAGCAACGGGCAGGATCAATCATCGACAGGGCTTCGCAGCACTCCGTGCGCACACGGGTACCAGCAGCGGAGCCCCGTCGGCGTGACCGTCCCGAAAATGCGGGCCCGGCCCGGCGCAAAGCGGCGGATTATAGGCATTGGCGGCCGCCGCGCATCCCCCCCGGGTAGGTAGGTAAGAGGCCACGCACGCCCGCCATGGCACCGCAGCAGCAACCGGCGCCGGGCCGCGGCACTTGCACGCCGCAGTGCGAAACGGCGCGCTTACTTCGGCGGAATGCGCAGGTTCTGACCCGGATAGATCTTGTCCGGGTGGGTGAGCATCGGCTTGTTGGCGTCGAAGATGCGCATGTACTCGTTGGCGTTGCCGTAGAACTGCTTGGCGATCTTCGACAGCGTGTCGCCCTTGACCACCGTGTAAAACTGGGCGGCCGGCGCGGCAATCGAGACCGTCATCTGGTCGTCGACGCCGGCCACCCCCTCGACGTTGCCCGCCGCGAGAATCGCCTTCTCCTTGGTCTCCTGGTCGTCGGCGACGCCATAGACCTTGGCGATCCCGGTCGCCGTGTCGAAGGTCACGGTGAACGCCGTGATCTTCAGGCCGAGTGTCTGCACATAGTTCTCGATTGCCGTTGCCGCGGCGCGGTCGGCCTCGGCCTTCTTCGCCGGATCAGCCGTCGCAGCCTCCGCGGCCTTGACCTCCTTGCCGAACAGCTTCTGCCCCGCTTCCTTCAGGAATGAAAATAGGCCCATCTCGATTTCCTCCTCTTGTTGATCGCGGTCGGACGACCGCGGTTTGCACAATGCAATGCTCCGCTCCCGTCATGGCCTGCGCAACTGAGCACGCAGATCATCGAGGGGTACGGTCGACTGTCCTCGAATGCGCGGCTGCGGCTTCCACGCATGGCCGTAGGCTACTTCGAAGCTGAGCGCGATCCGCCCCTCGGCATCGGACGTCGCGCGCAGCGCCGAGAGCAGCGCGCGCGCGCGGCTGCCGGCAACCAGGCCCGCCGCGCGCTCGTCGCAGGGGTTTCCGCCAAGCGCGGCGACCTCGCGGAGCAAGGCCTGCGGCGACGCGAAGGTTAGGCGGATCGTCTCGGCGTCCATCACCGGCATGGCAAAGCCCGCCGCGATCATCATGTCGCCGAAGTCGTGCATGTCGACGAACGGTACCGGCCGCGCCGGGATGCCGGCCGCGGCATACGCCGAGCGCAGTTCCTTCAGCGTATCGGGGCCGAAGCACGAGAACAGCAGCAGCCCGTCGACGCGGAGCACGCGCAGCCACTCCGGAAACACGGTATGCGGTTGCGGGTGCCAGTGCAGCATGAGATTCGAGAACACCAGATCGACGCTGCCTTCGACGAGCGGCAGCGCCGCCGCCTCGGCGCAGGCCGACTGCGCGCGCCCTGCGCGCCGTGGCAGCAGGCGCGCCAGCAGCGAAGTCGACGCGGAACCGGCGAGCATCGCCGGCGAGATGTCGATGCCGAGCCAGCGCGCCTGTGGAAAGCGCTCCAGCAGCGCGCCTCGCGCGCCGCCGGCGCCGCAGCCGACGTCGACGATGCGTCGCGCGTCGAGACGGATGACCTGCAGCCGCTCGATCAGCCGGCGGCCGACTTCGCGAACGATGAAATCGTGCTGCGCAAAGCGCGCGGCGCGACGGTCGAACTGGCGCCGCACGGTATCGATACGCGCCGCCATTCGCGGCGGATCGACGATGGCCGGGGTGAGTTCGGAGGTGCCGGGGCCGAGCGGCATGACGGGGCGTCGGGCGGGTGCGGGGCGCGGAGCGCCGTGAAGGCGCAGAGCGCCGTGCAAGCGCAGAGCGCCGCGAGTATATGCTCGCCGCCGATGACGACCTCCGGTCCCGGCGACGGTGTAGAACGCGCGCCGCGCAGCCTGTTCGCGCTCGGCATGGCGCCTCTGCGACGACTGCTCGCGCCGCGCTGCGTGGTGTGCGACGTCGAGCCCGGCGACCCGCTGTGCGCAGGCTGCAGGCGGGATTTCTTCGCGGCGCGAGTGCCGCGCTGCGCCGTTTGCGCGCTTCGCCTGCCGGCACCGGCCCAGCCCGGAGATCGCTGCGGCCGCTGCCTGAGCGCGCCGCCGCACTTCGATGCAACGGTCGCGCTGGCGGACTACGCCCCGCCCGTGGACCGGATGATCGCGGCGTTGAAGTTCAGCGGCCGGCTGCCGCTCGCTTCCGCGTTCGGGGCGCTGCTCGCCGGCGCCGGGCAGCGCCTGTTGCCCGGCGCCGACGCGATCTGTCCGGTGCCGCTCGCCTTCGAGCGGCAGGCCGGGCGCGGCTTCAACCAGGCGCACGAGATCGCGCGGCGCGTGGCCGCCGCCTGCGACAGGCCACTGCGCGCCGACATCCTGCTGCGCACGCGGCACACGGCAGCACAGATGGACCTGGCGCTGGCCGAGCGCCGCCGCAACGTGCGCGGCGCCTTCGTCGCCCGCGGCGAACTCGCCGGCATGCACCTCGTGGTGATCGACGACGTGATGACTTCCGGCTCGACCCTGGACGAGATCGCAGCGACGCTGAAGCGCGCCGGCGCGGCGCGGGTGACGAACCTGGTCGTGGCTCGCACCGCGTAGGGTGCGAGGCCGTGACCGGCTCAGACCGAGGGTGAAAGCCGCGCGGCGATTGCCGCACGCAGAGCGCCGAGCCGCGCCCGCCGTTCGGCAAGTCGCGCAATCCCCGGTTCGCGCTGCCGCACACCCCAGACCGGCTCCGGAAAATGCGCGTCGTCGGCGAAACGCGGGATCACGTGCCAGTGCACGTGCGGCGTCACGTTGCCGAAGCTGGCGAGGTTGACCTTGTGCGGCGCATACACCTCGCGCTGGGCGGACTCGGCGGCGAACACGGCGTCGAGCAGGCGTCGGCGGTCCGCGGGCGCCAGATCGGTGATCTCGCGCACGTGCGCATTGACGATCACCCGCACGTAACCCGGATAGTCGGCGTCATCGACGAGCACCACGCGCAGCAGGTCGTTGCGGGCCAGCACTTCACCGCCGTCCTCGGCGCACAGCACGCACGACGGCTGGCTCACACCAGCACCCGCTCGATGCCGCCGCTGTTGGCTGCCGCCACGTAGCGCGGCAGCCAGTCGGCGCCGAGCAGGTGGCGCGCCAGTTCGACGACGACGTAGTCGGCATCGAGATCGGCGTCGTCGCTGTAGCGGGCCAGACCCTGCAGGCACGACGGACACGAGGTCAGCACCTTGACCTCGCCGCCGAAGCCGTCGGCACGCAGTTCTCCGGCCCCCTTGCGCACCTCCTGTTCCTTGCGGAAGCGCACCTGGGTCGACACATCCGGCCGCGTCACGGCGAGCGTGCCGGACTCGCCGCAGCAGCGATCGCTGCGGATGATCCTGCGGCCGTCGGCGGTGGCGATCAGCGAGTTCACCGTCTGCATCGGGTCGTTCTGCTTCATCGGGCTGTGGCAGGGGTCGTGGTACATGTAGCGGACGCCCGTCACGCCGTCGAGCCGCACGCCCTTTTCGAGCAGGTACTCGTGGATGTCGACGATGCGGCAGCCTGGGAAGATCTGCTCGAACTCATAGCCGACGAGCTGGTCGTAGCAGGTTCCGCAGCTGACCACGACCGTCCTGATGTCGAGGTAGTTCAGCGTGTTCGCGACGCGGTGGAACAGCACCCGGTTGTCGGTGATGATCTTCTCCGCCCGGTCGAACTGCCCCGAGCCACGCTGCGGATAGCCGCAACAGAGATAGCCCGGCGGCAGCACCGTCTGCACGCCGACGTGCCACAGCATCGCCTGCGTGGCCAGCCCCACCTGCGAGAAGAGCCGCTCCGAACCGCAGCCGGGAAAGTAGAACACCGCCTCCGCATCGGCCGGTGTCGTCTGCGGATTGCGGATGATCGGCACGTAGCGGCGGTCCTCGATGTCGAGCAGCGCACGCGCCGTCTTCTTCGGCAGGCCGGCCGGCATCTTCTTGTTGACGAAGTGGATAACCTTCGCCTTGAGCGGCGCCCTGCCGGTGGACGCGGGCGGCTGCCGCGTCTGCGCGCGCGCGGCCAGGGCGAAGACCCGATTGCCCAGCCGCTGCGCCCTGAACCCCCAGTCGATCATCAGCTTGCGCGCCAGCTTGATCGTTTCCGGCCGGGTCGCGTTGAGGAACAGCATCGATGCGGCGCCGCCGGGGTTGAAGCGCTTCTTGCCCATCCGCCGCAGCAGGTCGCGCATCGCCATCGTCACGTCGCCGAAGTCGATGTCGACCGGGCATGGCGTGGCGCACTTGTGGCACACCGTGCAGTGACCGGCGACGTCGTCGAACTCGTCCCAGTGCCGCAGCGAAATGCCGCGCCGGGTCTGCTCCTCGTAAAGGAAGGCCTCGATCAGCAGCGACGTGGCGAGGACCTTGTTGCGCGGCGAGTAAAGCAGGTTGGCACGCGGCACGTGCGTGGCGCATACCGGCTTGCACTTGCCGCAGCGCAGGCAGTCCTTGATCGCGTCCGATATCGAGTTGATGTCGGAGTGCTGCATGATCAGCGACTCGTGACCCATCAGGCCGAAGCTCGGCGTGTACGCGGCTTCGAGCGTCGCGCCCGGCAGGAGCTTGCCCCGGTTGAAGCGGCCTTCGGGATCGATGCGGTTCTTGTAGGCGCGGAACTGCTTCGTCTCCTCGTCGGTCAGGAATTCCAGCTTGGTCATGCCGATGCCATGCTCGCCGGAGATCACGCCGCCCAGCCCGCGCGCGATGGCCATGATCCGGGCCACCGTGCGGTGCGCGGTGGCGAGCATCTCGTAGTCGTCGGAGTTCACCGGGATGTTGGTGTGCACGTTGCCGTCGCCGGCATGCATGTGCAGCGCGACGAACACGCGGCCGTGCAGCACGCGCCGGTGAATGGCCTCGCACTCGGCCAGGACCGGCGCAAATGCCGCGCCCGAAAGGATGCGCTCCAGCGGCGCGCGGATCTCCGTTTTCCACGACACGCGGATCGTCCGCTCCTGCAGCAGGTCGATCAGACGCAGGCCAGGCCGCGCGTCCGCGCCGACCACGTGCGTGATCCCGAGACCGGCCAGTTCCGCGGCGGCCTGTGCGACCGGCACGTCGAAATGCTGCAGCAGGTAGGCCCAGCGGCGGCGGGCGAAGGCAATCAGCTCGCGCGCCGCGTCGATGCGGTCGCCGACGATCTCGTCGCGCGACTGGCGGTCGAACTCCGGATCGCCGGTCGTGCCCAGGGCGAAGTCGGTGGCGAGAAAACCGTCCAGCGCGTCGAGCAGGGCCAGCTTGTTGCGGATCGACAGCTCGATGTTGATGCGCTCGATGGCGTCGGTGTAGTCGCCCATGCGTTCGAGCGGGATCACCACGTCTTCGTTCAGCTTGAAGGCGTTGGTGTGGCGGGCGATCGCCGCGGTTCTGGCGCGGTCGAGCCAGAATTTCTTGCGCGCCTCGGCGCTTGCCGCCGTGAAGCCCTCGCCGCTGCGCGCATTGGCGATTCGCACGACTTCGCTCGCCGCGCGCGCCACGGCAGCGTCGTCGTCGCCGACGATGTCGCCGATCAGCACCATCTTGGGCAGCCCGCCGCGCCGCGACTTGGTCGTGTAGCCGACCGCGCGCAGGTAGCGCTCGTCGAGGTGTTCGAGGCCCGCAAGGACTGCGCCTCCGGGCCGCAGATCCAAATAGGACTTGATCTCGACGATCGACGGCACCGCCTCGCGCGCCTGGCCGAAGAACTCGAGGCACACGGTGCGGATGTGCGGCGGCATGCGGTGCAGCACCCAGCGCGCGGACGTGATCAGCCCGTCGCAGCCTTCCTTCTGGACGCCGGGCAGCCCGCCGAGGAACTTGTCCGTGACGTCCTTGCCCAGCCCGGTCTTGCGGAAGCGCCAACCCTCGATGTCGAGGTCCTGCCGCCGCAGTTCTTTGGCCCGGCGGGCAGGCTGCCGGCCGTCCTTCCAGACCAGCTCGAATTTCGCCACGGCGACGTCGTGAATCTTGCCGCGGTTGTGCTCGATCCGCGTGACCTCGAGCCAGTTGCCCTCGGGATCGACCATCCGCCACCAGGCGAGGTTGTCGAGCGCCGTGCCCCACAGCACGGCCTTCTTGCCGCCGGCGTTCATCGCGATGTTGCCGCCGATGCACGACGAATCGGCCGAGGTCGGGTCGACCGCGAACACCAGCCCGGCCGCGTCGGCCGCGTCGGCCACGCGCCGGGTGACCACGCCGGCACCGGTCAGGATGGTCGCGACCTCGTCCTCGAGGCCGGAAAGCCGCATGTGCTCCACCGCGCCGACGTGCTCCAGCTTCTCGGTGTTGATCACCGCCGAACGCGGCGTCAGCGGCACGCAGCTGCCCGTGTAGCCGGTGCCGCCGCCGCGCGGGATCACCGTCAGGCCGAGTTCGAAGCAGGCGCGCACCAGCGCGGGCACCTCGTCCTCCTGGTCCGGAACGAGGACGACGAACGGGTACTCGACGCGCCAGTCCGTTGCATCGGTGACGTGCGAAACCCGTGCAAAAGCGTCGAAACGGACGTTGTCGGCCCGCGTGATGCGCTCGAAGCGCCGCCGCGCGATCTTGCGCAGGTCCCACGTGTCGGAGAAGTCGCGCTTGAACGCCTCAACGCAGCGTGTGGCGGCAGCCAGGAGCATCGCGACCTTGGCATCGCGTGCCGGGTCGGATGCGTCGCGCCGTTTCTCGACTTCGTGCAGCCGGTGATGCAGCGCCTCGACCAGCAGCGCGCGGCGCTTCGGATTGTCGAGCAGATCCTCCTGCAGGTACGGATTGCGCTGCACGGCCCACACGTCGCCGAGCACTTCATAAAGCATCCGCGCGCTGCGGCCCGTGCGCCGCTCGGCGCGCAGTTCGTCGAGGACCCGCCAGGCCTCGACCCCGAGCAGCCGGATGACGATCTCGCGATCGGAGAACGACGTGTAGTTGTAGGGGATCTCGCGCAGCCGGACGGCCTCGGCCGGGAGCGCTGCGGGCTTCAGGGAACCGGGCGGCGGAGGCGCGTTCATGGGTGTCGGGGCAAGCGGCGCGGACGTGTCCGGCAGCGAAGGGCAAGTGTATCTGCTGCAATGCGTCAACACCTGCGCATGCCGTGGGGTCTGGGGTCCATTCAGCGGACCGTTATCGTGGATGAACAGTCGATCAGGACGAGCAGCACATGATGCAAAGCGACGCGCCGGCGCGAGCCCCGTTGTGGTGGCTGCCAGTGGCCGCAGGGCTGCTCCCGGCGCTGGCTGCCGTCGTCGCCTTCCAACTTGCCGTGGCGCAGGGGCAGTTCCCGTCATGCAACCCGCTGATCGACGGCTGTGTATCGATCAGCCGCGCTGGGCGGCACGACCTGCCGAACATCCTCTTTCGCGCACTGCTGCTGCCGGGAGCCACGCTGCAGGCGGTCGTGTGGCTGATGACCGGACCATGGCTGCGTCGTCTCGGCGCGCCGCCTGATCGCCTGCTGAGAGTGTTGCCGTGGGTCGGCGTCACTGCGGCCGCCTTTCTCGTGCTGTACGGCACCTTCCTCGGCACCGAGGGCACCGGATACCGCTGGATGCGCCGCTACGGCGTGGTGGTCTACTTCGGCTTCACCTGCATCGCCATGCTGATCGTCGGCGGCGCCACACAGCGGATCACTGCGGCGACCGGGCAACTCCGCTACGCCGGCGCAGCGCTGTACGGCCTATGCGCCGCCTTGCCGCTGCTCGGCCTGGTCAACTCGACTTCGCCGCTGTACCTGCACGGCGCAACGGCGCAGGACGCGCTGGGCAACGCCACCGAGTGGTGGGGCGCACTGGTGTTCACGGTGTTCTTCTTCGTGCTGGCTTGGCTGTGGCGGCGGACGAACTTCAACGCAGCCCTGACGACGCGCGGCAAGTAGGGTCGTCCGGGCACACAGACCCGGACCGCGCTCGGTCGAAGGCGCCCTCGCTGCGGGCCGGCCAAGGGACGTCGGCGCAGTGCCGGAGCCCGGCGACCGCGAACGGCATACCCCCCTTGCCTCACCACCCCCGCTTTCATGCGGCCAGCGCCGGCTCGTCCATTGCCGATATCTGCTCGCGCAGTTCCAGGATCTTCTGCTCCCAGTAACGCGGCGTGTCGAACCAGGGAAAGGCGGCCGGAAAGGCCGGGTCGTCCCAGCGCCGCGCGATCCACGCGCTGAAGTGGATCAGGCGCAGCGTGCGCAGCGCCTCCACGAGCGCCAGCTCGCGGCGGTCGAAGTCGGCGAAGTCCTCGTAGCCGGCGAGCAGGTCCGCCAGTTGCGACTGCTGCTCTTCGCGCGTCCCCGACAGCAGCATCCACAGGTCCTGCACCGCGGGCCCCGTCCGCGCATCGTCGAAGTCGACGAAATGCGGACCCGGTTGCGCGCCCGAATCGGTCCACAGCACGTTGCCGACGTGCACGTCGCCGTGCAGGCGGATCGTGCGGACGTCGCCCGCGCGCGCGTGGCAGCGCCGCACGGCACCGAGCGCCTGATCGACCACGCCGGCGTAGACGTCGCGCAGCTCGGCCGGGAGCCACCGGCTGGCGAGCAGATAGCGACGTGGTTCCTCGCCGAAGCTCTCGATGTCCAGCGACGGACGGTGCGCGAAGGCCCGCCCGGCGCCGACCGCGTGGATGCGGCCGATGAAGCGGCCGAGCCATTCGCGCACGTTGCGGTCTTCGATTTCCGGCGCACGGCCGCCGCGGCGCGGGTAAAGCGCGAAGCGGTGTCCTCCGGCGGCATGCAGCGTGCGTCCCTCGACGGCCAGCGGCGGCACGGCCGGCACCTCGGCGTCGGCCAGTTCCTGCGTGAACGCGTGTTCTTCGAGGATCTGCGCGTCGCTCCAGCGCGCCGGGCGGTAGAACTTGGCCACCACGAAGCGCAGCGCGGCGTCCTCGACGCCGACCTGGAAAACGCGATTCTCGTAGCTGTTCAGCGGCAGCAGCGTGCCGGTGGTCATGATGCCGACCGCGTCGATGGCGTTCAGCGCCACGTCGGGCGTGAGGTCGGCAAACGGCGCGGATGGATTCATGCCGCGCATGCTAGCCGCCGCGCCCGGCGTGCGCCGCAGACCGCAGCCGCGGCGCAGGGGGCGTGGATCCGGCGTGATAACTTCGCCGCGCACGGCCCGCCACCCAGGACGCCCCATGCCCGCCCAGGAATACCTACGCCGCATCCTCAATGCGCGCGTCTACGACGTCGCCGACGAGACGCCGCTGGAGGTGGCGCCGCAGCTGTCGGCGCGGCTCGGCAACCGCGTGCTGCTCAAGCGCGAGGACCTGCAGCCGGTGTTCAGCTTCAAGCTGCGCGGCGCCTACAACAAGATGGTCAACCTGACGAGGACACAGCTGAAGCGCGGCGTGATCGCCGCCAGCGCCGGCAACCATGCGCAGGGTGTGGCGCTGGCTGCCGCCCGACTCGGCTGCAGGGCGGTGATCGTGATGCCGGTGACGACACCGCAGGTGAAGATCGACGCGGTGCGCGGGCGCGGCGCCACCGTCGTGCTGCACGGCGACTCCTACTCCGACGCCTACGACCACGCCCTCGCCTTGCAGAAAAAGAAGGGGCTCACCTTCGTGCACCCGTTCGACGATCCGGACGTGATCGCCGGCCAGGGCACGATCGGCATGGAGATCCTGCGCCAGCACCACCCGGCCGAGCACGGGCCGATCCATGCCGTGTTCGTCGCCATCGGCGGCGGCGGCCTGATCGCCGGCGTGGCCGCCTACATCAAGGCGCTGCAGCCCGGGATCCGCGTGATCGGCGTGCAAACCGAGGACTCCGATGCGATGGCACGCTCCTTTGCCGCTGGCCGCCGCGTGCACTTGCACGACGTCGGACTCTTTTCGGACGGCACCGCCGTGCGCATGGTCGGCGAGGAGACCTACAAGCTGGCCAAGCTGTATGTCGACGAAGTGATCACCGTCGACACCGACGCCATCTGCGCGGCGATCAAGGACGTGTTCCAGGACACGCGCTCGATCCTCGAGCCGGCCGGCGCGCTGGCCATTGCCGGCATGAAGAAGTACGCCGAGCGCGAGCGGCTGAAGGGCAGGACGTTGGTGGCGGTCGCCTGCGGCGCCAACATGAACTTCGACCGCCTGCGCTTCGTCGCCGAACGCGCCGAGGTGGGCGAGCGGCGCGAAGGTGTGTTCGCGGTCACCATCCCGGAGGAGCGCGGCAGTTTCAAGCGCTTCTGCGCGCTGGTCGGCAGCCGTAACGTGACCGAGTTCAACTACCGGATCGCCGACAGCCGCGAAGCGCACATCTTCGTCGGCATCCAGCTCGCCGACCGGCGCGATGCGCGCGTGCTGGCGAAGAGCTTCGAGAAGCACGGCTTCGCCGCGCTCGATCTCACCGACGACGAGCTGGCCAAGCAGCACCTGCGGCACATGGTCGGCGGCCGCTCGCCGCTGGCCCGCGACGAACTGCTGTACCGCTTCGAGTTTCCCGAGCGGCCCGGCGCGCTGATGAAGTTCCTCACCAGCATGTCGCCGAACTGGAACATCTCGCTGTTCCACTATCGCAACCAGGGCGCCGACTACGGGCGCATCCTGGTCGGCATGCAGGTGCCGACGGACGAGAAGAAGAAGCTGCGCGAGTTCCTCGCAACGCTGGGCTACCGGCACTGGGACGAGAGCGGCCACCCGGCCTATCGGCTGTTCCTCGCCTGAGCCCGGCGGGCCGCTCGAGGCGCGAAGCCCGGGCGATGGAGCGGCAGGGTCGCGCGGCCGCGGATGGCTGCCGAATCTTCACCCTGCGCAAAGCCGAATCTCCGACAGCGCCGATACGCGGCGCGGCCGCACACTTTGCGGAAATCACCTGACCGCTTGCGCGGCGGGACCACAAGGAGGCAGCCATGGATCCTTCGATTGCCGCGATCGAGGTCGCCGCAGCAGGCTGGGAACAATGGGTCGGCGCCACGCTTCAGGCCGAGCGATTTCGCGCCCTGGCGGCAGCGGCCCGACGGCCCCGCCGCGGAGTGACAGCGGCGCGCGGTCGGCCGCGGGCGCGCAGCAGCCTGCTCTGGATGCTGGCCGTCAGCGCGCTGGGCTTCTGGTTGCTGCGCTAGGAAGAACACCGCAGCCACGCGCCTGCGGCACCGCCACTAGAATCCGTGCCGTTGCACGGAGGTTCCCGCAATGCAGTCCATCGTTGCCAGCCCCACCATCCGACCGCGTTCGTCCGGAGCCGGCTCCAGGAAGAATGCCTCGTCACGCAAGCGATCCACTGCGCGTCGTGACGCCGCACGCCGCCGCCTGGTCACCCTGACGCGGCTGATGGACGGTCTGTTCGAAATCCCGATCCTCGGCCGCCGTGCCGGACTCGACGCGCTGCTCGGCCTGGTGCCGGTGGTCGGCGACCTGGTCTCCGCCGGCATCGGCCTGTACCTGGTATTCGAGGCGCGCGAACTCGGCGCGTCGCGCTGGCTGCAGGCGCGAATGATCGGCAACCTGCTGCTCGACTTCATCGTCGGCGCCGTGCCGGTCCTCGGCGATTTCTTCGACGTGCTGTATCGCGCGCACTACCGCAACCTGAGGATGCTGCAGCGGGAACTCGGCGAGCCGTACATCGACGCCGACCTGCGCTGAGCGCCTGCCTGCGCTGACCCAGGCGCGTCGCGTCAGGCAGGCCGGGCGTGCCTGACCCTGCGGGGCGGCGCGGCGGCGAGGGCTTCAATTCGGGCTTTCCCCACGGAGAAACGATGCCTACACAGAAGACGCGAGCGTCCTCCCGCGCGGGCGCGGGGCAGAGCGCCGCCAAGGCGGCGGCGGAGCAAGCGGCCGGCCGAACCATCCGCAAGCGCGGCAACGTCGCGCGCTCCGTCGCGGCCGGCGACGTCGCCCCGGCACGCACGACGGGCGCCGTCGACCGCTTCGCGGTGAGCCAGGCACTCGCGGCGGCGAACGAGCACGAGATCGCCGCGATCAACGACATCCTGAAGGGCGAGGCGCCGGCCGACCGCGAAGCGCTGATGCAGACGCTGCTTCGGCAGAGCCGGATCTCGCCACGGGCGCGGCGGGCCGACCCCGACCTGGAGCTCGCCGACGACTGGCGCAAGGGCGCCTACCCGTACAAGAACCTGCTGTCGCGGCGCTCGTACGAAAGGCAGAAGTACCGGCTGCAGGTCGAACTGCTCAAGCTGCAGGCCTGGGTCAAGGACGCGGGGCAGAAGGTGATCATCCTGTTCGAGGGCCGCGATGCCGCGGGCAAGGGCGGCACGATCCGCCGCTTCATGGAACACCTGAACCCGCGCGGCGCGCGCGTGGTGGCGCTGGAGAAGCCGAGCGAGTCCGAGCGCGGCCAGTGGTACTTCCAGCGCTACGTGCAGCACCTGCCGACGCGCGGCGAGGTCGTGATGTTCGACCGCTCCTGGTACAACCGCGCCGGCGTCGAGTGGGTGATGGGCTTCTGCACGCAGCAGGAGTACATGGAGTTCATGCGCCAGTGCCCGGAGTTCGAGCGCAACCTCGTGCACAGCGAGGTGCACCTGATCAAGTTCTGGTTCTCGGTCAGCCGCAAGGAGCAGCGCCGCCGCTTCAAGGAGCGCGAGATCCATCCGCTGAAGCAGTGGAAGCTGTCGCCGATCGACGTTGCCTCGCTCGACAAGTGGGACGACTACACGCGCGCCAAGGAGGCGATGTTCTTCTATACCGACACTGCCGATGCGCCGTGGACGGTGATCAAGTCCGACTGCAAGAAGCGCGCGCGGCTGAACGCGATGCGTTACGTGCTGCACAGACTGCCGTACAAGGACAAGGACCTCGAGGGCATCGGCCCGATCGATCCGCTGCTGGTCGGCCGCGCCAACGTCGTCTACGAGCGCGGCGAGAAGCAGATCAGCAAGCCGCTGCTTTGACCGCCGCCGCGCCGACGCACCCGCCACCGCGGCGGGCGCCGCTCGGTGATGACGCATTCGCGTCAGAGGCGCAGCGCTAGACTTCATTGTTCGGCGGTCGGCGTGGCGCCGCGTCGGCGCGATGACAGAAAAGGAGAATTTCGATGACTCGAAGAGAGAACCCCGCACACATGCGTTCCGCGCGTCGTGCGCTGCTCGGCGCGGCAGCCGGTGCCGCCCTGCTGCTGGCCGCGCCGCTCGCCCGTGCCGACGACGCCGCCGACGCACGCGCGATCGTCGACAAGTCGCGCGTCACGATCGAATCACTCGCCCGCGACAAGAATTTCGGCGCCATGCGCCAGGCGCTGAAGCAGGCGCGCGGCGTGCTGATCTTTCCGCAGATCATCAAGGGCGCGTTCTTCGTCGGCGGCTCGGGCGGCACCGGCGTGCTGCTGGCGCGAGACGCAAAGGGCGAATGGAAGGGACCCGCGTTCTACACGATCGGATCGGCCAGCATCGGCCTCGCCTTCGGCGGCGAGGCGGCGGAGACGGTGATCGTCGTCGGCAGCCAGAAGGCGCTCGACGGGCTGTACTCGAACAAGTTCAAGCTCGGCGCAGACGGCTCGGTCTCGGCCGGCCCGGTCGGGCAGGGCAGCAACGTCACGTTCACGACCGACCTGATGAGCTTCTCGCGCAGCAAGGGCGCCTTTGTCGGCGTGAGTCTCGATGGCTCCGTGCTCGACGTGCGCGACACGTTGAACCACGCCTACTACAAGGCACAGGTCTCGCCGCTCGACATCCTGGTGCGCGACAAGGCGACGTCCGCCGAGTCCGCCAAGCTGCGCGCCGCGGTCGCCGCGGCGGCGCGCTGACGCGCGTCCGGCCTGTCCGCCGGCGGCTCGCGAGGACGCGCTGCGGACAGGTGGCTACCTGCGCCCGCCCCGGCGCGCGTAGGTGCCGACCAGTTCGGCATGGGCCAGCACGTGGCCCTTCATCGCCTGTTCGAGCTGCTGCTTGGTGGGCGGATGCGCGAACGACAGCACGGTGTCGAGCGCGTAGAGCTTGAAGAAGTAACGGTGACGGCCAACCGGCGGGCACGGCCCGCCGTAGCCTATCCGCTTCCAGTCGTTCAGCCCGTCGCGCGCGCCGGAAGGCAGCGTGCCGCCCTGCGGAAGCCCCGCGGTTGACGGCGGGATGTCGTAGACGACCCAGTGCACCCAGGTCATCTTCGGCGCGGCGGGATCCGGCGCGTCGGGATCGTCGACGATCAACGCAAGCGACTTCGCCGCAGCAGGAACGTCGCTGAAGGCGAGCGGCGGCGCCTGGTCGCGGCCCTCGCAGGTATGGGCGGCGGGAATCTCGGCGTTCTGGGAAAAGGCGGTCGAACTGATTCTCATCGCGTCTCCTTGCCGGCCAGCCATGCGCGGACCTCGCGCAGCGGCCGGGTATTGATCACGTCGGCCTTCTCGAGCCAGCCGCGCCGCGCCTGCCCGATGCCGAAGACGAGATTGTCGAATTCGTGCCCGCCGTGGGCATCGGAATTGACGGCGACCCGCGCGCCTTCGTCTTTGGCCATCCTGCAAGCGAGGTCGGTCAGGTCGAGCCGCTCCGGATGCGCGTTCAGCTCGAGCGCCGCATCGCGCGCCTTGCACTTGCGGATCACGGCCAGCATGTCGACGTCGTAGGGCTCGCGCCGATCGATCAACCGGCCCACCGGGTGGGCGAGGATCTTCACTTTCGGGTGATCGAGCGCGGCGAGAATGCGCCGCGTCTGCGCCGCGCGGCTGAGATCGAACTTCGAATGCACGGCGGCAATCACCACGTCGAGCGGCGCCAGTGCACTGTCGGGCAGGTCGAGCGCGCCGTCTTCGAGCACGTCGACCTCGATCCCGGTGAGCAGCGCGATGCCGTCGAGCTTGCCGTTGACCCGTTCGACCTCGGCGCACTGCTTCGCGAGGCGCGTCGGGTCGAGCCCGCGCGCCACCGTCAGCCGGCGGCTGTGGTCGCTGATCGCCAGGTAGGCCAGTCCCTGAGCCCTGGCGGCGCGCGCCATGGCCTCGATGCTCGCCGTCCCGTCGCTCCAGTCGGTATGTGCGTGGAGGTCGCCCACGAGGTCGGCGCGCTCGATCAGCACGGGCAGCCGATTCTTCAGCGCCGCCTCGATCTCGCCTCGGTCCTCGCGCAGTTCGGGCGGTATCCACGGCAGACCCAGCTTGCGATAGATCTCCTCCTCGGTCGCGGCGGCGACGGGCTTGCGGCCCTTGAAGAGCCCGTACTCGTTCAGCTTCATGCCGCGCTGGATGGCCAGCGTCCGCAGCCGGATGTTGTGCGCCTTCGAGCCGGTGAAATACAGCAGCGCCGCCCCGAAGCTCGGCTCGGGCACCACCCGCAGGTCGACCTGCAGTCCCGACTGCAGCACGACGGTCGCGCGCGTGTCGCCCGCGGCGCGAACTTCGGCCACTTCGGGATACGCGAGCAGGTGCCCGCACACCGCGGCGCCCTCCGGCGCGCACGCCAGCAGGTCGAGATCGCCGACCGTCTCGCGCGAGCGGCGCAGGCTGCCGGCGGCCGCCACTTCGCTCACCTTCGGCCCCTGGCGCAGGTACTCCACGAGCGCCGCCGCGTACTGCGCGGCGTTGACGAGCTTGAGCCGCTGCGCCCTTTGGCCGTGCGTGTCGACCGCCTCGAGGATGCGCGCTTCCGTCTTGGCGCCGAATCCCGGCAGCGCACGGATGCGGCCGTCGCGCGCTGCGCGCGCCAGCTGCGCCAGGCTGGTGACGTGCAGTTCCTCGTAAAGCGCGCGCACGCGCTTCGGGCCGAGCCCCGGAAGCCGGAGCATCTCGGCCACGCCGGCCGGAATCTGGCGGCGCAACCGGTCGAGCAGCGCCAGATGGCCGCTGCGCGCGAATTCCTCGATCTTGCCCGCCAGGTCAGCGCCGATGCCCGGCAGCCTGGGTAGCGCCTTCCCCTGACCGACCTGCGCGATCAGGTCGAGCTTGAGTTCGCCCACCAGCCGCGCCGCGTTGCGGTAGGCACGAATGCGGAACGGATTGGCCTGCTGCAGTTCGAGCAGATCAGCCGTCTGCTCGAAGGCGGCGGCCAGTTCGGCGTTGGTCTTTGGCACCGCTGCGACTCCCGCGGCCAGGCTTCGCCTCGATTATCCGGCGGCGTCCCGTTTCGCGCGCCGGCAGCAACACTTGCCGACTGCCCTACTTGCGCGTGGCCGTTTCGCGCGTCTGCTCGGTCTTGATCACGCGCACCACCGCGTCGAGTTGCTCGGCCAGGGCCTCGAGCAGGTTGTCGACGGTGACGATGCCCGACAGGTGACCGGCATCGTCGAGAACCGGCAGGCGGCGCACGCCGTGCTCGCGCATGCGCGCCAGCGCGTCGAGGATGTCGTCGCTGTCGTTCACGGTCGCCAGCGGCGTGTTCATCACGTCACCCGCGGTCAGCGTCACCGGATCGAGTCCCACGGCCACGGCTTCGACCACGATGTCCCGGTCGGTCACGATGCCGCGCGGGTTGTCGCGCTGTCCCTGGTCGTCGATCACGACCACGCTGCCCACATGCTGCGCGCGCATGATCTGCGCGCATTCGGCCAGCGTCGTCGTCTTCGTGACGGTCACCACCTCGTGCGCGGCCAGGTCGCGCACCGTTACGGTACGGGCTCTCATGTCGGCCTCCTTTGGTTCGATGGTGCGCCGATGGACAGTGTCCGGCCTGACCTTGGTCAAGTGCGCGTGTGCTGCGGCGCACGCCCCGCCGCGCCGACCCGCGGGGGCCGACGCGTCAGTCGCTGGAGTGCAAACGGATCGACTGTGCCGGGGCGTCGGTGGCCGCGCAGGGCGGCTCGTCGAATGCGATGTCGCCGTCGGCATCGGCCACGCCGGTCGCCGCGAGTTCCCTGAACCCGAACAGCGTGGCGTCCATCAGGTGCGACGGCACGACGCGCGCGAGGCTGTTGAAGATCGTCTGCACGCGGCCGGGGTGGCGGCGCTCCCATTCCGCCAGCATCCGGCCGACCTCCTGCCGCTGCAGGTTGTCCTGCGAACCGCACAGGTTGCACGGGATGATCGGGAACCGCTTCACCTGCGCGTAGCGCGCCAGGTCGGCTTCCCGCACGTAGGCGAGCGGGCGGATCACGACGTGCCGGCCGTCGTCGGAGACGAGCTTCGGCGGCATGCCCTTGAGCCTGCCGCCGTGGAACAGGTTGAGGAAGAACGTGGCGACGATGTCGTCGCGGTGATGGCCGAGCGCGATCCGGGTCGCGCCCAGCTCGGCCGCCACGCGGTACAGGATGCCGCGACGCAGCCGCGAGCACAGCGAGCAGGTCGTCTTGCCCTCCGGGATCAGCCGCGTGACGATCGAGTAGGTGTCCTGCGTCTCGATGCGGAACGGCACGCCGAGCCCGGCGAGGTACTCGGGCAGCACGTGCGCCGGGAAACCCGGCTGCTTCTGGTCGAGGTTGACGGCGACGATCTCGAAATCGATCGGCGCGCGGCGCTTCAGCGTGAGCAGCACGTCGAGCAGCGCATAGCTGTCCTTGCCGCCCGACAGGCACACCATCACGCGGTCGCCGGCTTCGATCATGCTGAAGTCGGCAATCGCCTGCCCGGCCAGGCGCAGCAGGCGCTTTTCGAGCTTGTTGGCTTCGTACGCCGCCTTCTGCGCCGCGCGCGCCGTCGGTGCCTGGAGCTCGGCCGGAGCGTTCATCGTTGCGACCCTTCCTTCCTCACCGCCGTCGCGCATATGTCCGGGAAACAGTACGGTCGCCCCGTGGCACCGGCTGCGGTTCACGCTTCCTTGAAGTGAAATACCTCGACGCCGACCGCCTCGACGTCCTCGTACACGTCGGGCTTCTCGCTCGCCACCCGGACCGCGGCGACACCGGGATGGGCGAGCAGCGCCCGGGCGATGTCGTCGATCAGCGTTTCCTGCAGGTTGATGTGCCCCTGCTCGATGCGACGGCCGATCGTCAGCCGCACGAAATCGTAGTCGAGCACCTCGGCGATGCGATCGTGCCGCGGCGTGCTCACCGCCAGCGGCACGAAGACGTCGACGTTGATCACCAGCCGCTGCGCGCCGGCCCGCTCGAAGTCGTGGATGCCGATGTTGGCGTCGAGCAGCACCTCGCGCAGGAAGATGCGCCGGCAGCCGGCGAGGCGTGGATCGAGCAGCCAGGTCACGATTTCTCCGTCAGGAACATTACATCGCGCCCGCTCGGCACGAGGTGCTGGCCGCCGTCGACCAGCAGCGTCGTGCCGGTGACCGCCTGTGCCCGCGCGGCGAACACCACCGCCTGCGCGACGTCCTCGGGCGTCGAGGAGCGGCCGAGCGGGGTCCGGGTGTGCGCGGCGGCGAAGCCGGCCTCGCTCTGCTCCCCCGATACCAGCGTGATGCCGGGCGCCACGCCGACCACGCGCACGCGCGGCGCGAGCGCCTGCGCCAGCAGCGTGGTGGCCTCCTTCAGTGCCGCCTTGCTGAGCGTATAGCTGAGGAAGTCCGGGTTCGGATTGAACAGCTTCTGGTCGAGCAGGTTGATCACCACACCCTGCCGGCCGGCCGGCAACTGGGCGGCCAGCACCTGCGCCAGCAGCACCGGCGCCGCGAGGTTGATCGCCATGGCGCGCTCCAGCAGCTCGCTGCTGAAGTCGGCGACGCTGTCGTATTCGAACAGCGACGCGTTGTTGACCACGCAGGTCAGCGCGCCGAGCGTCTTCGCGCAGCGGGCGGGCAGCGCGCGCACGGCGGCCGCGTCGGCGAGATCGCAATCGAAGGCGGCGGCGCGCCGGCCGAGCGCCTCGATCGCCCGCACCGTCTCGCTTGCGTCGGCGGCAGAGCGGCCGAAATGAACCGCGACATCCCAGCCGTTGCCGGCGAGCGCGAGCGCGATCGCACTGCCGATGCGCCTGGCGCCGCCGGTCACCAGCGCCACGCCACTGCCTTGTGAGTTCGCTTCCATGGGGCGGCGAAGTTTAGAGGTTCTCCCGGTAGCATGCCCGCGACCATGACAGCCGACCGCTTATCGATGCCCGCGCCTTCGCCTGAGGCGAGCGCGCACAGCGAGCGCGTCGCCGCGCGGATCCGCGCCGAGATCGCCGCCGCCGGCGGCTGGATCGGCTTCGACCGCTACATGGACCTGGCCCTTTACGCACCCGGGCTCGGCTACTACGCGGCCGGGGCGCGCAAGTTCGGCGGCGGCGGCGCAGGCGGCGACTTCGTCACCGCGCCGGAGATCTCGCCTTTGTTCGCCCAGGCGCTGGCGGCGCAGGCGGCCCAGGTCCTCGAGCACGCGGCGCCGCACATCGTCGAGTTCGGCGCCGGTACCGGTGCGCTGGCGCGCGATCTGCTGGCGGCGCTCGATGCGCGCGGCGCAACCGTCGAAAGCTACGGCATCGTCGAACTGTCTGCGGATCTGCGCGATCGGCAGCGAAACCTGCTGGCCGACACCCGCGTGCACTGGCTCGATTCGCCGCCGCGGGATTTCCGCGGCCTGATCGTCGCCAATGAGGTGCTCGACGTGATGCCGGTGCGCCTGTTCGTGTGCGGGCACGGCACCCTTTACGAACGCGGCGTGGCGCTGCGCGAGGGCGCGCTGGCGTTCGAGACCCGGCCTGCCGATGCGGCGCTCGCCGAGGCGGTGGCCGAGATCGAGTCCGAGGTCGGCGCGCTGCCCGCCGGTTACGGCGCCGAGGTCGGCCTCGTCGCGCGCGGCTGGATGCGCTCGGCCGGGCAATGGCTGGCGCGCGGCGCGCTGCTGGCGCTCGACTACGGTTTTCCGCGCCGCGAGTACTACCACCCGCAGCGGATCATGGGCACGCTGATGTGCCACTACCGCCACCACGCGCACGCCGACCCGCTCTGGCTGCCGGGCCTGAACGACATCACCGCGCACGTCGATTTCACCGCGATGGCACAGGCCGCGCACGACGGCGGGCTCGACGTGCTCGGCTACACCACGCAGGCGCATGTCCTGCTCAACTGCGGGTTGCTCGACCTGCTGAGGGAGCAGCGCACGCCGGCGGCGGCCAACGCCGCGCACCGCCTGATTTCCGAGGCGGAGATGGGCGAACTGGTCAAGGTGCTGGCGGTGGGCCGCGGCATCGATGCGCCGCTGCTGGGCTTCACGCGTGGCGACCGCGCGCACACGCTCTAGGACAGGACGATGCGCTGGCTGCTGACGATGTTCATCGCGCTGGTGGTGCTCACCGCGCTGCAGCCGTGGCTGCGCAAGATCGGCATCGGCCGGCTGCCGGGAGACGTCAATCTCCGTATCGGCGGCCGCCAGTACTCGTTTCCGTTCGCCAGCACGGCCCTCCTGTCGGCGCTGATGTTCCTCATCGGCCGCTTCATCTGAGCGCGGCAGCGATCGCCTCGGCGCGCGCCTGGTGCACGGCCTGCGCGATCGTCGCGCCGTCGGGACCGGTG
Source organism: uncultured beta proteobacterium (assembly GCA_963847675.1). Classification (GTDB taxonomy): domain Bacteria; phylum Pseudomonadota; class Gammaproteobacteria; order Burkholderiales; family Burkholderiaceae_F; genus JADJWR01. Next base: position 51,222 of record CAWKAP010000002.1, read on the forward strand.
CGGGCGGCGATCGTACCGGCATCCACGCCACGCGCAGCGTCAAGGGCGTCGAGGACCCGGCCGCGCTGCGGATAGGGATCGTCCTCGTGTCCCGTGCGGCCGCGCGCGTCGGCCTCGCAGGCGTCGAGCACCTGCGCCAGCAGCGCCGGGCGGCGCAGCGCGTCGCAGCGCTCGAGCAGGCGCAGCAGCGCGGCGGCATCCAGTTCCAGCGCCCGATGAACGGTGCCGTGCTCGCGCGCAGCGAGGATCGCCGCGTCGCGGCAGTCGTTCGGCACGCGCAGGCGGTCGCTAACGGCACGCGCCAGCTCGACGCTGCGTTCCTCGTGGCCCGGATGGCGCGGCCACTCGTCCCTCGGCGTGGTGCCCTTGCCGAGGTCGTGCAGCAGCGCCGCCCAGCGCGCCGGCAACTGCGCCTCCAGGCGCGCCGCGGCGTCGAGCGCCAGCATCAGGTGCACGCCGGTGTCGATCTCGGGATGAACGTCGGCCGGCTGCGGCACGCCCCACAGGCGGTCGACCTCCGGCAGCAGGCGGGCGAGCGCGCCGCACGCCCGCAGCGCCTCGAACATCCGCGACGGCCTGCTTTCCATCAATCCGCGCGACAGCTCCTGCCAGACCCGCTCGGGCACCAGTGCGTCGACCTCGCCGGCATCGACCATGGATCGCATCAGCCGCATCGTTTCGTCGGCGATCCCGAACCCGGCGAAGCGCGCCGCGAACCGCGCCACGCGCAGGATGCGCACCGGGTCCTCGGTGAAGGCCGGGCCAACGTGGCGCAGCACCTTCGCCTCGAGGTCGGCGCGCCCGCCGTAAGGGTCGATCAGGCGGCCTTCCTCGTCCAACGCCATCGCGTTGACGGTCAGGTCGCGCCGCGCCAGGTCGTCCTCCAGCGTCACGTCGGGCGCGGCGTGGAAGACGAAGCCGTGGTAGCCGGGCGCGGTCTTGCGCTCGGTGCGCGCCAGCGCGTATTCCTCGTGCGTCTGCGGGTGCAGGAAGACCGGGAAGTCCCGGCCCACCGGGCGGAAGCCGGCGGCCGTCATCTCGTCCGGCGTGGCGCCGACCACGACCCAGTCGCGGTCGCCGACCGGCACGCCCAGCAACTGGTCACGCACGCAGCCGCCGACGGCGTAGATCTTCATTGCGGCCGGTCAATAGTCGAGGTGCTCGGCCTCTGCCGCCGCGGCGGCGATCCAGCCCTGCATCGGTGCCAGGGCAGCGATGCGGTCCCGGTAGCCGGCCAGCGGCGTCGCCAGCTCGACACCGTAGGTGATGAAGCGCATCACCACTGGCGCGAAGAAGGCATCGGCGATCGAGAACTCACCGAACAGGAACCCTCCGCGCGAGGCCGCCAGCGCCTCGGCCCAGATGGCGCTGATGCGCGCGATGTCGGCCGCGACGTCCTCGCGCGCCTTTGCGTCCGCGCCGCGGCCGGGACTGCGGGCGCGGATGTCCATCGGCATGCGCGTGCGCAGGGCGGCGAATCCGGAGTGCATCTCGGCGGCGACCGAACGCGCGCGGGCACGCGCGGTCCTAGCCGCGGGCCACAGCCGCTCCTCGGCATGAGCCTCGTTGACGTATTCGCAGATCGCCAGCGAGTCCCAGACGGTAAGCGCGCCGTTCTCGCCTTCGTCGATGAGGCAGGGCACCTTGCCGCTCGGGCAATGGCGCAGGATGCTCGCCTTGGTGTCCGGCTGGTTCAGCGGGATACGGATCTCGGCGAAAGCGATGCCGGCCATTTTCATGGCCAGCCACGGCCGCAGCGACCACGACGAATAGTTCTTGTTGCCGATCACCAGCGTCAGTGCCATCGAAGTGCTCCCGGCGGGGCGTTTGTTCGGGAACCCGCTCGCGGGGACGTCCGACGTCGCGCGTCAGGTCAGCGGCGGGCGCGCGCACGGAAGCCGCCGAAGCGCGTACGCGGGTGCAGGCCGGCGAGGTACAGCGACGCTTCCGGCTCCATCGGTGTCGGCGAGATTCCGAGTTCCGGCGCCGGTACATACGGCTGCCGGCTGGCGACATTGTCGCGCTTCATCGAGTCGAGGTTGTCGCGCGACAGCAGCGGTTCGCCCGGCGCGAGTTCCATCAGGCGCGCCTGCAGCCGCGCGATGCCCATCGGCAGCGCGACGACCGGCCGCCTGTGGCCCGCGGCCTCGGCGGCAAAGTGCACCAGTTCGCGCAACGTGTAGACCTTCGGTCCGCACAACTCGTAGGTCTTGCCGACGGTGGCGTCGTTGTCGAGGCCGTTGACGAAGGCGTGCGCCACATCCTCGACCCACACCGGCTGGAACTTCACGTCGGCGCCGCCGATCGGCAGCACCGGCGCGATCGCCGCCAGCCTGGCGAACATGTTGAGGAAGGCATCCTCGGCGCCGAAGACCACCGACGGCTGGAAAATCGTCCAGGCGAGCTTCGACTCGCGCACCAACGCCTCGGCCCGGCCCTTGCTTCGCTGGTACATCGACGGCCCGTCAGGATCGGCGCCGAGCGCGCTCATGTGCAGGTAGCGCCGCACCCTGGCTGCGGCGCACGCGCCAAGCACGCGTTGCGTCAGCGTCACGTGCGCGCGCTCGAACTGCGCCTCGGTGCCATGCAGGATGCCGACCAGGTTGAGCACCGCGTCCTGGCCAGCGACGAGCCGCGCGAGCGTGGCGTCGTCGTGCACGTCGGCCTCGACCACGTCGCAGGTCGGCAGCATGATCAGGTGCTTGGCCTTGTCCCGACGGCGCGACGGCACCAGCACGCGCCGGCCGCGGCCGACGAGTTCGTTGACGATGTAGCGGCCGACGAAGCCCGCGCCGCCGATCACCAGGATGTTCTTGTGCTGCATGTTGGCGCTTTCGTCCGCTGTCGCGACGATTCTACGGGCCTGCCTCCTTGGGAACATGCGGGGGAGCGACAGCGCCCGGTGCCCTCCCTGACCTTGACCGGGTGGCGGACCGGACCAGACGCCCGCCGCGGGAACGATCGCCCTAGGGCAGCCCGGTGCTGCCCGCCGACTTCGGCGCCACCGTGCCGAGCCGACCCTTGAGCGACTGCGCGCTCTCCTCGAACATGGCCGCGTAGTACACGGTGTTCGACATCACCTTCTTGACGTAGTCGCGGGTCTCGTTGAACGGGATGGTCTCGGCAAAGATCGCCCCTTCGACCGCCCGCGACAGCGCGGCGCGCCAGGCCCGCGGCCGTCCCGGTCCGGCGTTGTAGGCAGCCGATGCGAGTGCCGGGTGTCCGTCCAGGTCGTCGAGGACCATGCGCAGGTAGCTGGTGCCCAGGCGCAGGTTGACGTCGATGTCGGTGACCCGCGCGGCGCTGAAGTCGCTCATGCCGACCTTTCGCGCCACCCAGCGCGCCGTGGACGGCATCAGCTGCATCAGCCCGGAAGCACCCGCCGAAGAGCGGATGTCCTCGATGAAGCGCGACTCCTGGCGGATCAGCCCGTAGACCCAGGGCGATTCCAGCCCCGCGGCGCGCGCATGCGCTTCGAGTTCGTCGCGGTATGGCGCAGGGAAGCGCTGCGTGAAGTCGAACTCCTCCCGCGTGCGCTCCGAGGTCGAGATCATCCGGTCGATCACTCCGCTGCGGCGCGCGAACTCTGCCGCCGCCAGCATCTGGCGGTCCGTCATCCGCCCGCCATCGTTGGCTACGCCGATCTGCCAGTTCCATTCCCGGTGCCCTTCGATGCGCAGTCCCAGTTCGTAGAACTTCAGTGCCCGGCGCAGACCGGCGTTCTTTTCGATCGGCGCCATGTCCTCAGCGCTCATCGCCTCAGCGCGCGGCGGCACCACGATCGGCCGGCCGAGCTCCTCGGCGGCGAGCTTGCCGTAGAACTCGAATCGGTCCGCGATGCGCGCGTACTGCTGCTCGGCGGCCTCGCGCCTGTCGGCAGCAGCCAGTGCTCGCCCATACCAGTACACCCAGGCCGGCTCGTCGGCCAGCGGCTTCGGCATGCGCTCGATCGTGCTGCGCACCGCCGGCCAGTCGCCGGCGCGCAGCGCCGCCCGCACCTGCCACTCGAGCACTTCTTCCGCGCGCGCCGTACCGGCCGCAACGCCGACATGCTCGCCGCCCTGCCGATACCAGTCGACGGCCTCCGGCATCAGCTTCACCGCCGCCATGTGCCCGATCCGGCCCCACGCCAGACCGCGCTGCTCAGGACTCAGGTGCAGGTTCAGCGCCGAGGCGAAACGGGCCGCCTTCTCGGGGTCGTCGCGCGACAAGCGCGCCAGCGCCAGCAGCGCCGCCTCGATCTGCTGCCGGCTGATGCGCCGCTCGTGCGTGGCGAGCCAGCGCTCCGGCTTCGCGAGGATCTGGGTCGCCTGTCCCGCATCGCTGTCCGGCAGCGCCGAGGTCGCCCGCCGCGCCGACGTCAGCTGGTTGTGCTCGACCAGTGCCCGCACCCGCGTCCACGGCGACAACTTGCCGTCGGCCATCAGTTCGTCGGCCAGTGCAGCGCAGCCCTCGGTGGCGGATTCGCGCGTGGCGACAAGCGTACTGCGCGCCTCTTCGGCGACCGAATCCGGCCGCCCCTGCGTCGTATAACGGGCCAGCAACTCGTAGCAACGCAGCTGCGGATCATCGTCCCACACGAGCGCGGGACGCTCGCTGAGAAAGGCGATGAAATTCCGGCGCGCGCCCAGGCTCAGCAGCCACTCGAGGCGGATTCGGTCGGCCACATAGGTGCGTGGATGGCGCTCGAGGAAGGCAACGACGGCCTCGTCGAATGCGGCGGCGTCGGCTCCGCGCTCGCTCCGCAGCCGAAGCTGCAGCGACCAGAACTCGCCGTAGGACTTCAGCGGGTGTTCGCCAATCGCAGCAGCCGCCGCCGCCAGCCGGGCGCGGTCGCCCTTGGCCAGCGCTTCCCGAGCGGCAAGCACCGCCTCGTCGCCGCTCGCCTTGCCGATCGGATTGCCCGCGGGCTGCGCCGCCGCCGCGGTGCCGGTCCACACGGCGAACAGCAACGCGACGATGTGTACGATTGGATTTGCCCTGACCTGCGGCATGAGAAGAGGCTAACACAGGCAATCGCGCAATGATCTTCAGGATTCCACCGCCACCGGCACCGAAATCGCCGCCGCCCGATCCACGCAAGGGCGCGTTGCGCGCGAAGCTGCTCGCCGCCCGCATCGAGCTCGCCGATCGTGACGTGCGCTCGCGTGTGATCAGCGACCGGCTGCTGCGCTGGCTGCGCACGATGCCGCTGCAGCGGCTGGCGTTCTATTGGCCGACGCGCGGCGAACCCGACGTGACGGCGGCGGTCACTACCTGGCTGGCGGAGGATGCCAGCCGGGCCGCGTCACTGCCCGTGATCGCCGGTCAGGTGCTCGAGTTCGCGCCGTGGCAGCCGCGGATGCCGATGAAGGCCGGAGACTTCGGCATTCAGGTGCCGGACACGGCGGTGCGCATCAAGCCGCAGCTGCTGGTGATCCCCTGCGTGGGCATCGACGAGCGGCGCTACCGGCTGGGTTATGGGGCCGGCTTCTACGACCGCACGCTGGCCGGTTTTCCGGTCCGACCCTCGACGCTCGGAATCGCGTTCGACTGCGGCCGCGTGAAGAGCATCGACCCCCAGCCGCACGACATCCACCTCGATCTGGGCCTCACCGAGTCGGGCGCGCTGTAGAGATCCGTTCTTGGCGACAGAGCGCCCGGCCTGAAAGCCTGCGCCGCCGCCATCAATCCGCGAGTTGCGGCACACGGTGGAACTGCTCGTTGAGCCAGCGGCAGAACGCTTCGACATGCGGCCGTTTCGCGCTGGCCGGGTTCACGGCGAGCACGTGCCGGTAACCGATGGGCATGCGCAACTTCGGAAAGGGCATCACCAGGTCTCCGCTCGCGACACAGTCCTGCAGGAACGGCGAGCGCACCAACGCTACGCCCTGACCACGAATCGCCGCCTGCACGGCCTGATCCACGAACGAGAAGACGAGCCGCCCGGCCGCCGGCGCGACCTGACCGGCACCCGCAAACTCGAACCACGCGACCCAGTTCAAACGCTGCGTTCCGGGCACGCTGTCGTCGAGGTCGAGCAGCGGCCATCGCGCCAGGTCGGCCGGTCTGCGTGCCGGCACCGACTGCAGCAGACGCGGGCTGACGGCGGGCGTGACGACGTCATCGATCAGCAGCGACGCCCCGTCCGGCACAGCATCCACCGGAATCCAGCGGACGGCGACATCGATGTCCTCCGCCTGGAGATCGAGCAGGCGGTCCGAGGCGTCGATGCGGATTTCGATGTCGGGGAAACGACGCTGGAACGCGGCCAGGCGCGGCACCAGCCACAGCGATGCGAACGAAGCATAGGTCGTCAGCGTCATGCGCCGCGCCGCTCCGGCGCCGCGGATTTCGTCGACGCTCTGGTCGACAGCCGCCAGCGCCTGGCGCACCGTGCGCTGCAATTGCGTTCCCGCGGCGGTCAGTGTCAGCGCGCGCGTGTGGCGCACGAACAGCGGCCTGCCGACCTGCCGCTCTAGCGCAGCGATCTGACGGCTGATCGACGACTGGGTCAGGTTCAGCTCCGCGGCCGCCTGGGTGAACGAGAGCAGCCGCGCGGCGGCCTCGAAGCCGCGCAGCGCAGCCAGCCCGATCGGTCGCCGGCGCCGACCACCTGAAATCGCGGAGATCGTCATGTTGCGCAGCATACATGCGTTTTACGCATGCATCACCTGCGATCTTTCCGTTTGTCGCTCAAGCTGAGCGGGCGTCAAATGCCGCCATCGACCGCGCATCAATGCATGAAACGAATGGAGGCAAGAATGGACGAAGCAGGCCGAACCATGACGACCGTCGATCTCGGTTACGAGCAGATGTTCGTGTTCCGCGGCGGCACCGGGACACGCGTGAGGGTCCTGTATGGCGCAACCTGGCTGACCGAGGAAGACCGCCTGGCCGACGCGGTTGTGCGAGCCGGTGAAGAAGTCTTTCTTCACGGTGGCCGAGTGCTGGTCGAAGGCCTCGCGCCGGCACGATTGCAGATTGTCAGCGCCCCGGCCATCGGCCTGAGGCGGCAGGCCAGTGACCGGCTGCGACAGGCGGCGCGAGATGCTCGGCGGTGGCTTGGCCGGCTGCAGTTCGGGACGACCACCACGGTCGGGCGCGTTTGATCGCTGCCCCCTCGAGATCGACACTCAACGAGCAGAGTCGACGATGAGCGAAAGATCTAAAGTTGGCCGTGGCGCCGGATGGGTCGATCGCCTCGGGACGATCGCGGTGTTCGCCTGGTGCGTGCTGACGATCGGCAGCCTCCTGCTGTGAGGCCTGCCGGCCGTCCGCTTCTTCCGGGAGCCTCGGCCAGCTACTTCGGCAGCCCGAGCCGACGCCACATTTCCAGGGTCGCGCCCGCCTGGTTCATCGTGTAGAAGTGCAGGCCGGGTGCGCCGGCCGCCAGCAGCCGCTGGCACAGGTCGCTCACGACGTCGAGCCCGAAGGCCTGGATCGCGGCGCGGTCATCGCCGAAGCTCGCCAGCTTGAGCCGGATCCAGCGCGGGATTTCTGCGCCGCACGCGTCGGAAAAGCGGGCCAGCTGCGCGAAATTGGTAATCGGCATGATGCCGGGCACGATCGGAACCGAGCAGCCCGCGCGCTGGGCAGCGTCCACGAAGCGAAAATAGGCGTCCGCGTTGTAGAAGTACTGGGTGATGGCCGAGTCGGCTCCGGCGTTCACCTTGCGGACGAAGTTGGCGAGGTCGTCCGCGGGAGAGCGCGACTGCGGGTGGTACTCCGGATAAGCGGCGACCTCGATATGGAACCAGTCGCCGGTTTCGGCACGGATGTAGGCGACCAGTTCGTTCGCATATTGAAAGTCGCCGGCGCCGCCCGCGGCGCCCGACGGCATGTCGCCGCGCAGCGCCACCAGCCGGCGCACGCCGGCATCGCGGTAGCCGCGCAGCAGCTCAGCCACCTGCGCTCGTGTCGTGCCCATGCACGAGATGTGCGGCGCCACCGGCAGTCCGGCGCGGTGTATCTCCATCACCGTGTTCCAGGTTCCTTCCTTGGTCGAGCCGCCGGCACCGAAGGTGACCGAAAAGAAGGCCGGCCGGACCTCGGCGAGGCGCGTTCGCACCAGGCGCAGCTTCTCCGCCGCCTCCTCGCTCTTCGGCGGGAAGAACTCGAAGCTGTAGGTCCGCGGGCCGACCGAGCCGACGTTCTCGCCGGGCTCGAAGGGTTCGCCTACGAGGCCGCCCTGCGGGTTCAACGGCGCTGCTCCTGCGGCAGCAGCGTCGAGAAAGCCCAGGTCAGGACGCTGTAGATCAGCGCACCCGCCACGCCCCACCAGAAGCCGTCCACGTTGAAGCCGGGCAGGATGGATGCGACGCCCCAGAAGAGCAGCCCGTTGAGCACGAGCAGGAACAAGCCCAGCGTGAGCAGAGTGACGGGTAGCGTGAGGATGATCAGAACCGGCTTGATCACCGCGTTGACCAGCCCGAGCACGATGGCAGCGACGAGCGCGCTGATTTCGTCCACTACCGTCACGCCGGGCAGCACCACCGCCACCAGCCACAGCGCGATGGCGTTCAGTATCCAGACCAGCACGATGCGCATGCGATTCTCCTTTCTCAGCTTGCGCCGTTCAGATACGGCTTGAGCGCGGCGTAGATCGTGGCGTTCACCGGTGCCGGCAAGCCGGCCGCGGCGGCCATCCGCGCTACCGCTCCCGCCAGCCAGGGCGCCTCCAGCCGGTTGCCGGCGACGAGGTCATTGAGCAACGACGAGCGCATCTCGCCGGGCAGGCCATCGACGAACGCCAGCTGGCGTTCGACGAACGCGTCGTCGAAGTCGACTCCTTCGGCACGGGCCACCGCCACCGTCTCGCTCATCGAGGCGGCCAGGGCCGCTCGCAGGTCGGTGTCGGCGCGCACGACGCCGATCGGCTGGCGCGCCAGCGCGGTCGTGCCGGACATCGCCGCCAGGAAGACGAACTTCTCCCACAGCGCGCGGCGGATGTCGTCGACGTAGTCGATATCGATGCCGGCGGACTTGCCGGCGGCAACGAAATCGCGCACCTTTGACTCGGGCCCGCCGGCAAAGGCGCCGACGCGCAGCCGCGCCATCGTCCCGGTGTGCGCGATCACGCCCGGCGCACTGATCACCGCGCCGATCTGCGCCACGCCACCGGCTACGCACGCCTCGCCGAGCACGCGCATCAGCACCTGCGGGCTCTCGACGCCGTTCTGGAAGGGGATCACGATGCCGCCGCCGGCAAGCAGCGGCGCGACCGCGCGGGCACCCGTCTCGACGTCCCACAGCTTGACGCAGAACATCACCACATCGGCCGGCGCAAGGTCGCCGGGGACGTCGGTGGCGGTGACCGGCAAGGCCTGCACCGGACCGACCGCGCTTTCGACGGTGAGGCCACGCTCGCGAAGCGCGGCGAGATGCCGGCCGCGGGCGATGAAGGCCACGTCGTGGCCGGCCCGCGCCAGCTGTGCGCCGAAGTAGCCGCCGACCCCGCCGGCCCCCATCACTGCGATACGCATCGCTGCCCTTTCTACGCGGCCCAGCCGCGGCTGGCGAGCACGGGCAGGCCGAGCCCGTCGCGATAGAAGAAACGGCGCGCCTGCGCGAGGTCCGAGCAGGCGCGCGCCACGCGCAGCGCCGGTGCAGCCATTCGCACCCTAGTAACGGTAGTGCTCCGGCTTGTACGGGCCGTTCCTGGCCACGCCGATGTAGCGGGCCTGCTCGTCGGTGAGGTCAGTCAGCTGCGCACCGAGTTTCTTGAGCTGCAGCCGCGCCACCTTCTCGTCGAGGTGCTTCGGCAGCACGTAGACGCCGAGCGGATACTTCCCGGTCTGCGTGTACAGCTCGATCTGCGCGATCACCTGGTTGGCGAACGAACTCGACATCACGTAGCTCGGATGCCCGGTGCCGCAGCCGAGGTTCACCAGCCGGCCCTCGGCGAGCAGGATGATGCGCTTGCCGTCGGGGAAGATGACGTGGTCGACCTGCGGCTTGATGTTCTCCCACTTGCACGCCGAGAGCGACGCGACGTCGATCTCGTTGTCGAAGTGCCCGATGTTGCAGACGATCGCCTGGTCCTTCATCTTCGCCATGTGCTCGTGGGTGATCACATGGAAGTTGCCGGTGGCGGTGACGAAGATGTCGGCCTTGTCGGCCGCGTAATCCATCGTCACCACGCGATAACCCTCCATCGCTGCCTGCAGGGCGCAGATCGGGTCGATCTCGGTGATCCACACCTGCGCTGAGAGCGCACGCAGCGCCTGCGCCGAGCCCTTGCCGACGTCTCCGTAGCCGGCGACCACGGCGATCTTGCCGGCGATCATCACGTCGGTGGCGCGCTTGATGCCGTCGACCAGGCTCTCGCGGCAGCCGTACAGGTTGTCGAACTTGCTCTTGGTCACCGAGTCGTTGACGTTGATGGCCGGAAACGCGAGCCGCCCCTCCTTGGCCATCTGGTACAGCCGCTTGACGCCGGTCGTCGTTTCTTCGGTGACGCCCTTGACCTTCGCCAGCCGCGTCGAGTACCAGGCGGAATCCTTCGCCAGCTTGGCCTTGATCGACTTGAACAGCGAGACCTCTTCTTCGCTGGTCGGCCGGGCGATGCACGACGCATCGTTCTCGGCCTTGGCGCCCAGATGCAGCAGCAGCGTGGCGTCGCCGCCGTCGTCGAGGATCATGTTGCTGTGGCCGCCGTCGGGCCATTCGAAGATGCGGTGCGTGTAGTCCCAGTAGTCGTCGAGCGACTCGCCCTTGACGGCAAACACGGCGGTGCCGGTGGCGGCGATGGCCGCGGCGGCGTGGTCCTGCGTCGAGAAGATGTTGCAGGATGCCCAGCGCACGCTGGCGCCCAACGCCTGCAGCGTCTCGATCAGCACCGCCGTCTGGATCGTCATGTGCAGCGAGCCGGTGATGCGCGCGCCCTTCAGCGGCTGGCTGGCGGCGTATTCGTCGCGGATCGCCATCAGCCCGGGCATCTCGGTCTCGGCGATGCGGATTTCCTTGCGGCCCCAGTCCGCAAGCGTGAGGTCGGCGACCACGAAGTCGCCGGTGGTGCTGGGTTTGAGTACGGCGCTCATCTCGCGCCCTCCTTTCGAGAATCAAAGAAGTGGGCGAGCGCCGTTGGAACAGGCTGCGGGAAGAGACAGCCGCTTCGAGCCTGGCAGGCGAGGCAGCCTGTCGCAACGCTCCTCGAAGCAGGGGCGGATTCTACCGGGTCCGCGGGGGCCGGCCCAGCGGCCCATTGCCGCGCACGACCAGTCTGCCGTCATTCATCATCGGGCCCGATTCCGCAGCAAGGCTCCGACAGGCTCGATCTACGAACCTGGGATGCAGTCCCCCTAAAGCCCGGCGGCGTTGCGAAGCGCGTCTGCGCGGTCCGTGCGCTCCCAGGTGAACTCCGGCTCGTCGCGGCCGAAGTGGCCGTAGGCGGCCGTCTTCTCGTAGATCGGCCGCAGCAGGTCGAGCATCTGCACGATGCCCTTCGGGCGCAGATCGAAGTGTTCGGCGACCAGCTGACCGATCTTCTCGTCGCTGAGCCTGCCGGTGCCTTCCGTGTACACGGTGATATTCATCGGCTTGGCCACACCGATCGCATACGCCACCTGAACCTGGCACTGGCGCGCCAGCCCTGCGGCGACCACGTTCTTCGCGACGTAGCGCGCCGCATACGCAGCCGAGCGATCGACCTTGCTCGGGTCCTTGCCCGAAAACGCGCCGCCACCGTGCGGGCAGGCACCGCCGTAGGTGTCGACGATGATCTTGCGGCCGGTCAGTCCGCAATCGCCGTGCGGTCCACCGATGACGAACCTGCCGGTCGGATTGATCAGGTACCGGGTGTCCTGGGTCAGCCACTCCTTCGGCAGCACGGGCTTGATGATTTCCTCGCGAACCGCCTCGTAGAAGCTCGGCTTCAGCTTCGTCGCCGACTCGCTCTGGTCCGGGCTGTGCTGCGTGGACAGCACCACGGTGTCGATCGAATGCGGCTTGCCGTCGACGTAACGCATCGTGATCTGGCTCTTGGCGTCCGGTCGCAGGAACGGCAGGCGGCCGTCGCGCCGCAACTGCGACTGCCGCTCGACCAGACGGTGCGCGTAATAGATCGGCGCGGGCATCAGCTCGGGCGTCTCGTCGCACGCATAGCCGAACATCAGGCCCTGGTCGCCGGCGCCCTGGTTCAGGTAATCGTCGGAGGCCTGATCGACACCCTGCGCGATGTCGTTGCTCTGCTTGTCATAGGCCACCAGCACCGCGCAGCCCTTGTAGTCGATGCCGTAGTCGGTGTTGTCGTAGCCGATGCGCTTGATCGTGTCGCGCGCGACCTGGATGTAGTCGACGTATCCGTTGGTGGTGATCTCGCCGGCCAGCACGACCAGCCCGGTGTTGACGAGCGTCTCGGCCGCCACGCGCGAGCGCGGGTCGTGACTGAGGATCGCGTCGAGGATCGCGTCGGAGATCTGGTCGGCCACCTTGTCCGGATGGCCTTCCGACACGGATTCGGAAGTAAAAAGAAAGTCGGTGGGCACCTGTCACTCTCCAAGGGTCTGATGTCGTACGGGCGTCGGGCCCGCGGTGGAGAGCGCGGTGACGCTTTAGCAGAATTTGCCGGCATCGAACGCTCCGGCCCGCCCTGCAAGTTGTTCCTTAACTCGGCGGCTGGCCGCGGATTATAGGCGATCGCCTCCGGCCATCCTCTAGCATTGCCGCCACCACATCCGCCTGCCGCTGCCGCCGGTCACGGTCCTTCGTGCTGCCCGCCCTCTTCCGCCTGCTGTCCCGGCTGCCCCTGCGCTGCGTGCACGCACTCGGCGCGGCGCTGGGCTGGCTCGCGTACGTGCTGTCGCCGAGCTACCGGCGCACGCTGCGCGCCAACCTCGCGCAGGCCGGCTTTGCCGAACCACGACTGCGTCGCGCCGCGATCGCGCACGCGGGCCGCCAGGGCCTCGAAGCGGCGTGGCTGTGGCAGCGCCCGGCGCAGGACATTGTCCGTTGCGTGCAGGAAGCCGTGCCAGGCAGTCTCGCCGCTCTGCTCGAGCAGCGCCGGCCATTGCTGATGCTCACGCCCCACCTCGGCAGCTTCGAGGCGTCGGCCCAGTTCTATGCCGCGCAGCCGCAGGCGAGTGCGCGGCCGATGACGGTGCTGTTCCGCCCGCCGCGCAAGGAGGCGCTGCGCAGCGTCATCGATGATCGAGCCCGCCCCGGCCTGCGGCTGGCGCCCGCCGACATGCGCGGCGTACGCATGCTGATGCGGGCGCTGAAGAACGGCCACACCGCGGGCATCCTGCCCGACCAGGTGCCGTCGCGCGGCGAAGGCGCCTGGGCAAGCTTCTTCGGCCGGCCGGCCTACACGATGACGCTGCCGGCGCGGCTGGCCGCGGCAAGCGGGGCGCGGATCGTCTTCGCGCTGTGCGAGCGGCTGCCGGCAGGGCGCGGCTATCGCCTGCGGCTCGTGCCCTTCGATGAGCCGCTGTCGGGTGACGTCGAGGCCGACACGCAGCAACTGAATCTCGCCCTCGAAGCGCTGATCCGGCAGTGCCCGGCGCAGTACCTGTGGGGCTACAACCGCTACAAGGCGCCGGCCGGCACGCGGCGGCCGGACGCAGCGGCGGCGGCCGCGCCATGACCGAGCTCATGGCGCGGCTGTGGATCGGCCTGATCAGCACCACTGCGCGCTGGTCGGTCGCCGCGCGGGCAAGGGTCGCCGGCGCCGTCGGCGACCTGCTGTGGCTGCTGATCCGGCGGCGCCGCCGCATTGCGCTCATCAACCTGCGCGCCTGCTTTCCGCAGATGGCCGAGAAAGAGCGCCACGCGCTGGGCCGCAGGCTGTTCCGCAACATCGCCCGCGGCGTGCTCGACCACTCCGTGCTGTGGCGCGGCAGCCGTGAAGAGATCGGGCGACTGGTTCGCGTCGAAGGCGAAGAACACCTGAGCGACCCGGCGAACCGGCCGCTGATCCTGCTTGCACCGCACTTCGTGGGCCTGGACGCCGGGGGCTTGCGCGTGAACACGCTGGTACGCGGCGTGTCGATCTACGCGAGGCAGAGCAACGCCGCCTGGGACGCCCAGCTGCTGGCGGGCCGCCAGCGCTTCAACGAGCCGGTGCTGATCCCGCGGCGCGGCGCGGCGGAACTGAAATCGGTGATCCGTGCCATGAAGGACGGTCTGCCGCTTTACTACCTGCCGGACATGGACCTCGGCGCAACCAACTCGATTTTCGTGCCCTTCTTCGGCGTGACGGCGGCCACGATTCCGATGGTGAGCCGGCTGGCGCGCGTGATCGACGCCAAGGTGGTGATGGCGGTCACCGAGATGACCGATGACGGCTACGTGCTTCACCTCGAAGCGCCGTGGCGCGACTTTCCCGGCGCCAGCATCGATCAGGACACCGAGCGCATGAACCGGGAGATCGAGCGCTGGGTGCTGCGCATGCCCGACCAGTACCTGTGGACGCACAAACGCTTCAAGACACGGCCGCCGGGCCTGCCGTCGATCTACTGAGCGAGCCTCGAATCTCCCCGCACTGCGCATCGGCGAGCAGCGATAATCGACGCCATGAGACTGCGCTTCACGAAGATGCAGGGCAGCGGCAACGACTTCGTCATGCTCGACGGCATCACGCAGCAGATCGGGCTCGACGCGCAGCAGGTGCGCCGCCTGGCCGATCGCCGCTTCGGCATCGGCGCGGACCAGGTGCTGCTTGTCGAGCGCGCCAGACAGCCCGGCGTGGACTTCCGCTACCGGATCTTCAATGCCGACGGCGGCGAGGTCGAGCAGTGCGGCAACGGCGCACGCTGCTTCGTGCGGTTCGTGCATGACCGCGGCCTGACCCACAAGCGCACGATTCGGGTCGAAACGCTCGGCGGCGTCATCGAGCCGCGGCTGGAGGACGATGGCCGCGTGACCGTCGACATGGGCGTGCCGGTCTTCGAGCCGTCGCGCATTCCATTCGATGCCGAGGGACTGGTCGCGCACTGTCATGATCGCGACCGGCTGTGGCCGCTTTCCATCCATGGCCGGACGGTCGAGTTCTCGGTGCTGTCGATGGGCAATCCGCACGCCGTGCAGGTTGTCGACGACGTCGAAGAGGCGCCGGTTGCGAAAGACGGACCCGTCATCGAGCATCACGCGCGCTTTCCTCGCCGCGTGAATGCCGGGTTCATGGAGGTGACCGACCGTCACGCGGCGCAGCTGCGCGTCTGGGAGCGGGGCGTCGGCGAGACGCTCGCCTGCGGTACCGGCGCCTGCGCCGCCGCCGTCGCCGGTATCCTGCGCGGCGAACTCGACTCGCCGGTCACCGTGCACACCCGCGGCGGTGCGCTTCTGATCGGCTGGGCGGGGGCAAATCAAGCCGTGTTGCTGACCGGCCCGGCAGAAACGGTCTTCGAAGGCGAGATCGAACTTTAAGAGCCCGCAATGACACCCGACGACGTCGCGTTGTTTCTGTCCGAGCATCCCGATTTCTTCGAACGCCACCCGGAAGTGCTGGCGACCGTCGCCGTTCCGCACCCGCAGGACGGCCATGCGGTTTCCCTGGTGGAGCGCCAGTCGCTGATGCTGCGCGAGCGGATCAAGTCGCTCGAACTGCGCCTGGCGGACATGATTCGCCACGGCGAGGACAACGATGCCATCGCCGACCGCATCGTGCAGTGGGCCCGCGCGCTGCTGCTGCAGGCCGAGCCGGCCCAGCTGCCGCGCACGCTTCTCGACGAACTGATGCGGCAGTTCAACGTGCCGTACGGCGCGCTGCGCCTGTGGGGCGTAGCCCCGGCGTACGCCGGCTTCGACTGGGCACAACCGGCCAGCGACGACATCGTCCGTCTCACCAGCAGCATGCAGGCACCCTTTTGCGGCTCCAATGTGGGATTCGAAGTGGCAGGCTGGATGGCCGCCGACCCGGGCACGATCCGCAGCCTGACGATGATGCCGTTGCGCGTCGGCGCCGACGCCAAGGCCTTCGGCATGCTCGCGCTGGGTTCGCCGGATCTCGACCGTTTCCAGATCACCATGGGCACGGCGTTTCTGTCGCGCATCGCCGAACTGGCCAGTGCCGCCCTGGCGCGCCTCCGAGCCTGAGGCGCGATGACGCGGGGCCCCGACGACATTGAAGCGGCGGCGCCGCTTCCGGAGGAGGTCGGAAAGTTCCTCGACGAACTCCGGCGACAGCGGCGCCTGTCTGCGAACACGGTCGAGGCCTACGGCAGAGACCTAGTCGAACTTGCGCAGCTGAGCGCCGGCACGCCGTTGCCGAAGCTGCACGCCGCCGACATCCGGCGCGCCCTGGCGCGGCTGCACGGGCGCGGCTCGGCGCCGGCTTCTCTGGCGCGCAAGCTTTCGGCATGGCGCCGGTTCTTCGACTGGCTCGGCGCGGCCGGCGCGATCGAAGGCAATCCCGCACTCGGCATTCGTGCTCCGCGGCGCGCCAGACGCCTGCCCAAGGCGCTCGCGCCAGACCAGGCGGTGCAGCTGGCCGCGCACGAGCCCGCGCCTGCGCCGCTGGCGCTGCGCGACAAGGCGATCGTCGAGCTGCTGTATTCGAGCGGGCTGCGTCTTTCCGAACTCGTCGGTCTGGACTGGCGCTACTTTGCCCCCGCCGACCGCGAGCCCGGCTCGACGTCCTGGCTCGACCTCGAATCGAGGCGGGTGACGGTGCTGGGCAAGGGCGGCAAAGTGCGGCAGGTGCCCGTCGGGCGCCCGGCGATCGAGGCACTGCGCCAGTGGCTGCGCGCGCGCGCGGCGATCCCTGGCGCAGGCGCGAGGGCGCTGTTCCTTTCCACGGCGGGCCGCCGCCTCGGCGCGCGCAGCGTGCAGCTGCGGCTGGCGAAGCTGGCTGCGGCGCTGGGCCTCGGCGTGCATGTCCATCCACACGTGCTGCGCCATTCGATGGCCTCGCACGTGCTGCAGAGCAGTGGCGACCTGCGTGCGGTGCAGGAACTGCTTGGACATGCGAGCATCGCCAGCACGCAGATCTACACGCGGCTGGACTGGCAGCACCTTGCGAAGACCTACGATGCTGCGCACCCGCGCGCCCGGCGCAAGAGCGGCTGAACCCGCGTGCCGCGAGAGATGACCGCCACGGCCGATCTCTTCCTGAAGCCGGGCAAGGAACGTTCCCTGCGACGCCGGCACCCGTGGGTTTATGACACCGCGATCGGCCGCATCAAAGGCTCGCCGGCGTCCGGCGAGACAGTCGCCGTGCGCAGCCATGACGGGCAGTGGCTTGCCTGGGCAGCCTATTCGCCATCGTCGACGCTGCGCGCACGCTGCTGGAGTTTTGAGGAATCGGACCGCATCGACGCCTCGTGGCTGGCCACACGCGTTCGGGAGGCGGTGGCACGTCGCGCCCATCTCGCCGCCGAGGCCGATGCACTGCGGCTGGTATTCGGCGAAGCCGATGGGCTTCCCGGGCTGATTGCCGACTGCTACGCCGGGCAACTGGTCGTGCAGTTCCAGGCCGCTGGCGTCGAGGCGCACCGGGAACAGCTGCTCGACGCCCTTGTCGCCGCCACGGGCTGCGCGAACGTGTTCGACCGCTCGGACAGCGCTGGCCGCGCACGCGAGGGGCTTCCGCCCGCGCATGGCGCAGTGCGAGGCGTCGAGCCGCCGTCGCATATCGCCATCCGGGAACACGGGCGCCGCGCCTGGGTCGACGTACGCAGCGGGCACAAGACGGGCTACTACATCGATCAACGCGACAATCGCCAGCTGGCCTGCGCCTTGGCGACGCGGGCGCGCCAGCAGCTCGGGCGCGACATCGAGGCACTGAACTGCTTCTGCTACACAGGGGCGTTCTCGGTGGCGCTGGCCGCCGCTGGCGCCGCCAGTGTGCTGTCGATCGATTCATCGGCCGAAGCATTGGCGATGGCCAGGGAGAACTGGGGGCTGAACGACCTGCCGCAGGCGACTGCGCAGTGGCAGGACGCCAACGTATTCGATGCGCTGCGCGCGCTGCGCGCCGAGGCGCGCTCGTTCGACCTGATCGTTCTCGACCCGCCGAAGTTCGCCGCCAGTCACCGCCATGTCGAGCGCGCTGCACGCGCCTACAAGGACATCAATCTGAGCGCGCTGCGCCTGCTGGCCCGCGGCGGCTACCTGCTGACCTTCTCCTGCTCCGGCGCGATCGGTGTCGAACTGTTCCAGAAGATCGTTGCCGGCGCGGTCATCGACGCCGGCGTCGAGGCGCAACTGCTGCGCCGGCTGGCAGCCGGAGAGGACCACCCGCTGCGGATGACCCACCCCGAGGGCGAATACCTCAAGGGCCTGCTGCTGCAGCGGCTCTGAACGCGGCCGCGAATCTTCTACAATCGCGCCCCTTCTGCACCGGCCGCGATGCTGACCCGGTTTCCGCCATGAACGAACCGAACGTCCCCGTCACCGTACTGACCGGGTTCCTGGGCGCCGGCAAGACGACGCTGCTGAACCGGATCCTGAAGGAGAGCCACGGCCACCGCATCGCGGTGATCGAGAATGAATTCGGCCCTGCAGGAGTGGACAACGATCTGCTGATCGCCGACACCGAGGAGCAGATCGTCGAAATGAACAACGGCTGCATCTGCTGCACGGTGCGCGGCGACCTGGTCCGCATCCTGGCGGAACTGAAGGACAAGCGCAGCCGCGGCGAACTCGCCTTCGAGCGAGTGATCATCGAGACGACCGGCATGGCCAATCCGGGTCCGGTGACGCAGACCTTCTTCATGGACGACGACATCGCGTCGTATTACCTGCTCGACGCGGTCGTCACTCTCGTCGACGCCAAGCACGGCCACGCCACGCTCGACGCGCAGCCCGAGGCGCAGAACCAGGTCGGTTTCGCCGACCGCATCCTGCTCACCAAGACCGACCTGGTGCCGGCCGATGAGGTCGAGTCGCTGCGCGAGCGGCTGCTGCAGATGAATCCACGCGCACCGATCCGCGCGGTACACATGGGCGAGATTCCGCTGGCCGAGGTGCTCGATCTGCGCGGCTTCAACCTGAACGCCATCCTCGAGATCGATCCGCAGTTCCTCGCCTCCGAGCACCCCGATGCGGCGCGCACGCGCGGGGCCCATGATCATCACCACGATCATGACCATGATCATGTCCACCACCACGATCACGGCGATCATGAGCAGGGCGGCCACCACCATCACCATCACGATGACGCGATCAAGGCCTTTGTGTTTCAGTCTGCGCGGCCTTTCGACGCCGGCAAGCTCGAGGAGTACATGGGCGCGCTGACTCAGGTTTACGGTCAGGACATGCTTCGGTATAAAGGCGTGCTTTTCATGAACGGCAGCCCGCGGCGGATGATCCTGCAGGGCGTGCACATGCTGATGGGCGCCGACGTCGGCCGCCCCTGGGGCAAGGACGAAAAGCCCGCCAGCAAGATGGTGTTCATCGGGCGCAACCTTCCGAAGGACGCGATTCTCAAGGGATTAGAGGCCTGTCTGGCGCGCTGAGTGCGCGTTCGGCAGGAGCGGCTACGAGGTACGAGAACATGGTTGCAAAGACAAAGACGGCAAAGCCGGCAAAGAAGGCGGCGACCAAGACAGCGAAGGCGGCTGCGCGGAAAGTGCCTGCGAAGCCGGCACGCAAGGCTGTGGTGAAGGCCGCGGCGAAGACGGCGAAGAAGGCCGCGCCGACGGCCGCGCGCGCGCCGGCCAAGGCGCGACCTGTTGCCGCAAAGACAGCGCCCCGCAAGCCTGTGCCTGCGGCGCCGCTCGCCGCCACCGGGCCGCGCCCCGCACCAGCGCCGAAAGCCGCGCCTCCGGCCAGCGCGAAAGAGGTTGCGGCGGCACACGAATACCTGCTCAGCCGATCGGCGCATCGAAGCGAGGAACCGGTCATGGTCAATGGCCGCCGGCTGCCCAGCGAAGAGCAGCTCCTCAGGATGTCGGATGCTTCCTACATGAACGACGAGCAGCTCGCGTTCTTCAAGTACCGGCTTCAGCGCATGGAGCAGGAACTGCTCGCCAACGCCGGCGAGACGACCGAGCACCTGCGCGAGACGGTCATCGTGCCCGATCCGGCCGACCGCGCCACGATCGAGGAAGAGCACGCGCTGGAGCTGCGCACTCGCGATCGCGAGCGCAAGCTGCTGAAGAAAGTGCAGTCGGCGCTGCAGCGTATCGACAGCGGTGAGTACGGCTACTGTGAGGAAACCGGTGAGCCAATCGGTATCCCGCGACTGCTCGCCCGGCCCACGGCGACCCTGTCGCTCGAGGCGCAGCAGCGCCGCGAACTCAAGCAGAAGCTGTTCGGCGACTGACGCCGGGCCGGCTCAAGAGGCCCTGCGGCGGCACGCACGTGCGCCGGGACCGCTCCACTCGCTCGGCCGGCAGATCGTCGCGAGGTTCTAGCCCGTTGGCGGTACGGCCCCAGCGCCGCCCTAGTCCGTAAGTATCGGCGTGCCAGCGAAGCAAAGTTGATATAGTCGTCGGGCACGGTCCCTCTTATCACGCAGACAGGCCGGCCCGACGCCAGCGCGGGTCTTTTTGCCCCAAAAGGTGGCGACTTCGCCGTCAGGCGGCCACCCTGGCCTGGCATATTGGTACGCGGGAACCCGGAATCTGATCTGGACAGGCTGTGGTGTTTTCCTTTTTCAAGAAGGATCCGAAGGACGCCAGAAAAGGTGCAGGTGGCCGGACCAGGCCACCCGCGGGCTCCGGCCGCGCATCCGGGGCAACCGATCTGGCAACCCGGCCGATGCCCAAACCGATCGGACGCCCTCTCGCCGGGCCAACGACCCGATCGCTGGACCGCCTGACTTCGCCATCGACGGGGTCGCTGCCGCCGGACACCAACCTGCCGGAACGTGAGCGCATGCGCCACAACGCCCGGCGAACGACAGAAAAGATCGACGCGATCGAGGCCGAAATGGCCCGCGACCTGATGGGAAACCCGAGCCCGACCACGGTTGCGCCGGCGACGCGACCCAGGATTTCCATCGTGGGCGAGACGACCGTGGCGCCTTTCCCAACGACCAGGGCCGCTCGAGCCCGCCGAATCCATCGAGATCAACTCGGAAATGCTCGGCGGGAACATCGATGCGATAGAAATCAACACCTCCGGCGGCAGTTCGGTCATCGATGAAACCGCGATCCTGTTCTCGAATGGCCAGGCCGATGCCGCAGAGACCGTGCTCCGCGCCGGCCTGCGCCGCGACGACCTCGGTCACTCGACGCGCATGGCCTGGCACATGCTGTTCGAACTCGTCAACCAGCGGGGCGACCGGGACGCTTTCGAAAAGTTGACCATGGATTACGCGCTGCGGTTCGAGGATTCGCCGCCGGCCTGGGTCGAATACGATGACACGGTCGCACCGCGGACCGTCACCGGCGTGGCGCCCCAACCCGCGCCCAACAAGGGTTGGCCCGGGGTGCGGCTGCCCGAATCCGTCGACGCGGGCATCGTCAGTCATCTCGAGCAGTTACGCGCCCTGACGGCGGCGCACGCCGAGGTGCAGCTCGACGTATCCGACGCCAGGCGAATCGACATCACCGGAGCCAGTCTGCTGCTGCGCGTGATCAATGCGTTCAGGCGTTCCCATCGCGAGCTGACACTGGTTGGCGCGGCCCATTTCGCGGGAGTCCTTGCGCAGATGGTCGAGTCGGGCCGCCGCGACCCTTCGGATGCGCTGTGGATGCTGCTGTTGGAAGTGCTGCGCATGCTCGACCGGCAGGACGAGTTCGAGGAAGCGGCGATCCAGTACTGCATCACGTTCGAGGTCTCGCCTCCATCGTGGGAGCCTCCTCCGGCCAACCTGAAGGTCGCTCCGGCAAGCAGCGCACCCGCTGCCGGCGCCGTAACGCCGGCGGCAACGCCGATGGAACTGCGCGGCACGGTCGACGGTGAAGGCGAGCCGCACTTCAGCCGGCTGGTTGCCGCAGCAAAGAATCAGCCCCAGGTCGTGATCGACTGCGGCAGGCTTCGCCGGCTGACCTTTTCGGCCGGTTCGGCGCTCGTGGGTACCTTGCGCAAAATCAGGCAGGGCGGTTCGACGGTCGAACTGCGCAACGTCAGCGCGCTGGTGACTGCACTGCTGCATCTGCTCGGCATCGCGTCGATCGCGTCGGTGCAGTCGCGCCACCTCTGAAGTGGGCCGCGGGCGGCGGTTGAATCCCGCACCGGCGCCCCCAAATCAACTCGATGGAACCGTTCCACGGCACAACGATCGTCAGCGCCCGCCGCGGTGCTCGCGTGGCCATGGGAGGCGATGGCCAGGTCACGCTCGGCAATGTGATCGTCAAGCAGACTGCACGCAAGGTGCGACGCCTGTATCACGACCGCATACTTGCCGGCTTTGCGGGCGCCACCGCCGACGCGTTCACCCTTTTCGAGCGCTTCGAGGCCAAACTGGAAAAGCACCAGGGCAACCTGCTGCGTTCGGCCGTCGAACTGGCCAAGGACTGGCGGACCGATCGGATCCTGCGTCGCCTGGAGGCGATGCTGGCGGTCGCCGACCGCGAGACCTCGCTCATCATCACCGGCAACGGCGACGTGCTCGAGCCCGAGCTCGGCCTGATCTCCATCGGCTCCGGCGGGCCCTACGCTCAGGCCGCCGCGCGCGCGCTGCTCGACAACACCGAACTGGCGCCTGTCGACATCGTCAAGAAGTCACTCGCCATCGCCGGTGACCTGTGCATCTACACCAACCAGTCGCACACGATCGAGTCGATCGACTGACGCTGCGCGCCAGGCCTTTCGTGTCTACTGATATGCGCGCGCCCGCCCGGCCGCCCGAAGGGCGCGCGCCCAACTTGACCGCTTCGCGTGCAAGTGCGACCGCGCAGCGGTCGCGTACACGCGAAGCGAAATGCCCATGATGACCCCACGCGAAATCGTCCACGAACTGAACAAGCACATCATCGGCCAGGATCGCGCCAAGCGCGCGGTGGCTGTCGCGCTGCGCAATCGCTGGCGCCGGCAGCACGTTGACGAGCCGCTGCGCGGCGAGATCACGCCGAAGAACATCCTGATGATCGGGCCGACCGGCGTGGGCAAGACCGAGATCGCCCGCCGGCTGGCAAGGCTGGCCGATGCGCCGTTCATCAAGGTCGAGGCCACCAAGTTCACGGAAGTTGGCTACGTGGGCCGCGATGTCGATTCGATCATCCGCGATCTGGCCGACATCGCCGTCAAGCAGACGCGCGAGGCGGAGATGAAGAAGATGCGCGCCCGCGCCGAGGATGCCGCCGAGGACCGCATCCTCGACGTGCTGGTGCCTCTGCCCCTCGGCGAGACCCGCCGCGACGACGAGGGCGCGGCGCGGCAGAAATTCCGCAAGAAGCTGCGCGAAGGCCAGCTCGACGACACCGAGATCGAGATCGATCTCGCGCAAGCGGCGCCGACGATGGAGGTGATGGCGCCGCCGGGAATGGAGGAGCTGACGCAGCAGATCCAGTCGATGTTCGCCAACCTCGGCCAGAGCCGGCGCCGCAGCCGCAAGCTGCGCGTGCGCGATGCCTTCAAACTGCTGGTCGACGAGGAAGCGGCGAAGCTCGTCAACGAGGAAGAACTGAAGTCGCGTGCGCTCACCAGCGTCGAGCAGAACGGCATCGTCTTCCTCGACGAGATCGACAAGATCGCGGCCCGCTCCGAGGTCGCCGGCGCCGACGTCTCGCGACAGGGCGTGCAGCGCGACCTGTTGCCGCTGGTCGAAGGCACGGCGGTGAACACGAAGTTCGGCATGATCAAGACAGACCACATCCTGTTCATCGCCTCGGGCGCCTTTCACTACGCCAAGCCGTCGGACCTTATCCCGGAACTGCAGGGGCGATTCCCCATCCGGGTCGAACTCGACTCGCTCTCGGCGAAGGACTTCGAGCGCATCCTGACCGGAACCGATGCCTGCCTGACGCGCCAGTACGAGGCGCTGCTGGCGACCGACGAGGTAACCCTTAGCTTCACGCCCGACGGCATCACCCGGCTGGCGGAGATCGCCTGTTCGGTCAACGAAAAGACGGAGAACATCGGCGCCCGCCGCCTGTACACGGTGATGGAACGGCTGCTTGAGGAGATCTCTTTCGACGCCGGCAGCGGACAGCGGCGCGAGCTGCGCGTCGACGCCGCCTACGTCGACGAACGCCTGGCCGACCTCGCGCGCAACGAGGATCTGGCCCGCTACGTGCTGTGAGCGCGGGCCGGCCGCACGCGCCGCGCTAGGCGGCCTCGCTGGCGCGGTAGTCGCCGATCTTCGCCAGGGTCGCGTTGACGCTATCGAGCGAGACCTGCGCCTCGGCCGGAAAGGTCGCGCGCGGCGGCTCGAGCGTAACGGCGACGCCGGCGTCGAGTGCGCGCAGCGCCTTGGCCACGCGATTGACGCAACCGCCGCAGTGCATGCCGGTGATCTCGAATTCCTGGGCCATGTCCTGTCCTCCGCACTTCGGCACATCTTAGTGCCTCGCTCGCGGCAGGCCTTTCAGCGGGCGCCGTGCATGGGGCGCTTGCTAGACTTCCTCGATTCATCGGACGCCGACGGACGCCCTCTTCAATGGATCGCTCGCAGATCACGCCGGACATCAAGGCCGAAATCCTGTCCGAGGCGCTGCCTTACATCCGTCGTTTCCATGGCAAGACGATCGTCGTCAAGTACGGCGGCAACGCGATGATCGACCAGCAGTTGAAGGAGAGCTTCGCCCACGATGTCGTGCTTCTGAAGCTGGTCGGCATGAACCCGGTGGTCGTTCACGGCGGCGGCCCGCAGATCGACGAGGCGCTGGAGCGGGTCGGCAAGAAGTCCCAGTTCATCCAGGGCATGCGGGTCACCGATGCGGAAACGATGGAAGTCGTCGAGTGGGTGCTGGCCGGCGAGGTGCAGGGTGAACTGGTGACGATGATCAACAGCTTCGGCGGCCAGGCCGTCGGCCTGACGGGCAAGGACGGCGCGCTGATCCGCGCCCGCAAGCTGCGCATGCCGGACCGGGACGATCCCACCAAGAGCCACGACATCGGCCATGTCGGCGAGATCGAGGCGATCAACCCGGCGGTGGTCAGGGCGCTGCAGGACGACGCATTCATCCCCGTCATCTCGCCGATTGGCTTCGGTGCCGATGGCGAGACCTACAACATCAACGCCGATGTGGTGGCCGGCAAGATCGCCGAAATCCTGAAGGCCGAGAAACTGGTGATGCTTACCAACACCCCGGGTGTTCTCGACAAGAGCGGCAAGCTTCTCACCGGGCTCACGTCGCGCCAGATCGACGACCTGTTCGCCGACGGCACGATCTCCGGCGGCATGCTGCCGAAGATCTCGTCTGCGCTGGAGGCTGCCAAGAGCGGGGTGAACGCCGTGCACATCGTCGATGGCCGCGTCGACCACTGCCTGCTGCTCGAAATCCTCACCGACGCCGGCGTGGGCACGATGATCAAGAGCCACTGAGCCCCTTGGCCACTCCGTATCCTCGGCGTGCGACGGCACGCTCCCGCTGCACTTGATGTCAGGCCGCCGGCCCGGCCGACCGAGAAGCGGCCCGTCGACCGAGCCGGCTGGCGCGCCCGCGCAACCCGGAGGGTCGCGTACCCGCCGGCCACCCCCCGTCTGGTTCTTCGACCTCGACAACACGCTGCATGACGCGTCGCACGCGATCTTCCAGGCCATCAATGGCCGCATGACCGACTACGTCGAGCGACATCTGCAGGTCGATCGCGAGCAGGCGAACCAGTTGCGCCTGACCTACTGGCGCCGATACGGCGCCACGATGCTCGGCCTCATGCGCCATCACGCGGTGGACCCGCACCATTTTCTCCGCGAGACACACGATTTCGACATCGCAGGGCTGCTGCGCGCGGAGCGCGGCCTGGCGCGGCTGTTCGCCCGGCTGCCGGGCCGCAAAGTGCTGCTGACGAATGCGCCCGGCGCGTACGCCGACGAGATCCTGCGCGCGCTCGGTCTTCACCGGCGCGTGCTCGCCCGCTATGCAATCGAGCAGATGCGGCTGCATCGCAGCTTCCGACCCAAGCCGTCGCGCAGCATGCTGCGCCACATGCTTGCCCGCGAACGGGTGCCCCGAGGCGCGGCCATCCTGGTCGAGGACAGCGCCGCCAACCTGCGCTCGGCGCGGGCGGTCGGCTTTCGGACCGTGCTCGTGTTCGGACACAGCCGCGGGCCGACGCACCTGCGCAGCGGCAGGCAATTCGGCCTGCGCGTGCGCTCGGTGCTCGAACTGCCCCGCGCCCACGCGCGGCTGCGCGGCTGACCGCGCCGAGCGGGTAAGCTTTCGAGGACGGTCCCTGTCCGGACAATGGAGTCTTTCATGGCGTCTCGACCCGGCCTGATCCGCCGGTTCTTCGGCTTCATCTGGAGTGCGATCGGCTTTTTTCGCACTCTCGTGCTTAACCTGCTTTTCCTGGCGATCATCGCCGCGATCGTCGCTGCCTGGCTGTACGAGGAACGTCCGGCCGTGGCGCCGGACACGGCGCTGGTGCTCGACCTTTCCGGGCCGATCGTCGAGCAGCGGACCGGTGCGCCGGCCAGCGTGACGCTGCTGCAGCTGTTGGCCGAACGCGAGCGCGAAACGCAGCTGCGCGACGTGCTCGCCGCCCTCGATGCGGCTGCGCGGGATCCGAAGATCTCCCGCGTTGTGCTCCTGCTCGATGACATGGAGGGCGCGGGGCTGGCCACGCTGCGCGAGATCGCCGCCGCAGTCAGCCGCTTCAGGGCCAGCGGCAAGCCGGTCGTTGCATGGGGCTCGGTCTTCGACCAGCGCCGCTACTACATCGCCGCGCACGCCGACGAAGTGCTGATGCACCCTTTCGGCCGCGTCCTGCTGCTCGGCTTCGGCGGCTACCGCAACTACTACCGGGACGCGCTCGACTCGATCGGCGTGACCGTCAACGTGTTCAAGGTCGGCCGCTACAAGAGTGCGGTCGAGCCGTTTTCGCAGAACGAGCCGTCGGAAGACGCGCGGCGCGACGAGGCCGAACTGATCGGCGACCTCTGGGCACAGTACATGTCGGCAGTCGAGTCGGCGCGTCGTCTCCCGGCGGGCAGCATCACGCGGCTGGTCGACGAGCTCCCGCAGCGTTTCGCAGCCGCCGGCGGCGATGCAGCGAAGCTCGCGGTCGACGAGCGGCTGGTCGATGGCCTGAAGACGCCTGACGAACTGCGCGCGATGCTGATCGAAAAGGGTGCGCCGGACCTCGAACGCAAGACATTCCGCCAGATCAACCTGTCGCAGTACCTCGCCACGCTGCCGCAAAGGCACGGCGATGCAGTCGGCGTCGTGATCGCTTCGGGCGAGATGCTCGACGGCGAGCAGCCGCAGGGGCTCGTGGGTGGCCGCTCCACGGCAAATCTGATCCGGCGCGCCCGTGAGGACGAATCGATCAAGGCGGTGCTGCTGCGGGTGCGCTCGCCCGGGGGCAGTGTTTTCGCCGCGGAACTGATCCGTCGCGAACTGGAGCTGACGCGCAAAGCGGGCAAGCCGGTGCTGGTGTCGTTCGGCGACGTGGCCGCCTCCGCGGGCTATTACGTCGCCATGTCGGCCGATGAGGTGATTTCCGATCCGGCGGCCATCACCGGCTCGATCGGCGTCTACGCGCTGCTGCCTTCCGTTGACCGTGCATGGGAAAAGCTGTCGCTGCACACCCACGGCACGACGACCACGTGGCTGGCTGGTGCAATCGATCCGCGCCGGCCGCTCGATCCGCGGATGCGGGAACTGCTGCAGACCGGCGTGGAGCGCGTCTACCGGGATTTCGTCGGCCGCGCCGCCGCTGCGCGCAACGTGACGCCGGAGCGGATGGACGAACTCGCCCAGGGACGGGTGTGGACTGGACGTCAGGCTCAGGAGCTCAAGCTGGTCGACCGGCTCGCCACGTATCACGAGGCATTGCAGGTGGCCGCCAATCGAGGCGGGCTCGGCGAGGACTTTCGCGTCGCCTATATCGAGAGCGAGCCACGCGGCATCGATCGCCTGCTCGGGATCTTGTTCGGCGAGGCGTCGCTGGCACCACTGCCCTGGCTCAACTCGTTGCTCCATGTCGCGGGCGCGACGCCCGACGCCGTTCGGTCGATCGGGGTCGACATGCGCTGGCTGCGCAACGCGGCGCGGACGCCGCTGAGGCCTCAGTCGCACTGCCTGTGCTCGCCTGACAGTCTGCTTGGACCGGATTGACGGAACGCTCTGAAAGACCAGCGGCCGGCTCGCGCCGACGCGAGCGACCTTGTATAAGCGCAGTATCCGCAAGGCCTAATGCGAAAGTAACTCCCCACGTCGGTGCTCCATCAGCCAGAATCCCGGCAGCGGTCCCCCGCCGCAATCGAGGTCATCGAGCATGAATCAGGGCAGCAGGACACGAAGCCGTCACGCGCGCAGCGCGAGAGGCGGGCCGACGCGGGCACCGCAGGAAGCATGAAGATGGAGTCCGTCACCACGCTGGGTTCAGCAACACGGCGCAAACCCGGTGCCCGCCGGCTGCAGATTCTGCAGACGCTGGCGTCGATGCTCGAGGATCCCAAGGGCGAGAAAGTCACGACGGCCGCGCTCGCCGAGCGGCTCTCGGTGTCGGAAGCGGCGCTTTACCGGCACTTCGCCAGCAAGGCGCAGATGTTCGAAGGACTGATCGAGTTCATCGAGACAACGATCTTCGGGTTGATCAACGACATCGCGGCGCGAGAACAATCCGGGCTGAAACAGGCCCGCAGCACCGTGCTGATGCTGCTCGAGTTCGCGCAGACCAACCGCGGCATGACGCGTGTGCTGATCGGCGACGCGCTGGTCAACGAGAACGAGCGCCTGCAGGAGCGCATGAACCAGATGTTCGAGCGCATCGAGTCATCGCTCAAGCAGAGCTTCCGCCTCGCTGTCACGGAACAGGAACTGCCGGGGGATTTCGACGCGGCCTCGCGCGCGGCGCTCGCCGTCGCCTACGTCATCGGCCGCTGGCACCGATTCGCCAAGAGCGGCTTCCGCAAACCGCCTGCCGACGGCATCGAAGCGCACCTGCCCGTGCTTCTCTCGTAGCGCCGGCGGCGCAGTGTCCTAGCGCAGCCGCCGCCACGCCCCACGCACCGCCAGCAGGGCGGTGATGATCAGCAGCAGGAACGCAATCAGCGACAGGTTCGGAATCGCCAGCCCAAGGAAGGTCCAATCGACCTTGAGGCAGTCGCCCTCGCCTGCAAAAAGCTTGGGCAGCCAGGTGCCGAGAGGGAAATCGTCGTGAAACCACTGGAACGGTCGCCCGCAGGTCATCGACTCCGGCGGATACACGAGAATCCAGCTGTGCCAGCCGGCAACACCGGCGCCTGCAAGGGCAAACGCCATCGACATGCCTGCCGCAAGCAGTTGGCCGAACGCCCCTGCCGCCAGCAACCCGAGCGCAGCGAAGATTCCGGCGCCGATGATCGCGACCCGCTGCAGCACGCACAGCGGGCACGGCTCGAGCAGCAGAACGTACTGGAAGAACATCCCGCCAGCCATCGACAACACGACCAGCAGCACGATCAGCGCCAGCAGCATTCGAGGACTGGCGCTGCTCACCGTGCTCGGAACGAAGGCCATGGCCGGCATCAGAAACTCAGATTCTTGAGGGAACTGCGTCCGCCCGCCCACGGCCACCCCGCCGGCAGACCGCGCAGTGCGGGTCGGGCTCGAATCGTACCGTGCGCACGTCCATGGTCAATGCGTCGAGCATCAGGAGTCGATCGATCATCGCCGTACCCGCCCGCGCCACCAGTTTCAGCGCCTCGGCCGCCTGCATCGCCCCGATGATGCCGGTCACCGGGGCGAACACGCCCATCACGGCACACAGGTCGTCCTGCGCCTCTCCGTCAGGGAACAGGCACGCGTAGCAGGAAGAATCCGGTTTGCGCAGGTCGAAAACGGCGAGCTGGCCGTCGAAGCGAACTGCCGCGCCCGAGACCAGCGGCCGGCGATTCGCCACGCAGGCCCGGTTGATTGCGTGCCGGGTGGCGAAGTTGTCGGTGCAGTCGAGCACGACGTCAGCAGCCCCGACAAGCGCCTCGAGCTCCGCTGCGCCCACCCGCTCCGGGATCGCGGACAGTCGTACCTGCGGATTGAGAGCGGCGAGGGTGGCGAGTCCTGAGGCCGCCTTGTTGGTGCCGACGCGCTCGGACGTGTGCAGGATCTGCCTCTGCAGATTGGTCAGGTCGACCGTATCTCCGTCGACCAGCGTCAGCCGCGCGATGCCGGCCGATGCCAGGAACATCGCCGCGGGAGAGCCCAGCCCACCGGCGCCGACGACCAGTGCCGAGGCGGCGCGGATGCGCGCCTGTCCCTCGATGCCGATCTCCTGCAACAGGATGTGGCGCGAATAGCGCAGAAGCTCTTCGTCGTTCATCAGCCCTTGTCGGCGGGAACGAACGTTGCGCTGCGCGCCGTCCATTCGTGGTCGATGTCTCCGCCGGGCGCGCTGCGACTCACCGCCACAGCGCTCACCGTCGCGAACGCTTACGCCGCGCCGACGCGCTAGCGCGCCCCGGCGGCGGAGGCGGCGACGCTGTCGCCCTTCTTGGCGGTTTCGACCGGCAGTCCCTTGAGGTGGTTCATCGCCTGCCGCAACTGGAAGTCTTCGGCGGAACCGAATTCGTAACGCGGCGGCGCCGGTCGTTCCGCCTGCGATTCCGCCGGCGATTCCACCGGGGTCTCGAGTGCTGCCGCGCCTCCGGGCTTCGGAGACGCCTGCTTCACTTCGAGGTGGCGCGCCAGATCCGCTTCGCGGACCTGCAGCCCGGCAAAACTGCCCTGCGCCGTGTCGTCGACGTGCAGATCAGGCTCGATGCCCTTGGCCTGGATCGAGCGGCCACTGGGGGTGAAGTAGCGCGCCGTCGTGAGCTTGATGGCGGCCGGGCGCTCGCCGTCGGAGCGCAACGGGATGATCGTCTGCACCGATCCCTTGCCGAACGTCTGCGAGCCGATCACCGTCGCGCGTTTGTGGTCCTGCAGTGCGCCGGCGACGATTTCAGAGGCCGATGCGCTTGCGCCGTTGACCAGTACGACCATCGGCACCGACTTCACTTCAGCGGGGAGACGCGCCAGCACGTCCTCGCCGCGGCCGCGCTGATAGTCCTCCGGCGCGGCAACGAAACGCCGCTTCGCGTCGCTCATGCGGCCGTCGGTGCTGACCACCAGCGCACGCTTGGGCAGGAACGCCGCCGAAACCCCGATCGCCGAATGCAGCAGGCCACCCGGATCGTTGCGCAGGTCGAGCACGATGCCCTTCAGGGGACCCGCCTTGTGGGCATCCGACAGGTGCCGGGCCAGATCCTCCACGGTGCGCTCCTGGAACTGCGAAACGCGCACGAACGCGTAGCCGGGCTCGATGATGCGGCTGCGGACCGACTGGGTACGGATCACGTCGCGCACCAGTTTGAACTCGAGCGGCTTGACCTCGCCTTTGCGCGCCACGGTCAGCGTGACCGAGGTTCCCTTCTTGCCCCGCATCAGCTTGACCGCGTCGGACAGCGGCATGCCGCGTGTCAGCGTGTCGTCGATCTTGATGATGAGGTCGCCGGCCTTGATGCCGGCCCGGAACGCCGGCGTGTCATCGATCGGCGCCACGACCCGCACCGCACCGTCCTCGGGCGCGACCTCTATGCCGAGCCCGCCAAACTCGCCCTGGGTGCTCGTCTGCAGGTCGCGGAAGGCATCGGAGTCGAGAAACGCCGAGTGCGGGTCGAGCCCCGTGAGCATGCCGGAGATCGCCTCGTGGATCAGCTTGCGATCTTCGACCGGCTCGACGTAGTGATTCTTGATCGCGCCGAACACATCGGTCAGCTGGCGGATCTCCTCGAGCGGAATCGGGCCGCGACTGTCGCGAAACGCGTAGGCCGAGATGCCGAGACTTGCCGCGACGCCCGCAACGGCGCCGACACTGATCAGTGCGAAAGTCCGCAAACGTCCGCTCATGGAACCTCCAGAAACAGGGCAGGCAAGATGCGTGCGCCGAACTGCAGCAACTCGACGTCAGCGTGCCCGCGCCCAGCGCAGCGGGTCGATCGGCCGACCCCTGAAGCGCAGTTCGAAGTATAGGCCCGCCTCCGCGGCGCCCCCCGTACTGCCCACGGTGGCGACCGGGTCTCCGGCGCCGATCTCGACGCCGATATCGGCGAGCAGGGACTCATTGTTGCCGTACACGGATAGAAAGCCTTCACCGTGATCGATCACCAGCAGGTTGCCGAATCCGCGCAGCCAGTCGGCGAACACGACCTGACCGGCGGCCACCGCATGCACGTCGGCGCCAGCGGCTGCCCGGATGAACACGCCCTTCCACGTCGGTGCATCGACCTGCGCCTCGGTCCGCCGCGGGCTGCCGAACCTTGCGACGACCTCGCCGCGCACGGGCAGTATCAGCCTGCCCTGAAGCCGGGCAAACTCGCTGCCCGCGGGCACATCCACGGGAGCCTCGGGAGCAGGCTTTTGCGGCGGCCGGCGTGCCGGGGACGGTTCGCGCGGACGCCGCCGCGCCTGCTCGGCCAGCAACTTCTCGATCTCGCCGACCAGCGACGCAAGCCGCTTCTCGTCGCGCTGCGCGGCCTCCAGGGAGCGCCGCTGGCCGGCGAGCTGTCTGGCAAGGCGATCCAGAGCGCGGCTGCGCGCACTCTGCTGCTGTTGCAGTGCCGCCCGGTTACGCTGCTCGTCTTCGGCCAGCGCCGCGAGCTCGAGTTGTTTGACCTCCGACTGTGATCTCAGCTGGGCGAGTTCCTCGCCGCGCGCGCGCAATTCACCGACCGCGCGCAAACGGCCGCTCGCAAGACGATCGAGATAGACGAGTTCGCGCTGCAGTCCACCGGGGCCGGTGCCGTCCAGCAACCGCTGCAACGGCGTTTGTCGCGCCAGCGCATACTGGCTGCGCAACACCAGGCCGAGGCCGTGCTCCTCTTCCAGGCGCCTGGCGCCGATGGCCTGGCCGCGCGAGGCCAGCGCATCGATCTCCTCCTGCACCTGCCGCCTTGCGGCGGTCAATTCATGCAGCCGACGGTTCGCGTCCGAAATCGCCGCCTCCGACTCGCGCAGCGCATCGGCCGCCTCGGCACGCGAAGCCTCCGCGCGGGCCACCTCCCGGCGGAGCTGAACCAGCTTCTGCCTGAGCCGGCGCCGCTCCGCCTCGAGCTGCCGCTGCCGTTGCGGACCTGGGGTTGCCTTCGCGGCTGATTCGCCTGGACCCGCCGGCTGCGCGGCCGAGCCGGCAGCGGCGGCAGCGACAAGCGCACACGCGAGGAGAACAGGGCGCAGACGCGAGGTCAATCGACCGATCAAGACGACGGTTTGGCCTTGCCCTGCGCAGCGACAGCCGCCATCGCCCGCGCGATTTCCTCGGCATCGCCAAGGTAGTAGCTGCGCAGAGGTTGCAGCTTTTCGTCGAGCTCGTAAACCAGCGGCCGCGCCGTCGGGATGTTCAGGCCCACGATGTCGTCGTCCGAGATTCCGTCAAGGTACTTGACGAGCGCACGCAGCGAGTTGCCGTGTGCAGCCACCAGCACGCGGCGCCCCCGCTTGATCGCGGGCGCGATCGAATCGTTCCAGAACGGCAGCACGCGCGCGACGGTGTCCTTCAGGCACTCGGTGGCAGGGATCTCTTCCGGCTTGAGATGCCGGTAACGCGGGTCATTGCCCGCCCAGCGAGGATCGTCGGGCGCGAGCGGTTCGGGCGCGATGGCATAGGCCCGGCGCCAGGCCAGCACCTGCTTCTCGCCGTACTTTGCTGCTGTCTCTGCCTTGTTCAGCCCCTGCAGAGCACCGTAGTGGCGCTCGTTGAGGCGCCAGGAGTGCACTACCGGCAGCCACATCAGATCGAGGGCATCGAGCGCCAGCCATAGGGTGCGGATCGCCCGTTTGAGGACCGACGTGTAGGCGATGTCGAAGCCATAGCCTTCGCGCTTGAGCAGTTCACCGGCGGCGCGCGCCTCGTGTATACCCGCCTCGGTCAGATCGACGTCGGTCCACCCCGTGAAGCGATTGTCCAGGTTCCACTGGCTTTCGCCATGGCGCAGCAGCACGAGCTTGTACATGTCAGGTTCCGGATAATCGGTCACAACGTCATTTTATAATCGCGCTCCCTTGGCGGAGGCGGGAGCATCCGTGCAGTTCTTCATCGACAACGCTTTGCTGATCGCGGTGGCCTTCTTCAGCGGCGGCATGCTGCTGTGGCCGCTGCTGCGCTCACGGGCCGGCGGCCCGTCTCTGACTACCCTGCAGGCGACGCAGTTGATCAACGGCAAGCACGCCCAGGTGGTCGACATACGCGATGCCGCGGAGTTTTCGCGTGGCTCGCTTCCCAACGCGAGGAACATTCCCCTCGCTGACCTCGGCACTCGTGGACCGAAGGAACTCAAGAAGGACCGACCGGTCATCGTGCTCTGCAACTCCGGCAACGTCGCGGGTCGGGCCGCGGCACAGTTGCGCGCCACGGGCGTGGCGGAGGTCTATGTTCTGGCCGGTGGCTTGAACGCATGGCGCGAGGCCGGTCTGCCGCTGAAGGCATGAGTACCCTCAGCCGACCCGGGCAAGGCCCCCGCGCGCGACGGAAGCGTCGTGCACGCGCCGCGGCTCGATAAGGCCGCAAAAGCGAACGACACTCGATCATGACGGCCAAAGTACTGATGTACCGCACCGCGCACTGTCCCTACTGCCATCGCGCCGAGGCGCTGCTGAAGGCGCGCGGCGTCACGGAAATCGACACCGTCCGGGTCGACCTCGACCCGGCACGCCGCGACGAGATGGTCGAGAGGACCGGCCGGCGTACGGTGCCGCAGATCTTCATCGGCGCCACGCACGTCGGCGGCTTCGATGACCTGGCGGAACTTGACCACGAAGGACGGCTCACGTCGTTGCTTGCCGGCTGAATTATCGGTCCGGCCCCTCCACTCCAGAAACCTCAGGAATCGCCATGGCAGAAGTCAAAGACGCCGGACAGCCCGCCGGCAACAGTCCGCAGGGAGCCCCTGCCGGACCGGTATTTCAGCTGCAGCGCTGCTACCTCAAGGATGCCTCGCTCGAGTTGCCCAATGCGCCGCATATTTTTCTCGAACAGCAGTCGCCGAACATCGATGTGCAGCTCGAAGTCAACAACAGCGCGGTAGTCGACGGGATCTACGAAGTCGTGGTGCGCGTCACCGCCACGGCCAAGCTGGGCGACAAGGTGCTGTTCCTCGTCGAAGGCAAGCAGGGCGGCATTTTCGAGATACGGGGCGTACCGAACGAGCAGTTCGAACCGATCGTAGGCATCGTCTGCCCGAACATCATCTATCCGT
This sequence comes from uncultured beta proteobacterium, assembly GCA_963847675.1. Lineage (GTDB taxonomy): Bacteria > Pseudomonadota > Gammaproteobacteria > Burkholderiales > Burkholderiaceae_F > JADJWR01. The sequence continues at coordinate 86,353 of CAWKAP010000002.1, forward strand.
ACCTGCGCGCCAACGTCGCCGACCTGATCAGCCGCACCGGCCTGCCGCCGATCCATCTGGCGGAGATCAATTTCGAGGCGTTGTACCAGCAGCGGCTGGCGCAGCAGCAGGCACAGGCAGGCGCATCCGCGACGACGCCGACCCAGTAACCGCCACACGACCCGGCCGCTGCCGGCGGCCGTTCCGGACGCACCGGCCGTGAACATCACCTTACTGGGTGCGGGCGCCTGGGGCACGGCGCTGGCCGCCTCGCTGTCGGCGCGTCACGACGTGCACCTGTGGGCGCGCAGCCGCGAGGCGGTGGCGGCGATCGCCGAGAAGCGGCGCAACGAGCGCTATCTCCCCGGGGTCGATCTGCCTTCGACCCTGCATTGCACGGCAGATTGGGTCGAAGCCGTTTCGCATGCCCGGCACGGTCTGCTGCTCGTTGCCACGCCAACGGCCGCGCTCCGCACGCTCCTGCGCCGACTGAGCGGCAGCGCGCCGCTGCCCCCGGTTATCTGGCTGTGCAAGGGCCTTGAAGGCAACAGCGCCGCAATGGCGCATGAGATCGTGCGCGACGAGCTCGGTGCGCACCCCGCGGGTCCGCTGTCCGGGCCCAGCTTCGCCCAGGAAGTTGCCCGAGGGCTGCCGACCGCGCTGGTGGTTGCCGGGCACGACTCATTCTGCCGCCTCGTCACCGAGACCCTGCACGGCCCGTCGCTGCGCATCTATTCGACCAACGACGTCGTCGGCGTCGAGGTCGGCGGCGCGGTCAAGAACGTGATGGCGATCGCCACCGGCATCTGCGACGCACTGGCGCTCGGCCACAACGCGCGCGCCGCACTGATCACCCGCGGCCTGGCGGAGATCACCCGTTTCGGAGTCGCGATCGGCGCGTCGGCGCAGACGTTCATGGGCCTGGCCGGCGTCGGCGACCTGATCCTGACCTGCACCGGAGAGCTGTCGCGCAACCGGCAGGTAGGCATCATGCTCGGCGAGGGACTCTCGCTGGCGAACGCCCTCGCCCGTCTCGGCCACGTCGCCGAAGGCGTGTGGTCGGCTGCCGCTGTGCGCCAGCGTGCCGCAGCGCTCCGCGTCCAGATGCCGATCACCGAGGCCGTGTGCGCCGTGCTCGATGAACAGATCTCGCCGCGCCAGGCGCTCGAGCGGCTGCTCGCCCGCGATCCGAAGCGCGAGACGCTCGAATGACTCCGCACGCGGTCTGCGTCTTCTGCGGCTCGCAGCCGGGCGCCAGGCCGGCCTATCTGGACGCCGCACGCGAACTCGGCGCGCTGCTGGCGCGCCGGGGCGTGGCCGTGATTTACGGCGGCGGCCACGTCGGCATGATGGGCGCGCTCGCCGACAGCGCGCTGGCCGCCGGCGGCGAAGTGATCGGCGTGATTCCCGAGCACCTGATGCGACCCGAGGTCGCCCATCAGCGGCTGACCGAACTGCTGATCGTCGACTCGATGCACACGCGCAAGCGCACGATGGCCAGCCGCGCCGACGCGTTCGTCGTCCTGCCGGGAGGCTACGGCACTTTCGAGGAGATGTTCGAGATGGTGACCTGGCGGCAGCTACGCTTGCACGCCAAGCCGGTCGGACTCGTCAACGTCGACGGCTACTTCGATCACCTGCTGGCCTTCCTGCAGCATGCCGCGCAGCAGGAGTTCATCCGCCCGCAGCACCGCGACCTGCTGCTCGTCGCTCCGAGCACGTCGGACCTGCTCGAGCGCCTGCTGCGGCACGTGGCCGCGGCGCGGGGCCCGGCGCTCGGCGACCTGGAAAAGAGCTGACCCGGATCCGGGACTTGCGCCGGCGCCTCAGGCGCCGCCGGCGAAACCGTGCTGTCGCCACGCCTCGAAGACAACCACGGACACCGCGTTGCTCAGATTCAGGCTGCGGCTGCCGGGCTGCATCGGCAGCCTCAACAACTGCGACGTCGCAAAGCGTTCGCGCACCCCGGCGGCCAGGCCACACGTCTCGCCGCCGAAGACGAGCCAGTCTCCGGCGGCAAAGCGCGCTGCCGTAAACAGCCGCTGAGCGCGCGTCGTCAGCGCGAACATCCGTTCGGGGTTCGGCTGCTCGGCCACCAGCAACGCATCGAAGCTGTCGTGCACGGCAACGCGCGCATATTCGTGGTAGTCGAGACCGGCCCGGCGCAGCTGCTTGTCAGTCAAATCGAAACCGAGCGGGCGCACCAGATGCAGCCGCGCGCCGGTATTGGCGGCGAGGCGGATCACGTTACCCGTGTTCGGCGGGATCTCGGGCGCGACGAGCACGATGTTGAACATGGCGATTGGCGCGCTCCGGCATCGGCCAGACGAGGCAACGCGGCGAGGTCAGTTGGCGCAGGTGCCGAGCTGGCTCTGCGGGAATTCCTTCTGGATCTCCGCCAGCTGCTGCGCCAGCGCGGGATCCACGCCCCGGATCTCGAAGCGGGTCGCTTCGCTGCCCGAGGCGCGCTCGGTCACCTGCGCGCCCTGGAGGCCGCGCCGCGTCAGGTCCGCCTGATGTCGCTGCGCGAGTTCCTGGTCGCGAAACGAGCCGAGCACGATCGCATTCGGCATCTGAGTGGCCGGTCCCATCACGCGCAGGTCGCGAAATCCGCGACCGCGCAGATCCTGCGCGAGCCGTTCGGCCTCCGCCCGCGTTGCGGCGGGCGGCAGGTAGACGATGAACCAGCCCGGTGCATCGACGCGCCGCGCCCGCAGCCGGTCGCCGAGGGCCAGCGCCGCCAGCCGCGGCTGGATGCGGGCAAGGGCGGCCTCGTCGAAATCGCCGAGTTCGACGCACGCCAGTTTCCCGTTGCCGTCGCGCGCCACCGGCACCGGACCGCGCAACGCAGCGACCTGATCGGCGGACAGCACGCGAATCTGCTCCGGTGCGATCTGCCGCGCGAGCCGCTGCGGCTCGCGACCCTCCTCTGCAACGGGGCCGAAGGCGCCCTGCCGCCAGGCGAGCAGAACGAGATTGGCAAGCAGCAGGAGCAGGAACGCCAGTCTCATCGGTCGCCGCCCGTGGCATCCGCGAGGGCCGTCGCTGCCGTGGCACGGGCGCGCAGGAAGACGCCGCGCAGCACCAGGTTCTCCTCGCGCACGAGCGACGGCAGCGCGCTGCCGGCACCGATGTGAGGCGCCAGCAGCGCCGCATATCCACCGGTCAGCACGACCAGCGGATCGCCGTGCTCACTGCGGAAATTGCGCACGAACCGCTCGATCAGGCCAAGCTGGCTGCCCAGCACGCCGGAGGCGATCGCGTCGTCGGTATTGTCGGGGTAGGCGACCATCTGGCCGCTCGCGAACGGCAGGTTCGCCGTGCCGCGGGCAAGCGCCTCGTACATGAGGCGCACGCCCGGGGCGATGGCGCCGCCCACGAAAGAACCGTCACCGGTCACGCCGTCCACGGTCGTCGCGGTGCCGGCGGTCACCACCACGAGCGGGCGGTCAGGGTGGGCGGCGCGGGCCGCGATCAGCGAATGCCAGCGGTCGACTCCGAGCTGGGCGCTGTCTCGGTAGCCATTGCGCAGCTCGACGCCCTCATGCGCGAAGCGAGGCTGGGTTTCGAACCAGTGCACCGGCAATGCGAAGACCTTCTGCACCGCCTGCTCGACGGACCGCATCAGACTCGGTGCGGCCACGCCGCAGCCATACGCCGCCCGTACCGCAACGCCCGCGCGATCGGTCCATTCGTGGACCAGCGAGGGCGTCAGTTCGGCAGGCGGTGCGTTGCGCATCGATCCGTAAGCCGGGCCGACGCGACCATCGAATGTCATCAGCACCCACTTCAGCGCCGAGTTGCCGGCATCGAGCAGAAGCCAGTGTGCCGGGACGTTCACGCCGCCCTCTGCGGCCGGCCAACTGATTCCCCCGCGGGGACGAGTGCAGGAGGCAGGCGACACTCTGCAGCGCGACCCATGGCGGAAATCGCGAGCGCGGCCCGCCGGGCCGAACGTCTGCGGAGCGACCGTACGGCGCTCATCCGCTCACCCGCATCGACAGTTCGCCGCTGCTGCAGGCGCGCAGACCCTGCTCGGTCGCCAGCAGCAACCGTCCCTCGCCATCGACGCCGAGTGCTCGCCCGCGAGCCACGCGTACCCCGAGTTCCAGCAGGTCGACCATCGCATCGCGCTGAGCGAACAGCGCCATGAAGCGCGGCTGCATCGGCACGAATCCGCTCGCCTCGTAAATCTGCAGCGCCGCGAGAATCGCGGCGGCGATACGTCCGATCAGCACCTCGCGCTTCTCAGCGACCGCCGGGGTCTCGTCGAGCGCCGCCGCCGGCTGGCCGATCGAATCACGAGTTGCAGGGTCAAGGTGCAGATTGACGCCGACGCCGACGACCAGCGTTCGCCGTCCCTGGCCATCGACGGCCAGCTCGCACAACACCCCGCCAAGCTTGCGGCCCGCGAGAAGCAGGTCGTTGGGCCACTTCAGGTCCACCGGTGCGCCGACAGCGCGCAGCGCCTCGGCGGCGCCGACGCCGCAGGCCAGCGTCGCGGCGGCTATGCGCGCTTCCCCCGCCTTCATCGGCACCGCCAACGAGAACAGCAGCGCACCACCAGGAGCCGCGAACCAGCGCCGACCGTAACGACCGCGCCCCCCGGCCTGATGAAGCGCCGCGCGCAGCAGCGGGCACCTCGGCTGCTCCTGCCGTACTCGCTGGAGCAGGTCCGCATTGGTCGATCCGGTTTCCTGGACGGTCTCGACGTCGAACTGCGGCGCCGCCTTTGCGATCAGGTCACCGGCAAGCGGCGAGACTGCCGCGCGGCGGCTCTCAATGGCTCCGCCGTTGGAATTAGCGATGCAGGACAAAGTGAATCACCGGCGGGGCATTGGGCAGGTATGCCACTGATACGGCCACTCGCGTCGCTGCGCAAGACCGCAATTGCTCAAAATTTACCATCGGCGTGCGGCGCAGCCCTGCCGCCTTGCCTGTTCCGGACGCGGTCACCACAATCACGGCGCCCGACATGACTCCCGCCCCTTTCCTCTCGCCGCCCGCCGGACATAGCGCCGGGCCAGTGCCGGCACGGCGCGCCTCGCCGCTCGCGCGCGTCGCGCTGCTTGCCTACATCGTGCTGCTGGTCTACGGCAGCCTGTCGCCATGGACAGGCTGGCGATCGCTCGGCGTCGGCCCGCTCGAATTCGTTCGAGCGCCTTGGCCCGCCTACGTGACCGGGTTCGACCTGACCCTGAACGTGCTGGCCTACGCCCCGTTGGGACTGCTCCTTCCTCTCGCACTGCATCCGCGCCTGCGCGGCCTGCCGGCATTCGCGACCGCAGTCGGGGCGGCGGCGGTCCTGTCGTTGGTGATCGAAAGCCTGCAGAACTACCTGCCGGCCCGCATCGCGTCGAACCTCGACGTGCTCACCAACGTCGCCGGCGCATTGCTGGGCGCGCTTGCCGCGACGGTGCTCGCGCCGACACTGATCGACGGGCGTCAGGTGCAACTGGCGCGCCAGCGCTGGTTCCGCCCACGCTCGGCGGTCCTGCTTCTGCTCGTCGCGCTCTGGCCCTTGGCGCAGATCCACCCGGGCCCCATGCTGTTCGGCAACGGCGAACTGGACCGCGAACTGGTCGCCGCGCTGCTCGACCTCGCCAACCGCCGGCTGCCGGTCTTCGATGCCGGCCAGTTCGCGGCCGCGGAAGTGCTGGTCACGGCGTGCGGCATGCTCGCCGCCGGCGCAGCGCTCGCCGCCGCGACGAAGCCGGATGCGCCGCGGCTGCGCCTGCTGCTGCTGTTGCTGGCCGCGGCGCTGGCCACCAAGGCGATCACTTATGGCCACCAGTTCGGCCCCGAACGCGTGCTGGCCTGGCTGACGCCCGGAGCGGTCGCCGGCCTGGCCATCGGCCTGCTGGCAGTGACCGCGGCAGCGACGGCCGCGTCCGCACACGCGGCCTCGACCGTTGCCGCCGCCGCACTGCTGGTGCTGGTCGTCGCAGTCAATGCCGTGCCTCCCAACCCCTACCATGCCCATTGGCTGGCGGCCTGGCAGCCCGGTCGCCTGCGCGACCTCGTGGCGGCCACGGACTGGCTGGCGCAGGCCTGGCCATACGCGACGCTGGCGGCGTTGCTATGGGGGCTGCGCCTGGGGCGGCGTCCGCCAGGGCAGCCGCGCGACGCATGAGCCTTCCACTCGGGGCTTCGTAGAATCAAGCTTTCGCGAGAACGCAATGAGTTACTACGACCGCCACGTCTTCTTCTGCCTGAACCGGCGCGACGACGGCCGCGCCTGCTGCGCGATGCACGATGCCGAGCGACTGCAATCCCATGCGAAAGCCAGGATCAAAGAGCTCGGCCTCAACGGAAAAGGCATGGTGCGCATCAACAAGGCGGGTTGCCTGGACCGCTGCGACGAAGGTCCGTGCCTGGTCGTCTACCCGGACGCGGTCTGGTACACGTACGTCGACGAGCAGGACATCGACGAAATCATCGACCGCCATCTGGTCGGCGGCGAGCCTGTCGAACGGCTGCGCCTGCCGAGCGGCGATTGAGCCGGCGCACCCGCTTCGAGCGCCTGGCACGCCACCCGCAGCAGCCAGACCGCCAGCCATGACCGCACGATTGCACGCACGCAGCGAACGCCGGCTGGTCGACGGGCCGGTTGGCCGCATCGAAGTCGCCGTCGACTCGCCGCAAGGCGCGCCGGCGGGGCTGGCCTTCATCGGCCACCCGCATCCGCTGTACGGCGGCACCCTGGAGAACAAGGTGACGGCGACGCTGGCGCGCGCCTTCACCAGCATCGGCTGGCTGGCGGTCCGGCCGAACTTCCGCGGCGTAGGCGCCAGCGAAGGAGACGCACGACCATGGCCGCGGCGAGACCGATGATTTCCTGAGCGTGATCGAAACCGCGCCGCACTGGCTGGATATCAGCAGCACCGAGCTGCCGCGGGCGCTGGCGGGGTTCTCCTTCGGCAGCTTCGTCGCCGCGCAGGCCTCCATGCGGCTGGCGCCACCCGCGTCGCACCTGATCCTGGTGGGTGCGGCGGCCGGAAAGTGGGCGATGCCATTGGTGGCCGCCGACACGCTGGTGATCCATGGCGAATTCGACGAGACGATTCCGCTGGCGCATGTATTCGAATGGGCGCGACCGCAGGACCTGCCGGTGATCGTGCTGCCCGGCGCCGATCACTTCTTTCATCGCCGGCTGTCGACGCTGAAGAGGCTGGTCTGCGAACATGTGCTGGCGCGTCGCGTGCACGGGTGACGGGAGGCGGCAGCGTCCACTAAGATCGGCTCGTCGGGGCATGCGCAGCGGATCCCTCGCGCGCTGTGAACCTCCGTCGCACAGCCGCGCGATCCTCGTGCGACCCTGGCCATGCGGGTTGCGCCGCTGACTGAAGAAGAACTCAATGGCTGACCTGCGCATATTCGGCAAGACACCCAAGGGCACCGAGGAACTCGCCTCGCGCAGCGGCGCGCTGTCGATGGCCCAGCGCCGGCTGTTGATCCTCGTCGACGGCGTGCGCGACGCCGAGCAGCTGGCGGCCATCGTGCCGTCGGCCTTCGACGAATCCCTGACCGTGCTCGAGGAGGGCGGCTACATCGTGCTGGTCGGTCAGAGCGCGCGCGGCGAGGACGCCGCGCCGGCCCGATCAATGTCGATTCCCACATCGGAAATGACCACGGTGCACGAGGCCAAGCAGCGTGCCGCGAAGGAAGTGCAAGATCTCCTCGGCCCGGAGGCTGAAGCGCTGGCGCGGGCCATGGAAGCGGCCAACAGCGGCGACGAGCTTCGGCCGCTGGTCCGCGAGGCCGAGCGGCTGATCGCCAGCGTCCAAGGCGAGGCGGAGGCGCAGGCCTTCATCATCCGCATCAGGCGCCGCTGAGACGGCCTGCGCGGCGCCGCTACCATAGCGGCGTGCCCTGCGCCGCGCATCCCGGGCGGCGCCACGCCAAGCAAGGACAAAAATGGACTGGCCGCAGTCAACCTGCTACCTGAACGGCGAATGGCTGCCTCTGGCGGAGGCGAAGATCTCGGTGCTCGACCGTGGCTTCATCTTCGGCGACGGAATCTACGAGGTGGTGCCGGTCTACTACCGCAGGCCGTTCCGCCTCGACCATCACCTGGCCCGCTTCGAGCGCAGCACGCGCGAGATCGGGCTGGCCAATCCGTTCGACCGCCCCGGCTGGAGCGCGTTGGTCGACGGGCTGATCGAAAGGTGCGGCGACCAGAACCAGTTCATCTACTGGCAGGTCACGCGGGGTGTGGCCAAGCGGGACTTCGCGTTTCCCGCCGATACGCCGCCGACCGTGTTTGCGATGAGTTCGCCTTTCGCGCGGCCGTCGCGCGAGCAGCGCGAGCAGGGCCTGCGCGCCGTCACGCGTGCCGACGAGCGCTGGCTGAGGTGCGACATCAAGTCGGTGTCGCTGCTCGGCGCCGTGCTGGCACGGCAGTTCGCGACCGAGCACCACGCGGACGAGGTCGTGCAGTTCCGCGATGGCTCGCTCACCGAAGGCTCGTCGAGCAACATGTGGGTGGTGCGCAACGGCACCGTGATCGCGCCGCCGCGCGACCGGCTGATCCTCGAGGGCATCCGCTACGGCTTCGTCGCCGAACTGTGCGATCGCACCGGCACACCGTTCGAGGTGCGTCGCCTGCGGCCAGAAAGAAGTGGAGGGCTGCGACGAACTGATGCTGACCTCGGCCACGCGCGAGATCCTGCCCATCGTCGCGCTGGACGGCAGGCCCGTCGGCAGCGGTCGGCCGGGGCCGGTATACGCGAAGCTGCGCGCCGCTTACGACGACGCCATCGAGGCGCTGCGCGACTGATGACAGGCGACACCGGCGAATCGCCGCTCGTCTTTCCGACGCCTTTTCCGATCAAGGTGATGGGGCGGCGGGTCGACGACTTTGCACAGTCGATCGTCGACGTGGTCCGCGAGCATGCACCCGACTTCGACGCCGCCACGCTGGAACTGCGCACCTCGCGCGAAGGCAACTACCTGTCGGTCACGGTGACCATCAACGCCACTTCGCGCGAGCAGCTCGACAACCTGTATCGCGCACTGACGAGCCACCCGCTGGTCAGGGTCGTGCTGTAGCCAGGGCGAGGCCGATGACTGCGCCGCCTGCCGTGCGCGACCTTGGCCGCGCCGGGTACCTGCCGACCTGGCAGGCGATGCGCGCGTTCACCGCGCAGCGCGGGCCGGACTCACCCGATGAACTGTGGCTCGTCGAGCACCCGCCGGTGTTCACGCTCGGCCAGGCCGGACGCCGCGAGCACCTGCTCGACCCCGGCGAGATCCCGGTCGTGGCCACCGACCGCGGCGGCCAGGTCACTTACCACGGGCCGGGACAGGTGGTCGTGTACACGCTGATCGACCTGCACCGGCTCGGCATCTTCGTCAGGGAACTCGTCTACCGGATCGAACAGTCGGTGATCCAGACGCTCGACGAGTCCGGCATCGCCGCGCAGCGCGTGCGCGGCGCGCCGGGCGTCTACGTGCGTGATCCGGCCTCGCGCGCCGCCGGCGAACTGGCCGGATTCGCCAAGATCGCCGCGCTCGGCATCAAGGTGAGCCGCGGCCGCAGCTACCACGGTGTGGCGCTGAACGTGGCGATGGATCTCGAGCCATTCAGCCGAATCGACCCTTGCGGCTATGCAGGTCTTCCGACAGTCGACTTGTCTACACTCGGCGCTTCGATCAGTTGGCGCGACGCCGCCGACCGCCTCACCGGCCGGCTGGCGCAGCATTTCACCCGATGAGCAGCGACATCCCTCCCGCGACGCCGCCGAAAGACCCGTTCGCCAAGAAAAAGGGCGAGGCAAAGACGGCGCCGGTGTTCAGGAAGTTTCCGCTGAAGCTGGCGTCCGAGCCGCTGCCGGCCCGCAAGCCGGACTGGATCCGCGTGCGCGCCGGCTCGCCGACGACGCGCTTCTACGAGATCAAGGACATCCTGCGCAGCCACCGGCTGCATACGGTGTGCGAGGAAGCCTCGTGCCCGAACATCGGCGAGTGCTTCGGCAAGGGCACGGCCACCTTCATGATCATGGGCGACAAGTGCACGCGCCGCTGCCCGTTCTGCGACGTCGGCCACGGTCGCCCCGATCCGCTCGATGCCGAAGAGCCGCTGAACCTGGCGCGCACGATCGCCGCCCTGAAGCTGCGCTACGTCGTGATCACCTCGGTCGACCGCGACGACCTGAAGGACGGCGGCGCGCAGCACTTCGTCGACTGCATCCGCGCCGTGCGCGAACTCGCGCCGGCGACGCGCATCGAAATCCTGGTGCCCGATTTCCGCGGCCGGCTCGAGCGCGCACTTGCCATCCTCGAGGCAGCGCCACCCGACGTGATGAACCACAACCTAGAAACCGTGCCGAGGCTGTACCGCGAATCGCGGCCGGGCTCGGACTACGCGCACTCGCTGTCACTGCTGCGCGAGTTCAGGCGCCGCGTGCCCGGCGTGCCGACCAAGAGCGGGCTGATGGTCGGTCTAGGCGAGACCGACGAGGAGATCGTGCAGGTGATGCGCGATCTGCGCGCGCACGAGGTCGACATGCTGACCGTCGGCCAGTACCTGGCGCCGAGCAACCACCACCTGCCGGTGCGCCGCTACGTCACGCCGGCCACTTTCGCGATGTTCGAGCGCGAGGCGCAGGCCCTGGGCTTCACCCACGCCGCGGTCGGGCCGCTGGTGCGCAGTTCGTACCACGCCGATGCGCAGGCGCACGCGGCGGGCGTCGTCTGACGTCGGTCGATGGCTGAAGTGCCGAACTGGCTGGCTGGCACGGCCACCGTGGCGGCGCTGGTCGGCTTCGGGATCTTCCTGTATCCGTGGCTGCTCGCGCGCCGCTACGGCGCGGTCGCCGTGACGGCGGGCACCGCGGCACTGACCGTGCTGTTCTTTCTTTTCGACAGCGGCAGCGGCGACACGGTGGTCTCGGCAGCTCTCGCATTGCTGTGGGCGGCCGCCCCGGCGGCGGTAGGAGTCATCGTCTTCCGTCTGCAGCACGGCTGACCGGCCGGCCCGGCAGGGACGGGCGATCAGGAGATCTGCGGCAGGCTCGGCTGCCGAACAGCGCCTTCATCGCCGCGCTCGCCGGCTTCGCGCACCGCCGCGGCGGCCGCATCGCCGAGCAGCTGCGGCGGCAACGGCGCATCGAGCGCGGCGCAGATCGTGCGCAGGCAACTGGCGGCCTTCCAGTGGGTCTGGCCGTCGATGAAGGCCACCGCGGTGCAGGCCTTGATCACCCTCGGCTTCACGAGCGGTGCGAGCTGGTTCAGCCGATCGAGCGCGCGCGAGACCGCATCGAGCTCGATCGATTCGACCGGCACCCGCGGCGGATCGATGCCGACGAGCAGCAGCACGCCGGCGTTGTATGCACGGTCGGGGCCCTCGGGGAGCCGCACGCTGGCCAGCAGCGACATGACCAGCCCGACCTCGGCCGCAAGCGGCTCCAGGCCGGCAAAGCGCACCGGCGCCGGTCGGTGCGCGTCGCGGCCGGCGCGGCGCTTCAGTACGGTAAACAGCAGGAACTCGTGCAACGTGACGCGGCCGTCGGCGGCGATCAGCCCGTGCGCCAGCAGCAGCAGCCGTTCGCGCACCGGGACGGCAAGCTTCAGCAGTGTCGGCCCCGCCCGGTCGAGCAGTTGCAGACGCAGCCCCGGTGGCAGTCGCTGGACATCGTCGTGAAAGGCATCGACCCGCTGCGCGGCATCGGTTCCGTAGGCCTCGGCCACCAGCTGCCGCTGCTGACCGGAAAACGGCCTGTCCTTTTCGATCAGCATGGCCAGCACGACGAGCGGCGCCTGCGACGTGTCGAAGAGCGCCGCCTCGAGTTCCGTCTCCCCCGGCAGCTTCATGACGGCCTGCGCGAGGGCATGACCGTCGACGCGGGTCACTCCGATCGATTGCTCCAGTGCTTCGCTGCGCGCCGGTTCTGCCACCAGCGCCACGAGCGGGCTGAGCAGGCGATCGTCCTCGACCGCACCGCCGGCCGCCGGCGCGATCGCCGCCCGCGCTGGGGCTGAGCCGGCCTCGCCCAGCGCCTCGGCCAGCGGCAGTTCGTGCGCCGGCAGCAGCGGCAGCGCCCGCCCATAGATCCGCTGGATGCGCGCCGGCAGCGGCGGATGGGTCGCGAACAGGCCGGAGACGAAGCTCGGCTTGGCGGCGCCGAGAAACAGGTGCGACAGTGTTTCCGCATGCGGATGCCCGATGCCGCTGCCGGGCAGGCCCGGCTGGGTCAGGCCGCCGATCTTGCGCAGCGCGCCGCCGATGCCGTCCGGATTGCGCGTGAACTGCACGCTGCTCGCATCGGCGAGGTACTCGCGCTGCCGCGACACCGCCGCCTTGATCAGGCGGCCGAAGAACACGCCGACATAGCCGATGATCCACAGCGCGATGCCGGCGAACATCAGCACGGCCACGCCGCCCCGGCTGTCACGACTGCCGCGGCCGATCTCCATCATGAAGCGGCCGAACATCGAAAGCATCAGCAGCCCGAAGAGGACGCCGATCAGGCGGATGTTCAGCCGCATGTCACCGTTCAGGATATGGCTGAATTCGTGCCCGATCACGCCCTGAAGTTCGTCTCGCGTCAGCCGCGTGAGCGTGCCGCGCGTGACGGCGATCACCGCGTCGTGCAGCGAGTGTCCGGCGGCAAACGCGTTGATCGACATCTCGTTGTCCATCACGTACACGCGCGGCACCGGCGTGCCGGACGCCAGCGCCATTTCCTCGACCACGTTGACGAGCCGCCGCTCGAGCAGGTCGCGCGTCGACGAGTCGACCAGGCGCGCGCCGATCATCCGCGCCACGGCGTCGCCGCCGCTGGCCAGCCGCGCCGTCTCCCACCAGGTTCCGGCACCGATCATCAGCAGCGTGACCAGCGTGTTGGTCAGGTAGAAACCGCGCGGCAGCGGCGGCGAGAAGACGCTGAAGTACAGGAACGTTGCCACCACGTTGACCGCCAGCACGATCGCGATCACCGCCAGCGTGAACAGGACGATCAGCCGGCGACTGACCCGACGCGCGGCTTCCTGATGCTCGAAGAAGTTCATCGCGGCCGGTCAGGTCCGGGGCTGGGAGCCAAGGCCACGGGGAACGACGGAGAGAGGCAGCATGCCCGATCTCAGTGCGCTCCGCGTCCTTCGTGCGACTTGCGACTTCACCAGTTCGGCGAGGCCGCCGGCCGCCGTGTCAGAACTGCACCTTGACCGGTTTCTTCTCTTCCGCGCTCTCGGTGGCCGCCAGCAGCTCCGCCTGGCGGAACGAGAACACGCCGGCAATGATGTTGCTGGGAAACTGCTCGACCGCGGTGTTGTAGCTCATCACCGAGTCGTTGAACGCCTGTCGCGCGAAGGCGATCTTGTTCTCGGTGCTGGTCAGTTCCTCGGAAAGCTGCATCATGTTCTGGTTGGCCTTCAGGTCCGGGTAGGCCTCGGCCAGCGCGAACAGCTTGCCGAGCGCGCCGGACAGCAGCCCCTCGGCTGCGGCCAGGCCCTTGATCGCCCCCGGGTCGGCCGGATTGGCCGCGGCAGCGGAGTTGGCGGCAACGGCGCCGGCGCGGGCCTTGATCACCGCCTCGAGCGTCTCGCGCTCGTGCTTCATGTAGCCCTTGGCGGTCTCGACCAGATTGGGGATCAGGTCGTAGCGGCGCTTCAGCTGCACATCGATCTGCGCGAACGCGTTCTTGAACACGTTGCGCAGGCTGACCAGCCGGTTGTAGGCGCCGATCACCCAGAAAACCACCACCGCGATCAGGCCAAGAAAGATGATCCAGCCCATGCCGTCCCCTCCTCGTGGTTCGCGCCGACCGCGAAGCGGCCGCAGGCGTCGCGGCGGACTATAAGAGAATCCGCAGTCCGCGCAATGGATTTGTGGCAGGCGTCACGGTTGGCGACGGTCGCCCACCCGGTCCCGGGCAGGCCGGCGCATCGGCGTCACTTGGGCTGCGCATCGGCCGGCGGCTTGCCATCCAGCGCGCGGACTTCCTGGTCGCTGAGGTAATCGAAGAACTTGACCACCCGCTGAACCCCCGCAACGCGGCTGGCGGCGCGCGCAGCGGCGTCGCCCTCACCCTGCGTGACGCGGCCCATCAGGTAGACGACGGCGCGCTCGGAAACGACCTTGATCGCACCGCTCGGCACGTCCGGCGCCTGCAGCAGCGCCGCCAGCACCTTGGATGTCAGCGCCGTGTCGAAGTTGCGGTTGCTGAGCGTCGACAGGCTGCCGACATGCAGCTCGTTCAGCACGGCCGAGACGTTTGCCGATTTCCGCGCAATGGCCTCCGCATCCTGCTTCGCCTGCTCGGTGGTCACTTCACCGGTCAGCAGCACGCGCTGGTTGTAGCTGGTGACGCTGATGTGGGCGCGGTCGCTCGGGAACTTCTCGCCGAACGCGTTGATGAGACGCAGTTCGATGGCCTGGTCCTCGAGCTGGATTCCCGGCGAGCGGCGGTCGCTGGCGACCATCGCGCCGCCGGCGACCGCGCCGCCGACGACCAGCGCCGCGCAGCCGCCGGTGACAGACAACACGGCGGCGGCCGCCATTGCGACCAGCGCGATGCGCCGAGAATTGAACATCATGTTTGCTCCCATGTGGCGGTCAGTCGGCAGTGAACGCATCCCGGATCCAGTCGCGGATTCCGTCACCGTCCGCGGTAATTACGTCGAAACGGCAAGGCGGAGGCTCGCTGCGCGCGCCGAAGCGCCGCAGCAGGAAGTGCTGCGCGGCGCGCACCAGCTTCCGGCGCTTGACGAAATCGACGCTGCCGTCGGCGCCGCCGAAGCCGTCGCTGCGACGCATGCGCACCTCGACGAAAACGAGCGTGCCGCCGTCGTCGGCCACGATGTCGATCTCGCCCTCTCTGAAGCGGACATTGCGCTCGAGGATACGGCAACCGGCGTTCTCGAGCCTCGTGCAGGCAGCAGCCTCCGCAGCGTCGCCGGCGCGCTGGCGCGCCGTGGGCGTGCCGGGACGGGCGTGATTGCGCCGGCGCAGGAAGCTCATCGCAGCACGTCCCTCCTTTCGGCCTTGCCGTCCACGAAGACCGCCAGCGACGGCAAACGTTCAACGCGGCCGGCTAGCGCAGGGTCGATGCGCAGTCGCCCGGTAACGCCATCCAGCTCGAAGCGCGGCGTTCCGCGCAGCCTTTCGGCGGCAATGCGGTACGCGTCGATGCCGAGGGCATACAGCCGCTCCAGTTCCGCGCTGTACGGCATGGCCGGCCGCGAATACGTCATGACCGCCGCATGATCCGGCTCGAGCAGCCAGGGCATGTCGACGAAGGCGATCCCCTCGAGATCCTGCGCCAGACCAATCGCAGACTGGTCGAACAGGTGGATGCGCGACGTCGCCACGACCGGCACGTCAGCCGGAAGCCACGGCCGCACGGCCGCCGCCTCGCCCGCATCGAGCGCGAGCAGGATCGCCCGCCATGGCTGCGCGGCGAGTTGCTTGCCCAGCCCGGCCAGGCGCTCCTGCTTCAACAAGAGTTCGATCGTCTCGACGGGCCACTCTTGCTCGCGCGCTGCCGCGATGAACGCGGCGCCGGCGCGGCGCTCGAGTCCGCCGCTCCCGATGATCACCGCGAAAGGGCTCGAGCCGGCGCTCACGCCGGCCGCCAGAGGCCCGCGCACCAGCGCACGAACGATGCTTCTCGCCTCGTCCTCGACGCGCAGGCCGAGCGCGAGCATCGACGACGGCAGTGGCGCATCGCCGGTCGGCACGTTCAGCGCCAGCACCGGCAAGCGCGTCTCGCCGGCGCGCGCCAGTGAGTCGACTGCGTCGCGCGACAGGGGGCCGACGATCATTCGTGCGCCGCGCCAGGCCGCCGCCTCGATCGCCGCCATCACCGCAGCCGGCGTCTCGTCGGTGTCGCGCGACTCGATCGCCATCGGTGCCCCGGCGGCAGCATGCGCAGCGAAGAACCCGGAACGCACCGCTTCGGCCGCGCGCGCGAATGGCGTCGCTTCGCCGGGAAGCACCAGCACGATGGCCGGCAGCGTCTCCGCCGGTGCCGGCGGGTTTGCGGTCGGCTGGGCAGCCGCCGACAATGTCACGGCGATCAGCCCGAGCATGGACAGCACACGACGCATGAACCACCCGCGACTCGAGGACGACGCGCTCGTCGTCGCCAGCGGCGTTGTCCGGCAGGACCTGCCGGCGCCGGCCCTGTACGTCGTGGCCACGCCGATCGGCAACCTGGCCGACATCACGTTGCGCGCCCTCTGGGTGCTGTCGAAGGTGGATGCCATTGCCGCCGAGGATACCCGCACCGCAGGCACGCTTCTGCGTCGCTACGGCATCGAAACGCCGCTGCTTGCCGCGCACGAGCACAACGAGCGCACCGCAGCAGCCGCCATCGTCGAGCGGCTGCATGAAGGCCGCCGCATCGCGCTCGTGACGGACGCCGGAACGCCGGCCATCTCCGATCCTGGCGCCCGGCTCGTGCGCGCCGTGCTCGAGGCCGGGTTGCGCGTGATCCCGGTGCCCGGAGCGAGTTCGCTGACCGCAGCGGCGTCGGCGGCAGGACTCAACGCTGACCTGCTTTCATTCGCCGGCTTCCTGCCGCGTGGCGGGCACGAGCGGGAGCGCCTTCTTCGGGAGTTGTCGGCGCGCGGCGAGGCGTTCGTCCTGTTCGAGGCGCCGCACCGCGTCGAGGCAACGGCCGCCGAACTGTCGGCTGCGCTCGACGCGCAGCGGCGCGTGGTGATCGCGCGCGAACTGACCAAGAAGTTCGAGACGCTGCAGGTGTGCCGGGCGTGCGAACTTGCGGCGACCATCGGCGCCGGGCCTCGCGGCGAATACGTGCTGCTGGTCGATGCCGCCGATGTGGCCGCCGCCGACATCGATGCCGGCACGCGGCGCTGGCTGGCCGCGCTGGCCGAAGTGATGCCCGCGTCGCGCGCTGCGGCGGTGGCCGCCAAGGTCAGTGGCGTGCCGCGCGCGCAGCTGTACGCGCTGCTCCTGAAAGAATGATGCCGATTCCGCCGGACGTCGGCGCGCCAGGCTGGCCGCATCCGCGAGCCAGTTGCCGGCCATCGGCGATCGCGCCGATCAGGCGGGCACCTGGGTGACGATGGCAGCGACCGCCGCGCTGAGCTTCTTGACGCAGTCGATGTGGAGGAACTCGTTGGGTCCATGCGCGTTCGACTTCGGCCCGAGCACGCCGGTGATCAGGAACTGCGCGCGCGGAAACCTCTCGCCGAGCATGTTCATGAACGGGATCGTTCCGCCCTCGCCGATCCACGCGGCCCCGCGAGCGAAGGCGGCGCGCGAGGCTTCGTCGACAGCGCGCGCCAGCCACGGCGCCGTCGCCGGCGCGTTCCACCCGCTAGCGCCCCAGTCGGCATCGAACGTCACGCGGGCGTTATAGGGCGGATCTGCCTCCAGCAGCCGCTTCAGCGCCTGCGTCGCCTGCTGGCCGTCGACCGTCGGCGGCAGGCGCAGGCTGAGCTTGAACGTGGTCTTCGGCCGCAGCACGTTGCCGGCCGAGTCGATCGACGGGAAACCGGCCGCGCCGGTGACCGACAGTGCCGGCCGCCAGGTGCGCGCAAGGATGCCCTCGACCGGATCGGTCGTGGTCGGCATGGCGTGCATCTGCCCGCCTTCGCCATGCGAACAGCCGACCCAGGGAAACTGCTTCCATACCTGCTCGCCGAGGATCTCCCCGGCAGCGCGCGCCTGCGCCAGCCGCTCAGCCGGAATCTCCGCGTGGAAGGCATCGGCGAGCACGCGACCCGTGGCCGGATCATCGATCCGGTTGAGCAACTGCCGCGCAATGCGCATCGAGCTAGGCACGATGCCGCTGGCGTTGCCCGAGTGCACTCCTTCGGACAGCACTTCGACCGTCAGCGTGCCGCCGACGAGACCGCGCAGCGAGGTGGTGACCCACAGCTGGTCGTAGCTTCCGCAACCGGAATCGAGCCCGGCGACCAGCGCCACGTCGCCGAAGCGCGGCGCCAGCTGCTCCAGGTAGGCCGGCAGGTCTGGGCTGCCCGACTCCTCGCAGGTTTCGATCAGTCCCACACAGCGCGGCCGCGCCGCGCCCTGCGCGTCGAGCGCGGCGATGACCGACAGCGCCGCATAGACGGCGTAGCCGTCGTCGGCGGCGCCGCGGCCGTAGAGCTTGCCGTCCTCGATCACCGGCCGCCATGGCCCGAGCCCTGCGCGCCAGCCGTCCATCTCGGGCTGCTTGTCCAGATGCCCGTAGAAAAGCACGGTACGGTCGTTACCCAGGCCGTGGCTGGCCGGAACGTCGAAGAACAGGCACGGCGTGCGCCCGTCGATCGCAACGATCTCGAGCTGCAGCCCGGCAATCCGCTGCGCCGCCGCCCAGCCGTGCGCGTCCCGAACCACCTGCTGCAGGTAGCCGTGCGCCTGCCAGCCGGCGTCGAATGCCGGCGACTTGGCGGGCACCTTCACGTAGTCGACCAGCCGCGGGATCAGATCATCGTCCCAGCGACGGTCGAGAAACTGGCGGATTTCGGCGAGATTCATCGGCGGCTCCCTGATCGTGCGGCGGCGATTCTGCGCCCGTCAGGCGCCGCTGTCATCGTCGGCCGTCGCCGCCTGCGGTTGCCGCGCGACCAGCAGCTTGTCGATGCGGGTGCGGTCCATGTCGACGATCTCGAAGCGCAGGCCGCCGGCCTCGAATCGTTCGCCGACCTTCGGGATGTGGCCGAGCTGGGACAGCGCGAAGCCAGCCAGCGTGTGGTAGCTGCCCTCCTCTTCGCCGGGCAGCCGATCGAGTTCGAGCAGGCCGCGGAAGCGCTCTATGCCGATCGTGCCATCGACCAGCCACGAGCCGTCGCCACGCTGCACGGCATCCTGTTCGGCGACCATGCCCTCGTCGGGGACATCACCGACGATCGAGGCCATCACGTCGGTCAGCGTGACCAGCCCCTGCACCTGGCCGTATTCGTCGACGACCAGCGCGAACTGGGCCCGCACCTTGCGGAACAGTTCCATCAGCTTGGTCGTGGTCACCGATTCCGGCACGTATAGCGGCGGCCGCAGCATGCGTTCGATCTGCAGCGGCTGGTTATCGAGTGCCGGCTGCAGCAGGTCGCCCACGTGCAGCACGCCGAGTACCCGGTCGAGGCCGCCGCGCACGACCACCACGCGGTGGTGCGGACAGTCGGCCAGTTGCTGGCGCACCGTCGACTCCGGCTCGTCGAGGTCGACGGTGCAGACGTCGGCACGCGGCGTCATGATGGCGCCGATGCGCTGCTGGTCCAGGCGCAGCACGTTGGCGACGATCGGCAGTTCGCTGCGATGAAAGACGCCGGCCTCGGCGCCTTGGCGCATCAGCACCGCGATTTCCTCGTCGGTGACCGGCGGCTCCTTGCGCCGCGGCGCGCGCAACAGGCGCAGCAGCAGGTCGCTCGACGCCGACAACAGCCACACCGGCGCGCGCGCGAAGCGGGCCAGCCAATGCATCGGCCGTGCGATCACGGCCGCGATCACCTCCGGCCTGAGCAGCGCCAGCCGCTTGGGCACCAGCTCGCCGACCAGCACAGTCAGGTAGGTAATCCCGGCAACCACCGCGGCAAGCGCCAGGCCACTGGCATACGGTGCCAGCAGCGGCAAGCCGGCGATGCGCTCGGCCAGCGGTGCGACCAGGGCCGACTCGCCAATCGCGCCACTGAGGATGCCGACGCTGGTGATGCCGACCTGGATCGTCGAAAGGAAGATCGATGGCGAGTCGTGCAGCGCCATCGCCACCCGGGCGCCCGGCATGCCGTCATCGATCAGGCGCTGCAGGCGCGCCTTGCGCGACGTCACCACCGCGATCTCCGACATCGCGAACACGCCGTTGAGCAGGATCAGCAGGGCAAGCAGGAGCAGTTCCATCGGCTGTAGGCGGGCAGCCTCGACGGCGGCCGGCGGAAGTTGGGAAAAGAGAGGGCCTTCGTCGAGCCCGGCCGCTAGCGCTGCGGCGACGACCAACCGGTGGGCTCAACGCGCCAGAACGTACAGCGAAATGTCCTGGCCGAGCAACGCGCCGACCCGCGCCGCCAGGGCCAGCGCCGATTCGCGGTCGGCAGTTGCGCCCAGCAGCACGCGGTGCAGGTCGCCGTCGCGCTCGATGCGCGGCAGTCGATCGGTCGGCGGCAGCGCCTGCGCCTCGGGGGTCGCCATCACTGCCTGTAGCCGCGCCATCAGCGCCCTTGCGTTATCCGCGACCGTAAAGACGCCAAGTTGCACCGTCCATTGCGACCCCGAAGCCGGGCCCGCGCCCGCCGCGCCGCCTGCCCGAGCACCCGGCGGCCCGGACGATCCGGCGTTGGCGACTTCGGCGGGCGCGGCGGCACCCGCGATCTCGCGATGCGTGATGCGCCGGACCTCGACTTCGCCGGTCCCGTTGGCGGCGATGCCCAGGCGCATCGCCGCCGCGTAAGACAGGTCGATCACGCGGCCGTCCCTGAACGGTCCGCGGTCGTTGACGCGAACGGTGACGGCGGCACCGCTGCGCAGATTGGTCACCCGCGCGTAGCTCGGCAGCGGCATCGTCGGGTGCGCGGCCGTCATCGCGAACATGTCGTAGATCTCGCCGGTCGAGGTCCGGCTGCCATGAAACTGGCGTCCGTACCAGGAGGCGAGCCCGCGCTGCACCAGCGGACGATCGTCGGTGATCGGCGTGTAGCTGCGACCGAGCGCGACGTAGGGACGCAGCGCCCCGGAATGGAACGGCTCGATCCTCGGCACGGCATCCGGCGTCGCCATGATGTCGGCCGGCGTCTGTGCCGGCGGTCCATCGTCCTGGTAGAAGCCGCCCGACCGCGGCGGCGTCGATTTCGGCGTCGTGCTGCAGCCGGCGGCAGCGATCGCGACCGCGATCGCTGCGATGACGCCGCGCAGGCGCGCCGCGCCCTCGATGCCTGCCGCGACGCGCATCGTCGACGCACCCACCATCATCTTCCTCAACTCTGCACCAGCTTGCGGTGGCTGTTGATGCTCATCAGCATGCCCACCGCCAGGCCGAGGGTCACCAGCGCGGTACCCCCGTAGCTGACGAAGGGCAGCGGCACGCCCACCACCGGCAGCACGCCGCTGACCATGCCCATGTTGACGAATGCGTAGGTGAAGATGATCAGCGCGATCGAGCCGGCGAGCAGCCGCGAGAAGGTCGCCGACGCGTTTGCCGCGATCACCAGCGCGCGCACGACGAGCGCCAGGAACAATGCCATCAGGACGACGTTTCCGACCAGCCCGAACTCCTCGGAAAACACGGCGAAGATGAAGTCCGAGGTCCGCTCGGGGATGAATTCGAGGTGGGTCTGCGTGCCCTGCATCCAGCCCTTGCCGAAGGCACCCCCGGAGCCGATGGCGATCGTCGCCTGCAGCGTGTGGAAACCCTTGCCGAGCGGGTCGATGCTCGGATCGATCAGCGTCAGCACGCGCTCGCGCTGGTAGTCGCGCATCAGCGTCCAGCCGACCGGCAGCATCGCCACGGCTGCTGCGCTGAGCATGGCGATCCACTTCCACGGCAGGCCGGCGAAGAAGATCACGAAGGCACCGGCGGCCAGCACGAGCAGCGACGTGCCGAGGTCGGGTTGCTTGACGATCAGCACCACCGGCACGAGGACCAGAATGGAGGCGAAGAGAAAGTCGAGCGGCCTTCGCGCACCCTCGCGGCGGTGGAAGTACCACGCCAGCATCATCGGCAGCGCCAGCCGCATCATTTCCGACGGCTGAATCCGCGTCACGCCGATATCCAGCCAGCGCGTGGCGCCCTTCACGGTGACACCGGCCACCGCCACGCCGATCAGCAGCGCAACACCGATCAGGTAGACGGGCGCCGCCAGCTTCTGCAGAGTCACCGGCGGCACGCTGGCGGCGACGACCATCACCGCAGCAGCGATCGCCAGGTTGCGCAGCTGGTCGGTGAACCGCCAGGGGAAGTCGTTTGCCGCCGAGTACAGGGTCACCAGCCCGACCAGCACCAGGGCACCGACGATGGCCAGCAGCGGCGGGTCGAGCACTCCGATGCGCTCGCGCAGCCACAGCACCAAGGGCGAGCGGCGCCAGGGGCGCTTCAGCGCGGCGTCATTCACGGCGCACCTCGACGGCGTGCGCGAGGCGCGGCGCCTCGTGCCGGCGCGCCGCCTCGGGCGGCAGGCGGTCGCTCAGCAGCGGCGCCATTCCTTGCGGCAGCTTGCCGAGCAGGTAGTAGTCGATCGCGGCGCGCACGATCGGCGCCGCCGCACGCGAGCCGAAGCCGCCGTTTTCCACCAGCGCCGCGATGGCAATCACCGGCTTTTCGCCGGGGCCGGCCGGAGCGAAGGCGATGTACAGCGAATGGTCCCGGTGCCGCTCGTCGACACGGCTGGCGTCGTACTTCTCGTTGGACTTTATGCCGATCACCTGTGCCGTACCGGTCTTGCCGGCGACCTTGTACGGCACGCCGGCGAAGGCGCCGCGGCCGGTGCCGCTGATGTTCACGTCGACCATCGCCTCGCGCACGATGCGGATGTGCTCGGACTTGACCGGAATCCGGTGGCTCTCGTTCGGAACCGTCGGCCGGATTTCGCCCGTCGCGGCGTCCTCGACGGCGCGGACGATGTGCGGCTTCATCACCACACCGTCGTTGGCCAGTGTCGCCGTGGCGTGCGCCAGCTGCAGCAGGGTGAAGCTGTTGTAGCCCTGGCCGATGCCGATCGAGATCGTCTCGCCCGGATACCACTTCTGCTTGAAGCGGCGCTGTTTCCACTCGGCCGACGGCAGGATGCCGGTCATCTCGCCATCGATGTCGATGCCGGTGATCTGGCCGAAGCCCCACGGTTTCATGAAGTCGTGAATCGTGTCGACGCCGAGGTCGTCGGCCAGCTGGTAGTAGTAGATGTCACTCGACCTGACGATCGACGTGTGCAGGTTGACCGCGCCCAGAGGCACCTTGTTCGAATCGCGGAAGCGACGCCCGCCGAACATGAAGTAGCCCGGATCGTGGATCACCTGCTCGGGGCGGCGCTTGCCGGTCTCCAGCGCGGCAAGCGCCAGGAATGGCTTGTACGTGGAGCCGATCGGATACGTGCCGCGCAGCGCGCGGTTCAGCAGCGGCTTGTCCGGGTCGGCGTTCAGTTCCTCCCAGACCTTGGGGTCGATGCCGTCGACGAACAGGTTGGGGTCCACGCTGGGCCTGGACACGAACGCGAGCACGTCGCCCGAGGCCGGCTCGATCGCGATCAATGCGCCGCGGCGGTCTTCGAACATGCGCTCGATCACTTCCTGAAGCCGGATGTCGATCGACAGCTGCAGGTTGTTCCCTGCCACCGGCGGCGTCAGCGTCAGCGTCCGCACCGCGCGGCCGCCGGCGGTGATCTCGACTTCCTGCATCCCGGTCGTGCCATGCAGTTCGCGCTGGTAGCTGGCCTCGATGCCGACCTTGCCGATGTACTCCGCGCCGGCGTAGTTGTCGGCATCCGGCCAGCCTTCGATCCGCTCCTTGTCGCCAGGCGAGATGCGGCCGATGTGGCCGATCATGTGCGCACCGATGTCGCCAAGCGGGTAGTGGCGGAACAGCCGCGCGCGAAGATCGACGCCCGGGAAGCGGAACCGCTGCGCGGTGAAGCGTGCCACCTCTTCGTCGGTCAGCCGCGTGCGGATCGGGATCGACTCGGTGCCTTTCAGTTCGTCCTGCAACTTCCTGAAGCGGCGCCGGTCGCGCGGCTGGATGTCGACCACCCGGGCCAGGGCATCGATCGTTTCCGCCACGTCCTCGACGCGGCGCGGATTGATCTCCAGCGTGTAGGCAGAGAAGTTCTCGGCAATCACGATGCCGTTTCGATCGCGGATCAGGCCGCGATTGGCAGTCACCGGCACCACCGTCGTGCGCTGGGCCTCGGCCCGCTGGTGCAGCTCCTCGTGCTTGACCACCTGCAGCCAGAACAGGCGCGCGGCCAGGACGGCGAAGGAGGCCAGCACGATCACGGCGGCGACGGCGGCGCGCGACCGGAACAGGTCGACTTCCTGCTGCGGATTGCGGAACGTCGTCACGTCTGAATGTCGCCGGCGACCTGGCGCCGCGCGCATTCGATGCATGCTGCCATGATGCGGATTCTATTGAGCTTTGCCGGTCAGGTGCGGTACGGCGTTCGTGCGCGACTGCAGCAACGGCTCACCCGCGCGGGCCGGACAGCGGCAGCGCTACAGCGGCCGCGTGTCGTCGCGCTCGAGGGGGCGCCGCTGCGGCGCCAGCAGGACCCAGCTCACGATCGGCCAGAGCACTGCGCCGACTCCCGAACTGCCGAAATAGCCCCATCCCGGGAAGCTGCCGCCGACCCACAGCCGCACCGCCAGCGACACGCACTGCGCCAGCAACAGGAGCGCCAGCACATGCAGCGCCTGTGCGCCGACCGGGAACCAGAGCATCCGCCGATGCAGCGTGATCGCGCCGTAGGCGAGCAGCGTGTAGGCCAGCGCGTGCTCGCCGAACAATGCGCCGTCGTGAACGTCCATCAGCAGCCCGGCGACGAAGGCCGCGCCGATGCCGACCCGGCGCGGCTGGTGCACGTTCCAGAAAACGAGGGCCAGCGCGAGGAAGTCGGGCACCCATCCGGTGCGGCCGGCGGGCAGCAGGTTGAGCACCAGCGCGGCAATCAGCGTCCCCCAGATGAACATGGGCCTGACCGGTGCCAGCAGCGCGCTCGGCCGGTAGGCGGCGCGTCCGGCGCCAAGCACGCCGGCCGAAACGAGTTCCACCGGCTCGGCGTTACGCGGCCGGTTCAGCGCGAACGAAGTGCGCAGGGCACGCCAGAAACCCCCCGTCATCGGCGCGCGCCCGGTTTCGGCTCGACCCGCTTTTCCTCGGCGGGCCGCTGCAGCTGAGCCTGCGGATCGACGGCGAGGACCAGCAGGTGGACGCGTTCGCCGATCCCTGCGGCGGGCCGCAGCTCGATCCGCGCGAAGCGTTCGTTGTCGGTCCGGTGCACGCTGGTGATCGTGCCCACCGCGAGCCCGGGCGGGTAGAGGTCGTCGATTCCGGAGGTCACCGCCAGGTCTCCTTCCTGGACGTCGACGTTGACGGCCATGAAGCGCAGTTCCAGCGCCCGTCCGTCGCCGAAAACCACGCCGCGAAGGCCGTTGCGCAGCAGCTGCACCGCGATGCCCTGATCGCGGTCGGTCAGCAGGGTCAACTCGGAGGTCAGCGGGAAGACCCGCGTGATCTGGCCGACCACGCCCCGCTCATCGACGACGGGCTGGCCGGCGCGGACACCCGCCTGCATCCCCTGGTCGAGCACCAGCTTGCGCGAAAACGGATCCCGTGACTCGTACAGCACGCGCGCCAGCAGGGTCGGCGCTGCAACGCGCTCCCTGGCCCCGAGCAGCCGCCGCAACTCCGCGTTTTCGGCCTCCAGCGCCGCGGCCCGCTGCGCGCGGACACCCTGCTCGACCGACTCGAGACGGAGCCGTTCGTTTTCCTGGACCAGCCGGGCCATGGTGGTGAAGTATTCGCCGACCGCGGAGGCCGCATCGCGCGGCAGCAGCAGCATCCGCTGCACCGGATACAGGACGAAGCCGACCCCGACCCGCAACGTTTCGAGAGTCTGCAGGCGCGAGTCGACGATGATCAGCGCAACGGCCAGGAAAGAGAAGAAAGCCAGCCGTGCGCGGGCCGACACACCCTGGTTGAACAGCGGCGGGGGGCCGTGATCCATGTCGCTCGCGCGGTCAGCACGAACGCGGCGCGGCGAAAGGCGTGGCGAGCAGGCCGAGGTTCGTCCGGGGAGCGGCGGCGTACGCGAAGGTACGTTGAGCACCGCAGGGCGAAGATCGGCCCGCGCAATAGCCTTGCGACATGCCGCCTCTAGCCGTGCGCGAAGATCGAGCCGAGCTTGTCCATCCGCTCCAGCGCAATGCCGCAGCCGCGCACGACGCAGGTGAGCGGATCCTCGGCGACCACGACCGGAAGGCCGGTTTCCTCCATCAGCAGGCGGTCGAGGTCACGCAGCAGCGCGCCGCCGCCGGTGAGCATCATGCCGCGGTCGGCGATGTCGGCGCCGAGTTCGGGCGGCGTCTGCTCGAGCGCGATCTTGACGCTGCTGACGATCTGGTTGAGCGGGTCGGTCAGCGCCTCGAGGATCTCGTTGCTCGAGATCGTGAAGCTGCGCGGGATGCCTTCCGAGAGGTTGCGCCCCTTGACCTCCATCTCCTTGACCTCGGAACCCGGGAAGGCGCTGCCGATATGCTTCTTGATGCTTTCCGCGGTCGGCTCGCCGATCAGCATGCCGTAGTTGCGGCGGATGTAGTTGATGATCGCTTCGTCGAACTTGTCGCCACCGACGCGCACGCTGCCCGAGTAGACCATCCCGCCGAGCGAAATGATGCCGACCTCGGTGGTGCCGCCGCCGATGTCGACCACCATCGAGCCCGAGGCCTCCGACACCGGCAGCCCGGCGCCGATCGCCGCCGCCATCGGCTCCTCGATCAGGAACACCTGGCTGGCGCCGGCCGCCTCGGCCGATTCCTTGATGGCGCGCCGCTCGACCTGGGTCGAGCCGCACGGCACGCAGATGATGATGCGCGGGTTCGGCGCCAGCAGGCTCGAAGGATGCACCATCTTGATGAACTGCTTGAGCATCTGCTCGGTGACGGTGAAGTCGGCGATCACGCCGTCCTTCATCGGCCGGATGGCCTCGATGTTGCCCGGCACCTTGCCGAGCATCTGCTTGGCCTCCTTGCCGACCGCGCGGATGGTCCGCTTGCCGTGCGGTCCGCCTTCCTGCGAGATGGCCACCACCGAAGGCTCGTCGAGGACGATGCCCTTGCCGCGCACGTAGATCAGCGTGTTGGCCGTGCCCAGGTCGATGGCCAGATCGTTGGAGAAGAAACTGCGAATGAAGCCGAACATGCGGATGGAGGACTCGCGAAGGGGTGGAGCGGGCGATCGGGCGCGGGGCGCGCCGCAGGATCGGTGCGCGTCGAAGCCGCTGCATCAGGTGCGCGATAATACGCCACTCGCTGCGCCGCCCGACGCCTCTGCCCGCTCTTTCAGGCCGTGTCCGGCTCTGAAGCGATCGTCCGGATGCATTCCCGGATGGCTGTGATTCCCGATCCCACCGAAGCTACCGATGGCACTGACCGAAAACGACGTCGCCCGCATCGCGCACCTGGCGCGCATCGAGATCGGCGACGACGATCGCCGCGCGATGCTGGCGCAGTTGAACGACATCTTCGCAATGATCGAAAAGATGCAGGCCGTCGACACCGCCGGCGTGGCGCCCATGGCGCACCCGCTCGGCGGTCGCCAGCGCCTGCGCGAAGACCGTGTCACCGAGGCTGACGCACGCGCGGCGAACATGAAGAACGCTCCCGAGGCCCAGGACGGACTGTTCCTGGTGCCGCGCGTGGTCGAATAGGGCACCCGGACGTGGAGGAACTCGCTCACGCCGGCGTGGCCGAACTCGGGCGTCTGCTCGCCGCCAAGGAAGTCTCGGCGGTCGAGCTGGCGCGGATGCAGCTCGACCGCATCGAACTGCATCGGGATCTCAATGCCTTCCTCGACGTGCGCCCCGAGGTGACGCTGGCGCAGGCGCGCGCCGCCGACGAGCGTCGCGCGCGCGGCGAGGCAGGCAGCCTGCTCGGCGTGCCGATCGCGCACAAGGACATTTTCGTCACCCGCGACTGGGCGAGCACCGCCTCGTCGAAGATCCTGCAGGGCTACATGAGCCCGTTCGACGCCACTGTCGTCGACAACCTCGCCCGGGCCGGCATGGTCTGCCTCGGCAAGCTCAACTGCGACGAATTCGCAATGGGCTCGAGCAACGAGAACAGCGCCTACGGCAACGTGCTCAACCCGTGGGACAAGGGCGCGGTGCCCGGAGGCTCGTCGGGCGGTTCGAGTGCGGTGGTCGCCGCGCGGCTGTCGCCGGTCGCGACCGCGACGGACACCGGCGGTTCGATTCGCGAGCCGGCGGCCTTCACCGGCATCACCGGCACCAAGCCGACCTACGGCCGGCCGTCGCGCTGGGGCATGATCGCCTTCGCCTCCAGCCTCGACACGGCCGGGCTGATGACACGGTCGGCCGAGGACTGCGCGCTGGTGTTCAACGAGATGCTCGGCTTCGATCCGAAGGACTCGACCAGCGTCGAGGCGCCGCGCGAGGATTTCACCCGCCACCTGAACGATCCGGTCAGGGGCCTGAAGATCGGCATGCCGAAGGAGTTCTTCGGCGCCGGATTGCAGCCCGACGTCGAGGGTGCGGTGCGTGCGGCGCTGGCGGAGTACGAGAAGCTCGGCGCGCAACTGGTCGATATCTCCCTGCCGAATGCCGAGCTTGGCATCCCGGTGTACTACGTCGTTGCGCCCGCGGAATGCTCGAGCAACCTGGCCCGCTTCGACGGGGTCCGCTACGGCCATCGCGCGGCCAGGTACGACGACCTCATCGACATGATGAAGAAGAGCCGCTCCGAGGGTTTCGGCCCCGAACCGAAGCGGCGCATCCTGATCGGCGCTTACGTGCTTTCTCACGGTTACTACGACGCCTACTTCATCAAGGCGATGCAGGTGCGGCGGCTGATCGCCGAGGATTTCCAGCGCGCCTTTGAGCAATGCGATGTGATCGCCGGCCCGGTGACCACCTCGGTGGCGTTCGGTTTCGGCGAGAAGACCGCCGACCCGGTGGCCATGTACCTGGCCGACCTGTACACCGTGCCCGGATCGTTGTCCGGCGTGCCGAGCATGAGCATCCCGTGCGGCTTCGGCGACAAGGGCCGCCCGGTGGGACTGCAGCTGATGGCCAATCACCTGCAGGAAGCGAAGATGCTCGGCGTCGCGCACCAGTACCAGCAGGCGACCGACTGGCACCGCCGCGTGCCCGGAGGGTTCTAGCGATGGCCTGGGAAGTCGTCATCGGGCTGGAGACGCACGCGCAGCTTTCCACGGCGAGCAAGATCTTCTCCGGCTCGTCGACGGCCTTCGG
Source organism: uncultured beta proteobacterium (assembly GCA_963847675.1). GTDB lineage: Bacteria > Pseudomonadota > Gammaproteobacteria > Burkholderiales > Burkholderiaceae_F > JADJWR01. Next base: position 115,210 of record CAWKAP010000002.1, read on the forward strand.
CGCCGCGCCGAACACGCAGGCCAGCGTCATCGACCTGGCGCTGCCGGGAACGCTGCCCGTGCTGAACAAGGGGGCGGTGGAGCGCGCCATCCGTTTCGGCCTGGCCATCGGCGCGACGATTGCGCCGCAGAGCATTTTCGCGCGCAAGAACTACTTCTACCCCGACCTGCCCAAGGGTTACCAGATCAGCCAGTACGAGATCCCGGTCGTGCTGGGCGGCTCGCTGTCGTGCGTCGTGACCCCGAAGAAGGGCGAGCCGTACGTCAAGACCGTGAAGCTGACGCGGGCACACCTGGAAGAGGATGCCGGCAAGAGCCTGCACGAGGACTACCACGGCATGACCGGCATCGACCTGAACCGCGCCGGCACGCCGCTGCTGGAGATCGTCTCCGAGCCCGACATGCGCTCTTCGGGCGAGGCGGTCGCCTACGCGAAGGCGCTCCACTCGCTGGTGGTGTGGCTCGGCATCTGCGACGGCAACATGCAGGAGGGCAGCTTCCGTTGCGACGCCAACGTCTCGGTGCGTCGGGCTGGCGACACGAAGCTCGGCACGCGCGCCGAGATCAAGAACCTCAACAGCTTCCGCTTCCTGCAGCAGGCGATCGACTTCGAGGTGCAGCGACAGGTCGAGCTGATCGAGGACGGCGGCACGGTCGTGCAGGAAACGCGCCTGTACGACCCCGACCGCAACGAGACGCGCAGCATGCGCAGCAAGGAAGACGCGATGGACTATCGCTACTTCCCCGACCCCGACCTGCTGCCGCTGGCGATCGACCGCGACTGGATCGACGCGGTCGCGCGCGAGATGCCCGAATTGCCCGGCGCGATGCGCGAGCGCTTCGTGCGCGACTACGGGCTGCCGGAATACGACGCCGCGGTGCTGACCGGCTCGAAGGACACCGCCGCCTACTACGAAGCCGTGGCTCGCGCGGTCACGGACCGGAAGATCGCCGCCAACTGGCTGATGGGCGAAGTTGCCGCGGCGCTGAACAGCGCGCAGATCGACATCGCGCAGGCGCCGGTGAACGCCGTCCAACTGGCCGGACTGATCAACCGCGTCGTTGACGGCACGATCAGCAACAAGACTGCCAAGGAAGTCTTCGCCGCGCTCTGGAACCGCGACGGCGAGACCGCCGACGCGATCATCGAGGCGCGCGGCCTCAAGCAGATCTCGGATGCCGGGGCCATCGAGAAGCTGATCGACGAAGTGCTCGCCGCCAATCCCGGGCCAGTGGCGGAATTCCGCGCCGGCAAGGAGAAGGCGTTCAATTCGCTCGTGGGTCAGGCGATGAAGGCAACGCGCGGCAAGGCCAACCCGCAGCAGGTCAACGAAATCCTGCGCCGGCGCCTGGCCGGCGTTTGAGTCGGCGGCCGGACTACTGCCGGACCAGGGTGGCGTTCCAGGTGGCCGCCGCGCTGCTCAGGTCGATCGCCTGCAACTGCCCCGCGTAGCCGTCGGCAGTCGCTGCGAGCGTGTAACGGCCTGCGTTGCCGGCGTCGCCAAACGACAGCGGAAGCCTGGTCGAGAAGGCGGCCAGCCGCGGTTGCGCCGCCGGAAGGCTGAGCGAGTAGCTGCCGCTGGAGGCGTCGACGTTGACGCGGGCCACCTCGACCAGCCCGGCCGAGCCAACGAGCTGCCGTGCGCGCACGACTGCCGTGCTGCGGGCCGCGGACGGTCCGAGCGTTCCGCTCGCCGTTCGGTCGGTGGCTGTCGGCAACGTGATCGGCGCGTCGATGCGGGAAAGCTCGGCATCCGCGCTTGCGGTCACGGGCACGGCGGACACCACCGCCGTCGCCCGTTCGGCAGCGCTGAAGACGACGTCGAAAGGCGATTGCGCAGGATCGAGGAAGGCGATCACGAAGCGGCCGTTGACGTCCGCAACCGTGGCGCGCGCTTCGACGCCGCCCTTCTGCGCCGACACGGTGACCCCCGAAAGCAGCGCGTCGACGTAGCCGGTGATCCTGGCGCCGTCACGCGGCACGACTTTCACCACCGGTCTCAGTTCGTAGCTGTCCGTGCCTGAACTGACGACCGAACGGCAGGCGTCGAAGTCGAACAGCACATCGGTCACCTTCTTTTCCGTGACCGAGAACGAATGAGCCATGCTGATGCCGCCCTGCACGCTGCCGGGAAGATCGAGCGCCGTTTCTTCGCCGCCGCTGGGCACGACCGAGTTGGCAGGCGTGCCGCTGCCGGTCGGCGCCAGCACGAGGCGCAACTGCGCGAAGCGGCCCGCCGGCAGCGACAGCTGGCCGAGCTCTTCGAGCACGCCGTTGCCCAGCTTCAGCAGGTCGATCCGGCGCGCCGGATCGAGGCGCAGATCGGTCCAGCCGAGCGCGTTCTCGCTGGCATCGGCGCTGCGGTGCACGCGGATGCGCTCGATCGAGACGTTGACTTCGTCGAAGCCGCAGGCCGGCGCGTCGGTCAGGGCGAAGCGCACCGTGCCTGGCGTGGTTTCCCCGCTGCCGCAGGAGGCAAGCAGGACGATGGCGCCGGCACAGGCAGCCGCCCGCGCTTGCCGCAAGTTCAGCCGCTGCAATCGGCAGCCCCCGGATCGGAATGCGCTCACGCGCCGGACTGTGCCGGCAACGGGCGCGGTAATCAAGCCGTGCGAACCGCCGGCCGGCGCTTCCGCCTGTGCGAACCGCCTACCGGGAAGCGCCTTCGCTGGTGCGAAGCAGCGGCCGGGCGCCGGCGACCACGAGCTCCCGAAAGCGTTGCAGTTCGGCATCGAAGCGGCTGTTGATCCGGGTCATGTCGACCTGCATCTCGCTGATCAGGCGCTGCTCGGCTTGCATCAGGGCCTTGTTCGACTCGATCGCACGCTCCAGCTTGTGGGGCATCTTGCGGCTGGCGTAGAACTCCGCCTCGTTGGCCAGCCTCGTTCGCTCGAGCTCGAACTCCTTCAGCCGCAGCTTCGATCGTTCGATGACGGCCTGCCGGCCGGCCAGCGCCGCCTGGCGCATTGCGTCGATTTCGTCCTCCGTCGCGTAGGTCTCCATCAGCGCGATGTCGCGCCGCGCCTGCGAGCGCCGTGCCTCCTTCGCCTCGTATTCGAGCCGCGCCTTCTCGGCGCGCTCCCTGCGCTGTTCTTCGGTCAGCGGCGGCTCGATCACGCGCCGCACCGAACCATCGGCCCGCATTTCGCGCACCGGGAGGTTCGCGCATTCGCGGGGCGGGCGGTCGGCCGTGATCGTCCTGCCGCTGGCGTCGGTGCACACGTACAGCTGGGCCGATGCCGGTGCCGCGATCAGCAGCGCCGCCAGCAGTGCGGCCAAAGCGGCGGCGCGGTGGCGGTCATGCCCCATAACGCGTCCTGTACTCGAGCATCGCCTGCCGGTGCGGCTTGAGCGCGGCCGCCGCGGGCGCGTCGGAGTCGATGAATTCCATCAGGTCCTGCAGGCTGGCCACGGCGACGACGGGAATGCCAAACGACTGCTCGAATGCGGCGACCGCGGAGAGCGGCGACAGCGCCTCGTCGGCGCCCGTCCTCTCGCAGCGATCGAGCGCGATCAGCACGCCGCAAGGCGTGGCGCCGTGCGCGCGGATCAGTTCGACCGATTCGCGCTTGGCGGCCCCATCGGTGATCACGTCGTCGACGATCAGCACACGGTCGGCAAGTTCGGCGCCGACGATCAGGCCGCCTTCACCATGCGCCTTCGCTTCCTTGCGGTTGAACGCAAACGGCACGTCCACCCCGAAATCGGCCAGCGCCATCGCCGTTCCCGCCGCCAGCGTGATTCCTTTGTAGGCGGGTCCGAACAGCATGTCGAATTCGACGCGACCGGCGACCCGCGCCGCCAGCAGCGCCTGCGCGTAGAAGCGCGACAGGCGCCCGAGCGTCGAACCGCGCGAGAACAGTCCCGAATTGAAGAAGTACGGCGAGCGGCGGCCGGATTTCATCGTGAAATCGCCGAACTTCAGCACCCCGGACTGCAGGGCGAACTCGATGAACTGCCTCGACAGGTTTTCCATGGTCGCGGGTCCGCGCGCCGACTGAATGGATTGTGACAAAAAAACGCTATCGTCCGTGTCGTCCGTCCAACCTAATCCACCGCCGCCTGGCGCCTCGATGTTTCGCGTATTGACCCTGAACGTCAACGGCATCCGTTCGGCCGGCACGAAGGGGTTGTTCCGGTGGCTTCCGAAGGCCGATGCCGACGTGGTCTGCCTGCAGGAGACCAAGGCACACGAGGCGGATATTCCGGACGCCTGGCGCTTTCCCGACGACCTGCACGGCCATTTTCACTGCGCGCAGAAGAAAGGGTACAGCGGGACCGCGCTGTACTCGAAGAAGGCGCCGCTGCGCGTCGCCACCGGCTTCGGCGTGCCGGAGTTCGACGGGGAAGGTCGATACGTAGAGGCCGAGTTCAAGAAGGTCACCGTGGTTTCGGTGTACTTCCCGTCGGGTTCGTCGGGTCCGCACCGCCAGGAGTCCAAGTACCGCTTCCTCGAGGTGTTCTTTCCTCACCTGCAGCGCCTGCGGGCCGAAGCGACCGCCGCCGGCCGCGAGGTGATCGTCTGCGGCGACGTCAACATCGCGCACCAGGAAATCGATCTGAAGAACTGGCGCGCGAACCAGAAGAACTCCGGTTTCCTGCCGGAGGAGCGCGCCTGGCTGACCCGCGTGTTCGACGAACTCGGCTGGGTCGACGTCTTCCGTCGCGTCGACCCGCGGCCCGAGCAGTACACGTGGTGGAGCAACCGCGGCCAGGCATGGAAGAAGAACGTCGGCTGGCGGATCGATTACCAGATCGCGACCCCGGGCATCGCGGTCAGGGCGAAGCGGGCGGAGATCTACAAGACGAAGCGGTTCTCCGACCACGCGCCGCTGATCATCGACTACTCGGGCCGCCTCTGATCGGCGTTTCTCGACGCCGCCCCGCTCGGTCCCGCGTGGCGCTGCCGAATCAATGCATGGGAGATCCAGCGACCGATGACCCCGGCCAGTTCGTCGCCGGCGGGCGCCAGCCGTTCGATCGGGCCGTCGAGGTCCATGACCTTGCCGGCAGGCGTGCGGTGGGCTCGACCAGCGGCGCGTCGATAGCGGCGCGTCGCTAAACTGGCTCGGCCATGTCCGACCACTCGTGACCGCAGCACCCGCCTCCACCGACGTCGAGCGGGTCGGCGCCCGCGGGCCGCGCGCCTGGCTGCGAGCGCTCGCCGTCTACCGCGAGCCGCCGGTGGTGCGCATGCTGTTTCTCGGTTTCTCCGCGGGGCTGCCGCTGCTGCTGGTGTTCGGCACGCTGTCGTTCTGGCTCCGTGAAGCGGGCGTCGACCGGACCACGATCGGCTTCGTCAGCTGGGTCGCGCTGGCCTATGCGTTCAAGTGGGCGTGGGCGCCGCTGGTCGACCGGCTGCCGCTGCCGTGGCTGACCGCGCGACTCGGCCGCCGCCGAAGCTGGCTGCTCGCCTCGCAACTGGTGGTCGCGGCCGGTCTCGTAGGCATGGCGCTCACCGATCCGGCGCTGCAGCTTCGCGCGCTGGTCCTGTTCGCTCTGCTCACCGCCTTCGCGTCGGCCACCCAGGACATCGCGCTCGACGCGTACCGGATCGAATCGGCAGCGATCGAAAAACAGGCGGCGCTGGCCGCCGCTTACCAGACCGGCTACCGCCTGGCGATGATCTGGGCCGGCGCCGGCGTGCTGGCCATCGCCGCCCGCTTCGATCCGAGCGAGGCCGAGTACCACTTTGCGCCCTGGACGATCGCCTATCTGGCGATGGCTGCGTCGATGGTCGTCGGCATCGTCACCACGTTGCTCGCGCCCGAGCCGGCAGTCGGCGTTGCAACGCTGCTGCCGCGTGAAGGCAGCGCCCTGCAGCGCCTCGGCGCCTGGCTGCATGACGCGGTCGTGAGCCCGTTTGCCGACTTCCTGCGTCGCTACCGCTGGCACGCGGCGCTGCTGCTGGCGCTGATCGCCAGTTACCGGATGAGCGACGTCGTGATGGGCGTGATGGCCAACCCGTTCTACCGCGACATGGGCTTCAGCAAGGACGAGGTGGCGGCGGTGTCCAAGGTCTACGGCGTGGTGATGACGCTCGCCGGCGCCTTCGTCGGCGGCGTGCTCAGCCTGCGCTTCGGCGTGCTGCGCACCCTTTTTGCCGGGGCCTTGCTGTCGGCGGCGACCAACCTGCTGTTCGCCTGGCTGGCCGTGCGTGGTCACGACCTCACCTTCCTCGTCTTCGCCGTGTCCGCCGACAACCTGTCGGCAGGCATCGCTTCCAGCGCGTTCGTTGCCTACCTGTCGGGGCTGACCAACGTCGCCTACTCGGCCACCCAGTACGCGCTGTTCTCGTCGGTGATGCTGCTGCTGCCGAAATACATCGCCGGCTGGTCGGGCTGGGCGGTCGACGCCTTCGGCTACGTGAACTTCTTCATCGGCACCGCACTTCTCGGCGTGCCGGTGCTGCTGCTGGTCTGGCTGGCGCGCCGGGCGGAGCGTGCTCCGCCAGTGGCCGAAGGCGGCGGCGCCGGGGAGCGCTACGGCTCGCCGTCCCAGTAGTCCAGGTCGGTGTCGGGCCGGTGCATGCGCCTTCCTCCCACGAGCGGCCCGTTCACGCCGGAGAACACGCCGTACTTGCCGGAGTCGGGATACTCGGCGACTTCGGGATATTCCTGCGTGCTGATCGACAGGTACTTCAGCGGCTCGTCCGAGGTGTTGATGATCTGGTGCGGATACTCCGGACCGGGCGGGATTCCGATCACGTCACCGGCGCGGATCGGGATCATCGCGCCGGCCACGCGCAGCGTGCCCTGCCCTTCGAGGATCACGAACAATTCTTCCTGTGCGTAATGGAAGTGATACGGGCAGGTCACCTTGCCCGGCGCCAGGATGTCGATCGCAGCGCCCAGCTTGCGCGCCGCCGTGCCCGCTTCGCGCGGTCCGACCAGTCCGGCGTATCGCGACCCGACGTAGGCAGGCTCGCGGGTATGGGCCTCGAATTCGACCTCGTTGAAATTGCGGATCAGCTTCGCGCGCAGGTCGCTCGTCATCGGCTCACGTGCCCTCGAAGCGGTACACCGCCAGCGTCGAGCGCAGGTTCGGCGCCCAGTTCACGGGGCGGCCGTCGGCGAGCAGGGCGCGGCCGGTGATCGCGAAGCCGAGCTTGGCAGCGAGGATCTCGAAGTCCTTCGGCGTGCACAGGTGGATGTTTGGCGTGTCGTACCACTGGTAGGGCATCTGCGGCGAAACCGGCATGTGCCCGCCGGTGAGCGCCAGCAGGTGCCTCCAGTGGCCGAAGTTCGGGAAACTGACGATGCCCTGCTTGCCGACCCGCGCCATCTCGCGCAGGATGCCCTCGGTGTTGTGCATCGCCTGCAGTGTCTGCGACAGCACGACGACGTCGAACATGTCGTCGCTGAACATGCGCAGGCCGCTCTCAAGGTCGGCCTGGATCACGTTCACCGATGCGCGGATGCACTCCAGCACGTGCCCATCGTCGATGTCGACGCCGTAGCCGCGACAGTTGCTCGCCTCGCGCAGGTGCGCCAGCAGCGCGCCGTCGCCACAGCCCAGGTCGAGCACGTGTGTGCCGGGCGCGATCCACCCGGCGATGAGCTCAAGGTCGACGCGCAGCGTCATGCTGCCCCCTTCGCCCTGCGGGCTGTCCCCCCGAGGGGGCGCAAGCCGGACGGCGGGCATGCCCCTGCGGCATGCCCGTCGCCTGCGAGCGTGCGAGCGCATGCTTGCGCGAGCGCGGCCGGCAGCGCCGAGCGCCTTCGGAGCGGCCGCGCGGCGCTCATGCCCCGACCTCGCGCGCGATGCGGTCGAAGTAAGCCGCCACCGCGCGGTGGTAGCGCGGATCCTCCATCAGGAAGGCGTCATGTCCGTGCGGCGCGTCGACCTCGGCGTAGGCAACGTCGCGACCGCTGGCGATCAGGGCCTGCACGATCTCGCGCGTATGCGCCGGGGCGAAGCGCCAGTCGGTCGTGAACGACGCGAGGAAGAAGCGCGCCTGCGCCGGCGCCAGCGCCCGCACCAGGTCGCCGCCGTATGGCCTGGCCGGATCGAAGTAGTCGAGCGCGCGCGTGATCAGCAGGTAGGTGTTGGCATCGAAGTAGTCGGCGAACTTGTCGCCCTGGTAGCGCAGGTAGCTTTCGACCTCGAACTCGATGCCGAACGAGTAGCCGTAGTCCTTGTGGCGCAGCACGCGGCCGAATTTCTCCGCCATGTCGGCACCCGACAGGTACGTGATGTGGCCGATCATGCGCGCCACGCCGAGCCCGCGCCGCGGCTTCACGCCGTGCGCGTAGTAGTCGCCGCCGTGGAAGTCGGGATCGTTCTGGATCGCTGTCCGCGCCACGTCGTTGAACGCGATGTTCTGCGCGGTGAGCTTGGGCGTGGTGGCAATCGCCACGCAATGGGCGATGCGGCTCGGGTACTGCAGCGTCCAGCCCAGGGCCTGCATGCCGCCGAGAGAGCCGCCCATCACCGCGGCGAAGCGCTCGATGCCGAGCCGATCGGCGAACCGCGCCTGCGCGTTGACCCAGTCCTCGACGGTGACCACGGGGAAGCGCGAGCCGTAGCGCCGACCGCTGGCCGGATCGATCGACATCGGCCCGGTCGACCCGAAGCACGAGCCCGGGTTGTTCACGCCGATCACGAAGAAGCGGTTGGTGTCGACCGGTTTCCCGGGGCCGACCATGTTGTCCCACCAGCCCAGGCTCTTGTCCTGCCCCTCGTAGCTGCCGGCCACGTGGTGCGAGGCGTTCAGCGCGTGGCAGATCAGCACCGCGTTGGACCGCGCGCTGTTCAGCTCGCCGTAGGTCTCGTACGTCAGCTCGTACGACGCCAGTGACGCGCCGCTGGAAAGCGCGAGCGGCGCGTCGAAGTGCATCGTCTGCGGCGAAACGATCCCGACGGATCCCGGTGCGGTCATCTCGAATGCAAGCAACAAAAAACCCGACAGGCGCCGCCTTGTCGGGTTCCGTGGCACGCGGCTTTCGCCCGCGTGGATCTCTTTAGCGGAGATGCCGCAGTGTTCCGCGACGCGCCCGCAAGCGGATCAACAAATCAGCGCACGCGGACAGTAGCCAGCGCAGCCGGCGCTGTCAAACCACTTCTCGTTCCAGGAGCGCAACGATCCGTCGATCGAGAAGTTGGCCATCGTCGGCGCAGCGCAGTTCAAGGACGACGTGCTGATGTTCGTGGGCAAGGGCTGGCGCCCGTTTCCGATCGAGTACTTCATGCCCGGCGAGGCGGCATTGGCGCAGGCGTGGCTCGAGTTGCCGGCCTGAGGCAAACGCCGGGGGCGACTGACGCCCGCGCATTCCCGACCGAGAGTGTCCAGCGGACGGTAGCGACGGGCTTGTAGCATTTGGTCCGGGATTCCGGCTGCGCCGGCAGAGGGCAGCCAGCCCGCCAAGGGAGAAAGCGAATGGCATCTGGATTGAACCCCCGTGGGTCGCGTGATGCGCAAATCGATGCAGGCACTGTGAGCCAAATCTCGATCGCCGCGCGGAGAAGGTCTCTCGTTGAAGCGTTCGATCGCGGGCTGCGGCGTCGCAGCCACGGCGTTGCTCGTCGGCTGCGTCGTCTACGAGCCGGTGCCCGCCGCGTACAGCCGACCGTCGGGCTTCGATCGATCGTGGAACGCAGCCGTCGCGGCGATGCGTGAACAGGGGGTCGCGATTGCCCAGGAGGATCGCGGCACCGGCGTCGTCCGCGGCACCCGCGGCGGCATCAATGTGACCGGCACGGTGCGCACGCAGGCCGACGGCAGCGTGCGCGTGCAGTTCGATACCAGCGGCGCGACCGGCAGCGATCCGACGCTGATCGACCGGATCACGCGCAGCTACCAGTCCTACATGGGCCGGTGAGTCGCGCGTTGGCCTGATCCGATTCACCCGTTCGCCGGCCTGGGCCGGCGGCCCGCCGCGCGAAGCGCGGCAGCGCTCAGCGCCCTTTCGCTGCGACGCCGAGCTCGCGCGCAAGCGCCTGTGCGTCGGGATCTTCGGGGTGCGCCGCGAGCAGCCGCTGCGCCGTCGAGCGCGCCTGCGCTCGTTGGCCGGCGTCGCGCTGGATGGCCGCCAGCGCGACCAGCACGTCGCGATCGGACGGCCACTGCTGAAGCGATCGCTGCAGCGCGCGCAGCGCCTCGGCACGACGGCCCAGCGAGTTCAGCGCAACGGCGCGCACGTACGCGTACCGTGCGTTGTCCGGCGCCAGACGCACCGCGCGCTCGAGTTCACCGAGCCCCCGTTCGGGCTCCTTGAGCCGCACCAGCGCCAGGCCGAGCGCGTAGTGCAGCTCGGCGTTCTTCGGCGCCTGCGCGACGCCGCGCTCGAGCGCCGTTACCGCCTCCGCGTCGCGCCCCTGCACGCGCAGCGCGTCCGCGGCGTTCACGTAGGCCGGGACGTATCCCGCGTCGAGCGACAGCGCGCCGGCAAATTCGCCGGCCGCGGCGTCGAACCGGCCCAAGTCCGCGTAGAACTGCCCGAGCGCGACCCGTGCTTCCGGGCGGTCCGCGTTGTACTTCTGGGTCGCAACGAACTCGTCGGCGGCCCTCGCCCACGCTGCGCCTTGCTGCGGCGACAGCTGCCGCTGCACGCCGGCAAGCACGCGCGCCGCCTCGACCCGAACCGCACGCAAGGGGTCCGCCAGCAGCGTGCCGACGGCGCGAAGCCTTTCGGCCGGCGCCAGCGTCTCGGCCGCCCGCGCCGCAGCGAGGCGAACGAGCGGCTGCACATCGGCAGCCGCATGCGAGACCGCTGCGGCGTCTGCCGCGCCGGCCGCGCTCGAACGAACCAGCGCCGAGGCGCGCGCGATCGGCGCCACGTCGGCGTCTTCCGCAATGGCCACGAGAGCGGCGCGTGCACCCGGAGACCCCGACGCGCCGGCGTGAAACGCTGCGGCATAAGTCTGGAATCCGCCCGGATCGCGGCCGAGCCAGCCGCGCACGACCGTCGCGGCCCACTTCGCATCCCGGTCGCGATGGCACGCGTTGCAGGCGTTCGGCGTGCCGATCGCGACGCTCAGGTCCGGTCGCGGCACGCGCATGCCGTGGTCGCGGCGCGGATCGATGACCATGTAGGTCGTCGCCGGCATGTGGCAGTTGGCGCAAAGGGCGCCGGCCGAGCCCGCCGCATGGTGATGGTGCGCCGGGACGTCGAACCTGCCGGGGGCATGGCACTGGGCGCACACCGCATTGCCCTCAGCGCGCAGCTTCTGCGTGTGCGGGTCATGGCAGTCGCTGCAGGTCACGCCGTTGCGGTGCATCCTGCTCTGCAGCCACGAACCCCAGATGAAGACCTCCTCGCGCTGCTGGCCGTCGGCGTGATACAGGTCCGGCGTGAGCAGCGCCGGCATGTAGTGATCGAGGAAAGGCCTGCCGGCGTGATAGTCCTCCGCGATCTGCGCGCGCCGCGAATGACACTGCGCGCACACTTCGATTTCCCGTTCAGTCGAACGCGCCACGCTGCGCGCGGCGCTCCACTTGCCGGCATCGATCGCCCAGGTCACGCCGCGGCGTTCGTCCAGCGCCACCGTGAGGCCCTTGCGGGGATCGGCAGTCTTGTCCTTCGCCCAGCCCACGTGCGCCGAACCGGGCCCATGGCAGCTCTCGCAGCCGACCGACAGTTCGCTCCAGCGCGTAGCGAACGCATCCCTGCCTGCGTCGTAGCCCTTGACGATCTGGGTCGAGTGGCAGTCCGCGCACATGAAGTTCCAGTTCTGCGCACGCCGCGTCCAGTGCAGTTCGTCGCGGAAATCGATCCTTTCCTTCGGGTACTGGTGGAACCAGCGCTGGCCGCCCTCGCTTCCGGGCCGCGTGTCCCAGGTGATCGACAGCGCCTGCAGCCGTCCGCCCGGCAGTTCGACCAGGTACTGCTGCAACGGCTCGACGCCGAACGTGTACTTGATCTCGAAGTCGGCGAGCTTGCCGTCGGGACCGTCGGTACGGACGAAGAATTTCCCGTCGCGCCTGAAGAACGTCGATTCGACGCCGGCGTAGGCGAACTTCGCGTCGTCGAAGTTGCCGCGCACCGTTTCGGCCGTGGCGTGCTGCATCGCGCGGGCGTGCTGCGAGCCCTGCCAGGCGGAATGCTCGGCGGCGTGACAGCCGGCGCACGCGGCGCTGCCGACGAACGTCGGTGCGATCGGGGTAGGCGCGGGCGCTGCTGCCGCAGGCGCCGACGTCGGTGGTTCGACCGGACGCGAAAGCTGCCACGTCACCGCGGCGAGCACGACGGCAGCGAGGACCACGCCGAGCCACAGGCCCCTGCGCGACGGCGGCGCCGGGTCGACGGGTTGACCTGAGGGAGCCGGTGCCGCGTCGGCAGCCGGCGCCGGCGCGCCCCTGTCGCTGCTCCTGCCGGTCTTGCGCTTCTTCGCCAAAGGAGTTTCGCAGGCAGCGCGGCAGAAACGCCGCGCGAGGTTCTTGCCCGGATTCTATGGCCGCTTCGGCGGGTACACCGTTTTCCAGTCGTTCCTGATGCTGGCGATCGTCCAGCCCCGTCGCGGTCCCTCGTCGAGCCCGCGGTCGAGCCGGCCGATGTGCGACTTGCGGTCGTAGGCGAACTCGCGTTCGGCATCGTCGTGGTGGACGAAGAGGCCGAGCCTCGGGCCCGGCCCGGCGGTCACCCACTCGAGCATCTGGAAGTCGCCATCCGAGTTGCCGAAGGCAGCGATCGGCCGGCGGCCGATGTGCTGGTTGATGCCGACCGGCTTGCCGGCCTTGTCGTCGATGAAGTTGATCTCGGGCAGGCGCACGAGGGTGGGTACGCCGTTGCGGACCTCGTACTTCGTCTTGATGCTCGAGCCGATCACCTGCTCCGGCGGGATGCCGTAGACCTCCTGCGACCACGCCCGCACGAACTCGATGCCGCCGCCGGAGACGATGTACGTCTTGAATCCGTTCGCGCGGAGGTAATCGAGCAGTTCCAGCATCGGCTGATAGACGAGCTCGGTGAACGGTCGCTTGAATTTCGGATGCCGCGCCGTGGCCAGCCAGTCGCGCACGACCTTCTGGAACTCCTCGGGCGTGTTGCCGGCGTGAGTCGCCATGACGAGTTCGATCAGGCCCTTCTCGCCGGAGGCGGCGAGCGCCTTCATGTCGCCCTCGAGCGCGGCCTTGAACGGCTGCTTCGTCTTCCACTCGGGATGCTTCGGCGCCAGCGCCTTCACGCGGTCGATCGCGAACAGCAGCTGGAAGTAGGCCGGCTGCTCGCTCCACAGCGTGCCGTCGTTGTCGAAGACGGCGACGCGATCGGCGGCTTCGACATGGTCCTTGCCCGCCTTGTCAGTGACAGCCTGCACGAAGGCAACGATGCGGGCCTTGGCGGTGCCTTCGTTCCAGGACGGCAGCGGATCCGAAGCCTGTGCCCGGGCCGCGGATGCGACCGTCAGCGTGACAACGACGAGCGCAATGCGGATCGTTTCAACGACTTTCATGGTCCTCCTCATACGAGGTCGATGCGAAAGCAAACGGGCCATCGTCCGGTCGTGGACGATGGCCCGCCAACTGATTCCCAGGTCGATACGTCAGCGCGCGCCCATGTTGGCCCGCAGCTGCTCCTCGATCTTGGTGAGATTGAACGAGCCGGGCGTCTGGCTCGGCGGGTAGTCCTTCATCGTCTGCAGGAACCTGGCAGCGAGCCCCTGCAACGGCACGATCACGAACGGCCGGTCGAGGAACCAGTCGTTGTAGGTGTTCGAGTTGTGCTGGGCCTTCTCGAACGGGTCGCGGCGCAGGTGGAACAGCAGCGGCACGCGCAGCTCGGTGAACGGCTCGCGCCAGACGCCGAAGGCCTGGCCGCGGTTCTCCAGGAACACCACCTTCCAGTCTTCGAAGCGGATCGCCACCACCTGGCCATCGTCGTTGACGTAGAAGAACTCGCTGCGCGGCGACTCCTTCGCCGTGCCGCTCAGGTAGTCGAGCTGGTTGTATCCGTCGATGTAGTTCTTGTAGCTGCGACCGTTCAGCGACGTGCCGTTGCGCAGCCTGTCCTTGATGCCGGCGTCTCCCGCGGCAGCGGCGAAGGTCGGCAGCCAGTCCTCGTGCGAAACGATGCCATTGAGCGTCGTGCCGGCCGGGAACTTCCCGGGCCAGCGGATGAAGGCCGGCACGCGGTAGGCGCCCTCCCAGTTCGAGTTCTTCTCGCTGCGGAACGGCGTGGTGCCGGCGTCCGGCCAGGTGTTGTAGTGCGGGCCGTTGTCGGTCGAGTAGAGGACGAGGGTGTCGTTGGCGACGCCGAGTTCGTCGAGCAGCTTGAGGAACTTGCCCACGTGCATGTCGTGCTCGACCATGCCGTCGGAGTACTGGTCCTGCCCACTGGCGCCGCGGCGATCGGCCTTGACGTGCGTGCGGAAGTGCATGCGCGTGCCGTTCCACCACACGAACCACGGCTTGCCCGCCTTGACCTGCTCGCGGATGAAGGCGATCGCGCGATCCGAGGTCTCGTCGTCGACGGTCTCCATGCGCTTCTTCGTCAGCGGGCCGGTGTCCTCGCACTTCTGCTTGCCCCATTTGCCGAAGCGCGGATCCTCGGTGGCGTCGTCCTTGTCCGTCGCGTAGCAGTGCAGCACGCCACGGGGGCCGAAGGTCTGCAGGAAGGTCTTGCCGTTGGCCAGCATGCGGTCGCGCGGGTAATCCTCGTTCTCAGGCTCCTCCTCGGCGTTCAGGTGGTACAGGTTGCCCAGGAACTCGTCGAAGCCGTGCACGGTCGGCAGGTGCTCGTTGCGGTCGCCCTGGTGGTTCTTGCCGAACTGACCGGTGGCGTAACCGAGGCTCTTCATGACGGTCGCCATCGTCACGTCGGTCTTCTGCCAGCCTTCCTTGGCGCCGGGCAGTCCGACCTTGGTCATGCCCGAGCGGACCGGGACCGAGCCGCTGATGAACGCGGCGCGTCCGGCCGTGCACGACTGCTGCGCGTAGTAGTCGGTGAAGGCGACGCCTTCCTTGGCGATGCGGTCGATGTTGGGCGTCTTGTAGCCCATCATGCCGCGGTTGTTGTGGCTGATGTTCCAGGTGCCGATGTCGTCGCCCCAGATGACGAGGACGTTGGGCTTCTTGCCTCCAGCGGCCGGCGTCTGCGCCCAGCCCGGCACCGCAACCAGCGCGCCGAGCAAGACGGCAGCCGTCGCCGCAAAATGTCGGATCAGTCTCATGTCGCTCCTTCCTGCCTGTGGATTGCTGAAATCAATGGTCGCGCCGCCGCGGCTCCCGCGTCGTCGAGGGGCGATAGTGCTGGATGCGGCGGATCAGAGCATCGTCAGAAGGTGCCGGACCTGCTGCCCTTTGGTGCAGGTCGCCGTATGGTTGCCAGGTTGCGCTGTCCAAAGCCAGCAGGTCACCGCTCCGAATCGAAGAACGCGCGCCAGAACGCGCCCGCGATCACCGCACCGACAATCGGTGCCACCCAGAACAGCCAAAGTTGTTCGATCGCCCAGCCGCCGACGAACAGCGCAGGGCCGGTGCTGCGCGCCGGGTTCACCGAGGTGTTGGTCACCGGGATGCTGATCAGGTGGATCAGGGTGAGGCACAAGCCGATCGCCAGTCCGGCGAAGCCCGCCGAGGCGCGCTTGTGCGTCGCACCGAGGATCACGATCAGGAACATGAAAGTCAAGACGACTTCGGCGACCAGCGCAGCGCTCAGGCCGTACTTGCCGGGCGAGTGCTCGCCGTAGCCGTTGGAGGCGAAGCCCGCACTCAGATCGAAGCCGGCCCTGCCGCTGGCAATCAGGTACAGCACGCCGGCGGCGACGATGGCGCCAGCGACCTGGGCAATGACGTACGGGATGAGTTGCGAGGCGGGGAAGCGGCCGCCCGCCCACAGCCCGAAGGAGACGGCCGGGTTGAAGTGGCCGCCAGAGATCGGGCCGAGCGCATAGGCGCCGGTGAGCACGGTCAGGCCGAAAGCCAGCGACACCCCCAGCAGGCCGATGCCCACTTCGGGGAAGGCTGCAGCGAGCACGGCGCTGCCGCAGCCGCCGAGCACGAGCCAGAAGGTGCCGATCAGTTCGGCGGCGAGTTTCGAGGTCATCTGCTGAGTCCTTTGTTTCTGGGTTGAATGGCCGGTCGCAATCCGTGTCGCTTGACCGCTGAATCCTTCCGTCCGCGGCGGCATGTCTCTCGCGCGCTAGCGCAACGCGCGGTCGCCGCCAGGCCCTTCTTCCAGGGCAGCGTCCACCGTGCGCACCAATGCGCTGCCGAGAAAGGGCTTGGGCAGGAAGTGCCTGATGCCTCGGCGCCGGAGCTCGTCGCGCACACGAGCTTCGTCCTGCGCCGAAATCATCACCGCCGGTGCGGTGACGCCACGTTGCCGCAGGCGGTCGACCAGGTCGAGGCCCGACATCGCCGGCAGGTTCAGGTCCACGACCAGGCAGTCGGGCCAGTCCAGATCGCTGTCGGCCAACGCATCCTCGGCGCTCGCGAACGCTTTCGTCTCGAAGCCCCAGGCGCGCAGCACGCGCTTGAGCGCAGCACGCAGGCCCTCGTCGTCTTCGACGAGGATGACCACCTGGCCATGTCGGCCCGCTGTTTCGGGATGACTCGCTGTGTCAGTCTGCTTCACCCGCCGATGGTGCGCGGGAGCAGATGAACGCGCATCGTTCGCGCGGGCACGGCGTGCTGCCCTTTGGTGCAGGAGTGAAGCACCCGGCCCGCGTGTCTCGCGGGAACGGAGCGGTCAGACGCCGCGCCCGCGAAGTTGCGCGGCAATCCTGCCGAGCTCGGCGGCGTTGGCCGCGCCGAGCTTCGCCATGACCTGGGCACGCTGCGCCTTGACCGTCCGCTCGGCGATGCCGAGTGCGTCGGCGATCTGCTTGTTGAGCCTGCCGGCGACGACGAGGTCGAACACGTCGCGCTCCCGAGCAGTGAGCAGCGCAAACCGGGTCCGCAGGTTCTCGTCGGCAGCACGCGCCGCGCGCTGCGCGGCGTCTGTTTCCAACGCCCGCTCGATGGCGGCAAGCAGCGGTTTGCGCTCGACGGGCTTGGTCAGGAAGTCCACCGCCCCGGATTTCATCGCGCGAATGCCGGTCGTGAGATCGCCGTGCCCGGTCAGGAAGATCACCGGCAGCCGGATGCCGTGCCGCTCGAGCGCCTCCTGCAGTTCGAGACCCGAGGGCCCCGGCATATGCAGGTCGAGCAGCAGACAGCCCGGCGCATCGGCCGGCGGCTCGAGCAGGAACTCGCCGGCCGAGGCGTAGGCCTGCACCCGGTAGCCCGCGGCCGTCAGCAGCCGCTGCAGCGCACTGCGCAACGACGCGTCGTCGTCGACGAGGTGGACGACGGCGTGCGCGGTCATGGCGTGTTCGGCGAAGGTGGCTCGGGGCGATCGGCTTCGGGCGCCAGCGGCAGGATCATGCGGAACTCCGCGCCGACTTCGCAGCGGGCGGCCGCAATCGTACCGCCGTGCGCCTCGACGATCGAACGGGCGATCGACAGTCCCAGACCCATCCCGCTGCGTTTGGTGCTGAAGAAGGAATCGAACACACGCGGCAGGTCGGCCGGATCGATGCCGGCGCCGAAGTCGCGAACGCTCACCTGCACGCCGGCTGGAGCTTCAGAGGTCTCGATGCGGACGCGGCGCGCGTCGTCCGGCAGTTCGGCGCTGGCGTCGAACGCGTTCAATATGAGATTGATGATCACCTGCTGGATCTGTATCGGGTCACCGATCACGTCGGCGCGGCGCGCGTCCAGCGCGTAGCTGACGGTGACCGCTCGCCGCCGCGCCTCCGCGCGCAGGATCGCGGCAGTCTCCTCGATGGCCCGGTTCAGGCTGAAGCGGCGCCGCTCGGTGTCATGCCGTGCCAGCAGCGCCCGCAGGCGCTTGATGACCTCGCTGGCGCGCAGGTCGTCGCGGCGGATGTCGGCCAGGATCTGCAGCAGTTCCTCGCGCTGCATCTGGCCGGACTCGATCAACATTTCAGCGGCGTCGGCGTTGCTGAGGATCGCCCCGAGCGGCTGGTTGATCTCGTGCGCGATCGATGCCGTCAGCTCGCCGGCCACCGCCAGTCGCGAGGCGTGAAGCAGTTGCACGCGCTGCGATTGCAGACTGAGCTCCGCCGCACGCCGCCGGCGCCGCTGCACCAGCAGCGAGGCAATCAGCACTGACTGCGCGACCAGGGCCAGAAGCACCAGCAGGCTCTGCCACCAGTAGCGCTCGAAGAAGGGCGCCTCGACGAATCGCACCTCGCAGCCTGCGGGAAGGGCCGCGGCACGCAGCCCGAACCGCTCGAGTTGCCGGCCGTCTGCCACGCACTGGGACGCGGGCGGCGGCAAGACGACCGGACCGGCAGGCGCAGTGGATTGCAGGGCTCGCGCCACCAGTTCGCCGGTCTTCTCGCCGCGCAGCCGGAATGACTCGATCCCGCCCGCCGCGAGCCCGCGGCCCATCATCGTGTCGATGATGCCGTAGACAGGCGCGGCGCTGGCGATGCCGATCCTTTCCAGCACCTCGACCGGCGTGTACACCCGCCCCCCTTCGTCGCGGAAGACGGTCGTGTACAGGACGATCGTATCGAGGCTCTCGCGCGCGAGCCGCTCGGCCATCGCCGATGGCGAAAGGCCGATCAGGTACTCGACCTGCGCGCGGCCGGCGTACGCCTGCACCGCCCTGCGGGCCTGGGCGAGCTGCATCTGATCGAATGCCGCCACGCCGGCGACGACCACGATCCGCCGTGCGTCAGGCTGCAGCGCGAAAGCGATCCGCAACGTCTGCTCATAGTCCGCATCGACGGCAACGCCGGACATCCCGGCCTCGATGCAGCGCTGCCACGCAACCTCCGACATCACGCTGTGAAACACGACGGCCGCGTTCGGCCAGAGGCGCTCCCGGTAGCGCAGGTAGAAGTCCGCCGCCGGCTCGGCGACCAGCACCACGGCGTCGATGCGTCCGTCACCGTACTTCTGCGCCATCAGTTCGGCCAGTTGCGGACTGACCGCATCGGCACCGAAGCGCAGCGCATCGAGCGTTTCGTACAGCCAGACCACCGGCCGGTCGTAGCGCTGCTCGACCGCAGCACGCATGGCCGAATCGATCGCCACGAACGCCGGCAGGTAGGCGTCCGCGCCGTTGATGACCAGCACGTTCGCAGCGTCCTTCGCACCACGCCCGGTGCCCTCCTGCGCGGCGGCGCCTGCCGAGATCGACTGCAGCGCGCACAGGGCCACCGCCAGGAGCAGGCGAAGCAGGGCAGGCAAAGGGCGGCGCTCGAGCGTCATCGACGACGCAATTTACGGCAGTGCGGGACTGCGCGTCGGCTGACGCTCGACCATCCGTCCCTGATCGACTTGGACCGACGACGCCGCTGCCCGCGGAGCCGGTGGGTCAGTGTCGGACGCCCATCGCCGCCGTCGGCGCGCTCATGTTCTTCCTTCCAACGCCCGCCGATGCAGTCGTCAGATCAACGCCTTGAGCAGCGTCAGGGCGAGATCCTTCAACGGCATCTGGATGGCGAGCACCGCCACCATCGGCACAACGGCCGCCGCGATGATCGGCAACACGGCCGCCTTGCCGATCGGCACCGTGCGCATCGACTTCACGGCATCGAACAGGGCCGCGCTTCCGGTGCGTTGACTCAGAAAGGCGATCCGGCGCTGCGTGAGCGCTGGATGCCCACCACTGAGGCTACTTCGGTTTGATCTTGGTGATCTTGTTGCCCTGTACGCCGAGCCCGGCCATCAGCCCTTTCTGGCCGAAGATGAAAGCATAGATATCGTCCCTCATCGTGGTCGTCGTGGCGGACTTGGCCATGCCTTCGTCGACGACGACGACGCTCGGTCCGACACCGACTTCGAAGCCGTCCATCGTGTCGAGCTGTTTCAGGGCGGCATCGTTCATGAAGAACATCGCGTAGCCGTAGGTCTGCGCGCCGGCCTGCAGGCCGTACGAGGCGCCACCCGTGTTGTAGTAAGCGACCGCCTTGCCGCCCTTGAGCAACGCGCCCTCCCCGTACTGCCCGCCGATGCCGAGCCCGGCCTTGGTGACACTCGGAAAGACGAGCACGGCGCGCGCCTCCTTGCCGAGTGCCTTCGCCGCCGGCACCGTGGCGTAGAGCTTCTGCAGCGCGGCCTGCGAGCTGCGGCTGAGCTCGGCGGCAGACGTCTTGCCGGGAACCTGCGCTACGGCTTCGGGCGCAGACAGCGCCATGCCGGCGGCGGCCAGAAAAATGGCCAGGCCGCGCCTGAAGAAGTCCGGACGAATGTCGCGCTTCATTCCCGAGTCTCCTTTCGACTCTTGGCGCCAAACCGACGCCGTTGGTTCGATGGCCGCCACGTCCCGTGCGCCGCGTGCGGCAGACAGAGGCTTTCAGCGGCGCGCCGCATGACCTCCTGCGACGCTAGAAGCGGAACGTCGCCCCGACCGCCGGGCCGCTGAAGCGAAAGTTCTGCAGCAGCTTTTCATCGCCCTCGTCGCAGGCAAGATGACGGTAGGCAAGAACCAGGTCACCCCAGCCGAAAGCGTACCCGACCCCCACCAGCGCCTGCCAGGTGAGCTGTGACGATCCGGCGCCGACATCCGCGTAGTAGCGCACCGACCAGCTGCTCGCTCCGAGGCGCGCGCGCCCGCGCACGCCGACGATGGCGTCCCAGCGGCTGGTGCCGGCCGAGACCTGGCCGGTGCCGGCATCGAGTGCCGCGCTGACGCGCTCTCCCGGCAGGTTCGGGAAGTCGACGTTGCGGACCTTGCTCGACTCCGAGTCGAAGTGCAGACAGATGAGGTCGGTGAATGCCGACCACGAGCCGCGGCGCACGTCGCCGGAGATCATCAGCGCCACGCGCAGGTGCTCGAGATAGCTGTTCGGCCCCGTATCGACGTCCGCGCCGCGGCAGACAAGAAGCATGAAATGTGAAGTCGTGCATGAGCGGCATCGTTCGCCGCGATCGCACGCCCGCTAAGCGGACGGGATGCCATCCGGTTGCCCTAGCGGATGACACCGGCCAGGCGAGCGCTACGACGTCAGGATGCCGCCTGATCACGCTAACCGATGACCTCAAACACTTGCTCTCGATCGATGATGGCGACGACAGATCCGGATCGCGCATTCGGCATGCGACTTCCTCCGCCCTCTTCCGTCAGCGAGCCGCGCGCACCTGGCTCGCCGCAACCGGGACCAAGGCGTGATGAACTGACCGACTGCACGCAACCCGCTGTCTTCGAAGCCTGAGGGAGAGTCCATGAAAACAATGACAGCAATACGCGGACTGGCACGGTGCGCGCTGTTGGGCGCGCTGGCCACGTTGGCTTCCGCCGCATACGGCCAGACGCCGCTCGCCTGGGAGCAGACGAAGTACTTCGAATACAACATTCGCAATGTCACTGTCGCCGCAGTGTCGCCGGGCACCTGGAAGGTGCGAGCGATCTTCTCGGTCAGCAACCCGGACGCGGGAGGCGTCCACTGGGACATCAAGAGCGCGCCCCCGTTCCAGACCGCCCCCGCGAATCTCACGTTGGACGTAGGTTGGGCGGGCAAGGAATTCACCAACACAGGCAGCGCCGGTGCCACCCTCCCGCCAACCGTGACCGCCGCCCTCGGCGCCGGTGCCGCGCTGCCGGTGCAGGTACGTGGCCTGCAGAGCCCGACCGGTGCACAGCCCTGCACGAGTGCAAGCGACTGCCCAGGCGTCGATGCGCAGTTTCTCGACAAGAGCTACTACCTGGACAAGGTCGTCACGCCGGTTCCGGCGACCGTTTCGACAGGGAGGATCGCGATCGAGGGCCGGCTCGTATGCAATGACAGTGGCCTGGTGCCGACACTCAACTGTCCGGCCACGACGCCTTATCTGAACATCCCGGTCAGGAGCGCGACCGTGGACTTCAGATTCGCGACATCGAATTCTGCGTTGACTTCCAATCAGAGGCGGCAGATCGTCGACATCGCCAAGTGCAAGGGCTGCCATGACGACCGCAAGCACGGCGACACGGTGGTTCCGCGGCTTGCTCTGCACGGTGCCAACCGCAACGAGAACCTGGATCTGTGCGTCGTCTGCCACAACCCGAACCAGACCGACGTTCCGTATCGATACCTCGAGCCCCTGGATCCGCGCATCGGCGGACCGGAAACGCCGATCGCCTTCACGACCCTGGTGCACTCGATCCATGCCGGCGGCTTCAGGAAGACGCCGTACGTCGTCATCGGATTCAACAGTTCGGTCAACGACTTCAGCCACGTGCGCTTTCCGGCAGAACTCCGGAAGAGCTGCCTGAAATGCCACGTCGAGGTCAACGGCAAGGGTTCGTTCGAACTGCCGCTGAAGTCCGAGGTGCTGGGAACGACCATCAGGACGCAGAGCACCTACCAGGTCGAGAAAGGAAAGGTCCGCACGATCGACGTGAACCCCGCCAATGACCTGAAGATCACGCCCATCGCAGCGGCCTGCTCCGCCTGTCACGACAACAGCGAGGTCCGCAGGCACATGATCAGGACCGGCGGCGCGTCGTTTGCCACGACCCAGGACAAGATCGGCACGACGGTGAAAGAGCAGTGCGCGAGTTGCCACGGCCCGGGCAAGGACAAAGACGTGCGCAAGGTGCACGAACTCGGCAGCAGCAGCGGCAGCCGCAGCCGCGAGTCGGACGACTAGGATCTGCCATACGCGGCGTCTCGCCGCGCCGCCGGCCGAGCGCGAACGCCCCGCTTGCGGGGCGTTCGCGCCTGCATAACAGAGTCGATTGGCGCCGCCGCAGAAGGCGGAGACAACGGCAACCGGCCAATGACTACCCGGAGGTTCGCGTCACCGCGCGCTCGATCATCTTCCTGATCTCGACCGGATCGTCGGCGCGCAACACGCGCGCCGCAAGCTTGGCCGCGGTCTTGGTCGACAGCGTGAACAGCCGTTCCTTGACCGACAGTACCTGCGACGGATGCATCGAGAACTGGCGCAGGCCCATGCCGAGCAGCAGCTCGGTCAGGTCGACCTCGCCGGCCATCTCGCCGCACACCGCCACCGGCGTGCGCGCGCGAGCGCCGACGCGGATCGTGCGCGCCACCAGGTGCAGGACCGCGGGGTGCAGGTGGTCATACAGGTGGGCGACGCTCGAGTCGGCGCGGTCGATCGCCAGCGTGTACTGGATCAGGTCGTTGGTGCCGAGCGAGAGGAACTTGAGCCGGCGCACGAACGCCGGCAGCGACAGCGCTGCGGCCGGCACCTCGATCATGCCGCCGACCGGCACGCGCGCGTCGTACTTGACCTTGCGCTCCTTCAGCTGCTCGCGGGCCCGGGCGACGAACGATAGCGTCTGCTCGACTTCGTGCACGTGCGCCAGCATCGGCACGAGGATGCGCACCGTGCCCACGCTGGAGGCCCGCAGGATCGCGCGCAGCTGGGTCAGGAAAAGCTCCGGGTAGGCCAGGCAGTAGCGGATCGCGCGCAGCCCGAGCGCGGGGTTCGATTCGACGGTCGGCGCGCCGGCACCGATGCCGAGGCCGCGCCGGGCCTTGTCGGTGAGCACCTTGTCGGCGCCGATGTCGAGCGTGCGGATCACCACCGGCTTGCCCTTCATCGCCCGCGCAACCTTGGCGTAGGCCTCGTACTGCTCGTCCTCGTCGGGCAGCTGGTCGCGGTTCATGAACAGGAACTCGGTGCGGAACAGGCCGATGCCGTCGGCCCCGGCGTCGAGCGCGTCGCGCGCATCCTCGGGCAGCTCGATGTTGGCCATCAGGTCGACCGCAATGCCGTCCTTGGTGCGCGGCAACCGGCCCTTGAGCTTGCGCAGCGCGACGCGGCTCTCGACCTGCGCGCGCAGTCGCTGCCGGTACAGGGTGAGGTCGGTCGGCTCCGGCCGGATGCGCAGATGGCCGGTCTCCGCGTCGAGGACGACGAGGTCGCCCTCGGCCACCGCCTCGCGCGCGTTGGACACGCCAAGCACCGCCGGCAGCCCGAGGCTGCGCGCCATGATCGCGGTGTGCGAGGTGCGGCCACCCAGTTCGGTGACGAATCCGGCCACGTCGACCTCGGCACGCTCCTTCAGGTGCAGCATGTCGGTTGGCGCCAGATCGCGGGCGATCAGGATCAGCCGTTCGCCGTCGGCCGGCTTCGGCGGCAGCGCCACGGTGCTGTTGCGGCCGCTGATCAGCGCCTTCATCACGCGCTCGACCACCTGGCGGACGTCCTGCGTGCGGCTGCGGAAGTATTCGTCGTCGATCGCCTCGAACTGCTTGCACACCTGCTCGAGCTGGATCGTCAGCGCCCATTCGGCGTTGATGAGCCGGTTGCGCACCAGGTCGCGCGGCTCGTCGCAGAGCAGCGGGTCGTCCAGGATCATCCGGTGCAGGTCGAGAAAGGCACGCACCTCGCCGGGCGCGTCGGGCGCGACGTGCGTGGCCAGCTCATCGATCTCGGCGCGGACCAGCGAGAACGCGTTGTTCAGACGCGCCACTTCGTGCAGCACGTCCTTGCGTTCGATCGAATAGTGGCGCGTCTCGAGTTCGGAAGGCGCCAGCAGGTGGGCGCGGCCGATGGCGATGCTCGGACTGGTGCCCGAAACGATGCCGACGCCTGTCAGTTCGCTGCTCATCCGCTCCGCCCGCCGCCAGCGCCTGCTGCGACGCGCCCCCCTCTTCCTAGTCCTCGCCGAAGCGGTCGGCGATCAACTGGCCGATCGCCTGCAGCGCCTGCTCGGCGTCCTCGCCTTCCGCCTCGACCGTGACACTCGATCCCTGCCCGGCCGCCAGCATCATCACGCCCATGATCGACTTGGCGTTCACCCGCCGGCCGTTGCGCGAGATGTGAACTTCGGCAGCAAAGCGAGACGCCGTCTGGGTCAGTTGCGCCGATGGCCGCGCGTGCAGGCCAAGCTTATTGCTGATGATGAAGTCGCGCTTGATCATCGCCCTGCGCCGGCCGGGCGCCTTGATGCTGCACCGCAGTCGAGGCCACCTGCATCACGCCCTGCGCGCCGCCGGCGAGCGCCTTTTCTGCGGTTTCGGCGAGCGACCCGTCGCGGTAGCACAGCGCGCGCAACAGCATCGGCAAATTGACGCCGGCAATCACCGCCACCCGCCCCGGCTCGGCCAGTTGCGTGGCGACATTGCCCGGCGACGCGCCGAAGGCGTCGGTCAGCACCAGCACGCCGCTGCCCGTATCGACATCCCGCAGCAGAGAACGCGCCAGCGCCAGGTTGGCGTCCGTGTCCGAGT
This sequence comes from uncultured beta proteobacterium, assembly GCA_963847675.1. Classification (GTDB taxonomy): domain Bacteria; phylum Pseudomonadota; class Gammaproteobacteria; order Burkholderiales; family Burkholderiaceae_F; genus JADJWR01. The sequence goes on from CAWKAP010000002.1 coordinate 140,293, forward strand.
CGGGCAGCAGGTCGAACGATCGCAACTGCTCGCTCGCCCGGTCGGGAGCGCAGGCGTAGACATGCGCCGCGGCAGTGGCCAGCGCGCTGGCCAAGGGGGCGTGGGCGATCAGGAGGATGCCGACCACAACTCAGGCGGCGAAAGTGTACGCATCGCTTCGCGATGCACGTGCACTTTCGCCGGCAAGACAGTTTGGCGCGCGCCCTTCGGGCGGCCGGGCGGGCGCGCGCAGGACAACGGCCACGAAGGCGCCGCTCGGCGGCGCCGAAGGCAGGGGCGACAGCGGCGCGCTCATCGGCTGACCGCCTTTTCCAGCGCGTCGACGAACATTCCGGCGACGTCGAAGCCGGCCTGCTGCTCGATCTCGACGAAGCAGGTCGGGCTGGTGACGTTGATTTCGGTGAGGTAGTCGCCGATCACGTCCATCCCGACCAGCAGCAGGCCGCGCGCGGCGAGCGTGGCGCCGATGCCCTCCGCGATCGCGCGGTCTGAATCCGTCAGCGGCTGCGCCCGCGCGATGCCGCCAACGGCAAGGTTGCCGCGCGTCTCGCCGGGCTTGGGGATGCGCGCCAGCGCGAAGGGAACCGGCGCGCCGCCGATCAGCAGCACGCGCTTGTCGCCGTTGCGGATTTCGGGGATGTAGCGCTGCGCCATGACCGTGCGCGCGCCGTTGTGGGTCACGGTTTCAAGGATCGCGTTCAGGTTCGGCTCGTGCTGCTGCAGCACGAAGATCCCCGTGCCGCCCATGCCGTCGAGCGGCTTGACGACCACCTCGCCGAGGTCGCGATGAAACTCGCGCAGCGCCTCGATCTCGCGCGTCACCAGCGTCGGCACCGTGAAATCAGCGAACTCGGTGATCGCAAATTTCTCGTTGTGGTCGCGCAATGCACGCGGATCGTTGAACACCGCAGCGCCGTCGCGCTGCGCCGCCGACAGCAGGTGCGTGGCATACAGGTACTCGGTGTCGAACGGCGGGTCCTTGCGCATCAGCACGGCGTCGAAGCCGGCGAGCGCGCGCGCGCCCGCATCGAGCTCCACGTACCAGGGCGCAGCCTTGTCGCCGGCCGGCAGCAGCTGCAGCCGCTGCGCCCGCGCCGTAACGCGCCCTTCGCGCCACCGCATCTCGTCCGCCGTACAGGCCCAGATGTCGTGCCCGCGGATCGCCGCGGCGCGCATCATCGCCACCGTCGAATCCTTATAGGCCTTCAACATCGGCAACGGATCGACGACGAACAGCAGCGACAATCCCTGTGACATCGCCGGTCCGCCCTGTCAGCCCGCGATGGGCGCCGCGCTGCGGGCCAGGCGGGCTCGCCCGGCCTCCACAACCACGGGCCCCGAATGACTGGCAACGATTCGCACGGCAACCTCGGCGAGCGGGGTCACGCTGGTCGGACCCCGCGAACTCATACGCGAGTCATTCTAGCCAACGCACCGGCGCTGATCGCACCGCAAAAAAGAAAAGGGCGCCCCGGAAAGGGGCGCCCGAAATCGCCTTGGTGCACTTGCGTCGCGAAAGAACGCAAAACCGGCGAGTTAGGGAGACACAGCCACATCAATGCAAGCACCGTGCCAACGAGAGAGGGCGGAAACACGACGGCCGCACCGGAGAACCGGCGCGGCCGTCGTGCTCTGCCAGCAGACGTACAGGCGAGGCGTCAGCCGCCGGCCTGATCAGACGCGATAGGCTGACTCGCCGTGGTAAGTGGTGTCGAGGCCCTCGCGCTCCTCCTCTTCCGCCACGCGCAGACCGATGGTCATGTCGACCAGCTTGTAGGCGATGAACGCCACGACCGCGGTCCAGATGATCGTCACGCCGACCGCGATGGCCTGCTTGGTGACCTGTGCGCCGATCGAGAAGTCGTCGGCGCCGACGCCGCCCAGCGCCGGCGAGGCGAACACGCCGGTGAGGATCGCACCGAGGATGCCGCCGACGCCATGCACGCCGAACACATCGAGCGAATCATCGGCACCCAGCATCTTCTTCAGTCCGGTCACGCCCCAGACGCAGATCACGCCCGCCAGCAGGCCGATGACGATCGAGCCGCCGGGCCCGACGCTGCCGCATGCCGGCGTGATGGCCACCAGGCCCGCCACCGCACCGGAGGCCGCGCCGAGCATCGACGGCTTGCCCTTGACGCTCCACTCGGTGAAGGTCCACGACAGCACCGCGGCGGCGGTCGCCAGCAGCGTGTTCAGCAGGACCAGCGTGGTGGTTGCGTTGGCTTCGAGATTGGAGCCCGCGTTGAAGCCGAACCAGCCCACCCAGAGCAGCGACGCGCCGACCATCGTCAGCGGCAGGCTGTGCGGCGGCATGGCTTCGCGGCCGAAACCGATCCGCTTGCCGAGCACGTAAGCGCCGACCAGTCCCGCCACGCCGGCATTGATGTGAACCACGGTGCCGCCCGCGAAGTCCAGCGCGCCGAGCTTGAACAGGTAGCCGTCGGCCCACCACACCATGTGCGCGATCGGCGCGTAGGCAAAGGTGAACCAGATCACCGAGAACAGCAGCACGGCGGAGAACTTGATCCGCTCCGCAAAGGCGCCCACGATCAGCGCGCAGGTGATGCCGGCGAAGGTCGACTGGAAGGCGACGAAGATGTATTCGGGAATCTTGACGTTCGCGGTGAACGTGTCGGCCAGCGAATCGACCTTGACGCCGGAGAGCAACAGTTTCTCGAAGCCGCCGAAGAAGGCGTTGGTGCCCGTGAACGCCAGGCTGTAGCCGTACACGAACCACAGGACGACGATCAGCGAGAAAACCACCATCACCTGCATCAGCACGCTGAGCATGTTCTTGGCGCGCACCAGCCCACCGTAAAAGAGCGCCAGCCCCGGCACGACCATCGCCACGACGAGCACGGTCGCCACCATCATCCAGGTGATGTCGCCCTTGTCGACGGTGACCTTCGGCTCCTCCTTCTTCTCTTCCGGCTTGGCGACCTCGGCCGCCGCCGGCGCCGTTTCCGTCGGCGTCGCCTGCGCGATGACGACCTCGTCCTTCTTGACCTCGGCAGTCGGTGCGGCCTGCGCCGAAGCAGTCGCCGGCAGGCTGCCCACGGCCAGCGACACGGCAAGCAGCGCCGCGGTGATCATTGCTTTCATTGGTTTCTCCCCTATGCCTGTTAGAGCGCTTCGTTACCGGTTTCGCCGGTTCGGATACGCATGACCTGCTGCAGGTCGTAGACGAAGATCTTGCCGTCGCCGATCTTGCCGGTGCGGGCGGAACTCTGGATCGCCTCGATGGCGCGCTCGACGATCTCGTCGGCCACCGCCGCCTCGATCTTCACCTTCGGCAGAAAATCGACGACGTACTCGGCGCCGCGGTACAACTCGGTATGTCCCTTCTGGCGGCCAAAGCCCTTGACCTCGGTGACGGTGACGCCCTGCACGCCAACGGCGGACAACGCCTCGCGCACCTCGTCAAGCTTGAAGGGCTTGATGATTGCGGTGATCAGTTTCATGTCTTCCTCTGTTTGAATTTGCCGCCCCGCGCGCGGAGCGGCCGCTGGTACATGACTTGGCTTCAGAACGACTTGCTGACGCTGACCACGACGCTCGACTTGCCCGCGCCTTCCGGCGAGGCCCGCAGGCCTGCGGCAGCTTCATAGAGCGAGTTGCCCGTGAAGGCGAATTCCTTCTCGCTGTTTCCGATGTAGGCCAGGCCGAACACCCAGCCACTGAGGTCGTAGGTCACGCCGATCTTGTAGTCGGTATTGCTGTCGATCGACCCGCCGGAAAGGCCCTTGACCTTCTGGTAGCCGACGTGAGCGTTGATGCCGAAGCCGTTGGCGAGCGGGAAGCTCCCGCTCACGTCGACGTAATACGAGTTCTTGGTGTCCGGAACGCCGAAGAAATCGGACACGGCCCAGAAGTACTTGGCACTCAACGGTCCCCAGCCGCCGCCGATGTAGATCTCGGTGTTGTCGATCTTGGTCGCGCCGTCGGCACCCGTCTTCGGGTAGTAGTAGTAGATGGCGCCGAGGTCGTAGCTGAAGTCGCCGACCGCGCCCTTGAAGCCGCCGTAGAAGTCCATCTCCAGGCTGGCGCCGTTGTAAAGCTTCTGCTCGACATTGGAGTTCCAGTTGCCGATGTAGAAACCCGAGCTGTGGCCGATGTCGAAGCCGCCCTGGAGCGCCGGACCGTAGTCGGTCTGCGTCATGCCGCGGAAGCGGTAATCGCTGAACAGGCCGATGTTTCCGCTGACCGTCCAGTCGGAGGCGGCCATGGTGCCCTGCGCCTGGGCCGCAAGCGGCAATGCCGCAGCGGCACACAGGAGCGACGAGCGAAGGAGGGTCTTCATAAGTGCATTCCTTTTCGGATCGGATCGGTTGGGCAGTCGTGGAACACGGGTTGATGTACTGCAACACCCGTGCCAGCCGCCGTGATCGCCGCAATCGCACTGGTGGAGCCCCGATCTGCACTTGATTGGTGCATTAACCCACAAGGCAAGGAGCGCGCGCACCACGGCTGTGCGGCAGAGCCGGAACAGGGGCGGCGCTAGACTTCGCCCTGTCCGCCGGAGCTGCGCTCCGGATCCGTTTTGCCAGGTGCCCTGATGGAAAAGACCGCTTTCCTGGACGAGCTGCAGCAGCGTCTGGCTTCCCTGATCGAGGGGACGCCCGCGGCTGACCTGCAACGCAACCTGAAGGCGCTGCTATCGCAGCAGTTCGCCCAGCTTGAACTGGTCACGCGCGACGAGTTCGACACGCAGGTTCGCGTGCTGGCGCGCACGCGCGAGAAGCTGCAGGAACTCGAGCGCCGGCTCGGCGAGCTCGAGTCTTCCCGGCAGGGCTGACCGGGCGGCGCGCGCCCGGACCGCGTCCGGGCTAGGCGACTTGCATGCGTCGAGCGGCGCGGCGTGCGGCCGCGGCGCGGAGCTTCTCCGCCGTCGCGGCATCGACACGCGCCAGTTGCGCATCGATCGCCGCGCGATCGAACGCGCGAACCCCGTGCGCGGAAGAGGACGTGCCAAGTTCCGGCGCGAGCGTGCCTTCGACGGCGATCAGCACCCGCAACTGGTCGATGCGGCGCGCGGTTGCGACGATCGAACGAAGATCCGTCTCGGTCAGCGGGCCGTCGATCGGCGCAAACGCGTAGGAACGCCGCGCATCGGACTTGTGCGTCAGCACGAGTTCGACCGGGCGCGCCGAGGAATCGGCGGGCGCGGCGCGAAAGCCCCTCGCTTCATAGAACACCTGCACCAGGTCGCGCACCGGAACCGACGCTGCTCCCGCTCCCCGTGCGTCGCGTTCATGACCCGCTGCCTCGGTGCCGGCGGTCGCGGTATCGCCACCATGATCCGTCGCGCCTGGCTGGGTTGACTCCTTCGCTTCGTCCGGATCGGGCACCACGGGCGCGGATGACTTCTGCTTGCCGACCAGCGCAATCAGTTCGGGTCCAAGCCCGGCTGCCCGCAGCACCTCATCGGCGCTCGTCGGCGCAGCCGCCGCCGGTGCGCCGCCGAAGACCTTGTCGACGTCGATCGTCGCGCCTCCGTTGGCCGAGTGGCGCGCCGCAAACAGCGCCTCGAGCACCCTCGCCTCACGGCTTTCGGCCTCGCGACGCAGTCGAGCCGCGCGGTACATCACCCACCCCGCCAGGGATGCGGCGATGACGAGCAGGGCGACGACAAGCAAGGTCATGACGGAAGACTGAAAGCAACCAGTTGCGGCGGGAGACGCCGGGCACCCCAGGCCGGGCTCACCCCTGCCCGCTGATTATCGTTTCCGGGCTCCACGCCTCACGATCCGCCGGATGGCTGAAGCGCGATGCACGTGTTCGCCCGCCGCACCATCCTCAGGGGCGAGCAAGATCCTGCAGCGGGGCTCGCCTCTCGCGTTCTTCCGGCCCTCATGCAAGGCCGAGGAAACCGCGCCGGGTCTTGGCGATGGCAATGATCTTCGCCGCGATGCGGAAGTCGATCTTCTTCATCTCGCGATCGATCGCGACCCAGTCCATCACCAGCACATCGCGCAGCCTGGCCGAACTGACCGCTGTGTCGGCGCCGTGTTCGGCAGCCACCAGCAGCCTGTTCATGCCCAGGGCGTGCGCCTTCTCGAGCAGGGCCGCCGCGCGCTGCGCGTGCAAGCGGCCGCGATCGAAGAAGAAAGCGTAGCTTCGGTCGCGATCCTCGCGATGGGTCATCAGCAGGCTGATCGGCTGCGCCGAGTTCGGCGCCGGCTTCATCACGTAGCCACGCGCCGAAAACCAGGAGACGACCAGCGCGTCGAGCGGCACTTCGATCCTGCCGTCGAGCAATGACAACGGTGACGACGCTGCGGTGACCTGCGGGCGCGGCAGCGTCGACTCACCGGACAGCCCGGAAAGCAGCGTGGTCGGACGACCCAGCTGCTGCCGCGCCTGCTCGGCGATGGTCGTCGGTTCGTCGCCGAGCAGGATGTCGATGTCGACGGGCTGCGTCATGGGATTCGGTCTCGTGGCCGGCTCGGCGGGCGTCGCGGCCGGCTCGGGCCACATGCCGGTCGGCGCACCGCCGATCGTGTGGCGTTCGGCCCGGTCTTCGCCGAGCAGAACACGGGCGAGCATCTGGTCGGTGCGCGCACGACGCACGTCGCGCGCGCGTTCCGTGCGCGCCCGGTCCTGGTTATGGCGCCACAGGAGCGCCGCGACCAGGACCGCCAGCAACCCGATGAGAAGTACGAACCACACGCGACCGTCTGACCCTGATTGAATGGCCACGATTGTCGCAAACGGCGCCGCGCTTGTGCGCGACCTCTCGTCGACGCCGCCGAACGGAGCGCCGTGCCTCCCGGACTGTCAATGGAAAAGGCGCCCTTTTAGCCGTCCGATATGCACGGCGGGGCGTGGACACATGCGGCACGGTCGGCGATACGCTGATCCCGGGCATCCACAGCGGACTTCTCGAACACGAACCGCGCCGCCAATCGCGCGCCCGCCGAGCAACCACGATCCGATGACCCTGGCAGTCGTCCACAGCCGCGCCCTTGCGGGAATGATCGCGCCGGAGGTAACGGTCGAAGTGCATCTGGCCAACGGCCTGCCCTCCTTCACGCTGGTCGGCCTGCCCGATACCGAAGTGAAGGAAGCACGCGAACGCGTGCGCGCCGCTTTGCAGAACTGCCGATTCGAGTTTCCCTCGCGGCGGATCACGGTCAACCTGGCGCCCGCCGAACTGCCCAAGGAATCGGGCCGCTTCGACTTGCCGATCGCACTCGGCATCCTCGCCGCCAGCGGCCAGATCGACGCTCGCGCGCTCGCGCGCTACGAGTTCGCCGGCGAACTGTCGCTTTCCGGGGAACTGCGCCCCGTGCGCGGCGCGCTGGCGATGGCCTATGCGGTTTCGAGGAGCGCCAAATCGGCAGGGCGACACGGCTTCGTGCTGCCGAAGGAAAGCGCCGACGAGGCCGCACTGGTCGGCACCGTGCCGATCTTTGCCGCGCGAGACCTGCTGCAGGTGGTCGCGCATCTGGCGGCGGACTCTGGCGATGACGGCGCGTTGCAGCTGGCCGAGCATCGGTCTGCCGTGCCCACCGCGCCGGTGGCCTGCGCCGACATCGCGGAAGTGAAAGGTCAGCAGACCGCCAAGCGCGCGCTGGAAATCGCCGCTGCCGGCAGCCACAGCCTGTTGATGGTGGGGCCTCCCGGCACGGGCAAGTCGATGCTCGCTCAGCGGCTGCCCGGGATCCTGCCGCCGATGACCTCCGAGGAAGCGCTCGAATCAGCCGCTGTCCTTTCGCTGGCCGGTCAGTTTGCGCCGCAACGCTGGGCGAGGCGCGTTTTCCGTTCCCCGCACCACTCGGCCAGTGCCGCGGCGCTGGTCGGCGGTGGCGGTGTCCCCAGGCCGGGCGAGATTTCGCTCGCGCATCGTGGCGTGCTGTTCCTCGACGAGCTGCCGGAGTTCGACCGCCACGTGCTCGAGGCACTGCGCGAGCCGCTCGAATCGGGCCGCGTCACGATCTCGCGCGCCGCACACCAGGTCGACTTTCCGGCCCGTTTCCAGCTGATCGCCGCGATGAACCCGTGTCCCTGCGGCTACTTCGGCCACCGCACGCGCGCCTGCAGTTGCACGCCGACGCTGATCGCCAGGTACCAGGACCGCATCAGCGGACCATTGCTCGACCGGATCGACATGCGCGTCGAGGTGCCGACGCTGACCGACCAGGAACTGCTCGACCTTCCGGCCGGCGAGTCCTCGGCAACCGTCGCGCAGCGTGTGTCGCGCGCCCACGGCCGCGCCACGGATCGGCAAGGCTGTGCCAACAGCGCGCTCACCGGCGCCGATATCGATCGCCTGTGCCGGCCCGAAGGCGCAGTCCGGCAGCTGCTGCAGACCGCCAGCCACCGCCTCGGCTGGTCGGCGCGCACCTATCACCGCGTGCTGAAAGTGGCGCGGACGATCGCCGATCTCGACGGTGCCGATCAGCTGGCCAGCGCGCACGTCGCCGAGGCGATCCAGTACCGGCGGTCGCTGCGCGAGAACTGACCCGATCCGTTCAGTTGGCGCTGCCGTGCTTCTTCTTCGCCTCGTGGCAGCTCGCGCACAGCTTCTCGTCGCCGCCGAGCCTGGGGCGCGTGCGGGTGTCGGCGACGTGCTCGGCGCCGCCGACGTGACACAGCGCGCAGCCGAGCTTCTTGTGCGACGGCTGGCTGTGAAACCGCGGACTCGGCTCGGCGTGGCAGCTCAGGCAGACTTCGTCGCGTATCGGTCCCGCCTGCGCCCAGAGTGGACCGGCGAGCAGCGCCAGCACGGCCGCCAGAGTCGCTCGAGAAACATTCGGGATTTCGTGGCGCATCGCTGATCCTCGCTCCTCGCGGGGTGCCCGTGTGTCACTGTCGCGCAATGCCGAGGGCCACGTCGTTGACGACGATCAAGCCACGCCCGCGGCCGGCGTCGGCGCCTCGCGCAGGAACTGCTGCACGGCCTCGACACTGGCGTACGCCGACTTGATGCAGTCGGCCACCGATACGCCGCCACGCCAGTTGCAGCAGAAGCGCAGGCCCGGCGCTGCCGCCTCGGCGCGCTCGACTGCCGCGATGCGCTGCAGATGCCCTAGCGTGTATTGCGGAATCGCGCGTGGCCAGCGCGTCACGACCTGCCACAGGGGCTGCTGCGCGCCAAGGTAGCCCTGCAGCGCCGACGTGACGTCGGCGGCCAGTTCGTCCTCGGTCCTCAACGCGAGCGGCGCGCTGCGCACGCCGCCGACGAAGGTGGTCAGCAGCACCGTCGACGAGGCGGCGCGGCCGTCGAACATCGAGCTGGAGAACAGGCAGCCGAGGATCGGCGGCGACTCCTTGCGCGGCGCGAGGAAGCCGAAGCCGTCGAGCGGATGAGCGACATCGGCACGCCGGTAGCAACTGGCCACCGTGGCGACCGGTGGATAGACGATCTTGTCGAGCGCGGCCGCCGCCTCCGGTGCGATGCGGCTGACGATCGGCGCCGCAGCATAGGCCGGCACCGCCAGCACGATCGATCTGGCGTGCAGTTCGAAGTGCTCGCCGCCGCGCTCGCATTCGAGGACGAACCGCCCTCCGGGATTCGCGGCGCAGCCCGGCGGCGCGCACGCCGTAATCGATGCGCAGGTCGCGGGCGAGCGCGTCGGTCAGCGTCTGCATTCCTTCGCGGAAGGAGAAGCTGACCGCAGCGTTCTTGGCCTTCTCGGCGCTCTTCCTTCGTTCGCGCGCGCCGCGGATCTGCCCGCGGATCAGGCTGCCGTAATTCTGTTCGAGCGCAAACAGGCGCGGAAAAGCAGCCGGTACGGACAGTTCTTCCGGGTCACCCGCGTAGATGCCGGCCACGAACGGCTCGATCGCGTAATCGAGGAACTCGCTGCCCAGGCGGCGCCGCACGAAGCCGGCCACCGTTTCTTCGGAATCTGGGGAGGATGGCGCGATGAAGGGCTCGCGCGCCAGCGCCAGCTTGGCTCGCCATGAAAACAGTGTCGAGGTCAGGAACGCACCCGGCGAAGTAGGCAGCGCCGACAGCGTGCTGTCGCGCAGGATGTAGCGCTTGGCCGCTGCTGCGCTGGCGTCGACCCGCTCGTCCGAGATGCCTGCCGCCGCGAGCAGTTCGTTGATCAGCGGCGTGGTATCGAGTCCGCTGTTCGGCCCTTTCTCGTACAGCGCGCCGTCACGTCGCACCGACGCGATTACGCCGCCGGCCCGCGCCGCGGACTCGACGACCAGGACACGGACGCCCTGCTGCGCCAGCCTGAAGGCCGCCGCCAGCCCTGACAATCCCGCGCCGACGACGATTACGTCGGCATCCAGGCGAGCCATCTTCTTCTCCCTCGATCCCAGGTCACGCGTGCATCAGACCGCAGCTTCGCACAATCGAATCTGCGCAGCGTCAAGCGGGGAAACGTCGAGGCGATTGGAGCTCTCGCGAAGCGGCCGCCGGCCCCGACGCAGCGAAGCCGGGCCGACGTCAGGAGGCCGGCAGGCTGAACTTCGCGCGCTGCTCGGCGCGGGCGATTGCCGCGACCAGCTGCCCGTGCTCGCTCGACTCGGCGGCCAGCTGGGCCAGCAGTTGCCGCCAGAAGCGCGCCGCCGCGCGGAAATCGCCCGCCTCGTAGGCCGCGCTGCCCGCCATCTCCAGCGCGCGCGGATGCGCCGCGTCGAGCGCCAGCGCTTTTTCGATCAGCTCGCGCGGCTGGCCTGCGAGACGTCCGCCCTGCGCCATGCCGAGCGCATCCGCGTATTCGCACCAGACCAGTGGATCGCGGGCGACCTTCGCCGATGCATCGAGCGCGCGCTGGTAGGCAGCCGCCGCCGCCGCGAACTGGTCCTGCTGCATCCGCGCACGCGCGAGCATCACCCAGGCGCGCGCGTCATCCGGCGCCGCGGCCAGATGCGCCTCGAGCCGCCGCAGCGATTCGTCGCCGTTCCGGTTTGTTGCATCGGCCGACGCGGCGAGCGGAGCCACGACTGAAGCTCCGAGCAGTTGCGGATGGCCGAACTGCTGGTAGAGCAGCGTCGCCGCGAGCGGAAGCGCCGCGGCGACGATGAACAGAGCGCGGCGCGGCAGCGCGGCGCCGGGTGCCTGACGACTCACAGGCGCGTCCGATTCACCCAGCAGGCGGCGCCGCAGGTCGTCGCACAGGCGCACGTACTCCGCATCGTCGAGCAGGCCGAGGTCTCGCTCCCGTTCGAGTTCCGCCAGCTGCTGGCGCAGCACTGCGGCGTTGGTCCCCGCCTGCGAGACCTTCGCGCTGGTGCGGCGCTGCAGCCGCGGCCCGAAGCAGCACCGCGCCGATGGCGAACAGCGTCAGCAACGCCGCAGCAGCGACGAAGGCCGTCATCCTGCGCGCGCCCCATGCCGCGTGATCGCGGCGCCTCGCCTCACTTCTTCTCCGGCGCCGGAGCCGCCGCGACGGTGCCTGCCTTGCGCTTGGCAGCCATCGCCTCGTCGAGCAGCTTGATGCCCTCCTGCGAGATCGCCATCGACTTGTTCAGCGACGCCGTGGCCTGGTCGGGGTTGTGGAAGTGCGCGCCGTTGGCCGCGGTCCACCATTCCCAGTTGATGTGCGCGTCGTAGTGCTTGGCGCGCGCCTGGTTGAGCACCGCGTCGTCGACGCCGAGGCCCTTCGCCTCCTCGAACTTGTCGATCATTCGCGTCAGCCAGAACTCGGCCTTGCGCTTCTTGCCCTCGAAGCGGTTCTTCAGCGAGTCGATGGCGTAGACGGCCTGCTGCTTCGTCCACTCGCTGTGGCAGGTCAGGCAGGTTTCCTGGATGTAGTGCTTCGGACTGGTCTGCCAGTGCGACGTATAGGTCTTGCCGGTCTTCTTGTCCTTGACCTTCGGCATGTGGCACTGCGAGCACTCGACGCCGGCCTGCTGGTGCTTCGATCCGTAGTAGACCTCGACGTCCGGATGCTGGCCCTTCCACAGCAGCGCGCCGGTAATGCCGTGCTTGAAGTCGCCGAAGTTCAGGTCGAGATAGTGCTTGCCGATTTCGTCGACCGGCTTGAACGGAAAGTGGTTGGTGCGCTGGTCGGTCATGCCGATCGGCTTGCCGGTGGCCGGATCGGTGCCGGGATTGCAGTTGTACTCGACGTGGCACTGGCCGCACTGCAGGTTCATGTCGTAGCGCGACAGCGTGGCGATCTTGCGCGTGTAGCCGCGCAGGCCGAGGTCCTTGACGTCGATCTTGGCCGCGCGTGCGTCGCGGTGCCACAGCGTGTCCTTCTCCGGCCGCGTCAGGGCCTGGATCAGGCCGTCGCGGACCACGCGCGGCTTGGCCGAGTGCGGGTCGTGGCAGAAGAAGCAGTTCAGCGAGTGATTCACGTCCTTGACGAACTCGTTGACCTTCGACGTGCGGCTCCACTTGGTGCCCGGCGCCGGGTCGCCCATGTAGGCCCAGTCGAGGATGTGGTCCTGCGTCTTGCACGACATGCACACCGGATTGGCGGCGGCCGCGGTGCCCGGCTTGAACGCCTTGTGCGGTTCACCCGGATACTGATCCTCGAGCAGATCCCAGACCTTGAAGTTGCCGCCCGGTTGCGTCAGGAAGCGCCAGCCTTCCTTGTTCTGGAAGCGGCCGCCGAAGGCGCGGTCGACCACCACCTGGTCGTACAGCGCGAAGGCGTGCGAGCGCGGCTCGTTGTGCTCCTTGGTGAAGCCGTGCGGCATCATCAGTTTGTCGAAGGCCGGGTTCGGCGACGGGCCGGTGGCCTGCGACTTTTCCTTGCGCGCCGTTTTCTCCCAGTTCATCTGGTACATCGATTCGAACTGCGGCCTGTGGCAGGCGCCACAGGCCGCCGGGTCGGTCACGGTGACCGGCCGCGCCTTCGCGTCGTTCAGGTGCTTGTCGAGTCCGTTGTGGCACGACGAGCAGGCCACGCCCTTGTGCTTGCCCTCGTCGTGGAACGCCTTGATCGGCGAATGGCAGCCGAGGCAGGCCGTGGCGTCGAACTTCACGGTTGCCGGCTTCTTCGCCGGCGCCTGCGCCGAGGCTGGCGCCGCGGCCATGCTGAAGAAAACGGCCGCCGCCAGCGCAGCAGATGCACGCAGGATCAGATCGGAAAAACGCAACATCGTGACTCCCCTTTGTCGACTCCTTGCAAACGCCGGATGCTGTCGCGGCAGAGCGCGCCAGCGTTCGACGGTCAAGGTAGCAAGGGGAGCAGGCCGGCTTGGTTGACCCGAGTCAACGCCGCAGCGAGCCTACCTCTTTCGAGAGAGGCGCTTTGTTACGGCATCCGTTACGAGGCGGGATGCCCGGCGTTGCTTCGACGCCTCAACGCAGCTCGGTGTCGATGGTGACTGCGACGTCGCCGCGGCCGAGCTTGACCGGCTTGGACAGCCCTTCGAAGTCGCCCTTCTGCGGCATCGGGCTGCCCGACTTCGAAACCCGCGCAACGACGACCACCTCGGGAAAGTTCGACAGCCTGAAATCGGGGGCCACCGCCATCGAGTCGTCGAGGGCGAACGACTTCGGCAGATCCTTCACCGGCACGCGCAACATCGCCAGCGGCATGCGCGGCCCTTCGGCGGCGCGCGCGAAGATGATCACGCTGTCTTCGGGGGCGACCTTGGCGCGCAGATCGGCGCTGAGCGAGACCGTCCCGGCCACGCGCGCCTGAGCCGCGCCCGCGGTCGCCGCAGGAGTCGCCGCCGACTTCGGCGCAGCCGGGGTCGGCGCAGCCGGGGCCGGCGTGATCGCGGGAGCAGGCGTGGTCGCCGCAGCCATCTGCGGCATCCCGGCGCGCGAACGTGCCTCGTTGATGCTGCCGACCAGCTGCTGCTTCATCGGCGCATCGGCGGGAAGCGACTGGTGGAGCTTTTCCCAGAGTTCGACGGCGCTCTTGTAGTCGCTGCGGTCGAATGCGTCGGTGCCGGCCATCGCCAGCGCCTTCCATTGCAGCGGATCGATCTTCAGCGCGCGGTCGATCAGTTCCCTCGGCTTGCCGGCGATCTTGCGCCCCTGCGTCATCGCCAGCGCGTCGGCATAGTCGGCCAGCAGCGACGCATCGTCGGGCACCAGTTCGACCAGTTTCTCGAAGGCGGCGGCGGCGTCGGCAAAGCGGCCCATCGAGTAGTAGGTGCGCGCCAGCGTCGACCAGCCGTTGGCGTTGTCCGGCTCGTTCTTCAGCCGCTCGGCGAGCCGCTCCGTCATGTTGCTCAGGTCGTCCTTGCTGAACTGGTGCGCGGCCTCCGGGCCCTGGCGCGCCAGCGGATTGAAGGCCGTGGGATCGCCGAATCGCGCATACGACAGCGCAGCGACGAGCGGCACGGCGATGACGACGAAAGCCGCCGTCAGCTTGCCGAGCCGGCTCGGCTGCAGCGCTTCGGCGGCAGGTTCCGCTTGCGTTTCGTCGAGAACGCGCTGTTGCAGGTCGGCCTTGGTCGCGGCGTACTGCTCCTCGGCGATCGCGCCCCGCGCGCGCTCCGCTTCCAGTTCCGCCAGCTGGTCCTTGAGGATGCCGAGATTGACCGCCGTGCGATCGACACGGGCCCGCGCACCGCCGCGCAGCAGCGGCGGCATCACCCAGGCCAGGCCGATGACGACCATGATCGCCGCGGTGACGACGAACGCGGTCATGATCCATCCCCTTCGCCGCGCAGCAGCCGCTCGGCGCGCTCGCGATCGGCCGCTGACAGCGGCGCGGGCGCAGCCGTTCTCGCCCGCAGGCGAATGACGCGCCAGGCGATCAGCGCGCCGATGGCCAGCAGCAGGAACGGCCCGGCCCACAGCAGCACCGTGGTGGCTTTCAGCGGCGGCCGGTACAGGACGAAGTCGCCATATCGTTCGGTCATGAAAGCGATGATCTCCGCGTCGCTCTTGCCCGCGGCCATTTGCTCACGCAGCTTCTGACGCAGGTCCTGCGCAAGGCCGGCGCGCGAATCGGCGATCGTCTCGTTCTGGCACACGAGGCAGCGCAACTGCTTGGCGAGTTCGACCTCGCGCTTGGCAACGACCGGATCGTTGAGCGTCGGCAACGCTTCGTCGGCAGCCGCCGGCATCGCCACGACGGCGAGCGCGAGTCCGCAGGCGATCAACAGATTTCTCATGACTTCTGCAACTCCTGCACCAGCGGCACGATCTTCTTCGTCATCGCCTCGGGCGTGACGGGGCCGATGTGCTTGTAGCGAATGACCCCCTGCTTGTCGATCACGAAGGTCTCGGGCACGCCGTACACGCCGAAGTCGATGCCGAGCTTGCCGTCGAAGTCCATGAACGTCGTGGTGTACGGGTCGCCGAGATCAGCCAGCCACCGGCGCGCCGCATCGGGATTGTCCTTGTAGTTCATGCCGATGATCGGCACGAGCTTCCGCGACGCCAGTTCGTTCATCAGCGGATGCTCGACCCGGCACGGCGTGCACCACGACGCCCACACGTTCAGGATCCAGACCTGCCCGGCCATGTCCTTGCTGCCGAACATTTCGTTGGGCGAGGCGAGCTTCGCCTTCTCGAATACCGGGGCCGGCTTGCCGATCAGCGGCGAGGGCACCTCGCGCGGATTGAGCCACAGGCCGCGCAGCAGGAACGCCGCCAGCACCATGAAGCCGAGCAGCGGCACGAGGAAGAAGGCGACGCGCTTCATCGTTTTTCGTCAGCCATCGCGCGCGGTCAGGCGGCCGCCGGCTGGCGGCGGCCGACGGCGGCGGTCTGCTCGCGTCGGGCCAGCGTGCGGTAGCGGCGGTCGGAGGCGGCCATGAACCCGCCGAAGGCCATCAGCACGCAGCCGCCCCAGATCCAGGTCACGAACGGCTTGTAGTACACGCGCACCGTCCAGCTGCCGGCGGGCTCGACCGCCTCGCCGAGCGAGACGTACACGTCGCCGGTGATGCCGGTGCGGATCGACGCCTCGGTCATCGGCATCTGCGACTGCGCGAAGTAGACGCGCTTCTCGGGATGCAGCACGTCGATCGGCTTGCCGTCTTTCAGCAGCGTCACCGTGCCGCGCGCGGCGTTGAAGTTCGGCCCGCGCCGCTCGCCCACGCTGTCGAAGCGGAACGTATAGCCGTGCACGCTGACCGTGTCGCCCGGCGACATCTTCACGTCGCGCTCGACTTCATAGCCGCGCACCGAGGTCACGCCGACGATGAACACCGCCACCCCCAGGTGGGCCAGCGTCATGCCCCACCAGCCGCGCGGCTGCGCGGCGAGCCTGGACAGCAAGCCGCCCGATGCATGACGGATCTGCGCACGGATCTGCACGATCGAGGTGAGCACGATCCAGGCCGCCATCCAGTAGCCGAACGCGGCCATCGGCGACCACGGGATGCCGTCCTCGATGTTGCCGGCGAAAGGCAGCACGAGGCCAAGCACCAGCGAAATCATCAGCGCCCACTTCAGACGCGCCCACAGGTCGGGCAGCTCGGCCTTTTTCCAGCGCGCGATCGGCCCCACGCCCATCAGGAACACCAGCGGCGCCATCACCGGCACGAACACCCGGTCGAAGTACGGCGGGCCGACCGAGATCTTGCCCAGACCGAGCGCGTCGAGGAACAGCGGGTACAGCGTGCCGAGCAGCACGGTGCCGCAGGCCGCCGCCAGCATCACGTTGTTGCCCAGCAGCATCGACTCACGCGACACCGCCTCGAAGCTGCCGCCGAGGCCCACGCGCGGCGCGCGCCACGCGAACAGCGCCAGCGACGCGCCGATCACCACCACCAGGAAGGCGAGGATGAAAACGCCGCGCGCCGGGTCGGTGGCAAACGCGTGCACCGAGGTCAGCACGCCCGAGCGCACGAGGAAGGTGCCGAGCAGCGACAGCGAAAAGGCGAAGATGGCCAGCAGCACGGTCCACGCCTTGAAGGTGCCACGCTTCTCGGTCACTGCCAGCGAGTGGATCAGCGCGGTCCCGACCAGCCACGGCATGAACGAAGCGTTCTCGACCGGATCCCAGAACCACCAGCCGCCCCACCCGAGTTCGTAGTACGCCCACCACGAGCCCAGCATGATTCCAAGTGTCAGGAAGCACCACGCCACCGTGGTCCACGGACGCGACCAGCGCGCCCAGGCGGCATCGAGCTTGCCGCCGAGCAACGCGGCAATCGAAAACGCGAACGCCACCGAGAAGCCGACGTAGCCCATGTACAGCAGCGGCGGGTGGAAAACCATGCCCGGGTCCTGCAGCAGCGGGTTCAGGTCGCGTCCCTCGGCGGCGGCCGGAAACAGCCGATCGAACGGGTCGGACGTGGTGAGCATGAACAGGATGAAACCCACTGCGACGAGGCCCATCACGCCGAGTACGCGCGCCACCATCTCCTGCGGCAGGTGGCGCGAGAATGCCGCCACCGCCACGCCCCAGCCCGACAGCATCAGCACCCAGAGCAGCAGCGAGCCCTCGTGCGAACCCCACGAGGCGGCGATCTTGTACTGCAGCGGCAGCAGCGTGTTGCCGTTCTGCGCGACGTTGATGACCGAGAAGTCGTCGGCGACGAACGACATCACCAGACAGATCCAGGCGAACAGCACGAAGGCGAACTGCGCCTGCGCGGCCGGCCGGGCCAGCGCCATCCATTCGGTCACGCCCTTGTGCGCGCCGATGATCGGCAGCGTGCCCTGGGCGAGCGCCAGCAGCATGGCGAGGATCAGCGCGAAATGACCGAGTTCAGGAATCATGGCGGCTCATGTGAAATGGGAAATGCGAAGCGTGAAAGGCCGTGGCGCCATGCGCGCTCTCGGCCTCGGCAGAAGAAGAGGGGGCGTCAGGCGCCGAAGGTCCTGTTTCAACGCTACTTTCCGGCCGGCATCTGCAGCGTCTTGCCGGCCTTCTGCGCCTGCTCGACGGCGTGCGACGCTTCGGGCGGCATGTAGTTCTCGTCGTGCTTGGCCAGCACCTCGCTGGCGCGAAACACGCCGTCGGCGCCGAGCTTGCCCTGCGCGACGACGCCTTTGCCTTCGCGGAACAGGTCCGGCAGGATGCCCTGGTAGACGACCGGTATCGTCTGCGCGGTGTCGGTGACCTTGAAGCTGACCAGCACGCCGTCGCGCTTGACGCTGCCTTCCTCGACCAGGCCGCCGACGCGGAAGGACCGGTCGCGCGGCGCCTTCTCCGCCACCACGTCCGAAGGCGAGAAGAAGAAGACGAGGTTCTCCTGGAATGCCGACAGGATCAGCGCCGAGGCCACGCCCAGCGCCGCCAGCCCGCCGACGATCAATGCCAGCCGCTTGTGGCGTGATTTCATGCCGACCTCCCTGCGTTCGATGGACGCGGTATCTGCCCGAGCGCGGCGCGGCGGCGGTTGCGCAGCGCCCAGATCTCGGCGACAAAAATGACCAGCGTCACGGCGTATGAGCCCCAGACGAAGAAGCCATATCCGCCCATCGCCAGGAAATTTTCGATCGAACCCCACTGCATCGTTTTGTTCCTCAGAGCCTGCCCTGCTCGCGCGCGTCGAGCACCCACTGCGCACGCCGCTCGCGTTCGAGGATGATCGAACGCAGCCGCGCGAGCACCGCCGCGATCGCGTACATCCAGAAGGCGAAAACCATCACCACCATGCCGGTGAGCATGATGTCGGCCATCGACGAACCCCCGGGGCGCACCGATGCGCCCTGGTGCAGCGTGTTCCACCACTTGACCGAGAAATAGATGATCGGCACGTTGATCACGCCGACCAGCGCCAGCACGGCGCCGGCCTTGTCCGCGCGCCGCTTGTCGTCGATCGCCGCCTGCAGCGCGATGAAGCCGAGATACAGGAACAGCAGGATCAGCGTACTGGTCAGCCGCGCGTCCCACACCCAGTAGGCGCCCCACGTCGGCCGACCCCAAAGTGCGCCGGTCCACAACGAGATGAACGCCATCAGCGCACCGGTCGGCGCAATGGCCTGCGCCATCATCGACGACAGCCGCGTATTGAAGGCCAGGCCGATGGCGGCCCAGAACGCCATCACCACGTACAGGAACATGGCCATCCACGCGGCAGGCACGTGGATGAAGATGATGCGGTACGAATCGCCCTGCTGCGCGTCGGTCGGCGCCAGGAAGAAGCCGATGTACAGCCCGATTACGGTCAGCACCACCGCAAGCAGCGCGAAAAGCGGCACCATTCGCCCGGCGAGCGGATAGAACACGTTCGGCGCCGCATAGCGGAACAGGCTGAAACCGGAGCTGGCGGTGACGCTGGACATGTCGGCGGGCAGTGTATGAATGAAACTGCGGCTGGGTTTGTCTTGCCGCAAGGAGCGACGGCTCGGGAAATCCCGGGGGCGCCGGGCCTGCGCCCCCGCAAACGGACGTAAGACCGCGATTATTCCAAAGAAATCCGCAGCGCCGCGCTGATTGCCCACGGCGCAAGTACGGTCGCCCCAATGGACAGGGCGGCGAGAACGAGCATCTGCCCGCGCGGCGCCAGGCCGCCGGCGATCGCCTCGACCGCGCCGGCGCCGAAGATCAGCACAGGCACGTACAGAGGCAGCACCAGCAGCGTGATCAGCACGCCGCCACCGCGCAAGCCGAGGGTCAGCGCGGCGCCGACCGCGCCGATCAGCGACAGTGCGGGCGTTCCCAGCACCAGTGACGCAACCAGCACCGCGATCGCGTCTCCAGGCAGGTCGAACATCACGCCGAGCAGCACCGCCATCAGCGTGATGGGCAGGCCGGTGGTCAGCCAGTGGGCCAGCACCTTGGCCAGCACGATCACCGGCAGCGGCTCGCCCGACAGAAGCATCTGCTCGAGCGTGCCGTCCGTGTAGTCGCTGGCGAAAAGGCGGTTCAGCGACAGGATCGAGGCCAGCAGTGCCGCCACCCAGACCACGCCCGGCGCGATCGTGCGCAAGGTGTTGATCTCCGGGCCAACGCCCAGCGGCACCATCGTCACCACGACGACGAAGAACAGCAGCGTGTTGGCGACGTCGGCACGCTGGCGCGCCGCCAGCAGCAGGTCACGGCGGACAACGGCAGCAAAGGTTCCGGTCAGCATCTCGCGCCTATCCGGTCACCTTGTCGATGCGCGCCGAGGGTTCGCGCCCGGGACTCGGCGCGCTCATCCCGGCACCCTCGCGGCGTGCAGATCGAGCCGCTCCACGCGGCCCGGCAACGGTACGTCCTGATGCGTGGTCAGCACGACGATGCTGCCTCGGTCGAGCTGCTCGCCGATCAGTGTCGACAGGGCTGCCACGCCGCGCACGTCGAGCGCGGTGAACGGCTCGTCGAGGATCCACAGTTTCGCCTCGCGCGCAAGGAACAGTCGGGCCAGGCCGATACGCCGACGCTGTCCCTGCGAAAGAAAACGCGCCTGCGACGCCTCGAATCCCGCCAGGCCCACCGCACCGAGCGCGTGCCGTGCACCGGCCTCCTCGGTCGGATGCCCGGCAAGCGCTGCCGCGAAGCGCACGTTTTCAAGCGCCGTCAGATCGTCCTTGACGCCGTTCAGGTGGCCGACGTAGGCCAGCAGATGCCAGTAGTCCTCGCGCAGCTTGCGGATGTCCTGCCCCTCCCAGAGCACGTTGCCCGCGGTGGCCGACAGCAGGCCGCACAGGATGCGCAACAGGCTGGTCTTGCCGGCACCGTTCTCGCCGGCCACGTGCAGGCACACGCCGGCCCCGACACGCAATGCCAGTCCGGTGAACAACTGCCGTTCACCACGGGTGCACTCGAGGTCGATCGTTTCCAGCATCGCTTCAAGCGGGGTCAAGGGCTGCCAAGCCGCCGTGCGCGGACCGGATCTGGTCCTGTGCGGACGCGCACGGCGCGCAAGGGTAACAGGGGTGGCACGACGGACAAAAAAAGAGCCGCGAAATGGTCTCGCGGCTCTGTCCTCTCCCCTGCGAAATCTGCAGCGGCGGCCGCCGATGGTGCCGACGATCACCGCGCGCGCAACCGCGGCACTCGCCCCTTGCCTGCTCGTCCGAGCAGCGGTCAGAACGCGCTACCGCCCGCCTTGCCTGTGCCTGCGATCGTTGCGCTTCGAATCGCCCAAGGGTCTCGCAGTTGAGCAGCCCGGCTCTTGATGCCAGACAAGACTTTGCCGATACCCGACCGCTGCAGCATGCCGGCCGCCCCGCGGAGTAACCCCTTGCGTTACACGCCGGATGAGAACATCCTCGTCGGACGGCGCGGCCGCCCGGCGTCACCGCCAGGCGTAGATGTAGCTCACGCCGATGTACGTGACGTTCTGTTCCTGCTGTATCGACGCGGTCGTGTTGTCTCCGAAGGCGAACGGCACGCCGTTGTACTCGTAGCCCCAGTCGTTGTACTTCGTGCGCTGGTACAGCGCGTCGAGCCGCAGCGTCGAGTTCTTGGCCAGCATGTACTTGCCGAACAACCTGAACTCCGCCTGCTTGAAGCGGATGTCCGGCAGGCCGCCGGTCGCGGCCAGCAGCGCGCCGCTGCTCGGATTGGCCAGCGGATCGAGCGTCTGCTCGTAAACGTTCTTGTCGTCGATGAATGCAAGCGAGCCGCCGACTTCGATCGTCTCGCTGATCCGGCCCGACGTGCCGGCGCCGATCGTCGTGTTGGTGTTGTCGAACGCGAGGACCGCGCCCGCCGGACGCGCCTGGTTGAGCTTCTGGTTGCCGTACGACGCGAAGCCGTTGACGTTCCAGGCATCCGACAGCGCGTAGTTGACGTCGATGCTGTACAGGTCCATCCGGCTGTCACGCACCGCGTACTCGCTCGGCGCCGAGAACCTGTCCTTGCCGCCTGCGGCGCTGAACTGCAGCAGCAGCGCATCGGTCGGGGTCCAGGTGGCCAGCACCTTCACCTGGTCGCGCCGGCGGTCGGCCAGCGTCGGCGAGAAGATGGCCGTGCTGTCGAAGCCGGTGGCCGGGTCGCCGATTTCGGTCACGCCGCGTCCGCTGTTCGGGCGCAGCCAGTTCGAGCCCTCGCGGTCGCTGCTGATGAACTTGATCTCGCCGCTGAACGTTTCGGTCATCCGGCGCCGCAGTTCGATGCGGAAGCTCGTCTCGTCGGTGTCCTCGCGCAATGCGCTGACGCCGGAAACGGCGCTGGTCGGCGTGAATCCGGCACGGTCGATCGACTCGTAGTCGACGCCGACCGTGCCCTGGTAGGCGGGCGTGAACTGGTACGTTGCCTGCAGCTTGCCGCGGATTCTCTGCAGAGAGTAGTCGCGGTTGGTGTAGGTCGCCGCACCCTCGATGTTGTAAAGCGCGATCGGCGTCTTGTCGTTGCGGTCCTCGTAGCGCCCCTCGGCGAGCAGCGTCAGTCCCTTCAGCGGGCGCGACACGAGGCCGAGCTGCGCCAGCGTGGTGTTGACCTGGCCGTCGAGACTGGAGACGCCGGCCGGCGCGCCGACCAGGCCGGCGCCCGCGAAGTCCTGATCCTGCCTGGCCAGCGAATAGGCCAGCTTGAAGTTGGCGCGGGTGGTCGGCGTGAAGGCATAGTTGCCGGCGACGTCGAACGAGTGCGCCTGGTTGTCCGGCGGCAGCGCCACCGGGTTGCTGAGGATGCTCTGCAGGCCGTTGCTCAGCGGCAGCGGCGTGCCGAGCGGATTGTTCAGGCTGCCGGGAATGATCGGCGTCAGCGCGCCATTGGAGTTGTTGAAGAACGAGCCGTAGTAACCGCCGCTGACGCGGAGCTTCTCGCCGGCGTAGTTCAGCCGCGCTTCGATCTGGCTGTGGTTCGAGTTGATCGGCTCCGGCAGCAGCAGTACGGCCGAACCGGTGTTGATCCCGGTGGTCGGGCCACAGGTGACCGCGACCGTCGAAGGGCAGTTCATCCCGATGCCGAAGATCCTTGATCCGTCCTTGTTCTCGCTCTTCAGGCTGGCCTGGAACTCGAGCGTCGGTCCGAACCACTTGGCGAATCCGAGGCCGAAGCCCTGCCGCTTGGTGTGCAGGTCGAGATCCGATCCGCTGCCAGTGCCACCGCCGAGGTGCAGCACCTGAGGCGCCGTCGAACCCGCGCCGACCAGGCCGGTGTTGACCGTGTAGGGCTCGCGGCGCACGAGTTCGCCGTAGTCGGCGGTGAACTTCCAGTCGCCCTGCCGCTGCCAGTAGAAGTTCAGTTCGCGCGTCTGCAGCCCGAGGTTGGTGCCGAGCAGCCCGGTCGACGTACCGCTCGCCTTGTCGCGGCGGCTGTAGTCGAAGTCGAGCAGGCCGTAATAGCTCTGGTCGCGCAGTCCGTTGTACTGGCCGAAGAAGGCACGATCGGCGCTGTCGCCGCTGACCCAGGCGCCGCCGACGGTGACCGAGGCCTGCGCCTCGCTCGTCTTTTCCTCCGCAGGTTTCGCCTCGCTGGTCTGCGCATGCAAAGGGCCGAAGGCCGCCATCAACGCAATGGCGAGCGCGGTCGGCTGCAGGACGGGATGCCGGACGGGGATCTTCATGGCTGCACTCCGATCCTTCAACGGAACATGAACTGCGGCGTGGGGTTGCCTAGCGGCGCACCGGACGCAGGATTGTTCGAGCCGTGAACCTGGGTGTGGCAGTTCAGGCAACTGCGCCCCTGCCACATGTTGACGGTGTTCTTGCCGCTCGAAGTCGCCGTGACCTCGGACTGGAACTGGCCGGAAACCGGCGGCGGGAACACGCCAGGCTGGCCGCCGAGGGCGCCGACGCCGCCCGCCACATGCGGCGTGTGGCACTGCTGGCAAAGAATGGGCGAACGTGCCTTGAGCATCGCGGCGATCGAGCTGCCGTGCGGGTTGTGGCAGGAGGCGCAGTCCTCGGTGACCGGCTGGTGCTGGTGCACGAACGGACCGCGCTTCTCGGCGTGGCACAGGTAGCAGGTGTCGTTGACGCTGTCGCGCTTGGCGAGCTTCGGACCCGCCGAACCGTGCACCGCGTGGCAATCGGAGCAGGTCATCTTGCCTTCCGCCACCGGATGCCGCGACGGCAGGTTCACTTGCGCGCGCGGCGCCGAGTGGCACGCGTAGCAGACCGCGGGCTGGGTCGACTTGGCGCGCGTCGGGTCGTGGTTGACGTGGACCTTGTGGCACGACGTGCAGCCGACGTCGGCGGCCGGGTGCGCGCTGGTTGCCCAGAGCGCGCGCTTGGCGTCCTTCTCGTGGCAGGCAAGGCACGTCGCGCTCGCATCGTTGCCCCGCAGCGCATCCTTGCCCTTGAAGCGCCGGTCCGGTTTGACCTCCGCGGGATCGCCGGCGTGCTTCTCGCTGGCACCGTGACAGCTGACGCAGGTGGGTGTCCGCGCATCCGTGGCGACCGAGTGCGGGTGCATCGCCATCTGCTGCTGATGCTCCTCGTGACAGGCCAGGCAGAGCTCCGACGCCTCCGCATCCTGGGCCGCGTGCGCCGGTCCGACCA
The DNA here is from genome assembly GCA_963847675.1 of uncultured beta proteobacterium. GTDB lineage: Bacteria > Pseudomonadota > Gammaproteobacteria > Burkholderiales > Burkholderiaceae_F > JADJWR01. Next base: position 164,453 of record CAWKAP010000002.1, read on the forward strand.
GCGCAAGCAGGCCGACGCCGACGCCCGCCAAAAATGTCCTGAATCGCATTCGAATCCCCTGAAAACAGACCGCCCTGACATGCGCGGTCGATGCCGTGAATCTGAACGAGGCCATCGTGCCGGTCAACCCGGATCTCTCGTGGCGGAAGAAAAAGGGAGAGCCGGCGACGGCTCTCCCTCGTTCCTCGTCGCGCTAGGGACTAGTTCAGGCCGTGGACGATATCCACGCCCTTGAACAGTCCCGGCGCGTGGCAATCGACGCAGGTTTCCGTCACCAGCCGATCCTGGCCGAGCGTCCGCGTGCCGAATGCCGAGCCGCCGAACGACGTGACATGGCCGATCGCAAACGACGAGTCGTGGCAGCTGGTGCAGGTTGCCGCCCGCGGCGAGATCACGCTGTAGCCCAGCGGATCGGCGCCGGTGGCGCGCAGCGACACGACGGCACCCACCTGGCTCTGGTCGCGCTTGAACGATTCGTTGACGTGGCAGGCGTTGCAGTTCACGCCGAGATCCGGATAGGCCACCTCGGCGGCGTAGTTCAGCGCAGGCTCGATCGGCGCGCCGGTATAGCCGACGCTCCTCGCCGCCGAATCGACGATCTCGGCGATCGACACGAAGGTTTCGCCCGCGGCCACTGCGGTCCCGGCAGGGATCACCACCGTCGAAACACCGCTGATCGTGACCCGCTGGTCATTCAGGAAGAAGCCGCCGCCGGTCAGCGTGCCGTCCTTCGAGAACGGCCCCTGCACCACGTTGCCGTGCGTGAACGGAAAGGTCCGCCGCGTGGTCGCGTGGATGCCGTGGATCATCCGCTTGAACTGATACGACTCCTGCAGCGCCAGGCCGCTGGTCATCACGGTCGACGACGAGCGGATCGGGTCGTGGCACATCGCGCACGACTCGACCGTGTTCCGCGCGCCGCCGTGGAAGGCATTGGCCAGCGTGTTGGACCCGGACGTCGTGCCGAGCGCGCCGTGGCAGACGTTGCACTTCTCGTTGGACACCACCTGGCGCCGCGGATTCAGCGCGCCGCTCAGGGCCACGTCCTGGTACGTGTTCTGCACGACGACGTTGACCAGCGTTCGCGGCACGACCTCTGGCCGCGGCTCCGCCGTCGTCTTCGCGACCAGTTCCGGCTCCTTGACCTGACCGATGCTGACCACGCGTGCCGTGCCCGCGGCAACCGCAGTCGCGGTGTCCGCCGGCAGCACAATGTCGATCGCGTACTTGTTGGATCCGTCGTTGGTGCCCCGGTAGGCAAATGCGTTGGCCGAACTGCCGCCATTGTTGTAGGCGGTGAACTCGGTCACGGTGGTCGCCTGGCCGACCAGGTTCTGGTAGGCGACGTAGAAGCGCAGGTTGCCAAACTGGGTCTGGTTCGAGCAGGACACGGTCGCGCCGGATCCGGTGCACTCGCCGGTCACCAGGTTGTACTTCGCGTCGTTGCGGGTCGGATCGGACAGGAAGTACTTGACCGTCACCTTGCGCGATGCCGCGTCGTAGGTCGCGCTCTCGATGTTCATCCTGTACTTGGCGGCGTGCTCCTCGACCTGGTTGAAGTGCACCCGCTCCGCGGAGACCGCCGTGCCGGCCCGGTGGCAGTCCGCGCAGGCGCTGTTCGGCAGCGTCGTCGGATCGGCAGCGCCCGTGAAGGCAGCGTGGCCGGTGTAGAAGTCCGACGCGGGGCCGTTGGCGTGGCAGGTCAGGCACGACTCCTTGCTCGGCCGCGTCTTCCAGTTGCCGCCTTGCGGGGTCTTCGGGTTGGCGCCGTCATGGCACACCGTGCAGTTGCGCAGGTCCTGCGGGAAACCCACTTCCGAGTAGTCGTGCTTGCTGTCGCGATAGCCCCAGATGACGTACCGCTCGCCGCCCGCGTCGAGCTGGCTGTACAGCAGGCGGCCGGCATGGATCTTGTGCACCATCGTCTGCATCGTCAGCACGTTGCCGCTGTTGGCGTCGGTCGTGCCGGGGTTGTGGCACATCACGCAGTACTGCACGTCGACGCGGCCGCCGCCATGCAGCGCCAGCCTCTCGTGGCAGCCGTTGCACGAGCTGACATCGGCCATCACGCGGGTCTTGCTCGCATCCGTGACGGCCACCGACTTGCCGCTGGAATCGAAGGTGACGTCGAAGTACGGATTGACGCGGACGGTCTCGCCCGCCGCGTTCGTGTAGCTCAGCTGGATCGCGATGCGATGCGTGCGGTTCGGCTCGAAGGTGACGCCGCCGGTCTTGTCCGGATCGGTGATGTCGGTGCTGAACGTGTACGTGTAGTAGCCGTCGCTGTTGTAGACGAGCTGGTTGGCCTGGCCCGCCGGCTTCGGATCCGTGGTCGCCTGCCTGGCGCTCTCCAGCACGGGATTGCCGCCCGGGCCCACGCCGGGCGTCGCCGTTTCGGTCCGGAAGACGTAGCTGACCCACTGGTCGATGTCACCGTTGCTGCCGGGCACCAGCTTCACGATGGCGAAACTCATGTTGCTCAAGGTCAGGCCCTGCTTGACGGCTCCATCGGAGAACACGGTGAAGTTGACCTTCGGCGCACTGGCGACGACCACTGCGGGCACGCCGGCGTCCTGCAGCACCTTGAACGCCGACGACGAGTTGGTCGCGGTGTCGTTTTCCGGAACCCTCGCCGCCGCTGCGATCCTTTCTGCCACGGCGCCGGACGGCGGCGGTGTCGTATCGCCCCCGTTGTCGCTGCCGCAGCCAGCCAGGGTAGCCAGCACAACAGCCATGCCGACCCAATAAGCCTTCACGTTCTTCATCCGCTGCTCCCTTGCTCCTTGACCGCCTTCCTGGAAACGCCGTGCGCTCCGCTTGCCGCCGACGACCCCGCTCTTTGCATGGATCAAGGGCGCACCGCCCAGCGGCTTAGCGACGGTCGCACTCTCCAACAAAGATCCCGAAAAAGCAACCCGTTGCCTCTTCGCCACGCGCTCGATGCCACGAAGCGAACGACAGGAGCCTGCTGGAAGAAGCGGCTACGACGCGCGCCGGCCGCAGAGCGCCCCTGATTGTCCCGGCGTCACCGCGCACGAACTTGACCGAGCACAAGGCGACCGTCGGGACGCGCCAGCCCGGACGCTCACGGTCACGTCACTTCTTGGCCTTGAGCTGGGTCGGGAGGCACGACGACGATGTGGTCCTTCACCGCCAGGTAGGCGTCGTAGCTCAGCACGTTCTTGGTCACCAGGTGCGAGCGGGTCGTGTAGGGACGGTTGATGATGATCCGCTGCGCATCGGCATCGCCGATGCCAGGCACGGTCTTCAGCTGCGCGGCGCTCGCGCTGTTGATCTCGACCGGTTTCGGCTTCTTGCTCTGTGCGCTCGCCTTCGTCGACTCAGTCTTGGACTGAGTCGCGCTCGCCGGCTTCGCCGCGGACTTGGTCTCGTCCGCGGCGAAGGCGGGTTCACCAATCAGCAGCACGGCGCTCAGCGGAACGGAAATCCATCGGTACTGCATGGGCATGACTCCGGATCAAAAAAGAACCCGGAGGGTTCGCCTCCGGGTTGGGTTGGGAACGAGGGAGGGAAGACGAGCTTCCCCCTCCTTGCGACAGCGCTACTTGTGGACCGCCGCCGCGTCGTACGTCGCGCCTGCACCGTGGCAGACCTTGCACGACTCGGCCACCGGGCCTACGTCCTCGCGATTGATGTTCAGCCTGGCGCCGTTCTGCTGCATGTGCAGCTTGGCGTCAGAGCTGTCGTGGCAGCTGGCGCATGCGCCGCCGAATGGCGTCTGGACGATGTCCTTCGCGTTTGCCGTTGCCAGCGACGCTCCGGCACCTGCTGGCGACGGGTTGGCGACGTAGGCGTCGTTGCGCGACTCGAACACCGACACCAGGGCAGTGCTCGGCACCGCGCTGTACGTTCCGGCCTTGTGGCAGCCCTCGCAGTTGGTCAGCACGCCCGGGAAGTCCATGCGCCGGAAGTCGAGCAGGACCTTGACCGTGTTCCGGTCACGCGCGTCCTGGAACGGCACGACGCGATCGCGGCCGGCGTGGATGCCGTGGATCATTTCCTTGAAGTTGTTGGTGACCACGGGCAGGTCGAGCGAGATGTTCGTCGTCTTGTAGAACTGGCCGCTCGTGTCCATCAGGCCCCATTCCTGCAGGACCTTCTTGTCGTCAGCCGTCCACGCGTACGTCGTCATGCTGTTCGCGCCGGTGTCGGGAATGCGGCGGCCGCTGGTCGCCAGGCCCGGTACGTGGCACTGCATGCAGATCAGTTCGGCGCTGCTGCCGGTTTCCTTGCCGATCACGCGGTTGCCGCCGTGCCCTTCGAACCACTCGTGGCAGTTCGCGCACTTCGTGGCATCGACCACCTGACGGCGCGCCGTGTCACCGGTCACGGACTTGACGACCGAGATCGTGTGCCGCGCCGCCGCCGGCGAGACCTGCGTCCAGTAGCCCTGCAGGCCGACCGAGCGCATCTTCGCGCCGGCCGGGAAGCCGCTGGTGATGGTCGCTTCGTAGTAGCCCGCCTTGCTCGCCGAGGCGACCAGCGTGCCGGACGTGCCGGCGACCAGACTGGCCAGCGATACCGAGATCGGCTGTGCCTGCGAGCGCCCGAGGTTGTTGTAGTCGGCCGGCGTCGTGATGCCGTCCTGCGCCAGCGCGTAGGCGAGCAGGAAGCTCGGGCCGCCGGTGAAGTTCGAGCTCAGCGGCAGCGTCGCGAAGGTCTTGGTCGTGCTCGGCGCCGTCTGCTGCTGGATCGCGAAGACGATCTTCACCTTGTTCGTCGCGTCGACCGTCGCCGAGTCGATCAGGTAGGAGAACGACACCAGCCCGTCGGTGACCGCCTGGTTGTGCTGCGTCAGGTTGACGGTGCGGTGGTCGACCTTGGTCTGCGCCGCGGAGTGGCACAGCACGCACGCGGAGTCGTCCGCTTGCGCGCGGCCGACGTGGTCCTTGCCGTTCGGGCCGAAGGCCAGTCCGGTGCGGAAGTTGGTGCCGTCGTGGCAGGCGCCGCAGGCCTTGTTGCTCGGCTGGCTGTAGGCAAACTCGGCCTTGGTGGCGAGCGCCGGGTCGTGGCAGACCGTGCACATGCGCTGGCCGTTGTCGAGCATCGAGAAGGCCTTGTTGTTGAGGGCCACGTTGGCGTATTGTAGTTGGTCTTGACCAGCGACGCGCCGTTGTGGATCTTGTGGATCAGGGTCGTGAAGTGGCCCATGACCTCGCCGTCACCGACGTACATGTCGGGCGAATACGAGTAGCTGGTGATCCCGGTGGTCGCGTTGACGGTCTTCGTTTCCGTCAGCGCCGGGAAGGCGCCGTTGGTCGAGGCGATCCTGACCCGGCCGTACGCCCGCTGCGACGTGTGGCAGGTCGTGCAGTACTGGACGTCGATCCGTCCGCCGCCGTGGAGGGCCAGCTTCTGGTGGCAGCCGTTGCAGGCCTTGATGTCGACCAGGTCTTTCTTCAGGTCGGCCGGCGGCGATCGCCGCGCCGGTCGAAGGCAGGAAGTCGTAGACCACGTTGACCGCGTTCTCCAGCGCCGCCCCGGCGTTCGAGCCGCTGATCTGGATGATCAGGCGATGCTGCAGGCTCGCGTCGTACGTCAGGTCACCCAGGTCGGCCTTGTCCGATCCGGCCGGGACGGTCGCCGCGGCGACGATGTCCTTCACCTTGGTGACATCACGCGCAAAGGTGTAGGCGTAGGTGCCGTTGCCGTTGTCCTTCAGCGTGCCGTTCCGGTCGGTATCCGGACGGCTTGGAGTTACACCGTCGTTGGCCACCACGATGTAGCTGATCCACTCGTCCGGGCTGCCCGCCGTGCCCAGCGTCAGTTTCGCGAGTTCGAAGCGGATGTTCGAGTAGGAGGTGACACCGCCGCTGGTGCTGGTGTTCGTGCCGATGCCGACGATTGGCTTGCCGTTCTGGTCAGAGAGCTTGAACTCGACCACTGGCGGGCTGGCGATCGTGACCTTGGTCACCTGGCCGTTGATGGTCAGGCTCGCCCACTGCTCGGCCGTGAGTTCGCTGATCTTGACCGTCTGCGTTGCATCCTGTCCCGGAGGGCCTGCCGGACCCGAGGGGCCAGCCGGACCGGCGGGACCCTGCGCTCCGTCGTCGCCGCTACAACCCGCCAAGCCGAAAACCAGCATGGCGGCCAAGCCCAAACCTATCAACGGCCTCTTCATGACTTCCTCCTCACTGACCGAATCGTCCCGCCGGCCGGGTGTCGCATGACATCCCGCCCGGCAGCCTGCGCTACACACCAGAAAAACTGCCCGCACATCGCACGCTTTTATCCGCTGCTCCGCTGGGCGCGCAAGTACCTAAGCGCGTACACGTGAGCCAATGTACTTAGCAATTTTCCGGCAGCGTGGCGGAACGGGAGGTCCCGGTCTTGACCAAACGCAAACTCTCGACAGGCACCCTCAAAAAAGCTGCACCCGATGTACCCGTTGCCGTTACAAAAACGCGGTAGGTGCAGTGGGAGGGCTGATGGCACCCCGGCCGAGCCCACGCTCTGCTCGCAGCCGACGCCGTCAATGGCAGCCCCGCGACTGAGGCAAGCGGCCCGGCGTCCGTGGCCGGGCCCGGGCCCTCAGCGCAAGCGCAGCCGCATCGCCTTCCTTGATCGCGTACGCCGGGGGTGCGCGGCACGCCCAAGCCGCGGGCCTACAGCGGTTTTCCTCAAGCCGTCGCAGGCCAACTTGACCGAGCGCAGGATCCCGGCGGCGGCCGGTTGCGCGACGACTACTTCGTGGTCGGAGCCCTCGGTGATGTGTTCGGTGTCGCCACCAGGTAGTCCTTGACTTCAGCGTATTTCGTCTCGGACAGAATGCCCTTGGTGACGAGCCAGGCGCGCGTCGGATAGGGCCGGCTCGCGACGATCTTCATCGCGTGCGCCTTGTCGAGGCCGGGGACTTTCGCCAGCTGCTCGACGCTGGCGTTGTTGATGTCGACGGGCTTCGGCTTCGGCTTCGCCGCACCTTCCTTCGCCGCCGTCGTCGGCGCGTTGGTCGGTGCCGCCACGACGGGTTTCGACGGCGCGCCGGCCTCGGCGGCGGCCACCGCTGACGGGCTCGCGAGCGCCAGCGCGGCGACCGTCACAAACAGGCGTATCGCTCGGGACTGCATCGGTTCGGCTCTCCGCACAAAAAACAACCCGGAGGGTACGCCTCCGGGTTGCGGCTTGCTGGAGAGGAGAGCGAACTCCCCTCTCCGGACTTCGGGACTACCTGTGGACCACAGCGGCATCCCACTCCGCACCTGGCCCGTGGCAGACCTGGCAGGCCTCCTGCACGCCAACGGCCTGGGTCCGCGGCACGAAAAGCCTTGCGCCATTCGTCTGCATGTGGCCCTGGGCGGACGTGCTGTCGTGGCAACTCACGCACGCCGCGGCGAACGGGGTCACGACAGAGTCCTGATTGTTGATGCCATCCCTGGACGATGTCGCCAGCGGCACGGTCGGCGTGGACACGAACGCATCACTGCGGAAGTAGTGGTTGGACATCAGCGCGTTGGTCGGGACCGCGTTGTAGGCATTGAACCCGGTGCCCGAACCGTGGCACATCGCGCAGTTGTTCAGCGTGCCCGGGAAGTCCATCCGCCGGAAGTCGAGCAACGTCAGGTTGTCCCTGAAGTTGCGCGCGTCACGCCACGGGTTGACCCGATCGCGCCCGGCGTGGATGCCGTGGACCATGTCCTTCATGTTGTTGGACGTGACCGGCAATTGCAGCGCCGTGTCGGGCGTGAGCGTCATGTTGACGCCCCACTCGCCGAGGATTGCCAGCTGGCTATCCGTCCACGAATTGGCCGCGTTCTTCGCACTCCAGACCGCGTCAGACAAGGTGTGCCCGCCTGACGTCATGTTCGGCACGTGGCAGGCCATGCACACCAGCTCGCCGGTACCCGTCTCGACGCCGATCACGCGGTTGCCGCCGTGGCCTTCGAACCACTCGTGGCAGTTGGCGCAGTTGCGCGCGTCGACGACCTTGCGGCGCGCCGTGTCGCCGGTCACGGTCTTGACGACCGAGATCGCGTGGCGGGCCGCCGCCGGGGAAACCTGCGTCCAGTAGCCCTGCAGCACGACCGTGCGCATCATCGCGCCGGCCGGGTACGCATTGGCGATCGTCGCCTCGTAGTAGCCCGTCTTCGATGTCGAGGGCACGACACGGCCCCCCGAAATCAGGCTGGCCAGCGAGACGCTGCGCGGCTGCGCGTTGGCCTGGCCGCTGCCGGCGTTGTTGTAGTCGGCCGGCATCGCTACGCCGTCCTGGGCGACCGCAAAGGGCAGCAGGAAGCTCGGGCCGCCGGTGAAGTTGGAACTGAGCGGCAGGGTCGCGAACGTCTTCACCGTGCTCGGCGCGGTCTGCTGCTGGATCGCGAAGACGATTTTCGCGTTGCCGGACGCATCGACGGTCGCCGAGTCGATCAGGTAGCTGAACGACACCAGACCGTCGGTGACTTCCGGATTGTGCGTCGTGACGTTCACGGTGCGATGGTCGACCTTCGTCGTCGCCGCGGAGTGGCACAGCACGCAGGCCGAGTCGTCGGCCTGCGCCCGGCCGATGTGTCCGCCGGTATTGCCGTTGATCGTGGTGCCGGTGCCGGTCGCGAAGTTGATGCCGTCGTGGCAGGCGCCGCAGGCTTCGCGCGTCGGCTTCGAATAGGCGAGGCCGGCCTTCGGCGCAACCGCCGGGTCGTGGCACACCGTGCACATGCGCTGGCCGTTGTCGAGCATCGAGAAGGCCTTCAGGTCGAACACGATGCCTGCGTAGTTGTAGTTCGACTTGACCAGGGCGTTGCCGTTGTGGATCTTGTGCACCGTTGCAACGAAGTTGCCCAGCACCTCGCCGTCGCCCACGTACAGGTTCGGCGAGTAGCGGAATCTGGTGATGCCGGTGACCGGGTCGACCTCCTTCGTCTCGGTCAGCGCGGGGAACGCGAAGTTCGCCGAAGCGACATCCGTCCGCCCGAAGGCGCGCTGGGTCGTGTGGCAGGTCGTGCAGTACTGCGTGTCGATCCGGCCGCCGCCGTGGATCGCCAGCTTGTCGTGGCAGGCGTTGCAACTGGAGATGTCGACCACGTACTTCTGCTGGTCGGCCTTCGCGATCGTCGCGCCGGTCGCCGGCACCCAGTCGTAGGCGAGGTTGGCGGGGTTGCCGAGCGACGCACCGTTGACCGAACCGCTGATCTGGATCACCAGGCGGTGCTGCAGGTTCGGGTCGTACGTCAGGTCGCCGAGCGCGTCCGTGTTCACCGGCGCCGCCGCCACCTGGTCGGCGATCGTCTTGATGTCGCGGTTGAACGTGTATGTGTACGAGCCGTCGCCGTTGTCGACGAACGTCCCATCGCGCTCCGCGTTCGGGCGGCTTGGCGCGCCGGCGCTGTCGGTGACGATGTAGTTCACCCAGTGGTCGGCGCTTCCGTTTTCGCCCGGATCCAGCTTGGCGATCGTGAAGCGGATCTGCGAGGTCGTCATGCCCACGATGGCATTGCCCTGTCCATCCTGCAGCGTGAATTCGACCACCGGCGGACTGGCGATGGCGACGCTGTCGACCGTGCCATTGATCTGCAGCGCGGCCAGCTGCTCCGGCGTCAACGTCGTGACGTCAACCGCCGTCGACGCGCCCGGGCCAGGAGGTCCAGGTGGGCCTGCTGGACCCTGCGGCCCAGTCGGTCCTTGCGCCCCGTCGTCACCACTACAACCCGCCAAGCCAAGTCCCAGCAGGGCGGCCAGCATCAAAGCTATCAACGGCCTTCTCATTCGTTCCTCCTCACTGACCTAACGGCCTCTTCCCAGGATCACCTCGCCACAGCAGCGCCAACTGCCTGTCCGCCGCAGCACTCACCTCACTACAAACCAACACACAAGAAAACCACGCTTCCGGCTTCCGACCGAAGTTTCGACGCACCATCGCCGCGGCGACGGCGCGCACCGAGCGGATCGTTCCGGAGCCGATTTCTGCCGAGCGTGGGCCGAAGCCCGCGCAGCAGTCTTGACTCAGAGCAAACACCGACCAAGCGGCGACAAAAGAAGTGATTCATAGGAATCATTACTAGGCAGAATTACTAGCTCAAATTACTAAGAACACTTACTTATTTATCCGGACTTCGTGTACGTAATATCACGTCTCCCTGTAACGGCCACCGTTACGGGACTGGTGGCCGCACCTTGCGCCGGGCAGCGCGATCGACCTTTGCCATTGAGACGTCGTTGAGCACACTGCAGCGCACTGCCCAGTGCGCCAGTCGCCGTCGGCCGGCGGTCGGGTGGCGGCAGCCGTGGCACCATCCCGCGGCGGTTTGATCGGTGGCTGCCGCCGTCTGCTGAGGGCGCTGAGGGGATCCCGCGGTCGACGGCGGTCAACCGCTCATGTGAACCGCTGCGCACTCGAAGCCGAGGCGATCGTCGAACAGGCGCAGGAAAGGGCGCGCGAGATTGCTCGGCGCGCGGCGCAACGGCAATGAGCGGACTCACGCCCGCGCGGAGCAGCGCGTCGAATTCACCTTCCTGCGTCGCGCCGCGGACGCCGCACGCAGGTCAGGAAGCAGGCACCAGACCGCGCGCAACGCTGTAAAAGGCAAAGCTGATCAGCCACGCTACGACGAGCGGCCAGAGAACCGCCAGCAGCGTGAAGGACGCGCTGCGCGATTCGCGCCAGATGGTGGCCACCGTCGACAGGCACGGCGTGTAGACGAGCGTGAACAGCATGAAGCTGTACGCCTGCAGCCAGGTCAGCCGCTCGGCAAGTACGCGGCCGAGTTCGTCCTGGCCGGCGCCGTAGATGACTGCCATGCCACCGAGCACGATCTCCTTGGCGACGAAGCCGAACAGCAGTGCGACCGACAGGATCGCGTCGATGCCGATCGGCGCGAACAGCGGCGCGGAAAACGTCGCCAGCCGGCCGGCAAGCGTCTGCGGACTGGCCGGCGCGACATCGAACGGATAGTGGGTCAGCCACCAGATCAGCAGCACGCCGACAACGATGAATACACCGGCGTTCTCGAGGAAGTGTCGCGAAGACTGCCAGCCCTGCGCGAACAGCGCGCGCAGCGTCGGCAGGCGATAGGGCGGCAGTTCCAGCAGCAGGGGCTCGTCGCCTGCGAAGCGGCGCCGCCAGATCGAGCGCCGTGCCGAAGGCCACGATGAAGCTCACCGCGTACAGGCTGGCCAGCACCAGCGGCGCGGCCTGGCGGGAGAAGAACGCGGCGGCCAGGAACACCAGCACCTGCAGCCGCGCCGAGCACAGGGAAAACGGAATCGCCAGCATCGACAGCAGCCGCGACCCGCGCGAGCGCAGCACGCGCGTGCCCATGATCGCCGGCACGTTGCAGCCGAGGCCCATCAGCTGCATGACGAAGGCGCGCCCGTCGAGGCCCAGCCGCGACATCCAGCGGTCCATCAGGAAGGCGATGCGCACCAGATAGCCGCTGTCCTCGACCAATGCCATCGCAATGAAGAACACCAGGATCACCGGCAGGAAGGTCAGCACGGTGCCCACCCCATCGACCAGCCCTTCGAGCACGAAGCTCTTCAGCGCCGGAGATGCCGACGCCAGCCAAGGGGCGAGCCAGTTCGCCTTGCCCTCGTCGATCAGCCACTGCATGCCGTCCTGCAGCGGCAGGCCGATGCCGTAGACGACTTCGAACAGCAGCAGCATCAGCAGGAAGAACAGGGGAACGCCGGCCAGCGGGTGCAGCAGCACACGATCGATGCGGTCGGTCAGCCGCGCCGGCAGGGCATGCGGAATGTCGACCGCGTCGGCCGCCAGCGCAGCGGCCTGCGCTTCGTAGCCATCGTCGGCGCGCAGCTGCGCTGCCTCCGACGAAGCGGACGTCGCGGCCGGCACATCAACCGAGTTCGCGCCGGCGACGAGTTTGCTGCAGCGCCTGCTTCAACGGCGCAATGCCTTGGCCATGCTTCGAATCGACCAGCAGCACCGGCGCATCGAGCCTCGCCGCCAGCCGCTCGGCGTCGATGCGGATGCCGAGGCGCCGCGCTTCGTCGGCCATGTTCAGCACCAGCACGATCGGGCGCCCGAGCGAGCGCAACTGCAAGGCCAGGGGCAGCTGTCGCTCCAGCTGGACGGCATTGATCACGACCACCAGCGCCGTCACCGCTTCCTGTTCCAGGAAATGGCGCACCAGCCGCTCGTCTTCGCCAAAACCGTGCAACGAGTAAAGACCCGGCAGATCGACCAGTTCGACCGTGCGCCCGCCGAGAATCACCCTGGCGCGTCAGCAGGTCGACGGTCATGCCCGGCCAGTTGGCCACCTTGGCCGGCACACCGCTCAGGCGATTGAACAGGGTCGACTTGCCGGTGTTCGGCATGCCCACCAGTGCGAACCGCAGCCGCGGTCGACGCGTTGCGGTCACGCCGACGCCTCCGGCAGAAGCTCGACCGTGATCCGCCTTGCGTCCGCCACCCGCAGGATCAGGTCGGTATGCCCGACGCGCACCTGCATCGGCCCGGCCGCACCGACGCGGCGCACGACCTGCAAGGCTGCGCCCGATGCGCACGCCGAGCGCGGCGAGCTTCTCGCGCACCGGAAATTCGAGATCGAGCGCCGTGACCACCGCGCGCTGCGCCGGCTTCAGCGCCGCCAGAACCTGAATCGACATCGGCGTCTAAACAAGAATGATTATTGTTTCCAACACTACATGGTTGGCGAGCGGTCCGGGCGAGCAACCGTGGCCACGGCACCGTTTCCTGCGCTGGATCAAGAGTCCGGCCCCTGCCGGCGTGATCGACCGGGAGCGGATGTCGCGGCGACAAAAAAGCCGGCTTGCGCCGGCTTTCCTGCAGTCGCCTGGCGGCAACCTACATCGCCAGGATCCACTTCACCAGCGTCTTTGTCTCATCCGCATTCGACTTGACCTTCGGGTGGCCTTTGCCTTCAGCCACCTTGGTCACGAGCATCGCCTCGGCGTCGGCCTTGCCTTTGTACTTGGCGGAGATGTCCTTGAGGGACGGGCCCATTTTCTTCTTGTCGACGTCGTGGCAGGCGGTACAGCCCTTTTCCTTGGCCAGCGCCTCGCTGGCCTGCGCGGCGCCGGCAAGCGCCATGGAAGCGACGGCGACCGCCGCGATCAGAAATGACTTCATTCGATCCTCCTCGGTAGAGAACCGATCCTGACGGCCGACCCCTCGGCCGGCTTCATTTTCCCGCCCGGAAATCTCGGGAACGCGAAGAATAACGCCCGGCAACGCCGGGCGTTGACCTGCATTACGCCGCCCCGCGCCGGGGCCGGCGCCTCGTCTCACAAGCCGGCGAGTTGCCGCTCCCCGGCCTTGGTCCGCTGAACGACCGCGGGTGGCGTCTTGCCGAACCAGAGCTGGTACATCGAGACAGCGCCCATGAAGGTGAAGCTCAAGGCCATGATGCCCCCGCCGAGCATCACGACATACGCAAACGGCTTATAGATCTTGGTGAAGTACCAGGAACTGACGTCCAGCACGATGGCAACGAACGGCAGCACGACGACAACGGACTTGAACCAGACCGGCCGAACGTACGCGTGGCTGAAGATCTGGCCCATGATGAAAAAGATGAACGTCATGCCGAACATGTGAATGTGCGACACCCGCACCAGCGTGAAGACGTCGGTGCCGGTGTCCTGCTCGGCCGTCTTCTTCACGTTCTCGAAACCGACGAGATTCGAAAGATGCGGGTTGCTGCCGTCGTGGCAACTCGCGCAGCGCTTTTCCATCACCCCCTTGATTTCCGCTTCGTATGCCGACCGCTCGGCACCCCCCTGCACCCAGGCGACCACGCCTTTCAGCTCATCCGCGGGGAGCATTGCCGCCATCGGTCCGCGCAGCGCCGCCTCCATCTTCGACCCCTGACCGCTGCCGGAGTAGGCGATCACGACGTCCTGGTACGAGAGCGTCTTGGGATCGCCATCGCGCCCGGAGTGGCTGTGGTACAGGTAGATGCCCGCGAACAGGTAGCCGGCGCCCATCAGGGCGAGCACGGCCGTGTACAGGACGCGCAGGCTGGTCGGAAGTTCGGAGAAGTGAAGGTACGACCGGTGCAATGATTCAGCAGACATCCTCTATTTCCCAAGTTGTTTCGCCAGACCCGCGTTCACTTGGAAGGCAGCGGCACGTAGATGACGGAGCGCGGCTTCTGGCGCGCATAGTATGCGGCGAGTGCCTCGACGTCGGCCTCGGTCAGCGCGCTGGACATCGCCGACATCGCCGAACTCTTTCGCTCGCCGGTGCGATACGCGTGCAGCACCTTCTCGTGATAGTCGGCGCGCTGTCCGGCGATCGCCGGCATGTGCGGATCGGTTGAATTGCCGTTCACGCCGTGGCATCGGTCGCAGCGCTGCACCCACTCGGACGTCGACAGCGGCGCCCGCGCCTTGGTCGGCATCGGCTGCTGCTTCGCGTAATAGGCCGCCATATTCTTGATCGTCGCGTCGTCAAGCTTGGCCACCGCGCCCCTCATCGTCTCGTCGCTGCGAGCGCCACTCTTGTAGGCACGCATCGCCTCGATGAAGTACTCGGCGTCCTGGCCGGCGAGGTTCGGCACGGTCGCGCTGCTGGTGACGCCCCTGTCGCCGTGGCAACCGGAACAGGACGCTGCAGCGGCCCTTTCGCCCGCTGCAACGTCACCCGTCGCGGGAGTCTTGGCTCTCTCCGGCTTCTGCAGCGCGTAAAACAAAGCCACGTTCTTCAGGTCCGCGTCGCTCATGCCGGCGGCGATCGTCTTCATCATGTCGTGCTTGCGCTGGCCGTTCTTGTAGGCAATCGTGGCGTCGTAGAAGTGCTTCGGATCGAGCGCGACCAGGTTGGGCATCCCCGCCATGCTGCTGACGCCGGTCTCCCCGTGGCAGCTGCCGCAGCTGTCGGCGACCGACTTGCCGGCCCTGACCGGATCGACCCTCGCGGCCGCCTTCGCCGCTGCCTTGGGGTCGACGGCGACCGGCGGCGCCGGCTCGAGGCTGCCGTAGTACGCCGCCACCTTCCACAGCGCATCGTCGTTCATGAACTTCACCGCGTCCACCATCGACTTGTCCGGCCGACCGCCTGCCTGATACACGCGCATCTCGGCGTAAAGATAGCCGGGGCGCTGGCCGGCAATGTGCGGCACGTTCTTCCCGGTGCTGTGACCGTCCATCCCGTGGCAATTCGCGCAGCTCGACTGGGCGACCTTCCTGCCCTCGGCGATATCGGCCGGACTGGCCAGAACCGCCCGCATGTCGGTGGTCGGGTCCTTGGCCTTGCCTTGGGCTTGCGCTGCCCCGGCCAGCATCAGCCCCCCGCAAAGCAGGAGCCCTGCGGAAAGGAGTCCTTGTAAACCTCGCTGCATTACTCGTCCCTCAAAGAAAGCGCGGCGTGCACGCCTGGCCGCCGTTGCCGGCCACGGATATTAGTGCGCCCCGGCCGGCGTCGGCGAACTGGTGACGTGCTGATCATCCCATGGCGGGAAAAACCTGATGGCTCCGAGAAGCACGATGAGCGGGGCAAGGGTCACCACGATCGCGACGAGTGCCCCCTCCTGGCCCCAGAACGGGAGGTCGTAGAAGATCAGCCCCTTGCCCGTCTTGGACAGCTGCTGTCCGCCGATCACGACGTTCCAGCGCATCATGAACACGGAAAACAGGATCAGCACCGAGGAGGTCGTGACACCGAACACCAGGGCGCGTCCGGTCGTGCCGCGCCAGATCATGTAGGAGAGCCACAGCATCGGCAACGCGGCACCGATGCCGAACTGCAGCACGAAGTACGGAATCAGCAGCGGACCGGTCACAAACGCCATGATGGTCTCAACGCCTTCACGGCCCTTGTAGACGATGTTGGCGAACTCGAGCCACTCGAGCACGAACGCCACCATGATGAAGGCCCATACCGTATAGGCCATCCCTTTCAGGCACGGGAGGTCAATCGGGATCCGGCGCAGCTTGCAGGACACGACATAGATGACGATCAGCAGCGATACGCCGGAAATGATGGCGGAAAACAGGAAGATGACGGGCATCAGGTCGGAGGACCACCACTCGCGCGACTTCAGGGAGCCGAACAGGAAGCCGACGTATCCGTGCAGCCCATGCGCACCGGGGATGCCGGCGACAGCCAACCAGAAGATCCACTTCTTGTCGGCGGCGAGGGCGCGCTCGGAAACATCGTATGAACCGAGAGTCAGGACTTTGTAGATCTTGCCCTTCAGGTCGGTGCGCTTCTGGGCCTGCTCGACGATGTAGGGCCGGTAGGCAAACCACAGCTCCAGCATCAGCAGCACGACATAAAAGGTCGCGAAAAAGCCGAATACCGCCATCGCCGAGGTCATGTGCGGCGTGATCATCGCGTTGAAGGCGTGCAGCGGCTGGCCGAGGTGCAGCAGCAGCGGCAGGGGCACGAACAGCATGCAGCTGAGCGATGTCAGCAGCGCGAGGTGCGCGACCGGCTTGAGCCGCTCGAAGCCGAACACCTGATACAGGCTCGACACCGTGAACGCGCCGGCGACCAGCCCGGTCAGGTACGGGTAGACGGCGAGCATGACCGTCCAGTCGATGACGGTCTCGTTCGGGAAGACCCAGCCGACGTACTCGGCCCAGTGACCAGTCGTTTCCACTAGTTGACCTCCCTGTCGATGCCAACGTAGAAGACCCGGGGCGCATTACCCGACTCGGGCCGCAGCACCTGCACACGGTTGTTGCGGATGAACAGATTGATCGGGCTCTGCCGCTCCAGCGTGTTGCCGAACACCCGCGCGCCGACCGGGCAGGCGTCGACGCAGGCGGGCTGCAGCCCCTTGGTGATCCGGTGGTAGCACCAGTTGCACTTGTCCGGGACGCCCTTTTCCTCGTTGAAGTAGCGCACGCCGTAGGGGCAGGCCTGCACGCAGTAACGGCAGCCGATGCAGTGCTTCTCGTCGATCAGCACGACGCCGTCCTTGGTCTGGTAGGTCGCGCCGACCGGGCACACCTGCACACAGGCCGGGTGCTCGCACTGATTGCACAGCTTTGGCACGAAGAAGGCCTTTTCCACCTTCGCGTTCGCATAACGATTGGCGAACCGGTACTTGTCCGGCGCCCCCGAGGCGGCGATGTTGACCGGATCCTGATGGCTGTCGATACGCGCGTGTTTCTCGCCCTCCAGGTAGACGTGACGCTCCACCCACGTGCGGAACTGGTGCGGATTTCCGGGAACGCTGTTCTCCGTCTTGCACGCCTCGACGCAGCGCAGGCAGCCGATGCACTTGTACGCGTCGACGCCAAACGCCCACTTGTACTTCGTCCAGTCGTAGTCCTTGGTCGGGAACGAGCCGCCCGCGCCGACCGCCGCGCGGGCGGTGGCCGGGGCAAAAGCACCCAGTGCACCGCTGCCGACGGCCGCGCCGGCGCAGCCGGCTACGGCAAGGCCGAGCTTGCCCAGGAACTTGCGGCGGGCGTCGAAGCTTGGCATCGAGTCATTCTTCATGGCGTCGCCTCTCATCGTTTCGTGGGCTGGCAGCTCTGCGCCGCGTAGTAGGCCGCGAGGCTGTTGATGTCCGCATCGCTCAGTCCCCGGACGACGCTAGCCATCGTCGGGTCCTTGCGTATTCCGCCGCGGAACGCTTTGAGTACGTTGACCAGGTAGCCGGCTTTCTGGCCAGCGAAGTTCGGCCAGGCCGGATTGGTGCCGATGCCCGTTTCGCCATGGCAGGCGGCACAGTTCTTCGCCAGCGCCTTGCCTGCCTCGACGTCTGCAGGCGACGGCGCGGCTGCGCTGCGATCGACGCAACTCAGGCCGGCGTAGTAGACGGCCAGATTGCGGATCTCCTCGTCGCCGAGCGCCTTGGCCAGCGGCGTCATGATCACGTCCTCCTGGGCGCCCGACTTGTAGGCGCTCATGATCCGGACCAGATAGGCCGCGTTCTGTCCTGCGAGACTCGGCCAGGTGTCGTTCGGGCTGATCCCCTTGGCGCCGTGACAGGATGCGCAATCCGCGTCGGCCAGTTTTCGCCCGGCAGCCGCGTCTCCGGTGACCTTGGCCGCGACGGCGGCAATCTTCGGCGCGTGCGAGTTGTGGCAGGTCTTGCACTGCTGCTCGCCAGCGTGCGTCGCAACGACGACCTGCGGCTGCGTCTTGGGCCGACCGGGCATGGCCTCGTGGCACAGCGTGCACAACGCGACGGTGTCCGCGGGGATGGGCAGCTTGCCGTTGTCGGGGTGCCCCTTGGCGGCGCCGTGGCAGGTTTCGCAGGCGACCGATTTGTGGTTGTTGCCGGACCACTCCGCATGGCGCTCGGCATGGCAGCCCTCGCAGTAGGCCGCACCCTGGAACGCCGGCTCCCTCGCCGCGATCTCCACGACGGAATTCGCCCGGTAATGACCGAACCGATAGAAAGAGTCCGGCACCAGAAACGCTATTGCGATCACCGTGAGAACCAAAGCGGCGCCGAGGATCGCGAGCAACCGAGCGATGTGCTTGGGCATGATGTGTTCCGCCTCCTCCCGGCCGTTCGTCCCATGCGCGCCAGTCGGGCCGGCGCCGCTAGTTCGCCACCGGCGCGCCTGGCCGCCGTCTGACGGGCCTCGCATCTTCGGCGCGCCGGCTCGGCTCGCCGTGAAATGCGCACACTTTTACTGTCCGCCGCGGCGCGTCGGTGCCGGCGCAGATTGCGCCAGTCGCGACGCGGCGCTGTTGACCGACATCAAGGTTCCAAGGAACGACCCCGGCGGGTGCACGGCCATGCGCGTCGCTTCTGTCGCAAAATGCCGCGCGTACGACACCCGATCGGTCGATCGACCGGCCGCTTGGGCAGCGCCCGTTCAGGCCTTGACAGTGCGTGGGGTCAATCCGAACCGCGCGGCGAAAAGGCAGGTGAAGTTGCGTCCGATTAAGTTCGCCGGCGAGAAACGGGTGTACACAAAGGCAGTCGATCGGACAGGATCCGGTCATTGAATCGTTCATCAATGGAAACGCCCATGAAAAGTCTTTTCCTAGCCGTTGCTTTGATACTGGCCCTGGCCGGCTGCGGCGAGCGCAAGGAGGCAGCCCCCACGCCCGCGCCGGCAAAAGCGCCGATGGCAGATCTCGATGCGGGCAAAGCCCTCGCCGAACGTTCCTGCAAGACGTGCCACGGTCTGGACGGCAAAGGGGCGGGGCCGGGCATCCCGCACCTCGCGGCGCAACGCGAACGCTATCTGCTCGCCGCACTGAAGGAATACAAGGAAGGCAAGCGCCACCACAGCGGGCTGCGCGAACTCGCGACGAAGATGACCGACGCGGATATGCGCAACATCGCCGGCTACTACGCCGCCCAGCCGCCGGTGGCAGCCGCCGCCGGGGCCGACGTCAAGCACTCGTCTCCTTACGAGCAGGGCAAGAAACTCGCGGAAGCCTGTTCGAACTGCCATGGTGCGGACGGCAACGCCAGCACGCCCGGCACACCGAGCCTGGCCGGCCAGCAGCCGGCGTATCTGGTGGCCGCGATTCACGAATACCACCGCGGTGACCGTGCCCTCGGCACGATGCAGTCGATGATGAGTGACACGCACCGGTTGGACCTCGAGAACCTCGCCCTGTACTTCTCCGTGCAGAAGCCGGTCCAGCGTGCGGCGCCCAAGCGAGGCGATCCGGCCGCCGGAGAAGCCCTCAGCACGGCGTGCGGTGGCTGCCACGGCGCCCGCGGAGTCAGCAGGGACGCGCAGACGCCCAGCCTCGCGGGCCAGGACTTCGACTATCTGGTCAAGGCCACCAAGGCCTACTGGACGATTCGCAAGAACTGGGGCATGCAGCGCTACGTGGCGGGGCTGAGCGAGAAGGACGTCGACGACATCGTTGCCTTCTACACCGCGCAGGAGCCGAGAGCGGCTGAACGGATGCCGACTCCCACGCAGGACCTGGCGGCGAAATGCGATCGGTGCCATGACGACGAGACCAACCTGTCGATGGCTGCGCCGAAGATGAAAGGGCAGGACAAGGATTACCTCGTCATGGCCTTGCGGAACTACCGGGACGACGGCGACCGTGAAAGCTCGACCATGCACCGCATGAGCTTTCCGTACAGCAACGCGATGATCGAGAGCATCGCCACCTGGTACGCCAGCCAGCCCGCGGTCAAGTAGCTCTGCCGCTCGCCAAGCTTGACGCCGTGATCGCACGGGGTGGACTACCCCGCGCGATCGTGGGCTCAACTGCGCTGCCTGCGCGGCGAAGTCAATGCCGTCCGACCGCGCATGCTCGACATCGGCCGCGGGCGGCGCGCCCGCGCAGCGCGTCGCGGTGCCTCTCGCTTCCTGCGCTTCTGTCTGGTCTGCTTCCTAAGCCAGGAGCAGACCGAAGATGATCAGGACAACGGTCAGGATTCCCAGCATCAGCGCCGTACCGCCGACCAGGCGACCGAACAAGACCGCGCCGGATGCCGGTGGCGACCCCTCGACCGCGGACAACTGGCCGGTGCGCTTCAGCCGTTCGTACTCCAGCGGGCGTTCCTCCTGAAGCTCGTGCTCGGAAATGCGGCCGGTGAAGATCACCATGTCCATCGGGAACTTCTCCGGGCGCAGATGGCCGTTGAAGAAGTGGATGGTGAAGATGAAGCCGACCGCCAGCAGCGCTTCCTCGCCATGGACGAGCGTGGCGACGTTCAGGAACCAGCCCGGCACGATCGAACTCAGCGGCATGGCGAACCACAGCATCAACCCGGAGCCGCCGATGATGAACATGCCCCAGAACACCGCCATGTAGTCGAACTTCTCCCAGTACGTGTAGCGGTCGAACTGCGGCCGCGGCCCAAGGCCGAGGAAATACTTCATGTGCTGGTAGATGTCGACGACGTCCTTCGGCTGCGGGACCATCGAATTCGGTCCCCACAGCACCGTCAGCAGGCCGCCGGCGGCGAGGCCGCGCCACAGGAACTGGATGATGTGGGCGACCAGTACCGTGCACATCACCGTCGCGCAGACGCGATGCACCAGGCCCGCGCCCTGAAACCCGCCCATCAGCGCAGCCACCGTCTTCGCCCAGCCGGTATAGGGAAACAGCAGCGGCAGCCCGCTGAGCGCGCAGCCGATGAAGCTGAACATCAGGCCGCCGTGCAGCACCCGCTCGAAAAGCCCGAAGCGGCGGTAATAGCGGCCGCCAACGGCCTGCACCGTGCCCTCGATGCGGTCCATTGGCACGCTGACGGAACTTGGCATGGTTCAGCCTCCTAGTGGCCGTTGCCGCGGCGGTGCTGCAGCCTGTTCCTGAACGACCGGTAGGCCCATAGCACCGTGTGCAGGCCGAAGAACAGGAACACGCCGGCGAGCAGCGCCTTCATGAAGATGTTGGTGTAGTACAGGACCAGACCGTCCGCCTTGTCTTCCGGCTGCGGATGCGGATCCCAGCTGACGAGCAGCGCGCCTGCGCTCCGGTGGCAGTTGCGGCAGGTCTCCAGCCGGTTCTCGGGCGCGACCTTCGACAGCGGGTCGGAAGCCGGCCGCACGTCGTGCGCGCCATGGCAGGCGGCGCAGGTGGCGACCTGGGCCGGGCCCAGCGTGGTCACCTTGCCGTGATACGTGTGGCGGAAGCTGGTGATCTTGTCGTCGTGACAGTTGCCGCAGGCGCCGACCACCGCGTGCTGCCAGTCCGGTGTGCTGGCGCGCTTGATCGAGTGCGCGCCGTGGCAATCGCTGCACACCGGCGCGGCGACGTTGCCGGCCTGCCGCATCTGACCGTGCTTGCCCTTGTCGAACACCGTCTTCTCGCGCTGGTGGCAACCACCACAGGTGTCGGGGATGTGTGCGCGCGCGACGCGGCTGTCGGCTTCCGACTTGGGCTGGATGTTGTGCGTGCCGTGGCAGGACGTGCAGGTCGGCGCTGCGCTGCTGTAGACAGTCTTGCCCTCGACCAACTGGTTGTGGATGCTGTCGTGGTACGCGGCCTGGATGTTGCCGCCCGGCAGATGCGCCTGCTCGACGAACTTGTCGTTGCCGTGACAGCCGCCACAGGTCTTCTCGATGTTGGCGAAGTTCGTGCGCGACGCCGGATCGCTCGATCGCCTGATGTCGTGACTGCCGTGGCAGTCGTGGCAGGTCGCGGCCATTCCCTGGCCCTTGTCGCGGGCCTTGCCGTGCGCTGTCGTCGTGTAGTGCTTGACGGCGTCCTCATGACAGTTGGCGCATGCCGCGGGCTGCAGCTTTTCCGCATGCGGCAACTGCTCGGCCGAAACGTCGGCATGGCAATCGGTGCACTTGAACTGCATCTCGCCATGCACCGACTTGGCGAAGATCGCCGCGTCGACCGCAATCGACTTGCCGCCGGCGCCTTTTGCCGAGGCGTCGGCGTGGCACGCCATGCAGGTTTCGTTCGGGTCGGGCGGCGGCGCCTCTTGCGCTGGCGCGGCAGCCGTTTTTGCGCTTGCTGCCCCCGACAGGCCAAAAGCGGCGACGAGAAGCAACGCACGAAGCAGGGCGGCGGGTTTCATCGGAGCTCGTCAGTTGTGCCGATACTTTTCCGGCGTTCGCACGAACTTGTGGCCGCGCGCAGACGCCGGCGCCTGTCGCGACAAGCGATGGCGCGAACATGACACGCACCAATGCCTTGCAGGTTGACGAGGATCAACCGGCTCACCGCGTTGAGGGCAGCGCTGAAGAAGGACTGCCGAGCGGCAAGAAAGGCGATGACGTCCGCGCCACAGCGCGGCATGGACGTTACGGATCCCGTAACAGCAAAAAGGCCGGCAACACGCCGGCCTCGTTCGGTGAGCAGCAGCGGCCGCTCAGAGCGTCATCACCCAGTCCATGATCAGCTTGAGGTCGGCCTCGCTGGCCGCGGACTTGGGATGGCCACTGCCGGACTGCAGTTTCTTCACGGCGGCGGCAACGTAGTCCTTGTTGCCCTTGTTCTTGGCGGCGATGTCCTTGAGCCCCGGACCCATTTTCTTCTTGTCGACCGCGTGGCATTTCATGCAGCCGGCCTCGGTCGCCTTGGCCTCGGACGCATGGGCAACGCCACCGAACATCAGGCTGGCCACCGCCAGCCCGGCGATCAGAAAGGACTTCATCGACGAATCTCCTGTCAGGAAAGTTGGCTGTTCAAATTGGCCCGGGGGCCATCGCAGGCGCATGCCGGCGGCACGCCGGTCGCGCACGCAGTGGGGCAATCTACCGGACACGTCAGGGAGGAAACTGCGCGGCGTCAAGAGATTGAGTCGATGGAGCGGCGCCGGACCGATCGGCCGCCGGCTCCGGCAGGGCGGCGGCCCGCCGTCGTGGCTGCCTCCGGGAAGCCATCGCCTCTCGTCAGTGCGTGACCAACTGTTTCAGCAGCCACGCGCTGCAACGTCGCGTTACACCGGCAGCGCACAGGTTCGCCGACGCCGAGGTACGGTGTGGTCGTCGCTGCTTCCTGCGCAGGAAGCCGCAGACGATGCAGGGCAATGCGGCGCCGACCCCCTCCTCCCGGCGCCTGATTCCAGGGCTGCACCTCGCAGCCCTTCTTTTTGTCCGAACGTTGACCTTGTCGGAGGCACCGGCCACGGCGGAACCCTGTCGCGCGCCGCCGACACGCCGAGGGCTTTCGTATCGGACTGTGACTGGGCGCTCACGCGGCAACAGCGGGTTACACCTGCGCGCCGCGCGTCACGGCAAATGCCGCACGATGGCATCGACGACCGGAGTTGAACCGGTCAGGCGCGAAGGAGAAAACCATGCAAGCGAAGAAATCGATCCTCACACTGGCAGTCGTCGCCGCCATTGCGGCCGCCGGCGCGGCGTTCGCCTACGGACCCGGGCCGCAGGGCGGCGGAATGGGCGCGATGGGGCCGCGCAGCGGCGCCCCGATGGATCCGGCGCAGCGCGCC
This sequence comes from uncultured beta proteobacterium, assembly GCA_963847675.1. GTDB lineage: Bacteria > Pseudomonadota > Gammaproteobacteria > Burkholderiales > Burkholderiaceae_F > JADJWR01. The sequence continues at coordinate 188,188 of CAWKAP010000002.1, forward strand.
GAGCGCGTGCAGGCCCGGCTCGATGCACTGAAGGGCGCCCTGAAGCTGCAAGCGGGCCAGATCGATGCGTGGAACGCCTACGAGGCCAGGGTCAAGTCGGAGGCGCAGGCGCGGGGGCAACTGCGTCAGGAGATGCAGACGCATCGCGGCGACCCGGAGGCGATGGCCGACTACCGCGTGACGATGATGAAGCACAACGCGCAGGCCGCCGAAGAGGTCAACGGGCTGCGCAAGGCGCTCGTCGCGACGCTGACCCCCGAGCAGCAGGCGGCGTTCAACGAGTACTCGATGCGGCCGCGCTTCGCGCGCGGGCCGGGCGCGGGCCAGGGCTACGGCCCCGGAGCGGGCGGCGGACGCGGCCCGGGCTTCGGGCGCGGTTGCCTCGGCGCCGGATAACCTGCGACCGTACAGAAGCGGAGCGCCGGTCTTTGGCCGGCGTTTTGCTTCTGGACTTTCCCCAGTCGACCACCGCCTGCGACGCACGCGCGAGCCGTTCAGGCCCTCAGATCGCGCCTCGCGGCGTCGCGCTGCGCGAGGTTGCGCGCGACCAGGTAGCTCGACGCGATCACCGCGACGACGATCGCACCGAACGCCGTCTCGCTGCCTTCGCTCCACGCATCGACCGCCGGCAGCGCAAGCCGGGCAACGCCGAAAGCAGCCACCAGCAGCGCCACGGCAGAAACGGCCAGCCCCATGACCCGCGAGGCGATCACCGCGATCTGGTCGGCACGTGCGATCAGGCGCGAAATCCACAGGCCGTTGATGCCGTCGGTGACCAGCATGCCGAGGACGAACAACAGGCCAAGCGCCAGCGCGTGCGCCAGGCCGCCGAACTGTGTCGCCGTCAGCGCAAACAGCGCGCTCTGCGACACCGTGTCGAAACTCAGTGCGAAAAGCGCGCCGACCAGCGCCACCGAGCCCGGACGCCCGGCGCGGTTCAGCCGGCCGAGGAAGCGCCCTTTGATGCCGACCGGCGCCACGACCTCGTGGGGCGCGGCGGCCAGCACGGCGCGCAGGTTGACGATGCCGATGAGGGTCAGGAAGCCGATCGAGATCCACGCCCCGCTCAGTTCCAGCCATGACGGTGCCGTCCAGTGCTCGCTGGCCAGACCGACCACCATTGCGATCGTCACCACGATCGCGCCGTGCCCGAGCGAGAACAGCGCACCGCAATAGCGGGCCAGGCCCCGGCCAAGACGCGCGTTGTAGCGCGTCAGCCCGTCGATTGCGGCGAGGTGGTCGGCATCGAAGCCGTGCTTGAGCCCGAGAAGGAAAACCAGCGCGGCGAGCGCACTCCACTCGGTGGGCAGGTCGTGCATGGCGGCGCTCCGGAGGCGGTCAGCGGTAGGAACAATGCCGCAATCTTCCTACGCAACCTTGCGCCCGGTCAAAGCCCCCTGCGGCGCTGAACCGGCGCTAGCCGCGCGGCTTCAGGTGCCGGTGCGGCTCGCCGTGACCGTGCTCGTGCGTGTGCGCGTGCCTCTGGCCGAGATCGGCGGTGACGACGTTGAGCTGGCCATGCCGCACGCCACGCTCGGCGATCAGCCGGTCGGCGAAGGTCTGCACCTCGTCGAGGTGGCCGCGCAGGATCACGCTCTCGAGGCAGTGCTCGTGATCGAGGTGCGCGTGCAGCGTCGAGACACACAGGTCGTGGTACTCGTGCTGCAGTTCGATCAGCCGGTCGGCGAGATCGCGCTCATGGTGGTTGTAGACGTAGGACAGGTTGGCCACGCAGTGCGCATGCGGTTGCCGGTCGCGGCGCTGCGCTTCGAGTTCGCGGCGGATCAGGTCACGAACCGCCTCCGAGCGGTTCTCGTAGCCGCGCGCCGCGATCAGCGTGTCGAAGTCGCGGGCGAGATCCTCCGACAGCGAAATGGTGAAGCGCTCCATGATCTGCTCCGGTCGGACGCGGCGTGCGACAGGCTACACCGCGCCGTCACGCTTGCGCCGGTGCGATGCGAGGTGCAACGGTGTCCACGCATGCGGCACCTTGTTGACGAAGTGCGCCCGCGCGTAGTGGTAGCTCGGATCGAAGCCGTAGAAGTTGCGCCGCATGTGCGCCAGCTCTTCCTCGCGGTAGGCGGCGAGCGGGCGCTGCGCCTCGTCTTTCGCGCGGCGCGCCCGCTTGGCTGCCAGCCCGGCGTCGAAATCGGCGGCTTCGGCGAGCCGCCGTGCCTGCGCGATCGCCTGCCCCAGGAACGTGCTGCGGCCCCCGTCGACCACACGATCGACGAGGCCGATTTCGACTGCCTGTGCGGTTCCCACCGGCAGACGGTTCTCCATCACGGCCCGCGGCTCGCCGCGCGTCACGCGCCGCGGCAGCGTGTAGGTCCAGTACTCGGAGCCATACAGGTTGCCCATGTTCCTGTAATGCGGGTTCAGGATGACGCCGGCGCGCGCCCAGACCTGATCGCAGGTGAGCGCCAGAAAGCAGCCGCCGGCGCCGGCATTGCCCTGCAGCGCCGCCACCGTGATGCGGTCGGTGGTTTCCAGCACGGCGCGGCAGATATCGTCGATCGCGTTGATGTTTCGCAGGGATTCGTCGGCCGGGCTGGCCGCGTTCTCGATCACGTTCAGGTGGATGCCGTTGCTGAAGAAATCCGGCCCGCCGGCGAGCATCAATACCCGCGTCGGCCGCGCCAGTGCAGTGCGATACGCAGCGAGCAGTTCCCGGCACTGAGCCGTGCTCATCGCGCCGTTGTAGAAGGGAAAGTTCAGCACGCCGACCGGGCCGTGCTCTTCGTAGCGGATTTCGGCGCAGCCGCCGTTCTGCGGCAGCTGCGCCCATTGCTCGGGAAAGGCCAGCGCGACCGGCAGCTTCAGCGCGCCGTCGATATCCGCGCGCCGGCAGTGGCCGATCCACACCGCACCATCGCTCGTTGCGCGCAGCGCGGCTCGTCCGCCGCGGGCAACCACGCTGCCCGGCGCCGCACCCGCAGGCCGCGGTGCCGCGTGCGCGTCGTAGAGAAAGCAGGGCACGCCGAACAGCGAATCAAGCACGCCGGGCGCGCCATCGGCGGCGGCGATTTTGCGCAGCACGCCGGCGGTGTCGTCACGCCGCCAGTCGATGGCGCGCGCCTCCTGCTTCAGCAGCGGCCGCGCCCGGCCGCGCACTCCCGGTGCGCCCGGCGGCAGTCGCTGCGGCATGTACGCGCCTTCGGTGAATCGTTCGATCGCCGTCAGCAGCGCGCGCACCGCTGCCTCGGTGACCTCGCCGCGGTACAGGCTCGACTTGGTACCGGCTCGCATCGGAAAGGTTTCCGCTGCCCACACCGGCCCGGCGTCCATCTCTGCCTCGGCCTGCAGCACGGTGACGCCCCATTCTGCTTCGCCGTCCTGGACCGCCCGGTCGAGCGCGCTCGGGCCGCGGTCGCCGACGATGCCGGGATGCACGACCAGACACACGTGCCGGCGCCACACGCTTTCCGGGATGGCGCGTTTCAGGAACGGCGCCACGACGACGTCCGGCCGGAACAGCGCCACGGCCTCCTCGGTCACCGAATCGGCAATGTCGAACTCGACCGACACCTCATGCCCGCGCACGGCAAGTTCGACGTACAGCCGCTGCGCGAGGCTGTTGAAGCTGCGGGTCAGGAACAGGATGCGCATCGGTCCGGTGCTGCGGCCGGCGCGCGCTCTAGCAGATGCGCGGCAATTGTTCGCCCGTCAGCCAGTCGACCACACGGCGGCCGCCGAAGCGGGTGGCCATCTGCACGAAGTGATGCGGATCCTCGGTCACGGTGCCGATGCGCGCCGAATACGCACCGAGCGGGTGCGAGCGCATGGCGGCCAGCACCGCATCGGCGTCCTGCGGCGCGACGATGGCGACCAGCTTGCCCTCGTTGGCCACGTACAGCGGGTCGAGGCCGAGGAACTCGCAGGCCGCCTCGACCTGCGGCCGCACGGGGATCGCCGCCTCGTCGATCAGCATGCCGACGCGGCTCTGCCCGGCGATCTCGTTGAGCGTGGTGGCCAGACCGCCGCGGGTCGGATCGCGCAGCACGTGGATGCCGCGCGCCGGATCGCCCCGCATTCGCTCCCGCACAGGATCGAGCATCGCGGCCACCAGGCCATGAAGCGCGGCGGTGTCCGACTGCAGGTCCGCGCCGAAGGCGAGCGACTCGCGTGTCGACATGATCGTCATGCCGTGGTCGCCGATGAAGCCCGACAGCAGGATCGTGTCGCCGGGCAGCGCCCGTTCGCCGCCGATCACGATCCCGTCGTCGACCACGCCGACGCCGGTCGTGGTGATGAACACGCCGTCGCCCTTGCCCCGCTCGACCACTTTCGTGTCGCCGGTGACGATGGCCACCTTCGCCTCGCGCGCGGCGTTCGCCATCGAGTCGACGATGCGCTTGAGGCTTGCGAGCGGAAATCCCTCTTCCAGGATGAAGCTCGCCGCCAGGTACACCGGCACGGCGCCCGCCATCGCCACGTCGTTGACGGTGCCGTGCACCGACAGGCAGCCGATGTCGCCGCCGGGGAAGAACAGCGGCGTGATCACGTGACTGTCGGTGGCCATCACGACGCGGCCGGGCGGAAGCTCCACGCGGGCCATGTCGTTGCCCTGGGCCAGCCACTCGTTGTCGAAGGCGGCCGCGAACAGCTGCTCGATCAGCTGCTTCATCGCCCGCCCCCCGCCGCCATGGGTCATGTCGACGTGGCCGTGCTTCAGGTCGAGCGGGCGGACGTAGCCCGGCTTCACCCTCTTGTCGCGTCCGTCGTCCATCGTCGTCAGGACGCCGCCTGCACGGGCACTTCGCGAAAGCGCCCGTAGGTGTAGTGCGCCGCGCAGGCGCCCTCGCTGGAGACCATGCAGCTGCCGACCGGATTCTCCGGCGTGCACACCGTGCCGAAGATCCTGCAGTCGCGCGGGTGCCTGACGCCGCGCAGGATCGCGCCGCACTCGCAGGCCTTGTTGTCGGCGACCCGGCGCGCCTCGAGCGCGAACTTCTTCTCGGCGTCGAACGCGGCGTACGCCTCGCGGATCGCCAGCGCGCTGTACGGCACCTCGCCGAGCCCGCGCCACTCGAAGCTGCGGCGCAGTTCGAACACTTCGCTGACCAGTTGCTGCGCCTTGAGGTTGCCGTCGCGCGTCACTGCGCGCGTGAATTCGTTCTCGACTTCCGCGCGGTCGTCGTTGACCTGGCGCACCAGCATCAGGACCGCCTGCATCACGTCGAGCGGCTCGAAGCCGGCGATGACGACCGGCTTGGCGTATTCCTGCGCGAAGTGTTCGTAGGGACGGCTGCCGATCACCGTGCTGACGTGCGCCGGGCCGATGAAGCCGTCGAGCGGCACCGTGCCCAGCGAGCGCACCTCGGGCGACTCGAGGATGCTGGTGATCGCCGACGGCGTGAGCACGTGGTTGCACACGACGCTGAAGTTCGAAATTCGTTCCGCCGCTGCCTGTCGGATGACGAGCGCCGTCGGCGGGGTGGTGGTCTCGAAACCGATGGCGAAGAACACCACCTCCGCCTCGGGATGGCGGCGGGCAGTGTCGAGCGCGTCGGCCGCCGAGTAGACCATCGCGATCCGCGCGCCGCGCGCCTTCGCCTTCAGCAGCGACAGCCCGTCGGAGGCCGGCACGCGCAGGCAGTCGCCGTAAGTCGCAAGGTGCACCTTGTGTTCGAGCGCCAGCCGGATCGCCAGATCGACGCGACCGATCGGCAGCACGCACACCGGGCAGCCCGGGCCGTGGATCAGGTTCACCTGCGGCGGCAGCAGGTCGGTGATGCCGTAGCGCGAGATCGCGTGCGTGTGGCCGCCGCAGAACTCCATGAACTGGTAGCGGCGGTCCGGCCGCACCTCGCGCGCGATCTGCGCCGCGAGGCCACGCGCGAGTTCCCCGTCGCGGAATTCGTCGATCCACTTCATGCGCGTTGCCCCGGCAACGCGCCCGAATCGTTCCCCTCCCCGTCAAGGGGAGGGGGTAGGGGTGGGGATGGGTCTCCGGTGCCTGCCTGCAACCCCATCCCCCTCCCATCCTCCCCCTTGAAGGGGGAGGCGGGCCTGGTCCCGGCGTCGATGACGCCCGCTTCGGCGAACAGCGCCAGCGTACGTTCCGCTTCGGCCGGATCGAGCTTGGTCAGCGCGTAGCCGACGTGCAGGATCACGTAGTCGCCCACTGCGACGTTTTCCACCAAGGCCAGCGAGATCTCCTTGCGGATGCCGCCGAGGTCGACGATCGCGGCGTCGCCCTCGACCAGTTCGACCACCCGTACCGGGACCGCCAGGCACACGTTCAGTCTCCTTGCAGCCGGCGCCGGGCCACCCACGCCTGGCCAAGCGAAACGCCGCCGTCGTTCGGCGGCGCCTGCGTCGCAGTCAGCACGTTCAGCCCGCGCGCGCGCAGCAGCGCGCAAAGCTGCACCGACAGCACGCGGTTGAGCAGGCAGCCGCCGCCGAGGGCCACCGTCGTGAGCTGCTGGCGGCGCGCGGCAAGCGCGACCCAGTCGGCCAGCGCGGCGGCCAGCGTCGAGTGAAACAGCGCGGCGCCGACGGCGGCATCGCGTTCGTCGGCGAGGCGGTCGAGCAGCGGCAGCAGGTCGAGCGTGTCGCCATCGATCCGCCACAGGCCGGAACTCAGTTCAGCGCCGCCATGCGCGGCGGCGAGCGCTTCGAGCTGCATCGCCGCCTGCCCTTCGTAGTTCATCACCCGGCTCACGCCGAGCAGGCCGGCGGCGGCGTCGAACCAGCGGCCGGCGCTGCTCGTACGCGGGCAGCTGACGTCGCGCGCCAGCAGTTCCGCGACTGCAGCGGCGCCGCGCTGGCCGGGGAAGCGCGTAGCGATCTCGTCCGTGCGGCCCGCCTCGTGCAGGGCCGCTGCCGCCATCCGCCAAGGCTCGCGTGCCGCGCGATCTCCGCCGGGCAGCGGCAGTTCGCGCAGGTGACCGAGGCGCGTGTAGTTGCCACCGTCGAGCCGCAGCAGTTCACCGCCCCACAGCCCGTCGTCTTCGCCGAGGCCCACGCCATCGAGCGCGACGCCGAGCAGCGGCGCCTCGACGTGGTGTTCGGCAGCCACGGCGCCGATGTGCGCATGGTGGTGCTGCACGCCGAGCGCCGGCACGTTGAGTTCGTCGGCGATTCCGCGCGCCAGCTGCGTGCTGTAGAAGTCCGGATGCAGGTCGTACGCCACGGCCTGAGGGCGGATCTCGAGCACCCGCTGCAGGTGCGCCACCGCTTCTTCCAGAGCGTTGCGGCTGGCGGCGTTGTCCAGGTCGCCGACATGCGGCGACAGGAAAGCCTGCGCGCCGCGCGTCAGGCAGGCCGTGTTCTTCAGATAGGCGCCCGTCGCCAGCACGGCTGGGCCGGCGCGCGCCAGTTCGATCGGTGCCGGCGTGTAGCCGCGGGCGCGGCGGATGAAGGACGGTGAGCGGCGCGCCGGGATCGGCGAACGGACGGACGAGAGCGGCCGTGGGCGCACGACGCTGTCGTCGCAGCGCACGACGATGTCGCGGTCGTGCAGGACGAACGCGTCGGCGATCGTACCGAGCCGATCGACCGCCTCGTCGTTGCCGGTCACCAGCGGCTCGCCGCCGGGGTTGGCGCTGGTCATGACCAGCGCGAGCGGCTGCGCCTCGCCGAGCCAGTCGCTTCCGCGCGGCCGTCCGGCCGCCTCGTGGAAGAGCAGGTACTGGATCGGTGTGTACGGCAGCATCAGGCCGATCTCGGCGAGCCGCGGCGCGACGCCCGGAAGCGAGCGCGTCGCAGTCCGCCTGCTTCGGCAGCAGCACGATCGGCCGTTCGACGGACTCGAGCAGCGCCAGCGCCGGTTCATCGACGCGTGCGAACCGCCGCGCCGAGGCGCCGTTGGCCACCATCACGGCAAAAGGCTTCTCGTCGCGCTGCTTGCGTGCACGCAGCCGCGCCACGGTGTCGGCGTTGCGCGCATCGCAGACGAGGTGGAAGCCGCCGAGCCCCTTGACGGCGAGGATCTCTCCGGCAGCGATGCGCGCCAGCGCTTCGGCAATGACGTCGTCGACGGCAAGCGGCACGCCCTTTGCGTCGGCCAGCGACAGGCGCGGGCCGCAGGCCGCGCAGGCGTTGGGCTGCGCATGAAAGCGGCGATCGCGCGGGTCTTCGTACTCGCGGCGGCAGTCGGGGCAAAGCGCAAAGCGCGCCATGCTGGTCGTCGGACGGTCATAAGGCAGCCGCGCGGTGATCGTGAAGCGCGGCCCGCAATGCGTGCAGTTGATGAACGGATAGCGCCAGCGGCGGCCATCGGGGTCGAAAAGCTCTGCCAGGCACCCGCTGCAGACGGCCGCATCGGGCGTGACGCCGGTGGTGACCGGACCGGCGCCGCTGGCCTCGACGCGGAAGCCATCCGGAATCGAAAGCTGCTCGGCCGACAGCGTCTCGATGCTGTCGATCCGCGCGAGCACCGGCGCCTCAGCGGCCAGGCGGCTGCCGAACCGCTCCAGCTGAGCACCCTCGCCCGCCAGCGCGATCAGGACGCCTTCGCCGTCGTTGCGCACCCATCCGTCGAGCGCCAGGTCGGTGGCCAGCCGGTAGACGAAAGGCCTGAAACCGACGCCCTGCACGCGGCCGCGCACGCGCAGCGCCTGCCTGGGCTTGACCGTGATCGCGACGCCCGCCATCTGCCGCACCGGTCAGCGCTGCTGCGCGACCTGCTTCTCCAGCTCGGCGATACGCCGGCGCAGCGCAGCCACCGTCTGCTGGCGCCGGTCGCGCGTGCGTGCCGCACCGGCGCGCACCCAGTCGAGCCACGCGGCCATGCCGGCGCCGGTCGTCGCCGAGACCTGCAGCACCTCGATGCCCGGCCGCACGCGGCGCGCGTACTCGATGGCCCGCTTCACGTCGAAGCTGACGTGCGGCAGCAGGTCGACCTTGTTCAGCAGCAGCAGCGAACTGGCCGCGAACATGTCCGGATACTTGAGCGGCTTGTCCTCGCCCTCGGTGACCGACAGCACGACCACCTTGTGCGCTTCGCCGAGATCGAACGCCGACGGGCAGACCAGGTTGCCGACGTTCTCGATGAACAGCACCGACTCCTCGGCCGGCGACAGCGTCGCCAGCGCGCGCTCGACCTGTGCCGCGTCCAGGTGACAGCCCTTGCCGGTGTTGACCTGGATCGCGCGGCATCCGGTGGCGCGAATGCGGTCGGCATCGAACGACGTCTGCTGGTCGCCTTCGATGACCGCCAGCGGCGCTTCCGCGCCGAGCGCGCGGATCGTCTCGACCAGCAGCGTGGTCTTGCCGGCGCCGGGACTGGAAACGAGGTTCAGCGCGAATATGCCGGCATCCTCGAAGCGGCGCCGGTTGCGGGCCGCGATCTCGTTGTTGGCACCGAGGATGTCGCGCTCGATCCTCACCCGCTGCGCCGGCGACAGTCCCGGGGCGTGCGAATGCGCAGCGCCTTCGCCGAGAGGATCCTGGTGCGGATGCTCGTGATCCGGTCCATGGACATGGTCGTGCGCGTGCACATGCCGCGTGCCGTCGGCATGCACATGCTCGTGCTCGTGGCCGTGATGGTGGTGATGCTCGTGATGGGCGGGGTCGCGGCCCTCGTCGCCGTGGTCGTGCGCGTGCAGGTGCGAATGCATCGTGCCGTCGGCATGCACGTGCGTGTGCTCGTGCTCGCCTTCGATCCGGGTCTCGCCGCTGCCGCAGCCGCAGGTGGTGCACATGTCTGGATCCTCAGGTCAGTTCGAGTTCGCGGACGCGCATCTGGTCGCCGCCGGTGACCTGGAGCTGCCAGCTGCCGCACTCCGGGCACGGCTCGCCGCGCGCGCCGATCGCCACGCTGCGCGAGCACTGCATGCACCAGGCGCTGCCCGGCACCTCGACGATGTCCAGCTGCGCGCTTTCCGCGACCGAGCCGCGCTTGACCGCCTCGAACGCGAAGCGAAGCGCCTCGCACTCGACCGCCGCCAGCGCGCCGATTTCCAGCCGCACGGTGCGCACCGTGCACGGATGGTGCGCGCGGGCGGCGTCCTGCACCACGACCAGCACGCCTTCGGCGAGCGACATCTCATGCATGGTCGACTTCCAGCCGGTATGCGACACAGGGGTCGAGCGACTGCAGCAGCCACTCGGTGCGGCGCTCGAGATCGGCTGCGCTCAGTTCGTGCACGCCGAGCGTGGCTGCGGCGAGCGCTCCCTGCGGGTGGAAGTTCCATTCGGTCGGCGCAACGATGCGATAGCGGCCGACGCGGTCTCCGTCGAGATCGATCTGGTGCAGCAGCAGGCCGCGCGCGGTCTCGACCCAGCCGAGCCCGCGCCGGTCGCCGAGCCGCAGGCTGCCGGCCAGGCGCGCGGGCGCCGGATCGCCGCTGGCCAGCCGGGCCAGTTCGGACAGGCGCGCGGCAAAGCGCACCAGCGTCGAATGTCCGAAGACGTTGCCGAGCGCGGCCACCAGCGGCTGCCCCTGCAGGCGGGCGACCGCTCCGGTTTCGGCGGGATGGCCATCGAAGTTCGGCAGGCGCTCGAAGTCGGGGTCGGCGTCGAGCCGCGCGACGATCCGTTGCGCGGTGTCGACCGCGTCGAATTGCGGCAGCAGCGGCACGCGGCTCGCGCCGTGGCGCGGGCCGTCGCGCTGCACCTGGCCGAGAAAGCGGGCGGCAGCGGTGGCGCCACGCGCGATCCAGATCTCGAAATCGGGCACGTGCTCGTGCTCGTACCACTGACGCGCGTCGGTGCCGAGCACGTCGCGCTCGACGATCACCCGCAGCAGTTCGCGGTCATCGTGCGCCAGTGCCGAGCGGGCGGCGGCGAGCGTCGTCGCGTCGGCCTCGCCACCAACCGCGCGCGTCCAGTCGATCAGCGCGCGCCAGAGATACTCCTGCGCCATCTCGGCCTCGACGCGGCGTACCTGCGCGGCATCGGCGGCGCGCGCGGCGCCACGTGCTGCCGCCAGCGCCAGTTCGGCGGCGACCTGCTGCGACCTGCCGCAGATCGAGAACAGCTGCGGCACCAGGGCCACCGCCTCGTTTGCGTCCTTCCCCGCGAGCAGCCTGTTGGCCAGCTGCGGCCGCGTCGAGTCGACGCGCACGCGCTGCACGCAGCCGTCGCGCACCTCGACCGCCACCTTCAGTTCACCCGCCAGATCGGGCGCGGTCATCATCGTTCCAAAGGGGGCGTCGCAGCGGCGGCTGGCGAATGCCAGCGGCCGCGCAGGAAATCCCGTTTGCTCACCGGGGCGGGTGCCGCGCCCTCGTCTTGCAGCGCGTCTGCCGGCGCCGCCGACGCGGCGGTGTCGAACAACGCCGTGAGGCAGGCCTCGGCGGTCTGCCTGGCTGCCTCATGGTCGGCGAACTCGAACATCGGCGAGAAAAGCGAACATGCAAGATAGTCGCCGGACTCGCCCTCATGTCCGGCGAGGAAGCTCAGCACTCCGGCCGGGAAATCGAAGCGGGCGTAATCGCCCGTCCGCACGGCGGGCCAGCGCGCCGGCGGCGCGTCGTCGCTGCCGCCTTCGCCGTCACCCGGCAGCAGCATCAGGTTCATGAACCACGGCGTGATCAGCACGCCCAGCCACAGGCCGCGCCAGCGATGCAGGCCGACCAGTTCGACGCGCAGCGCCTCGTTGACGAACGGCAGCCCCGCCATCCGCTCGCGCTGCACGCGCTCGAAGGCGGACTGCACGCGCGCAGCCATCGCGGCTGCGTCAGCATCGACGGAAATGGTGCGGTCAGTCATCGCCAAGCCGCAGAAACCCGCTTTTCTCAGTGGCGCAATTCGGACAGGTCCAGTGTGGCGGCAGGTCGGCAAACGCGGTTCCGGGTGCGATCTGCCAGGCCGGGTCGCCGACCGCCGGGTCGTAGACATACCAGCAGACCTTGCATTCGAGCCGTGCACCCGCTTCGCTGCCCATCGGCCGGCCCTGTCAGGCGGATCCGCTTTCGCCCATCCACTCGAGCAGCTCGCGCAGCCGTTCGCGGCTGTCGGCAAGATCGTCGGCCGCAGCCATCGCCACCTCGGGCACTTCGACCACTTCGAGCGTGTTGAGGATCAGCGTCTGCATGCTGTTGAAGTACTGCACGCGCCACAGGTTGCGCAGCGTCGTCGATGTGATCCGGCAGTTGCCGAAGCCGCGCGACAGGATCGCGACCGGCCCGGCCGGCGCGGCCTGCTCGAGCACCGCCTGGTCCTCCGCCGTCAGCGGCAGCAGCGTCAGGTTGATCACGTGCGGCGGCTGGCCGGGCCGGAAACGCAGCACCTGCTCGCGGATCTCGGTCAGCAGCGCCGGCGAGTTCATTGCGCCGCGCGGAATTTCGAACGGCGGCAGATGGGTCGTCGCGGCACGTTGCGCACGCTCGATTGCCACCGGCGGCACCGGGCTGGCGAGCAGCCAGTCGTGCTCGAGGTCGCCGTCGCCGCGCAGATGCTGCTCGCGCCAGACCCCGGCAAAGACCGTCTCCTGGATCCGGATCTCGGCACCGTCGCCATTGCGCGTGGCGATGCGCACGCAGACTTCGCCCTCGCCCAGCGATTCGTTCAGCACCCGCACCACGCTCGCCGGCAGCGCCGCAAGCTCGACTCGCGGCGCGCCGCCATCCATCTGGTCGACGAAGCGCGCCAGCAGCCTGTGCGCCGTGCCGAGACTCGCCGCGTCGGCGCCCTCGGGCACCTGCGGCATCGAGAAGGTCGGCACGTCGCGCGGGAAAGCCGCGTAGCTGAAGCCGTCGCCCTCGCCGGTTTGCGAGCCGGGGCCGTGCGCGTCAGGCGACGTGCGTACGGGAATCGGGAATTCCTTCATCGTGTTCTTCTCGCAACGTGATCTGTTCGACGATCAGTGGCAGCCGCCGGCGGCGCCATCGACCTCGGCGGTGACGGCGATGCCCACCGTCGGCGCGCGTGTCGGCCCTGACTCGAGCAGGCGCGACAGTTCATCAACGTAGACCTGCCAGTCGCGCAGGCCGTCGATGGCGCCGACATAGCCGCCATCCTTGAGCAGCACGAGTGCCGGCCAGCGACGGAATCCGTAACGCGACGCCAGTGCGCGCGCCGCCGCCGGCAACAGCACCCCGGTGCGGAAACGGCCGGCAAACACGTGGACGAGTTCCGGCACGATGACCGCCAGGTCGAGGGTCTCGCGGTAGAGCGCAGGGTCTTCGGTGAACACGAGCAGCGCCGCCCCCTGCTTGCCGGTCCAGGCGTCGAAATCGCCGGGCTCGAGCGAGGTCGCGGCAGCGACGTCGAGGAGGCGCTGGAGCAGCGGGTGCATCGCGCGAGGGGCAACGGCGTCCATGGCAGCTTCGGCGCTCATTTCCCCGGTGCCCCACTCAGTTCGTGCGCAGGTGTTCCGGCAGCTGCGGTTCGCGGTCGACGAGATCGGCGAACAGCACATCGAGCGCTGCGTCCGGCGGCGCGGCTGAATCCGAATCGAGCGCAATGGCGAGCGCGGCCAGCGCATCACGGATCTGGCGCGCCTCGAGCGGGTCGAGCACGCGCCGGGCGGCGCCGTGGAAGGCGAGCACCCACGTGCCCGGCGGCTGTGCGCCCACGATCATCATGTCGATCGTGCAGCGCTCGACCGCCCCGTCGGCGGACTCGCTGAATGCCTCGGCGCTGACGCCGTCGCCGCTTGCGATCCGCATGGGCACACCGATGCACATCAGCGTGACTCCAGTTCGTGCCGCCGGTTGAGGAAACGCGCATCGCCGACCCGGCATGCCGCGGAGGCGTCCGGCCGCCCGGATTCGTAGGCACCGAGCGACAGCGCCTCGGCATTGAGCCGTTCCGGCGCCTCGTCGCCGCGCGACCGCACAGAAAAGCCCCACCGCACCAGCTCGAGAACCGCCAGCTCGACGGCCAGCGGCAGCCGTTCCCTGACGCTCTCGCTGAGGCTGCCGCCGAAATCAGCCAGCCGCTCGGGCTGCACGCCGATCAGGGTCAGCCTGGGCGGGAAACGTCCGTGCAGGTCGGCGATCGCCAGCAGTTCCTGGAAGCTCTGCTGGTGCAGGCTCATCTTCGTCCCGGCCCACACCGGAACCTCCCGGTCACGCAACACGCGCAGGCCGCCGGGCTGAAGCCCGAAGTCGATCGCGTCGAACACGAGCACCGCGCCGTGGCTGACCACCGGCTCGAGCAGGTTCAGGCCCTGCGTGCCGCCGTCGAGAAGTTCAACCGCCTCGGGGAGCACGTAGGCGTCATGCAGCGCCTCGACCGCGCGCACGCCGAAACCTTCATCTGCCCAGAGCACGTTGCCGATGCCCAGCACCAGCGCGCCGCCGAGGGCACCCGCGTTCCCGTCCGAACCGGCCATGGTGTTACGACATCCGTAACAAAAAAAGAGAATGGGCGCACCTTAAGCGTGGCCGGTTTTCGTGCGTTGACATGAGTCAAGGCGCGGACCGACTCCTCGATTCGCCGCGGGGGCTTTGCCGCGTCAGCGGCAATTTGGCGTCGGAACCTCCCGCCTTCGCGGGAATGTCCTGCCGGGGGAGGTCAGGTGGTCAGAGCCTCAACCGCTTGGCCGCTTCATGCAGATCCCAGTCACATTGAAGCTGCATCCAGAACGTCGCTTCATTGCCGAAGAAACGCGCCAGACGGACTGCGGTGTCGGCGGTGATGCCGCGATGGCCGCGGATCAGCTCGTTGACCCGTCGCCGCGAAATGCCGAGCGACGTGGCCAGCGCCTGCTGCGTGATCCCGAGCGGCTTGAGAAAACGGGTGTCGAGAAAGTATCCCGGGTGGACCGGGGTTCGTCGCGACGCCAGCCGGGGCGCGCGCGGCGAGCGAGACGCTTCGGCCGCCGCGGGTCCCCGCGGCGCCGCCTTCGTGCGTACGGACATCATCATGGAAATCAGGGTTTCGGGACGCGCCAGCCGTTGATCATCGTGCTGATGACGGTCTCGTGAAGGAAGACGTCCTCACGGATCACCAGGTAGACGTGAATGATCGTGAAGATGACCAGGTACCACATGCCCAGGTGGTGCCAGGTATGCAGGGCCTGGCTGTCGCCGATCAAGGGCTGCAACCACGACGTGAACCAGCGGAACTGCCAGCTGGCCATGCCGGCTCCTTCGCCGTACAGCGCCAGGCCGCTGAAGATCATGAAGATCGAACCGAGTACGAACATCAGGAACATCGCCGCCATCGCCATCGGATTGTGGCCGAGGTAGACGTAGCGCTTGTCCCGGACGAACGTGTAGTACGTCACCAGGTCGATCATGCCCTTCCACCAGCCGGGTTGGAGAATCTTCACGGGCAGGGCGAACAGCCCGCGCGAGTACTTGTTGCCGACGAAGGCCCAGTACACGCGCAGCACGAAGATCACCGCAAAGATGTAGCCGGCCGAGAAGTGCACGAAGCGGATATAGCCCATCAGGTAGTTCTCGGACGCTTCGCCCAGCACCGACGGCAGCGGGCTGCCGATCAGGTAGCCCGTCACCGACAGCACGACCATGCACAGCGCCATCAGCCAGTGCCATGCGCGCACCGGCGCTTCCCACACGTAGACCGCATTCGGACTGCCGCCGAGAGCTGATGCCATGAGCTGCCTCCTTCCCTAGCGGACCGTCACGCGGGTGATCTCTTCGCCCTCGGGTGAGATCACGTGCGTGGCACAGGCCAGACACGGGTCGAAACTGTGGATCGTGCGGATGATCTCCAGCGGCTGGTCGGGCACCGCCATCTTGGTGTTCATCAGCGAGGCCTCGTACGCGCCGATCTGGTTCTTCGGATCGCGCGGGCCGGCGTTCCACGTCGTCGGCACGATGCACTGGTAGTTGTCGATCTTGGTGTTGCGGATCCGGATCCAGTGCCCGAGCGCGCCGCGCGGCGCCTCGCAGTAACCGGCGCCGCGGGCGTCCGACGGCCAGGTGTGCGGTTCCCACAGCTCGACGTTGGCGGTCGCCGTGTTGCCGGCCTTGATGTTGGCCATCAGCTTGTTGAAGAAGTACTTCATCTTGTGCGCCGCCCACGAGCACTCGAGCCCGCGCGCCGCCGTGCGGCCGAGCGTCGAGAACAGCGCCGCGACCGGCACGTCGAGCTTCTTCAGCACCATGTCGACGGGTTCCTTGAACTCCGGGATGCCCATCGCGTAGTAGGTGACGTAGCGGGCCAGCGGGCCGACTTCCATCGGCTGGCCCTTGAAGCGCGGCGACTTGACCCACGAGTACTTGGCGCTTTCGTCGACGTTGTCGATCGCGGTGGCGGTGCCCTTCGTGCCCTTGCCGAGCACGAAGTTCGGCTCGGTGACGCCGTCCCACGGATGCAGGCCCTTGCTCTCGTCCGGATACTTGTACCAGCTGTGCGTCACGAACTCCTGGATCAGCGACGGGTCCTTCAGGTCGACCGGGTGGATCTCCTTCAGGTTGCCGCCGAGGATCGCGCCGCGCGGCATCAGCAGGCTCTTGTTCGAGTCGTCGTTGGCGATGTCGGGAAACTCGCCGTAGCAGAGCAGGTTCTGGCTCGAGATGCCGCCGCCGATCGCGCCCCAGTCCTTGTAGAACGAGGCAATCGCCAGCAGGTCGGGGATGTAGACGTTGTCGACGAAGGCGATGGTGTCGTCGATGATCTTCGACACCATGTTCAGCCGCTCGATGTTGATCGCGCCCACGGCGCCGATGCCGTCGACGTTGATCGAGCACGGCACGCCGCCGACCAGCCAGTTCGGGTGCGGATTCTTGCCGCCGAAGATGGTCTGGATCTTGACGATTTCCTTCTGGAAGTCGAGCGCCTCCAGATAATGGCCGACCGCCATCAGGTTGGCTTCCGGCGGCAGCTTGTACGCCGGGTGGCCCCAGTAGCCGTTCTTGAACGGGCCGAGCTGGCCGCTCTCGACGAACTTCTTGAGCCGCGACTGCAGGTCGCGGTAATAGCCGGGCGACGACATCGGCCAGCTTGAAATCGCCTGCGCGAGTTCGGAGGTCTTCTTCGGATCGGCCGACAGCGCAGAGACGACATCCACCCAGTCGAGCGCATGCAGGTGATAGAAGTGCACCAGATGGTCGTGCGCGTACAGCGTCGCGTGCATCAGGTTGCGGATGATGTTGGCGTTGTCGGGGATCCTGATCTTCAGTGCGTCCTCGACGCAGCGCACCGAGGCGAGCGCGTGCACGCCGGTACAGACGCCGCAGATCCGCTCGGTGAACGCCCAGGCGTCGCGCGGGTCGCGGCCCTTGAGGATGACCTCCAGCCCGCGCCACATGGTGCCGGTCGACACCGCGTTGCGGATCACGTTGTTGGCGTCGAGGTTGACCTCGACGCGCAGATGACCCTCGATGCGGGTGATCGGGTCGACCACCACGCGCTTGCCGGAGTTGTCCAGCTTGAAGCCCTGCGTTTCGATGACCGGCATGGCTTAGTCCTCCACCTTGATCGACGATCGCGACTGGTGCGACCTGCCGGCCGCGGCCCTCTGGATCGCGCTGACTGCCGCGTGCGCCACGATCGCCGCGCCGACCACACCCGCCGCCACCACGCCCACCTTGTCGGCATTGGCTTCGACGCCGAACTCCTTGATGTTGGTGAGCCGGTCGTAGAACGAACCCTTGTCCCAGAATCCGTCTTCCGAGCAGCCGATGCAGCCGTGCCCCGAGCCGATCGGGAAGCTCACACCCTCGTTCCAGCGCGTGGTCGAGCAGGCGTTGTAGGTCGTCGGGCCCTTGCAGCCGACCTTGTACAGGCAGTAGCCCTTGCGCGCGTTCTCGTCGTCCCAGGTTTCCACGAACTGGCCGGCGTCGAAATGCGGGCGGCGGTAGCACTTGTCGTGGATCCGCTGGCTGTAGAACATCTTCGGCCGGCCCTGCCGGTCGAGTTCCGGAATGCGGTCGAAGGCGGCCACAAAGGTGACCACGCCGCTCATCACCTCGGCAATCGGCGGGCAGCCCGGTACCTTGATGATCGGCTTGCCGACGATCACCTTGTCGATCGGTACCGCGTGGGTCGGATTGGGCTTCGCGGCCTGCACGCAGCCCCAGCTGGCGCATGAGCCCCACGCGATCACTGCCTTGGCGTCCTTGGCCACGTGCCTGACCTTCTCGACGAACGGCCTGCCGCCGGGCATGCAGAACATGCCGTCGTTGGCGAGCGGCGGATTGCCCTCGACGGCCAGGATGTAGTTGCCCTTGTACCTGGTGATCGTGTCCTCGAGCGCCGCTTCGGCCTGATGTCCGGCGGCGGCCATGATCGTGTCGTCGTAGTCGAGCGAGATCATCGACAGCACGACGTCCTTCGCCAGCGGGTGCGCCGAGCGAATGAACGATTCCGTGCAGCAGGTGCACTCCAGGCCGTGCAGCCAGACCACCGGCAGCCGCGGCTTGCTCTGCAGCGCGGCCGCCATCTGCTGCGCCTGCGCCGGGCTGAGTCCGAGCGAGGCGGCTGTCAGGCTGCAGTACTTAAGGAAACTGCGGCGCGTGATTCCCTGCCGACGCAGCAAGTCGTAGAAGGTTTCGCCCATGACTGCCTCCCCTCACACCAGACGGACGCACGGCATCGCGCGTGCGCAAGTGGCGCAGAGCATGCGCGGCGCCCTCTGGCGGCTGCTTGACAGCCGTCAAAAAATTCGGATCCCGGCCGTTGCCTGTAACGGATTTAGTTACATACAGAACTGACCGGTCCTGATCGGCTTTCGTCGAATACCGGCCGGTCGCCGGAGCGGAGGGTCATGCGGCACGCGCGGGCAGCGCGCCGGTTGAGTGGACGGCAAGAAGCGCCTCGCGTGCCTGCACCGTGACCTGGGGCGACGTTGGTCAGGCGCGATAAGCGCCGATCAGATTTTCAGGCACCCGGCGCCGGCGCCAAGCGATTGATTCAAGGACGAACATGCGCACGGGCGCGATCACGGTGCCTGAAAAACACAGGCAAGACGGTTCCGGAACAGCCTCGCGGCCGCCGTCGCAGCTCGCCCTTTGGACGCGCGTATCTATCTGACCAACAAGGCTTTTCTGGCGCTGGCGTGCCTTGTGCTGCGCTGCTGGCACGTCACTTGCATGGAATGAAGACAAGAGCGGCAGATCGAATGAGCGGCACCCAACAGATCAGACGGCAGACGGAAATGAAAAACTTGCCTCGCATCCTGATCGTTGACGACGAAGCGGTCATTCGACGCGGTTTCGACCGGTTGTTGTCGGGCGATCACTGCCGGACGCGCACAGCGAACGACGGTGCCGAGGCCCTGACCGCAATGGTCCACGAGCAGTTCGATGTCGTGCTGCTCGATCTGCGCATGCCGGGCGAAGACGGAATCAGCGTGCTTCGCAAGATCAAGGCCGGATGGCCGCGCAGCGAGGTGGTGGTGATCACCGGTTTTCCGAGCATCGAATCCGTCAAACAGGCGGTGCAGGCCGGGGCCTTTGATTACCTCGCCAAGCCGGTCGAAGCCGAGGACGTGCTTGGCGCTACGCGCCGGGCACTTTCGCGGCGGCGATGGTTGCTGCGCCGCGAGCAGCGCACCTGCAATGGCGCTGCAGCCGCGGAGGCTTGCTTCTGCAACAAGGGAGAGAACCATGTCAGCGCTTCATAAGAAAGTTCTGGTCGTCGACGACGACCCCGTGGTCGGTCGCAGCTTTGACCGCGTTCTGTCCGAGAGAGGATATGCGGTGATCACCGCGGCCAACGGGCAGGAGGCTCTGGATCGCATGGCGCGTGAGGACTACGACATGGTCTTCACCGACATTCGCATGCCGGGCATGGATGGGATCGACGTGGCCGCCGAGATCAAGGCACGTCAACCCTGGATGCCGGTGGTGATCGTCACCGGCTACGGCACCGCCGACGCACAGGCGCGTGCGAAGCAGGTCGGCGTGACCGCCTTCCTGCACAAGCCGCTGTCCTCCGACGCGATCGAGGCCAGTGCCCGCGAAGCACTTCAGGCCGCAGCCGCGCCGGTGGCCCAGGCGGCCGCCGTAGCGGTACCGCTCGGTTTGCCGGTCGCAGCGGAACCGGCGCCGGTCGAGGTGCCCGCCAAGGCCGAACCGGTCGTTTCGAGCGCGGCGAACGACGAGCCGGAGGCGACGTGGGCAGAGGTTGGCGCCGGCGCGGGCCACTTCCTGCGCAACGTCGGGCTGTTCATCGCGGCGCCGTTCGTCAGCCTCGCCTACATCGTGCTGTTCCCGTTCGTCGGGCTCGGCATGCTGGCCTGGATGGGGATCGGAGCCCTGCGCAAGCGGGTGCAGACGAAGTGAGACCCCTCGGCTGCCTCATCAGCGCCGGCGCGTTGATCACTGCGCTGACGATGGGCGCGCTGGCGCCCACGTCAGCGGCGACCTCCACGGCCGCCAAGGCCGAGGCGCTCTCGTCTGAAGACGCGCAATGCCTCGCCTGTCACGGCGAAGAAGGCGTGACCCGGCGCTTCGGCGACGATGCCGAGCGGTCGATGCGAGTCGACGGCGCCGTGTTTGCCGGCTCGGCACATGCGCCGATCGGCTGTGCCGGATGTCACGGCGACGTCGATGTGCAGAAACATCCCGTTGACGATCGTGCCGCGAGCGCGAAATTCGCCTCATGGCGCGAGTTTTCACGCGCGCAGGCACGAAGCTGCCGCGGCTGTCATGAGTCGGTCGCCGACGCCTGGGCGACGAGCGCCCATGGGCGCGCAGCAAGCGAGGTCGGCCCCTATTGCAGCAGTTGCCATGCCGCGCACGGCGTCAGCGTGGCCACCAGCAGCACGCGCATGCGCGATGTCTGCCTGGGCTGCCATGAGGATGCGCTTGGCGCGCACGAATCCTGGCTGCCGAACACGAAGATCCACTTCGAGGCCGTCTCCTGCGCCGCCTGCCACTCCCCCGGTGCGGGCAGAAGCATCGAACTGCGGCTGTTCGATCCGGTGGCGCGCACCGTGGTGAACACGCCGTCGTCGCCGCGGGCGCTTGCCCAGGCCGAGAGCGATACCTCCCCGATCGATGCCAATCGCCTGGCGCGTCTGGTGCAGGGCCTGGAAGGCAGCGAAGGTGCTCGAGCGGCCGATTCTGCGCGGCTGGATTCAGGTGCGCAGCCCGGAGGAGTCGCATCGGCTGCACGAGAAGGGCAAGGCGCTGCGCGACTGCGCCGTCTGCCACAGCACCAAGGCCGATCCGTTCCGTGAAGTGACTCTGTCGCTGATCGGCCCGGACGGCCGTCGCGTTCGTTTCGAGGCGCAACCGGACGTGCTGCACAACGCCAGGTCACTCGATGTGTTGTCCAACTTCTACGCCATCGGCGGCACGCGCATCGGCCTGCTCGATACGTTGCTCGCACTCGCGCTGCTGGCCGGCATCGGCGCACCGGTGCTGCATCTGGTGCTGCGCCGCGTGCTGCGGCCCGCCGCCAACACCTCGCACGCTGTCGCGCGCACGGCAGATTCTTCCGCGCCGCCGCCGCCAGCCGGGAAGGAGCAATCATGACGCGCCTGTACGTCCACCCGCTCGCCGTGCGCATCTGGCACTGGATCAATGCCCTGGGCTTCGTCGCCCTGATCGTCACCGGAGTGCAGATCCGCTACGTCGACCTGATCAACTGGATGACATTCGCCTCCGCGGTGAGTGTGCATAACGCGGTCGGCTGGGTACTGATCGGCAATTACTTCGTGTGGCTGCTGTTCTACGTCTTCACCGACCGCATCCGCGTCTACCACCCGGACCTGAACCCGGCGCGCCAGTGGCGCGACAGCCTGCGCCAGCTCGCCTACTACGGTTACGGCATCTTCAAGGGCGCGGCCAATCCGCATCGGCCCGCAGTACTGCGCAAGTTCAATCCGGTGCAGGGCGTCATCTACCAGCTGGTGATGATGCTGCTCGTGCCATTGCAGTTCTACACCGGCGTGCTGCTGTGGGATCTGGATCGCTTCGCCGGTTCGGTCGAATTCTTCGGCGGCGTCCGGGTGGTCGCCAACGTTCACGTGCTGCTGTTCGTCTTCTTCGTCGCCTTCATCCTGGTCCACCCGTATCTCGCCAGCCTCGGGCATTCGCCCTCCGCGCACTTCCGGGCCATGATCACCGGCCACGAAGAGATCGAAGACGAGGCCGACGCGCAGGGCGCCACGCCCCTTGCGGCGAGCGCCGTTGCCCGCCAGCCGGCGGGGCACAGCCCCGGCGCTTGAACCTGAACGGCGACGGCGGCGGCGTCAGCCGCCGCCGTCATCGGGCGGTGCGCCCGCCGCTGCTCGGCCGCCGATGCCGTGCTTGCGCATCAGCGCCTGGAAGTTTCCGCGCAGCATGCCGGTTTCCTCTGCACTGCGGCTGATGTTCCAGCCGTTGCGCTTGAGCGCTTCCAGGACGAAGGCGCGCTCGATGTCTTCGACGGATTTCTCCCGTGCCGCCTTCTTGACGCGCTTCAGCTCCTCGGTGTTGCGCGGCGGCTCGGCGGCGACCGCCGCCGAGGCGCCGGCGAGCCCGGCGAAGTGCGCACGGCGGATATTCGCGTCGTTGGCAAGAATGGCTGCCCGATGCACCGCGTTCTCGAGTTCGCGCACGTTGCCCGGCCAGTCGTAGTCGCACAGGACCTGCAGCGCATCGGCCGAAAAGCCCTCGATGCGCTTGCCGAGTTCGCGGTTGCAGCGGGCCAGGAAGTGATGCGCCAGCCCCGGAATGTCCTCGCGCCGCTCGCGCAGCGGCGGAATGTGGATGGGGAACACGTTGAGCCGGTAGAAAAGATCCTCGCGGAAGCTGCCCTCGCGCACCATCGCGCGCAGGTCCTTGTGCGTGGCGGCGATCAGCCGCACGTCAGCGGTACGCGTCTTCGTGTCGCCGACGGCGCGGAACTCGCGCTCCTGGAGCACGCGCAGCAGCTTGGCCTGGATCGACAGCGGGATGTTGCCGATCTCGTCGAGGAACAGCGTGCCGCCGCGCGCCTCCTCGAACAGGCCGCGCTTGTTGACCACCGCACCGGTGAAGGCGCCGCGCACGTGCCCGAACAGCTCGCTCTCGAGCAGGTTTTCGCTCAGCGACGTGCAGTCGACGGCGACGAAGGCGGCGTCGCTGCGCAGACTGTTGTGATGGATCGCGCGGGCGATCAGTTCCTTGCCGGTGCCGCTTTCGCCGGTGAGCAGCACCGTACTGCCGGTGGGCGCACCCTGGGCGACCAGCCGGAAAACCTCCTGCATGGCGGCACTGTTGCCGACGGCGTTTTCGCTGCGGTAGCGCGCATCGACCTTGTCGCGCAGGTTCAGGTTTTCCTGCACCAGCCGGCGCCTTTCGAATGCCCGCTCCACAGTGAGACGCAATTCGTCGGGATCGAAGGGCTTGGGCAGATAGTCGAAAGCGCCGAGCTTCATCGAGCGCACCGCGGTGTCGATCTGCGCCCGCCCGGTGATCATCACGACCTCGACCTGAGGATGATCCTCCTTGATCCGGCGCAGCACTTCGACCCCGTCGATGCCCGGCATCATGATGTCGAGCAGCACGACGTCGAACTCATGCTGCCCGATCTTCTCCAGCGCCGCGCTGCCGTCCGTGGCCGCGTCGACCTCGAAACCGGAATCGGACAGGATGCGTCGGCAACTGCGAATGACGACGTCCTCGTCGTCGACGACCAGTACGCGACCGTTCATGGCGCCCACTTCGCCCAGCGGGAAGTCAGGCGGGACGGGGAGAGCGCCGCGGCACGAGGCACGCCTGCGCGGCCGCGGGCGTCATGACAGGGCATCCCGTCTCGCAGGGTCGAGCGCCGTCGAAACGGTCGAGCGGCCCTCATGCCCTCCTCCGCCGTCGTCCGACGACGGCGGCGCCGGCTCCTGGATCGTCGGCGCCGCGTGCAGCGGCAAGAACACGCGGAAGGTCGAACCCATGCCGGGCGAACTCTCGACCTCGATGTCGCCGCCGTGCGCCTTGACGATGCCGTGACTCACTGACAGGCCGAGCCCGGTACCGCGGCCCACCTCCTTCGAGGTGAAGAACGGGTCGAAGATGCGTCGCAGATCGACCTCGGCGATGCCGCAGCCGTTGTCCTCGATCTCGATTTCGAGCATCGGCTCGGGCGCCTCGCCCGGATCCGGCGCGCGATCTCGCGCCGCGCGCCGCGTACGTACGACGATCCGTCCGTCCAGCGCTGCCTTCGTCGCGCTTGCGCTGCTCGATCGCGTGCTGCGCATTGACCAGCATGTTCATGATGACCTGCTCGATCATGTTGGCGTCGATCCAGATCAGCGGCAGTTCGCGATCCAGCTCGGTACGGATCTTCGCTTCGCGCATGCCGGCGACGCCGTCGACGATCTGAATCGTGTCCTCGATGACGGCGTTGATGTCGGTGTACTTCTTCTCCGGCGCCTTTTCGCGCGCAAAGTCGAGCAGCCGGCGGATGATCGCCGCGCAGCGACGCGTTTCCTTGATGACGAGGTCGAGGTCCTCGGCCTCCGGGCTGCCGTCGGCCATCTTGCGCCGGATCAGGGTCGAGAACGTCAGGATGCCGGTCAGCGGGTTGTTCAGCTCGTGCGCCACCCCGGCGGCCAGCAGCCCCACCGACGCCAGCTTTTCGCCACGCGCCGCCTCGGCCTCGGCACGGCGCAACTGGCGCGTGCGCTGTTCGATCTTGCGTTCGAGCTCCTGGTTCCATTCGCGCAGCTGCTCGCGCGATTGGCGCAGCGCCTCGGTCATCGAGTTGAACGAGGTTGCAAGTCTGCCCAGCTCGTCGGCGCTCCGCACGGGAATCTTGATTTCGAGATCGCCGGCGGCGACGCGTCCCGCGCCGGCCTCGAGGTCGCGCAGCGGCCGGTGCACGACGCGTCGCACGAAAACGCTGAAGAAGATCGCCACCGCCGACATCAACCCGACCAGGACCAGCACCACCACCGTGCCGCTGCGCTGCACCGACTGCTCGATCTCGTCGAGCGAATAGACGATGTCGAGCACGCCGAGCACCGACTGAGAGCTGGAGTGGGCATGGCAGGCGGCGTTGTAGCAGGACGGCTCGTTGCGGATCACTTCCATGCTGGCCAGCTTGCGCTGGCCGGAAGGCGAAAAGAAGATGCGGGCACGGTCTTCGCGGTCGATCCGCTGCAACGGTCGGTCGGTCTGATGACACAACGAGCAGCCCTCGGCCTGGCGATCGATCTTCATCCGCATTTCGGGCGGATGCGTGGTGTCGATGATCACGCCCTCCTTGGAGATGATGCTGATCTTCTCGATGCTGCCCTGTCCGACGACGTCCTGGATTGCCTGATGCACGTATTCGGGCTGGTCCTGAAGCATCGCAAACCGCGTGCTGCGGATCAGCACATCGGACAGTTGCGTCACGTGCCGAACCGCCTCGCCGAGGATCTGCTCGCGCTGGTAGCGCACGACGAGCACCGCGAAGACGATCAGTGCCACGAGCAGCGCCAGCGCCGGATAGACACCGATCTTGAAGCGCAGGCTCGAAGGCAGCATCGCGGGACCGCTTTACACCGACGCGCCGCGCACGGCCTGCACAGAGGCCAGTGGCGGGCTACGGCACACTCATCCGTCCGGCGCCGATCGGGGCCGGAATCCAGGCGGTATCGTGCTGCGGCCCCGGCCCGGGCGCCCTGACGCAGGACAATCCTGCGGTGCCCGGACGCTCCTTAAGGCCCAATTGTTGCGCGACCGCAAACCCGGCCCGCGCGGTCGCGGTCCTCAGCGCCGGCGAACCGCAGGGGCCGCAGGCCGTGGCGGCGCGCCGCCTGCTGCATCCCTGATCGAGTGCCGGCGGAATGGGCTCATGGGTAATTGCATCGTCGGCTCCGCCGACCGGCTGCGACTCGGTCGGGATCCCGCCGTCACTGAAATCGGTTGAAGCGGACCGCCGACGCGCAGCCAGCCGTTGTCATCGCCGGCTGCCGCAGCCGACCAAGCAGTCCGCATGCATGACGACCGGGGAACTCGCTCCGTTGCGGTCGAGCATGCGACCTGTCGACTCCGAGGAGATCCCATGACCCCGTTGAAAACCTCGCTTGCCGCGGCGATCGCCGCAGCCCTGCCCGCCGCGTTCGCTGCCCAGCCACAACTGCAGTACGAAATCAGCGTGACCAACCTGACCCGGGGCCAGCAGTTCACCCCCGTGCTGGCGGTAACGCATCGCCCGACGATCGGCCTGTTCGAACTCGGCGCGCCGGCGCCGGACCAGCTGCGTTCGCTCGCCGAGGCCGGGGATACCGGTCCGTTCACGCAGTTGCTGACCGGCAACGGCGCCGTGTCGCAGGTACTGACGAATCCGGGGCTGACCAACCCGGGGGCGACAGTCACCTTCATGATCTCGGCGCGCCCGGCGCACGATCGGCTGAGCCTGGCCGCGATGCTGATCCCGACCAACGACAATTTCGTCGCGCTCGACGGCGTTGATCTGCCGGAGTCGTTCGCGGAAAAGGCCTACTACGCGCGCGCATACGACTCGGGTACTGAAGCCAACGATGAACTGTGCGCTTCGATTCCCGGTCCTTACTTCGTCGAGTGCAATGGCAGCGGCGGCGGCGCGCAGGTCGGCAACGGCGAGGGATTCGTCCATGTGAGCAGCGGAATGCACGGCCACGGCGACTTTTCGGAGTCGCTGCGCGACTGGCGCAACCCGATCGCCCGGGTGCGTATCAGGCGGGTGCGCTGAGCCCGCCGGCGACGCCGGTTGGCTTGGCGGCCGGCACCCGCAGCACGATGCGGGTGCCGGTCGACCGCGAGCTCCTGACATCGATCGGCACATGGTGCAGGTCGGCGACCCGCTTGACAATGGCCAGCCCGAGCCCCGACGAGGCTCCCGGTGTCGCCTTTCCCCGATAGAAGCGCGCGAAGATCTGCGGCAGTTCGGTGGCGTCGATGCCGCAGCCGGTATCCGCAACTTCGAGCTCGACGCCGCCGTCGGCGCGGCGAAGTGCGACCTGGACCCGGCCGCCGGGCGGCGTGAACTTCAGTGCGTTATCGAGCAGGTTCTCGATCAGCCGCTCGAACATCGCGATGTCGACGAACACGGGCGGCGCGTCGGCGCCGATGTCGGCGCACAGTTCGACGCCACCCGACTCGGCGCGCAGCCGGTGCTTGTCGACGATATCGCCGGCCAGTTCGCCAAGCGAAAAGCACTCGCGCCGCGGCTGCGCTTCGGGATCGTCGAGCTTGGCCAGCGCAAAGACCTGGTCGATCAGGCGTCCGAGGCGTTCGCTGTGCTTCAGCGCCACACCGAGGTAGTGGCGGCGCTGCGCTTCGTCGAGGCTGGCACCCTTCAGGCTCAGCGTCTGCAGATAACCCTGCAGCGCCGCCAGCGGCGTGCGCAGATCGTGCGAGGCATGCGCAAGCGCCGTACGCCGGTCGCGGTCGGTGCGCTCGAGCGCGCGCAGCTGCTCGGCGATCTGGCGGGCCAGCGCGGCGAACGCGGCATCGAGCCGGGCGATCTCATCGCCGCGCCGCGCGGCCGCATCCGGCACCACCGCCGGCAGCGGCACTGACATCGGCGCGCGCCGGAAGCGTTCGACGGCATCGGCGAGGCGGCGCAGGCGCCCGGTCAGGGAACGAAACAGCACCAGGCCGGTGCCCAGCGCGAACAGCAGGCTGGCGGCCAGCGCCGCTGCCGCCAGTGGCAGCACCGCACCATGCGAAAGCGCGGAGGCTGGCGCGCTGTCCGACCCGAGCACGGCGTAGACGTAGCCGGTCGGCCGCGCCGCGTCGCCGAGCGCCGCTGCCGAGAAGATGCGGTGTGCCACCGCAGCGCGCGGATCGGTGCCGAGGATCGGCAACGGCTGCGCCATCGACAGGAATGCGCGCACCGGCGCCAGGTCGACTGTCGTGCGTACCGGCGCTGTCGGCCCCGAGAACGCAAGCACGCTCCCGGTCGCATCGAGCAAATACACCTCGGCGGCAGGATTGACTTTCATCACGTACGGAAGCAGCGCGGTCAGCCCCGGCAGGTCGATCGCGCCTTTATCGATGGTCCGGTTCTCGCGCGCGATGACCATCGCCAGATCGGCATTCATCCGCTGGTTGACCTCGTCCCGATACATGTCGCTGAAGTGGCGCAGGATCAGCATGAAGATCACGCCAAGAAGGACGAACAGCGCCGCCAGCACCAGGGTCAGCCGCAGCGAAAGCGAATGCAGCATGGCGAGGTGCGGGCGTCAGCTGCCCGCGACCGCTTCGACAAATTTGTAACCAACGCCCCAGACAGTCAGCAGGCGCTGCGGATGCGCCGGATCGCTTTCGATCTTTGCACGCAGCCGGTTGATGTGCGAATTGACCGTGTGCGCGTAACCATCGTGCGCGCCGCCCCAGACCGCGTCGAGCAGCTGGCTGCGCGTGTAGACCCGGCCGGGCGAGCGCATGAAGTACGCCAGCAGGTCGAATTCCTTGGCCGTCAGCGTCAGCTCGCGGCCATCGAGGCTCACGCTTCGCGCATCGGGGCGCAGCACGAGGCCGCCGGAGGACAGCTCGGCGGCAGCCGGCGCGAAGGCCACGGCGCGGCGTGCAAGCGCCTTGACGCGCGCGGCGAGCTCCATCACGTTGAACGGCTTGACCAGGTAGTCGTCAGCGCCCATCTCCAGCCCGAGCACCCGCTCGGCGTCCGAGCCGCGCGCTGTCAGCATGAGGATCGGCACGTAGCGGCGCGCCGCGCGCAGCCGCCGGCACACCTCCAGCCCATCCAGCCCCGGCAGCCCGAGGTCGAGGATGACCAGCGCCGGGGCGTGCGCCTGCACCTGCGCCAGCGCCGCCGCGCCATCGGCGCAAATGCGCACCTCGCGCGCCAGGTCACCCATGTGCAGCGCAACGAGTTCGGCGAGATCGCGTTCGTCTTCGACGATGAGGATCGAATCGAGCATCCGGACCGGCGCGTCCTCCGCCATCCGCAACGCATGAAAGAGCGATTAGTCGGCCGAGGTCGCGAAACCTTTCAGCCTGGCCGGCACGGATCCAATTTGAAGAATCCTTCCTGCCTACGCGATGGTTTCGTTAGAAGTGGCGGTGACACTGCGCGGCGTCATCCAGTGCGACTCAGGACGCCGTCATGCAAAGTGCCACGCTGAACGCCGAGGCCATCAGGCAACTGCGGCCGCGCCTGCACGCCTTCGCGCGCCGCGCGCTGCGCGACGACGATGATGCCGAAGACCTGACCCAGGACACCCTGCTGGCGATGCTGCGGACGCCGGCCCCGTTTCGCGGCGAGGCTTCGCTGCCGACATTTGCCACCGCCATCTTGAAGCACAAGATCGCCGATCTCGCCCGCACACGCGCCAGTGAGCGCCGCACGCGCGCCGGCGCCCTCGCCGATGCCGCCTGTGCGGCGGATGCAGCGCCGGATTCTCTGACTGCGCTGGCGCACGTTCGGGTGCGCGAGCAGTTCTGGCCGCTCCTGCGGCGCGAACTGAAGACGCTGCCCGCGCCAATGCGCGAGGCCTTCGTGCTGCGCGTGCTGCAGGAGGTCGACACGCAGGAGGCCAGCCGGCGCCTGCGCATCAGCGCCAATTACACGGCGGCGCTCACGGTGCGTGCCAAGCAACGGTTGCGTCGCGGCCTCGACGCCGTTCTCTGGTCAGGCTGAACTGCGCCAGATGCGGCCAACGCTTTCAGACGAATCGGCCGAGGCGGACCTGCGTGTTGCCGGGGCGCAGGTGTTTCATCGACGGCATGACCAGCACCGTGTTGTCATACGGCGCACGCCAGACGACCTTCTCACCGGTGGCCGGATCGGAGTCCTCGGCGATCGGCGTCCCCGCCCTTTCGACGATGCCCAGCCCGGCGAGCGGCACCAGGAAGCGGAAGTCCATCGAGCGGGCGACCACGGCCTCGGTCACCCGGACCAGTTTCTGCTCGGCCGGCGGCGGCAGCTGCAGCCTCGACGCGACCCACGCCGCGTCGACGACACCGGTCGTGCGCAGGAAGCGCAACAGGGTGTCGATGGCCACGTCGGCGGCTGGCCTCTCCCAGTGCTGGCCGCACTCGATCAGCACGGCGCGCTTAGGACTTGCCGGATCGCCGAAACCGCCGCGCTCGATCATGCGCAGCCCGGCCGGGTGGCCCGTGTCGAGCAGCAGATCGGCCGGCACGCCGATCTGGCGCGCGAACTCCGCATTCTTATCCGAGGTACCGCAGACCATGATCGGCCGACACGGCTCGTGCATCGAATGCAGGTCGAGCAGGTAGTCGGCGGCATCGACGAACGGCTGCAGCGCCCTCGCCCGGCGCAACTCGATCGAATCGCGCGGCCCGAACAGCGCGTCGTCGGCCCACACGCGGTTGTAGTCCTCGTCGATGTAGCGCGAAGCGTCGGGATCGTCGAAGTCGAAGCGCGCATACGCCTCGACATTGGCGAAAGCCAGCGTCAGCTTGCCGTGCGCCGGCTGTACGCGCTCGCGCAGCAGCCAGTCGAGCGCGATCGCACCGCAGAACTCGTTGCCGTGGGTCAGCGCCTGCACCATCACGTTCGGGCCGGGCCGGCCGGAATCGAGCACGTGCACGTAGTCGACGCCGGTATTGCCTGCGCGGTACGCGCGGATGTCCGGCGGCGAAAGTTCGACCGCAAAATGGTCAGTCACGGCGCAACTCCGCTTCGATGTAGTCCCTGATCGCCTCGACCAGCCGTGTGAGGTTCGCCTGCAGCGGGGCGAACCCTTCGTGCTTTGTCCGTGTCGCCTCGTTCATGTACAGCTTCTTGTTGATCTCCACCTGCAGGCTGTGCCGGCGCAGCGCTCGGGTCCGAGTAGGCGCGCACCAGTTCGACGCCCTTGTACGGGTCGTTGAGCGCCACCTCGTAGCCCATCGCGGCGAGCGTGGCACGGACGAATTCGGTGAATGCCGGGTCGCAGGTCGTGCCATCGCGGTCGCCGAGCACGAACTCGGCACGCGGCCGGCGCTCATCGCTCTCGCCCTGCTTGCCGACCGCCGGCATCGAGTGGCAGTTGATGTGATAGACAGCGCCGAAGCGGGCATGCGTTTCGTCGAGCATTTCGCCCAGCCGCGCGTGGTAGGGCGCGTGGCAGCGCTCGATGCGCGAGACCACCTCGCCGACGGCAAGCCTGCGCGAATAAATCGGCCGGCCGTTGTCGAGCGTGCGCCAGATCAGCGCCTTGCCGATCCGGCTCTTTCCGCTCGGCACGTGCTCGTGCGGCCAGTGCCCGCCCTCGATCAGCTCCAGGTCGACGTCGCCGCGGTGCCGGTTCGGGTCCAGGTAGGTGCGCGGAAAGCGGGCCGCCAGCAGCGGCACGCCGAGCTCGGTGGCCGGCAAGTAAAGCTCGTCGACGAAGCAATCCTCGCCTTCGCGCAGGTCGAACTCGCTGACCGCGGCGTCGAAGTCGGGCGGGAAGTCGCGCCCCGAATGCGGCGAGTCGAGCACCAGCGGTAGCGCCGCCGCGGCGGGGCCATGTCCAACGACACTTTTCGAAGTCATTGCGGAGTCCTGCGATCGGTCCTCGTTCAGTCATTCAGGTGGCACGCCGACCACCGGCCCACTGCAACCTCACGCAGGCGCGGCGCCTCGGCGGCGCAGCGCGGCATCGCCTTCAGACAGCGCGGATGAAAATGGCAGCCGGGCGGCGGCGCCAGCGGCGAAGGGATCTCGCCCTTGATCGGCACGAACGTGCGCCTCTTGCGGTCGATGCGCGGCACCTCGTGCAGCAGCGCCTGCGTGTAGGGATGGTTCGGCGACTGGAAGAGCGACCCGGTCGGCGCGATCTCGACCACCCGACCCAGGTACATCACCACCACCCGATTCGAAAGATGCTGCACGACGCCCAGATCGTGGCTGATGAAGAGATACGTCAGCCCCAGTTGCTCGCGCAGGTCCATGAACAGGTTCAGGACCTGCGCCTGGATCGACACGTCGAGGGCGGCGACCGCCTCGTCGCAGATCAGGAACTCGGGCTTCACCGCCAGTGCGCGGGCGATGCCGATCCGCGCCCGCTGGCCGCCCGAGAACTGGTGCGGATAGCGACGCGCGTAGCTGGCGTCGAGCCCGACGCGCTCGAGCAGGTCGGCCACGTAGTCGGCCACCTCCGCCCTGCCGACAAGGCCGTGCACGCGCGGCGCCTCGCCGACGATCTCGGCGATGCGCATGCGCGGGTTCAACGAGGCGAACGGATCCTGGAAGATCATCTGGATCGGCGGCTGCCGGCCGCCGCCGGCGCTGACGCTGACGCCGCGATACAGCACGTCTCCATCGCTTGGCGCGTGCAGTCCGCAGCCGAGCCGGCCGAGCGTGCTCTTGCCGCAGCCCGACTCGCCGACCAGACCGACCACTTCGCCCTGCGCCACCGCGAAGCTGACCCGGTCCACCGCGTGCACCGTGTGCTCGGTCACGTGCGCGCCGAGCTTCCTCGCCAGCCGCTCGACCGCGTCGAGCCGCTTGACGAAGCGCTTGGACACCTCGCGGAACTCGAGCAGGGCAACGGTCATCCGCGGTGCCCCGTTCAAACGGCGCCGGCCGCCACGGCGGCTGACAGCGGAAAGTGGCAGCGCACCTTGCGCGAAGCGTGTGCGGCAAGCTCGGGCATCTGTCCGCAGCGCTCGCGCGCGTAGGTGCAGCGGTCGCGAAAGGCACAGCCGGCAGAGAGCTTCAGCAGCGACGGCGTCATGCCGGGGATCTGGTTGAGCCGTCCGCCGCCGGCGTTGTTCGCCGGCACCGAGTCGAGCAGGCCGCGCGTGTACGGATGCGCCGGGGCGTCCAGCACGTCGTCCACCGCGCCTTCCTCGACGATGCGGCCGGCATACATCACCGCGACCCGGTCGGCCAGTCCTGCGATCACTGCCAGGTCGTGCGTGATCCAGATCAGTGCCGAGCCGACCTCGCGCACCAGTTTCTGCATTTCGTAAAGGATCTGCCCCTGCACCGTCACGTCGAGCGCCGTGGTCGGCTCGTCCGCAATGATCAGGTCCGGGCTGTGCAGCAGCGCGATGGCGATCGCCACCCGTTGCCGCATGCCGCCCGAGAACTGGTGCGGGTACTGCGCCAGCCGTTCCTCGGGCGAGGCGATCCCGACGCGTCCGAGCGCGTCGACCGCACGCGTCCGTGCAGCCTGCCGCGAGACCCTGTCGTGCGCGAGCACGGTCTCGACCATCTGCGTCTCGACCGACAGCACCGGGTTGAGCGTCATCATCGGATCCTGGAAGATCATTGCGATGCGCTTGCCGCGCAGCGTGCGCAACTTCGCTTCCGATGCGCCCACCAGTTCCCGGCCGTCGAACTTCACGCGGCCACCCGCGATGCGGCCCGGCGGATCGATCAGCCCGAGGATCGAGAACCCGGTGACCGACTTGCCCGACCCCGACTCGCCGACCAGCCCGAGAATCTGCCCGCGGTCGAGCTGGAACGACACGCCCTGCACCGCGCGCAGCACGCCGTCGCGGGTGGCGAACTCCGTCTGCAGGTCGGTGACTTCGAGGAGGCTCATGGCGCGTCGCGCCGTATGTGTCGTTCCCGCGTAGGCGGGAACCCAGCGTCTCGCGCCGCGCCTGGGCCGATCACAACGCAAAGACACTGGATCCCCGCCTGCGCGGGGATGACGCGGCTGTCGTCGTTCGCCGCGCGGCTGCGCCGCTTGCTCACGAACAGCCGCGTCACTTCGCCAGCCTCGGATTCAGCACGTCGCGCAGCTGGTCGCCGACGAGGTTGATCGACAGGATCGTGACCAGCAGCGCCACGCCGGGATAGACGCTGATCCAGTACTTGCCCGAAAGCAGGAACTCGTAGCCGTTGGCGATCAGCAGGCCCAGCGACGGTTCGGTCGGCGGCAGGCCGAGGCCGAGGAAGCTCAGGGTCGCCTCCAGCGCGATGGCGTGCGCGACCTGCACCGTGCCGACCACGATCAGCGGCGGCAGCGCATTGGGCAGCAGGTGGCGCAGCACGATGCGGCCCGCACTCAAGCCCAGTCCGCGCGCCGCCTCGATGTACTCCTTGCTGCGCTCGACCAGCGCTGCCGAGCGCGCGGTGCGCGCGTAGTAGGCCCACTGCACGGTGACCAGGGCGATGATGATCTTGTCCACGCCCTTGCCGAGCACGGCGAGCAGGATCAGCGCCACCAGGATTGCCGGGAAACCGAGCTGGATGTCGACGATGCGCATCAGCACCTGCTCGAAGCGCCCGCCGAGATAGGCGGCGAGCACGCCGAGAATGGCGCCCAGCGTCAGCGCGATCGCCCCGCTGGCCACGCCGACGTAGAGCGACACGCGCAGGCCGTAGATGATCGCCGAGACCATGTCGCGGCCCTGCCCGTCGGTGCCGAGCCGGTAGACCATCGTGCCGCTCATCGCCTCCGATCCGGGTGGCTGGCGTGCGTCCATCAGGTCGAGCGCGGCGAGGTCGTACGGGTCCTGCGGCGCGATCACCGGTGCGAGCAGTGCGGTGCCGATGATCGCCACCAGCAGCGCCAGGCCGACCAGCGCCAGCCTGCTTTCGGCGAACTGCGACCAGAAGCGCGCCAGCGGCGTCTCGACGCGGACGCTGTCATCGGGTTGCGGCGTCGCGGACACCGGCTCAGCTCTTGACGTCGGCGAGCCGCACGCGCGGGTCGAGCACTGAATAGAGGAGGTCGACCACCAGGTTGATGATGATGAACATGAACACCACCACCATCAGGTAGGCGACCACCACCGGCCGGTCGAGCTGGAAGATCGAGTCGATCACCAGCTTGCCCATGCCGGGCCAGGCGAAGATCGTCTCGGTGACCACGGCGAACGCAATAACCGAACCGAGTTCGAGCCCGATGACCGTCACCAGCGGGATCAGGATGTTCTTGAACAGGTGCACGCCGATCACCCGCCGTTTCGACAGCCCCTTGGCGCGAGCGAACTTGATGTAATCGAGCAGCGACTGCTCGCGCACCTGCGCGCGGGTCAGCCGGATGATGAGCGACAGCTTGAACAGCGCCAGGTTGATCGCCGGCAGCAGCGCGTATTTCAGCCCCGCCCAGCTCAGGATCGACAGCTGAAGGCCGAGGAATTCGGTCGTCGGCCCGCGCCCGGTCGACGGCAGCCAGCCGAGCTGCACCGCGAACACGAGGATCAGCAGCAGGCCAACCCAGAACGTCGGCAGCGAGAAGCCGAAGATCGAGCCGGCCATGATCGTCTTGGCCACCAACGAATGCGGCCGCAGCCCGGCAATCATGCCCAGCGGAATGCCGATCACGACCGAGATCAGCATTGCCAGCGCAGCGAGTTCGAGCGTGGCCGGCATGCGCTCGAAGATCACTTCGAGCGCCGGCCGCGCGTAGACGAACGAGTTGCCGAGGTTGCCGGTGAACGCGCCTTTGAGAAAGATCCAGTACTGCTCGTGGATCGGCTTGTCCAGCCCGAGTGCCCTCGTGGCGCGGTCCTTCTCGATCTGGTCGGCGGTCGGGTTGACCAGGATCTCGACCGGATCGCCGACCAGAAACAGGCCCCCGAAGACCAGCACGCTGGTGATCCAGAGCACCAGCAGGGTCTGCAGCAGGCGGCGGAGGATGAAGACGGTCATGCGTCGATCGGCAGCGCTGCCCCGTGTCGTTCCCGCGAAAGCGGGAACCCAGTGTCCTGCCAGTCCCTCGTCCGTGCCTGCAGCAACGCAATGACGAAAGACACTGGAACCCCGCCTACGCGGGGATGACGTGGCTGTAGCCGCCCGCCGCGCGGCTGCGCCGCTTGCTTGCGGACAGTCGCGTCATTTCCCCGGCCGCACGTCGTAGGCGAGCGTGTACTGGTCGGCGCGCGCCTTGTAGGTCAAGCCCTTGCGCGTGCCCCAGGTGCTGACCTCGAAGTGCAGCGGCACCAGCCCCATCAGCTCGATCGCCTTCTCGCTGGCGGCCGCCAGCATCAGGCCGCGCTTGGTGTCGTCGATCGTGGTCAGCGCGGTGGTGATCATCGCGTCGAGCCCGTCATCGGAAAAGCGGCCCCGGTTGGCCGAGCCCATGCCCGCCTTGGGATCCCAGGTGCCGAGCAGCGCGCGCAGCGGCGAGCTGGTGTCGCCCGACTCGGCGCCCCAGCCGGCGAGCAGGAACGAGAACTCCAGCTTGGTGCCGCGCGAGAAGAACACGTTGGCCGGCATCGTCTCCAGCTTGGTCGGGATGCCGTTGCGCGAGAGGAACTGCGCCACGGCCTGCGCCGCCGCCGCGTCGTTGATGTAGCGGTTGTTCGGCGCGTGCAGCGTCAGGCCGAATCCGTTCGGATAACCGGCATCCGCGAGCAGCTTCTTCGCGCCGTCAGGGTCGTACTTGTCGACCTTCAGCTTCTTGCTGGTGCCGAAGAACTGGTCGGCGAGGAGCTGGCCGGCGGCCAATGCCTGTCCTTCCATGATGCGCGAGACGATCGCGTCACGATCGATCATCTTGCTGATCGCACGGCGCACGCGGGCGTCACGCAGCGGGTTGGCTTCCATCGGCTTGCCGTCGGCGGTGGTCACGAACGGCGAGTTCTTCTCGCGGCCGCTGTCCATGTGCAGGTAGATGAGGCGGTTCGACACCGCGGACGACAGTCCCACGCGGTTGTCGGTCTTCAGTTTCGGGATGTCGGCGGTCGGCACGTTCTCGATCATCTGCACGTCGCCGGCCAGCAGCGCCGCCACACGTGCCGGCGCGCTCGGGATCATCTTGAAGGTCACCTTCGCCCAGTGCGCCTTGGTGCCCCAGTAGCCGTCATTGCGCGTCAGCACGACACGGTCGCCGGACACATATTCGGCGTACTTGAACGGTCCCGTGCCGACCATCGCCTTGCCGGAGTTGAAGTCTTCGGTCTTGGCCGATTCGGCCACGCCCTTCGGCAGGATCAGCACCGAACTCATGTCGCTCGGCAGCAGAGGATGCGCGCTGGCGGTCTTCAGCCGCAGCGTGTACTTGTCCACCGCACGCGCCTCGGTGATCGGCCGCACGAATACGGCGAAAGAGGCCGGGCTGTTCGGCACGTTCGGCACCCGCTTGAAGGTGGCCAGCACGTCATCGACGGTGAACTCCTTGCCGTCGTGCCACTTCACGCCCTTGCGCAGCTTGATTTCCCACTCGGTGTCCGACAGCGCCTTCCACGACTCGGCCAGACCGGGCAACTGGCGCTGCGCCTCGTCGGTCCGCACGAGCGTCTCGAACACGTGCCGCGCCATGCTGTTGTTGGGCGACAGATTGTGAAAGTGCGGGTCGAGCGTGGTGATCGGCGTCGACAGGCCGACGGTCAGGTCCTGTGCCGCTGCGATTGCACCGGCGCCTGCCATCCAGGCCACGAGCGCCGTTCGGATGAAGCGGGAAAGCAACATGGTTCCTCCTTGTGGGTCGCGTTGGGCGGCAAGCTTAGTCGAATAACCCCTTCGCCCCGCGCCGGCGATCCGCGCCTGTCAACCATCGCCCGGCCACCCCGCAACGACCGCCCGTCCAGTCCGTTCGGCCAGCAATCCAGCGGCTCGCCGCGTAAGTCGCTGCCCACCTTCCTGGCGCCCCAGCCCGTCGCCCTACGACCCTAAGACGTAAGGCCGATGCGCGATTGCGGGCCGCCGGCAAGACTTCAGCCGTGCCCGACCGCCGTCAGCGGCCCCTCGCATTTGCCAATGCAAGCGACGAAGTGACTGCTGACAGTCCCCAGTTCGCGGGAGCGTGTCGGAGCACGGTTTTTCGAAGGGTTCTCGCCGGAAGCGCCATGTTCCAACGTGCAATCGTTCCACTGCTGATCACTGCCGCCACGCTCGTCGGCGGGCAGGCATTCGCCGCCGGCACGACGGCCGGCACGACGATCACCAACCGGGCGACCGCCAACTACAGCGTCAACGGCACCCCCGCCGCACCGGTGAGCAGTTCGGTCGTGATCACCGTCGACGAACTGATCTCGGTGCGGGTCACCCCGCCGGCCGCGGCGACCAGCGTCGCCTCGCCGGACAGCAACAAGGTGCTCGCGTTCATCGTGACCAACGTCGGCAACGGCCAGGAGTCGTTCTCGCTGGCGCCCGGCTACACGATCCCGGGAGACAACTTCGACCCGAGTGCAGGCGGCGTCGGCACGCTGTTCCTCGACGTCAACGGAGACGGCCAGTACACGGCGGGCGTCGACACGGCGCTCACCGGCCCGGTGACGCTGAACCCCGATCAGTCGGCACAGGTGCTGCTGGTCGCCAACATCCCGAGCAGCCAGGTCGACGGCAACCAGGGCAAGGCGACGCTCACCGCCGTGTCGACCACGCCCGGCGCGGCCGGGGCCGCGCCCGGCACCGTGCTGCCCGGCCAGGGCACCGGCGGCGTCGATGCGATGGTCGGCGTGGGGCCGAACGGCAACACCGACTCCGGCGCCGATGACATCGGCACCGGCACCTACCAGGTCACGAGCGGGCTGGTCAGCATCGCCAAGACGCTGCTGTCGGTGGTCGACCCGTTCGGCAACAGCTGCGCGGTGAGCGGCGGCAACCAGTCGCCGTGCCTCGTTCCGGGCTCGACGCTCGAGTACCGGATCTCGGTCACCGTCACCAGCGCTGCGGCCGCCGTGGCGCAGAACCTCGCCATCACCGACAACGTCCCGGCCAGCACGACCTACACGGCCGGAAGCATCCGCGTCAACGGCAGCGCGCGCACCGATGCCGCCGACGCTGACAACGCCAGTTGCGCCGGCTGCGGCAATGCCACCGGCACGCTGACCGTGAACCTCGGCAACGTCACCGGCACCGCCGCCGGCGTGGTCACCACGATTGATTACAAGGTGCGCATCAACTGATGCCGACTATGGAGGGCAATCAAATGGTCCGTTTTCGTTCCCTGTCTCGTTCCCCTTGCGCTTGCCGCGTTCTTCGCCGGCGGCGCACACGCGCAGTCGCCGGCCGCCGGCGGCGTGCAGCTGGTCAACGTCGTGCAGAAGGAAGTCGAGGTCGAGGAGGCCGGCAAGCGCGTGCGCAAGCTGGTCGAACCCGGCAAGGTCGTGCCGGGCGACGAGGTTGTCTACACGGTCTCGTACGTCAACAAGGGCGCGCGTCCGGCCGAACGCGTGACGGTCGTCAACCCGGTGCCGCAGCACACCAAGGTGCGCGCCGGCAGCGTCGAGGGCGCCAACACCGAGATCACGTACTCGGTCGACGGCGGCAAGACCTACGCCGCGCCCGAAAAGCTGATCGTCGCTTCCCGCGATGCCAAGGGGGGGCCGATCTCGCGGCCGGCCGTAGCCGCCGATTTCACCCACGTCCGCTGGACGCTAAAGGAACCGCTGGTCCCAGGGGCGAGCGGCTACGTGCGCTTCCGCGCAGTAGTCGACTGAATGAAGGCGGTCAGCCAAAAGTCCTGACCCCGTTTGCCCCATCGCAACGATTCAACGAACGTTACATCCGTCCGGAGATTGAAGATGAGTACGTTCCTGAAGTCGTGTCGCCGGCACACTGCTGCCATGCTGGCATTCGGCATTGCACTGGCAGTCCCATCGGCTTGGGCGGCAGATACCGCCTCGGGACATCAGACATCACCAACAACGCCCAGGTCAACTACCAGGTCGGCGGCGTTTCGCAGATCCACGCAGAGCAACACCGCAACGTTCAAGGTCGACAACATCGTCCGCGTGTTGGTCAGCGAGAGCGGCGATCCTCGGCGACATCGGTGATCCCGGGCGCACCGGCCAGGTGCTGACCTTCTCGGTGACCAACCAGGGCAACACGACGCAGGACTACGCGCTGAGCGTCAATAGCAGCCGTCGCGAACGGCCGACGCTGACGTTGGGCGCGACGACCTACACCGACGCGTTCGATCCAGCGTCCGGGCTCCTGCCAGACGTGGGTGGAATCCGGCGCGCGCAGGGAGGCCTCCAGACGATCCGCCCCGAATGCCGATACGCAGGTCAGTTCGATTTCGAACCTGGCGGCCCTCAGTGTCGCGAACCGTCTATGTCGTCTGCAGTATCCCGACTCGGCCTGTCCAACGGGGCCGACTCGCTCGTTTCGCTGACCGCGACGACCGCGAATGCCGGCAGTTGCGCGACGTCGTGCACAACGACAGCGCAAACCAACGCCGCCGATACTCCGGGCGCAGGTCGATGTCGTCTTCGGCGACGTCGCAGGCATCGACGACAGCGCACGGGACGGCAAGCATTCCGGTCGCGACGCCTACGAGGTGACCTCGGCCGCACTCAGCATCAACGAAGACGGTGACGCCGATGTGCGATCCGTTCAACTTCAACGACAAGCCGAAGAACATCCCGGGCGCCTACGTGCGGTACGAGATCACGGTGTCCAATGCTGCGGGTTCCGGACAGTCGGCGACGCTGACAACGATCACCGACGCGTTGCCGACAACACTCGCCTACGATCCCGACCTGAAGGTCGGTTCGGCCAGCGCCTGCTCTGGATCCGACCGCCGAAAGCGCCGCGAACAGCGGCTTCAAGCTGACCTGCACAGGCGGTGGGCGTACGTGCGCGACGCGTCCGTCTACTACACGGGCGCGAGCGACACCGACGCCGTCACGGTTGCCGGCCAGACCGTGACGATCACCGCCGGCAACACGCCGACGGGTACCAAGGTGCTGGGCACGAGGGCCCGGCTACGCCGCCGGCGAACTGAAGCCGGGCGAGTCGATCACGATCCGCTTCAACGCGATCATCCAGTAAGCCGGCAGCGCGGCGCGAGGACCGACGCTGCCCGCGGCCGGCCAGAGAAAGAACTGGCCGGCCGCGCGCACGTTGGCGATCCGCCGCTTGGGAGTCAGCGCAAGTGGCGCGGGTGGAGTCCAAGGTGCATCGCTGCATCCGCCTCGGCCGGAACTCCGCCGCGGCGCTGGCCCGCATGGCCGCTGCGGCACTGTGCCTCGTGCCCGGCGTCGCGCCCGCCGCGACGCCCGCCGGCACGGTGATCACCAACGTCGCCGAAGCGCAGTGGAGCATCAACGCCAACCCGGGTTCGGCCCGCGCGCAGCATCAGCTGACCGTCCCGCCGTACACCCCGGGTGCCGACCTCGCACTCACCAAGACAGGGCCTGCCGAAGCCGGTTCCGGCGACGCGATCGTCTGGCGTCTGCTGGTTCGCAACGTCGGCACCGTCGCGGCCAGTGGCGCGCAACTGACTGACGCCGTTCCTGCGCAGGTGGGCCAGCTTGCGGCGACCTGCACCGTGCTCGCCGGCGGCACCTGCGGCGCTGTAAGCGTCGGCGCGCCGACGCCCGCCGGTACGCCGGTGAGCGTCGCCATCCCCAACCTTGCGCCGGGCGGCCGGATCGAGGTTGAAATCCGCGGCACGGTGTCCGCGGGCGCCGGACCTCTCCTGAATCAGGCCAGCGTTGACATCCCGGGGCTGGTCGATCCCACGCCTTCGAACAACACCGCGCAGGCCACCACGCAGCTGGTGCCGTCGCTCAATTCGACGGCATCGCTGCGCGGCAAAGTCTGGCTCGACCTCGATCACGACCGCATCCGCGATGCCGGTGAGCCGCTGCTCGCCGGCTACATGGTGCGTCTCTACGGGTCGGACGGCACGACCATCGTCGCCCAGTCAGCGACCAATGCCGACGGCGCCTATGCGTTCACGAACCTCGCCGCCGGCGTGACCTATCAGCTGGAGTTTCGCGACTCCTCCGGTCTCGTGGTGTACGGCGTGCCGGTGACGGCGGACGGCGGCGGTACGTCGTTCGCAGCCACGGTCTCCTGCGGCCAGAAGACGGCCACCTCGCTCTCGGACGCCCTGCTCGCCGTGCCTGCCAACGGCACGTGCTACAGCCTGACCGGCGCAGGCTCGAGCGCGCAGGTGGAGGCGAGCGGCCGCACCTTGCTCACGCTGCAGCCCGGCGACACGCTCGCCGAGCAGAGCCTGCCTCTCGACCCCAGCGGCGTTGTCTACGACGCCGTGTCGCGGCAGCCGCTAGCCGGCGCGACGGTCACGCTGCTCGGTCCCGGCGGATTCGATCCGGCCCGGCACCTGCTCGGCGGCGCCGCCAATGCCCGCCAGGTGACCGGCACGGGCGGTGCGTACCAGTTCCTGCTCCTCGGCAACGCACCCGGCGGCGTGTACCGGCTGAAGGTCGATCCGCCGGCGGGCTATTCCGCACCCTCGGCGCTCCTGCCCGCGGCGCCGACGCTCGATCCGACCGGACTCGGCAGCAACGGCGTCTACCTCGTGCAACCGCAGCCGACTCCGCCTCCGGCCGGAGCCGACACGACCTACCACCTCGCACTCGACCTGGCCACCGGCGATCCACAGGTCCTGAACAACCACTTGCCGCTCGATCCGGCGATCGCTTCCGGAACGATGACACTGGCGAAGAGCGTGAACCGGTCCGTTGCGTCGTTCGGCGACCTGGTGCAGTACCGGCTCAATCTCGCCAACACGGGCGCCGAGGCGCTGGCACAGATCGACATCGCCGACCGGTTGCCGCCGGGGTTCAAGTTCCGCAGCGGCAGCCTGCGCATCAACGACACTGCGGCGCCAGACCCCGCTCTGTCCGGCGACGGCCGCACGCTGACGATCCGGCTGCCACAGCTCGCCGCCGGCAGCGCTGCGGAGATCCGCTACGTCGCCGAGATCGGCAGCGGCGCCTCTGCCGGACCGGCGATCAACGTCGCGATCGCGCGCGCGGCAAACGGCGTGCGAACGATGCCGGCCCGCGCGACCGTCGCCGTCGTCGAGGAACTGTTCAGCCGCCGCATCGTGCTTCTTGGACGCGTGGTCGAGATCGACAGCTGCACCGAGAAGGATGCCGGCGGCGAGGAGCGTGAGGTCGATTTCGCCACGCTCGACAGCGGCAGGGGCATCGCGGGCGCGATCGTCTACCTGCAGGACGGCAGCTACGTGCGCACGGACAGCGAAGGCAAGTGGCACGCCGACGGGATTCGCGCCGGCACCCATGTCGTGCAACTCGACGTCGATTCTCTGCCGCCCGGTTACGAGCCCGTGGTGTGCAAACCGAACTCGCGTCGCGCAGGTCGCCGTTTCTCGCAGTTCGTCAACGCACAGGGCGGCACGCTGGCACGCGCCGACTTCTACGTGCGCAAGACCGGGGACGGCTCCACTACCGCGCAAGCCGCACAGCGGCTGTCGGTAGTTCCCAGCGCCGACGGCGCGCGGCTGACGCTGCAACTGAAGGGCACCGCTTCGGTCGAGGCGCTGACGGCGACGCTGATGCTGCCGCCGGGCATCGAACTGGTCGCCGACAGCGCCCGACTCGACGGCCAGCCGCTGCCGGTCGAGCGCAACGACAACCTGGTCAGCGGCCGGCTGGGTGCGCGCACGGGAGAGTGGTCGACTCAACTCGAACTGGAGTTACGCGGCCGGCCAACTGGCAACGCCAGCGTGCGCGCGGTCACGCAACTGCGCACTGCCGGCGGCAGCATGCAGGCCGTGCCGATGGTGCAGGTGGAACTCGGCGCCGCCGGCGCGACGAGCGCCCCGGTATCGGTCGAATACAAGGTGGCCGCCAAGGCCAAGGCGTCACCGGCCGAGGAGAAGGATGCGCTCGAAGGCACGAATGCCTTGTACGCCGCCGGCGTCGAGCGTTTCGACACGAACTGGCTGGCCACGGCGGCGCCGGGCTTCGAGATCGTCTATCCGACGGCCACGTTCAACCCGGGGATCAAGGCGACCAAGGTGCTGGTCAAGCACGACGCGAACCATCGCGTCGAACTGCAGATGAACGGCGAGGCCGTCCATCCGTTGAACCGCGACGGCACCGACGGCAATGCAACCGGCACCGTGGCGGTGTCGCGCTGGGGCGGCGTGCCGCTGCGCGAGGGGACAAACCGCCTGCTGGCGATCGCCTTCGACGCGGCCGGCAACGAGGTCGCGAGGGCGGAGCGCGAGATCCGCTTCGCCACCGGCGCCGTCGAGGCGCAACTGGTACGGAAGGAGTCCAGCCTGCTCGCCGACGGACGCACCGCGCCAGTGATCGCCGTGGCGATCATCGACGCCGACGGCCAACCGGCGCGGCCGGGCATCGAGGGCGTCGTGCGCATCAACGCGCCGTACCAGGCGCTCGACGTGCAGCGGCAGCGCGACGCCCGGCCGCTGCTCGACGACCCCGGCAACGAGCCTCGCTGGCGCGTCGGCACGGATGGCAT
The DNA here is from genome assembly GCA_963847675.1 of uncultured beta proteobacterium. Lineage (GTDB taxonomy): Bacteria > Pseudomonadota > Gammaproteobacteria > Burkholderiales > Burkholderiaceae_F > JADJWR01. The sequence continues at coordinate 231,949 of CAWKAP010000002.1, forward strand.
CGCGCGCATCCGGCTCGAGCCGACCACGACCTCGGGTGAGGTCGTGCTGACGTTCAACTTCCAGGGTCGCCCTCCGCAGGAAGTGCGCGCACGGCTGGCGCCCGCGCTGCGCGACTGGATCCTGGTCGGCTTCGCCGAAGGCACGGTGGGTCATCGCAGCCTGAGCAGCAACCTCGAACCGCTGCCGGGCGGGGACGGTGACGACGGCTTCTACACCGACGGCCAGATCGCCTTCTATGCCAAGGGCCGCGTGCGCGGCGACTGGCTGCTGACGCTGGCCTACGACAGCGACAAGGAACGCTCCGGCCGCGGCGGCAACTTCGGCGACCGGCTCGGCCAGAGCATCGACCCCCGCAGCTACTACACCATCTACGGCGACGCGACCAGCGTGCAGAACGACGCCGCCAGCATCCGCAAGCTGTACCTGAAGATCGAGCGCGAACAGTTCTACGCGATGTTCGGCGACTTCGACACCGGGCTGACGGTGACCGAACTGTCCCGCTACTCGCGCACGCTGAACGGCATCAAGAGCGAGTACCAGGGCGAGGCGCTGTCCTACTCGGCCTTCGCCACGCGCACGACCCAGGCATTCGTGCGCGACGAACTGCGCGGCGACGGCACCTCGGGCGCCTACAAGCTGTCGCGCGTGAACGTGCTCGCCAACACCGACAAGGTGGTGCTCGAGACGCGCGACCGCTTCCGCCCGGAGGTCGTGCTGGCCTCCGAGGCGCTGTCGCGCGGCATCGACTACGACATCGACTACACGCTCGGGACGATCTGGTTCCGCCGCGCGGTGACGAGCCGCGACCAGGCGTTCAACCCGATCTTCATCGTCGTCGACTACGAGTCGGAGGACTCGAGCCGCGACGAGAAGACCACGGCCGGCGGCCGCGTTGCCGTCCGGCTGGCCGGCAACCGCGCCGAGCTCGGCGTGACCGCGGTGCACGAGGGCAGCGGCATCCGCGGCGACCTGGGCGGCGTCGACCTCACCGTGCAGATCGACGAGAAGACGCGCCTGAAGGCCGAAGTGGCGCAGGCACGCCGCGACCCGGACGTCTTGCCCGGATCGATCCTGCCCGAAAAGGCCAACGCGTATCTCGTCGAAGTCAGGCGCCAGGACCAGGATCTCGCCGCCAGCGCATACGTGCGTAGCCACCAGGCAGGCTTCGGGCTCGGCCAGCAGCGGCAGGCCGACACCGGGCTCACGCGGGCCGGCGGCGACCTGTCGCTGCGCCTGACCGACCGCCTGCGCCTGAACGCGATGGGCTACAACGAGCGCATCGACACGCCGACCGCGAGCGGCGAGCGCACGCTCGTCGAGGGCCGCGTCAACCTGAGCGAGACCAACTACGACCTGTATGCCGGTGCGCGAGGGCTGCTCGAACGCAACGCCAACGGCGACGACCTCGAGTCCGGCCAGCTCGTGGCCGGCGGGAGCTACCGCCTGCTCGGCGGCCGGCTGAACCTGCGGCTGGACAGCGAACTGGTGGTGGCGGGCAGCAAGGGCAGCCCTGACTATCCGCAGCGGGTCCGCGTCGGTGCCGACTACCGGGTGACGGAGAACGTCGGCCTCTTCGTCGACCAGGAGTTCACTTTCGGCGCGCCCGAGAACACGGCCACCACGCGTCTTGGCGTGCGCACCACGCCATGGCTCGGCGCCGAGGCGTCGAGCAGCGTCAACGTCGGCATGGGGCCGGGCGGCGCGGCCGTGTCGACCACGATCGGACTGATGCAGAACCTGCGCGTCAACGAGCGGCTGTCGTTCAGTGCCGGCATCGACCGCAGCGACACGTTGCGCGAGCCCGCGACCCCGCCGCTGAACCCGAATGCGCCGTCGGCGCAGGGCATCTTCTCGCTGCTGCCGGCCACCGCGCTGCGCCCGCTCGAGGACTACACCTCGCTGTTCGCGGGCATGGCCTACAACGACGGACCATGGGGCGCGACCCTGCGCGCGGAGTCGCGCAACGGCAGCACCGTCGACCGGCGCAACTTCGGCGCGACGCTGCACCGTGACCTGAGCCTCGGCGAAGCGCTTGCCGCCACATTGCTGCTGGCCGACACCTCGCTGCCGGAAAGCGATGCGCGCCGGCTCGACGTGCGCCTGTCGTATGCGCGCCGCCCGATCGCCAGCCGCTGGATCGTGCTGAACCGGCTCGACTACGTGCAGGAGGACGTCGAGCGCGGCGACCGCGCGGTGGGCGCACGCCGGCTGGTCAACAACTTCAGCGCCAACTGGCAGCCTCGCTGGGGCACGCAGCTCTCGCTGCAGTACGGCGCCAAGTACGCGCTCGCGACCCTCGACGACCGCGACGAAAGCGGCTTCACCGACCTGTTCGGCGCCGAACTGCGCCAGGATGTCGGCCACCGCTTCGACGTCGGCCTGCGCGCCGCGCAGCTGCATTCCTGGCGCGCCGACGCCCGCCTGTACTCGTACGGGCTGTCGGTCGGGACCTGGCCGATCGACAACCTGTGGCTCGGCGTCGGCTACAACTTCGCGGGCTTCCGCGATTCCGACTTCAGCGCCGCCGGCAATACGGCCAAGGGCTGGTACGTCTTCTTCCGCTTCAAGTTCGACCAGGGCGAGCGCGACCCGGCGGCGCAGCGGCGGCTGATGTTCGACGAGACGGCGCGATGAAAGACGCTCATGTCGCGTGTGGCGAGCCGGTGCCGGAAGGCGATAGGCCATTCGCTGCGGCCAGTGTTCGCGCTCGTCATCGCCCTGCTGCCCATGCAGCTCGTCGCGCACAGCGTCGGCCAGCGGCAGACCACGAAGTACATGGCACCGGAAACGGTGCAGATGCTGATCGATCGCGCCGGCAACCCCAGCGAGACGCCCGGACTGAGGGCCGGCGACATCGTCAGCTACATCATCCAGTTCAGCCCGGTGGCCAACGGTGCCACGTATGGCGTCGCCGGCTACGTCACCGACTACATCCCGCCGAACACCGAGGTCGTCGGCGCGTCGATCGTCGTGCCAAGCGGATCGGGATTCGTCAACGTCGCTCCCAGCCTGCCGGGGACGATCGACAACGGCTGGGGCGGCGGCCAGAGCAAGTTCTTCGGCCCCTTTGCTACCAGTGCCTTCGACCCGACCGGGATGTGCGCCAACGCCGGGTTCACCAACAACTGCAACGGCAGCCTGGCGCAACTGCATGCCGACACCGGCATCTTCTTCTCGACCGATTCCCGTACTGCCGTCTTTCCGGCCGTGCCCACGCGCATCGCGCAGGGCACCAACGGCTACTTCGTCACCCCGACGGGTGAAGGTCAGCTCAATGACATCGTAGGGAACCCCGGCACCGCCACAACACACAATCTGTGGGACGCGGCGATGACCAACGCATTCGGCTCGAAGAACCTGCCGGGCAGCTCGCCGAATTCAACGCAGCCGATCCTGTCGGACACCGGACGCAGCGGTGCGCCGTTCGGTGCCGGCTCGCCCGTCGCCGGGCCGCAGACCGGTTTCCCGCTCGACTACACGGCAGCGACCGGCCCCTGGCAGCGCATCGCCTATCCGGGATCACGCATCGGGTCGACGGCCAGCGGACCCGCCGTCGATGGCGACTCGACGTTCGACGCGCCGAGCGTCAGCGAGCCGCAGACCATCAAGGGCTCTCCCACCTCGCTCGGCCACGTGCTGTCGCCGTCCAACCCGCTGCCATCGAGCACCAACGCGGTGCGCTGGGCGGTCGGCGGGCTGCTCGTCGGCGAGAACAAGTACGTGCGCATCAGCCTGCGCCTGCTCGCGACCCCGCCCGTCGACCGGGCTGATCAACGGCTCCGAGGTCTGGGGCGGCGACGCCGCGGGCAACGACAACGGCAAGGACAACCCGTGGCGTTACCACGTGCCGAGCGTCGCCGACAACAACTCCAATCTCTTCGTGTTGAAGTCGATCGTGTGCGTGTACTCGGGAGCCAACCTGCGTGCCGGGCAACGGTGCCTCGGTGCCCGCCGACGCGAAGATCCGCTACCGGGTCACCTACCTGAACACGGGCAATGTCGAGCAGACGAACGTCGTGCTGCGCGACATCCTGCCGACGAACACCAAGGCCAACTCGGTCAGCAATGCCACGGTGATCAGCGGCCCGAACATCCTGCCGTTCTCGCCGGCATCGCCGGCCGGGGGCGGCGCCACGATCACTTTCCAGACCATCGCCTCGCTTGCCCCGGGCTATGGCGGCGCGATCGAGTACGACGTGCTGACCGATACCGGCAACGGGGACAGTGTCGTCAACACCGCAAACCTGACCAGCAGCCAGTTGCCTGCGCCCGGCGTCTCGTCGTCGGTCGTTTCCGCCGTGCAGAACTCCGCGCTCCTCAACGTCTCCAAGACGGTGACCCCGGGATCAACAGTGCCGGGCGGCACGGTCACGTACACGATCACCGTACAGAACACCGGCCCCGCTGCCGCAAGTTCGATCGTGGTCGACGACTTCCTGCCCTCCGACGACGGCGCCGGTGGGTCGAACAACGCGGCAACCCGATTCAACTTCGTCACCGGCTCCAGCAGTTTCAGCGGCATGACCGCCGTGACACCGACGTTGACGGCGCCGGCCACCGCCGCACCGTACGCCGGGCTGAACCGCCAGCAGGTGACGTGGAACTTCGGCTCGCAGACGCTCGCCGCCGGTGCCAGCTTCACGATCACCTTCCAGGCCACCGTCGGCGCCAGCGTGCCGACGCAGGTTGCAGGCCTATACCAACGACGCCAAGGTCACCTACGGCGGCGTCAGCGTGACCACCGTTGCAGCAGCCGGAGTGGTCGTGCGGCCGCCGGTATCGCTCACCCACGTCAAATCGGTGCAGGTGGTCAGCGATCCGTTCAACATCAGCACGAATCCGAAGGCCATTCCCGGCGCGGTCATGGAATACTCGCTGCAGATCGCCAACTCGGGCGGCGGCAGCGTGGACAGCAACACGGTCGATGTGGTCGACCCGGTCCCCGCGAACACCCGGCTGTTTCTCGGCGACATCGGCAGCAGCGGCACCGGGCCTGTAGTCTTCGTCAATGGCGCACCGTCAAGCGGGCTGACTTGGACGTTCTCGTCGCTCGGAAGCGTCAGCGATGACCTCGAGTTCTCCAACAACGGCGGTTCGGCCTGGACCCACGTCCCGACGGTCGACGGCTCCGGTTTCGACGTGTCGGCCCCGCCGACCACGCACATCCGCATGCGCCCCAAGGGCGCGATGGCCGGCAATACCGGCAGCGGCAACCCGTCCTTCCAGCTTCGCTTTCGCGTGCGCATCAACTGACAACTCATCGGAAGCCGCGACGGCCCTGATTTGAAGTACCTTTAATGTGTCCGCGAATGGAGTCTGCCCGGGTCGGGACACCCTTGACTGACCGGAACGCGCAATGAAATACCGGGCGACCCTCCTCCGAACCAGCTCGGCTGCGATCGCCGCGGCCGTGCTGGCAGGAAGCGCGTGGAGCCAGCCCTTCGGCGCCAACCAGTGCGCCGCCGAACGCTTCGGCTCCGACCTGGTGTGCACAGCCAACGACGTCAGCCTGACCAACGTCGCGGTGCCCAGTGGCACGGTCCCATCCTGCATCGGGGGCCAGTCGGTCACGCTCGACCTCGACGTGACGGTCAACACCGGCGGCCCGGCGCGCTGGGACATCGGCGTGTTCATCAGCCAGGACGGCAAGGACCCGCAGTTCCTGCCCGGCAGCGGGGGTTCTGCCTCGTGCGCGGTGGCGACGCTGCCGTTCAGCCCGACCCCGTTTCGCAATCTCGACAACGACGGTTGCGGCGACATCCAGTCGCCGCCCGCGTCGGGCATCCTGCGCATGAACGGCGTGCAGTTGCTCTGCCAGGCCTACTCCGGCACCGCCGGCAAGCTCGGCGTGTCGTTCGTCGTGAGCTGGGACAACCAGGCGAGCCCGAGCGGCTCGACCTGCACCAGCAACCTCGACCCGGTGCCGAGCACGAAGAGCAAGTGCAACTCGCCGACCGCGCCGCTGCCCGTGGAGGTGGTCGTGCTGCCGGCCATCACCAAGAGCGATGGCCGCACCAGCATCACTCCGGGTGTGCCAACGACTTACTCGATCACGATCACGAACACGACGGGGACCACGTTGACGGGCGCAGCATTCAGCGACCCGCCGGTGACGAATCTGAGCGTCTCGTCCGTGACCTGCACGGCCGCCGGCGGCGCAACCTGCCCGGTGGGGTTCACGGTGGCGCAGATGCAGGGCGGCGTAATCACCCTTCCTTCGATGCCGGTGGCGTCGAGTTTGACGTTCAGCGTCACGGCGACGGTCACCGGCAACGCCAGCGGCAGCATCAGCAACACGGCGTTCGTCACCGTACTCGGCCAGAGCAACAGCGCGACCGACACCAATACGCTGGTCTTTCCTTCGCTCACGCACCTGAAGACCTCGACGCTGGTATCGGATCCGGTCAACGGCGCGGTCAATCCGAAGCACATCCCGGGCGCCGTGGTCGACTACACGCTGCTGGTGACCAACACGGGAGAGGGCACGGCCGACCCCGACAGCGTCGCCGTCGTCGACCCGATCCCGGCCAACACGCGCCTCTTCGTCGGCGATCTTGCGGGCGCCGGTTCCGGACCCGTGGCCTTCGTCAACGGCGCGCCGTCGAGTGGCCTGAGCTGGACCTACACCTCGCTGGGCAACGGCAGCGACGACCTCGCGTTCTCCAACAACGGCGGTTCGACCTGGACCCATACGCCAGCAGCCGACGCCTTCGGCTTCGACGTGTCGGTTCCGCCGACCACCCACATCCGCATGAGCCCGAAGGGAACCATGGCGGGCAGCAGCGGCAGCGGCAACCCGTCGTTCCAGCTGCGGTTCCGCATCCGCATCGACTGAAACCGGTGCGCTAACGTCGCGGCGAATCCCGGACGCCGCCGATGATCATCGACACTCACGCGCACGTGTTCACGCGCGCCCTGCGCGCCGCGCCTGACGCCCGCTACGTGCCCGCGTACGACGCTGCGCTGACCGAATACCTGCGCGAACTCGACGCGCACGGCGTCGATGCCGGAGTGCTGGTGCAGCCGAGCTTCCTCGGCACGGACAACGGGCACCTGCTGCAGGCACTGGCATGCGCGCCAGGGCGGCTGCGCGGCGTGGCGGTGATCGACGAGCGCACCGGCGAAGCCGAACTGGCGCGCCTGCACGCGGCCGGCATCCGCGGCCTTCGCGTCAACCCGTTCCAGCGCGAGGCGCGGCCGCAGCTGCGGTCGGCGCCGTGGCGCGCCCTGCTGGCACGGGTCGCCGCGCTGGGCTGGCACGTCGTCGTGCACGAGGAAGGCGACGCACTGATCGACCTCCTCGGACAACTGCATGACTGTCCGGCGCCGCTGGTGATCGACCATCTGGGCCGTCCGGGGGTGGACGCGTCGCGCAATGCTGCTGTCGAGCGCGCCGTCCTTGGGCACGCCGAACGAGGCGTCGTGTTCGTCAAGTTGTCGGCGCCTTATCGGGGCGATGCGGCAGCGATGGCACACGCTGCCGCCCGCTATCGCGGCGCGCTCGGTGCGCAGCAGCTCCTGTGGGGCAGTGACTGGCCCTGGCCGAACTTCGAAAACCGGCATGACTACGCGGCGATGCTCGCCTGGCTCGATGAGGTGGTCCCGCAGCGCGAGCACCGCGCCGCCATGCACACGGCGGCGGCGCAGCTGTACGGCTTCGCCGGGAACTGAGCCCGCGTCGCTAGAGTCGCTCGCCGGCGACCAGCGTCAGCACGCCGAGCAGCACGAAGAGCAACGCAGCGATCCAGCGCATCCACGTCATGTTGACGCGGTGCGCCAGCGTCTCGCCCAGCCACACGGCCGGCGCGTTGGCGACCAGCATGCCGAGCGTGGTCCCCATGACGACTGCGGCGAGCGCGTCGAAACGCGCCGCCAGCGCGACCGTGGCGAGCTGGGTCTTGTCGCCCATCTCGACCCAGAAGAACGCCACCAGCGTCGTCAGGAACACGCTGCCGTCGGAGTACTCGCGATCCTCGTCGAGCGTGTCGGGCTTGAGCGCCCACAGGCCGAAAGCAAAGAAGGACAGCGCGACGATCCATTTGAGCGCCGTCGGCGAGACCAGCGTGGCCAGCCAAGCGCCAACCCAGCCGGCCAGGAAATGGTTGGCCAGCGTGGCGACGAAGATGCCGGCAATGATCGGCCACGGGCGCTTCAGCTTCGCAGCCAGCACGAAGGAAAGCAGCTGCGTCTTGTCGCCCATCTCGGCGAGCGCCACCAGTGCGGTGGAGACGAACAGTGCTTCCATGACGAACGGCGCTAGCGCGGCAACGCGCCGCCATCAGCAACGATCACCATCTCCCGCCGCGCCCGCCGCGCCTGAGCAGCGCCGAAACGATGGCCCACGGCACCATCACTGCAGCAAGAATAAGCGCCACGACAAACGCGATCAGAACCACCGCGCCGCCCAGCCCGAGCAGGATCACCACCCACGCTGCCGCGCTCGCCAGTACCACGGCGGCCGCAACGCACACGACCACCAGCAGCACCAGGCGCGCCAGCGGGCTGCGGACCTCTTCGCCGTTGATGATGATTCGCGGCATCGGACCGGTTGAAGTTCGACCAACCCGCATTGTCGCCGATCGGATGCCGCCGCATCGGCCGGCGCGTGCCCCTTTGCGATACTGTGCCCGACCATGATGCTTCGATGAACCCTCCCGTCGACAGTTCCAAGACGCCGGCCATCAAGCCTGCGCCATGTGCGCTCGTCTTCGGCGCCAGCGGCTACATCGGCACCAACCTCGTGCCGCGCCTGGTGCGCGAAGGCTGGCGCGTGCGCGCCGCGGCGCGCAATCCGAAGGTGCTGCAGGCGCGTTGCGACGACCCGACCTGGCGCGCGGTGGATCTCGTTGCCGGCGACGCGCTGCAGCCGGAGACACTGTCCGCCGCGCTCGCCGGCGTCGACATCGCCTACTACCTGGTGCACTCGATGGCGGCCGGTCGCGACTTCGGCCGGCTCGACCTCGTGGCGGCGGAAAACTTCGCACGCGCTGCCGCGGCCGCCGGTGTCAGGCGCATCGTTTACCTGGGTGGCCTGGTGCCGAAGGACGCCGATTCGGAGCACCTCGTCTCGCGCAAGGAAACCGGCGACCGGCTGCGCGCCGGACCGGTGCCGGTGACCGAGATCCGCGCCGGCATCATCGTGGGCGCGGGCTCGGCGGCGTACGAGGTGATGCGCGACCTCGTCTACAACCTGCCGCTGATGGTCACGCCGCGCTGGGTGCAGAGCAGGTCGAGCCCGATCGCGCTCGCCAACCTGCTCGAGTACCTGGTGCGCGTGGCCTCGCTGCCGCAGGCGGAAGGCCGCGTCTTCGACGCCGGCGGACCCGAATACCTGAGCTACGCGACGATGATGCGCCAGTTCGGCGAGATGATCGGCAGGCATCCGCGCATCGTGCCGGTGCCGGTGCTGACACCGAAGCTTTCCAGCTACTGGCTGGCGCTGATCACCACCGTGCCGGCAAACATCGCCCGCGCACTGATCGGCGGGCTCAAGCACGACATCCCGGCCGACGACGCGGCGCTACGTCAGCTCGTGCCGCAGAAGCTGCTGACGTTCAGGGAGTCGGTCGCCGCCGCCCTCGACGCGGAAAAAGCGCACACGGTTGCCGCGCGCTGGACCGAAGGCGCGCTGATGTTCCGCGGCGGTCGCCACGACTACGCCTTCTACGCGAAACGCGCCGCCGGCAGCGCGGTGGCAAGCGCGACGCCGGCCGCGGTATGGAAGATCGTCACTCAACTGGGCGGCGACGTCGGCTACTTCTATGCCGCGCCACTGTGGACGATTCGCGCATGGATCGACTGGCTGGCCGGCGGGCCGGGACTCACCAGGGGGCGGCGCCATCCGACCGACCTGCGCGTCGGCGACACCATCGACTACTGGACCGTGATGGCGCTCGAAGTCGAGCGACGGCTGACGCTCGACTTCGGCATGCGCGCTCCGGGGGCCGGCGTCATCGAGTTCGAGATCGAACCGCTCGACGCCGGGCACACGCGCGTGACCGTCACCGCGTACTGGCACCCGCAGGGCGTGTGGGGCCTCCTGTACTGGTACGCACTGGTGCCCGCGCACCTGTTCATCTTCAAGGGCATGACACGCGAGATCGCGCGGCGCGCCGAGCGCGTCGACAGCATTGCTCGACGCTGAAGCCATACCGGGACGGGGCAACCGATGCCCCAGGGCCACGACCTCAGCCGTGCACCAGCAGGACCGGTACGCTTGCGCGGCGCGCCACGCCTTCGGCGACGCTGCCCAGGAGAAGCCGCTCGGCTCCGCTGCGGCCATGCGTGCCGAGCACGAGCAGGTCCGCAGGCCAGGCGTGCGCCTCCTGCACGATCTGGCTCGGCACGCGCTGACCCGGCGCACCGGTCTCGACGAGGCTCGTCTCGACCGGCACTCCGGCGGCGCGCGCGGTCTCGAGCGCGGCAGTCACGGTCCTCTCGCCCTCCGCGCGGCGCGCGGCGGCGAGGCGCTGCGTATCCACCGCGAGTTCGGGCCCGAGCGCCAGCCAGCCCATGTCGACGACATGCAGTACGCGCAGTACGGCGCCAAACGCCTTGCTCAAGGCGATCGCGTGCGCGACCGCGCGCGCTGAACCCGGACTGCCGTCGACGGCGACAAGGATGCGTGCGTACATCAGTTGCTCCTCTCGGTTCGGTCAGGCGGCGGGGTCGTCCGGATCCAGTCGCCGACATACGCGGCGACCTGCTCCCACCCCGGCTCGCCAACGACCCAGTGGGCGTGCCCCTCGAATTCCTTGTACGTCGATACGGTTTCGTATTTCCGAGCCACCTGGCGCACGACCCATGCGGGGGTGATCCGGTCCTGGGCGCCTGCAACGACAAGCACCGGACAGCCCAGCTTCGACTCATCGACCCGAGACGCGCCGTGCGCATCGAGGAACCAGTAGCCGATCTCGAAGATCGCACGGCCCGAGTCGTAGACCATCCTGTCGTAGATGCGCCTTCGCTCCGCTTCGGGCAGAAGATGCAGCATCGAATAGGTCGCCTCGCCGAAGGTCGGGCGGACCGGCCTGCGCCAGAAACCCCAGGTCGTCTGGATCGACCAGAAGCTGTGGATCACCGACGGCGCGATGGCCAGGATGCCGGCCGGGGCGGCAGGAGCCAGGAGCACGAGCGACCTCGCGAGTCCGCGCGCGCCCAGGATCTGCGCCAGCAGGCCACCCATCGAGTGTCCCATCAGGATCGGCCGGGCTCGCAGCCGCTTCAGTTCCCGTTCGACGGCGTCCGCGTAATCGAGCAAACCCGTCGTCCCGAGTCGCGGATCGGGCGGGCTGCGCGGATCAACGTCGTGGTACGGCAGCGTGGTCGCCACGCAGCGGTATCCCCGGCGCTCGAGCACCGACCGGTAGTTCTCCCAGTACCACGGCCCGCCCCACAGGCCGTGAATCATGAAAATCGTTTCAGCCATTCATGCTCGCGCCCATAGCTCGAGAGAAGCAGAACCGCGACCACGATCTTCGACGTCATATCGACCGTCCCGACGGCCCATGGCGTGCACCGCGTCGCCACCGCACGGCGCCTTGCAACATCGTCAAAGGAGCATCCGCAAGGCGGCGACGACACGCGCGTTCTCCTCCGGCAGCGCCGTCGTGACGCGCATCACCCCGCGGCCGAGTCGCGGATCGCCGAGGGGCTTGACCAGGATGCCCTGCTCACGCAGCCGCACGGCCAGCGCTCCCGCATCGTGCGGCGCGAAGTCGGCGAGAAAGAAGTACGTCCTCGTCGGCCAGGTGCGCACACCGAGCGAGCGCAGTTCCGTCGCCAGCTCCTCTGTCCACGCCCGCAATTCGGCCGCGCGGGCGAGGATGCGGTCTTCGTGCGTGAGGGTGGCGATCGCCGCCGCTTCGCTGGCCCGCGCCAGCGGATAGGCGTCGTTGCTGCCGTTCAGTTCCGCGGCGATCGACTCGGGCAGCACGGCGTAGCCGACGCGGAAGCCGGCCAGGCTGTGCGCCTTCGACAGCGTGCGCGTGACGAGCAGGTTCGGATGGCGCGGCACGAGCGGCACGACCGATTCTCCGGCCAGGCCGATGAACGCCTCGTCGACCAGGAACAGCGTCTGCGGATGGCTGCGCAGCAGGTCGGGCAGGGGCCGCATGTCGAACGTGCCGCCGTTCGGGTTGTTGGGGTTGACGACGACCACCAGCGTCGTTTCGCGCGGGATCTCCAGACTCGCCAGGTCGACGTCGAAGTTGCGTTCCGGCAGCAGCCTTGTCTCCGTGTACCGCCGGGCGATCTGCGGGAACAGCGGGTAGGTCGGCGTCAGCAGGTGCACCTGCTGGCCATAGCGGTCGAAAAGCTGTCGCAGGATCAGTTCCGAGCCGGCATTGATGTGGACATGCGACTCGCCAATGCCGAGCCGCTGCGCGAGCAGGCGTTTCAGCGGCGCCGAGTACGCCTCGGTGTAATAGTTGCTGCGCGGCAGTTCCGCCTGTGCGGCGGCAATGGCTTCCGCCAGCGGCGGAAGCGGGTTCTCGCACAGCAGCAGCTTGATGCCGGCGAACGAGCCGCCGCCCTTCTGCGCCACCGCGCTCTGATGATGGTCAGCGCTGTCCATGCTCAGTGCCCCAGGCGCATCAGCGCGATCGTTGCGATGCCGGCGAGCAGCAGCGCCAGCTGCAGCACCGAACCGGCCGGCGTCATCCGTCGGTGCAGCGCCGGTATCAGGTCCGCCAGCGCGATGTAGATGAAGCTCGCCGCTGACAGCGCGAGGATGTACGGGATCGCCTCCGTCATCTGCGCCAGAGCGAAGTAGCCGGCCAGCGCGCCGGGCAGCGTCGCCGCGGCCGACAGCATGTTCAGCCAGAACGCCTTGGCCGGGCCGTAGCCGCTGTCGAGCAGGATCGCGAAGTCGCCGACCTCCTGCGGCACCTCGTGCGCAATTACCGCCACCGCGGTGCCGACGCCGAGCGGGACGGAGACGAGAAAGGCAGCCGCGATCACCACGCCGTCGACGAAATTGTGAAGCGCATCGCCGATCAGGATCAGCGGCGCGGCCTGGCCGTGCGCTTCGCATTTGCTGTCGTGGCAATGGCGCCAGAGGACCCATTTCTCCAGCACGAAGAACAGCACCAGTCCCGCAAGAACCGTCGGCAGCGCTTCACTGCCGCCGCGCGCCAGCGCGGTCGGGATCATTCCCAGAAAGGCCGCGCCGAGAAGAACTCCCGCCGCGTATCCGATCAGCGCCGGCACGAGCGCCTGTCTAACAGCAAGCGGGAAGGCCAGCAGCGTCGCCGCGCCCGCCGCTGCGCCCAGGCTGCCGAGCAGCGAGAACGGGATGATCCAGTTCAGCAGCATGGCTTCGCGTCGCCGCGCGAGATACGCGGCGCAGCGCTCCGGCGCATTACGGGAACTCGGGGATGTTCGGCTCCAGCCCCTCGAGTTCGGCCTCGGGATGATGACGCTTGATCACCGCCTCGATCTCCTCGACGCGCTGACGAGGCACGTCGATCATCATCAGCAGTTCGCCGCGCGCGATCGCGCTCTCGAACTGTGTCAGGCGGCTGTTGGGAAGCCCAACGCCGACCATGGTCGACATCCAGGCGCCGAATCCGGTGCCCAGCAGGGCGATGCCGAGCAGCGCGCCGCCGCCCAGAGCCATTCCCGCAGGCGGGAACGTCACCGCCACGAGCCCTGCAAGCAAGCCCGTCAGGCCGCCGGCCGCCGCCCCGCGTTCGAGCGAGGGGATGAGGTCGCTCGACTGCGCGAGCTTCGCTTCGGGCAGGTCTTCCAGCGGCGTGCCTTCCTTCGCCAGGACGTGGATATGGCGCTCCTCGATGCGCGCCAGCAGCAGATCGTCGACGATTGCCCTGGCGGACGCGACGCTTGGAGCCAGGAAGTAGATCCTTCGCATCGATGATCTCCCTCAGGTTGCTGGCCGACGGCGACAGCCCTGAAAGGCTCCTCGGGCAGCCTGCGATCCAGCGCACCGCCGGCTGCCGCCTTCCGGACCGTTCACTCACTGCCTAACCTACGCGTCCCGCCCTTCGCCATCTTGACTGTGGGCAAGCGGAGCTTCGATGCGCCGCGTGCGATCCCGGGATCCGGCGTTTCGATCGCCCGCCTGGGCGCCGCGGTTGACCCGTCTCAATGCAACTGACGGCACCGGGCACAAGCTGTTAAGTGAATTGAAGCGTCGACCGTCGACGCGGAACGCGCGGGCTCTCCGTCCATCGCGGGCGAGGCGGCGCGCGGGAAGGGAGCGAACATGGCCAGCGAGGGCTATCACGAACCGTTGAGCGAACTGGCCGACGCAACGCGCGACATGCATCGCGCGCTGGTGTCGCTGATGGAGGAACTGGAGGCCGTCGACTGGTACAACCAGCGCGTCGACGCCTGCAGGGATCCGGCGCTGCGCGCGATCCTGGCGCACAACCGCGACGAGGAGAAAGAGCACGCGGCGATGCTGCTGGAGTGGATCCGGCGCAGCGACGGTTCATTCGAAAGGGAACTGCGCGACTACATCTTCACCGACAAGCCGCTCACTCACGACTGATGCCGGTTCGGCGCCCGCCCGACAACGCGAGTGCTTTCATCCGGGGTGGAGTGACGCGCGGCAGCAGCGGTGCCTGCGAATGTTGCGCGGGCCGGTTCCCAGGTGAGCCAACAGCGAAGACAGGAACGCATACGGGCGACGTGCGGGATCTTCACCAGGCTCGACGACGACGCCGAACGATGATCTGGATCAGTCCGATGGCGGGGCCGCAGCGAATACTGGCGGCGCCACTGGCCAGCGAAGAGTTACGCGAGAAAATTGTCCCGCGTACGCGGGTCGGCGGCATGGAAGCATGCCGCGCAGCACCCATCCCGAACTTCATCGCACCGAGCGCATCGGCTGGTTGCGCGCGGCGGTGCTGGGCGCCAACGACGGGATCGTGTCGACCGCGAGCCTGCTGGTCGGAGTCGCGGCTGCAGGTGGCGGTCGCGGCGAACTCATGGTGGCAGGCGTGGCCGGGCTCGTCGCCGGGGCGATGTCGATGGCTGCTGGCGAATACGTGTCGGTCAGCTCGCAGGCGGACACGGAGCGCGCCGACCTGGAGCGCGAGCGAACCGAACTGGCCGCCGAGCCCGAACTCGAACTGCAGGAACTGACATCGATCTACGTGGCGCGCGGGTTATCCCGCGAGCTTGCGGCACAGGTGGCCGACCAGCTCATGGCGCACGACGCGCTCGGCGCTCACGCACGCGATGAACTCGGCATTTCATCGACGCACGCGGCCCGGCCGGTACAGGCTGCGCTGACCTCGGCGGCGACGTTCGCCGTCGGCGCGGCACTTCCTCTCGCCGCCGCACTCGTATCGCCAGCCGCGGCCACGGCGCCGATCGTCGCCGCAACGTCGCTGCTGTTCCTGACCGGGCTCGGCGCCGTCGGGGCGCAGACCGGTGGCGCACCGGTTGGTCGCGCTGCTCTTCGCGTCGCGTTCTGGGGCGCACTGGCGATGGCGGCCACCGCCGGCGTCGGAAGTCTCTTCGGCGCCGTCGTCTGAGTCAGGCGCCACTCGGCCGGTCAGTCGCCGGCAAGCTCGACGAGAGCCAGCGCGTTCGCGGCAACGAGCGACTTGCGTGCGATCCGGAACACGTCGGCGTCGAATTCGCGCGGCGCCGTCGCCGCCAGTTGCGCCGCCGCCTCGTGCGAGCGCGCGGTGCCGAGCCAGCACCAGCGGTCGAACACGTGCAGGTCCTCCCGCGTGCCGCCGGGCTCGCGCTCGATCAGCGCCACCGCGCCGGCATAGGGCCACGCCGGCACGCGCTTCGCCTCGAGGACCTCGCGAAGGCGCCGGCCGTGCTCTTCGGCCGGCTCCTCGCCCGTGCACGCACCGAGGCAGCGGTGGATCTGGAAGTTGAAGCAGGGCGCGTTCTCTGCGGCGCGGCGTGCGCGGCCTTCGAGCTTCATCGTCTTCAGGCACAGGCCGTGCTCGGCAGCCAGTTCGTGCAGGAAGCGTCGCGCGCCGGGGCGCGATGCAAACGGGCCGTAGTGGTCGCGCAGCTGCTCCGGCGGCACGCCGGCGGCGGCAACGAAGCGTGGCCGCGCATCGGCGTCGAGGGTGACGAAGACCTGGTTGCGCTTGCGGCGCAGCGCGATGTTGTGCGCCGGCAGCCGCGTCTTCACCAGTTCCGCCTCGCGCAGCAGCGCGCCGGTCTCGCCGGCCGTCTGCTCCCACTCGATGCGCCGCACCTCCTGCGACAGCCGCAGGTCAACGCCGGAAGCGTGGTCGTTCGAGAAATGGTTCAGCACGCGCGCCTTCAGGTCGACGCTCTTGCCGATGTAGATCGGATGCGCATTGGCGCCGTAGAAGCAGTACACGCCGGGCGCATGCGGGATCGCGTCGAGGCTCTCCGGCGGCAGCGCCGGCGGCGTGCTCGGCCGCGCCAGCAGCCGGTCGACCGCGGCCTCCAGTTCGGCCTGGCCGTGCCGGTCGCGCAGCCGCTGCACAAGCCGCCAGAGGACACGTGCGTCGCCGAGCGCGCGGTGGCGCTGCTCGCCGTCGAGCCCGAAGCGTTCGACGATCGCGTCGAGCGAATGCGGGCTGCGGTCCGGATACAGGTGCCGCGACAGCCGCACCGTGCACAACGTGGACGCACGCCAGTCGTAGCCCGCGCGGGCGAATTCCGCCTTCAGGAAGCCGTAGTCGAAGCGCGCGTTGTGGGCGACGAAGACCGCGTCGGCGAGCCGGTCGTAGAGCGCGTCGGCCAGGTCGGCGAAGCGCGGCGCGGCGCGCACCATCTCGTTGCTGATGCCGGTGAGCCACTGGATCTCGGGCGGGATCGGCACGCCGGGGTTGACCAGCGACGACCATTCGGTGACCCGCTGCGCGTCGCCATCGGTCTCGACGGTGACCACGCCGACCTCCGTGATCCGCTCGCGGGCGGGCGAGGAACCGGTCGTCTCGACATCGACGAAGACCCAGCGGCGGTCGGCGAAGGCTCCGAACATGCATCAAGTCTAGGGCCGGCTTCAGTCGTGGCGCCGTGACCACCCACAACCTACGGTGCATACTTGACCGACCCGAAGAACAAGGGAGTCGCGGATGAACAAACCGGCCACCTCAGCGTACGAGGAGCGGCTCGAAGCCGCCATCGAACATGCGAAGCAGAAGGTCGCACCCGCCGAGCGCGCGCTGATCGAGGTCTTCCTGCGGGAGTATTACCGCCCGGTCGATCCCGAAGACCTGGCGACACGCAGCGCCGACGACCTCGCCGGCGCGGCCCTGTCGCACTGGGAACTGGGCCGCGTCCGCACGCCCGGCGTGCCGCGCGTGCGGGTGTTCAGCCCGAGCGCAGGCGAACACGGCTGGGCCGTGCGGCACACGGTGATCGAGGTCGTCAACGACGACATGCCGTTCCTGGTCGATTCGGCGACGATGGAAGCCAACCGGCTGGGACTGACGCTGCACCTGCGCACGCACCCCGTATACGCGGTCGAGCGCGACGCGGCCGGCGTGCTGACCGGACTGTGGGCGCGCAGCGACCGACCCCAGGCCGCGCGCGAATCCTGGATGCATATCGAGGTCGACCGGCTGGTCGACGAGGAAAGCCGGGCGCGGCTGGCCGCGGGCATCGAACGCGTGCTCGGCGACGTCCGCGCGGTCACCGAGGACTGGAAGAAGATGCTGGCGCGGCTGATCGACGTCGTCGGCGAACTGGACGCACGGGTGCCGGAGGCGGCGCACGGGGAACTGGGCGAGACCCGGGCCTTCGTCGAATGGCTGGCCGCCGGGAACTTCCTGCTGCTCGGCTACCGCTGCCACGACCTGGTGGTCGAAGACGGCGAGGATGCGCTGAGGCTGGTGACCGGCAGCGGCCTCGGCGTATTGCGCGAGACCGGCGACGAAGGGCTGTCGGGCAGCTTCGCGGTGCTCCCGAAGCAGGCGCGCGCGCTGGCGCACGACCCGACGCCGCTGGTCATCCTGACCAAGGCCAACGCGCGCGCCACGGTGCACCGCCCGGGCTACGTCGACTACATCGGCATCAAGCGCTTCTCGTCCGAGGGCAAGGTGATCGGCGAGCATCGCTTCCTGGGCCTGCTGACCTCGACCGCGTACAGCGCGCGGGTGATCGACATCCCGTTGCTGCGCGGCAAGGTCGCGGCCGTGATCACGCGAGCGGGACTGGCGCCGGACAGCCACCTCGGCAAGGCGCTGGTACAGATCCTCGAGAACTACCCGCGCGACGAGCTGTTCCAGACCCCTACCGACGAGCTGTACGACACGGCGATCGGCATCCTGAGGCTCGGCGAACGGCAGCGGCTGCGGCTGTTCATCCGCCGCGATCCGTTCGAGCGCTTCGTCACCTGCCTCGTCTACGTGCCGCGCGACAAGTACGGCACCGACCTGCGGATCAAGATCCAGGACATCCTGATGACCGCGTTCGCCGGCACGGGCAACGAGTTCGACGTGCTGCTCACCGACGACATCCTGGCCCGCATCCTCTTCACCGTGCGCACGACGCCGGGCCAGGTGCCGGCCGTCGACCGACACGAGCTGGAGGAAGCGCTCGCCACCGCGGCGCGGCGCTGGGAAGACGAACTCGCCGCGGCGCTGGTCGATGCCGAGGGCGAGGGACCAGGCACGCTGCTGTACAAGCGCTGGCAGCGTGCCTTCGCCAGCGGCTATCGCGAGCACACGGCGCCGCGCGCGGCAGTGGCCGACATCCGCAAGCTCGAGTCGCTGGCGCGCGGCCGGACCGACGTCAAGCTGTACCGGCCCCTGGGCGCCCCCCCGGGGACGCTCGGCTTCAAGGTCTACCGGGCCGGCGAACCGGTGGCGCTGTCGGACAGCCTGCCGATGCTCGAGCGGATGGGCGTGCGCGTGCTGACCGAGCATCCCGCGCAGGCGCAGCCGGCCGACGCCGGGCCGATGTGGATCCACGACTTCGAACTGCTGGCGCTGTCGACCGACGAGGTCGAGGTCGACGCCGTCAAGCCGCTCTTCGAGGACGCCTTTCTGCGCATCCTCGACGGCGGCATCGAGAACGACGAGTTCAACCGCCTGGTGCTGCGCGCCGGACTCTCCGCCGACGAGGTGCTGGTGCTGCGCGCCTACGCCAAGTACCTGCGGCAGATCGGCTTCGCGCTGACCCCGGCCTTCATCGAGGGCACGTTCAACATCCATCCCCGTATCGCCCGGCTGCTCGTGCAGCTGTTTCGCCGTCGCTTCGAGCCGGATGGCGACCGCACGCCGGCCAGCCGCGACGCCGAATGCAGCGCCGTGGCGGCACAGATCGTGCAGGCGCTGGAGGGCGTGGAGAACCTCAACGAGGACCGCGTGCTGCGCCAGTACCTGGCGCTGATCCAGGCCACGACGCGCACCAACTTCTGGCGCACGAACGACAAGGGCGAGCGGCGCAGCTTCCTGTCGTTGAAGTTCGACCCCGCCAAGGTGCCGGGGTTGCCCGAACCGAAGCCGATGTTCGAGATCTTCGTCTACTCGGCGCGCTTCGAAGGCGTGCATCTGCGCGGCGGCAAAGTGGCGCGCGGGGGGCTGCGCTGGTCCGACCGCCACGAAGACTTCCGCACCGAAGTGCTGGGTCTGGTCAAGGCGCAGATGGTCAAGAACACGGTGATCGTGCCGGTCGGATCGAAGGGCGGCTTCGTGCTGAAGAAGGCGCCGCCGGCCACCGATCGCGAGGCCTACCTTGCCGAAGGCGTCGCCTGCTACAAGGACTACCTGCGCGGACTGCTCGATCTCACCGACAACCTGGTGGCAGGCAAGGTGGTGCCGCCGCCCCAGTTGGTGCGCCACGACCCCGACGATCCGTATCTGGTGGTCGCCGCCGACAAGGGCACGGCGACCTTCTCCGACCACGCCAACGCGGTCAGCGCCGAGTACGGTCACTGGCTCGGCGACGCGTTCGCCTCCGGCGGCAGCGCCGGCTACGACCACAAGGGCATGGGAATCACGGCGCGCGGCGCGTGGGAAAGCGTCAAGCGCCACTTCCGCGAGATGGGCGTCGACACGCAGACGACCGATTTCACCTGCGTGGGCATCGGCGACATGTCGGGCGACGTGTTCGGCAACGGCATGCTGCTGTCCAAGCACATCAGGCTGGTGGCCGCGTTCGACCACCGGCACATCTTCATCGATCCGGATCCAGACACCGCCAGGAGCTGGGACGAACGCAAGCGGATCTTCGATCTGCCGCGCTCCTCATGGGCCGACTACGACGCCGCGCTCATCTCCGAGGGCGGCGGGATCTGGCCGCGCTCGGCGAAATCGATCCCGGTTTCGCCACAGGCCGCGCTCGTCCTCGGCATCGAGGCCGGAACGCTCACGCCGCAGGAACTCATCAGCGCGATCCTCAAGGCGCCGGTGGACCTCCTTTACAACGGCGGCATCGGCACCTACGTGAAGAGCGCGACGGAATCGCATGCCGACGTCGGCGACCGCGCCAACGACGCCATCCGCGTCAACGGCCGCCAGCTCCGCTGCAAGGTGGTCGCCGAGGGCGGCAATCTCGGCTGCACGCAGCTCGGCCGGATCGAATATGCACTGCAGGGCTGCGGCGGCATCGGTGGCCACATCTACAACGACGCGATCGACAACTCGGCCGGCGTCGACACGTCGGACCACGAAGTCAACATCAAGATCCTGCTCGGACTGGTGATCGCCGAGGGCGAGCTGACCGAGAAGCAGCGCAACAAGCTGCTGGCGCAGATGACCGACGAGGTCGGCGCGCTGGTGCTGCGCGACAACTACTTCCAGACCCAGGCGCTGGGACTGACGAAGCGGCTGGCGCGGCCGCTGCTCGAACAGCAGGCGCGCTTCATGCGCTTCCTCGAGAAGGCCGGCCGGCTGAACCGGGCGCTGGAGTTCCTGCCCGACGACGCGACGATCGCCGAGCGGCGCGAGCAGGCGATCGGGCTGACCACGCCCGAGAGCGCGGTCCTGCTCGCCTATTGCAAGCTGTGGCTGTTCGACGAGCTGCTTGCATCCGACCTGCCCGAGGACCCGTGGGTGGCCACCGCGCTGGCACGTTATTTCCCGACGCTGCTGCGCGAGCGCTATGCCGCCTACATGGATCGTCATCCGCTGAAGCGCGAAATCGTCTCCACCCACGTGCTCAACAGCATGGTCAACCGCGTCGGCGCAACGTTCGTGCACCGGCTGTCGGAGAACACGGGTGCGCCGCCGGCACAGGTGGTTCGCGCCTACCTGCTGGCGCGCGAAAGCTTCGCCAACAGCGTGACGCAGAAGGCGATCGAGGCGCTCGACTGCAAGGTGCCCGACGAGGTGCAGGCCGAGATGCTGATCGAACTCGCGCGGCTCACCGAGCGCGCAACGACCTGGTTCCTGCGTTCGCGCCGGCTCACGGATCCGATGGCGGAAACGATCGCGCGACTGCGGCCGGCGGCCGACGGACTGCTCGCCTTCCTCGCCGCCGAGCCGGGGACGCCGCGACAGCGGCACGAGCAGCACGAGCGGTGGCTCGATGCGGGCGTACCGGCCGACCTCGCGGCGCGGATCGCATCAGCCGAGGCGCAGTTCGCCGCACTGGACGTCGCCGAGATCTCCGAGCAGTCCCAGCGCAGCCTCGACGAGGTTGCCGGGGCGTACTTCGCGCTCGGCGACACGCTCGGGCTGGACCGGCTGCGTGCGCAGATCGTGCAGTTGCACGCCGACGGTTACTGGCAGGCACGCGCCAAGAATGCGCTCGGCGACGACCTCGCCGACCTGCAGCGCGAGTTTGCCGCGCAGGCAGTCCGGCTGCACGCCGGCGGCGACCCGAAAGCGGCGGTGGCCGCCTGGGAACAGGCCAACGCGCACGCGCTGACGCGCGCGCGGCGGCTGATCGAGGAACTCTCGCAGGTACGCAGCATGGACCTCGCAACCGCATCGGTAGCGCTGCGGGAACTGCGCAATCTCGCCTGAGGCTGAATCAGTAGTGGGTCGCCGCACGGCGTTGCCGCGCGTGGGATACGCGGCAACGCCATGTCACACCTTTACCGCATACGCAGGAACCGGCTGGTCAGGCAACGGCCTGCAGCGGCCGCCCCCAGAGCAGGCTCGGAATGACGGACGACAAATTCCGCGCCGCCCCTTGGGCAGCGCGGAACTCACGCAGCGATCACCGGCGTGCCGGACGAGAGATTTTCTCCGGCCGCCCTCTCAGGTCTTACTTCTTGACCTGAACGTACATGCCCTTGCCTTCATCCCAGCGATGCGTCTTCAGGAAGGCTGCGCAGTCTTTCTGCACATCGGCGCGGGTCTGCTCACAGCTCATCGGCTCTCCGCCGATGTCGCGCGGCTTGCCGGGAATCGGTTCCCACATCGACTTCCCGTCGTTCCAGCGATTGGACGCCAGGAACTTGTTCCGCTCTGCGATGACCTCTTCCCGCGTCTTCACGCCTTCCGGCGGACGAACGCCCGACTTCAGCACGTAGGTGCCCGCTCCCTCACTCCAGACATGGGTCTTCAGGAACTGGACACATTCGCCCCTGACCTCGGCACGCGTTTTCGCGCAAGCGAGCTCTTCAGGCGTCTGGGCGAAGGCCGTGCCGCCCACAAGGGCGACGCACACGCCCAGCGATGCGACGAGTGGAAGGCTGTTTTTCATAAAGCGACCTCCATCGGTTGATGACGCCGAGGCGGCTGCAACGCTGAGAAAGCCGGGTTGATTTCCGCTCCGCGTTTACTTGCCCACCTCAGCGATTTCACGATAGTCCGCCCCACCCCACGGGGTTTGCGCTTTCGCAAGTTTGGCCTTCGCACGTCATTGATCTGTCGCAGTGTTGAGGCGCGCAACCCGCTGCCGAGGGCAGAGGGCCCGCCTCGATCATCGGCGGCATCACAAGAATCCGTCACCCGTCCTCGACCGCCGCCGTGCTGTGCAGCCGCAGGTGCACCACCGCGACTCCCCTTCCCTTGCGCAGCCCGGCCCGGGACACCGGCAATCGCGAGCGGCGCCCGCTGACCGGCATCCAGCCGGCGCATAATCGCGCCCGCTCCGGCGCCGATCCAGATGCCTGCCCTCGCGCACTCGCTGTTCCCGATCGTCAACATCCTCGGCGCCGCCATCGCCATCTTCGCGGCGACGATGCTCGCGCCCCTGGCGGTGGCGTTCTTCAATCACGAAGAAGTGGTCATCGCCTACGACACCGCTTTCCTCGTCACCCTGGTCAGCGGGGCGTCACTGTGGCTGATCACGCGGCGCTTCAAGCGCGAACTGCTGCCGCGCGACGGCTTCCTGCTGGTCGGCCTGATCTGGACCGTGCTGCCCGCCTTCGCCACGCTGCCGCTGCTGCTGCATCTTCCGTCGCTGTCGTTTACCGACGCGTACTTCGAGGCCGTGTCCGGCATGACGACCACCGGCGCGACCACGCTGTCGGGACTGGACGAGCTGCCCGCGTCGATCAATTTCTGGCGCTGCCTGCTGCAGTGGATGGGCGGCATGGGCATCCTGGTGCTCATGGTCGCGATTCTTCCGCTACTTGGCGTCGGCGGCACGCAGCTGTTCCGCGCCGAGAGCGCCGGTCCCATCAAGGACACCAAGCTGACCCCCCGCATCACCGATACCGCCATCGGACTGTGGAGCGTTTACGGCGCGATTTCGCTGGCCTGCTTCCTGGCCTACTGGGCCGGCGGCATGACGGCGCTGGACGCCGTGATGCACATGTTCACGACGATGAGCCTCGGCGGGATGTCGTCCCACGACACGAGCTTCGCGTTCTTCAACTCGCCGCTGCTCGAGTGGGTGTGCGTCTTCTTCATGCTGCTGGCGAGCATCAACTTCGCGGTGTACTTCCTGGTGGTTCGCAAGCGCAGCCTCGGCGTGCTGCTGACCGACATCGAGGCACGCGGCACACTGGTCGTGATGACGGGCGGCGTGTTGCTGGTCGCCGTCTACCTGCTCTGGCAGGGCGTCTACACGGACCCGCTGGAAGCGCTGCGCAATTCGGCATTCAACGTGGTGTCGATCGCCTCGACCACCGGCTATGCGAGCGTCGACTTCAATCAGTGGCCGAGCTTCGCGCCCTGGTTCATGCTGATGCTGTCGGGTGTGGCCACCAGCGCCGGCTCGACCGGCGCCGGCATCAAGATGATCCGCTTCATCGTGCTCGTGAAGCAGGCGCGGCGCGAGATGCTGCGCGCGCTGCATCCCTCGGTGATCAGCCCGGTGCGCCTGCGCGACACCGTGGTCGAGAACAACGTGATCTTCGCGGTGCTCGCCTTCATGCTGATGTACGGCACCACGGTGATCGCGCTGACGTTCCTGCTCACCGTGTCCGGGCTCGACGTGCTCACCGCGTTCTCGGCGGTGGTCGCCAGCGTCAACAACACCGGCCCGGGTCTGAACCAGGTCGGGCCGGCGACGACCTATGCGGTGCTGAACGACTTCGAGACCTGGGTCTGTGCGATCGCCATGCTGCTCGGCCGGCTCGAGATGATGTCGGTCTTCGTGCTGTTCACGCCGGCGTTCTGGCGCAAGTAGCCGACGCCGCGGTCAGCCGGCTGCGGTGAATTCGATGCGGCCTTCGGGCAGCATGTAGAGAACCAGCGCGCGGCCGGCGGTGACGGTCGGATGATGTGCCGAACCGGGCGGGTAGACCTTCCAGCCCGCACCCTTGCCGTCGAAGCAGGCGCTCGGCGTCACCGGCATCACCATGCAGATCTCGCCGTTCGGGTGGCGATGGTGCGGTCCGACGATGTCGGTAAGGTCGACGACGTCGACGCTCAGGTTCGATGTCTCCGGCCCCGGTTCGATGACGCGGCCGAAGCGGCGCCCGGCGCCGCCTTGCGCGCACATCCAGCCGGCGGCGATCGCCTCGTGGCAGGCGGCCTCGATGCCTTTGAACTCGCCGCCGTCCGGCGGAAACCTGCGCTCGAGTTCCTCACCGAGCTCCGGCGTCAGCACCCGACCGGCAATGGCGTCGGCGACCGGACGGATCAGGTCTCGAAACTGGTCCACATTCATCTTCCCCTCCACTCGCATTACTCGTCGCCCGTCGGCAGACGATACCGCTTCAGCAGCAGCGCATTGCTGACCACGCTGACGGAAGACAGCGCCATCGCCGCGCCGGCGAACACCGGCGACAGGAAGCCCAGCGCCGCCAGCGGGATGCCGACCACGTTGTAGATGAACGCCCAGAACAGGTTCTGCCGGATCTTGCGCACCGTCGCGCGCGACAGTTCGATCGCGGCCGGCACCAGTCGTGGGTCGGGACGCATCAGCGTGACGCCGGCGGCGTGCATCGCGACATCGGTGCCCGAGCCCATCGCGATGCCGAGGTCGGCCGCAGCGAGCGCCGGCGCGTCGTTGATGCCGTCGCCGACCATTGCCACCCGCCTGCCGCCCGCCTTGAGTGCGGTCACGCGCGCCGCCTTGTGCTGCGGCAGGACGTTCGCCTCGAACTGCGCCAGGCCGAGCGAATGCGCGATCGCCGCCGCCGCGCCCTCGTTGTCGCCGGAGATCATCGTCGCGCCGATGCCCATGCGGCGCAGGCGCTCGATCGCCTCACGCGCGCCGGCACGCGGCACGTCGGCAAAGGCGATCAGGCCGAGCGCCGCGACACCGTTGCCGTCGCGCCGCGCCAGCCACGACACGGTCCGGCCGGCGCGCTCCTGTTCGTCGGCGGCGGCGGCGAGCGATGCGACGTCAGCGCCGAGCTCGCCGAGCCAGGCGCGGCTGCCGAGCAGCACTTCAACATCGGCATCGCCGATCCGAACCCGCGCCTGCGCGCCGCGCCCGGCGACGACCTTGTGCTCGGCGGCATCGGGCGCGGAGATCCCGCTTTCCGAGGCCGCCGCGCGCACCGCCTCGGCCAGCGGGTGGGTCGAGCCGGCGTTGATCGCCGCGGCAAGCGCCAGCACTTGCTCCCTGCTTCGTTCGCCGCGACCCTCGACGGCGGCCACGCGCGGTTTGCCTTCGGTCAGCGTGCCGGTCTTGTCGAACGCCACGACCGCAACGCTGCGCGCCACTTCCAGCGCCTCCACGTCCTTGATCAGGATGCCGTGCTTCGCGGCCACGCCCGTGCCGGCGATGATCGCGGTCGGCGTGGCCAGCCCGAGCGCGCAGGGACAGGCAATCACCAGCACGCTGACCGCGTTGATCACCGCGACCTCCAGCGGAGCACCGGCAGCGAGCCAGCCCGCCACCGTGATCGCCGCGATCGCCAGAACGATCGGCACGAATACGGCGGCGATGCGGTCGACCAGCCGCTGGATCGGCGCCTTGGCCGCCTGCGCCTCCTCGACGAGGCGAATGATCCTCGCCAGCATCGTGTCGCCGCCCACCGCGGTGGTCTCGATCACGATGCGTCCGGTCGTGTTCAGCGCGCCGGTGGCGACCCGGTCGCCCGCTTTCCTGTCGACGGGCAGGCTTTCGCCGGTCAGCATCGACTCGTCGATCGACGTGGCGCCATCCTGGATGACGCCGTCGACGGCGATGCGCTCGCCCGGCAGCGCAACGACGCGATCGCCGAGCACGACTTCGTCGACCGGAACCTGCTGTTCGACGCCGTCGCGGAGCACGCGCGCGACCTCCGGCCGCAACTGACCCAGCAGGCGGATCGCCTCCGACGTCTGGCGCTTTGCACGCGCCTCCAGCCAGCGGCCGAGCAAGACCAGCGCGATGACCACCGCACTCGCCTCGAAGTAGAGGTGTGCACCATGTCCGGCGACCAGCCACAGGTACAGCGACAATCCGTAGGCCGCCAGCGTGCCGATCGACACCAGCAGGTCCATGTTGCCCGTCCCGGCACGCACCGCCTTGATAGCCGCGACGTAGAACCGGCGCGCGCACCAGAACTGCACCGGCGTGGCGAGCAGCCACTGCAGCCATGGCGGCAGCGACAGCGGCACGCCAAAAAGCGCGAGCAGCATCGGGGCCGCCAGCGGCGCGGCCAGAACCAGCGCGACGATCACGTCGCGTTTCATCGCCGCCGCGGGATCGCGGGCCGCCGTCGCGGCGCCGCGGGCCGTCTGCAGCCGTGCCGCATAGCCGGCGTCCTGCACCGCCGCGGCAAGGGCGCGCGCGCTGACCGCGCCGCGAACCACCTCGAGCCGGGCCGATTCGCTGGCGAGATTCACGCTGGCACGAAGCACGCCGGGCACCGCGGCAAGCGCCTTTTCGACGCGGGCGACACAGCTCGCGCAGGTCATGCCCTCGATGGCCAGCTGCACCGTTTCGGCCGGCACTTCGTAGCCGGCCTCGTCCACGGCGCGGCGAAGCGCTTCCGCATCGAGGCCACTGCCCTGCACGGTGGCGGATTCGGTGGCCAGATTGACCGCCACGGACGCCACGCCCGGCACCGCAGCCAGCGCCTTTTCCACGTGCGCGACGCACGAGGCGCAGCTCATGCCGTGCACCGGCAGGGTCAGGCGGGCAGCGGCGATGGCTTCGGGTGCATTCATGGCGGCGGCGTGATCAGGGCCGTCAGCGTACGCCGCTGCCTGCGGGTCGGGCTGGGTGCGCGTCAGCATGGTGGCCTCGGGTCCGTTCGGATTCGACGGGCTGAAGCTAGACTCCGTTCCATGGTACGGAGTCAAGCCCATGCCGCGAGAACGTGAGTCGCTGACCATCGGCGCCCTCGCGGAGGCGGCGGGCGTCGGGGTGGAGACCGTGCGCTACTACCAGCGCCGCGGGCTGCTCGCCGTGCCGCAGGCGGTCGGCAGTTACCGCCGCTATGGCGCCGGCGACATGGCCCGGCTGCGCTTCATTCGCCGTGCGCAGGCGCTGGGATTCACGCTCGACGAGATCGCCGAACTGCTGCAGTTGCAGGACGGCACCGATCGCGCCTCGGTGCGGCGCATCGCGCGTGCGCGGCTGGCGCAGCTGCGCACGCGCATCGACGACATGCAGCGCATGGCGACGGCGCTCGAGCACCTCGTCGACGAATGCGCGCATGCCGCACGCGCCCCGCGCTGCCCGATCATCGCTTCGATCGAGGCCAGTCCCGATCCGACGCCCGCATGCCACGGCCGTGCGACGGCGTGACCTCGCGCTCGCCGCGGCGCTGGCCTGTCTGAGTCTTCGCGTGCAATCGAGTTCCCTTGACCTGACCCGCGACGCCGCGGCCTGGCGCATCGTCAACGACGGCGTCATGGGCGGCGTGTCGAGTTCGACCGCGAGCCGCGCCGGCGATGCGCTGCGCTTCGCCGGCGAGATCAGCCTGGCCAACAACGGCGGCTTTGCGTCGATGCGCCGGTCGCTCGACGCGGGGACCGCCGCCGGCGAGCCGGCCGGATTCCTGGTGAAAGCGCGAGGCGACGGCAACCGCTACCGGTTGCGCGTCTACACACGCGACCCGGCGACGGGACGCGAGCAGTGGTTCGGCTACTACGCGGTGTTCGAGACGCGCGCCGGCGAAGTCACGCGGGTCGAGCTGCGCTGGCCTCAGTTTGCGGCGACCTTTCGCGGCCGGCCGGTGCCGGACGCGCCGCCGCTCCGATTCGCCGACGTCATCGGCATCGGCGTGATGATCACCAAGGCCGATCACCGAGACGGCCGCGGCCCGTTCTCGCTCGACCTGCTGCGCATCGAGCCGGTCAATCCATGACGCCGAGGTATCGATGCCGGCATTGATCCGCCGCCCCTGGGTGCCGTCCGCCTGCGAGGACCTGATGCAGACGGTCGCCGGGAAGGTGGCGGCGAGCGACGTCGAGGCGCTGAGCGACGAAGTCGACCGGCTCGTCGAACTGAACCGCACGATCCACGAGCGCGACTGCATCAACCTGAACCCGGCCGGCAACGCGATGAACCCGCGCGCCGAAAGAATGCTTTCGGCGGGGCTCGGCTCGCGGCCTTCGCTCGGCTATCCGGGCAACAAGTACGAGATGGGGCTGGAGGCGGTCGAGCAGATCGAGGTGATCGCCGCCGAACTCGCCGCCGAGATCTTCGCCGCGAAGTACGTCGAGATCCGCGTCGCTGCGGGCTCGATGGCCAACCTGTACGCGTTCATGGCCACCTGCGCGCCCGGCGACGCGATCATCGCGCCGGTCGACGGCGACATGAACGGGCTGCGCCTGGGTACGCCGGAGATCGTGCGCTGGGGCATGGCGATCGGTCACATGCCGCAGATCGCGCGCTTCATCGCGCGCGCGCTCGCGAGCGATGCGGCGGCGGCGGCGCTGGCCCACGAGGTCGCCGGGTTCCGGCAGTCGTTTCCGGACCTGGCTTTCGTGCGCTGACCGCGAAGGCTGCCGCGAGCGCGGTGATGCCGGCCCCGATCATCCTGTTCGTGCCTGTCTCCTCGTCGTGGTTGAACGCCTGATCAGGCCACCGAGCCGCCGGCGCGCAGCGCCTCGATCTGCTGCGGACCAAACCCAAGCTCGGCCAGCAGTTCGTCGGAGTGCTGGCCCCTGGTGGGCGGCTGCAGCCGCACGCCGAGCCGCCTGCCGTCGAGCGTGACCGGCAGCAGCGTCGTCTGCGTGACTTCGCCGGCGTGTTCGCCGTCGGGAATGCGGATATCCGCGAGCCCGCCGGTGGCGCGCAGATGCGGATCGTCGAACAGGTCTTCGGGCCGGGCGATCGGCGCAAAGGGCAGGCCGTTCCGCTCGAAGGCCGACGCCAGCTCGGCCGCGCTGAAGCGGGCGAAGCGCCGCCGAAGCTCGGGAAGCAGCTTCGATCGCTGGCGCACGCGCTGGTTGTTGGTCGCCAGCTGCGCATCGGCCTTCAGGTCATCGAAGCCGAACGCCTCGCACATCGTCCTCCATTGCGGATCGCTGACCGCGGCGAGGAAGATCTGCTCGCCGTCGCGGACCGTGAACACGTCGTAGACGGCCCAGGATGAAATGCGATCGGGCATCGGCGCCGGTGGCTCGCCGGTCAGCGCGTATTGCAGCATGTGCTGGCCGACCAGGAACACGTTGTTCTCGAACAGCGCCGACTGGACTTCCTGGCCGCGACCGGTGACCGCGCGCTGCATCAGCGCGGCCATGGCGCCGATGGCACCGAACATGCCGCCCATGATGTCGTTGACCGAACTGCCGGCGCGCAGCGGATCACCCGGGCGACCGGTCATATAGGCGAGGCCGCCCATCATCTGCACCACTTCGTCGAGCGCGGTGCGGTGCTCGTACGGGCCGGGCAGGAAGCCCTTGTGACTCACGTAGATCAGCCGCGGGTGGGTTTCCTTCAGCGCCGCGTAGTCGAGCCCGTACTTGGTCATCACGCCGGGCTTGAAGTTCTCGGCGACGACATCGGCGGTGGCGACCAGCCTGCGCGCGACTTCGAGGCCGCCGGCATTGCGCAGGTCGAGGGCGATGCTCTTCTTGTTGCGGTTGAACATCGGGAAGAATCCCGCGCCGGCGCCGAGCAGGTGCCGCGTGCGATCCCCTTCGACCGGCTCGACCTTGATCACCTCGGCGCCGAGGTCGGCGAGCACCATGCCGCAGGTCGGGCCCATCACCATGTGCGTGAATTCGACCACCCGTACGCCGGCCAGCGGCAGCGGCATGTCATTCGCGGGCGCGATCCTGTCCGTGCTCATCGGTTTCTCGCTCAACACGCTGCAGCGGCGACCTGTGCCGTACCCGGGTCACTGAAAGTCTTCGACAGTCCCGGCGCCCGGGACGCGAGGGATACTGCCGACACCGGCGCGCAGGCAACTCGACCTCAGACAACACGAATCGTACCGAGCATGCCGCGGTGCGCAGAAACGGGCTTCCGCCGGAATCTGCCGATCGCTTGCGGCGCGCAATCCGGCAGCGTGCGCCCGGAAGGCCGCCGCGCTACGCGGCGGCCTTCTCGACCGCCCGCGTCAGACCTTGCCGATGAAGTCCCGCTTGCCCAGCGCGACGCCCGCGTGGCGCAGGATGTCGTACGCGGTGGCGGCGTGAAAGAAGAAGTTGGGCAGTGCCACGTGTGCCAGATACGCGAGGCCGACGTACTCGACCGGTTCGCCGCGAATCGTGATCGTGATCGTCCGTTCCTCGGCCCCGTCGAAGCGCGCACGGTCGAACCCCTGGACGAAATCGATCGTGCGCGCGATGCGCGACTGCAGTTCGGCGATCGTCGTCTCGCTGTCGTCCCACTTCGGCGGCTCCTCGCCGGCCAGCCGGGCCACCGCGCCCTTGGCGAAGTCGCAGGCGATGCGTACCTGCATCGTGAGCGGAAACATGTCCGGCGCCAGCCGCATCGCGAGCAGCACCGCGGGGTCGAACTTCTTCTGCTCGGCGTAGCCGGCTCCCTTGCCAAGGATCGCCGACAGGTTGCCGAGCGTCTTGACGAACACCGGCACGCTGAACTCGTACATCGAGGCCCGCATCTTGCTCCTCCTACTTCTTCTTGCGCTTGCGCAGCGCCAGCATCGTGCCGCGGCAGTCCCTGGCACCGCACATGCAGCGGTACTGCTTCTTCAGCGTCGGCGTGATCCGCTCGTCGATCGCGAGGCAGTAGTCGTAGAACAGTTCCTCGCCGGCCTTGATGTCGCGCAGCGCCTCGATGAACACACGGTCGTCGTCTTCCTCGGTTTCGCAGTTCGGGGCGCAGGAATGATTGATCCAGCGCGCGGCGTTGCCGTCGACGTTGGCGTCGATCACGCGCCTGCCGTCCCCGAGCGAGAAGAAGAAGGTGTGATTCGGGTCGTCCGGATCCGACGGCGGTCGGCGATCGGCCTCGCGCCAGCTGATCACCTCGCCCTTGTACTCGATGATCCGTTCGCCTTTCTTAAGCTTGCGGCCGGCGTAGACGCCGCGGCCGTGCACGCCCGAGGTGCGCACGACGATCTTCGGCTTGCGTGAACGTTGCGTAGTGGTCATGCGAAGCGATGCTGCGTTGAACGAGGCGCGCAAGTATGCACGAACCGCATCACGCGACCTGCGGTCGTCGCGATGCGGCCTGCAGCCGCCATGACGGCGCTGCGCGGCTGCGCAGACTTTCTCGTCCGCGCGGCGGACATCACGGGCGGCGCAACCACTCCCATCGCGGTCGAAAGCCGCATCATCGGCATCGATCGAGTCTCTCGATCAGTGCCGCTGCCTGTGCCGCGTAGCCACCGCCGAACAGGTTGGCGTGGTTGAGGACGTGATACAGCTGGTACAGGGCAATGCGGCCTTCACTGCCGGCCGCAGGCGGCCGCGCCACCATATACGCGCGGTAGAAGCGCTCCGGGAAACCGCCGAACAGGCGTGTCATCGCCAGG
The DNA here is from genome assembly GCA_963847675.1 of uncultured beta proteobacterium. GTDB lineage: Bacteria > Pseudomonadota > Gammaproteobacteria > Burkholderiales > Burkholderiaceae_F > JADJWR01. The sequence continues at coordinate 264,045 of CAWKAP010000002.1, forward strand.
TCGGTTTCGGCGTCGCCGTAGTAGCAGGACGGGTCGAAGATCACCGGCGCACCGTTGCGATCGAAGGCGAGGTTGCCGCGCCAGAGGTCGCCGTGCAGCAGGCTCGGCGGCGGCAGGTGGTCCTCCAGCAGCAGGTCGCTCGCCCGGCAGGCCGCGTCCTCCAGTTCGGCGAGCCGAGCCAGCCGACTGGCCCGGGCGAGCGCGAACTGCGGTCGCAGCCTCTGCTCGCGAAAGAACTCCGCCCAGTGCGCTGAGGTCAGGTTCGACTGCGGACTGGCGCCGATGGTGTTGTCGCGATGCCAGCCGTATCGCGACTGCACGCAGGCGTGAAGCGCGGCGAGCTGCCGGCCGGCGGCGTCCCAGTCGCCGCTGTTGCCAAGGTCGATCCACTCCAGAAGCAGGTAGCCCGCGCCCTCGGCAGTGCCACGCGCGAGCACGCGCGGCACGCGCAGTGTCTGCGTGGCGGCAAGTTCGGCCAGCGCGAGCGCCTCGGCGTCGAACGGGTGGTGGATCGCGCCGATCTTCAGAAACGCGCGTCGCACGTCCGTCACGACCTGGTAGGCGGCGGCGACATCGCCGCCGCCTACCGCCCGCAGCGTCCGCGCCGGGGCGAGGCCGGCAGCGCGCGACGCCTGCTCGGCGATGGCGTGGGCGCGATCCGGCACGTCAGTTCATCCCGAGCAGGCCCCTGAGCTCGTCGAGCGGCCGCACCTTCAGCACGTCGAGCAGGTTGTTGAACTGGTCGGTCCACAGCGAAAAGGCGGGCACCGGGGCCAGCGGCTCGGCGCGGTCGCCAATCAGCGGATCATCGAATACGGTGGCATCGCGCGCCAGCAGCACCCAGTCGGTGCCCGAGGCCAGGCGGTCATCTTCCGGTGCGTCGGACACCAGCCGCGCGGTCAGGCCGGTGGCTTGCGCGATGTTGGCCAGGACCGGCTTCAGGTCGAGGAAGCGATTGGAGATGTGGACGGCAATGATGCCGTCGGCAGCGACATGCCGCGCGTAAAGCTCGACCGCCTCGCGGGTGATCAGGTGCACCGGGATCGAGTCGCTGGAAAAGGCGTCGATGGCGAGCACATCGTAGCCTCGCGGGCCGCTCCGCCTCAGCTCGCGCTCGAGCGACAGCCGCGCATCGCCGATCTCGAAGTCGAGTTTCGCCTCGGTCGAGGCCAGATAGGTGAAGTGGCGCTGCGCCACCTCGAGCACCTGCGGGTCGAGTTCGTAGAAGCGCAGCTCGTCGCCGGGTCGCCCGTAAGCGGAAAGCGTGCCGACGCCGAGGCCGACGAAGCCGAGCCGCACCGGCCCAGCCGCCTGCCTGGCGGCGATGGCCAGGCCGATGCCCGACGTGCGCGCGTAGTAGGTGCCCGGTTCGAGCCGGTCGGAAGCGTCGGTGAACTGCTCGCCATGCAGGATCACGCCGTGCAGTAGGCGGCGCACCTTGTGCTCCCCGCTGCCGGTCTCGCGCACGCGCAGCGTGCCGTAGAAGCTTCGCTGCATGACGATCGTGTCCTCCTTGAGGAAGTCGGCGTAGTGCCAGCCGGAGTACGCCGTGGCGACGCTGGCCACCAGCGCCGGCCCGAGCAGCGTGCGGTTGCCCAGCACGAGCCAGGTGGCCAGTGCGGCCAGCGCAAACAGCGCCACCGGCAATTCGAAATACGCGGGAAAAATGCGCGGCGCCAGCAGGCCGACGGCCAGGCCGCCGAGCGCGCCGCCGGCCGACAGCGTCAGGTAGAAGTGGGTCAGGTACCGCGGTGCCGGCTTGGCGTGTGCCAGTTCGCCGTGGCAGAACATGCAGGCGAAGAAGAGACCGATGCAGTACAGCGGCACCGCCACGCCGATGTCGAGCACGCCGCGGCTGGCCGACAGGCCCCAGCTCATCGCCACCGCCAGCACCAGCGTCGGGAACAGCCACCAGCGGCGCTCGTACCAGCCGCGCCCGCCGCGGCCCTCGAAGGCGAGCACGAAGGTCAGCAGGTAAAGCGTCAGCGGCAGCACCCAGAGGAACGGCACCGAGGCGATGTTCTGCGTGATGTGCGAGGTCGTCGCCAGCAGCAGCACCGAGCCGAGCGCGGACAGCGCGAGCCACAGCCCATAGTCGCTGAAGCCGGGCGCGCTCTCGGCCGACGACGCCGCAGCGGCGGCAGTCGCGGCAAACGGTTCGCCCGCGCGGGCGAGCAGGGCGCGCTGCGCCTGCCATGCGGTCGCGGCACAGGCGAGCGCGAAGACCGCATACGCGGCGCTCCATGCCCAGGCCTGGACCAGCGACGGCGCGAAGGGTTCGATCAGGAACGGAAACGCCAGCAGCCCGAGCAGGGAACCGAAGTTCGACAGCGCGAACAGGCGGTAGACGGTCTTCTCGGCAAAGCGGTGCGCGACCCAGCGCTGCAGCAGCGGCCCGGTGGACGACAGCAGGAAATACGGCAGACCGATCGTGGCCGCGAGCAGCAACAGGATGGCGAGCGCGGCGTCCTCCTCGCCGCCCGGCTTGAGCGATTCGCGGGCGACGATCGGCAGGAAGACGAGGCTCGCCGCGAGCAGGCCGATATGCACGCGTGCCTGGCTGCGCGGCGTGGCGTAGCGCGTCAGCCCGTGTGCATACGCATAGCCGCCGAGCAGCGCGACCTGGAAGAACACCATGCACGTGGTCCATACCGCCGACGTACCGCCGAACCAGGGCAGGATCTGCCTGGCGATGATCGGCTGGACCAGGAAGAGCAGGAATGCGGACAGCGCGATGGTGACGGCGACGAGCGGCATCGGATAACGGTGCGGGCCGGCGGCCGACGGGCGGGGCGGCCGCCGGGCCGGGCTCAGTCGCGCACGGCCGCCAGCGCCTGGCGCGCGCCCGCCAGCAGCCAGATGACGTCTGCCGCCAGCGCAATGAGGGTGAAGCCGCGCGCCGCGTAGTCGCGCGCCTCCTCCGCGCTGCCGGCGAAGATGCCGGCCGCCTTGCGCTGCGCCTTCGCCGCCGCCGCCACGCGGTCGATGGCGCGCTGCACCTGCCCGTGTCCGCTGTCGCCGAGATGGCCGAGGCTGGCGGCCAGGTCCGCCGGGCCGACGAACAGAACATCGACGCCTTCGACGGCCGCGATCTCGTCGCAGGCTTCGACCGCTGCCGCCGACTCGATCTGGACCATCGTGCAAGCCGCCTCGTTCGCGGTGTGCACGTAATCGGTGGTGAGCCCGAATCGCGCCGCGCGCACGACGCCGGCGACGCCCCGGACACCGCCGTTGCCCCGCGACGGATAGCGGACCGAGGCCACGGCACGCCGCGCGTCGTCGGCGCTGGCGACCATCGGGAACAGCAGCGTCGGACCGCCGGCGTCGAGCGCGCGCTTGGCGAGCCACGCGGCGTTTTCCGCCACGCGAACGACCGGCTGGCTGCCGCCGGCGGCGATGGCCTGCAGCAGCGCCAGCGTATCCATGGTGTCGGCCGGGGAATGCTCACCGTCGACGACGAGGAAATCGAAACCGGCGCAGGCGAGGGCCTCGGCCGCCATCGGCGACGCCAGCGACAGCCAGCAGCCGTACAGCGGCTCGCCCGCCGCCAGGCGTTCCTTCAGGAGGTTGTTCACTTGCGCAACCACCACAGGATGACGGAGACGACGACGGAGATCAGCAAGCCGGTTGCCAGCGGGAAGAAGAAGGTGAATCCGTCGCGTTCGAAACGCAGGTCGCCGGGCAGGCGACCGAGCGGCAGCCTGGACAGCCACGGCCAGGCGAGCCCGATCACGAGCAGCACGGCGCCGGCGACGATCAAGGCGCGTTGCATGCCGTCGGCTTCAGCGGCCCCATTGCGCGCCCATCAGCGTCGCGCCGCCTTGCGCGTGCCGGCCGTCTTCTTCGCCCCGCTGCCGCGTTTCGCCGCGACCCGCGGCGCCGCTTTGGTGGCTCGCGATGTCCCTGACCTGGCGGGCGCCTGGGTTGCCTTGGCGGCAGCGGCCCGTTTCACCGCCGTCGGCGGCGGCTCTTCGGCCTTGACAGCAGTCGCCTTCGCGCCGCCCTTGCCACGCGGCTCGAACTCGAAGCCCACTTTGCCCTCGTCGGCCCTCCAGACCAGGAAAGCAGCGAATTTGCGCCGCGTCCGGTTGGAAACGAAGTTACGCAGGATGTCGGTGCGACCGACTTCGAGCAGCTTCTTCATCTGCTCCGTCTCGATCGACTGCTGCAGGATCACCCTTCCGGAACGGAAGTCGCAGCTTCGTTCGCCGCCGATGCTGTTCTCGCAGAGGTACGCCATCGGCTGCTCGTAGACACCACCGCCGCACTTCGGGCACTTGCCGAGCGGCGTCAGTCCGGAAAGATCGACCGTCTCGCCCGCCTCGCCCTCGCCCGAAGGCAGGTTGCCGAAGTCGAACTCCAGCTTGTACTCCGGCGGCACGAGTTTCAGCACCGCGGAAAACGGGCGGCCGATCTTGCTGCGGAAGCCGGTCAGCGGACCGATCTGCTTTTCGCGCAGCAGCGCCTCGACCTCGTCGACCTCGAAGAAGCGGCTGCCCGGGTGCTTGCTGATCGAGAACTCGCACTTGGTGCAGGCAAAGCGGCGGTAGTTCTCCTTGACCACCCCGCCACAGCGCGGGCAGCGCGTCTTCAGCGTGACGTAGTCGCCGGGCACCTCCCCTTTCTCGGCGCCCTTGCGGATGCGCTCGACGGTGTCGCGGGTCATCTGCTCGATCTCGCGCATGAACGCCTCGCGCGCGAGCCGGCCGCGCTCCATCTGCGCCAGCTTGTATTCCCATTCGCCGGTCAGTTCCGGCAGGTCGAGCGCATCGACGCCAAAGCCGCGCAGCGCACGCAGCAGCTGGAACGCCTTGGCGGTCGGGTGCAGTTCCTTGCCTTCGCGCGCAAGGTAGCTTTCGTCGATCAGCCCTTCGATCACGGCCGCCCGGGTCGCCGGCGTGCCCAGCCCCTTGCCCGCCATCGCCGCGCGCAGTTCGTCGTCCTCGACGAGCTTGCCTGCGCCCTCCATCGCCGACAGCAGCGTGGCCTCCGTGTAGCGCGCCGGCGGCCGGGTCTGCAGGCCGGCGGCCTCGATCGCGCGCGTGGCGACGCGCTCGCCCGCATCGATCTTGACCAGCGCGCCCTGTTCCTGCATCGCCTCCTTGCCGTACACCGCCAGCCAGCCCGGCTCGACCAGCACCTTGCCCTCGGTCTTGAAGCGGTGCTCCTCGATCTCGGTGATGCGCGTCGTCACCAGGTATTCGGCCGGCGGGAAGAAGATCGCCAGGAAGCGCTTGACCACCAGGTCGTAGATCTTCTGCTCGGCCTCGGTGAGGCTGCGCGGCGCCTCGAGCGTCGGGATGATTGCGAAGTGGTCCGAGATCTTGCTGTTGTCGAAGATGCGCTTGTTCGCCTTGATCCAGCCGCCCTTGGCGATCTGCTTCGCGAACGGCGCGAAAGCACGCTGGCCGCCGAGCGCCTCGACCGTCTTCTTCACCACGCCGACGTAGTCCTCGGGCAGCGCGCGAGAGTCCGTGCGGGGGTAGGTCAGCACCTTGTGCTTTTCGTACAGCGCCTGCGCGATCGACAGCGTGGTCTTGGCCGAAAAACCGAAGCGTCCGTTGCCCTCGCGCTGCAGCGAGGTCAGGTCGAACAGCAGCGGCGGCGCCTGCGTGCTCGGCTTCGCTTCCTCGCTGACCGTGCCCGGCTTGCCGCGGCAGGCCGCGACGATCGACTCGGCCCTCGCCTGGTCCCACAGGCGCTCCGCACGCGCGTGCTCGTCGTCCTCCGGCTTGCGGAAGTCCGGGTCGAACCAGCGCCCGTCGTACTCGCCGGCCTTGCAGCCGAAGGTGGCGCGCACTTCCCAGTAGTCGCGCGGGACGAACTGCAGGATCTTTTCCTCGCGCTCCACCACGATGGCCAGCGTCGGCGTCTGGACCCGCCCGACCGTGGTCTTGAAGAAGCCGCCGTCCTTGCTGTTGAAGGCGGTCATCGCCCGCGTGCCGTTGATTCCGACCAGCCAGTCGGCCTCGGCACGGCAGCGCGCCGCGTCTTCCAGGTGACGCATCTCCTTGTCCGGCCGCAATTCGCCGAAGGCGTCGCGGATCGCCGTCGGCGTCATCGACTGCAACCACAGCCGGCGGATCGGCTGCCTGGCCTTCGCGTGTTGCACGATGTAGCGGAAGATCAGTTCGCCCTCCCGTCCGGCGTCGCAGGCGTTGATCAGCTCGCTCACGTCCTTGCGCTTGATCAGGCGCGCCAGGAGCCTGAGCCGCTCCTCGCCACGCTTGTCGATCGGCGCCACCTCGAAATGCGGCGGAATCATCGGCAGGTGGGCAAAACTCCACTTGCCGCGCGCGACCTCGGCAGGATTGGAAAGCTGCAGCAAGTGGCCGACCGCGGAGCTGAGCACGTACGCATCGCTCTCGTAGTAGTCCTGATGCCGCGTGAAGCCGCCGAGCGCGCGGGCGATATCGGCCGCGACCGAAGGCTTTTCGGCAATGATCAGTGCCTTGCTCATGCAGAGTTATCCAGATGCAAAAGCCGCCCGCGGCGGCCTCCTGTCTTTTTTCAGGATAACAACGAACGGCCGTGCAAGCGCAAGTGCGCGGTCGTCGTCGAGTAGCAAGTGCCTGATTGTTAATGCATTTCGCGATCGGTACCGTCGTCGAGCAGTTCCTCGAGCATCAGCACGTCGATGTCCGCCTGCTGGCTCCACAGCACCATCAGCACGATGACCTTCAGCTTGGCGAGCCCGATTGGCGCTCCGCGCACGGCAAGTGCCCGCTCGATGACGATCTCGCGCTGGGTCGGGGTCAGCTGCCCCTCGGCCTCGAGGAAGGTCAGGAAGGCGACGCCGCGCGGGCTCAAACGGCCGATCTCGAAGCCGACGTAGACGCGGAAGGCGCCCGAGGACGGCGCGCGCAGTGCGATGTTGTCGCTCGTGACCTGCTCGAGGTCGCGCAGCCAGGCGATTGCGTCGGTGATTTCGTCGTCGTCGAAGCCTGCGTCGGTGAGCTGCTGCGTGATCGAGACGGCATCCCGGCACGCCTGGAACGCGGCGCAGTTCTCGAACAGATAGACGAGGACATCGAACATGGGCCGGCTGCCAATTTAGCGGCAACCGACCGCGCTGGCAATCCGCGATGCATCGGCTCACCGCAAGCGCTGGTAGCGGTTGCCGGGCAGGCGCTCAACATCTTGGGCCAGTTCGAGCTCGAGCAGCTCGGCCGTCAGGCTGCCCGCGTCGCGTCCCGTGCGCGCGGCCAGCGTATCCAGATCGACCGGATCGAAGCCGAGCGCGGTCAGCAGCGCGCCGTGCGCGGGCGGCCGCGGCGCGCGGCGCTCGCTCGCGCTGGAGTCGATCCGCAGTTCGTCGAGGATGTCCTGCGCCGACTCGACCAGCTTGGCGCCGTCCTTGATCAGCCGGTGGCAGCCTCGCGCGGTCGGCGAATGGATCGAGCCCGGCAGCGCGAACACTTCGCGGCCGCTCTCGGCGGCCAGCCGGGCAGTGATCAGACTGCCCGAGCGCAGCGCGGCCTCGACGACGAGCACGCCTCGCGCCAGGCCGCTGATGACACGGTTGCGGCGCGGGAAGTTGTGGGCGATGCCCGGCGTTCCGAGCGCGAATTCGGACAACAGCAGGCCACGGCTGCGGATCGCTTCGTAAAGCGCACGGTTGCTGGCCGGATAGACGACGTCGACACCGGTGCCGAGCACGGCGATCGTCGAGGCATCGGTGCCGTCGTCGAGCGCCCTGAGCGCGCCGCGGTGCGCGGCGGCGTCGATGCCGAGCGCCATGCCGCTGACGATCGTCAGTCCGGCGCGCGCCAGATGCTGCGCGAATGCTTCCGCGTTCGCCGCCCCCTGCTGGGTCGCGCTGCGACTGCCGACGATCGCCAGCGCCGGTCGCTGCAGGAGATCGCGCCGGCCGGCAGCGAAGAACACGGGCGGCGGGTCGGCAGTGGCCAGCAGCAGCGGCGGATAGTCATGGTCGGCCCACGTGACCAGCGCGTGCGAAGGGTCGAGCGCCAGCCAGCGCTCCGCCGCGCGGACTGCGCCGGCGACCTCCGTGCTGGCCGGTGCGGCGATCTTGGCGGCCAGCGCTTCCGGCACGTGCCTCGCCAGCGATGCGCGGCCGGCGACGAAGACCGCGTCCGGCAGACCGTAAGCCGCAAGCAGCGTGCGCGCGGTACGCGGCCCGATCTCGTGGGTGAGCGTCAGCCGCAGCCATGCGGCGCGTTCGGCGGACTCCATGGCGCAAGCGTAGCGTCGAAGAACGCAATGCTCGACCCGAATATCCGACACCGAGCCGGCAGGCAGGTCTGGCGCGGGCGAACGCCGAGAACGAAACGGCCGCCCGCGGCGGCCGTTTGTCTGCCCCCGGCAGCATTCACTCCGGCTCGACGAAGCGGTCGCCGACCTTCACCGCCTTGGACACCCGGAACACGAGCGCGTACGAGATCTCGTCGAAGACACGGAAGACGAACATCATGCCGATGCGCTCGTCGGGCAACGTGATGTATTCGCGGCGGTCACTGGTGCGGTCGAGGATCGTCGCGCCGGTATCGAGCAGCTCGAGCACGTAGCCAACCTGCACACCGTGCTTCGCGCCGCGGTTCAGCGTGACGATGCTCTGCGTGCCGGTTTCGTTCAGGCCGCTGTAGATCGACACGATGCGGCCGTCGATCGGCTTGTCCGGCCGGCGCGGAACGTAGGCGAACAGTTCGCGTGGGGGCAGCGGCACGAGGTGATCTCCGATGCCGATCTCCTGCGTGCTCTCGGTGATCCGCACGGTGGCGACTTCGCCCGCCCTGGTGATCCCGGCGGATCCGAGATAGAAGGCTTCGTAGGCGATGGGGCTGCGGCGGTCAACATCGTCCGGATCGAACAGCGGCTGGGCGGGGCGGAAGATGTTGTAACGCTCGATGCGATCGTCGCTGATGCCGCGCACATAAGCGGAGTCACCGCGGCCCACGTACACGCGGTCGCTCTGGGTGGCGACGATGCGCGGGTACTTGGCCAGTTCGCCGGCCGAGACCACCGCGGGCCGCGACAGGAAAGGCTCGATCACGCGGTGCGGGATGCTGGGAATAGCGTCCCGGTCGCCGGTGACATCGCGGACCGTCGGCGACAGCCGGACCACGTCGCCAGACGCGCCGGCCTGGGCGTCCGCAATCTCGAGCCGCGCCACGCCGTCTCCCCTGACGAGCCGCAACGTCTGGCCGGGATAGATCAGGTGCGGATTGGCGATCTGTTCCTTGTTCATCCCCCACAATTCGGGCCAGCGCCAGGGACTGGTAAGAAAGATGCTCGAGATGCCCCACAGCGTGTCGCCGCTCTTCACCGTGTAGGCGTCCGGCGCGTTGGCGGCCAGCGCGGACAGCGGAACGCCCGACTGCGCGACCTGTCTAGCGGTCAGCCGCTGCTCGTCGGTGACCGGGAAGCGACCGGCTGCCGATTGCGCCACCACGATGGCCGGCGTCGCGAGGGCGACCAGCACGGCGAGGCGGGCGGCACATCGCGCTACCCTGTCGGTGGAAGGTTGTGGCGTGAACATGAAAACTCCCGAATACTGCGCCGCTCAAGACATGGCGACGGTCGATCGGATACCGCCCGCGCCGCGCCGGATCATCACGCAGTGCATAAAATTCTGCCCCTAGCGTCTTGATATCGCAATGAAAATCTGTCAGCCGAAGCGATTAGCCCCAAGCGGCGAACCCGAGTGTTCGACGCACCCGCGCCCCAGCGTGAGACGGCGCGGGGAAGGGGCCGCGCACTCCTGACATTGGAAAGGTACGCCTTGGCCAAGCTCGCCATCCTCGAGTATCCGGACCCGCGCCTGCGCACGATCGCCAAGCCGGTGACCACGTTCGACGCGCGGCTGCGGCAACTGGTCGCGGACATGGCGGAGACCATGTATGACGCGCCGGGCATCGGCCTGGCCGCGACGCAGGTCGACCAGCACATCCAGCTGATCGTGATCGACGTGTCGGAGACCAAGGACCAGCTGCGCGTGTTCGCGAACCCGCAGATCCTCCAGGCCTCCGAGGAAACCGTCGTATGCGAGGAAGGCTGCCTGTCGGTGCCCGGCATCTACGACGAGGTCAGGCGGCCGGCGCGGGTGCGCGTGCGCGCACAGGATGTGTACGGCGCCGCGTTCGAGCTCGACTGCGAAGGACTGCTGGCGGTATGCGTGCAGCACGAGATGGACCACCTGACCGGCAAGGTCTTCGTCGATTACCTGTCGGCGCTGAAACAGGACCGCATTCGTACCAAACTCAAGAAGCGAAAGACGCGCGAGACTGCGTAAGGCCACGGCAGCGTCCGCTGCCGGCGCATTCAGGCGCCGGGGCCGGCGGGCAGGGCCGCGTGCCTGGCGATCTCGTCGGCGATCCTCGGCAGCAGCGGCGGCGGCAGATCGTGAGCCATGCCTTCGATGACGACGAGCCGCGCGCCCGCGATGCAGTGCGCCGTTTCGATGCCCGCCGCAAGCGGCACCAGCGGATCGAGCCGACCGTGCAACACCAGCGTCGGCGCAGTGATCCGCGCCAGCCACTCTCGTCGGTCGCCGGTGGCCAGCACGGCCAGCAGTTGGCGTCGCGATGCCGCCGTGTCGAGCCCGCGGCGGGCAATGCGCTCGTAGTGGGCGCGCTGGCCGGCGCGATCGCGCTCCGTCGCCGGACTGCCGATGATGCTGAACACGTGCTCGAGGCGGTCGATGACCGACTGCAGGTCACGCGGATCCTTGGGCCGCGACAGGATCGCCCGCAGCGCCTTTGGCCGGCCCCAGGCCACGTGCGGATGCGGATTGCCGGTCGACGACATGATCGAGGCCAGGCTCGCCACCCGCTGCGGATACTTCGCCGCCAGCAGTTGCGCGATCATGCCGCCCATCGACACGCCGACGACGTGCGCCCGCGCGATGCCGAGCGCGTCGAGCAGGCCGGCGGCGTCCGCCGCCATCTCGTGCAACGTGTACGGCGCCGGCACCTTCAGTCGCAGCGCCGCGCGCAGCATGGCCACCGGCAGCGGGACCGTGCGCGCGCCGCTGAGTTTGGTCGAGCCGCCGGTGTCGCGGTTGTCGAACGTGATCACGCGCGCCCCGCGCGCGACCAGCAGGGCGATCAGTTCGGGCGGCCACGCGGCAGCCGGCATGCCGAGCCCCATGATCGCCAGCAGCGGCGGCGCGCCGGCCGGGCCGTGCACCTCGTAGTCGATCGTCAACCCCTTGACGGTCGCGATGGACATCGCGGGCGTCGCCCTCTCCGCGTCAGAACAGCCCGCGGCGACCGGGATCGCGATACAGCCAGGCGCGCGCGCCCTCGCTGCGCTCGAAGGGCTTCCAGTTTCCCTGCGGCTGCGCCAGGCGGTCGGCAATCGCGTACCAGGCCAACGGATTCAGGCCCAGACCGAGGTGGCTTGATTCGACCTCGATGTTTTCCGCGCTCGCGCCCGGTCTTTCCACGCAGCACTGCCAGGCGACCACGCCGTCGGTGCGGCTGTAGATCGAGGTGGTCGGCAGCGGCGGCGGCTTTCGAAGCGGCGCATGCAGGTCCGGCGCGCCGATGCGGTGGCCGGTGACCAGTTCGTAAACGCGCCAGGCATTGGTCGCCTTCGGGTGCCCGGTGAACGGCGTCCCCAGCGTGATCACCAGGCGCACCCGACGGGGAAACTCCTTGGCCAGTTCACGGGCATAGATGCCGCCCAGACTCCAGCCGATCAGGCTCACCCTTCGCCGGTGCCGCCGGCTGATCTCGTGCAGCAGTGCGCGACAGCCGTCGAGCACGCCGTCGCGCGGACCGAGGTTGTTGCCGAGCCCCCACCCGTAGCACTCGTAGCCGAGCCCGCCGAGATAGCGGCGCAGCGGCCCGGTCGAGCCGTCCGAGGCCAGCATGCCCGGAAACACCAGCACCGGATGCCCGTCGCCCTCGACAGCCGTGGCCAGCCACGGCTGCGCGAGGATCGCCGCGCCGAATTCCAGCGGCACCCGCCACTCGAGCGCCAGCCGGATCAGCCCCGGGGCACGCGCCAGGCCGTACTCGTACCAGTGCTGCGGGTTGTGCATCGGTTCTTCAGTGTCGCGGGCGGCAAGATGGTAGCGGCAGCACTAGGCGATGCCGCGCCCGCCGCGGCGCTGCCCGTGCGGCGCGGCCGAGACCGGGCGCTTCGCACGTCGGGCACGGTGGACCGCAGTGGCCCCCCGCCCCTTCCTTCCTCCCGACGGCAGCGCGGCCGACACCAGTTGGTCGAAGGCCGCGCGCAGATCCTGGGCCAGCGGTCCGGCATCGGGCACCAGCCGCCGCGCTGCCACCAGTCCGAAGTCCAGAGAATCCAGGTAGCGAAGCACGGTGATGTTCAGCCCGAGCCCATGCTCGACGATCGACAGTGGCCACCACGTGCGCAGCCGGGCGCCGGCGAAATACAGCGGGGCGGCGGGCCCGGGAATGTTCGAGACGACGACGTTCGCCAGCCGTGGCAGCCGCCCGGAAAGCCCGCCCGCCCCATAAAGCGCCGCCGCCGCCGTCACCAGCCACGGCAGGCCGATCGACGGCAGCGTCAGACCGAATGCCGGCCGCAGCCCGCGCGACATCGACTTGGCCGCACCGGCGGCGGCATGGATCGCCCTCAGGCGCTCGAGCGGATCGGCGATGTCCGTGGCCAGGCTCACCTGCGCCATCGTGGCCTGCGTGTTCATCTGCGTATCGCCGCTGGCGCGCAGCGACACCGGCATCGCGGCCAGCAGCGCCGGGCCCGGCAGCAGGTCGCGTGCGCCGAGGTAGCGGCGCAGCGCGCCGCCCACGACTGCGAGTACGACGTCGTTCACCGTCACCTCATGGCGATCGGCGACGGCGCGCAACGGCGCCAGCGGCAGTGACGTCGTGGCGATGCTGCGGCGGGCGTCGATCGCATGGTTGAAAACGCTCATTGGCGCGAGGCGGACGTGGCGAACCCACGCCGCCAGTGCGCCGCTGGCGGCGCCCCGCAGGAGGCCGAACCCGGCATGCACGATCGCGGGCGTCTGCCTCAGCAGGCCGAGGCCGGCGCGGCCGTTATGGGTCAGCGCCCGGCCGAGCAGCGTCGCCGCACCAGGCTCGGCCTGCTCACCGGAAAACGCCTCCCGGGCAGTCGGCGATGCGTCGCCCGGTGCGCCTGGCGCGGCATCGAGCAGCGCCCGAGCCAACGCAATGCCCGCTGCGCCATCGACGGCAGCGTGGTGCACCTTCGTATACAAGGCAAAGCTGCCGTCGGCGAGGCCGTCGATGAAAACGAACTGCCACAGCGGCCGGCCTCGGTCCAGCCGTTGCGCATGCAGCCGGGACACCGTGGCCTCAAGCTGGGCCGTCGTTCCCGGTTTCGGCAGCCGCACCCGCTTCAGGTGATGCGCCAGGTCGACGCTGCCGCCGACCCAGACCGGGTTGGCGATCGACAGCGGCAGCGTGCGCAGCCGTCGCGTGAATACCGGCGAAGCCGCAAGGCGCGCGGCCAAGTGTCGCTTTATCGCGGCGAACAGGTCGCCACCGTGTGCCGGCGGGTCGAGCAGATGCAGCGCGCCGACATGCATCGGCGTGGCCTCCGTCTCGAGGTGAAGAAAGAGCGCGTCGAGACCGCCGAGCGGTGTCATGCGATCCTGTCCTGGTGTCTGCGGCATCGCCTTCGCGCAGGTGCCGATCGTACGATGGCAAGGCGGGCGGCGATCCAGCCACTCCTAGAATGAACCCATGCGCATCGTTTTCGCCGGCACGCCAGAGTTTGCGGCCACCGCGTTGGCCGCAATCGTCGATGCGGGATTCCAGGTCGTGCTTGCGCTCACCCAGCCAGACCGTCCCGCGGGCCGCGGCATGAAGCTGGCACCGAGCCCGGTCAAGCAACTGGCGCTGGCGCGTGGCATCGCGGTCGCCGCGCCGCCGTCGCTGAGCCTCAGGAAAGAACCGGAGACGGCCGCGGCGGCCCAGAACCAGCTGCGTGCGGCGCGCGCCGACGTCCTGGTGGTCGCCGCCTACGGCCTGATCGTGCCGCAGGCCGTGCTCGACATCCCGCCTGGCCTGCCGGATGCGGGCTGCGGCCGCGTTACGGCGATGAACATCCACGGCTCCCTGCTGCCACGCTGGCGCGGCGCTGCTCCCGTGGCACGCGCCATCGAGGCCGGCGACGCGGTGACCGGCATCACGATCATGCAGATGGACGCCGGGCTGGACACCGGTCCGATGCTGCTCGCCGAACCAACGCCGATATCGCCGGTCGACAGCACCGCGACACTGACCGAACGCCTTGCCCTGGTCGGCGCGCGATTGATCGTCACCGCACTGCGCGACGGGGCTGCGGCCCGGCTGCAGGCAACGCCGCAACCGGCCGAAGGCGCAACGTACGCGCACAAGCTGGCCAAGAGCGAAGCGTGGCTCGACTTTGCGCTCGACGCCGAGCTGCTCGCGCGCCGGATCCGCGCGTTCGATCCCTTCCCGGTCGCCTGTGCGGCCCACGCAGGGACGATCCTGAGGTTCTGGCGCGCACGTGCCCTGCCCGACTCCCCGGCCGGTGCGGCGCCCGGGACGGTGCTCGCCGCCTCAGCCGACGGCCTGCACATCGCCTGCGGCAGCGGCACGCTCAAGGTGACTGAACTGCAGCGGCCGGGCAGCCGGCGCCTCGGCACCGCCGAGTTCCTCGCCGGCATGCCGATTCACGCCGGGGAGGTGCTCACCGGCCGACCGCCCGAGACCGGCGGGCTCGCTTGAGCGGCGACGCACCGCCGCTGGCCGAGGCCCTGCGCGTGGCGGCATCGGCCTGGCATGAACTGCGCAGCGGAACCTCGCTCGACCGCGCGCTCGCTGCTGCGGCGAAGGCGTTTGCCTCGGCGGACAACGATCCCCCGCATCCGCGGCTCGGCGCGGCGGCGAAGGACATCGCGTACACGGCGGTCCGGCACCTGTCACTGATCGAGTCGATGCTGGGCAAGCTCGTCCACCGTGCGCCGGAGCCTGCTGTGGCAGCGCTGCTGGCAGTCGCGCTCGGCCAGCTGCTTGCGCCCCGCCATGCCGCGTACACGGTGATCGACCAGGCGGTGCACGCCGCCAAGGCGGACAGCAGGACCCGCACGGCGGGCGGATTCGTCAACGCGGTGCTGCGCAATGCCCTGCGCCGGCTGCCGACGTTGCGGACCGAACTCGAGCGGCAGCCCACGGTTGCGTTCAATGCCCCGCGCTGGTGGATTGACCTCCTGCGCGAGGCCGAGCCGGCGCACTTCGCGCAGATCCTGCAACTGCAGCGACGACCGCCGCCCCTGGTACTGCGCGTCAATCGGCGGCGCGGCAGCGTCGAGGACTACCTGCAGCGCCTACGCTTCGAGGGTATCGACGCCAGCCGCGTCGGACCCGCGGCCGTCTGGTTGCACGAGGCGCGGCCGGTGCGCGAGATTCCCGGCTTCGATACCGGCGACATTTCGGTGCAGGACGCCGGCGCCCAGCTGGCGGTGCAATTTCTCCAGGTCGAAAACGGGATGCGGGTCCTCGATGCCTGCGCGGCGCCTGGCGGCAAGACCGCTCAGTTAGCGGAAACCGCCGACCGCCTTTCCATCGATGCGGTCGAGCTCGATGCGGAACGCGCGGAACGGATCGAGGAAAACCTGCGCCGCACACATGCCCATGACCACGCGCGAATCCGGGTGATCGTCGCCGACGCGACACGGCCAGAGCTGCTTGCGGGTGAACGGTACGCCCGCATCCTGCTCGATGCACCCTGCACGGCGTCCGGCATCGTGCGCCGTCACCCGGATATTCCCTGGCTGCGCCGCAGCGCCGATGTTGCGCAATTAGCAACGCTGCAAGGGCGATTGCTCGACGCGCTGTGGCCGCTGCTGGAGCCGGCTGGTAGATTGCTTTACGTCGTGTGCTCGGTATTTCCCGAAGAGGGTCCGCGCCAGGCGGACCGCTTCGTGGCAAGGCATGCCAACGCCCGGCCGATCGCCCTGCCCGGCGTCGGCGACAGCCAGTTGCGCTTGCCGCCGGCTCAGATCGCGAGCTGGTCGCACGGTCTGCCGAGCGTTCATGACGGCTTCTTCTTTGCGATGTTCGAAAAGACGTAGATTCCGATGCTGCGCGCAGCCGGTCTGGTCCTCGACGGCACTGCGCCGACCGCATCGCCGATCAAGCGTCTGCTGTCGGCCGCCCTGCTCGCCGCCGGCGTGCTGTTCGGCCACGCCGATCCCTCGCTGGCCAATGACCGCATCGAGGTGGTCAGCGCCGAGCTGCGGCCGGCTGCCGACGGCGACGATATCGAGCTCGACGCAGTGTTCGACTTCGACCTGCCGTGGGCGCTCGAAGACGCGGTCACCCGCGGCGTGGCGCTGTACTTCGTCGTCGAATTCGAGCTTTACCGGACTCGCTGGTACTGGTTCGACGCGCGGCGGGCCACGGCATCGCTGACCTACCGGCTCAGCTACAGCCCGCTGACGCGCCAATACCGACTGGCGCGCGGAACGCTGGCCCAGCCGTTTGACAAACTGGGCGATGCGCTCGCCACCTTGCGGCGCCTGAGCAGCTGGAAGGTGCTCGAAAGGGGCGCGCTGTCGGCGGGAGAAGACTATCGTGCGCAGGTGCGCATGCGGCTGGACACGGCACAATTGCCGCGACCCTTCCAGATCGGCGCGATCACCAGCCGGGACTGGACGCTCGCCTCCGAATGGCGCAATGTCCCGGTCACGTCCGACCTGGCGCGTTGAGCGGACCCCCGTCGTCCAGCGCCGCACCCCGCCGGCGCCGAGCTCGATGACCTGACCCTGTCGCCTGATGTCGTCGCTGATCCGCTACGCGTTTGTCGCCGCGCTCGCACTCGGCGGCGTCGCGCTGTTCCTGCTCGCTTCGGCGGCAAGCAGCACGGCGACCTTCGGCCGCCACTACCCCCTGTTGCTGGCGATCAACGGTGCCATCGCCGCGGCGCTGCTCGTGTTCGTGGCGGCGCTCGTCTGGCGGCTGGTGCGCCGACACCGCGCGCGCCGCTTCGGCGCGCGCCTGATGGCGCGCTTCGCCGTTGCCTTTGCCTTGATGGGTGTGCTGCCGGGGACGCTGATCTACGTCGTGTCGGTGCAGTTTCTGTCGCGGTCGATCGAGTCCTGGTTCGACGTCCGTGTCGACCGGGCGCTCGAATCCGGCCTGTCGCTTGGGCGCGCCGCACTCGAGGCGCAGCTCGCGGACCTCACCACCAAAGCGCGCGCGATCGCGCTCGACCTGGCCGACGTGCCGGAATCGATGCAGCTGGCCGCACTGGACCGCGCCCGCGAGGGCGCCGGCATCCAGGAAGCCCTTCTGGTCAGCGCATCCGGGCAGCTGCTCGGCGCCTCCGGCCAGCGCCCCGCCAACTGGGTGCCGGAACTGCCATCGACCTCTGACCTGAACCTGGCACGCACGCAGCGGCAGCTTGCGCTGATCGAAGGCGATCCGCTGGCCACCGACGAACGCTCCGGGGTGCGAACGCGCGTGCTGGTCGCGATTCCGACCCTCGGTGCCGCGCCGGCGCTGGGCACCGGGCCGCTGCGCGACGCATTGCGCGCGGAGCCTTCGGCGCCAAGCCTGATGCCGCGCCGGGCGGAGCCACGCTTCCTGCAGATGATCCAGCGCCTGCCGCCGACGGTCGCCGCCAACGCCGCGGCCCTTCAGAGCGGCTACCGCGACTACCAGGAACTTTCGCTGGCTCGCGGCGGGCTGAAGCAGATCTACACCGTGACGCTGACCCTGACGCTCATGCTGGCCGTGTTCGCCGCGGTGGCCGGCGGCATTCTGCTCGCCGGCTCGATGACCGCACCGCTGCTGCAGGTCGCGGAGGGCACCAAGGCGGTGGCCGAAGGGAACTACCGCCGCGTTCGCGAATATGCCGGCAAGGACGAACTGCATGAACTGACGCAGTCGTTCAACGCGATGACGCGCCAGCTCTCGGAGGCACGCGACGCTGTCGAGGCGCGCTCGCGCGAACTGGAAAACGCCCGCGCCTATCTCGAGCGTGTGCTCGCCAATCTGTCGGCTGGCGTGATCGTCCTCGACCGGGACCTGCGCCTGGTCACCGCCAACCATGGCGCCAGCCGGATCCTCGGCCTTCCGTTGGGCGACGCCGGCGGCTCCAGGCTGTCGGACCTCTCGCCGGAATTCGCGACCCAGGTTCAGGCGGCGATGACGGACCAGAGCCTCGCCAACTCGCCCGCCGAGTCCTGGCAACGGCAGATCGAACTGAAGCGGTGGGCTGCGGGCGACCAGCGTGAATCGCTTTCGCTGCTGGCGCGCGGTTCGCCGCTTCCGCTGGACGATGGCCCCGGCTTCGTCGTCGTCTTCGACGACATCACCCAGGTGATCTCCGGACAGCGGGCGCTCGCCTGGGGCGAGGTGGCGCGGCGCCTGGCGCACGAGATCAAGAACCCGCTGACGCCGATCCAGCTTGCCGCGGAGCGGTTGCAGATGAAACTTGCACCGAAGCTTTCGCTGGACGACGCGGTCGTCCTCGCCCGTGGCGCGACGACGATCGTCAGCCAGGTCGCCGCGATGAAGCGGATGGTCGACGATTTCCGGAACTACGCGCGCGTACCGCCGGCGCGCCTGGCGCCGCTCGACCTGAATACGCTCATCGAGGAAATCGCGGCTCTGTACGGCGTCGAACGCAGCGCCAGCGGCGATGCGCCGCTGCACCTGGAACTGGCTTCGGGCCTGCCGCGCATCGCCGGCGACGCGACGCAACTGCGACAGGTGATCCACAACCTGCTGACCAACGCGCAGGAAGCCGCGCACGGATCCGCTTCACGGGCGGCGCACGTGACGGTGCGGACCGAAGCCGTCCCCGGGCACGGCACGGCCGTCCAGGCGGTGCGCCTGACCGTCGAGGACAATGGACCCGGATTCGCAGCGAATATACTTCGACGCGCCTTTGAGCCTTACGTGACGACCAAACCGAGCGGCACGGGCCTGGGCCTGCCGATAGTGAAGAAAATCGTGGATGAGCATGAAGCGCGCATCGAACTGGCCAACCTCAGCGGGGGCGGCGCGGCGGTGACGGTCGTCTTTCGCCGCCTGGCCGATGCGACGCAGAGTGTTGCGCATGCGGCGGCCTCGGTTGGCTGAAGCGAAGATGCCGACAGACCGCGCGGTGATGCCCCGGCGCCCGTGCCGGCGCGCCGCCTGCGGCGGGCAGCCGCGCTTCGCCCGGCCGTCGTGCGGTCCACTTTGATGCCCGTCGAGCGCGGGCGCTGACTGTCCAAGATGTCCACCATTCTGGTTGTCGACGACGAAATCGGGATCCGCGAGCTGCTGTCGGAGATTCTTTCCGACGAGGGCCACGCGGTGCTGACGGCCGAGAACGCGGCCGCTGCGCGGGCGCTGCGGCAGAACGAAATCCCCGACCTGGTGCTGCTCGACATCTGGATGCCGGACACCGACGGCGTCACGCTGCTGAAGGAGTGGGCGGCGAGCGGCCTGCTCACCATGCCGGTGATCATGATGTCGGGGCACGCGACGATCGACACGGCGGTGGAGGCGACCCGTTTCGGCGCGCTCGATTTCCTGGAGAAGCCGATTGCGCTGGCGCGCCTGCTGGCCGCCGTGCGCAGCGGCCTCGAGCGGGGCCGGTCCCGTCAGGGGCTGATGGCCGCCGGTACGGCGCTGCCGGTGGTGGGCGCCGCCATCGTGCGTGGCGACGAAGCGCGGGCGGCGCTACCCGAGGCGCCGCGCGCCACGGTTGCGCCGCCGCCGGCGCCGCCGGCGAACGCCGCCTCGGTCGCGCTCGACCAGCCGTTGCGCGAAGCACGTGACCAGTTCGAACGGGTCTACTTCGAGTATCACCTGGCGCGTGAGGCGTATTCGATGACCCGCGTAGCCGACCGAGCCGGCCTGGAGCGCACTCACCTCTATCGAAAGCTGAAGCAGCTCGGCATCGAACTGATGCGCGGCAACCGACGCGCGCTCGGGACCGACGAGCCAGCGGCCGGCGCAGCGGTGCTACCGCCGAGCGACGCCGGCGATCGCTGATGGGCCAACGCTCGCGCGACCGATGAGCCCGCCGCGTCGCAGCGAGGAGAAGTCCCTCATCACGCAGCGCAAGGAGCGCCCCGACGACGGCCGCAGCGAGCCGCCGCTGAGGCCTGATTCAGGCCGGCTCCCATGAAGATCATCATCCTCGGCGCGGGCCGGGTCGGCACCTCGGTGGCCGAAAGCCTCGTGTCGGAGGCCAATGACATCACGGTGATCGACAGCGACCCGGTCCGCGTGGCCGACCTGCAGAGCCGCTACGACCTGCGCGGCCTGGTCGGCAATGCCACGCAGCCATCGTTGCTGAGAGAAGCCGGCGCCGACGACGCCGACATGCTGATTGCCGTGACCGCGATCGACGAGGTCAACCTCGTGGCGTGCAAGATCGCCGCCGACGTCTACAACGTACCGGCACGCATTGCCCGCGTCCGCAACACCGAGCTGCAGCAGCACCCGGCGCTGCTCGGCGAGGACGGCTTCCGCGTCACCCACATCATCTGGCCGGAGCAGAGCGTCACCGACCTGCTGCTGCGGCTGATCGAGTTCCCCGAGGCACTGCAGGTACTCGACTTCGCCGACGGAAGAGCGAGCCTGATCGCCGTCCGCACGTTCGCGGGAGGCCCGCTGGTGTCGCATCCGATCCAGGACCTGCGCAAGCACGTGCCGGGGGTCGACACCCGCATCGTCGCCATCTTCCGCAATGACCGCAGCATCCAGTGCGAAGGCGCGACGATGATCCAGCCCGGCGACGAGGTGTTCTTCCTCGCCGCCAGCCAGCACATCCGCAAGGTGGTGCGCGAATTGCGACGGATCGACAAGCCGGTCAAGCGCGTGATCATCGCCGGCGGCGGCAACATCGGGCTGCGCTTGGCCCGCGCCCTCGACACCGGGGAGGGCATCGACTGGGGCGCCGGATTCAACGTCAAGATCATCGAGGCCAACAAGCGCCGCTGCGAGTACCTGGCGACGCAGCTGTCGAACCGCGCGCTGGTGCTGCACGGCGACGCCACCGACGAGGACCTGCTCGCCGAGGAGGGGGTTGCCGAATGCGACCTGTTCACGTCGCTGACCAACGACGACGAGAACAACATCATGAGCGCGCTGCTCGCCAAGCGCATGGGGGCGCGGCGGACGATTGCGCTGATCAACCGCAAGAGCTACGGCGAACTGATGCAGGGCGGCCAGATCGACATCGCCATCTCGCCGAGCCACGCGACGCTGTCGAATCTGCTCAAGTACGTACGGCGCGGTGATGTGGTTGCCGCGCACAGCCTGCGCCGCGGTGCCGCCGAGGCGCTCGAGATCATCGCCCATGGCGACGCCAAGAGCTCGAAGGTCGTCGGCCGCCGCATCGAGCAGATCGAGCTGCCGAAAGGCGCCACCATCGGCGCGGTGATCCGGGGCGAAGGCGAGGGCACGAAGGTGTTGATGGCGCACCACGACACCGTCATCGAGCCCGAGGATCACCTGATCGTGTTCGTCGCCAACAAGCGAATGATTGCCCGCGTCGAGAAGGTGTTCCAGGTCGGCGTTGGCTTCTTCTGAGGGGCCGGCGGCGCCTCGATCGGCGCGGCCCATCGGTACCGATACCGGTTCGCAAGTTGGGGTTAATGCTGCTATAAGAGGTGCTGAAACTGGGTGGGCGCCTCGGATCCAGGGCATCCACGTGCAGTTTGAGGGGCCGGTGCCGTCCTGCTGCTTGATCACGGCCTGGCGTCATGTGTTCCAACAGGCAGGTAAGCAAAGGAGACCCACACCATGACCGAGAAAGTCACCCAGCCGTCGCAAGTCACCGAGTCTGCATCGACTCGCCGCCGCTTCCTCGGCGCCGGCATCGCCACGGCCGGCGCCGTTGCGCTGGCCGCTTGCGGCAAGAAAGAAGAACCCATGAAGGCAGCCGCCCCTGCGGCGACACCTGCACCTGCGGTGGCCGCCGCACCGTCGCCCGTCGTATTGAAGATGCAAGGCTCGTGGGGCGCGAAGGACATCTTCAACGAGATGGCCGAGGAATACGTCAAGCGCGTCAACGAGATGGCCGGCGGCCGGCTGAAGATCGACTACCTGGTCGGCGGCGCCGTGGTCAAGCCGTTCGAGGTGATGGACGCTGTCAGCAAGGGCGTGCTCGACGCCGGCCACAGCGTGCCGGTGTACTGGTACGGGAAGAGCAAGGTCGCGTCGCTGTTCGGCTCGGGGCCCGTCACGGGCTGCGACGCGCACCAGCAGCTCGCCTGGATCTATCGCGGCGGCGGCCTTGAGATGTACCAGGAGCTGCTGAAGACCCTGCAACTTGACGTCGTCGGCTACTTCGCGATGCCGATGCCGACGCAGCCGCTGGGCTGGTTCAAGAAGCCGGTGTCCGCGGCCAAGGACATGGTCGGCCTGAAGTACCGCACCGTCGGCCTGGCCGCCGACCTGATGCAGGAAATGGGACTGAAGGTCACGCAGCTGCCGGGCGGAGAGATCGTGCCGGCGATGGAGCGCGGCGTCATCGAGGCGTTCGAGTTCAACAACCCGACCTCCGACCGCCGCTTCGGCGCCCAGGACGTGACCAAGAACTACATGCTGGGCAGCTATCACCAGGCGATGGAGTTCTTCGAGATCATTTTCAACAGGCAGAAGCACGATGCGCTGGCACCCGAACTGAAGGCGATCCTGCGATATGCCGCCGAAGCCGCGTCGTCGTCGAACTGGTGGACGGCGATGGACAACTATTCGCGCGACCTGCAGGAACTGATCGACAAGGACAAGGTCAACGTGCTGCGCACGCCGAAGTCGATCTTCGAGGCGCAGCTGAAGGCCTGGGACGTCATCACGAAGAAGCTGACCGACGAGGATCCGTTCTTCAAGAAGGTCGTCGAGAGCCA
The DNA here is from genome assembly GCA_963847675.1 of uncultured beta proteobacterium. Taxonomy (GTDB): domain Bacteria; phylum Pseudomonadota; class Gammaproteobacteria; order Burkholderiales; family Burkholderiaceae_F; genus JADJWR01. The sequence goes on from CAWKAP010000002.1 coordinate 286,846, forward strand.
GCTCGCCTGGGCCAAACGCGTCGCGTACTACTACTGGAGCAACGACGCGGACTATCCGCTGGCTTACGAGCACGTCTTCAAGACGAAGCTGCCGGGGCGCTAGCGAGGACGGGCAGGCGATAAATCTCCGGCACGCAGGGCACGCTCGGAGAGCCTTTTCACTGTCGTAATGGCGGGGCGGCGCAAGGTCGCCCCGTTTCGCGTTTTCCCTGCCGACAGGGGCCAAAATGATCGAGAGCTTCATCCTGAACGTCGACCGCCTGAGCAAGGCGGTCGGCCACGCGTTTGCCTGGTGCATCATCATCCTGACGTTCGGCACGAGCTACGAGGTGTTCGTCCGTTACGCGCTGCGCGACCCGACCAGCTGGGCGTTCGACATGAGCTACATCATGTACGGCGCGCTTTTCCTGATGGCCGGCGCCTATGCGCTTTCGCGTAACGCGCATGTCCGCGGCGACGTGTTCTACCGGCTCTGGCCGCAGCGCGTGCAGGCGAGCGTCGAACTGGTGCTGTACTTCCTGTTCTTCTTCCCGGGCGTCATCGCGCTGATGTACGCCGGATGGGGCTACGGCCACGAGTCCTGGCGGATCCAGGAAGTCAGCGTCAACAGCCCGGTCGGTGTGCCGATCTGGCAGCTGAAGCTGATGATTCCGTTCGCCGGCTTCTTCCTAACGCTGCAGGGCATTGCAGAGGTGCTGCGCTGCGTCGTTTGCCTACGCGACGGCGCCTGGCCGGCCCGACTGCACGACGTCGAGGAACTCGAAATCGCCATTGCGCAGGAGCACGCCGCGGCAGCGGCGGCGGCCAAAGGGGAAGGCAAATGACCGATCCTCAGATCGCCCTGCTGATGCTGGGACTGTTCATCTTCATCATCATGCTGGGCTTTCCGATTGCCTTCACGCTGATGGCGATGGGCGTGGGTTTCGGTTACTACGCGTACTTCCGTCCGGGGCAGGACTTCTTCGACAACCGCGTCTTCTATCTGCTGACGCAGAACACCTTCTCGATCATGAACAACGACGTGCTGGTTGCCGTGCCGTTGTTCCTGTTCATGGGCTACGTGATCGAACGAGCGAACATCCTCGATCAGCTGTTTCACAGCCTCAGGATCTCGTTGCGCCGTATTCCCGGTTCGATGGCGGTGGCGGCGCTGGTGACCTGCGCCTTGTTTGCCACCGCCACCGGCATTGTCGGCGCGGTGGTCACGCTGATGGGGTTGCTCGCCTTTCCGGCGATGCTGAAGGCCGGTTACGACGAGAAGATTTCGGCCGGCCTGATCTGCGCCGGCGGCACGCTTGGCATCCTGATCCCGCCGTCGATCATGCTGATCGTCTATTCCGCCACGGCGGCGGTCTCCGTCGTCAAGCTGTATGCGGCGGCGTTGGTTCCCGGGTTCATTCTGGCCGGCTTTTACATCGGGTACGTGATTGTCCGCGCGGCATTGAACCCGAAGCTGATGCCGAAGCTGTCGAGGGAGGAGGTGGCGGAGATCGGTTTCGTCGCCACGGTCCTGCTGCTGCTGAAGGCGTTCTTCCCGCTGGCGGTCCTGATCCTGTCGGTGCTCGGCGCGATCCTGTTCGGCCTGGCCACGCCGACCGAGGCCGCCGCCGTCGGCGCCTTCGGCGGCATGGTGCTGGCGGCCGCCTACCGGGCGCTTTCCTGGCCGCGGCTGAAGGAGGCGGTGTTCCTGACCGCGCGCACCTCGGCAATGGTCTGCTACCTGTTCGTCGGCTCGTGGACCTTCTCGTCGGTGTTCTCCTACCTCGGCGGCGAAGGCGTGATCAAGGAGTTCGTGCTCGGCCTGGACCTCGGCACGGTCGGCTTCCTGCTGATGTCGCAGCTGATCATCTTCCTGCTCGGCTGGCCGCTCGAATGGAGCGAGATCATCATCATCTTCGTGCCGATCTTCCTGCCGCTGCTGCCACATTTCCAGGTCGACCCGATCTTCTTTGGCGTTCTGGTGGCGCTTAACCTGCAAACGTCGTTTCTGACGCCGCCGATGGCGATGTCGGCGTACTACCTGAAGGGCATAGCGCCACCACATATCCAGCTGGCGGCGATCTTCCGTGGCTGCCTGCAGTTTCTGGTGTTCGTGTTCGTCACCATGCTGCTGGTCTATGTCTTCCCGGCGACCTACGAATGGCTCCCGAACCTGCTGTACGGGAACTGAACGGCGATGGACGCAGCACGCCTTAACTGGCTGACCGCCACGGAGACAGCCCGGCTCATCGACGACGGCGCGATCAAGGCCGAGGACCACGTTCGCGCCTGCGTTGCCCGGATCGAGGAGACTGAGCCGACGGTTCAGGCCTGGGCGCACTTTGAAGCCGAGGACGCACTGAACCAGGCGCGCGACGCCGACGTGCGCCGCATGCGGGGATTGCCCTGCGGGCTGCTGCACGGGGTCGCGGTCGGCATCAAGGACATCATCGACGTGCGCGGCATGCCGACCGAGGACGGCACCGTGCTTCACGCGGGGCGCGTCGCCCGCCGCGATGCTGCTGTCGTCGCGAGGCTGCGCGCGGCCGGCGCGATCGTCATGGGCAAGACGGTCACCACCGAGCTCGCGACCTACGCGCCGGGCAAGACGCGCAACCCGCACGATCCCGAGCACACGCCGGGGGGCTCGTCGAGCGGCTCGGCGGCGGCCGTGGCCGCCGGCATGGTGCCGGTCGCCCTGGGCTCGCAGACCAATGGCTCGATCATCCGGCCCGCCGCATTCTGCGGCGTGTTCGGGTTCAAGCCGTCGTTCGGGCTCGTACCGCGCTCGGGTGTGCTGCGGCTTTCGCGCGCGCTGGATCATGTCGGCGTGTTCGCACGTTCGCTCGAAGACATCGCCCGGGTGACGGAACTGATCGCCGGCTTCGACGAAGACGACACGGACACGATGCCGCCGCGCACGCGGCCGCCGCTGGCCAAAGTGCTGGCGCAGGAGCCGCCCTTGCCGCCGCGGCTCGCGCTGGTGCGCACGCCGTTCTGGGCGAAGCTCGACGACGATGCGCAGGCGGCATTCGAGGAACTGACCCAGGCAATCGGCGCCGAAGGGCAAACGATCGAGCTGCATGACTCGTCGGCACAGGTCATCGACTGGCACCGTACGATATTCGAGGCCGATCTGGCGGCCGCGTTCGAGCGCGAGTGCGAGACCGGGGCCGATAAGCTGTCCGCCTCGCTGCGCGGGCTGATCGATCGCGGCCGGCAGGTACTCGCGCTGGACTACCAGAAGGCCGTGGCGCGGATCGAGATTGTCAACGAAGGCTTTGACGAGATCTTCGAGAACTTCGATGCCATCGTCACGCCCGCGACGCTCGGCACGGCGCCCCGGGGAATCGCGTCGACCGGCGATCCGCTGCTGGCGACGATGTGGACATATTGCGGCATGCCCGCGCTGGCGATGCCGGTGGCGCGCGGCGAGAACGGCCTGCCGCTCGGCATCCAGCTGGTGGGCCGACGTAATGACGACGCGCGGCTGCTGCGCACGGCGGGCTGGCTCTGGCGGCAGACCCAGGCGGCCGATCAGTGAAGAATTGCGGAAGACTATGACGAATCGTGGAGGTCCATCATGTTGCTGAAAGTGATCTTCGGTCTGATCAGCATGACGCTGATGGTCATCTTCGTCGCCCCGGTGGTCATCAAGATCAAGTCAGTCGCCTTGGTCGGCGTGATCCTGCTCGGCATGGGGATGATGCTTTACGACTTCATCGAGTTCCTGCGCGAAAAGGATTGAAGCCGCGGCGACACCGCATGGCGGACCGCCATGCTCCGGACAGCGGGCGCCTGATCGCGCCCGCTTTTGCTTTCCACGACTCATGAACGGCTTTGCCCGCTCGCTGGCGCCGGTGCTGAACATGCTCGGCGCGGTGGTCGCGATCTTCGCGCTCACCATGCTGGTTCCGCTGGGCGTTGCCTACTTCGCCGACGAGGAGGTGCTGGTCGACTACGACACCGCCTTCCTGATCAGCTTCGTCGGCGGCGCGATCGTATGGTGGGCGACGCGGCCGTTCCGGCGCGAGCTGCTGCCGCGCGACGGATTTCTTCTGGTGACGCTGGTCTGGACGGTGCTGCCCGCCTTCGCCGCGCTGCCGCTTTACCTGCATCTGCCGGGGCTGTCGTTCACCGACTCCTACTTCGAGGCGATGTCGGGTCTGACGACCACCGGCGCGACCATTCTGAGCGGGCATGACAGCCTGCCGCTGTCCATCAACGTCTGGCGCTGCCTGCTGCAGTGGATCGGAGGCATGGGCATCATCGTGCTGGCCGTGGCGATCCTTCCGCTGCTCGGCGTCGGCGGCTCGCAGGTATTCAAGGCGGAGACTGCCGGCCCGTTGAAGGAGCAAAAGCTCACACCGAGGATCGCCGACACGGCCAAGCTGCTGTACGCAATCTACTTCGGCCTGTCGGTGCTCTGCCTCGTTTCATATCGGCTCGCCGGCATGAACTGGCCCGATGCACTGATGCACATGTTCACGACGATGGGCATCGGCGGCTTCTCGTCGCATGACGCCAGCTTCCGGCACTGGAATTCGCCCGTCATCGAGTGGGTGGCGGTGGTCTTCATGACGCTGGCCGGCATCAACTTCGCCCTTCACTTCACCGCCTGGCGGGCACGCTCGCCGTCGGTCTACCTGCGCGACCCCGAGGCGCGCACCTTCGTGCTCGTGCTGGCGTTCGCGGTGCTGGTGCTGACGGCCTTTCTCGTAATCCGCGGCGTTTACCCGGACTGGCCGACCGCGATGCGCTACGCGCTGTTCAACGGCGTGTCGATCGTCACCACCACCGGCTACGCCAACACCGACTACAACGAGTGGCCGATGTTCGCGCCGATCCTGATGCTGTTCCTGGCCAGCTTCGCGACCTGCGCCGGCTCCACCGGCGGCGGCATCAAGATGATCCGTGGCCTGATTCTTCTCAAGCAGGCGCGGCGCGAGTTCGTCCGCATCCTGCACCCACGGTCGATCGCGCCGATCGCGGTCGGCAAGCGCGTGATCGAGAACAACGTCATCTTTGCCGTGCTCGCCTTCATGCTGATCTACGGCGCCTCGATCACCTGGCTGACGATCCTGCTGCTGGCCTCGGGCCTCGACGTGGTCACGGCTTTCACGGCCGTCTTTGCCTGCATCAACAACATCGGCCCGGGACTGAACCAGGTCGGACCGACAGAAAGCTACGCCTCGCTGAACGACTTCGAGACCTGGGTGTGCACTTTCGCGATGCTGATCGGACGGCTTGAACTGATGTCGGTGCTGGTGCTGTTCACGCCGACCTTCTGGCGCAAGTGACCGCGGCCCCGCTCGTCCGCGTACGCGTCGCCGTGCGCGTCGCAGCGACCGGCGCCGACCGCGACGCGGCGATCGACGCCTGGTTGGGGACAGCAGCGGCATCGTTGTCGCGACGGGCGATCATCGCCGAAGGCGTGCTTTTCGAGCGCACCACGGTGCAGGGCGTGCCACTCGTCGGCCTGACGGCCGGATGTCCCTGCTGTACGGGATCGGCGGCGCTGCGGGTCACGCTTGCGCGTACCCTAAGAAAAACGCGGGCCGAGGCCCTGCTGCTGCTGATGGCGACCGCGGATCATCTGCCGCTCCTGCGCCGAATGCTGGAGAGCGGTGAAATGGGAGTGCGATTCGAGGTGGAAACCTGAGCGTGGACCAGGCACGCGTCAACGGCATCGATATCGCGTATCGCATCGAAGGCGACGCCGCGCCGACCCGGCCGTGGCTGTGCTTCGCACATGCGCTGGGCCATGATCATTCGATGTGGGACGCCCAGGTCGAGACGTTTCGACGCGGCTGCAACATCCTGCGCTACGACCTGCGCGGGCACGGCCGGAGCAGCGCGCCGTCTGGTGAATACACGCTCGAGCAGATGGCCGATGACCTGCGCGAGCTGCTCGATCGGCTCGCCATTCGCCGCTGCCACTTCATCGGCGCCTCGATCGGTTCGATGATCGGTCAGTTGGCCGCCGTCCGCTCGCCGCTGCGCATCGCGTCACTGACGCTCGCCGGCGCCGCGTGCCGCTTTTCGCCGCAGATGCAGCCGCTCTGGGCCAGCCGCATCGAGGCCGTGCGTTCGCCGAGGGGCATGGACGCGATCATCGATGCCACCATCAGCGGCTGGTTCACCGCCGGCTTCTTCGCCACGCGGGCGGCCGACGTCGCACGGGCCGTCCGGGTGCTGCGCGGCACCCCGGTCGCCGGCTACGTCGGCGCCATCGCGGCGATGTCGCGCGCCGATTTGACCACGCGACTGAGCGCGGTCACCTGCCCGGTGCTGGTCGTGGCCGGCACCGACGACCGGGTCACGCCGCTGGCCCATGCCGAGCAGATACTGATGCACATTCCGCAGGCTCGCCTGCACCGGATCGCAGGGGCATCGCACCTGAGCAATGTCGAGCAGGCGGATGATTTCAACGACGCCTTGCGCGATTTCCTGGCCGCCGGACCCTGACCGCGGCGGCCGCTGCCCCGGGGCTTGATATCGGCGCGTGCGGTCCAATATCGGCATCAGGAGCGGTCATCTCGTTCGGCCGCTGCAGCGTTGATTGCCATTCATGCAGACCATCTACAACAGCCCGCTTTTCTGCGTCGTCGAGTTCAACGGCTTCGGTGCCGAAGGCCAGCATCCGGCCGGGGGTTTCGAGATCATGGACAAGACGCTGCGCCGCGAGATTTTTCTCGGCGGCCAGGACGCAGAGTACTTTCGCACGCACGTGCAGTCCCTGATCGAGTCCAAGCCAGCGCCTGAAGACCTCGACGAGTTTCTCGCCGCTTACGCCGGTGTCATGAACACGCCCGTGGCACTGCACTGATCGCCTGTCCGCTCAGGCACGGCGCGCCTCGTGCGTCGCTGCCAGCAGCAGGATCGCCGCTGCGATCCACGCGAGCAGGAACAGGAGCCCGGCCTGGAAGGCCGCGACGTCGTACTGGCGCACGCCGTTGACCGTGACGCCCTGCCAGTGCGCATCGAGGATGACGCCGATCACCGGCATCTGCACCAGCGCTCCGACCATGACACCGGCGTTGACGACTCCGGTGGCCGTCCCCTGCAGCCGCGGCGGCGCCGATTCCTTTGCAAAGCCGAACGACAGGACCATCGATCCGGCACCGAAGCTTGCGACGAGCAGCAGCGGGACGAGCAGCGCGAGCGGCGCATCCGGCGCAACCGTTACTACCGCAAAACCCGCCAGCAATACGCCGGCGCCGATCACAAACGGGAGCTTGCGCCGCTGGAGGCGGTCGGACCAGACCCCGAACAGCGGCCCGCCAATGGCAAACAGCACCAGCATGCTCGAAGTGACCAACGCTGCCTGCGCCACGCTGATGCCGTGCACCTGCGACAACAGCGGCACGCCCCATAAGCCGGTGAATGCGAGGAAGGCGCCGCACACGCCCGAATTCACCAGCGCCAGCAGCCACGGATTCGGGTAGCGCAGGATCGCGCGCAGGTCGGAGCCAATCGAGGCGTGCGGCCTGTCGCTGCCGGCAGTAGGCAAGTAGCTGGCAAAGCCGCGCTCGGTCGGGTCGTCGCGCATGACGAGCCGGATCGCAACTGCCAGGGCAAGCGCGAGAAGACCGGAGATCGCGATGACGCCACGCCAGCCAAAGGCATCCGCCAGCCAGCGCAGCGGCGGCCCGGCCAGCACTGCGCCCAGCGTGCCGATCGCAAGCGACAGGCCGGACAGCGTGGCAAATCGCGACGGCGCGAACCAGTGCGTGACCAGCTTGAGCATCGAGACCCAGGCAACCCCGTGCGCGGCGCCGATCAGGGCGCGGCCCAGCCCGGCGATGAGCGCCGTGTCCGCCCAGGCGAAAACCAGGCTGCCCGCCCCGGCGACGACGGCACCGAACAGGAACATGCGGCTCGAACCAAGGCGGTCGACCATCATGCCGGTCGGGATCTGCACCGCCGCATACGCGTAGTAGTAGAAGGCCGACAGGTTGCCAAGCCCGGCGGCCGTCAGCTTGAAATCGCGCATCAGGTCCGGCGCCAGCGATGCCGGCGTGATTCGCTGGAAGAAGCCGAACAGATAGAACGCGCCCGCCAGCCCCCACATCAGCGCTGAAAGCCGCAACGGCGGAAGTTGCATTTCGTAAAGCGGCGCGAGGCTGGTGACGAGAGCAAAACCTCATTCTAGAGAGCGCCGCTCACCCCGCCGCGTCACGGCATGAAAGCGGATCGCCGGAATGACGGACCATGCCCTCGGCGGCGGCGATTTCTCGCCGGCGACGCGACAAGTCTGCGCAGCCCGATGTGACGGCTCGTGCCTCTGCCCATGCACGGGGGACGTCGGATCGTTTTCCCTGTCGCGGCGCGGCCGAGCGCCGCGGAACCGCGTCAAACGGCTACCGGATCACACCTGCCGCCACGGCAGCCCTTGCTTGCGCCAGCCTCCGACGGTACTTCGATGGTGCTCGTTGTCGAGTTCACCCTCGAAGCCCTCGAGGACGTTGGCGACATCGGTGAAGCCATGCGCCTCGAGCGCGGCGCCGGCATCGAGCGTGCGCTTGCCGCTGCGGCAGATCAGGATCACCGGGCGGTCCTTGCGGCCGGCCATGCGCAGCACCTGCTCCGCGAAGTGCGGATTGACATCGAAGTCCGGGGCGGTGTTCCACTCGATGTTGATTGCGCCGACCGGGTGGCCGACGTAATAGAACTCGATCTCGGTGCGCGTGTCGATCAGCAGCGCATTCGGGTTGGCCTGCAGGGCCTCGTAGGTCTCGACGGGGGTAAGGTGTTTCATGATCGGCTCCTGCGGCGATTATGGAGTGCGCGGCGCAGGCGCGCCCTAACCACTGCGCATATGCTCATTCCGACCGGTGATCGGGGCGCGACACCGACCCAGACGGCGCCGGCTCATACAATGGCGTCCCCTCGCGAAACACCCTGACGATGGCCACCTCCCGCGCCGAAGCGCAGCTGCGCGACCTGCTCGCACGCCGCATCCTGATCCTGGACGGCGCGATGGGCACGATGATCCAGCGCTACAGGCTGTCGGAAGCCGGCTTCCGCGGCACGCGTTTCGCGCAGCACCCGCGCGACCTGCGCGGCAACAATGAGCTGCTGCAGCTGACCGCGCCGCACATCGTGCGCGAGATCCACGAGCAGTATCTCGCCGCCGGCGCCGACATCGTCTCGACCAACACCTTCGGCGGCACGCGCACGGCGCAGGAGGACTACGGCCTGGCGGAAGTCGCCTACGAGATGAACGTCGAGGCGGCGAGGCTGGCACGCGCGGCAGCGGACCGCTACACCACCGCCGAGAGACCGCGCTTCGTCGCCGGCGCAATGGGACCGACACCGAAGACGGCCTCGATCTCGCCGGACGTCAACGATCCCGGCGCGCGCAATGTCACTTTCGACGACCTCGTGCTGGCTTACGGCGAGCAGGCGCGCGGGCTGCTCGATGGCGGCGCCGACATGCTGCTGGTCGAGACGATCTTCGACACGCTCAACGCCAAGGCCGCCATCTTCGCCATCGAGCAGGAATTCGAGCGGCGCAGCGCGCGGTGGCCGGTGATCATCTCCGGCACGGTCACCGATGCGTCCGGCCGCATCCTGTCCGGGCAGACCGTCGAGGCTTTCTGGCACTCGGTACGGCACGCGAAGCCGCTCGCGGTGGGCCTGAACTGCGCCCTCGGCGCGGCGCTGATGCGGCCGTACATCGAGGAACTGGCGAAGATCGCCGACACCTTCGTCAGCGTCTACCCGAACGCCGGCCTGCCCAACCCGATGAGCGAGACCGGCTTCGACGAGACGCCGGAAGTCACCTCGGCCCTGCTTGCCGAGTTCGCGCAGGCCGGCTTCGTCAACATCGCCGGCGGCTGCTGCGGAACGACGCCGGAGCACATCACCGCCATTGCCAGGGCAATCGACGGCGCGACCCCGCGCAAGGCGCCGGCCGCCGACCCGGTGCTGAAGCTTTCCGGACTGGAGGCCGTCACCATCGGCGACGAAGCGCTGTTCGTCAATGTCGGCGAGCGCACCAACGTCACCGGCTCGAAGGCGTTCGCACGGATGATCCTGAACGGCCAGTTCGAGGAGGCGGTCGCGGTGGCGCGGCAGCAGGTGGAGAACGGCGCGCAGATCATCGACATCAACATGGACGAGGCGATGCTCGACTCGGCCGCCGCGATGACGCGCTTCCTGAACCTCATCGGCGCCGAGCCCGACATCGCCCGCGTGCCGGTGATGATCGACAGCTCGAAGTGGAGCGTGATCGAGGCCGGGCTGAAGTGCGTGCAGGGCAAGTGCATCGTCAACTCGATCTCGCTGAAGGAGGGCGAGGCCGAGTTCCTGCGCCAGGCGGGGCTCGCCCGCCGCTACGGCGCGGCGGTCATCGTCATGGCCTTCGACGAGCAGGGCCAGGCCGACAGCTTCGAGCGCAAGGTCGGCATCTGCAGGCGCAGCTACGACCTGCTGCTGCAGCAGGCCGGGTTCCCGCCCGAGGACATCGTGTTCGACCCCAACATCTTCGCCATCGCCACCGGCATCGAGGAGCACAACAACTACGCGGTCGATTTCATCGAGGCGACGCGCTGGATCCGACACCACCTGCCGCATGCCAAGGTCAGCGGCGGCGTGTCGAACGTCAGCTTCAGCTTCCGCGGCAACGACCACGTGCGCGAGGCGATCCACACGGTATTCCTGTACCACGCGATCAAGGCGGGCCTGACGATGGGCATCGTCAACGCCGGCCAGCTCGGGGTGTACGAGGACATCGAGCCGCAGCTGCGCGAGCGGGTCGAGGACATCGTGCTCAACCGCCGCCCCGACGCAGGCGAGCGGCTGGTTCAGTTCGCCGAGCAGGTCAAGGCGGGCGGAAAGGAGAAGAAGGAAGACCTCGCCTGGCGCGCGGAGACCGTCGACAAGCGTCTCGCGCATGCGCTGATCCACGGCATCACGCAGTTCATCGTCGACGACACCGAGGAGTGCCGCGCCGCGATCGCCGCCCGCGGCGGCCGGCCGATCGAGGTGATCGAGGGGCCGCTGATGGACGGCATGAACATCGTCGGCGACCTGTTCGGCGCCGGCAAGATGTTCCTGCCGCAGGTCGTCAAGAGCGCGCGGGTGATGAAGCAGGCGGTGGCGCACCTGGTGCCGTTCATCGAGGCCGAGAAGGCGGCGCTGGCGGCGGCCGGTGGCGAGGTGCGCGCCAAGGGCAAGGTGGTGATCGCCACGGTGAAGGGCGACGTGCACGACATCGGCAAGAACATCGTCTCGGTCGTGCTCCAGTGCAACAACTTCGAGGTGGTGAACATGGGCGTGATGGTGCCCGCCGAGAAGATCCTCGCCACCGCCCGCGAGGAGCGGGCCGACATGGTCGGCCTGTCGGGGCTGATCACGCCGTCGCTCGAGGAGATGGCGCATGTGGCGCGCGAGATGCAGCGACAGGGCTTCTCGGTGCCGCTGCTGATCGGCGGCGCCACCACCAGCCGCGTGCACACGGCGGTGAAGATCGCGCCTCACTACACGAGAGGGCCGGTGATCTACGTCTCGGATGCCAGCCGCTCGGTCGGGGTATGCCAGAACCTGGTTTCGGACGACGGCGCGCAGCGCTTCATCGCCGAGGTGACCGCCGAGTACGAGCGCGTGCGCGAACAGCACGCGGCGAAAAAGGGCCCGGAGCTGATCCCGCTGGCGCGGGCACGCGCCAACGCCACCCGCATCGACTGGGCCGGCTACTCGCCGCCGAAGCCCAAGTTCCTCGGTCGGCGGCTGTTCCGCAACTACGACCTGGCGATGATCGCCAAGTACATCGACTGGGGGCCGTTCTTCCAGACGTGGGACCTGCACGGCAGGTTTCCGCAGATCCTTGCCGACGAGGTCGTCGGCGAGCACGCGCGGCAGGTCTTCGCCGAGGGCGAGAAGATGCTCGAGCGGTGCATCGCCGAGCGCTGGCTCACCGCCAACGGCGCGCTGGCCTTCTTTCCCGCCAACGCCGTCGGCGACGACATCGAGATCTACGTGGACGAGTCGCGGCGCGAGGTGCTCTTCACATGGCACGGCCTGCGCCAGCAGACGAAGAAGCCGATCGTCGACGGCAGGCCGAACCCGAACCAGTGCCTCGCCGACTTCATCGCGCCGAAGCTCATCGATGGCAAGCCCAGCGGCATCGCCGACTACATCGGACTGTTCGCGGTCACCAGCGGCATCGGGCTGGAAAGGCGCGAGGCGATCTTCCAGTCGCGCAACGACGATTACGGCGCGATCATGCTCAAGGCGATCGCCGACCGGCTCGCCGAGGCATTCGCGGAAATGCTGCACGAGCGGGTGCGCCGCGACCTGTGGGGCTACGCCTTCGGCGAGGACCTCACCGGCCAGCAGCTGATCCGCGAGGGCTACCGCGGCATCCGCCCGGCGCCCGGCTACCCGGCCTGCCCGGAGCATGCGGTCAAGCGCGTCATGTTCGACGTCCTCGGTGCCACCGAGATCGGCATGGGCCTGACCGAGAACTACGCGATGACTCCGCCGTCGTCGGTCTCCGGCTTCTACTTCTCGCACCCGCAGGCGAAGTACTTCAACGTCGGTCGCATCGGTCGCGACCAACTCGAGGACCTGGCGCGGCGCAAGCGCGAGACGGTCGATGAACTGGAGCGCTGGCTGGCTGCGAACCTGGGCTGAGCGACGAGCGATTCGCGCGCCGGATCCGGCGCGGTGAACGCCGGCTTGATGGCGCAGCAGGGTGACGGGCTGGTCTTGATCTGCGTCGGATCGGGCCCATGTTGTTTTTGTATGTTGTAGCCGCGCGGACCCTTGGGAGGCCGCAAAGATGTTGATGATCAAGCCGGCGACGAGACCGGCCGCGGTGGCAGGGACCTTCTATCCCGCATCCGCCTCCGAGCTTCGCCGCCATGTCGATGAGCTGCTGGCCGACGCGGCGCGCCTTGGGCGCGCACCGGCGCCCAAGGCGCTGATCGCGCCGCACGCCGGCTACGTCTATTCCGGCCCCATCGCGGCCAGCGCCTACGCGCAGATCGCTTCGCAGCGCAGCCGCATCCGGCGCGTCGTGCTGCTCGGCCCGGCGCACCGCGTGCCCGTCCGCGGCCTGGCACTGCCGGGCGTGCAGCGCTTCACCACTCCGCTTGGCGATGTCGCGGTCGATGCCGGCGCCGTCGCCGCGCTGCGCGATTTGCCGCAACTTGTCGAAAGTCCGCTTGCGCACGCCGCCGAGCACTCGCTGGAAGTCCATCTGCCCTTCCTGCAGCGGCTGCTCGGCGACTTTTCGCTGGTGCCGCTGGTGGTCGGCGACGCGACACCCGAAGAAGTCGCTGCGGTGCTCGACCGGGTCTGGGGCGGCGACGAGACGCTGATCGTCGTCAGCTCGGACCTGTCGCACTACCTGCCGTACGACAACGCGCGCCGCATCGATCGCGATACGGTCGATCGCCTGCTCGCGCTGGACGTGACGCTGGACCATGAGCGGGCCTGCGGGGCGACGCCGGTCAACGGCCTGCTGCTCGCCGCGCGACGACGCGGGCTGCGCGCGGAACTGCTCGACCTGCGCAATTCGGGCGACACCGCGGGCGACCGCCGCAGGGTCGTCGGCTACGCCGCGGTCGCTTTCCGCCAGACGGGCCAGGACGATCCGCTCGGACTGGTCGAGCAAGGCGACGAAGCGAAAGACAAAGGACGCGTGCTGCTCGCGCACGCACGCTCGGCGATCGCCCGGGAGCTCGAGCTCGACGCAGGTGCGGCGCCGGAGCGGACCTTTCTGCAACGCCCAGGCGCCACCTTCGTGACGCTGCGGCAGCAGAGCCGGCTGCGTGGCTGCATCGGCTCGCTGCAGGCGCGCCGGGCGCTCGGCGCGGACGTGCGTGCCAATGCGGTGGCCGCTGCGTTCGACGACCCGCGCTTTGCGCCGCTGTCGGCGGCCGACTATGCGCAGATCGACATCGAGGTGTCGGTGCTGTCGGTGTCGTCACCGCTCGTGGTTGCCAGCGAAGCCGATCTGCACGCGCGCCTGCGGGCGGGCGTCGACGGCCTGGTCCTCGAGCTGGGCAGCCGCCGCAGCACCTTCCTGCCGCAGGTGTGGGATGCCCTGCCGGACGCGCGCGACTTCGTTGACGGACTGAAGCGCAAGGCGGGCCTTGCGCGCGAGTTCTGGTCCAACGACCTGCGCTTCTCGCGTTACACGGTCGAGAAGTTCACCGAGACGGGGTCCGCATGAACTCCGTCGTCAGCACTCAGGACGCGCTGCAGCAGCCGGACGAACGTCATCCGGCGCGCTGGTGGCACCCGCTCGCCGACGGTCGCATCCAGTGCGACCTGTGCCCGCGCGACTGCAAGCTGCACGACGGCCAGCGCGGTCTGTGCTTCGTGCGCAAACGTGAGGGCGGAGCGCTGGTGCTCACCACCTACGGCCGCTCCTCCGGCTTCTGCGTCGACCCGATCGAGAAGAAGCCGCTCAATCACTTCTATCCCGGCTCATCGGTGTTCAGCTTCGGCACCGCCGGCTGCAACCTCGCCTGCAAGTTCTGTCAGAACTGGGACATCTCCAAGTCGACCAGGATGGACCGGCTGATGGACGCCGCCACGCCGACCACGATTGCAGAGGCCGCCCTGGAGGCCGGCTGCCGCAGCGTCGCCTTCACCTACAACGACCCGGTGATCTTCGCCGAGTACGCCATCGACACCGCGGTCGCCTGCCGCACGCGCGGGCTGAAGACGGTCGCCGTCACCGCGGGCTACATCCATGCCGAGCCGCGGCGCGAGTTCTACGCGCACATGGATGCCGCCAATGTCGACCTCAAGGCATTCACCGAGGAGTTCTACTTCAAGCTGACCGGCGCACACCTGGCGCCGGTGCTCGACACGCTGAAGTACCTGGTGCACGAGACGAACGTGTGGACGGAGATCACCACGCTGCTGATCCCGACCAGGAACGACTCGGATGCCGAGATCCGCGCGATGTGCCAGTGGATCGCGCGCGAACTGCGGCCCGACGTGCCGGTGCACTTCACCGCCTTCCACCCCGACTACAAGCTCGACGACCTGCCCGCCACGCCGCCATCGACACTGGCGCGCGCAAGGCGGATCGCCCACGAGGAAGGCCTGCGCTTCGTCTACACCGGCAACGTGCACGACCGCGAGGGCGGCAGCACGACCTGCCCGCGCTGCCACGCGCTGCTGATCGAGCGCGACTGGCACCGGATCCTGCGCTACGAGCTGACCGACGACGGCCGCTGCCCGCACTGCGCAACGGAAATCGCCGGCCGCTTCGAGCCGTATCGCGGCAGTTTCGGCAGCCGGCGCTTCGCCGTGCGCATGGCGCCGCGCTGATTGCGGCGCGCCGCCGCGAGTTGCGCGCGGAACAGCGAGCCTGCGATCGTTCCGCGCGCCTCCGTTCCAAACAACCAACTGGCCGCAAATTCGGGCGCCTCGCTGCAAGGAGAAGACCACTTCAAGCCGCTGCCGGTAAACGGCGCGCCGGCAGCGGGAACTTCGGCGACATGCGGCAGTTGCGCAGTGGTGGCGCGCCGGCATCTTCGCTCCGCCTGCGGCGCGGAGCCATTGAGCGGACGGACAGAGGCAGGCGGTCTGACGGCATAAGCCGATCGACATAGCCCGCAATCGACGGCTACGGTGCATCCATCAACGTATACGTTATTGACGCGGCCGATCCGAATTCTTATGCTCCGGTCATCGCGTCCGGGCGTGCGCCGACGGTCGTTCTCCGTCGGCCTGAACACGAAGCGAGGACGCGTGACGGAACACTCACTCACGCAGGAGAGGGAAATGAGGACTCAACGTTTGCTGCGCGCAGCGGCGCTGGCGTTCGTCGCGCTGGCGTTCGGCGCCGGCGCCGCCCAGGCCAAGCAGGTGAAGCTCGGCCATCTGGCGCCGACCAATGACCCGCGCCACGCCGTGCTGGAGCAGTTCGGCGAGACCGTCAAGGCGAAGACCAACGGCGCGCTCGAAGTGAAGGTGTTCCCGAGTTCCACGCTCGGCGGCGAGCGCGAGATGTTCGAGCAGGCGCAGGCCGGCGTCACCGAAATCGCGCTGGTCGGCGGCGTGGTCAGCAACTTCTTCCCGGCCTGGTCGATCATCGACATGCCGTTCCTGTGGAAGAGCAACGAGCATCTGCGCGCATTCATGAACGGCAAGATCGCCGGCGAGTGGTCGGGCCAGATGGGCACCAAACTCGGCGTCGAGATGCTGGCCTTCCTCGAGCGCAACCCGCGCATCCTGGTGTCGTCGAAGAAGCCGGTCAAGAACATGGCCGATCTGAAAGGCATGAAGGTGCGGGTGCCGAACATCAAGGTCTACACGGACGCCTGGCGCGCCTTCGGCGTGGAGCCGGTACCGATGCCGGCGGCGGACTTCTACATGGGGCTGCGCCTGGGCACTATCGACGGCATGGAGAACCCGGTCGAGGTGATGGCGCACTGGAAGATCTACGAGGTGGCCAAGTACCTGTCGCTGACCAACCACATGCACTCGGGCTTCTTCCTGATCGCCAGCAAGAAGTTCATGGACACCCTGACCGAAGCGCAGCGCAAGGTGCTGCGCGACGCGGCGCTCGAGGCGCAGGTGGCGCTGGCCAAGGCCAACGCCGAAGGCGAGCGGACGCTGTTCGACGAACTGCGCAAGAAAGGCATGGAAATCGTCGAGAAGCCCGATGTCAGCGCCTTCGTCGAGGCTTCGCGCAAGGTCCACCAGCAGTACATCAAGGACTTCGGCCAGCCGGCCTACGACGAGGCCGTCCGCCTCGGCAATTGACCGCGAGCGAGCAGGCGCGCGGCCGTGATCCGTTCGCAGCCGCCGCCTGACCGACCGATGTCGCGCCCGATCACCCTGCGCGCCGCTGCCGGCGGGCTGTTCACCGTCGTTCGCTGGCTGGTCGTGCTGGCCTTCGCCATCATGGTCGCGGCAGCGATCGCGCAGGTGATCTCGCGCTACGTGGTCAACCGCCCGCTCGGCTGGACCGAGGAACTGGCGCGCATCCTGATGGTGTGGTGGACCTTCGCCGCCGTCGCGGTGCTGGCGTTCCGGCGCAAGCTGCTGGCCGTCGACGCCGTGCTGCTGGCGGCCTCGGCCCGCGTCCGCCTGCTGCTGATCACGCTGGCCGACGGGCTCGGCCTCGTCTTCGTCGGCTGGCTCGCGTACCTCGCGTGGCGGCTGGTCGCGCTGGCCGGAACGCAGGTCTCGCCGGCGCTGGAGATTCCGCAGGCCTGGATCTACATGGGCGTCGCTTTGGGCTTGAGCGCGGCCGCCTGCGGCTTCGCGACGAACATGCTGGCCGATTTCCGCCGCCTGCGCCTCGGCGCCGGCGCCGAGGCGATCAAGGCCAGCGAACGCAGCGACCTCTGACATGCTGCACGTCGCCGCCCTGCTCGTGCTGATGATCGCCGCGGTGCCGATCGCGGTGGCGCTGCTCGCGGTCAGCCTGCTCGAAGTGCACTTCGGCGCCGGGATCGATCCGATCATTGCCGCCCAGCAGACGGCCACCGGCATCGACAGCTTCGCGCTGATGGCGATCCCGTTCTTCCTGCTCGCCGCCGAGCTGATGAACCGCACCGGCATCACCGACCGCATCTTCCACCTGGCCAACTGCCTGCTCGGCGGCGTGCCGGGCGGACTCGGCTACGTCAACGTCGGCGCCAGCATGATGTTCGCGTCGATGTCGGGTTCGGCGGTGGCCGACGCGGTCGGCCTCGGCCGCATCGAGATCAAGGCGATGACGCAGGCCGGCTACGACCGCGCGTTCTCGGCCGCGGTCACCGCCGCCTCGACGACCATCGCGCCGATCATTCCACCGTCGATCTCGCTGGTGATCTTCGGCGTGACCGCCGGCGCCTCGATCGGCGGCCTGTTCCTCGGCGGGCTGGTACCCGGCATCCTGATGGGGCTGGCGATGATGGTCGTCGTCTACGTCCACGCGCGCCGCCACCGCTACGGCGCCGGCGCGCGCGCCACCTGGGGTGAAACCGGGCACGCCTTCGTGCATGCCTTCCTGCCGCTGCTCACCCCGGTGATCGTGGTCGGCGGCATCTGGGGCGGCATCTTCACCGCCAGCGAAGCCGGCGCCTTCGCGGTGCTGTACGCGCTGATCCTCGGCGTGCTCGTCTACCGCACGATCAGGCTGCGCGAGATCGTCGAAGTGCTGTTCGACAGCGCCATGGCCTCGGCCAATATCCTGTTCATCATCGCCGTGTCCGCGGCGGTCGGCTGGGTGCTGACGATGCACCAGGTGCCGATGAAACTCGCGGTGACGATCCTCGACTGGTCGCCCGATCCGCGCGTCTTCCTGCTGCTGCTGAACGTGATCCTGCTGGTGCTCGGCTGCTTCATGGCCGCCGCGCCGGTGATCATCATGGTGACGCCGATCATCCTGCCCGCGACCACGGCGATGGGCATCGACCCCGTGCACCTCGGCGTGATGATGGTGCTGAACCTGATGATCGGCCTGATCACGCCCCCGGTGGGCCTGTGTCTGTTCGCGGTGGCGGAGGTGGCCGAGATCAACGCCTTCAGGCTGGTGCGGGCGCTGGCTCCCTTCTACGTCGTGCTCATCGTCGTGCTGCTGGTGATCACGCTGGTGCCCGAGGTCGTGCTCGGCCTGCCGCGGCTGTTCGGTTATGTCCGCTGAGTTGACCCGCCGCGCAGCGTCGCGTCGGCCATGGCCGACGTCACCGCCGAAGGCGCCGGGCATTGACAGACGCATTCGTTAACGTATACATTAATTGATACGGACGGAAAGCCTGTTCCGAGGAGAAGCGATGGTCGCGACGGAGGCGAAAGCGCCGGCCGCACCGGCGATCGCGCTGCAATCGCTGCGCTTCGTCGGCCACGGCCTGAACCGGCCCGAATGCGTGCTGGCCACTGCGCGCGGCGATCTGTTCACGGCCGACTGGCGCGGCGGCGTCGCGCATACACGCCGCGACGGCACGCAGACGCTGTATTCGGCGCGCCTGCCCGGCGACCGGCCGCTGCGACCCAACGGCATCGCGCTGCGCGCCGACGGCAGCTTCCTGCTCGCCGACCTCGGCGAGGACCTGGGCGGCGTCTTCGTGCTCGACCGCGACGGCGGCGTACGCCCGCTGCTGCAGCGGGTCGATGGCATCGATCTGCCGCCGACCAACTTCGTTCACGAAGACGCGCTCGGGCGCGTGTGGATCACCGTCAGCACGCGTCACCGCCCGCGCGCGGCAGCGTATCGAAGCGATGTGGCCGACGGCTTCATCGTGCTGCTCGATGCGCAAGGTGCGCGCATCGTCGCCGGCGGGCTCGGCTACACGAACGAAGCGCTGGTCGATCCGGGCGGCCGCTGGCTGTACGTCAACGAGACCTTCGGCCGCCGGCTGACGCGCTTTCGCCTCGGCGCCGGCGGCGCGCTCGCCGGCCGCGAAACCGTCACGAACTTCGGGCCCGGCACGTTTCCGGACGGGCTCACCTTCGACGCCGAGGGCGGCGTCTGGATCACCAGCATCGTTTCGAACCGCGTGATCCGCGTTGGCCCCGACGGCAGCCAGCAGCTGATGATCGAGGACTGTGATCCGGCGCACCTCGCGCGCTGCGAGCGGGCGTTCATCGCTGGCGAAATGGGCCGGCCGCACCTCGATACCTGCGGCGGCCGCGTGCTGAAGAACATCTCGAGCCTCGCCTTCGGTGGCGCCGACCTGCGCACCGCCTATCTCGGCTGCCTGCTCGGGGACCGGCTGGCGTGCTTCCAATCGCCGGTCGCCGGCCATCCGCCGCCGCACTGGAACTACTGACATGCGCAACGTGATGACGAGCCTGGATCGCCGGACCGCGCGCAAGCCACGACGCAGCGCCGGCCCGACCCCCGCTCGCGTGGTCAAGTCGTCGCTGGTCGACCAGGCCTACGAAGCGATCCGTATCCGCATCCTCGACAACGTCTTTCCGCCCGGCTATCAGGCGCTGGAAAGTGAACTGGCGCAGGCGCTCGGCATCAGCCGAACGCCGGTGCGCGAAGCGCTGATCCGGCTCCAGAAGGAAGGGCTGGTCTCGGTGGTGCCGCGCCACGGCATGCGCGTGCTGCCGGTGTCGCCGGCCGACATGGCGGAGATCTACGCCGTGCTCACTGCGCTCGAATGCGCGGCGGCGGAAATCGTCGCCACGCGCGGCCCGACCGACGAGGAACTGAAGCCGTTGACGCAGGCCACGCGCGACATGGACCGCGCACTGAAGGCCGACGATCTCGACGCCTGGGCCATGGCCGACGAGCGCTTCCACCGCACGCTCGTCGAGCTTGCCGGCAACCGCATGCTGCAGGCAACCGTCGAGAACTTCTGGGACCGCGCGCACCGCGCCCGCATGGTCACGTTGCGGATGCGGCCGAAGCCGGTCAACTCGACCAAGGAGCACACCCTGCTCGTCGAGCGGCTGCGCGCCGGCGACGCCCGGGGTGCGGTCGAGGCCAACCGGGCGCATCGCGCCCGCGCCAGCGGCGAACTGCTGACGCTGTTCGAGCGCCTTCGTGTGCAACACCTATAGGAACGAGAGATGAAAAGCGACTTTCGCATCGTCGTGCTTCCGGGCGACGGCATCGGCCCCGAAGTGATTCAGGCCTGCCTCGCCGTGCTGGCCGCGCTCGAAAAGCAGGCCGGCGGATTCCGCCTGAACTACGAGGAGCATCCGGGCGGCGCGCAGTGCTACGTCGATACCGGCACCGCCTTTCCTGAATCGTCGATGCGCGCCTCGCACGAGGCCGACGCAATCCTGTTCGGCGCGATGGGTTTGCCGAGCGTGCGTTACCCCGACGGCACCGAGATCGCGCCGCAGCTCGACCTGCGCGACGAGCTCGATCTTTATGCCGGGGTGCGGCCGATCCGCGCCATTCCCGGCACACCGCTGCCGCTCGCCGACCCGCGGGCCGCAGGCATCGACTTCGTCATCGTGCGCGAGCAGACCGAAGGCTGGTTCTACGGCCGCCTGCGCCCGGATGCCGTGCCGCCCGCCACCGACGACGAAGCCTTTGACATGGGCCGCATCACCCGCGCCGGGTCGGAGCGGCTGTTCGAGTTCTCCTTCGCGTTGGCTGCCCAGCGCAAGCAACGCAACGCGGCCAAGGGCCGTGTCACCTGCGTCGACAAGTCCAACGTTCATCGCGCCCTCGCGCTGATGCACAAGGTCTTCTGGGAGGTGGCGAAGAAGCATCCGGACATCGCCGCCGACCATTGCTACGTCGACGCGATGGCGCTGAACATGATCCGCAAGCCGTGGGACTACGACGTGCTGCCGACCGAAAACCAGTTCGGCGACATCCTGTCCGATCTCGGCGCCGGCCTGATCGGCGGCATGGGCATGGCGCCGTCAGGGGACATCGGCGACGCGCACGGCCTGTTCCAGCCTTCGCACGGTTCGGCGCCGGACATCGCCGGCCAGGGCAAGGCCAATCCGACGGCGATGCTGCTTTCGGCGGCGATGATGCTCGACTGGCTCGGCACGCGGCACAAGGTGCCGGCGATGACCGACGCGGCGGCGCGGCTCGAGGCCGCAGTCGATCGCGTTTTCGCTGAGCGGACGGTCAAGCCGTTCGAATTCGGCGGCACCGACGGCACGGCGTCGATCACGCGCGCCGTCATCGATGCGCTGGCCACGGTGGAAGTTGTGGCATGACCCGACCGCTGCGCGTCGCCGCTGTCGGCGCCGGTTATTTCAGCCAGTTCCAGTACCTGGGCTGGCGCAACATGGCGCGCGACGGGCTGGTCGAAGTGGTCGGCCTGGCCAACCGCGACCGCGCCAAGGCGGCAGACGATGGCGGAGCGCTATCGGCGTGTCGCAGGTCTTCGGCGGCGTCGAAGAACTGCTCGACGCCACCCGGCCCGACCTGCTCGACATCATCACCTCGCCGCCAACCCATCGCCCATTCGTGCGTGCCGCCGTCGAGCGCGGCGTGGCCGTCATCTGCCAGAAGCCGTTCGGCATCGACTACGCCGATGCCGTGGCGATCACGGAGGTGGCCGAGCGCGCCGGCGTGCCACTTATCGTGCACGAGAATTTCCGCTGGGAGCCGTGGTATCGGGAGATCAAGCGGCTGATCGCGCAGGGCGCGCTCGGCGAAGTGCATTCCGTCGCCTTCCGCCTTCGGCCCGGCGATGGCCAGGGACCGCGCGCCTACCTGGACCGGCAGCCGTACTTCCAGAGCATGCCGCGTCTGCTCGTGGTCGAGACGGGCATCCACTGGATCGACACTTTCCGTTTCCTGATGGGCGAGGTGCAGGCCGTCTACGCGCGACTGCGCCGGATCAATCCCGTCATCGCCGGCGAGGACGCCGGCTACGTCGTCTTCGAGTTCGACAACGGCAGCGCAGGGCTGTTCGACGGCAATCGCTGCAACGACCACGCCGCGGCGAACCCGCGCCGCACGATGGGCGAATGCTGGCTCGAGGGCAGCGGCGGCGTATTGCGCCTGGACGGCGACGCGCGGCTCTTCTTCAGGCCGCACCACGGCGCAGAGCGCGAGCACGTTTACGACCGTGGCCCGGAGGACACCTTCGGCGGCGGCGCCTGCGAGTGGCTGCAGCGGCACGTCGTCGCGCATCTTGCGCAGGGCGCGGCTGTCGAGAACGCGGCCCGTGACTATCTCGTCAACCTGAAAGTGCAGGAAGCGGTCTATCGCTCGCACGCCGAGGGCCGCCGCATTGAAATGGACCGCTTCGATCCGCTCGAGCGTCCGCTCGCCGCGACCTTCGCGTCGCATTCGCCGGCTCCGACTTCGGGCCACTGAGGAGGGAAACGCCATGAACCGCCGCAATCTGATCCGCAACGGCATCGTCGCCGCCATCGCCGCGCTCGGCGTCACCGCTGTGGCCGCGCAGACGGTGCTGAAGTTCAGCCACACCGACCAGCAGGCCGGGGCGCGCCAGGCCGCCGCGCAGCTGTTCGCCAAGAAGGTCGAGGAACTGACGCAGGGCCGCTACCGCGTGCAGGTCTACTGCTGCAGCCAGCTCGGCAACGACCCGAAGAACATCGAGCAGCTCACGCTCGGCGGCATCGACTTCACCGTATCGAGCACCGGCTCGTACGCGCCCCACGTGGCCAGCCTGAACCTGACCATGCTGCCGTACCTGGTCGACAACTATCAGCAGGGCTGGAAGCTGTACGACGAGTCGAAGTGGCTGAAGGAACAGTTCGCCAAGGCGCCGGCCAAGGGCTTCCGCTTCCTGTCGACCTGGGAGGCAGGCTTCCGCAGCATGACGACGAGGGATCCGCTGAACAGTCCGGCCGACGCCGCCGGCAAGAAGCTGCGCACGTTCCCGAACGAGATGATGCGCTGGACCCTCGAGGCGATGGGCTTCAACATCCAGATCATGCCGCTGCCCGAGGTGTACCTCGCGATCCAGCAGGGCACCGTCAGCGGGCAGGAAAACCCGATCGACACGATCTACTCGAACAAGTTCTACGAAGTGGCGCCGAACGTGACGCTGACCCAGCACGTCTACAGCCCGATTCCGCTGGCGATTTCCGAGAAGACCTGGCAGAAGACTGTCGCCCGCCGACCAGAAGGCGGTCACCGAGGCGGCCAAGATCGCCGCGCAGTACAGCCGCGACTTCATCCGCAACAACGACGAGAACCAGCTGAAGGAAATGACGAGCAAGGGCGCCAAGGTCAACCGGCCGCCGGTCGAGCCGTTCCGCAAGTCGGTGCAGCCTGTCTACGTCAAGGCGAAGGAGAAGTACGGCGCCGACGTCGACGCGTTCCTGAAGGACGCCGAGGCGGTGCGCAAGGCAGTCAAGTAGTCGTAGTCGCCCGCACTGCCGCGCCGGGCGCGCGATCGATGCGCCCGGCCGGCAGCCCGCATCCTGTGAGCAAGCTGCTGCCGCCCGCGCCGCCCGAGCCCGCCGCGCTGCGGCGGCTCGGCGAACTCGTCGACTGGTCGATCGTCGCGCTCGGCTCGGCGCTCGTGGTGATCGTGTTCGTCAACGTGGTGATGCACCAGCTCGACTATCGACATCGCCTGGACCACCGAATTCGGCGAGTTCGTGATGGTGTGGACGACTTTCCTCGGCGCCGCGGCGGCATCGCGGCGGCTCGGCCACATGGCGATCACGGAGATGCTCGACCTCGCCGGTGGCGCGGCCGGCCGCGGGCTGCGCATCGCGCATCGAGCTCGTCGTCGCCGCCGTGCTCGTCCTGCTGATCTGGTACGGCACCGTGATCGTGCAGGCGAGCTGGGGCAACATCCTCACCGTGCTGGACTGGCCGATGGCCTGGCAGTACATGGCACTGCCGGTGGGCTCGGCGATTTCGCTGGTCTTCGTGCTGCACCACCTGTGGGTGATGCTGCGCGGCGGCAGCAAGGCAGCGACGCCGGAGAACGTCTCGTGATCATCGTCTTCATCACGGTCGTGTTCTTCGCGCTGGCGCTGCGTCGGCATTCCGCTCGTCTACGCGCTGCTGCTGACCACCTTCACCACGCTGTGGTGGTACGGGCTGACCCATCCGCTGGAGACGATCCTGCTGACCTACATCGGCGGGGTCGAGCCGTTCGTGCTGATCGCCGTGCCGCTGTTCATCGTCGGCGGCGAGCTGATCTCGCGCGGCGGCGTCGGCAAGCGGATCGTGCGCTTCGCGCACACGCTGTTCGGCTTCCTGCCCGGCGGACTCGGCGTGGTGACGGTCTTTGCCTGCCTGCTGTTCGGCGGCGTGTCGGGCTCGGCGATCGCCGGCTCGGCGGCGATCGGCGCGGTGATGATCCCGGCGATGGACACAGCGCGGCTACTCGCCGGCCTTCGCGGCGGCGCTGGTCTCGGTGGCCGGCACGCTGGCGGTGATCATCCCGCCGTCGATCCCGATGCTGGTCTTCGGCTTCGTCTCGGGCGCCTCGGTGCGCGACCTGTTCCTGTCCGGGGTCGTGCCGGGCATGCTGTTCGGCGTCGGCCTGATGCTGGTGTGCGTGCGCTACGGCCTGAAGACCGGCTGCGACCGCGGCGGCGAGCGCGCCTCGCTGCGCGAGATCGGTGCCGCCTTCGTCGCCGCGTTCCCGGCGCTGCTGATGCCGGTGATCATCCTGGGCGGCATCTGGTTCGGCATCTTCACGCCGACCGAGGCGGCTGCCGTCGCCGTGATCTACGGCCTGGCCATCTCGATGTTCTTCTACGGCGACATCACGTGGCACGAGCTGCCGACGCTGGTGCTGAAGGCGTTCACGACCAGTGCGGTGGTGATGGTCGTCATCGGCGCGACCGCCGCGCTGGCCTGGGTGATCACGGTGGAACAGGTGCCGCTGATGGTCACCGAATGGGTCAAGCAGGTCACCGACAGCAAGTGGATGTTCCTGCTGCTCGCCAACATCGCGATGCTGCTGCTCGGCATCTTCATCGAACCGCTGCCGGCGCTGATCCTGACCGCGCCGCTGTTCGTGCCGCTGGCGCAGGCCTACGGCGTCGACCTCGTCCACCTTGGGCTGATCATGACCTGCAACCTCGCCATCGGCCTGTATACGCCGCCGGTGGGCGGGACGCTCTTCGTCTCGGCCAAGCTTGCGCAGGTCGGTATCGGTAAGGTGTCGTACGCGCTGGTGCCGATGTTCGTCGTGACGCTGCTGGTCCTGCTGGCGGTCACCTATATCGAGGTGCTGCCGATGGGCCTCGTGTGGCTGCTGCGCTGAATCACATCGGGTACCGGGCGGACACGACATCGATCAGGAGAAGCGAACATGGCGTTGCTGATCGGCTGCATTGCCGACGATCTCACCGGCGCCACCGACGTGGCGGTCACGTTCAGCCGCGAGGGGCTGTCGGTCATCCAGGTCAACGGCGTTCCCGACGCGACCCTGAAGGTTCCGCAGGCCGATGCGATCGTCGTCGCGCTGAAGTCGCGCACGATCGCCGCCTCCGAGGCGGTGGCGCAGTCGCTCGCCGCACTCGACTGGCTGCGCCGCCGTGACGCGCGGCACGTCTACTTCAAGATCTGCTCGACCTTCGATTCGACGCCGGCCGGCAACATCGGGCCGGTCGGCGATGCGTTGTGCGACGCGATCGGTGCACGGCTCAATGTCGTCACGCCCGCCTATCCGCGCAATGCGCGCACCGTCTACCAGGGGCACCTGTTCGTCGGCGAGGCGCTGTTGTCGGATACCGGCATGCGCACGCACCCGCTGACGCCGATGACCGACAGCAACCTGGTGCGCGTGCTCGGCAGTCAGACCGCATGCCGGGTCGGCCTGCTGCCGAGCGCGGTGGTCGCGCAGGGAAAAGAGGCCGTCGCGGCGAAACTCGCCGCGCTCGGCGACGAAGGCTGCCGGCACGTGATCGCCGACGCGATCGACGACGCGCAGTTGCAGGCGCTCGGCGCCGCCATCACGCCGCAGATGCTCGCCACCGGGGGCGCCGGACTCGCCGCCGGCATGGCGGCCGCGTTGCGCCCCAAGGCGGAGACTTCGCGGGCGGCGGCAATCGACTGGCCGCGCGGCCCTGGAGTCATCCTCGCCGGCAGTTGCTCCACTGCCACGCTGGGTCAGCTCGCCAAGGTGAAGGACGCGCTGCCGCAGCGGCAGCTCGATCCGATCGCCCTCGCCAAAGATGCCGGGACGACCCAGGCGACGATCGACTGGGCCATGCAGCAACTCGGCGACAAGCCGGTGCTGATCTACGCCTCGGCGCCGCCGGAGCAGGTCGCCGCGGCGCAGGCCGAGCTCGGTCGCGAACGCGCGGCACAGGTCGTCGAGGACGCGTTGCGCAGGATCGCCACTGCGCTGGCCGGCGCCGGCGTGAAGCGCTTCGTCGTCGCCGGGGGCGAGACCTCCGGCGCGGTGGTCGAGGCGCTCGGCGTGCGCGCGCTGGCGATCGGTCCGGAGATCGCGCCGGGCGTGCCATGGACGCGCGCCGCCGACGGCAAGCCGTATGCGCTGGCGCTGAAGTCGGGCAACTTCGGCGGGCCCGATTTCTTCACGCGCGCCTTCGAAGTCGCGCCATGAGCGCCGCACGGCCGCCCGCAGGAGCTCTGCTCCCCCCGGGGGGACAGCCCGCAGGGCGAAGGGGGAGCCATGAGCGAATCCGCCGCGCGCGAGGAAATCGTGCGCATTGCGCGTTCGATGTTCGAGCGCGGGCTCACGCACGGCTCGACCGGCAACATCAGCCTGCGCGTCGACGACGGCTGGCTGATGACGCCGACCGGCTCGAGCTTCGGCGACCTCGACCCGGCACGACTGTCGAGGCTCGACGCCAGCTGCAGGCACGTCGGCGGTGACGCACCGACCAAGGAGGCGTTCCTGCACCGCGCGATGTACGAAGAGCAGCCGCGCTTTTCCGCCGTCGTGCACCTGCACTCGCTGCATTCGGTGGCGGTCAGCGTGCTCGCGGACGTGAATGCCGACGACGTGCTGCCGCCGCTGACCGCGTACTACGTGATGCGCGTCGGCCGGCTGCCGCTCGTGCCCTATTTCGCGCCGGGTGACGAGAAGCTGGCCGAGGCGGTTCGCGGCTACGCCGGCAGGCACCATGCACTGCTGCTGGCCAACCACGGGCCGGTCGTGGCCGGCACCTCGCTCACCGCGGCCGCCGATGCGATCGAGGAACTCGAGGCGACCGCCCGGCTGTACCTGCTGCTTCGAGACGCGCCGTGTCGCGAACTGACCGAGGCGCAGGTCGCCGAACTCCGCCAGCGTTATCCGGCGTGAAGCGCCCGCTTCGAACGATGTACGTCGTTACCGTCGAGTTCGAGGTTCATCCGCAGCACTGCGCGGCCTTTCTGCCGTTGATGCGCGAGAACGCTCGCGCCTCGCGCGAGAACGAACCCGGCTGTCGGCAGTTCGACGTGTGCGCCGATCCGGCACGGCCGAACTTCGTATTCCTCTACGAGGTGTACGACGACCGCGCTGCCTTCGACGCGCATCTGGTCAGCGCGCACTTCAGGCATTTCGATGCCGCCGTGCGCGACATGGTGGCGAACAAGGTCGTGCGCACCCTGCAGCGAGTCGAGCCGGCCTGAGCCGGCGCGTCTCACCCTGTCGTGCGCGGCACGCGCCCGGTCACCGGGTAGATCGGGTCGGTGTAGCCCGGCGTCGAGGCATGGCCGGCGGGCACGAGCCCGCTGACGAATTCCTCGTCCTCCGCAGTGAACGTTACGGCGACGGCATCGAGGTACTGCTGCCACTGTTCCATCGTTCGCGGCCCCGCGACGAGCCCGTGCACGAGCCGGTTGTTCCACACCCACGCCAGCGCAAGCTGGCTCGTCGTCAAGCCGCGCCGCTGCGCGTGTTCGGTCATGCGCTGCGCCAGTTGCAGCGACTCGCGGCGGAATTCGGTCTGCATCAAGCGCCGGTCCGCACGCGCGGCACGCGTGCCTTCCGGCAGCGGCGCGTCGGGCAGGTACTTGCCGCTCAATACGCCGCGCGCCAGCGGGCTGTAGACCACCGCGGCGAGACCGTAGTGGTCGCAACACGGCAGCAGTTCGGTTTCGATCACGCGCGTCATCGCGCTGTACGGCGGCTGACAGACGATCGGCTGCGGCACGCCCATCGCGCGGCAGGTTTCGACCAGCCGGGCAACGCGCCAGGCACGGAAATTCGAAACGCCGAAGTAATGGATGCGCCCGCGCTCGATCAGCGTCGCCACGGCCGCCGCGGTCTCCTCGACCGGCGTCGTTTCATCGTCGCGATGCAGGTACAGCACGTCGATCCAGTCGGTGCCCAGCCGGCGCAGGCTCGCCTCCACGGCGAGCGTCAAGTGCCGGCGCGACAGGCCGCGGTCGTTGGGATCGTCGCTGGTCGGATTGGCCGCCTTGGTCGCGAGCACCCAGCGCTCGCGATCGGCAGCGATCAGCCGGCCGACGATGCGTTCCGATTCCCCCTTGGCGTAGCTGTCGGCCGTGTCGATTGCGTTCACACCGGCGGCGCGGGCCGACTCGACGATCCGCGCCGCTCCATCGGCATCAGTCTGGTCGCCGAACATCATCGTGCCCAGCCACAGGCGCGAGGCCTTAAGGCCGCTGTTGCCGAGCGGCAGGTATGTCATCGGCGTGACTGGCATGCTGTTCTCATTCCTTTCGTGCCGTATCAGTCTGCGACGGCGTTCGAGCCTACTGCACCGGCAAGATTGCCGCGGCCGGCAAACGCCTCCCTATCCAGCCGGGCAAGAAAAAGCAGCCCCCGCGATCTTCGGCGGACACGGGTTCGCCGCCCGCCGTATCACCCTCCGCTCAGCGCCTGGACGATGAACAGTTCGTCGGCAGGCTGCAACGGCCGCGCCAGGTCGAACGTCTGCGCGCCGTTGACGAAGAAACGGATGTGCCGGCGCATCCGCGCCTGCTCGTCGATCATGCGGAAGCGGATGCCCGGAAACTGGCGGTCCAGGTCGTCGAGTACCTCGCCGAGCGTGGCACCGCTGGCCTCGACCCAGGTGCGATCCGCGGTGTACGAGCGCAAGGGACTCGGGATCAGCACTTTCACCGCGGCCCGCCCCGCCTAGCGCAGTTCGCCGCCTTCGACGGCGTAGATCTCCGGCAGGCCGCGAGCGATGCACTTCCACTGCGCGCCCTCGTCGCGGCTGGCCCACAGCTCGCCGCCGGTGGTGCCGAAATACAGGCCGACGGGATCGCCGGCGTCCGCGCACATCGCCTGTCGCTTGACCGTCCACCACGCCTGCTCGCGCGGCAGTCCGGTGTCGAGCCGTTGCCAGCTCTTGCCGCCGTTGCGCGTGCCGTAGACGGCCGGCTTGCCGTCCGGGCTGGTGCGCGGCCACACGGTCTGCCCGTCCATCGGCAGCACCCAGCAGACGTCCGCGTCACGCGGATGCACGACCATGTTGAAGCCGATGTCGCCGACCTTCTTCGGCATGCGCACGCCGATGCGCACCCAGTGGTTCGACGGCCGGTCGATGCGGTAGATGCCGCAGTGGTTCTGCTGGTAAAGACGGTCCGGGTTGCTCGGGCAGATGCGGATGCAGTGCGGGTCGTGCACGGTCGGATCGTCGCGCGGGAAGCCTTCGACCACGTCGAGTCCGTCGATGAGCACCCGGAACGTGGCGCCCCCGTCGGTCGATTCGTGCACGCCACCGCCGGACATGCCGAAGTAAAGGTGTTTAGGGTCGCGCGGATCGACGATGATCGAGTGCAGCTTGGGCCCGTCCGGCGTGCCGTCCTGCACGGTGCCGAACCACTTCAGGTATTGCGGGTCGTCGTTGATGGTCGAGAACGGCGCCCAGGTGGCGCCGCCGTCCTCGGAGCGGAACAGGCCCTGCGGCGACGTTCCCGCGTACCACACGCCTGGCTCGTCGGCGTGCGCGGGCGTGAGCCAGAACGTGTGATCGACGGCGCGGCCGCTGCCGTCAGTGCGCTTCTCGAATGCCGGTGGCCTGGCAGCTTCCTTCCAGGTGCGGCCGAGATCGGTCGAGCGAAAAACCGTCGGTCCGAGGTGACCTGTCTTGGCCGCGGCGAGCAGGGTGCGGCCGTCACGCGGGTCGAGCACCAGGTGGTGGATGACATGGCCGAGGAAATGCGGACCGTCGATTCGCCAGCGCCGCCGAGACGCATCGCCATGCAGCAGCCAGGCTCCCTTGCGGGTGGCCACCAGCAGCACGGTGCGGCGCGCGCTGCGCTTTCGCGCGTCGGCCCTGGCGCCGGCGGCCGGCTGCACAGCGGACTTCGCGGATTGCGCCATCGCTCTGCTCCTCTGACAGACGCCGTCGATTGACGATTGGCAGCCGGCGGTTGCGGGCGCGTTGGCCCTGCGGACTGCACAGCGCCATCTTGCCGCAACTTCCCCTGAAGGGGTCGCGAGTAGGCCGCGCAGTGCGGGTACGGCGCCGTCAGATCGCCCGCGCGGTGCGGTCGAGATAGCCGCCGACAGCGTCTGCGGGCACCGGCGGACTGAACAGGAAGCCCTGCATGATGTGGCAGCCGAGCCGCCGCAGTTCGTTCATCTGGCGGACTTCCTCGACGCCTTCAGCCACCAGCCGCAGGCCCATCTTGCCGGCAATGCCGATGACGGCCGAGACGATCGAGTTGCTTGCCGCCGACCTGCCGACGTCGTGCACGAAGCTGCGGTCGACCTTCAGCGCACGTACCGGCAGGCGGTGCAGGTAGCGCAGCGATGAATACTTGACACCGAAGTCGTCGATCGTCAGCGCCACGCCATGGCGGGCGAGTTCGGCGACCTGCGAAACGGCGCGCTCGTCGTCGAGCTGCTCGTGCTCGGTCAGCTCGAGCTCGAGCGACGACGGCGGCAGCGAATGGCGCTCGAGCGTCGTGGCCACCGTGCCGGCGAAGTCGTCGCGGCGGAAGTCCTGCGCCGCCAGATTGACGGCGACACGCAACTGGCCATGGCCGTGGGCTCGCCAGCGACGCAGGCTGTCGCACGCGCAGTCGAGCACTCGCACGTTGATGACATGAGCGAGCCCGGCTCGCTCGGCGGCCGGAAGAAAGGCGCCGGGCGCCAGCAGGCCGCGGCTCGGATGGCGCCAGCGCACCAGCGCCTCGAGCGTGTCGACACGCCCGGTGCCGAAGTTGTGAATCGGCTGATAGTGGACCTTGAATTCGCCGCGCAGCAGGCCATCTCGCAATTCGCGCCCGGTCGGCATGCCGCGCAGGTTCGCCATCGCAGGTGACAGCGATGACGACAGCGTCCCGGCATCCTGCGCGTCGGACTGGGCCGCAACGACGTCTACACCGGACTCCTTGGCACGGCGCAACGCTGCCCGGGACGCATACAGCAGCGCACGCACGTCGCGGCCGTGCGCCGAGCAGAGGGCAACGCCCGAGTGCGCCGAAACGGCCCGCGGCCGTTCGTTCAGCAGGAAAGGATCGCGCAGGGCGGCGAGAGCCTCGCGCGCCGCCCCCATCGCGCTGGCCGAGTCGAACATGTCGGCGAGCAGCACCGCAAACTCGTCGCCGCCCAGACGCGTGACCAGGTCCTCCGCGCGCAGCCGATCGGCGAGGCGCAGGCTCACCATTTCGAGGAAGCGGTCGCCGATCGCAAAACCGTGCGTCTGGTTGATCGAATGGAAGCCGCTGATATCGACGATCAGCAGCGCGAGCGAGGATGACGAGCTGCTGGCGGCCTGCTGCAGCCGCTCGAAGAAGTCCGCCGGCGAAACAATGGCCGCATGGGATGGCGGCGCGGCAGGATCGTTGGCGACCTGGGCCGCCGTGCCACGGCCAATGGGGAGCGAACCGAGGCCCGGTGACGCTGTTGCGCGGAGACGACGCTGGGCCGGGGTGAGGAGCCCGCTCATGCCCCGGCCGAGCGCGAAACGGTCATTGCAGTAATGCGTGTGGGCTAACCATCGACCTAAAGTAACGGATCGATATCAGCCTGTAAATCATTGATTGGTCGCATAACAGTAAGACGGTATGGCAGGTTTGCACGTCCCGCCAAGCCGTCCCTGAAAAGCGGCGTCCGGGTGGTCCATTGAAGGCAGGCACGCTGCAGCAAGTGATTGTGCGGCCGCGTCGCGCCGCGAAACCGGCCCCGCATCGCGGGCAGAACTGCGTCCGGCTGGCCTCATTCAGCGCTGGCGCAGCCCGGTGGAGGTTCGTCAGTCGCCGGTGGATCTGCCGAGCAAAGTGAAGTGCTCGACCTGCGGCGGCTGTGCGAAGAACGGACCCACGATCGCGCGCCACTCACCGAAGTCCGCCGAGCCGCGAAAGTCGACCGTGTGGTTCTCGAGCGTTTCCCAGAAGATCATCAGCAGGTAGCGCTCCGGCGTCTCGATGCCCTTGTTGACCTTGTAGCCGCGAAAGCCCTTCGCCTTGCTGATCACGGTGTCGACGCCGCGCACGATTGCTTCGTCGAAGGCGGACTGCTGGCCGGGCTGAATGCGGATGTCGGCGAGTTCGAGAATCATCGGGCGCTCCGTTCCTGCGGTTGGGATACGGCATCGTACCGACTCGCGTGGACGGCATTGTTCCGTCGGATGCGCGCCTTTAGGATGCCCGCGCCACCGAACGTCGGCGGCGCGAGCTCCCACAACGACGAGGACTGCCTGCATGGACACCTTCCAGACTCCCGGCGCGTTTTCGTGGAACGAACTGATGACCTCGGATCCCGAGGCGGCACTTGCTTTCTATACCGCGTTGCTCGGCTGGGGCACGCAGAAGATGCCAATGCCCGGCGGCGACTACCACGTCGTCAAGGTCGGCGACGTTTCGGTCGGTGGCGTGATGGCCATTCCGGCCGAGGCCAAGGCCGGCGGCATGCCGCCCAGCTGGGGCAGCTACGTGACGGTTGCCGACGTCGACGCCACCGCACGCAAGGCGGTCGAGCTGGGCGGCAGGGTCGTGCACGGGCCGCAGGACATTCCCGGCGTCGGGAGGATGGCGGTGATCGTCGATCCGCAGGGCGCGGCGTTCAACGTGATTTCCTACTCTCAGCCTGCAGCCTGACCGGCGGGCGAACGGCGCGGCACCCGAGCGGGCGCCTACACTGACCGCGGTCCTGATGTCGCCCCGTGTCCACGTTCCTGCAGCAACTCGAGGTCTCCGCGCCGCTGTTCGTGCTGGTGCTGGCGGGATACCTCCTCGCCGCCTCCGGCCGCTGGCCGAAGAGCGTCAGCGACGCACTCGCCAGGTTCGTCTTTGCGGCCGCGGTGCCGGCCCTGCTGTTCCGCCTGATGAGCGATATGTCGAGGCTGCCGCCCGTCGATGCGCGGCTGCTGATCGCGTTTTTCGGCGGTTGCCTGATCGTGTTCGTGCTCGGTCGTCTGATCGGGCTGTGGCTGTTCGGGCTGAACGGCGTGCAGCAGTCGGTGTTCGCCCTCGGCGGCATCTTCGCCAACAACGTTCTGCTTGGCGTGCCGATCGCCCGCGCTTCGCTCGGCGAGGCGGCGATGCCGTCGGTAGCGCTGGTGCTCGTCTTCAATTCGCTCACGCTGTGGACGCTGGTGACCGTCTCGGTCGAGTGGGCGCGACACGGCGAACTCTCGGTCAGGGGTTTCGGCAGCACGCTTCGCGGCGTTCTGACCAATCCGGTCGTCGCTTCGGTCCTCGCCGGCGCCGCCTTCGGGCTGACCGGCCTGCGGTTGCCGGCGCTGATCGACAGGCCGCTCGAACTGGTCGGCCAATCGGCGATTCCCCTGTCGCTGATCGTGCTCGGCATGGGACTGGCGGAGTACGGGCTCCGCGATGGCTGGCGCGAGGCGCTCGGCATCACGGGAATGAAGCTGCTCGTACAGCCGTTCGCCGTGTGGGCGCTGGCCTGGCTGCTGGACCTGCCGCCGACCGAGACGCAGGCCGTGGTGCTGATGGCCGCGCTGGCGGTAGGCATCAACGTCTACCTGATGGCGCGCGAATTCGACACCATGCAGGCGCCGGTGGCCACCAGCCTGGTGCTGTCGACCGCGCTGTCCGCGATCACCGTGCCGCTGGCACTCGCGCTGGTGACGCAATGACCGGCCCGGGGGACCGTGCCGTTACGGGCGGCGGCGCCTCGTCCGGCGCTACGCTGTCGCCACCTGCCATGACCGCCTTGACGGTGAATTCGATGAAGGCACGTCCTCAACCCGGCGCCGTCCGGCCTGGCCGATGAGCGCCGACCGCCCGACCATCGTCGTGCTCGACGACTACGAGCGCGCGCTGCGCCGCCTGGCCGACTGGTCGGAGATCGATCGCCTTGCCGAAGTGCGCCTGTTCCACGAGCCCCTGCGCGGCGACGTGTTGCACGCGGCGCTGGCGCACGCCGATGCGATCGTGCTGATGCGCGACCGCACGCCGATGCGCGCCGAACTGATCGCGCGCCTGCCGAACCTGCGGCTGGTCGTGTTCACGGGATCGCGCAATGCCGCGCTCGATACGGCGGCGCTGGCCGCGCGGGGGATCCCCGTGTGCCACACCGAGTGGGGCCCCTCCAAGGACACCACCTGCGAGCTGACGTGGGGGCTGATCCTCGCCGCTGCGAAACGACTCGAGGCGCAGTTCAGGCTGATCCGCGACGGCGACTGGCGCGATACCGGACCGCTCGGCAGCATGCTGGCCGGCGAGCGACTCGGGCTGATCGGGCTCGGTGAAATCGGCAAGCGGGTGGCGCGCGTCGGCAACGCATTCGGCATGCAGGTGGCGGCCTGGAGCCCGCATATGACGGCGGAGCGCGCCGCGGCATGCGGTGCCGCGGCGGTCTCGCTCGACGAACTGATCGCCAGCTCGAAGGTGGTGAGCCTGCATCTGGTGCCGTCAGCGGCGACCAGCCACCTCATCAATGCCCCACGGCTGGCGTCGATGCGGCGCGACGCGCTGCTCGTCAACACGTCGCGCTCGGCGCTGATCGACATGGCCGCGCTGGCAAATGCACTGCACGAGGGACACCCGGCGATGGCCGCGCTCGACGTCTTCGACGAAGAGCCGCTGCCGGCCGATCATCCGCTGCGCCGCATGCCGAACGTGGTGTTGACGCCCCACCTCGGCTTCGTCGCGCAGCCGGTGTTCGAGCGGTTCGCCAGCGGCGTGGTCGAATGTCTCACCGCCTGGCTGCGCGGCGAGCCGCTCATGCGGCAACTGTCCTGATCGGTTGACCGGCCGGCCCGCGGCCGGCCGCGCGGCGCGCCGCCGGGTTCGTGCGCCTCAGTCGTCGAGCGTGAAGCCGATCTTGATCGTCACCTGCCAGCTCGACACCGCGCCGGCGTCGATGCCGCCGCGGACCTCGATCACTTCGAACCAGCGCAGATTGTGCACGGTCTTGCCGGCCCGCGAGATCGCGTTCCTGATCGCATCGTCGACACCCACAGACGAGGTACCGGTCATTTCGAGCAGCTTGTAGACGTGGTTGGTCATCGCACGCATCCCCCTTTGTATTCAACTCCTCGCAAGTGAGCTGGCCGGGTGCCCACCAGGCACACGGCCGCGCCCAGGGTCAGCGATACCGGACCGCGAGGCGCCTGCGCCGCATGAGCGGCGACGGGACACTGCCCGCACGAGCGGGCCGTTCAGCCACGCACGACCATGACGGAGCAGGCCGCATGCCTGACAACATGGGCGGCGTTGGCGCCGAGCACGTAGTCGCGGATCGCCGGCTTGTGCGAGGCCATCACGATCACGTCGGCGCCGACCTTCTCTGCGGTAGCGATGATCTCGCGGTGAATGCTGCCCTGGCAAACGATCGAATCGACGGCCGCTCCGGCCGGAACATGTTTTCCTACCCACGCACTCAACTCGGACTTGGCATGCGCAAGCAGCCGCGCGTTGGCGTCTTCAGGGAAGAAGCTGGCCACCTGCATGTTGACCTCGGCGGCCACGGTAACGACGTGCAGCTTCCCGGATGACGCCTTGCACAGCTCCAGCGCGACCGGCAGTGAGCGGGCCCAGCTGGTGGGCTCCGTCAGGTCGATGGTCAACAGCACGTTCTTGAACATTGCTCCTCCGTCCGAGAATGGCGGCCTAGGCGGCCGCCGGAACCTGTCGTCTTGCCCTGCCCCGCTGCAACAGCACGATCAACCCGAGCAGCGCAAGCGCCGGGATGAACATCCACTCCTTGGCCGGACGTTCGACGGGCAGTTCGACGCCGGTGACCTTGAAGCCGGCCTCGAGACCGAGCTTGGCGGCCACGCTGCCGAAGGCCACCGGTCCGACGCTCACTTCCTCACCGAGCATCATCAGCGAGAACCCGGCCGCGCGCAGCCGTTCGCGCGCCGGCGCCTTCGGGCCGAGCGGCACCAGCACTCCCTTGCTGAACTGGTCTCCCTCGATCGTCTCGCCCTCGACCCACATGCGCAGGCTGGCGTTGGCCGGCTTGTCCTCGATGATCTTCGTCAGCGCGGTCGGCGACGTGTGTTCGAACGGGGGATAGATCATGTCCCACCAGAACCCGGGGCGGAACAGCGTGAATGTGACGAGGAACAGCGCCACTGTCTCGTACCAGCGGCTCCTGACGAGGAAATAGCCCTGGGTGGCCGCCGCAAACACCAGCATGGCAACGGTGGCGCTCACCACCGTCACCACGAGGTGGAACCAGCCGGCGATGCCGATCATCAGCAGCTGCGTGTTGAAGATGAACAGGAACGGCAGGATCGCCGTGCGCATGCTGTAGAAAAACGCAGTGATTCCTGTCCTGATCGGGTCGGTGCGGGCGATCGCGGCAGCGGCGAACGAGGCGAGCCCCACCGGAGGCGTGACGTCGGCCATCAGCCCGAAATAGAACACGAACATGTGCACGGCAATCAGCGGCACCAGCAGGCCGCTCTGTGCGCCGAGCTCGACCACCACCGGCGCCATCAAAGTGGAAACGACGATGTAGTTGGCGGTGGTTGGCAGCCCCATGCCGAGGATCAGGCTGATCAGCGCCACCAGCAGCAGCATCACCATCAGGTTGCCGCCGGAGATCAGTTCGACCAGCTCGGTCATCACCAGTCCGATACCGGTCAGCGACACCGTGCCGACGATGATGCCGGCCGCCGCCGTGGCCACGCCGATGCCGATCATGTTGCGGGCGCCGGTGACCAGGCCGTCGAGCAGCTCGGACAATCCCAGGCGCACGGCCGCGCCGAATCCGCCGTGGCCGCGGAAGAACGCGAACAGCGGCCGCTGTGTGACCAGGATGAAGATCATGAACATCGTCGCCCAGAACGCCGACAGACCCGGCGACAGCTGCTCGACCATCAGGCACCAGATCAGCACGACCACCGACAGCAGGTAATGCAGGCCGCTCTTGAGCGTCGGCCCGGTTTCCGGCAGCTCGAAAACCGGCGCTTCGGGGTCGTCGAGTTCGAGTTCCGGCTGGCGCGAACCGAACCACACCAGTCCGACGTAAACGACGACCAGCAGCGCAACAATCAGGTTGAACGCGGCGTCCGGGAAGACCTCCTTGATCCAGCCGATGCCGTAGTAAACGACACCGGAGAGCACGATGAACCCGGCCACCGTCATCACGAACGCGAGCAGCCGCTGCGTGTGCGTGCCCTGGCTGCGCCTCGGCAGCCCCTGCAGGTTCGCCTTGAGCGCCTCGAGATGCACGATGTAGAAGAGCGCGATGTACGAGATGACCGCCGGCAGGAAAGCGTGCTTGATCACCTGCGTGTACGGAATGCCGACGTACTCGACCATCAGGAACGCCGCCGCGCCCATCACCGGCGGCATGATCTGGCCGTTGACCGAGCTCGACACCTCGACCGCGCCGGCCTGGTCGGGCCGGTAGCCGACGCGCTTCATCAGCGGGATCGTGAAGGTGCCGGTCGTAACCACGTTGGCGATCGACGAGCCGGAGATGATGCCGGTGGCCGCCGACGAGACGACCGCCGCCTTGGCCGGCCCGCCGCGCATGTGGCCGAGCAGCGCGAAGGCCGACTTGATGAAGTAGTTGCCGGCGCCGGCCTTGTCGAGCAGCGACCCGAACAGCACGAACAGGAAGATGAAGCTGGTCGACACGCCGAGCGCGATTCCGAAAACGCCCTCGGTCGTCAGCCAGTAGTGCGACGTGGCCTTGGCCAGCGACGCGCCGTGGTGCGCGATCATGTCCGGCATGTACTGGCCGGCAAAGGTGTAGATCAGGAAGACGCTGGCCACGATCACCATCGGCAGGCCGAGCGCGCGCCGCGTTGCCTCCAGCAGCAGCAGCATGCCGGCGACCGCGACGTAAATATCCATCGTCGTCGGCTGTCCCGGCCGCGATGCCAGCTGTTCGTAGAAGAGGAACAGGTAGGCGGCGCAGAAGGCCCCGGCGAGCGCAAACGCCCAGTCCTGCAGTGGCACGTGCGCGCGCGGCGAGTGCTTGAACGCCGGATAGGCGGTGTAGGAGAGAAACATCGCGAACGCCAGGTGAATGGCGCGCGCCTCGGTGTCGTTCAGGACGAAAATGCCGAGCGCAAACGGCAGCGGGCACGCGTACCAGAGCTGGAACACCGACCACGCCAGCGCCACGCAGCATCAGCACCGTCGCGACGAGCCCGGTCGGCTTGCGTCCGCCGGTGTCGGACTCGGCGACCATCTGCTGCAGCTTGTCGCGCTCGACGCCCTCGCCCTCTTTGCTGCGGCTCATTCTTTGCTCCCCCTGCGGCGCTTTCGCGGCCGTTATGGCGGCGATGTTCCGCCGCAGCCGGTGCCAAAGTCAAACAGGCCGGGTTTTCCCCGGCCTGTTTGTCCAATCGACGCGTATGAAATCAAAAGTGCAGCCGGACTACATCCAGCCCTTTTCCTTGTAGTACTTGGCCGCGCCGTCATGCAGCGGCGCCGACAGGCCGTCCTTGACCATCTTCTTCGGGTCGAGGTTGCCGAAGGCAGGGTGCAGCTTCTTGAACTCGTCGAAGTTCTCGAACACGGCCTTGACCACGGCGTAGACCACGTCCGCAGGCACTTTGCTCGAGCTGACGAACGTCGCCAGCACGCCGTAGGTCTGCGTCGGGTTGGGGTTGTTCGCGTACAGGCCGCCCGGAATGGTCGCGTAGGCGTAGTAGGAATTGGCCTTGACGAGCTTGTCGACCGCCGGGCCGGTCAGCGACACGAGCTTGGCGCCGCAGGTCGTGGTCGGATCCTGGATGTTGGCCGAGGGATGGCCGACGCCGTAGAAGAAACCGTCGATCTTGTTGTCGCACAGCGCCGGGCCGTGCTCGTCGGCCTTCAGCTCCGAGGCAAGCGAGAAGTCGCTCGTCTTCCAGCCCATTGCATTGAGCAGTTCCTCCATCGAGGCGCGCGTGCCGGAACCCGGATTGCCGATGTTGAACCGCTTGCCCTTGAAGTCCTCGAACTTCGAAATGTTCGCTTCCTTGCGCGCCACGACCGTGAACGGTTCGGGATGCAGCGAGAACAGCGCGCGGAGCTCGCCGAACGGGCCGGCGTCCTTGAACACCGCCGTGCCCTTGGCCGCGTGGAACTGCCAGTCGGACTGCGCCACGCCCATGTCGAGCTCACCGGCCCGGATCGTGTTGATGTTGTATACGGAGCCGCCGGTGGACTCGACCGAGCAACGGATGCCGTGCGTCTTGCGGTCCTTGTTGACCAGCCTGCAGATGGCGCCACCGGCCGCGTAGTAGACGCCGGTGACACCGCCGGTGCCGATGGTGACGAACTTCTGCTGTGCCGCAGCGGGCAATGGCGCGGCCGCGATGAAGGTGGCGGCGAGCGCCGCGGTGCATAGGGACAATTTCAGTCGCATCCTGATCTCCTCTTGTGGGTTGAACCTTGCTGCCGAAAACGGATGGTTGAACCGCTGACTATGACCGCCAAGGCCTGTCGCCGCAACGCGGTCAGCTCGTATGCATTCCTGCGTAGACGAAACGCTACTCCAGACTACGCTCCGGCGCGAGTCGCTCGGTCGATCGCCTGGCGCAGCCGCTCTACGAGCAGATCCAGTTCGCCGTCGCTGACGATGAAGGGCGGCGCAAGGAGCACGTGATCTCCGTGTTTGCCGTCGATCGTGCCGGCCATCGGATAACACAGCAACCCCTCTGTCATGGCCTCGGCCCGCACGCGCGCGGAAATCCTGCGCGCAGGGTCGAACGGCGTCTTCGAATCCCGGCTGGCCACAAGTTCGAGCGCACGGAACAGCCCGCGTCCGCGGATGTCGCCGACGTGCGGGTGCTCTCCGAAGGCCGCCTGCAGCCGCGCCGCGAGATTCTCGCCCTGCAGTGCGCAGCGCTCGACGAGATGATCCCGCTTGAGCACGCGCTGCACGGCCAGCGCCGCGGCGCAGGCCATCGGATGGCCGATATACGTGTGGCCGTGCTGGAAGAAGCCGGTGCCCTGCGCGATCGCGTCGATGATGCGCCCCGCCACGAGCACCGCGCCAACCGGCTGATAGCCTCCGCCAAGGCCCTTGGCAATGGCCATCAGATCGGGCGCAACGCCCTCCTTTTCGCAGGCGTGCAACGTGCCGGTGCGGCCCATGCCGCACATCACCTCATCCAGGATGAGCAGACATCCGTGCCGGTCGCACAACTCGCGAATCGCCCGGTAGTAACCCGGCGGCGCGGTCAGGCAGCCGCTGGTGGCGCCGCCGACGGTCTCGGCAACGAAGCCGATGACGTTCTCCCCGCCGACGCGCTCGATCGTCTGCTCGATCTCGGCAACGAGCCGCTCGCAGTACTGCGCCTCGGTTTCGTCGGCGCGCCGGTCGCGATAGGAATAGGTCGGCGCGACATGCTCGACATCGATCAGCAGCGGCGCGAACTGCTGGCGCCGCCATGCATTGCCGCCGACAGCCAGCGCCCCGAGCGTGTTGCCGTGATAGCTGTTGCGGCGGGCGATGAACTTGGCACGCTTCGGCTGACCGATCTCGACGAAGTACTGACGCGCCAGCTTGAGCGCGGCCTCCATCGCCTCCGAACCGCCGGAGACGAGATAAACATGCGAAATGCCTTCCGGTGCGTCGGCCACCAGCACGTCGGCAAGCTCCTCGGCAACGGCGGTGGAGAAGAAGCTGGTGTGCGCGTAGGCGATGCCGTCGAGCTGGGCGTGCATCGCAGACAGCACGTCGCGGTTGCCATGGCCCAGGCAGGAGACGGCCGCGCCGCCGGAGGCGTCGAGGTAACGCTTGCCTTCACTGTCCTCGATGAAGCAGCCTTGGGCACGCGCTGCCAGCGGGTACTGGCCGCGCAACTGACGATGCAGGATGTGGGAGTCGTGATGCATCTGGAGCCTCCGAAGCGAGGGCGCACAGGAGCCAGTGATTGTAGGCAGCGTCGGGGCGTGATACGGCACGATTCGCCGTTCGCTTGAGCTAGGACATTTCCGTATGAAGGCCATGAGCGACAGGTTGCCGAGCGGCCTCCGCCTCGCGCTTGGCGCGCTGGGGTTTTCGCTTACCGTCGGCTGCACGAGCACCGGCGCGCAGCCGTCTTCAGCGGCATTTTCCTTCGCGCTGATCGGCGAC
This sequence comes from uncultured beta proteobacterium, assembly GCA_963847675.1. Lineage (GTDB taxonomy): Bacteria > Pseudomonadota > Gammaproteobacteria > Burkholderiales > Burkholderiaceae_F > JADJWR01. The sequence goes on from CAWKAP010000002.1 coordinate 328,539, forward strand.
ACGCCGTACGGCAGCGCCGCCGAGCATCGCCTGACGACGATGCTGCGCGAGATCGACGACGACCCCTCGGTGCGGTTCGTGCTTCACGCCGGCGACCTGAAGGGCGGCGGCGAGCCGTGCACCGATGAACTGCTGCGCCGGCGCCTGGAGCTGATGCAGGAGGTGTCCGGCGCGCTCGTGTACACGCCGGGAGACAACGATTGGACCGACTGCCACCGCGCTGCCGCCGGCCGCTTCCATCCGCTCGAGCGGCTGGCAGCGCTGCGCCGGCTCGCGTTCGCCGATCCGACCCGCTCGATGGGGAAACGGCCACTGCCGCTGCGTTCGCAGGCGGAAGCGGAGTCGCACGGAGAGTTTGTCGAGAACGCGCTTTTCGTCCACGAACGCGTGATGTTCCTGACCATTCACGTGGTCGGCAGCCGCAATGCGCTTGCACCGTGGCACGGCATCGACCCGGGCGACGACGCCGAGGTCGCGCGGCGCGACCGTATTGCGGCGTTTGAAGCGCGACAGGCCGCAAACCTGTCCTGGCTCGAGGCCGCCTTCGGGAGCGCGCAGCGTTCCGGCGTCATCGCCGTGGTCGTGCTGATGCATGCCAACCCCCGCTTCGATCTTCCGCCCGGGCATCCGCATCGCGCCAGGTTCGAGGCTGTCATCCAGGCGCTGCGCCGGCTGTCACTTCGGTTCGGACGGCCGGTACTGCTGGCCCATGGCGATGGCCATCTCTTCCTCGTTGACCGGCCATTGGCCTCGGGGTCGCCGCCCGTCCGCAACCTGCTGCGCGTTCAGTCCTGGGGTGAACCGCTGTCCGGCTGGATCCGTATCGACGTCGATCCGGCTGGGCCAGGAATCTTCGAGATCGGCACCGGCGCGCGCAGCCCGGTCGGTCACTGAACAGCCGCCGCTCCAGGCGAATGACGCAAACAAGGGATGGAGACGGCGGCCTTACGGACGCCGCGGCCCAGCACGCGCCAGCCGCTCCTTAGGCTGGGCAATTGATCGATACTCACTTGCTAGAGCGTTATTAAACATCGCTAGATAAATGAGTGGTCGCTCACATTTGATAGGGCAATCCCGTGCCGATCAGGGCCTCGTTCGTAACCTTTGGATCGAAGGTCGAAACCGCGGGGCGAATGGCATCGGCGATCCACGCGAATACCGCGTTCGCGGGATACGATGACGGCATCGTCGCTTGGTGCCGTCTGGCTCGCCAAGGGTGGTGACACCCATCGGCGGTGACGCCCGCCAGCCGACGAGGCGTCGGGAAGTGCCTGGCGCCGGCAAGAGCGAACAAGCGCCCGATCCTGACCCTGCCTGCCGCTTAGAGAAGCAACCCGCCGATGTTCGATAAGCGAGAGCAACCCCTCGGCAGCCCGGCGACCCGACTTCCACTTCCCTCGGTGCAGGAACTGGCGGAGGGTGAACCCACGGTCTTCATCGAGCCGCAGGATGCGCCACAGACCGAACTGAGCGCGGACGAGCCGCCGCAGGAGGGCGCGAGCACAACTCCGCCTGGGCAACCCGCGGCTGCGGCCCCCGCGACGACGTCGCCCCGCCGCACCGGCTCTCTGCGCTGGATACGCTGGTATCTGTCGAGCAGCGTGGGACGGCGACTGATGACGATGTTCGTGCTCGCCGCCCTGGTCCCGGTGACGCTTCTTGCCGGACTCTCGTACCTCTACGTTTCGCAGGTACTGCAGGAGCGGTTGGACCACGAACTTGCGCTGGACGCCCGGCTTCTCGGCGCCACGCTGTCCGACCGGCTGCTGGCGGCTGAAGAAATCCTCGGGGCGGCGGCAGCACACGTAGACGCTTTCGACAGACTCGTGCCGGATATCGGCCAGGAACTGAGCGGTATCGCGGTGCTGGATCGCCAGGGTCGACTGCTCAGAGAGGCTGGGCAACCACCGCCGTTGGCCGGCTTTGACCCGCTCAAGCTCGACCCGGCCAGCGAGGTGCGCCGCTCCGCGCTGGTGACCGCATCGGGCAATCCTCCGACGCTTTCGATCGTCCGCGCCGTGCCGGGAAGCGGCGACATCGGGTTCATCGCCGCATCGCTGTCCGAGCGGTTCCTGTGGGGCAGGCAGAGTCAGGATGCAGCGCTCAGAAGGCTTTGCGTTGCGGTCGCCACCGGGCTGCCGCTGTCATGCCCGGCAGGGATGACGGCCGAGAACGTGATGCAGCTGACGTCGCGGGCCGTGCAGGACGAAACGGCGCACCCGCTGTCGCTGAACGGCGAAAAGCATCGCGCTGCTTCGGTCAGGCTGGCGGTCAACGATCGTTTTGAAGGAAACGATCTGCTGATTGCCGCGCTACTGCCGGAATCGGCGGCGCTGCAGCCGCTGCAGTGGTTCCGCACCATGTTCCTGCCCGTCGCGGCCCTGTCGGTGGTCATCGTGGCGCTGCTCAGTCTCGACCAGGTGCGCCGCATCCTGACGCCACTGCGGCGCGTGCTGTTCGGGATGCAGCGCGTTGCCCGACGGGACTTCGGAACGCCGCTGCCGGTGAACAGCAAGGACGAGTTCGGCCAGATGGCCCGGTCGTTCAACAAGATGACCGCCGAGCTCGGCCTGCACTTTCGCACGCTTTCCGCTTTTTCCGAGATCGATCGCACGATCCTGACCACGGTCGACATGCGGCAGGTGGCCGAGATCGCGCTGAGCTGCATCCACGAGATCTCGGGCATCAAGGTCGTCAGCCTCGGCCTGCTCGAGGCCGACGCACCGGGCTCCACCAAGGTTTACCTGCGTGACAGTCACGGCAAGATCCTGCGTGACGAACTGCCGCGCGCGATCGATCTGTCGAGCGCCGATTCCAGCCTGCGCAAGTGGTCCAAGTCGATCCGGCTGCCGGCGATCTACCGCAGCCTGCTGCACGAGCACGGCGCCAAGTACCTCTACCTGCTTCCCATCGCCCGCGCCGACAAGGTGTGGGGCGTCGTGGTGCTTGGTCACGACAAGAAGACGGCGCTGTCCACCAACCAGGCGCTGGCGCTGGCCGGGGTGATCGACCGACTGGCCGTGGCGCTGTCGTCCGTCGCGCGCGACAAGCAGCTTCACGACCAGGCGCACTTCGACAGCCTGACTGGCCTGCCCAATCGGCACTACCTGATCGACATGCTCACCCAGCAGGTGAAGTTCGCGCGCCGCGACAATCAGCTGCTGGCCGTGCTCTACATCGACCTTGACCGGTTCAAGCGCACCAACGACACGCTGGGGCATGCGGCCGGCGACGTGCTGCTCCGGCACGCAGCGGCGCGGATCCGGCGCGCGGTTCGCGACGTCGATATCGTCGCGCGGCTCGGCGGCGATGAGTTCACGGTCCTGCTGACGAACCTCAAGGATGCAACCGACGCCGGCGGCGTCGCCCGCACGCTGATCTCCGTGCTGAATGAACCGTTCGAGATCGACGGTCACGTGATGTACGCGGGCGGCAGCATCGGGATCTCGATCTACCCCAAGGACGGCGAGAACAGTGCCGAGCTGCTGAAGAAGGCCGACACGGCGCTGTATCTCGCCAAGGACCGCGGCCGCGGCCGCTACGCGTACTTCGAGGACCGGATGGACGCCGACGCCTCGGCACGAGTGACCATCGACCGCGAACTTCGCGAAGCACTCAGGCGGGGCGAGTTCCTTCTCCACTACCAGCCGCAGATCGATCTCGCGAGCGGCGAGGTCTGCGCCGTGGAGGCGCTGCTGCGCTGGCAGCATCCGCAGCGCGGACTCCTGGCGCCGGACGCGTTCATCGACCACGCCGAGGAAAGCGGCCTCATCGAGGCAATCGGCAGCTGGGTGATGCGCGAGGCCTGCCGACAGCACCGGCGCTGGGTCGAGGCCGGCACGGTCATCGCGCGCGTCTCCGTCAACGTGTCGGCGGTGCAGCTTCGCAATCCGTCGTTTGCAGCCTCGGTCGAGGGTGCGCTCACCAGTTCGACGACGGCGGCGCACCATCTCGAACTCGAGGTGACCGAGTCTCTGCTGGTCGACGCGGGCCCTGACGCGGTGGCGACCCTGGAGCGGCTGCGCGAACGGGGTGTGGAAATCGCCGTCGACGACTTCGGTACCGGCTATTCGTCGTTCGCCTACGTCAAGCAGCTGCCGGCGAAGGTGCTGAAACTCGATCGCACGTTCATCACCGACGTTGGCGAGAATCCACAGGCGGCGATCATCGCCACGGCCATCATTGAAATGGCCAACGCGCTCGGCAAGATCGTTGTCGCCGAAGGTGTCGAGACGTCGCAGCAGGCGCAGTTCCTGCGCCAGAACCGCTGTGCCCGCGCGCAGGGGTTCGTCTTCAGTGCCGCCATGCCGCCGGAGAAGATTCCCGCCTTCGTGAAGGATCACGAGCGTGCGCAGGACTCCGGCACGCGCAGCCCCGCCTTGCAGCTCGTGCGCGCGCAGCCGGCTGTAAACGTCGCCTGAGGGCCGCGGCGCGACGGCCGCCGCACAGCTCCGGTTCACTGCGCTGGCCGGTTCGCGCCGCGTCGCCATCGACGTGGCGCCGGCCCTCCAGTCCGGTGCGGCCCGATAGGCCCGCGCGAACGCCCGTACCACGGCACGAGTGCGGTTGCAGGCGCCGCGGACGCAGTGCTAGCTTCGCCTCGGACATCCCGTTCACCAAGAGGCCATCGATGACGACACCGTGCATCATCACCGTTGCGATCACCGGGTCGGTGCCGCGCAAGAAGGACAACCCGGCGTTGCCGATCTCGGTTGCCGAGCAGGTCGAGTCGACGCAGCAGGCCTTCGAAGCCGGCGCCACGCTCGTGCATCTGCACGTCCGAAACGACGACGAGACGACCAGTTCCGACCCGGAGCGCTTTGCGCGCGTGCTGGAGGGCCTCCGCAAGCATTGCCCGGGCCTGATCGTCCAGTTTTCCACCGGCGGCCGTTCCGGCACCGGGCACGAGCGCGGCGGAATGCTGCCGCTGAAGCCGGACATGGCCTCGCTGGCCACCGGTTCGGTGAACTTCCCCAGCCGGATCTATGAGAACTCGCCCGAACTCGTCGACTGGCTGGCCGCAGAGATGATCAAGTACGGCGTCAAGCCGGAGGTCGAGGCCTTCGACCTCTCGATGATCTTCCAGGCGGTGGCGATGGCGCGCGACGGTCGCATCAAGGCGCCGCTGCACGTGCAGTTCGTGATGGGTATCAAGAACGCGATGCCGGTCGATCGCGAGGTCTTCGACTTCTACGTCCGTACGCTGCAGCGCCTGGCACCCGATGCCACGTGGACCGGCGCAGGCATCGGCAAGGACCAGTTCACGCTCGCACGCTGGTCGCTCGAACTCGGCGGCCACTGCCGCACCGGCATGGAAGACAACGTGCGGCTCGACCGCGACACGCTGGCGCCATCGAACGCCGCGCTGGTCGCCCGCGTCGCCGAACTCTGCGCCGAGTATGGGCGCCGTCCGGCAACCGCCGCCGAGGCGCGCAAGCTGCTTTCGCTGCCCGCCGCCGCAGCAGGCTGACGCCGCGCCGGCCTCAGGCCGGTGCCACGCCGGCAGTCATGCCGCCGCACACGTAGAGCACCTGGCCGGTGACGAAGCCGGCGCGAGGGTCGGCGAAGAACGCCACGGCGTGCGCAACGTCGGCCGGCGTGCCGAGACGCCCCACCGGCACGCCCTCGATGATCGCCTTCGTGCGCGGACTGTCGGCGGGATTGGCACGCGTGAACAACTCGGTGGCGATCGGACCCGGCCCGATCGCATTGACCGTGATGCCGTGCCGGGCGAACTCGAGCGCCCACGTGCGCGTGATGCCATGCAGCCCGGCCTTGGTCGCCGCGTACAGGGTACGCAGTTCCTTGCCCAGCGCCGCGCGGCTCGAGATGCTGATGATGCGGCCGTGCCGCCGCGCCTTCATGCCCGGCACGACCGCCTGCGCGCACTGGATCGTGCAGCGCAGATTCAGCGAAACAACCTTGTCGAGGTCGTCGAACGTCACGTCCTCCAGCGCGCCCGGCTGGACCGTACCGACATTGTTCACCAGCACCGAGACGTCGAACTGCCCGGTTACTTGCGCCAGCGCCTGCGCCGTCGCCTGCGGCTGCGACAGGTCGACTTCGATGAAGGTCTCTCCGCCGGCAAGCGCGCCCGGTCGCCGCAGGTCGAGACTGACGACGTGGAAACCGTCGGCGGCAAGCCGCTCGACGGCTGCGCGGCCGATGCCCTGCGAGCCGCCGGTCACCAGTGCAGTTTGCTTGTCCGACATCCGTGGCCTCCCTGGGCGCAAAGGTGATCGAGTTGCCCGCAGTGCGCGCCCCGAAATCTACGCGCGAATTACCGGCTGGCCCTGGCGGTCGATTCGCCGTCGCTCCCGCCCGGGTAACGCCGTGCTGCAGGACTTCGCCGCCGCTTCAGAGCGGAGAACCCGCGCCATCGAGCACCTGTCTTGCGAGCAGGAAACGCGGCGGCGTTCCAGCTCTGACCGGCCATTCCCTTCGGCTCGAGTGTCCTGCCGTGGAACCACTCGGTGAAGCGCCAGCCGTCGAGGCTGTTGGCGCGCGCCAGCTTGGCGAGTTCGGCACGGGCAAGCGCCTTGTTGCCGAGCATCGCCAACGCCAGTACCCAGAACCCGCCGACGAACAGCCAGATGCCGCCATTGTGGTACTGGTGCGGCCGGTTCTGCTGGTGGCGCGCCATGTAGCCGCGCCACAGTTCGTGCTCCCTCGTGATCGGCCGCGTGACGACGCGGATCGGATAGGGATCGGCCACGTCCGCAGCGCAGCAGCGTCTTGACGATCTCGTTGGCGCGCGCGTCGCCCGCCAGTCCGCACAGTATCGCCAGCAGGTTGCCGAACACGTCGCCCTCGTCGCCCGCGAACGACAGGTTCACGAAGCTGAGATACAGCCCCGGGTCGCGCTGACCGCGCACCGCGTAGTGGCGCAGCAGCCGCGAGCGGCGGTACTCGGGCAGGTCGCGGCTGAACGGGTGGAACAGGTGGTTGAAATGGTGCCGCGTCTCGTCGAGGTTCGGCAGGCCGAAGCGCTGCTTGACCCGATACCAGAGCGCGTTGGTGTACAGCACGAAGCCCGAGCGCGGCATGATGTCGGCCCAGTCGCTCGCCTCGTTCTGCTGCAGCAGGAAGAAACGCTGGTGCTCCTGCGCCAGCAGCCACTGGACCGCCCGCTCGACGGCCGGCTGCCATCGCGTTCGCATGCCGTCGTTCGAACTGCTGCGCCGCACGTGGTCGACCGCGATCAGCCACCACAGCGTCGCGTCAATGCAGCCGAGGTACCAGAAGTCGGCGTCGCTGCCCTCCGGATCGACGTACTTCGGGATCTGGCCATTGGGCGCTTGCAGTTTCGCCAACGAGTCGAGGCTCGCCACGGCGCCTTCCTCGAGCTCCGCCACGCCGCTGCCGGCCATCGCCAGCGCGCAGACGCCGGCATCGCGGCCGAAGATGCGCGTATAGGCGCGCGCCTCGGCCTCCGGGCTGCGCCGTGCAGCGAGGATGCCTCGCGGCGTCAGGTTGGCCGCCAGCAGGCGCAGCGACTCGTCAGCGCAGCGCCGGACGAGGCGCTCCTCGTCGCTGCTGTCGTGCGCTGGACGAGCGATGTTCGACATGGCGGCTGCGCTTATCCGGGTTGCCGGCGCACGGCTGCACAAGACGCGACACCCGCTGCCCGTGCGCCGTTAGAAGCCAACCTCGAAGCGGTGGCCCCTGAACCGGAACACGGCCGACTTCGGACGGATCTGCTCGAGCGTCAGGTCCGCGTTCAACCGGTCGTTCTCGCGCAGGATGCGGCCATCGACGATCAGCGAGCGGTCGGCCGCGCTCGACGAATAGATCGATCCGCCGACCGCCAGGGGCGGCAGTTGCGAGCGTACGTTCTCCGGCAACTGCTCGCGCAGCGTGATCGGCGCCTCGGCCGACACGGCGCTCGCGGTCGGCATCGCCCGTGCCTCGGTCCGCGGCGCGGCCGGCGCCGTTGCCGCCGCCGCAGGAACCCCGGCGACTGACGCCTTGCGGCTGCCGTCCTGTGCCGGCCAGGGCGCCGGCTCGGCGACCGGTTTCGGCTCGGCCGATTCAGCCTGTGGTGGCAGCGGCAGCGCCGGAGCGGCCGCGATCGCCGGTGCCGGGGAAGTCGCAGCCGGCGCCGTGGCCGCAACCGGTCGCGCGGTCGCAGCCGGCGGCGTCTGGCGCACGGCGATGAACCATGCCAGCCCGGCAACCAGGCCCCCGACCGCGGCGGCGATGACCCACATCCACGGCACCTGACCTTCACGCGGCGCCGGCACGGGCGAAGCTGCGGGCACCGGCTGCGCATGCAGCCCCGGGACCGCGCCGCGCTCGCGCTCGGAATCGGCCCGGCGCAGGGCGTCGAGGATCAGCGACACGCGGCTATCTCCCCGTCTCCAGGCGCGGCTCGTCGATGCCGACCGCGCGGTTCAGCTGCATCAGCGTGATCGGGCCGGCCATGCCGTCGGACGCCAGCCCCTGCGTCAGCTGGAACGTGTGAATCCATCCCTTCAGCGTCGCATCGTCGAACTGCGGTCCGACCGGCCGCGTGTCGCCGCGCGCCGCGGCCAGCTGCAGGGCCAGCCACCTCGCGGTCGACCCTGAGCGGCGGTCGACGATCGCACCGGAATAGTCGGGTGGCGCGCGCCAGAAGGTCGAGTACTCGCCGCGCCAATAGTCGGCGAGCGCGAGCAGTGGCACCGAACGCGCCGCGCCGTCGACGACCAGCGTCGCGCTGTCGTCCGAAAGACCGCTCAACATCGCGTAGGCGGCGCGGTTGAAGCCGTCGCGCAGCGTCAGGACGCCCGGGCGGTCCAGTTGCCGGATCAGCGCGAGCGTGCTCTTGCCGCTGCGATAGCACTGGATCTCGTGTCGCCTGGCGGCGAGGCACGGCTCACCCGCGCCGAGATCGATGTTCCAGGCGCGAGCAAGCTCGCGCCACGCTGCGTTTTCGGCGCCGACCAGAGACTCGAACCCCGCCGCCAGATCGAACGGCTCCGCCTTCGCCGGCACCAGCGACGCTTCACCAAGCGCAGGCGCCCGCTCGTCTGGCGCAGCCTCCGGCGCCGACTCCGCGGCCGCTGCAGCGGCAGGGCCCGCCGCGGACTGCGCGACCGACGCCGCGCTGGCCACCACGGCCGCGTCGACCTTCGCGACGCCTGGCCCGTTTCGGTCCGCGGCAAGCATCGCCGCGCCGACCAGCGCGGCGCCCGCCGCCAGGCCCAGCCCCACCAGCGCCGCACGCTGCAGCGCCGGACGCTCGCTCGTCGAGGGTTTCGGCGGATCGAAGACTTCCCGCGCGGCCGCATCGACGATCCCGCCGTCCACCCGAGCCCGCCCCGTGGCGTACGCGCCGAGCAGCGCGCGATCGCAGAGCAGGTTGATGCGCCGGGGCACGCCGCGCGAGTGCCGGTAGATGCGCCGCATGGCACGGCGGTCGAACGGCGCCGCGCCATTCAGGCCGGCGATCGCCATGCGGTGTTCGACGTACCGCGCGGTTTCGCTCTCCGACAGCGCGTCGAGGTGGTAGCGCGCGATCACGCGCTGCGCCAGCTGCTCCATTTCCGGCCGCGCCAGGAGCAGGCGCAGCTCGGGCTGGCCGATCAGCACGATCTGCAGCAGCTTGCGCTCGCTGGTCTCGAGGTTGGTCAGCAGGCGCAGCTGCTCGAGCACGTCGGCCGACAGGTTCTGCGCCTCGTCGATGATCAGCACGCAGTTCTGGCCGGCCGCGTGCGTGCGCAGCAGGTACTCGGTCAGCGCATCGACGTGGTCCTTGACCGTCGCCGCGCCGGGCCCCTGGTGAGGCGCGGCGATGTGGAACTCGGCGCAGACAGTACGCAGCAGCTCGTCGACCGTGAGCTTGGGATTGAAGATGTAGGCGACGTTGCAGCGCTCCGGAACCTGTTCCAGGAAGCAGCGGCACACGGTCGTCTTGCCGGCGCCGATCTCGCCGGTGAGCACGACGAATCCCCCCTCGCCGCCACGTACGCCGTAGAGCAGGTGCGCAAGCGCCTCGCGGTGCCGCTCGCTCATGAAGAGGTAGCGGGGATCCGGGGCGATCGAAAACGGCGCCTGCTTCAGGCCGAAGTGCTGCGCGTACATGGGCGCAAGGATACGGCGACCTGCGGAACCGTCGCCGCCCCCGGGGGCGGGCGACTCAGCGCGCGGTTTGCGCCCAGCGCCACGTATCGCGGCCGGCCGCCTTGGCCGCATAGAGCGCGTCGTCGGCGCGGCCGATGGCCGCAGCCATGGATTCCCGGTTGCCGACCTCGGCCATGCCCACGCTCGCCCGCAGGATGAGCGTGCGGCCGTCGGGCAGATGCAGGGCGTCGTCGCGCAAGGCCTGCAGGATGCGCTCGGCAGCGCGCTCTGCCGCCTCGCGGTCCACGGACTGCAGCAATGCGAGAAACTCCTCGCCGCCGAGGCGGAACACCGGTTCGCCAGCGCGGCAGTGATCACGCAGCAGGGCCGCGACATGCTGCAAGGCCAGGTCGCCGACGGCGTGTCCGTGCAGGTCGTTGACGCGCTTGAACTCGTCCAGATCGAGCAGCAGGGCCACCAGCATCTCTCCGTGCCGCTGCGCCTGGGCGCGACAGCGCATGAACTCGTCCTCCAGCCCGTGGCGCAGCGGCAATCCGGTCAGTGCGTCGAGCCGCGCGCTGTGCACCAGGTACGCCGTCTTCAACAGCGCCAGATCGGCAACCACACCGGCCTGCGTGCGTTCGAAGGCATCCAGGTCGACCTCGCTGCCGACCTCCCCCGCAAGAATGCGCCGGCACATGCTGCGCGCGGCGTCGTGCATCTGCGCATGGTGCTGGCGCAGGCGCTCGACCGTCACTGCATCGAGCTGACCGACCTCCTCGCCGTGGTCCCGCAGCCAGAGTTCGAGCCGACAGCGGCGGTGTGCGTCGTCCGCCAGCACGTCGTCGCCGGGCGTCACGCGCAGCACGGCGCAACGCAGCACCCGGCGCGTCCAGGCCATGTGGCAAAGGGCAACCTCGTCGAGCTCCTGGACGAAGTGCTCGGTGTCCTGGTTGAACGCGCTGCCCGACATGGCGTGATGATGCCGGGAACCCGGTGATCAGGATAGGCAAGGACGCAGGATCAACGCGGGGACCGGCGTCGCTGCAGGGCGCGTGACTGTCGGCTGCGGCCGCTGACTCGACCCCGGTCGGGCCGGCGTCGACCTTCGCCGCGAAGCCGGGATCCGCGTCTGCGCGTCACTCCACGGTCACGCTCTTTGCCAGGTTTCTCGGCTTGTCGACATCCGTGCCGCGGGCGACCGCGGTGTGATACGCGAGCAGCTGCAGCGGCACGACGTGCAGGATCGGCGACAGGTCGCCGTAGTGTTCGGGCAGGCGGATGACGTGCACCCCTTCGCTCGAATCGATGCGCGTGTCGGCATCGGCAAAGACATACAGCTGCCCGCCGCGGGCGCGCACCTCCTGCATGTTGCTCTTCAGCTTCTCCAGCAGCGCGTCGTTCGGCGCCACGGTGACCACCGGCATCGCCTCCGTGACCAGTGCCAGCGGGCCGTGCTTCAGTTCGCCGGCCGGATAGGCCTCGGCGTGGATGTAGCTGATCTCCTTGAGCTTCAGCGCGCCCTCCAGCGCGATCGGATAGTGCAGGCCGCGGCCGAGGAACAGCGCGTTTTCCTTGCGCGCGAACGTCTCGCTCCAGGCGATGATGTGCGGCTCGAGCGCCAGCACGCTCTGCACCGCGACCGGCAGGTGGCGCAGGCGGCGGATGGCGGCGTGCTCCCGCTCCTCGGACAACCGCCCCTTTGCCTTGGCAATGGCGTTGGCCAGCAGGTACAGCGCCGCCAGCTGCGTGGTAAAGGCCTTGGTCGAGGCCACGCCGATCTCCACCCCGGCGCGGGTGATGAACTGCATCGCGGTCTCGCGCACCATGGCGCTGGTGGCCACGTTGCAGATCGCCAGCGTGCGGTGCATGTCCAGGCTCTTGGCGTACTTCAGCGCCGCCAGCGTGTCGGCGGTCTCGCCCGACTGCGAAACCACCACGACCAGCGCGTTCGGGTTCGGCACGGAGACGCGATAGCGGTATTCGCTGGCGATCTCCACCGCCACCGGCACGCCGGCGATCGACTCGAGCCAGTAGCGCGCCGTATAGCCCGGCGTAGTAGCTGGTGCCGCAGGCGAGGATCAGCACGCTGTCGACGCGCGGCAGCACATCGGCGGCCGCCTCGCCGAACAGCGCCGGCGAGACCTCGGCGATGTCGTCGATCGTGTCGCCGAGCGCACGCGGCTGCTCGAAGATCTCCTTCTGCATGAAATGCCGGTACGGCCCGAGTTCGACCACGTTCGAATGCCCGGAGACCGTGCGCGCCGGCCGCTCGACCGGGCGACCCTCGGCGTCGACGATCCACACCCGCGCCAGTTGCAGGTCGACGACGTCGCCTTCTTCGAGGTAGATGATGCGGTCGGTGGTGCCGGCCAGTGCCAGCGCATCCGAGGCCAGGAAGTTCTCGTTGCTGCCCAGCCCGACCACGAGAGGTGAACCCTTGCGGGCGCCGACCACGCGGTGCGGTTCGTCGCGGCAGAACACCGCGACCGCATAGGCCCCATGCAGCAGCCGCACCGCGCGCTGCACGGCGTCGAAAAGATCGCCTTCGTACAGCTGGTCGATCAGGTGCGCGATGACCTCGGTGTCGGTCTGGCTGTCGAACACGTAGCCGGCGGCGATCAGCCTGCGGCGCAGTTCCTCGTAGTTCTCGATGATGCCGTTGTGCACCAGCGCGACCCGCGCACCTTTCTTCGCCGCCCCCGGCCCGGCAGAGAAATGCGGGTGCGCGTTGTCGGTCGTCGGTGCGCCGTGAGTGGCCCAGCGCGTGTGGGCGATTCCGGTGAAGCCGGGCAGCTGCGCGGTCTGCGCGTCGAGTTCGGCGACGCGCGAGACGCTGCGCGCGCGCTTCAGCTCGCCGTCCGCATGGACCGCCACGCCGCAGGAGTCATAGCCGCGGTATTCGAGCCGGCGCAGGCCCTCGACGAGCACCGGAACGATGTTTCTCTGCGCAACCGCGCCGACGATGCCGCACATCCGAGCCTCACTCATTCATGGTATGTCGATGCAGATTACGCCGGCCCGCAAGAGATAGGTTTGCGAAAAATGTATCGTTAGGAAAGAAAGTTGCACGTAAGGTATTCTGCGAAATTATCTTTCGATAAACGGCCGAACTCGGCACCACGAACGGCTTGGCAAGATCCCGCATGGCGGCACCACGATCCGCACCGGAACCCAAGCCGTGCCTCTGCCATGAAGTCCGCGACGATTGAACTCGACGGCACCGACCGCCGCCTGCTCGCCCTGTTGCAGGCGGACTGCGCGATGACCAACGATCAACTGGCGGCCCGCGCGCACGTTTCGCCGGCCACCAGCCTGCGTCGTGTGCGCAGGCTCGTCGAGGCGGGCGTGATCGAGCGGCGCATCGCGATCGTCGATCCGGCGGTGGCCGGTGGCGGGATGACCGCGATCGTCGAGGTCACGCTCGATCAGCAGTCGGCCGAGCAACTCGATCGCTTCGAGAGCCAGGTGGCGGCCGCAGCCGAGGTGCAGCAGTGCTACCGCGTCGCGTCCGGGCCCGACTTCGTGCTGGTGGTGTTCGTTTCCGACGTGGGCGCGTATCACGCGTTCGCCCACCGCGTGCTCACCGCGCAGGCCAACGTGCGCAACGTGCGCAGCTTCTTTGCGGTGAAGCGCAGCAAATTCGAACCCCGGGTTCCGCTCTAGTCGCGCGCAGGCGCGCGACTAGACTGGCCGCAACGACCGAAAAGGAGATCCGATGGCCGCGGCAGAGATCAACAACATGGCAGTGTTCTGCGACTTCGAGAACGTCGCGCTTGGCGTGCAGGACGCCAAGTACGAGAAGTTCTCGATCAAGACCGTGCTGGAGAAGCTGCTGGTCAAGGGCAGCATCGTGGTCAAGAAGGCGTACTGCGACTGGGAGCGCTACAAGAGCTACAAGGCCGGCATGCACGAGGCCGCGTTCGAACTGATCGAGATCCCGCACGTGCGCCAGAGCGGCAAGAACTCGGCCGACATCCGCATGGTGGTCGACGCGCTCGACCTCTGCTACACGAAGGCGCACGTCGACACCTTCGTCGTCATCAGCGGCGACTCGGACTTCTCGCCGCTGGTGTCCAAGCTGCGCGAAAACAACAAGCGCGTGATCGGCGTCGGCGTGAAGGCCTCGACCTCCGATCTGCTGATCAAGAACTGCGACGAGTTCATCTTCTACGACGACCTGGTGCGCGTGGCGGAAGCGAAGAAGAGCGCGGCGAAGAGGGCTCCGAAGAAGGCCGAAACGAACAAGGCCGAGCCGAAGAAGTCGGACCGGCGCAGGAAGGAGGGGAAGGGCGCCGCGCCGGCCGAGCCGACGGCGACCGAAGGCGCCGAGCCGCCCGCCGACGACGCCGCAACGCAGCGCCGCCAGGACGCCATCGACCTCGTGATGGAAACGCTGGAGGAACTGATCGAGGCGCGTGGTTCCGACGAGCGCATCTACTCGTCGATGGTCAAGCAGGCGCTGAAGCGGCGCCGGCCCGAGTTCAACGAGAGCTACCACGGCTACAAGGGCTTCGCCGCGCTGCTCGACGACATGGTCGCGCGCGGCCTGCTGGTGGTCACCAAGGACGAGAAGACCGGACAGCACCTGGTGCGGCTGCCGGCGGGCGACTGAAGCGCTACGACCGGCCTGCATCCCGTGCGCCAGGACCCCCGCTTTCCGAGCCTGTTCATCGTCGACCACCCGCTGGTCCAGCACAAGCTCAGCCACATGCGCGATGCGACCACGTCCACGCGCACGTTCCGGGAACTGCTGCGCGAGATCACCATGCTGCTCGGCTACGAGGTGACGCGCGGCCTGCCGCTGACGACGCGGCGCATCGAGACGCCGCTGACCACCATGGACGCGCCGGTGATCGCCGGCAAGAAGCTGGTGATCGTGCCGGTACTGCGCGCCGGGCTCGGCATGGCCGACGGCCTGCTGGAACTGATCCCGTCGGCGCGCGTCGGTCACATCGGCGTCTACCGCAACGAGGACAAGCGCCCGGTCGAGTACTACGTGCGCCTGCCGGAGATCGAGGACCGCAGCTTCATCGTCTGCGACCCGATGGTCGGCACCGGCCACTCGGCCGCGCACGCCGTCAGCGTGCTCAAGAGCCGCGGCGTGCCGGCCGGGCAGATCCGTTTCGTGGCGCTGGTCGCCTCGCCCGAGGGCGTGGCTGAGGTCCAGCGGCAGCATCCCGACGTGCCGCTGTACGTCGCCGCGCTCGACGACCGCCTCGACGATCACGCGTACATCGTGCCGGGGCTGGGCGACGCGGGGGATCGACTGTTCGGGACGAAGTGAGGTGATGGTCGCTGATCCGTGATCCGTGAACCGGCCGGCGACCGCGTGCTCCGGTATCGTCGCCGCTCATGTCCGCGCCTCATGCCGGCCGCCCGTGGTTCGCCTACGCGATGCTCGCCGCGTCGATGGCGCTGGTCGGCAGTTACGTGGCGCTGTCCAAGCCGCTGGTGGCGGCGATTCCCCTCTTCGCGCTCGCCTTCCTGCGCTTCGGCATCGCCGCAGTGGCGATGCTGCCCTGGACGCTGCCGCGCGGCGCTGAACAACCGCTGAATCCGCGCGAACGGCTGCTGCTGTTCGCAATGTCGTTCCTCGGCAATTTCCTGTTCTCGATCTGCATGCTGGCCGGCGTCAGCCTGTCGACGGCCACGGCGGCCGGCGTGATCCTGGCCACGCTGCCGGCGACGGTGGCGGCAGGCTCGCGCCTGTTCCTGCGCGAGCACCTGTCGGCGCGCGCGCTCGCCGCCATCGCGCTGGCAGTGGTCGGCATCGTGCTGCTGCAGTTCGCGCGGCCGGCCGAAGACGCGGCGCGCGCGACCACGCTGCTCGGCAACCTGCTGCTGTTCGGCGCCGTGCTGTGCGAGGCCTCGTACGTGATCATCGGCAAGCGGCTGGCGCGCGTGCGCAGCCCGCTGCGCGTCTCCGCGCTGATCAACCTGTGGGGGCTGGCGCTGATGACGCCGCTCGGCCTCTGGCAACTGGCCCGCTTCGACCTTGCGGCGCTGACGCCCGGCCTGTGGCTGCTGCTGGTGTTCTATTCGCTGGCGGCGAGCCTCGCCGCGGTGTGGCTGTGGATGACCGGCCTGCGCCACGTGCCGGCCAATCACGCCGGCGTGTTCACGGTGGCCCTGCCGATCAGCGCGACGCTGATCGGCGTGTGGGTGCTTGGCGAGACCTTCACGGGGCTGCACGCGGCGGCGCTGTTGCTCGCCTCGGCCGGCGTGGTGCTGATCGCCAGCGGGCGGCCGGAGGTTCAGGGGCTCGGCGTCGTTCCCTCCGCGGCGGGAGCGCAACGGCCTGTCGATGAAGCCTCTGGATCCCCGCTTTCGCGGGGATGACATGGGGCGGACGGAGCCGCAGCCGACTAAGCGCCCGATGAAAGCGCGGGACCCGACTCGAGCACCTTGCGCGCCTCGTCGCGCAGTGCCACTGCGTCGCTCCAGCCGAAGCCTCCGGCAGCCAGCGGCGCGCCAATGCGCAGCGTCACCGAGGCCGGCCTGGGCAGCACGGCGCGCGCGGGCAGCAGTTTGCGCGTGCCGTCGAGGACCGCCGGGACCAGAGGCACGTCGGACTGCGCCGCGAGGACGAACGCGCCCATGCGCAGCGGCAGCAGTCCCTCCCTTTCGGCGAACGTTCCCTCCGGAAAGAACACCAGCGGCTCGCCGGCCGCCAGGCACGCCGACAGGGCGCGCGTGTCCTCGATGCTGCGCGCGGTCTCGGTGCGCTCGACAAACTGCGCGGCTATTGCTCGCAGCGGTTTTCGAGTAAGCCAGTGCTCACTCAGTTCGCGCTTGGCCACGAAGCCGTAGCGCGGCGGCAGCAGTGCCGTGAGGACGATCGCGTCGAGGTAGCTCGCGTGATTGCACACCAGCACGTGGGGGCCGGCAGGCAGGCGCGCTTCGCCCTCGAGCGCCAGCCGCACGCCCGCCAGCCGCAATCCGCCGCGAGCGAGCCTGCGCGCCAGCGCGCGCCGACGCGCCACGCCGGGAATCAGCACGGCGCCAAGCCAGCCGAACGCCGCGACCGTCACGCCGACCGCCCACGCCCATAGGCCGAATGCGAACTGCACCGCGCGCGCGCCAGCCTGCCGCAGCCGCATGTCCGCGCCGCGCAGCGCGAGGCGCACCAGCTGCAGCCACACGGCGTGGGTACCGGCGCCGAGCCGGCCATCGGCGTAGGCATCGCGCGTCGCCGCGCGGCGCAGCTTGCCGCTGGAGGTCTTGAGCACCGACCCGGGCGGCGCCAGCACGACGTCGTCGGCCGGCCCGTCGATCAGTTCGGCAGCCAGCGCCTGGATACGACTGCGCAGCTGCTGCTGCCGCTGCGGGTCGGTTTCGCGCGTCTCGGCCACCACGACGACACGCTCGGTCGCGCCGCGCGGATCGGGCGCGCCGAAGACGGCGACGCATCCCTTGCGAATGCCGGGCAGTTCGCCGACCGCGGACTCCAGCTCCACCGGATGCAGGTTGTGACCGGCGCGGATGATCAGGTCCTTGTCGCGCCCGGTGATGAACAGTTCGCCACCAGCCAGGTATCCCAGGTCGCCGGTGTTGCGCCAGTCGCCGTCGATCAGCTCGGCGGTGGCCTGCGCGTTGCGGTAGTAGCCCGCGGTGGCCGACGGCCCGCGGAACTGCACGCGGCCCTGCCTTCGCTCGGGCAACGGTCGGCCGGAGCGATCGACGACGCGGATCGCGTAACCCGGCAGGGCGCTGCCGCAGGCGACGATGCCGGTCGCGCGCGGGTCGTCGGCGGCGATCGGCATCGCGGCACCGGTCAGCATCAGCGCGTCGCGGTCGATAGGGTCGACGCGGGTGCCGCGCCGTGGCGGCGGGAAGGCGAGGTCCAGCCCGCATTCGGCCAGGCCGTACACGGGCGTGATCGAACGCGCGTCGAAACCGTAGGGCGCCAGCCGCTTCGCAAAGCGCGCGAGCGTATCGGCGCTGACCGCCTCGGCGCCGTTGAAGGCCCACTTCCAGCTCGAAAGATCGAGGCCCGCGAGCTCACGGTCGTCGATTCGCGAGGCACAGATCTCGAAGGCGAAGTTCGGCGCCGCCGAGATCGTGGCGCGATGCGCAGAGACCGCGCGCAGCCAGCGCGCCGGCCGCGCCAGGAACGCCAGCGGCGACATCAGCACCAGGTGCATGCCGTAGTAGAGGCTGCCCATCCACGCGCCGATCAGGCCCATGTCGTGATACAGCGGCAGCCACGAGGCAAACACGTCGCGGGGGCCGGCGCCGACCGCGCGGCCCATCGCGCGCAGATTGGCGAGCAGCTGCGCGTGGGTGAGCATCACGCCCTTCGGGTTGCCGGTGCTGCCTGAGGTGTACTGCAGCAGGGCGAGGTCGTCGCTGGCGCGCTCGACCGGCGCAGCGAGCGGCTCGGCATCGAGGTCGGCGGGCGTCAGCACGTGGCGCAGCGTCGGTGCCAGCGGCTTCAACAAATGCGCCAACGGCTTGGCTTCCGGGACGGTAACGAGCAACGGCGCCTCGCAATTGGCGAGTATCCCCGCCTGCCGCCTGAGATGATCTTCGAGCGCCGAAGGACGCGCGGGCGGATACAGCGGCACCGGAACGCCGCCGGCGTAGAGCACGCCACAGAAGCTGACGAAGAACTCCAGCGAGGTCGGCAGCATCAGCGCACAGGTCTGCCCCGGTGCGAGGCCAGCCTTCGCGAGCGCGGCCGCGGCGCGCTGCGCGCGGCGCTGCAACTCGCCGTAGGTGAGCGTCTCGGTGTGCTCGTCGTCGACGAGCAGTGTCGCGTGCACGCGGTGCGGATGACGGGCGACGTGCCAGTCGAGGACTGCCGTCAGCGCCGTCGCGCCGTCGGGACTGCCGAAGAACTCCTCGGGCAGCTCCGTCTCGACCGCGATGCGTCGGTCGTGCAGCAGTGGCGCGGCCTGCAGCGCAGCAAGGATCTCGCGCGGCGTGGCGACCGCCGCGAGCTGCGCGTCGTCGAGGCGGCGTCCGAAGGCTTCGTCGAAGCGCACATTGAGTTCGACCCGCTCCAGGCTGTCGACGCCGAGATCCTCGACCAGCCGGCTGTCGAGTTCGATCGGCGGCGCCTTGTCGCCCCGCGTTTCGACGGCCAGCGCCCGCAACAGCGCAAGCAGCTCGTCCGCGCTGATGGCGTCGCGTGCATCGGGCGTGTGCAGGTCCTCGTTCATCGGCGGCAGAAGCGGTACATGGCGCGGCCAGCGCCGATGATCGTCGCCGCCCTCCCTCGACGCAACGCAGCCGCCGCCCGGTTCTGCGCTGGCGCAAGGATCCGGCGCTTCGCCAGTCGCGTATCTTCGGCAGCCGCACGCAGAAAACCCGCGCAATGACCCTCGTTTCCCTGCTCGACGCCGAACTCGCCTACGGCGACCTGCCGCTGCTCGACGGCGCAGGCCTCACGGTGACCGAAGGCGAGCGCATCGGGCTGATCGGCCGCAACGGCACCGGCAAGTCGTCGCTGCTCGGCGTGATCGCGGGGGCGATCGCGCTGGATGGCGGCGAGATCAAGCGGCGCGACGGCCTGCATGTGGTGCGCGTCGAGCAGGAACCCGTGCTGCCGCCAGCCGCGCATCTGCACGACAGCCTGCTGCTGCGCGGTCACATCCCGTCGATGGCCGACGAGCGAGACAGGTGGCGCGTCGAGGCACGGCTGGCCGAGTTCCTGCACCGCTTCGGCGTCGACGGTACGCGCCTGCCGGCGAGTTGCTCCGGCGGCGAGCGCAAGCGCGCGGCGCTTGCGCTCGCCTTCGCGCTCGAACCGGACCTCCTGCTGCTGGACGAGCCGACCAACCACCTCGATATCGACGGCATCGAGCAGCTGGAGGACATGATCGTCGCCGAGGCGCGCGGCAGCCGCGCGGCGATCGTGATCACGCACGACCGCCGCTTCCTCGACCGCGTCGCCACGCGCATCGTCGAACTCGATCGCGGCGCGCTGGCGAGCTATCCGGGCAACTTCACGCAGTTCGAGGCGCGCAAGCAGGTGGAACTCGAGGCCGAAGCCACCGCGCGGCGCCGGTTCGACAAGTTCTGGGCACAGGAAGAGGCGTGGATCCGCAAGGGAATCGAGGCGCGCCGCACGCGCAACGCCGGCCGCGTGACCCGCCTGCAGACGCTGCGCAGCGAGCGCAGCGCGCGCCGCGAGCGCATCGGCACGGCCAGGCTGGCGCTCGACGCCGGCGAGCGCAGCGGCAAGCGGGTGGCCGAGCTGCGCGGCGTGTCGAAGTCTTTCGGCGGCCGCGCGATCGTGCGCGAACTCGACCTCATCATCCAGCGCGGCGACCGGCTGGCGCTGATCGGCCCCAATGGCGCCGGCAAGAGCACGCTGCTGAAGCTGATCCTCGGCGAACTCGCGCCCGATGCCGGCACCGTGAAACTCGGCACCAACCTCGCGATCGCCTACTTCGACCAGCTGCGCGCGCAACTGGACGAGGACAGGACGGTCGCAGAGACCGTCTCGCCCGGCGGCGACTGGATCGAGGTGGGCGGCAGCCGCAAGCACGTGATGAGCTACCTCGGCGAGTACCTGTTCCCGCCGCGTCGCGCCAACGCGCCGGTGAAGACGCTGTCCGGCGGCGAGCGCAACCGGCTGCTGCTGGCACGGCTGTTCGCGCTGCCGGCGAACCTGCTCGTGCTCGACGAACCGACCAACGATCTCGACATCGAGTCGCTCGAACTGCTCGAATCGGTGCTGGCCGACTATTCCGGAACGCTGCTGCTGGTCAGCCACGACCGGGCGTTCCTCGATGCAATTGCGACGCAGTCACTGGTGGCAGAGGGCGACGGCCTCTGGCGCGAATACGCCGGCGGCTACAGCGACTGGCTGGCGCAGCGGCCCGTGCCGGTCGTTGCTGCTCCGGCCGTGTCCGCCGCTGCTCCTTCAGCGCCGCGGCGGACCGAGCGGGTCAAGCTCTCGTTCAACGAGCAGCGCGAACTGGCGGCGCTGCCGGCCGAGCTCGAATCGCTGGAGAACGAGCAGGCGGCATTGCTGGCCAGGATGAGCGCGGCCGACTATCACACCGCGACCGCGCAACAGATGAAGCTCGATGCCGGGCGCGCCGCCGAAATCGAGCGGTTGCTCGAAGAGAGGCTCGCGCGGTGGATGGCGCTGGAGGACAAGGCGAAGGCGGCTGCCGGTTAGGCAGCGATTGCGGCGTCAGTATCGCCGCTCAACGCGGCGGTCTGCCGCCAGGCCAGCCGCTACGTCGTGAAAAACACGGCCAACGCCGCCACGATCAGCGCGCCGCCAGCGACGTGAGAAGCGAACCTTGCCGCCGGCAACAGCTTTTCCACCAGGACGAACGCTGCAATCAGCGCAACCCACAGCAGGTTCATCACCCCGGCGACGAACAGCAGCAGCATCAACGCCCAGCAGCAGCCGATGCAATAGGCGCCGTGATCCGCTCCCATCCGAAAAGCGCCGATCACGCCGCTCCGCCAGCGGGTGACGAAGAACTGCAGCGGGTTGCGGCAGTTGCTCAGGCAAACGTTCTTGATCGGCAGCCATTGATAGATGCCGGCGCCCAGCAGGATTGCCGCGCTCAACGCGCTGTCTCGCGGAAGTCATCATCGGCGTCAGCAGCATCGCCCGTTCCAGCGCCAGTTGCAGCAGGGTCGCCGCAAGGCTGAACGCGGTCCACATGGCCAGGTAGCCGGCGGCGAAGATCCAGCTGGCAGGCAGCACCGTGCCGCGCTCGCCGTTCTTGCGCACCATCGCCGCGTACAGCAGGATCGCCGGCGCTGCGCTCGGCAGCATCATGCCGACCATCATCACGGCCCACATCGCGAAGGTCATGACGAACATGCCGCCGGCCGACATCGGCGCCATGTCGGCCATGCCGGTCATCATCGCCGCGTCGCGCCACAGGTAAAGCCACGACAGCGCGACGATCAGCCCGAGGCTTGCCGCGACGATCCGCCGGTCGTGGCGAAGCGCCTCCTCGAGACCGCGGGCGATAGTGCCCGGCGGACCTACGCTGCCCACGCGAAGGGCGCGAAGTGGCCGTTGCGCTTGCCGCTCGCGTCCTCCCAGTCCATGCCGAAGACATGAAAGCGGCTGCGCGTGGCCTTGGCCAGCGCCAGCGTCCGCGCCACCGGATGGCCGGTGTTGTCGATGTGAATCGGCTCGTCGGCCTGGACCACGCTGGGCAGCCCTTCGCAGGCCTGGTCGACGAACTTCCCGGCCTTGACCTCGCGCCGCAGGCCCGCCGACTCGAACGAGATCGGGCTTCTTTCGACGCCGGCCATCCGGCCGACCAGAGGCCCCAGCGCGGCCATCGGACCGCCGGCGGCGCCCGTTGCGATGTCCTTGATCGCCCCGGCCTGCGCCTCGGAGGCGCGCTCGTCGACGATCAGGCCGATGGTCATGTTGCCGTCAGCCATCGCCGCCGGGGAATGCAGCATGACGATGAAGGACAGGCCATCGAGCTTGACGCCGTCCTTCTCGCCCTTGTCGATCCGCATCGCAACCGCGGCCTTGCAGTCCCCTTCCGTGGGCCTGGCCGTCAGGTTCGATGCCACGCAGGGGCAGAGGAAATCGCAGTTGCAGGTTTCCATGTACTGGCCTTCGATGCGCCAACCCATATTGATCCTCCTGAACTGAAGTCGATCCCGCAGACGACGCGAATGCGGAAGGAAGCATCGGACCCTACGCGCCGCGACAACCATCGACAATGCCCCCTTGCCGCGACCCTTGGAACATTCCGCTTCGCACAACTACCTGCATTCATCCGAAGTCAGCACGTCGAGGCCGACCCACTGCAGCGCCGCATTGCTGCAGACGAACGCACGTCCGCGCGCATGCGGCAGTGTCGTCCGCCGGGACGCAGGCTTTCGTTCAAGAAACGAGAGCGCGTGACCGACGTTTGATGACCTCGTTCGCTCCATGGAAGCACACATCGAGCAAGAGCAACGATGACCGAGTTCATGCGGCGACTGAAGCCGGATCCGATCCCGGCGATTCCGCGTGGCGAGAGCCGGCGGTGAGCCGGCCCGTTGCCGAAGGGCCGGCCGACCTGCCGCAATCATCACTCCGGTGGCATCGCGCCCTTGCGCTCGACGATCATCCGGTACTGCTCCGGCTCTCGGTGGCGGGCGAAGTTGAACGTGGTGTTCTTGTACGAGGCGCACAGATCCAGGTCGCAGCGGGCGATCGCCAGCTCGTCGCCGGTGGTGGTGCAGGCGGCGACGATCTCGCCGCTCGGCGCGACGATGATCGAGTTGCCGATCTGCTCGACGCCTTCCTCGTTGCCGGCCTTGGCGACGCCGACCACCCACGTGCCGTTCTGATAGGCGCCCGACTGCATCACCAGTTCGTTGTGGAAGTGCGATAGCGCGTCGTGCTCGGGCGCCGGCGGGTTGTGCACCGGCGTGTTGTAGCCGATCAGCACCATCTCGACCGCCTGCAGGCCGAGGATGCGATACGTCTCCGGCCAGCGGCGGTCGTTGCAGATTGCCATGCCGAGAATGCCCTGCCGGCCGTCGCCGAAATCGGCGCGGAAGGCCGGGAAGCCGAGGTCGCCGACCTCGAAGTAGCGCTTTTCCAGGTGCTGGAAGCGCCGCCAGGGTTCGTGTTCGGCATGCCCCGGCAGGTGGATCTTGCGGTACTTGCCGATGACGCGGCCGCTCTTGTCGACGGTGATCGCGGTGTTGAACCGCCGCGTGCGGCCATCCTGCTCCGCCAGCTCTCCGTAGCCGAGGTAGAAGCCGAGTTGCAGCCGCTGCGCGGCATCGAACAGGCGCTGCGTGTCCGGTCCCGGCATCGCCCGCTCGAAGAAGCCGTCGATCTCCGCCTGCGACTCCATGTACCAGCGCGGGAAGAACGTGGTCAGTGCGAGTTCCGGAAACACGATGAGATCGCAGCCGTTGCCCCGGGCCTCGCTCATCAGCGCCAGCATGCGGTCGACGACCTGCGCGCGCGTCTCGAGGCGCGCGATCGGCCCGAGCTGGGCGGCGCCTACGGTAACAATGCGGGGCATTCCTCTCTCACTCTTGCGGTCCGGCGCTGCGAAACTCGTTGCCCCGGCGCAGGCCGGGGCCCAGGTCCAACGCTGCGAATTGGGTCCCGGCCTGCGCCGGGACGACATCCATCGATTGTTACCCGGCCAGTTCCAGCAGCGTGTGCAGCAGCACGTCGGCGCCGGCGGCGAGGTGCGCGGGCTCGGTGTGCTCCGCCGGGTTGTGGCTGATGCCCTTGACCGATGGCACGAAGATCATCGCGGTGGGCGCGATCCTCGCCATCATCTGCGCGTCGTGGCCGGCGCCGGAGGTCATCGGCCGGCACGAGTGACCGAGCCTGGCCGCGGTGCGCGCGATCAGTTCCGCGACGCCCTTGTCGAAGATCACCGGCGCGAAGCGGGCGAGCGACTTCGCCTCGATCTTCACCCCTTCGTCGGCAGCGAGCTGCTGCAGGAATGCGGCGAACCTCGACTCGGCCTGCGCCAGCAGCGCCTCGTCGGTATTGCGCAGGTCGACCGTGACCTTGGCGCGGGCGGCGATGACGTTGATCAGGTTCGGGTGCAGGTCGACCTTGCCCTGTGTGGCGACCTGGTTGCCGCCCATTTCCTTTGCCAGGGTGCGCAGGAAGTGGCCGATCGCCGCCGCGCAGTAGCCGGCGTCGTGGCGCAGGCGCATCGGCGTCGTGCCGGCGTGGTTCGACTGGCCGGTGATCGACACCTCCTGCCACGAGATGCCCTGCAGGTTCTCGACCGCGCCGATCGTGATGCCTTCGATGTCGAGGATCGGCCCCTGTTCGATGTGCAGTTCAACGAACGCGTGCGGCCGGTACAGCGGCATCGGCGCATCGCCGAGGTAACCGATGCGCGCCAGCTCGTCCTTCAGCACCTTGCCGTCGATGCCGACCGTGGCGTAGGCCTCATCGAGCGGCAGCCCGCCGGCGTAGACCAGCGAGCCGCACATGTCCGGGTGGAAGCGCGCGCCTTCCTCGTCGGTGAACACGCCGACCACCAGCGGCCGCCGTGTCCTGATTCCGGCCTCGTTCAGCACCTGCACGACTTCGAGCCCGCCGAGCACGCCGAGACAGCCGTCGTAGCGGCCGCCGGTGCGCACGGTGTCGATGTGCGAGCCGGTCATCACCGGATCGACATCGTCGGAGCCGCGCCGTAACCCGAACAGGTTGCCGATCGCATCGACGCGCACCGCGAGCCCGAGCTCGCGCATCCAGCCCGCGACGAGGTCGCGGCCGGCCTTGTCCTCGTCGGTCAGCGCCAGCCGGCAGCAGGAGCCGTCCGCGGTGGCGCCGATGGCGGCCAGTTCGTTCAGTCGCGCCATCAGGCGCGCTTCATTGATTCGCAGGCTCTCCGCCTTCATGCCAGTACCTCCTCGGCCGTGCGGCCGACCACCTCGCGATAGATCACGGGGTCGGTATCACCTTCGCTGCCGATCAGCAGCACACGCGACTCCGTGTCGAGCCCGAGCATCTCGCGCAGGTGCGCATCGTCACGCGCCGCCAGCAGCACGCCGAGGCCGGCACCACCGGTCTCGCCGGCAACGATCGGCGGATCGCCGGGCACCGGCCGCGCGAGCCGCTTCATCGCTTCGAGCGCGTACCCGTCGTCGATCGCCACGGCGACGTTGACGCCCCCGCGCAGGATCTCCCAGGCGAGTTCCGACACTTCTCCGCAGGCGAGCCCGGCCATCACCGTGTCGAGGCTGCCCTCGACCACCACCGGCCGGCCGGCTTCGAGGCTGCGATAGACACAGTCGGCATGGATCGGCTCGACGGCGACGAAGCGCGGCCGCCGATCGCCCCAGTGAATCCAGAAGCTGGCGCACACCGCCGCAGCCAGTGCGCCGACGCCGGCCTGTACGAACACGTGCGTCGGCGGCTGCGTCATCTGCTGCTCGATCTCCGCGGCCATCACGCCGTAGCCGTGCATCACGTCGAGCGGAATGTCGCGGTAGCCGGGGTACGAGGTGTCGGACACGACCGTCCAGCCCTCGGCCTTCGCGGTCGCGGCAGCGTGCCTGACGGCGTCGTCGTAGTTGCCCTTGACCTCGCGCACTTCGGCGCCGTACCGGGCGATCGCGTCGCGCCGGCCTGTGCTGACGTGCTCGTGCACGAAGATGACGCAGCGGCAGCCGAACAGCTGCGCGCCCCAGGCGACCGACCGGCCGTGGTTGCCGTCGGTGGCGCAGGTGACCGTCGCCGTGCGCACGATGTCGGCAAACTCGCCCGACAGCAGCTGGCGCGAATCGACCTGCTTCAGGCCGCGCGCTGCCATCACCTTGCCGCGCAGCACGTTGGCGACCGCGTAGGCGCCGCCGAGCGCCTTGAAGCTGCCGAGGCCGAATCGGCCGCGCTCGTCCTTGTACGACAGCTCGGCGAGGCCCATCTCCCTCGCCAGGCCGGGCAGGCCGACCAACGGCGCCGGCTGATACCCGGGCCAGCTCGAGATTTCGGCCAGCGCCGCAGCGAAGCCTGCTTCGCTGAGCACCTTCGCGCGGACGGCACCGTAGCTTTCGAGCGCCGGCGCTGCGGCGAAGTTGATGATCGCGCGCGCTTCGTGCTTCATGCGGCAGCCTCCTCGACCGTCGTCCGGGCCAGCGGTTGACGAAGATGGCAGGCGACCCACTGTCCCGCGGCGACCTCCTGCAGCGGCGGCTCCTCGCGCCTGCAGCGCTCTTCCACGTACGGACAGCGGGTATGGAAGCGGCAGCCCGCCGGCGGGTTGATCGGGCTCGGCACGTCGCCGGTGAGCACGCGCCGCTGCTTGCGCACCCTGGGATTGGGCACCGGCACCGCTTCGAGCAGCGCCTCGGTGTACGGATGCTTGCGGTCGCGTGAAGATTGCCTTCTTCGGCGCGATCTCGACGATCTTGCCGAGATACATCACCGCCACGCGGTGGCTGATGTGCTCGACCACGGCGAGGTCGTGCGCGATGAACAGGTACGACAGGTGGAACTCCTGCTGCAGGTCCATCAGCAGGTTGATCACCTGCGCCTGCACCGACACGTCGAGCGCCGAGACCGGCTCGTCGCAGACGATCAGCTTCGGCTGCACCGACAGTGCGCGGGCGATGCCGAGCCGCTGTCGCTGGCCGCCGGAGAACTCGAACGGATAGCTGACCATCTGGTCGGCCGCAGGCCGACGCGCTCGAACAGCTGCGCCATCTTCTCGCGCGCGGTGCGCGGAGGACATGTCCTCGAAATTGCGCAGCGGCTCGGCGACGATGTCGCGCGGCGCGGATGCGCGGGTTGAGCGACGAGTACGGATCCTGGAACACCACCTGCAGTTCGCGCCGCACCGGGCGCATCTGCGCCGCGCTCAGGCTGGCTCGATGTCGCGGCCGCGCCAGACGATCGCTGCCCGCCGGTCGGCTCCTGCAGGCGCAGGATCAGCTTGCCGGTGGTCGATTTGCCGCAACCCGATTCGCCGACCAGGCCGAGCGTCTCGCCGCCGCCGATCGAGAAGCTGACGCCGTCGACCGCGTGCACCTTGGCCGCTGCTGCGGCCGAACCAGCCGGCTGCGTCGGGAAGTGCTTGACGAGGTTGCGCACCTCGAGCAGCACGTCGCCGGGAGCCTGCGTCGGCCTCATGCGACGGCTTCCACTGCACGCGTCGAGCGCGAGTGCGCCGATCGGGTTCCAGCAGGCGGCCCAGTGGCCGGCGCCATGCGGCTCGAGCGGCGGCGCATCGCGCGTGCAGCGCTCGATCACATTGGGGCAGCGCGGCGCGAACAGGCAGCCCGGCGCCGGATCCCTGAGCGACGGGACCATGCCGGGGATCTCGACCAGCCGCTTGCCGGTCTCGTTGACCGAGTCGCCGAGGTGCGGCATCGAGCCGAGCAGGCCGCGCGTGTAGGGGTGGCGCGGATTGGCGAACAGCTCCTCGATCGGCGCCTCCTCGACCTTGCGGCCGGCATACATCACGACCACGCGCTGCGCCATCTCGGCCACCACGCCGAGGTCGTGCGTGATGAGGATGATCGCCGCGCCGGTTTCGCGCGCTGCAGCTCGCGCATCAGCTCGAGGATCTGCGCCTGGATCGTCACGTCGAGCGCGGTGGTCGGCTCGTCGGCGATCAGCAGCTCGCGGCTCGCAGGCGAGCGCCATGGCGATCATCACCCGCTGGCGCATGCCGCCGGACAGTTGGTGCGGATACTGGCGTGATGCGCCGCTCGGCCTCGGGGATGCTGCACCTTGCCCAGCATCTCGACCGCCCGCGCGGTCGGCCTCCTGCTGCGACATGCCCCGGTGCAGCACCAGCGCCTCGGCGATCTGCTGGCCGATCGGTCAGCACCGGATTGAGCGAGGTCATCGGCTCCTGGAAGATCATCGAGATGGCGTTGCCGCGGACCTTGCGCATCTCCTGCTCGGTCAGATCGAGCAGGTCGCGGCCGTCGAACTCGATCGCGGCCGTCCGCGATGCGCGCCGGCGGCGTCGGCGAGCAGGCGCAGGATCGACATCGCGGTGACGCTCTTGCCGCAGCCCGACTCGCCGACGATGGCGAGCGTCTCGCCGGCGTGCGACCTCGAAGCTGACGCCGTCGACCGCGCGCACGATCCCGTCGCGGGTGTGGAACTGCGTCTTCAGATTCTCGACGCGCAGCAGGGGCTTGGCGTTCGCAGTCATCCTTACATGCGCCGCGCGAGGCGCGGATCGAGCGCGTCGCGCATGCCGTCGCCGAGCAGGTTGACCGACAGCACGGTGAGCGACAGGAAGATGCCCGGGAAACAGCAGGATCGTCGGGCGCGACCTGGATCAGGCTCCTCGCCTCGGCCATGATGTTGCCCCAGCTCGGAATGTTCGGCGGCGTGCCGGCGCCGACGAAGGACAGGATCGCCTCGGTGATCATCGCCGAGGCGCAGATGTAGGTCGCCTGCACCATCAGCGGCGCCATCGTGTTGGGCAGGATGTGCCGCAGCAGGATCGCCGGCAGCCGGGTGCCGGAAGCAATCGCCGCCTCGACATAGGGCTGCTCGCGCAGCGTCAGCACCAGCGACGCGCACCAGCCGCACCACGCGCGGCACCTCGGTGATCGCGATCGCCATGATCACGTTCTCGAGGCTGGCGCGGGTCAGCGAGATCAGCGCGATGGCCAGCAGCATCGACGGGATCGACATCAGCCCGTCCATCACGCGCATCATCACCGCGTCGAGCCAGCGCAGGTAGCCGGTGATGAGCCCGATGACCAGCCCGATCGACGGTGGACAGCACCGCCACCGCCAGCCCGACCGACAGCGACACGCGCGTGCCGTAGATCACGCGGCTGTAGACATCGCGGCCAAGCATGTCGGTGCCGAACCAGTATTCGGCGCTCGATCGGACGCATGCGCCTGATCGGCGACAGCGCCTGCGGGTCGATCGTGCCCAGCCACGGGCGCGAAGATCGCGATCAGCACCATCAGCAGCAGCACGATGGCGCCGGCGATCGCCGTCGGGTGCCGGCGCAGCGCGTCCCTGAGCCACTGCACCGTCGGCGAGACGGACTTGGGCGCGGCAATTGCGACGGCCGCCATGGTCGGCCTCAGTACCTGATCCGCGGATCGAACAGCGAATAGCTGAGGTCGACCAGCAGGTTGACCAGCACGTACACCGCCGAAAACAGCAGCGTCACGCCCTGGATGATCGGATAGTCGCGGCGCAGGATCGCGTCGACCGTCAGCCGGCCGAGGCCGGGAATGGCGAACACGGTCTCGGTGACGACCACGCCGCCGATCAGCAGCGCGACGCCGATGCCGATGATGGTGACGATCGGCACCGCGGCATTCTTCAGCGCGTGGCGGATCGAGCACTGTGCCCGGTGCCAGGCCCTTGGCGGTGGCGGTGCGCACGTAGTCCTGCGCCAGCACGTCGAGCATCGTTGCCCGCGTGATGCGCGCGATCAGCGCCATGTAGACGACGCCCAGCGCTACGCTCGGCAGGATCATGTGGCTGATGAACGGCCCGAAGCCTTCGCTGAAGCTTCGGTAGCCCTGCACCGGAAGCCAGTCGAGCCAGACCGCGAAGAAGAAGATCAGCCCGTAGGCGATCACGAACACCGGCACCGAGAAGCCGAGCACCGCCAGCGCCATCACGAAGCGGTCGATCCAGCCGCCGGCGCGCGCCGCGGCCAGCACCCCCAGCGGCACGGCGAGCCCGACGGCGACGATCAGCGTGCACACCGTCAACGCCAGCGTCGGCTCGACGCGCTGCGCGATCAGCGTCGATACCGGCAGCTTGGTGAAGATCGACGTGCCCAGGTCACCGCGCGCGAGATCGCGCCAGCCAGCCGCCGAAGCGCACCATGTACGGCTGATCGAGCCCGAGCTGGGCGCGGATGCGGGCGATGTCCTCTTCGGTGGCGATGTCGCCGGCGATCACCGCCGCCGGATCGCCCGGACTGATGTACAGCAGCGAAAAGACGAACAGCGCCACCACCCCCATCACGGGAATGGTGGCGAGCAGGCGCTTGAGGGTGTAGCGGAGCATGCGGCCCGAGAAGCTTTGCACAGATGCCAGGTGTCATCCCCGCAAAAGCGGGGATCCACGTTCTTCGCCGATCCTCAAAGAACGGCAAGCCGCTCGATTCCCGCTTGCGCGGGAATGACACCTGGCCGGGGTCCGGCGACCCCGGCCCAATCGCCTATTTCTTGTCCACGTTCCAGAGGAACGTCACCGGCGAGACGATCACGCCGGACAGGTTGCTGCGGAACGCCGTCGGGATGATGAACTGCGCGGTCGGGATGTAGGGCACGGTCTCGAACGCGCGCTTCTGCATTTCCTCGGCGATCTTCTTCTGGTCGGCCTGCGTCAGCGCGTTGAACCATGCGTCACGCAGCTCTTCCAGCTTGGCGTCGGTCGGCCAGCCGAACCACGACTTCTCGCCCGCGCCGCGCAGCGGCGAGTTCAGCGCCGGCGACGTGATGTCCGGACCGACGAACCAGGTGTGGAAGACGCTCCAGCCGCCTTTCTCGATCGGCTCCTTCGACGAGCGACGCGTGATCAGCGTGCCCCAGTCGCTCGCCGCCAGCTCGACGTTCAGGCCGATCTTGCGCAGCAGCTCCTGCGTCACCAGCGCCTGCGCGTGCACGATCGGCTGGTCGGTGGCGGTCATCAGGATCACCTTCTCGCCCTTGTAGCCGGCTTCCTTGACCAGCGCCTTGGCGCGCTCGACGTCGCGCTTGCCGGTCAGCGCCTCCGAGCCCACGGTGCTCGCCATCGGCGTGCCGCAGGTGAAGTACGACGGGCACGGCTTGCCGTTCTTCGGGTCGCCGGCGACCGCGATCGCGTAGTCCTTCTGGTCGACCACGGCGAGCACCGCCTGCCGCATCTTCACGTTGTTGAAGGGCGGCTGCAGGTGGTTGAAGCGCAACAGGCCGATCGAGCCGAGCGGATCGACGCTCTCGACCTTGATGTCCTTGTTCTTCGCCACGATCGGCACCAGGTCGACCGGGACCTGCTGCCACCAGTCGACCTCGCCGCCGTTGAGCGCCGCGGCGGCCGTCGCTGCATCGGGGATGTAGATCCACTCGACGCGGTCGACCTTGACCACCTTGCCGCCGGCGCCCCAGCTCGGCGCCTCCTTGCGCGGCACGTAGTCGGTGTTCTTGACGTAGACGACCTTGTTGCCCGGCACCCATTCGGCCTTGACCATCTTGAACGGGCCGGAGCCGGTCGGGTCGGTGACCTGGGTGAAGGCGTCGGTCTTGGCGATCCGCTCGGGCATGATGAACGGCACGTTCGACGACGGCTTGCCGAGCGCCTCGAGCACGTACGGGAACGGCTTCTTCAGCTTCAGCCGGAAGGTCTTGTCGTTGACCGCTGTCCACGATTCGGTCATCTCGCCCAGTTTCTGGCCGAAGACGTCGCGCTTGGCCCAGCGCTCGATCGAGGCGATGCAGTCGGCCGGTTTCACCGGCGCGCCGTCGTGGAACTTCAGTCCGTCGCGCAGCGTGAAGGTGTAGGTCAGCCCGTCCTTGCTGACGTCGTACTTGTCGACCATCTGCGGCTGGATCTTGAAGTTCGCGTCGGTCGCGAACAGCACGTCGTAAACCATGTAGCCGTGGTTGCGCGTGATGTAGGCCGTGGTCCAGATCGGGTCCAGGCTGCGCAGGTCGGCTTCGGGAACGAACTTCAGCACCTTGCCCTGGGCAAGTGCCGGCCCGGTGAACGCGACGCTGGCCGCGAGCGCGACCGCGAGCGCCGCACCGCGCCAGTTGATGGAACGACTCGTAATCATTACTGCCTCCGGTAAGAAATAGAAAAAACAGCGACGACGCCTTGCGGCGCCTGCGCCACTGCCAGTAAAGACGAGCAAAGATCGTTCCCGCGGCGCCGGCACTGCCGTACGCCCGCGATCAAACGCGCTGTCTCCTCGCCCCGATCCGCCGTGGTGCGGCAATTCCTCGAATTGGTGCAGCTGGGGCCGCTGCCGGGTTTGTCGTCCGCACCACGATCGGACAGACTACACGGATCGACCCACACCGGCAAAGCGAACCCCCATGGCCGAATTCGACCTGCTGCTGCGCAACGCAGTGATCTTCGACGGCACCGGCGGCGCCCGTCACGAGGGCGACGTCGCGCTGGCCGGTGGCCGCATCGCCGGCGTAGGAAAGCTGGAAGCGGCCGATGCGGTCGAGGCGATCGACCTGCGCGGCCGCGCGATTGCCCCGGGTTTCATCGACGTGCACACGCACGATGACCGGTTGCTGCTCGCCGACCCCTCGATGGCGCCGAAGGCGAGCCAGGGCGTGACGACGGTCGTCGTCGGCAACTGCGGCATCAGCCTTGCGCCGCTCGGCAACCGCCCGGCCGTGCCGCCCATCAACCTGGTCGCCAACGGCGAGGCGCAGCGGTTCGATTCGTTCGAGGACTACTTTGCGCGGCTGGCGCTCGAGCCGCCGGCCATCAACTGCGCGGCGCTGGTCGGCCATACGACGCTGCGCGCGGTGACGATGTCGCGGCTCGACAGGCCCGCGACCGAAGTTGAGATCGCACGGATGCAGGCGCTGGTCCAGGAGGCGCTCGACGCCGGCGCGCTCGGCGTATCGACCGGCACCTTCTATGCGCCTGCGGCAGCCGCCACGGCCGATGAGATCCGCGCCGTCTGCGCGCCGCTCGCCAACAGCAACGCGCTGATCGCCTCGCACATCCGCGACGAGACGGCGCGCGTGCTCGAATCGATGACCGAAGCGATGTCGATCGCCCGCTCGCTCGGGGTGCGCCAGGTGATCTCGCACCACAAGGTGGTCGGGAAAGCCAACTTCGGCCGCTCGCGCGAAACGCTGGCGCTGCTCGACGACGCACGGCTGGACACCGACGTGTGCCTCGACTGCTATCCGTATCCCGCCTCGTCGACGGTGCTGCGCGCCGACACCGTGGCGCAGGCGCGCCGCACGCTGATCGCCTGGTCGAAGTCCGTGCCCGAGGCCGCCGGGCGCTACCTGGACGAACTGGCCGCCGAGCGAGGCGTGCCGATCGACGCGCTGATCGCCGATCTGCAGCCGGCGGGCGCCATCTATTTCGCGATGGACGAAGCCGACGTCGAGCGCATCCTCGCCTACCCGGAGACGATGATCGGCTCCGACGGGCTGCCGCACGACGTTTTTCCGCACCCGCGGCTGTGGGGCGCGTTTCCGCGCGTGCTCGGCCACTACGCGCGCAGCCGCCGCCTGTTCTCGCTGGAAACCGCCATCCACAAGATGACCGGGCTGCCGGCCGCCCGCTTCGGGCTGGGCGGTCGCGGCGTGATCGCGCCCGGCGCCGCCGCCGACCTGGTGGTGTTCGATCCCGAGCACGTTCGTGACACGGCGACCTTCGAACGCCCGAAGCAGCCGGCCGCGGGCATCGATGCCGTCTACGTCAACGGGACCGTGGTCTGGCGCGAGGGACACGCGACCGGCGCGCGGCCCGGCGTCGTGCTGAAGCGCGCCGGGCATTGAGCGCCGGCCGCGGCACATCCGGAACGAGAGCATGAAGATCGTCGCAGCCCGGCTCAATCACGAGACGAACACCTTTTCGCCGGTGGCCACGCCGCTGTCCGCCTTCGGCCCCGACGGACCCACCTTCGGCCGCGCCGCCTACGACAGCGCTCGCGGAACGCGAACCGGGCTGGGCGCTTTCATCGACGCGGCCACGGCCCGCGGCGACGAGATCGCGGTGGCCGTGAATGCCACCGCCAACCCGAGCGGAACGGTCGACGCCGCTGCCTACGAGCGGCTGGCCGGCAGCATCGTCGACGCGGTGCGCGGCGGCTGCGATGCCGTGCTGCTCGATCTTCATGGCGCGATGGTGGCCGCCGCTGCCCCTGACGGCGAAGGTGAACTGCTGCAGCGGATCCGCGCGGTGGCGCCGCAGGTACCGCTGGCCGTCGCCCTCGACCTGCACGGCAACATCACGCAGGCGATGGTCGATGCCGCCGACGTGATCGTCGGTTTCAAGACCTACCCGCACGTCGACATGTACGAGACCGGCGCGCAGGCGGCGCGCCTGCTGTTCGGCTGGCTCGACGGCGGCGCGCGGCCACAGGTTGCCTGGGCGCAGCCGCCGCTGCTGTCGCACACGCTGCGCAGCGCCACCGGCGCAGGCGCGATGCAGCGCGCGGTGCAGCGCGCGCTGAAGTTCGAGGACGAGGGGTTGCTGGCGGCCACCGTTTTCGCCGGCTTTTCGCTGGCCGACTTTCGCGATGCCGGCATGAGCATCGTCACCGTCGGACGCGACCGCGGGCAGGCGCAGCGCGCGGCCGACGAACTGGCGCGGCAGATCTGGGCCGAGCGCGACGGCTTCGTCTACGCAGCCGAGCCGCTCGCCGACAGCGTCGCGCGCGCTCTCTCGCTGCGAACGCAAGGCCGGCCGGTGCTGCTGCTCGACCACGGCGACAACGTGATGGCGGGCGGCACCTGCGACACCACCACGCTGCTCGAGGAGTGCCTGCGCCAGGGCATGACCCACATGGGCGTCGGCCCGCTGGCCGACGCTGCCACCGTGGCGCAGGCCTTCGACGCCGGCATCGGCTCGCGTATCAGCGTGGCGCTCGGCAACAAGCTGCCGCTCGGCCTGCCGGTCCCGCAGCGTGCGCCCTTCGCATGCGACGTCACCGTGCGCGCGCTCGGCGACGGCCGATTCCGCATCAGCGGCCCGATCTACACCGGCGAGACCTGGAACATGGGCCGCACGGCGGTGCTGCAGCACGAGGCCTTCACCGTGGTGGTCAGCGAAAGACCGATGGAGCCGCTCGACCTGGCGGTGTTCGAAAGCGTCGGCGTCGATCCGCGCGCCTTCGACTGGCTGCTGCTGAAGTCGCGCATGTACTGCCGGCCGACGTTCGTGCCGATCGCCGCCGGGCTCGTCGAATGCGACAGCCGCGGCACCTGCAGTTCCGACTACGCGCTGTTTCGTTTCGCGAAACTGCGCCGGCCGATCTACCCGCTCGATCCGCGGGCCGCCTACCCGGCGCCTTAGGCGCGGCCGTTCCAGCAGGCCGCGCCCGCGCCGGCCTCAGGTCACGTTGCCCGCGTCGACGACCACCAGCGCGCTCATGTTGACGATCCGGCGCACGGTCGCCGCCGGCGTCAGGATGTGCACCGGCCGCGCCGCGCCGAGCAGGATGGCGCCGATCGCCACGCCGCTGCCGGACACGGTGCGCACCACGTTGTACGTGATGTTGGCGGCATCCATGTTCGGCATGATCAGCAGGTTCGCCTCGCGCGTCAGGTCCGAGTCGGGAAAGATCTCGGCCAGCACGGCATGCGACAGCGCGACGTCGCCCTGCATCTCGCCGTCGACGGGAAAGTTCGGCGACCGGGCGCGGATCATCTCCAGCGCATCGCGCATCTTGTGCGCGCTGGCCGCGTCCGAGCTGCCGAAGTTCGAATGCGACAGCAGCGCGACGCTCGGCTCGATCCCGAACCGGCGCACCTCCTCGGCGGCGAGCATCGTCATCTCGGCGATCTGTTCCGCGGTCGGGTCCATGTTCACGTGCGTGTCGCAGATGAACAGCTGCCGCTCGGGCAGGATCACGAGCTGCATCGCCGCCAGCGTGCTGACGCCCGGCCGCGGGCCGATCACGTTGCGCACGTACTTCAGGTGGTCGGCGTAGCTGCCCACGGTACCGCACAGCATGGCGTCGGCTTCGCCCATCTGCACCAGCATGGCGCCGATCAGCGTCGTGCGCGTACGCACCTCGGTCTGCGCCAGCGCGCGCGTGACGCCCTTGCGCTTGGCCAGCTTGTAGTAGCCGCTCCAGGTGTCCTTGTAGCGCGGGTCGTCGTGGGGGTTGACGATGTCGAAATCGACGCCCGGCTTCAGCCGCAGGCCGTAGCGCTCGATGCGCATGGCGATCACCTCCGGACGCCCGATGAGGATCGGCCGCGCCAGCCCCTCGTCGGCGACGACCTGCACGGCGCGCAGAACCCGCTCCTCCTCACCCTCGCAGTAGATCAGCCGCTTCGGGTTCTTGCGCGCGGCGTCGAACACCGGCTCCATCGTCGCGCCGGACTGGTAGACGAAGCGGCGCAGGCGCGAGCGATAGGTGGCGACGTCATCGATCGGCCGCGTCGCCACGCCGCTTTCCATCGCCGCCAGCGCCACCGCAGGCGCGATGCGCTCGATCAGGCGCGGGTCGAACGGCTTGGGCAGCAGGTACTCGGGGCCGAAACGCAGTCCTTCGGCGCCGTAGGCGCTGGCCACCACGTCGGGGATCTCCGCATGCGTGAGATCGGCGATCGCCCGGACGGTGGCGAGCTTCATCGCCTCGTTGATCGTGGTTGCGCCGACGTCGAGCGCGCCACGGAAGATGAACGGAAAGCACAGGACGTTGTTGACCTGGTTCGGGTAGTCCGACCTTCCCGTGCCGATGATCACGTCGGGGCGGACCGCGAGCGCCTCCTCCGGCATGATCTCCGGCGTCGGGTTGGCCATCGCCAGGATGATCGGCTGCGCGGCCATCGTCTTCACCATGTCCGGCTTGAGCACGCCCGCGCTCGACAGCCCCATGAAGATGTCGGCGCCCGGCATCGCGTCGGCCAGCGTGCGCGCCGTGCTCTCGCGCGCATAGCGCTGCTTGCTTTCGTCGAGCCCCTCGCGGCCGGCGTGCAGCACGCCCTTGCTGTCGCAGACGAGGATGTTCTCGCGCGCCAACCCGAGGCTGACCAGCAGGTCGAGGCAGGCGATCGCCGCCGCGCCCGCGCCGGAGCAGACCAGCTTCGCGTTGCCGATGTCCTTGCCGACATAGCGCAGGCCGTTGATGATCGCCGCCGCGGCGACGATCGCCGTGCCGTGCTGGTCGTCGTGGAACACCGGGATCTTCATCCGCTCGCGCAGCTTGCGCTCGATGTAGAAGCACTCCGGCGCCTTGATGTCCTCGAGATTGATGCCGCCGAAGGTCGGCTCCAGGGAAGCGATGATCTCGACCAGCCGGTCGGGGTCGTGCTCGTCGATCTCGATGTCGAAGACGTCGATGCCGGCGAACTTCTTGAACAGACACCCCTTGCCTTCCATCACCGGCTTGCCGGCCAGCGGGCCGATGTTGCCCAGGCCGAGGACTGCCGTGCCGTTGGTCACCACGGCGACGAGGTTGCCGCGCGAGGTGAGGCTGCCCGCCTCGTGGGGATCGGCGACGATCGCGTTGCACGCCTCGGCCACACCCGGCGAATAGGCCAGCGACAGGTCGCGCTGCGTGACCATCGGCTTGGTCGGCACGACCGAGATCTTGCCGGGCGTGGGCCTGCGGTGATATTCGAGCGCCGCTTCGCGCAGGATTTCTGACATCGGTGCCTCCCTGTAAGTGCGGCCGCGCGCAAGTTGCTCTGGGCCGGCGTTTTGCCGCAAGACTAACCCTCCTGGAGCGCTCGCGTCATGCCGACCCCGCTACCATGCGGCCGCTCGCGCCTCGACCCCTGCGCGCGCGACCCCTTGCCATGCCGCGAAAGGCAGAGCCCATGAACGCCGTCCCGCCGATCGACGCCACCACGCTGCGCAGCGCAATCGCCCGCCGCGTTGCCTTCCGCACCGAGAGCCAGAACCCCGACCGTGCCGCCGAACTGCGCGCCTATCTCACCGACGAGATCGGACCGACGCTCGCGGCGCTCGGCTTCGACTGGATCCTGTGGGACAACCCGGTCGAAGGCAGGCCGCCGCTGCTCTTTGCCGAGCGGATCGAGGACGCGCGGCTGCCCACCGTGCTGATGTACGGCCACGGCGACGTCGTGCCCGGCTACGACGCGCAGTGGCGCAAGGCGGCGTCGCCGTGGACGCTCGAGGCGCAGGGCAATCGCTGGTACGGCCGTGGCACCGCCGACAACAAGGGCCAGCATTCGATCAACCTGGCGGCGATCGAACACGTGCTTCGCACGCGCGGGGCGCTCGGCTGCAACGTCAAGTGGCTGTTCGAAATGGGCGAGGAGGTCGGCTCGCCCGGCCTGCGCAGGGTCTGCGAAGCCCGTCGCAAGGAGCTTGCCGCCGACGTGCTCATCGCCAGCGACGGGCCGCGGCTGCGCTCGGACCTGCCGACGCTGTTCCTCGGTTCGCGCGGCGCGTTCAACTTCGTGCTCGACTGCAACCTGCGCGATGGCGGCCATCACTCGGGCAACTGGGGCGGGCTGCTCGCCAACCCCGGCACGCTGCTGGCGCACGCCATCGCCTCGCTGGTCGATGCGCGCGGAGCGATCCGCGTGGCCGGACTGCGGCCCGCGCCGATTCCCGACAGCGTGCGCCGGGCACTGGCGACCATCGAGCCCGGCGAGTCCGGCGGGCCGGCGATCGATGCCGACTGGGGCGAGCCGGGGCTGACGCCGGCCGAGCGCGTGTTCGGCTTCAACACGCTCGAAGTGCTCGCGTTCAGGACCGGCAACCCGGAGAACCCCGTCAACGCGATTCCGGGACGCGCCACCGCGCACCTGCAGGTGCGCTTCGTCGCCGGCTGCGACCACACGACCTTCATTCCGGCGATTCGCGAGCACCTCGATGCGCACGGACTGTCTCGTGTCGACGTCTCCCCCGCGCGCAGCGAGACGATGAACGCCACGCGCCTCGATCCCGACAACCCCTGGGTGCGCTGGGCCGCGGCCAGCGTCGAACGAACGATCGGCATCAGGCCGGCGATCCTGCCGAACCTCGGCGGCTCGCTGCCCAACGACTGCTTCGCGCAGGTGCTCGGCCTGCCGACGATCTGGGTGCCGCACTCCTATCCGGCCTGCTCGCAGCACGCGCCCGACGAGCACCTGCTCGCCGATGTCGCCGTCCAGGGCGTGGCGATCATGGCCGGACTGCTGTCCGACATCGGCGCCGCGCCGCCGCTCGGGCGTTAGCGCAGGATCAATCTCCGTGCAGGCTGACGCAGGTCAAGCGTCAGCGGGCAGCAGACAACAGCCGTTACACCTTGCAGGTTGCGGCCGCCCGGTGGCGGTCCAACAATGATCCTGTCGACGACGGCATCTGATTGCGATGCGGTCGCCTGTGATCGTGAGGTGACCTCGATGAAAGCGCTGAATCTTCTGGCTGCGTCCTGCGCTGCCGCGTTTGTGCTGACGGCCGCCAGTCCGGCGGCGGAAGCCCAGGGGGCCCCACGGGGCGGTGGGGGCGGCAGTGGCGGATCGTTCCGCGGAGCGCCGCCGCCGGGCGGTGGGTCGTTCCGCGGTGGCCCAGCCCCGCGTCACGGTGGCGGCTCGTATCGGGGCGCCCCGCCGCACGGGGGCGGTTCCTTCCGCGGCCATCCGGGTGGCAGCTATCGGGGCCACGTGCACCCGCGGCCCACGACGAGCTTCTACTTCGGCTACTACGGGCCGGGCTACTGGTGGGGTCCGGGTTATTGGCCGGGCTACTGGACGGGTCCCGGCTACTGGGGGCCGCGCTATGGCTACGCGTACCGGCCGTATTTCGACTCCTACCCGCCCGCCTATGTCGCACCGGACCCGCCCGTGTACATCGAACGAGATCCGCCGGTTGAGCCTGCGGCACCGGTGTGGTGGTACTGGTGTGCCCAGGCCAGGGCCTATTACCCGTACGTCAAGGAATGCCCGGGCGGCTGGCAGCGAGTAGCGCCGCAAACGGTGCAGCCGCCCGCAAGTCAATGACACAGGTGCGCCATGAAACGAGTTCTCAGGTTCTCCCCCCTTGCCTTGCTGCTGCTGGCCGCGGGCTGCGTGGTGTTGCCGCCGGCCGGACCCAGCCAGTACGCGATGCCCGGCTCACGACTGAGCTTCGAGCAGTTCCAGTTCGACGACGCAGCCTGCCGGCAGTACGCGACGGCGCAGATCGGCGGCCGTAGCGCCGGTGAAACCGCGCAGGAAAGCCAAGCAGCCAGCGCGGTCGTGGGCACGGCGCTCGGGGCCGCGACCGGCGCGGCTTTCGGCGGCAGTTCCGAGGCCGCCGCGGTCGGCGCGGGCATCGGCCTGCTGACCGGCGCGATGATCGGCCTGGGCACATCGGAGTCGTCGTACTACGCGGTCCAGCGTCGCTACGACGGTGCGTACTACCAGTGCATGTACGCGCGCGGCCACAAGGTGCCGGTGTCGAGACACTACGCGGAGTCGGCGCGCGCTGCGCCGAGCGCGCCCGTGGCCCCGCCTGCGGACGCCGCCGTGCCGCCGCCGAATGCGCCGCCACCGCCGGCCGCGCCTTACGTGCCGCCCTACTGGCCGAGCACGCCGCCGCCGCCGCGCTGAAGCCGCGCCCCCTACTGCGGCGGTGGCGCCGCCGTGATCTCGCGCCGGAACGCGCGCAGCCTGGCCTTGGCTCGCGCCGCGTTGGCCGCGCCCATCCGCAGCAGCAGTTTCTGGCCTGCCGAGCGCGCCTCGAGTTCCGGATCGGCGAACTCGTAGAGGACCTTCGGCTGCACCAGCCTGATCGGGCCGGCAATCTCCGGCGTGGCGAGCAGATGATCGATCACGGCGACCAGGCGGTCGTTGAACTGCCCCTGCGGATAGCCGAGCTCTCGGTACGCCTGCTGCAGCAGCGGGTAGAAGCGCACGTACAGCTCGGCGGCACGCTTCGCGTCGACGGCTTCGGCAAGCTGCAGGTGCGCGGCGTAGCGCGCCGCATTGGCTTCGCCGATCACGCGCCCGTCGGCCTCTCCGTCGACGATGAATGCGCCGCCCGGGCCCCGCACCGGCAGGACCTTCGTCGCGACCTTGCTGCGCGGCAGGTTGTCGACGGTGGCGACGATTCGCGCCGCAATGCCGGTCATGTGAAAGAACTCGACCAGCGCCTTCTCGCCGACGAGACCGCCGATCCCCGTGCGCAACGCGGTGTCGCTTTCGGCCAGTGGCGGCAGCGGGGTGGCCTCGCCGCCCGCTTCGAGCGCAGCCGGGGCCGATTCGATCGGATGCTCGACCTTCGCTTCGACCTGGGGCGGTTCGGTGGCCGGTGGCGCCACCGTCGGCATCTGGGTCACGGGCGACGGCGCCGGGGGCGTGCGTCCCTGCCACCACCACCAC
Organism: uncultured beta proteobacterium; assembly: GCA_963847675.1. GTDB lineage: Bacteria > Pseudomonadota > Gammaproteobacteria > Burkholderiales > Burkholderiaceae_F > JADJWR01. The sequence goes on from CAWKAP010000002.1 coordinate 369,955, forward strand.
GCGGCGCCCGCCGCAACGACGACGAACGCGCCGAGCACCCACCACCAGATCGTCCTGTCCTCGTTCATCGCCGGCCTCCCGCCCGCTGTCACCTTTCCTTCCGAGTCGCCAATCCGCCTTCGGTTCCCCGCGTCGCGCGCGCTCAGGCCACGAAGGGACGCACGCCGAACAGCCAGCCGTGCAGATACAGCGCGAACACGGCCCACGCCCCCGCGCCGACGACGATCGTCGTCACGTCGCCGGCCAGCGTTCCGCGCACGTCGACGCGGCCCTGGCTGCGATCGCGCCGCCGTGCCGCGCGATAGTCGAACACCGCCCACAGCAGGAAGCCGCCGAACAGCAGCAGGTCCTCGAGGTGCCCGTTGGCGAGCAGATGCCCGACGGCCCAGATCTTCACGCCGAGCACCATCGGATGCCCGACCGCCGCCTTGATGCGGTTGCGCGGCACGTAGGCCGCGGCCAGCAGCACGAACGCAAACAGCACGAGCAGGGCCGACAAGTGCCGCGCCCATAACGGCGGATCCCAGAGCACGATCGCGGCGCCGCGCGCCTGGCCGTAGCCGATCACGATCAGCACCAGGCCGACCGCGGAGACCACGGAATAGATGCCCTTGTACGCGCCCGCACCCAGTTTCGCGATCTGCGCACCGCGCCAGCCTTCGGCAAAGATGCGCACCGAGTGCGCGCCGAGGAAGACGATCAGTCCGGCGATCAGCAACGTCATCGCACGCCCCTCTTCTCAAGCCATCGGGCTGCATTCTCGGCCGAAAAGCGCGCTGCGGCGATACCGCGCCGCGACCCCTGCATTGCGACCCTGCTGCCGGCGCGGTCGAGACCGGCGACTTGTTACAGCGCAAGACCGCAGGCAGAACCTTTGCTACGTTGCTGCGCATGTCCGAGCCCGCCGCAGACGCCCTCGCCACCGCGCTGCGCGCCGCGCTGCCCGGCACCCGCGTGATCACCGATCCGCTGCGCCGGCTCGCCTATGGCACCGACGCCAGCTTCTATCGGCTCGTTCCGCGGGTGGTGCTGGTGGTCGACAGCGAAGCCGAAGTGCTCGGCGCGCTCGCCGTGTGCCGCGAGCAGCGCGCGCCGCTGACTTTCCGTGCCGCAGGCACCAGCCTGTCGGGCCAGGCCATCTCCGACTCGGTGCTGCTGGTCCTCGGCGATGGCTGGCGCGGCGCGACGCTGGGGCCGAATGCGGAGACGATCCGGCTCCAGCCCGGCGTGATCGGCGGCCACGCCAACCGCCTGCTCGCGCCGTTCGGCCGCAAGATCGGCCCCGATCCCGCCTCGATCGACGCGGCCAAGGTCGGCGGCATCGCCGCCAACAACGCCAGCGGCATGTGCTGCGGCACGCGCGAGAACAGCTACCACACGCTGGCCGGCATGCGGCTCGTGCTTGCCGACGGCACGGTGCTCGACACCGAAGACGCCGCCTCGGTCGCCGCCTTCAGGCACGGACGTGCGGAACTGCTGCTCGGGCTGACGATGCTGGCGCGCCGCGTGCGCGACGACGCCGCGCTCGCCGAACGCATCCGCCACAAGTACCGGATGAAGAACACCACCGGCTACGGGCTGAACGCGCTGGTGGACTTCAGCGATCCGCTCGACATCCTCACCCACCTGATGATCGGCTCGGAGGGCACGCTCGGCTTCATCTCGTCGATCACCTACCGCACCGTGCCCGACCACGCGCACAAGGCCACCGCGCTGATCCTGTTCGATCGCCTGCGCACGGCGTGCGAAGCGGTCACCGCGCTGAAGCCGACGCCCGTCGCCGCGGTGGAACTGATGGACCGCGCCGCACTGGCCAGCGTGCAGGACCAGCCCGGCGTGCCGGCGGCGGTGGCGACGCTCGGCGAAGACGCCGCCGCGCTTCTGGTCGAGGTGCGCGGCGAGGACGGCACGCGACTCGGGCGCAATCTCGACACCGCGCTGGCTGCGCTCGACGGCATCCCGACCGCCGCGCCGATCGGCTTCAGCACCGACCCGGCGCAGTGCGCGGCGCTGTGGAAGGTGCGCAAGGGCACGTTCCCGTCGGTGGGCAGCCGCCGCGCCACCGGGACCACGGTGATCATCGAGGACGTCGCCTTCCCGGTCGAACGGCTGGCCGACGCCACGCACGACCTGCAGCGGCTGATGCACGCGCACGGCTACCGCGACGCGATCATCTTCGGCCACGCGCTCGAGGGCAACCTGCATTTCACCTTTCCGCAGGACTTCGGCAGCGCGGCCGAAGTGCAGCGCTACGCGCGCCTGATGGACGACGTGGCGCAGCTGGTGGTGGCCAAGTACGACGGCGCACTGAAGGCCGAGCACGGCACCGGCCGCAACATGGCGCCGTACGTCGAACTCGAGTGGGGCGCCGACGGCGTGGCGCTGATGCGCGAGATCAAGCGGCTGTTCGACCCTGAAGGATTGCTCAATCCCGGCGTCATCCTCAACGACGACGCGCAGGCGCACCTGAAGCACCTCAAGCCGCTGCCGGCGGCGCACGAACTCGTCGACAAGTGCATCGAGTGCGGCTTCTGCGAGCCGCTGTGCCCGTCGGCCGGGCTCACCTTCACGCCGCGGCAGCGGATCACCAGCTGGCGCGAGATCGCGCATCTCGAACGGGCTGGCGCCGCCACGGATGGCCTGCGTGCGAGCTACGGTCACGACGCGATCGACACCTGCGCCGGCTGCGGCCTGTGCGCGACGGCGTGCCCGGTCGGCATCGAGACCGGCAAGCTGGTCAAGGCGCAGCGCGGCGCGGCGCTCGGCACGCTGGCCCAGGGCATCGGACGGACCGCGGCATCGAACTATGGCGCGGTATCGGCGGGTTTGCGGGCGGCACTCGCCGGTGCCGACCTGCTGCATGCCGGCATCGGCACGCGCGCGATGGGGGCGCTCACCGGCAGCCTGCGCAGGCTGTCGGGCGACCGCATCCCGCCGTGGACACCGCTGCTGCCGCGCGCGGCGAGGTTCGCGCCGCCGAAACTGGCCGCACGAAGCGACCCGATCGTCTACTTCCCCAGCTGCGCGGCACGCACCATGGGGCCGGCGCGCGGCGACGTCATCGGCGACAGCGTGCCGACGGTCACCGACCGCGTGCTGCGCCGGGCCGGGTTCGCGCCGGTCTATCCGGACCGCATGGCCTCGCTGTGCTGCGGCCAGCCGTTCGAAAGCAAGGGGCTCGCCGTCATCGCCGACGAGAAAGCCGCCGAACTCGAAGCCGCGCTGAAGGCGGCGAGCGACGGCGGCCGGCTGCCGATCGTCTTCGACACCAGCCCGTGCGCCTACCGGATCAAGCGCTTCGTCGAGAACCGGCTGCAGGTGCTCGACATCAGCGAAGCGCTCGAACGACTGGTGCTGCCGCGGCTGCGCGTGACTCCGGTCGGAGCGACCGTGGCCGTGCACCCGGTGTGCAGCGTGCGCAAGCAGGGGCTCGAGGCCACGCTGCGCGCGGTGGCCGCCGCCTGCGCGCGCGCCGTCGTGCAGCCGGAGCGCGTCGGCTGCTGCGGCTGGGCGGGCGACAAGGGCTGGACCACACCCGAGCTGAACGAGCACGCGCTGCGCGACCTGCGCGCCTCGCTGCCGGCCGATTGCAGCGAGGGCTACAGCAGCTCGCGTACCTGCGAGATCGGGCTGGCGCAGCATTCGGGCATCCCGTATCGCTCGATCGTGCACCTGGTCGACGCGGCAAGCCGCAACGACGCCACGCGGTGACGCGCCGCGGCCGGCGCTACGATGCGCCATCCATTGCCGCAAACCGCCATGCCCCCGACCTCTGCCGATCCCGCTGCGCTGCAGGCTCCGCTGACGAGCGCCGACTTCGATGTCCTTGGCGAGATGCTCGCCGCGGACTGGGCGCCGGAAACGACGATGGACCTGGAGCAGCTCGACGGCTTTCTGGCCGGGCTGATCTGCGCCCCGCGCGTCGTGCTGCCGAGCGCGTATGTGCCCGTCATCTTCGGCGACGAGGAGCCGGCGTTTCCCGACGGCGAGACAGCGCAGCGCTTCTTCACGCTGCTGATGCGGCGGAACAACCAGATCGCCACCGCGCTGAATGCGCCGGTGGAGCGGCTTGACGACCCGCGCGCCTACGTGCCGTTCCTGATCGACTGGGACGAGAACAGCGAGGTCGCAACGCAGATGGTCGAGGCCGGCGAGATCCCGCGCGTGCCGCGCTACGGCGAGTTATGGGCGCGCGGCTTCCTGCATGCCGTGCACCTGACGCAGGACGACTGGGAGTCGGCCGAGGAAGACGAGGCGGGGGCTGAACTCGTCAGCGATGCGCTCGACGCAATCGTCGCGCTGGTGCCCGAGGACGACGAGGACGCGGAGGTCGACGACGCCGACGAAGCGCCCGACGCGCGCGACGGCATGGTCGCCGACGCGCTGATCGCCGCCTACGACCTGCGCGACCACTGGCGCGACGTGCAGTTCGAGCAGGTTCGCGTCAAGGAGCCGATCCGCCGCGAAGCGAAGGTCGGCCGCAACGACCCCTGCCCGTGCGGCAGCGGGAAGAAGTACAAGCTCTGCCACGGGCGCGAACACTGAACGCCGGCGGCCTTCGGCCGCCGGTGGTCGTTCGGGCCGACTCGCTATCCTTGCCGAAAAATGCAGTTCGCGGCGACCGCCGCACCCTGCACGAGGAGACGCAACACGATGACCACCGCCACCACGCTGGCCGAACTCGACCGGCAGCAGTCGATCCATCCGCACACCAACCTGCGCAGGCACGAGGCGAAAGGCCCCGTGATCATGACGCGCGGCCGCGGCATCCACGTCTACGACGTCGACGGCCGCGAGTACATCGAGGGCATGGCGGGGCTGTGGTGCGCCTCGCTCGGCTTTTCGAACGAACGCCTGATCGCCGCCGCGACGAAGCAGCTCGCCACGCTGCCGTACTACCACGGCTTCGCGCACAAGACCTCGGACGTGGCGATCGAGGTCGCGCGCGACCTGCTGGCGGTCGCGCCCGGCAGGATGGCACGCGCGTTCTTCGGCACGAGCGGCTCGGACGCGAACGACAGCGCGATCAAGATGGTCCGCTACTACAACAACGCGCTCGGCCGGCCGCAGAAGAAGAAGATCGTGGCCCGCACGCGCGGCTACCACGGGGTGAGCATCGCCACCGCAAACCTCACCGGGCTGCCGAACATCCACGCCGGCTTCGACCTGCCCGGCCCGGGCGTGGTGCACACCGACTGTCCGCACCACTACCGCTTTGCGCAGCCGGGCGAGAGCGAGGAAGCCTTCGCCAGCCGGCTCGCCGCCAATCTGGAAAAGCTGATCGAGAAGGAGGGTGCCGACACGATCGCCGCCTTCATCGCCGAGCCGGTGATGGGCGCCGGCGGCGTGATCGTGCCGCCGGCCACCTACTTCGAGAAGGTGCAGCCGATCCTGAAGAAGCACGACATCCTGCTGATTGCCGACGAGGTGATCTGCGGCTTCGGCCGCACCGGGCAGATGTGGGGCAGCCAGACGTACGACATCGACCCGGACATCGTCGTGCTGCGCCAAGGCGCTGACCGGCGCCTACGTGCCGTTTTCGGCGACGATGGTCTCCGCGCACGTCTACGAGCCGATCGCCGAGCACTCGGCGAAGCTCGGCACGTTCGGCCACGGCTACACCTACTCGGCGCACCCGCTCGGCGCGGCCGTGGCGATCGAAGCGCTGAAGATCTACCGCGAGACCGACATCGCCGCGCGCGTTCGCAGCCTCGCGCCGCAGTTCCAGGGCGGGCTGCGCAAGCTCGCGGCCAGTCCGATCGTCGGCGAGGTGCGCGGCGTGGGACTGATCGCCGCCGTCGAACTGGTCAAGGACAAGGCGGCCAGGGCCCCGTTTCCCGCCGCCGCGGCGGTCGCGGCGCACTTCGCGGAGCGCGCCCACGCCCACGGCCTCGTCGTGCGGGCGCTGGGCGATGCGGTCGCGCTGTGCCCGCCGCTGATCATCGAGCCGGCACAGATCGACGAGATGCTGGCGCGCTTCGCCCAGGCACTGCGCGACACCGAGGGCTACGTCGAGCAACTGCAGTAGCGGACGGCCACCGCAGCCGCCGGAGCGCCGCCTTGAGCTTCGTGGTCTTCGACGATGTGTGCAAGACCTACGACGGCGTGGCCAACGTCGTCGATCACCTCCACCTCGAGGTCGGCGAAGGCGAATTCCTGTCGCTGCTCGGCCCCTCGGGCTCGGGCAAGACCACCACGCTGATGATGCTGGCCGGCTTCGAGCGGCCCACCGCCGGCCACATCCGGCTGCGCGGCGAATCGATCGAGCGGCTGCCGCCCTATCGGCGCAATTTCGGCATGGTGTTCCAGAACTACGCGCTGTTTCCGCACATGACGGTCGGCGAGAACCTCGCCTTCCCGCTGTCGGTGCGCGGCGTGACCCGGGGCGACGCCGCGCAGCGGGTCGGCCGCGCGCTCGAGATGGTGCGCCTGCCCGGCTACGAGTCGCGCCTGCCGGGGCAGCTTTCCGGCGGCCAGCAGCAGCGCGTCGCGGTGGCGCGCGCGCTGGTGTTCGAGCCGCAGCTGATCCTGATGGACGAGCCGCTCGGCGCGCTCGACAAGCAGCTGCGCGAGGAAATGCAGCTCGAGCTGCGCAGCCTGCACGAGCGGCTCGGCATCACCACCGTCTACGTCACCCACGACCAGTCCGAGGCGCTGACGATGTCGGACCGCATCGCCGTGTTCCATCACGGCCGGATTCAGCAGGTGGCCGACCCGCAGACGATCTACGAGCAGCCGGCGAACCTGTTCGTCGCCTCGTTCATCGGCGAGAGCAACCGCCTCGCCGCACGGCTGCTCGAGGCGCGCGCCGACGGCGCGTGCGTCGCCGGCGTCAGCGACGGCATCACGCTGCGCGGCAGCGCCGCCACCGGCTGCGGAAACGGAGCGGATGTCGTCGTCGCCGTGCGGCCGGAACGCATTGTCGTGACCACTGCCGCCGCGGCCGACGCGCGGGACAACGAACTGGCCGGCGTGGTCGAAGAAACCATCTTTCTCGGTGGCCACGTGCGGGTCGCGGCTGAAATGCGCGGTCGGCGAGATCGTCGCCAGCGTGCCGATCCAGTTTGCCGCAGAGATACCGCCGGCCGGCAGCCGTGCCGTCGCCCGCTGGCCGGCGGCGAGTACATTCATCTTTCCGGCGTGAGACACGCCGACGTACGAGGAGGAGAGCAACGATGAACAAGAGAGCCAACACCCTGCTGATCGCGCTCGGCGCCGCGCTGGCGCTCGGTACCGCGGCGCAGGCGCGCGACCTGTCGGTGGTGTCGTGGGGCGGCGCCTACCAGGACGCGCAGAAGGAGGCCTACTTCAAGCCGTTCATGGAGAAGACCAAGGTCAAGATGGTCGACGAGAGCTGGGACGGCGGCATCGGCGTGCTGCGCGCCAAGATGCAGGGCGGCGCCAACAACTGGGACGTGGTGCAGGTCGAAAGCGAGGAGCTGGCGCTCGGCTGCGAGGAGGGACTGTTCGAGAAGATCGACTGGGCCAGGCTCGGCGGCAAGGACAAGTTCCTCAAGGATGCGGTGAGCGACTGCGGGGTGGGTGCGATCGTCTACAACTTCGTGCTCGCCTACGACGGCGACAAGATCAAGGACGGCCCGAAGAGCTGGAAGGACTTCTGGGACGTCAAGAAATTCCCCGGCAAGCGCGCGCTGCGCAAGGGGCCCGAAGACCAATCTCGAGATCGCGCTGATCGCCGACGGCGTGGCGCCGGGCGATGTGTACAAGACGCTGTCGACGCCGGCCGGCGTCGAGCGCGCGTTCGCCAAGCTGTCGCAGCTGAAGCCGCACCTGATCTGGTGGGAGAAGGGCGCGCAGCCGCCGCAGATGCTCGCCTCCGGCGAGGCGGCGATGGTCTCCGCCTACAACGGCCGCATCGCCGCCGCCAACAAGACCGACAAGAAGAACTTCAGGATGAGCTGGAACGACAGCCTGTACACGATCGACTCGTGGGTGATCATGAAAGGCTCGCCGAACAAGGCGCAGGCCGAGCAGTTCCTCGCCTTCGTCAGCGATCCGCAGAACCAGAAGAACCTGCCGCCGAAGATCCCCTACGGCATCACGCACAACGCCGCCACCGCGCTGGTCGACAAGGCCATCCTGCCCGACCTGCCGACCAACCCGGCCAACCTCAAGGTGTCGCTGTACCTGAGCGACAAGTTCTGGCTCGAGAACCTCGACAAGCTGAACCAGCGCTTCAACGCGTGGCTGGCCAAGTAGCGAGCGCCTGAGCCTCGTCCCGCGCCTCGCCCGGCTGGCCGTGCTGCGGCAGCCGGCGGGCGGGGCCCACTGATCCCGCTCGATACGCCGCGATGCCGCCGCCGTCGCTCGCCGCCCAGCTGGCGCGGGCCGAGCGCGCGAAGAAGCTGAACGCCGTCCTGCTGACGGCGCCGCTGTTTCTCTTCCTGCTGCTGACCTTCCTCGGGCCGATCGGCGCGCTGCTGACGAAGAGCTTCGTCGATACGGACCTTGCCGAGGCACTGCCGCGGGTCACCCAGCAGATCAAGCGCTGGGACGGCCGCGCGCTGCCGGACGAAGCGACTTTCGCCGCGCTGATCGACGACGTGCGCGCCGCGCGCGAGGCGGGCACGCTCGCGCCGGCGGCGACCAGGCTCAACTACGACGTCAGCGGCTTCCGCTCACTGCTGTTCTCGACGGGGCGGCAGCTGCCGGAGAGCCTCGAGGCGCCGGCGCGCGACACCTTGCTCGCCATCGACGCCAAGTGGGGCGAGACCGGGACCTGGGGCGCCATCGCGCGCGCCGCGGGACCGACGACGTCGCTGTTCCTGCTCGCCGCAGTGGATCTCAAGCGCACCGCCGAGGGCAGCATCGTCGGCGCGCCGCGCGAGGAGGCGATCTTCGTTCGCGTGCTCGGCCGCACCTTCGCGATCTCGACCGCAGTCACCGTGCTGTGCCTGCTGCTCGGCTACCCGCTCGCCTACGTGCTCGCCACGCTGCCGGCGCGCACCGCCAACGTCCTGCTCGTGCTGGTGCTGCTGCCGTTCTGGACCTCGCTGCTGGTGCGCACGTCGGCATGGATCGTCCTGCTGCAGCACGAGGGCGTGATCAACTCGGCGCTGCTGCAGGGCGGCCTCATCGACGTCCCGCTCGAGATGCTCTACCGGCGCGCCGCCGTGTACACGGCGATGACGCACGTGCTGCTGCCGTTCATGGTGCTGCCGCTGTACGCGGTGATGAAGCACGATCCCGCCGGTGCACATGCGCGCCGCGCTGTCGCTCGGCGCCCGGCCTCTGGCGGCGTTCTGGCGCGTCTATGTGCCGCAGACGCTGCCCGGGGTGGGCGCCGGCGTGCTGATGGTGTTCATCCAGGCGCTCGGCTACTACATCACGCCGGCGCTGGTCGGCGGGCCGGATGACCAGATGCTCAGTTACTTCGTCGCCTTTTACGCCAGCAAGACGATCAACTGGGGCATGGCGGCGTCGCTGTCGCTGTCGCTGCTGGCGGCAACGATCGCGATGTACTTCGTGTACGACCGGCTGGTCGGCATCGACAAGATCCGCATGGGCTGAAGACGATGCGCCCCGCCTACGAGAGCACGGGCCAGCGCGTCGGCCGCTACGCGCTGTGGACCGTCGCCGGAATCGTGCTGGTGTTCCTGATCGCGCCGATCGTCGTGATCGTGCCGCTTTCCTTCTCCTCCGGCTCGTTCCTGCACTTTCCGCTGCCCGGCCTTTCGCTGCGCTGGTACGAGGACTTCTTCACCTCGGAGTTATGGCTGCCGGCGCTGAAGAACAGCCTGATCGTCGGCAGCGGCGCCACGCTGATCGCCACCACGCTGGGCACGCTCGCCGCCGTCGGCTTCTGGCGCGCGCGCTTCCCGGGCCGGCGCCTGCTGTTCGCGGTGCTGCTGTCGCCGCTGGTGGTGCCGGTGGTCATCGTCGCCGTCGGCGTCTACTTCGCCTTTGCCCGGGTCGGCCTCACCGATGGCTACCTGGGACTGATGCTGGCGCACGCCGCGCTCGGCTCGCCGTTCGTGCTGGTCACCGTGCTGTCGACGCTGTCGGGCTTCGACCGCAACCTCCTGAACGCCGCCGCCAGCCTCGGCGCGCCGCCGTGGCTGGCGTTCCGCAAGGTGGCGCTGCCGATCATCTTTCCCGGCGTGTTCTCCGGCGCGCTGTTCGCCTTCGCCACCTCGTTCGACGAAGTCGTGGTCGCCCTGCTGCTCACCGGCCCCGGCCAGCGCACGCTGCCGCGGCAGATGTTCGCCGGCATCAACGACAACATCAGCCTGACGATCACCGCTGCCGGCACGCTGCTCGTGCTGCTCGCCTGCCTGCTGCTGATTGCGGCCGAGGCGCTGCGCCGGCGCGCCGAGCGCATGCGCACCGGCGGCTTGCGCTGACGCGGCACGGGCTTCCGCCGGCAAGGAGCCGACCACGGCTGGAGGATGTGATTTGGGCCGCTATGCAGCAACAGCGGTCAGCCGTGCTGTGTCGGGCGAGTGCCGCAGTCGGCCGGACGCTTGATCGCTCGGGCTAACTTGCCTCAGAGCAGACGATTCAAAGGGGGGCGATAGCCTTCTTTGCAAGCAGTCCCTTGCGAGGGACGACCCAATAATCCCGAGGACCCACAAATGGCAAAGCTCAAGCTGACCTACTTCGATTTCGACGGCGGACGCGGCGAGCCTGCGCGTCTGGCGCTTCACATTGGTGGCATCGCGTTCGAAGATCACCGCATCGCGGGTAAGGATTGGCCCGCTTTCCGCGACAAGACTCCGTTCCTTGCGCTACCCACGCTGGAAGTGGACGGCGAGGTGGTTTCGCAGTCCAACAGCATCAATCGCTACGTCGGCAAGCTGACCGGCCTGTATCCAAAGGACGATTTGCAGGCATTCCTGTGCGACGAGGTGATGGACGCGGCTGAGGACATCAGCACTCGGATCGCGCAGACCATCGACTTGCCCGAGGACGCCAAGAAAATCGCGCGCGAAGAGCTTGCGGCAGGTCACATCACGCGTTACCTGGAGCAGTTCCAGGCGAGACTGCAAGCAGCCGGCGGAGAGTACTTCGCTGACCGGCACCTTACGGTGGCGGATCTGAAGGTCGCCATGTTGATTCGCTGGCTGCGTTCCGGTGTGCTGGACTACATTCCGAAGGGTCTCGTGGACACCGTCGCACCTCAGCTGGTGAAACACTTCGAGCGCGTGACCGGCCATCCGAAAGTCGCGGAGTACTACCAGCGCCGCAAGGCGGCCTGATCGCATTGGGTGGCCCTTCACCCGCGGCTCGACAGACTCAACCCGGCCACAAGCAGCCCGCCACAGACGCGGTGGAATCCGCCCGAGAGCGGTCGCAGGCACTTGGCAGGCGAGCGCGGCGCCGCTCAGGCCGCCGGCAGCGGTTCGAGAACGAAGTCGTAGTCCACCGTCCACTCGTCGCCATGGCTCGTGCAGTCGGCGATGAGCGAAGCCTTGACGCCGAAGACGGCGTCGGACTCCAAGTAGGGGTCACCTCGGGTGAATAGTTGCGTGACCACTGGCTTGTGGCCTGGCGCGGAGACGATGAAGTGAATGTGGGCCGGGCGGTAGGGATGCCGCCCCAAGCTACGCAGCAGTTCACCTGCCGGCCCGTCGGTCGGGATGGCGTACGACACCGGTTCTAGCGTTCGGAACTGATAGCGCCCCTCGTTGCCAACCACGACCTTGGCGCAGAGGTGGAACTCCGGTTGGTCGCCATCCTGCATGTGATACAGGCCGTTCGGTGCGGTTTGCCACACGTCGAGCACCGCGCCCGGAAGGCCTCGCCCGTGAGTGTCCTTGACGCTGCCACGCACCACAACACCCGGTCCTTCTCCGGGCGCGAGGTCGACGCCGGATGTCACCTCTGGCGCGCCTTCGAGGTAAAACGGTCCGAGCACGCTCGACTCCGTCGCGCCTTCGGGCTTGCGGTTGTTGATGGCGTCAACGAGCATCGACACGCCAAGCGTGTCCGACAGCAGGATGTACTCTTGCCGCTTGTCGTTGCACATCTGTCCGGTACGGGTGAGAAACTGGATGGCGGCCATCCACTCGTCCGGCGTCGGCTCCACTTCGCGGACGAACTGATGCAGGTGCCGCACGAGCGCCTCCATCACGGACTTCAGCCGAGCGTCCTTGCAGTTCGACAACTGGGCCAGCACGGCCGAGGTCAGCTCCTCTTCGGCGAGACGGTTCATGGTTCGATCTGGCGATTCGCCAGTTCCGGGGCTGGGGGGATGGGCGTTGGGGCCGCTCCAAGAGCGGAGGCAGGGCTGGGGACCTGCCTTCCCTGGATGGGGCCGGTCAGACTGGCACAAGATACGGCAATCGGGCTTTGAGAGCCGGACGATCGACCGCAATGCCGAACCCAAGACTGGGTCCCGCGTTGCCGCCCGGCCGTCGTTCCCGTCGGTTCGCCATCGTCCGATTCGACGGTCCGCCTCGTTTCGAACCGTACGTCCGCTCGGGCCCGCGTTCTGCGTCAGCTGGATCGTAGTTTCACCGATCGCTGACCGATTGATGACGACCTGCTAAGGCCCGCGAACGGCCAGCTGCAGTCCGATGCCGGCTCGAAACTGGTCGGATGCAAGGACTGACCCAGAGACGTAAGCGGCAACTGAGGCGAGGCCGTGCTTCAACGCCGCATTCTCCGAAACGGTCGTTCGGACATCAACGGCCGCGGCCCGCACGCGGAGCAACCCGAGTGCCCGCTTCAAATTGGTTGGGCCTCAAAGCGATTGCACAATCCGTTGGGCGAGCCCGGTCCAACTTTCTGATCGAGCAATGACGATCCGGGCAGGCACTGAGGCGATGAGCAGCAGACCTCCCCATAGCAGCACCGGGTGCAGGCGGCGGTGCGAGCGCCAGTCAAGCGCGATCGATGCCACCACGAACAACGTCACCAGCGCCACGCCGAGGGGGACGTTCGGTGGCTGTCCCGCCAGTGCCGGCAGACGCGCCAGAGCCGGGCCCATGATGCTCAGGGTCGCGAGCAGCATCAGACGCTTGTGATAGTCGGGGCGGCTGCGCCAGGCGGCGCCGAGTGCGACGAAGGTCGCAAAGAGGGCGATCGACAGGCCCGGCACAATCATGAACGCCGCTGCGTCGAAGCCGGGGGCAGCAGTGCCCCTGCGTGCGGCGCCAATCGCGGTCAGCATGCCGAGCACCACCATCAGTGCGGCCAGCAGGAGGCCGCCGATGCCAAGGCGGCGATGCAGGTCCCTGCGCCGCCGGTCGATGAGCCAAGTCTGGGTCGCGAAGAGCAAAATCCACGCGGTGAACGCCGCCCCGTGCCAATGCACCAGTGGTGGCAGTTCGGGAGACGAGAGAAACGGCTTGAGGAAGTAGGTGGGCGCAAAGCCCAGGAAGGTCGCCGTCGCGCAAACGAGGGCCGCAAGCAGATAGCCACGGGCACGCTGCGACCGCACAGGCTGCGCCGGCTCTAGCGAGGACATGCTGACTGGCTCTCCCCTTGAACCCCCGGCGATCATCGGGCCGGACATGCGGCCTGTCCATCCCAGCTGAACGCCCGGTAGCGTTGACTTCGGGCTGCGAGACACGCCGACATCGGCGCGGCAAAGGCAACGCTGGCAACGGCCGCGACCGAGCCGCGCGGGGCTCCGACCGAGCCGGGGAAGGGCGGCCGGGGTCCTGGGAACCTGGAAATCTGAAAACCTGGCGAGCTGCCGCTCCGTGGCGGCCGTGGCCGGGACGCCAGTCTTTCAGGTTTCCAGATCCCCGGACCGCGCGCCGGTAGCGGACCGTCGACTTCGCAGAACGGCCAATGAGCCGACTTTGAAGTAGACGCGTTCTCAGCCCAGAAAGCGGACCGCAAGTTCCACACACGCGTCGATGCGCTCGTCCTGCGCGGTAGTCCGAAGCTCCTTGGCGCTGGCAACCGGCAAAACCGTTTCGAACCATGCGGCGGCTCGACATGGACCCTGTATCCAGAAAGGGCCTGTGAACGTGCGGCTGCATATCCAATGCCCTGCCGAAGCGCTGAATCAAGGTGAACCGCACAGTGCTCGCGTGCCAGAGTTGAACTTTCGTTCAGATCAGGTTCCGGGCGAGCGGGCCGTTGGCCACAGCGCCGGACCCGGTTGGCCGGCGCTCAGGCCCACGCTCAGCCCGTGCTCGGCTGCCAGTCGCGGTCTTTGAGCTCGACCATGTAGGCGCGTACGCCCCTGCCGCCGATGTTCTCGACCGTGTGCGTGACCGCGCCCTCCCAGAAAACATCGAAGGCTTTGTTTTCGCCGACAAAGGTCTTTCCGTCGGGCATGGTGATCTTGGCCTTGGCGTCGGTCAGCAGCACGTTCAGGTGCGGCGGATGCGAATGCTTGCCGCGTCCGCAGAGGCCCAGGCCGGGGCGGCTTAGGTACTCGAGCACGCGAACGTGGTCGTTTTCGAACACGACCTTATAGCTGCGGGGGTTCGTGCGCGCTGCGTCCTGCGCGAAGGCCTCGCGGCCGACGCCAAAGGCGGCGAGCAGGGCGATGACCTGGCGCCGGCTAAGTGTGCGGGTGCAGCGGTCCTTGCTGTGCATGTCGGGCCTCCTCAGGTGGATCTGCTACATCTGGCGGAACAGGTAGTGGTACTGCTCGGCCACGGGCAGCGTTTCGCTACGCCCCTTGAGGCGCAGGTTCATGTTGCCGCGGTCGTCGCGCACGACACTGTCGATCGCGTGCACGTTGACGATGCTCGAGCGGTGTACCTGCCAGAACATCGTGGGATCGAGTTCCTCAGCGAGTTCCTTGATCGACTTCCTGATCAGCGCCTCGGCGTCGGCGGTAGCGACCACCGTGTACTTGTTGTCGGCGCGGAAGTACAGGATCTCGTCGACCGTGATCAGTCGTACCGCCGCGCCGCGCGAGGCGCTGATCCACTGTAAGTACGGCGCGGCGGTCGGCCGTTGGATCCGCGGTGCGATCTGGTCAAGCAGACGCCTGTAATCGGGCGGCGCCTCGGCGATGCGCGCCTTGAGCCGTTGCACAGTCGTCAGGAGGCGTGCGGCGGTGACCGGCTTTACTACGTAGGCGACAGCACCGGCCTCGAAGGCCTCAAGCGCGTGCTGGTCGAATGCCGTAATGAACGCTACGTGGCAGCGCCCAGAAATCTGCCGCGCGACTTCGAGACCACTAAGGCGTGGCATGTGGATGTCCAGGAAGGCGATCGTTGGTGCATGCTCCTCGACTGCATGCAGGGCGGCGACGCCGTCGGCGGCGCGCGCGACCACCTGCAACCGCGGCCATAGGGCGCCAAGGTGCTCGACGATTTCGCCGCCCAGCATCGGCTCGTCTTCGGCGACGATGGCTGTCGGAGCGTCTTGTGCAGGATCAGGTCGCGGCATGGGCGATGGTGATGCGGGTTTCGATGTGCCTGTCTGCTGTGTCAAAGCACTCGAGCGTGGCCGCCGAGCCGTAGAGCGCAGCCAGCGTCTCGCGCACCTGTGCTTGCATCCGCGGGCTAGGCGCGCGCTCGGCGTGCAGCGACACCGTAATGTCGTCCACTCCGGCGCCGGGCTGCGCGCCCACGTTGATGGCCGCGGTCTGCGCCCCGGCCACAAGCGGCAGGATCACGCCGGCCGGGAACGTGCGCGCCGCGAGAGCGTCGGCCAAGGTAATTCGCACTGCAGCTGGCGCGCCGCCGCACAAAGCCTGAAGCCGGAAGTAGGAGGCCGCGAGCTCGAGTTCCTGCCCCAACGTCGAGGAGGCGCTGCGCAGTCGCGGCAGAGCGGCGCGCAGAAAAACGGCGAGTTCGTCGAGCAGCGCCTCGGCGTGCGGCGGATCTGTCGCGTAAAGGCGCTGTACGCGGTCGAGGACATCGAAGAACATCTGCGGATCAACGCGGGCCTGCATCGCCTGCAGCTGCGCCTCGACGAGGCGCCGCCGTGCAGCCCGCTGTTCGCACTGCAGTTGCTGCAGCTGGCGCGACGCCTCCTTGCTCTTTTCCTGCCCGGCGTGCTGATAGACGAAGAAGGTCGCCGTCAGCAGCGCATTGAACAGTGACGACAAGACCCCCGTCGTCTTCGACTCCATGATCCCAAGCCGGATCGACGGCGGATCGCCGGGAAGAATGAGGAAAACCGAATAGCCGAAAGTGCCCAGCAGCACAATGCCGAAGAAGCGCAGGACGCGCTGTGCGCGCGGCGCCGAGCAGGGCAGTGCAAAGACGCGTAACACGAACACCTGCAGCGCGACGCCGGCGAATTTCCCGCCTAGAATTTCGAATCCGATCTGCCAGCGATCGGTCGCCGTCATGTCCGGATAAACGGCGTAGATGCCGCTGAGGAGGATAAACGCCATGGTGCCGGCAACTGCCACCGCCAGCTGCACGGTCCGCCATCGCGCCGCGCGCGAAGGAAGCGGTTTTCCCACCATGGTTCGCCCGGTGTGCTCGGCAGCCGCAGGTGCGGGCAAGTTAGTCGTTGGCATGGTCACGCCGGGGCGAGCGGGATTTCGATCGTGGCGCTGAAGCCGGGAGACTGTGGCTCCAGGAGCAGGCGCGCAGCGGCACCGTAGCGGCCGGTTAGCTGGCGGCGCACGTTGGCTAGCCCGACGCCCGTCCCGTGCGTGGATTGCGCGCTCAGGCCGACCCCGTCGTCACGGACGGTTACCTCGAGGATTTCGCCGACTCGCTGCGCACGCACTTCGATGCGCCCGCCGTGTTCCGACGGCTCGAGCCCGTGCTTGATCGCGTTCTCCACGAGCGTGACAACAATCGTCGGAGGGAACGGCGTCGCCCCGAGGCCGGCATCGACGTCAAGCGTGAAGACAAGGCGTTCGGCCATCCGCATGCGCAGCAGCTCGAGATAGGACCGCACCAGCGCGAGTTCGTCGGCGAGCGTCGCATCGACGCGGCGCACGCTCGGCAGCGCCGCCCGCAGGTAACGCTTGAGGCTGTCCATCATCTGCGCGCCCTGGTCGGGATGCAGCTGGTAGAGGCGGCGGACGTTGGCGAGCGTATTGAACAGGAAATGTGGCTCGATCTGCGCTTGGAGCAAGCGCAGCTGCAGCTCGCGCTCTTCGCGCGCCAGGGCGGCGCCGCCGGAGGCGAGCGCCGCGGCCTCCGAGTCCGCGCGCCGCGCTTTCTGCCACAGCATGTCCATGACCACCATGAGCGTGCCGATCAAGGCCAAGTGCGTGGCCTGCGTCAACACCAGCCCGATCAGCGGCGGCAAGGCTGCTCTGCTGTTGGCCATCGTCATCACCCATAGACTTCCGAAGGCGACAACGTGAAAGGCGGCGGCCATCCAGAGCAGGCGCCACCGCCGCAAGCGTGACCGGCGCTCGATCGCGGCGTCGACAAACCAGTAGGCTGCGACCATGGCCGCAGCAATGCCGAACAGTTCGGCCAGGTATTGAAGCCAGGCGATGAGCACGTCGGCCGGCGACCAGAAGTCGAGCAGTCCGGACTGGAATAGCAGCTGGCTAGACAGAAGCAGCGCCACGAGCGCGGTCGGCAGCAGGACGCGGGCGCGCATTGCGAGCCAGCCACGCGCGGCCGCCAACCAGGCTCGAACATTGGCACCGGCCGAGTTTCGGTTGGTCATCGTCTGGGCGGCTCATGCCGCTCGCTTTCGTTGCTGGCAGATTGTTCCGGGTGCTTCGCGCAGTCAATGCCGTGGTGGCGACGATCACCGGCAGGCGCACCGACGAATGCCGCAGGCCGCGGCACGGCTACCGCCGGGCGGCGGCCGCTGCGGTTCGCGCGCAGCCGCGCCCGGCAATGCCTCGCGGCGACCTCTTAGTTGGCGTTGCTGCTGCGCACCACCGGCTGGAAGTGGTTCCTGAGGACCCACTTGCTGACCTTCATGCCCAAGACCTCGCCATGGACCGTCGACGTCCGGAAGTGCATCCCGCCGGCAATGCGCGCGAGCTGCATCTCCTTGGTAAGGTCATCGGTCGACTCGAAGTGGTGCGTGGTGCCCGTGACGTTGCTGCTCCAGTCGAACGCCAGCTTCTTCGTGCCGAAGACTTGCTGCAGCACTTCGGCCGCCGACCCGGCGGTGCACCCGTGCGCGGCCGGGTACTCGGGGTGATTGGGCGTCGGCACAACGGGTGTCCAGGACGGATCGGGGTCGGTTGCCGGATTGTTGTCGGTGTCGGCGAGTTGGATCGCGCTGGTCGGCCGCCAAAAGTCGAAGTGGTACTTCGTTTCGAAGCAGGCGATGATCGCGTCTGCGTGCGCGGTCCACAGGGCCGCCAGAGTGCGGGCGTTCTCTGCAATGCCGCGGTCCGCGGTGGCGAAGATGCGCAGGTTGCGCGACAAGAACAGTGGCGGCGGCTCGGTATGGAAGCGGGCGATCTCGGTCTGTTCCGCGGTGCGCACGGTGCTGTTGGCAGCGCCCAGCGCTTTGGTCTCGTTGACGTCGGCGGCGTATTCGACGCTGGCGAGCGGCGGCGGCCCGTCGGCGCGGAACTGCGAAGCGCTGTGGAGCGTGAACGGGCGCACGAAGGGCATGAACGTATTGACCGGATTGGTACCGCGGAAGCGTCCGGGCAGGTTCGTCGGCGTGTAAGTCACCGGGGTGAAGCGGCCGTCGTCGGCGCGCAGTGCGACGATCTGCGTGGCAACCTCCTGGCCGATCTGCAGGCCGCGCGTCTTCTCGTCGCCATTCGGCAAAGCGGCGACGTAGCTGTCGTAGGCGGCCTGGTACTGCGCGGTGCGATTGGGGAACAGGCCCTTGAGCGCGTAATAGGCGGCGGCGGCGGCCGCGGCCTCGAGGGAGGCGCCGGCCGTGGCGGTTGTCGGTTCCGCGGCGAAGCGCTGGTACGAGCCATCGATGGCGTTCACGGCATCGAACATCGCCACGTGCACCGTCGCGAGGTCGAGGTTGTAGACCGGGCGCCGCTCCTGCGGGGTGCCGGTGGCCGCCGCGGGAACATTGACGGTGCTGCTCGCGATCTGGCTCCAGTACGCGATCACGTCGCTGCCGGGCGTGATCGCGATCGTCCGGCCGCTCGATCCTGCGCCGAGGACCTCGGCGGGAGAAGTGGCGTCATTCGCGCTGCCACCGCAGGCGGCAAGAACAAAAGCTGCAGCTGACGCGGCGATGAACATGGGAAGGACGACTGAGTGGTGTCGCACGGTAACTCGGTTCCGGTTGCTGCGCTTGCTGGCCATGACAACTCCTTTGAACTTGGGTGGTAGGGCCGGCCGCGGTGCGTTTGATCGCGGGTTGCGGCCGGCTGCACACTAGGAGGTGCCTGGCGCCGCTACTAGCGGCTGGCGACGGCGCGGCGAAATTGCGGTGTGGCTGCGGATGGCAGCTGGGTACGTGCGACGAATGCCGGCCGGCTGGACGATTGGCCGTAGTGCGCCTGCTTGCATGAACGTCGACGCGCGTGTCCGCTGGAACGTGACTGATGCCCGCGACACTCCGATTGCGGATGAGCCGCGTACGCCATTCCGGCGGCCCCGGCAGTCAGCTCCCTGGCATGCTCTCGCTCGCCAGCTACATTGCGGGCGACCTGCGCGCCGGGATCGTGCTGCACGTCAGCACGATCTCCCTAAGAATGAAGTGGCTGTCGCAAAGTTGTTGGCCGCAACTGACCACGCGAAATAGCCCCCTCACCGCCGGCCGACCGCTTAGCGGACTGCCTCGAGTGACTGCTTCCCGGAGCAATCGAGGACCGCTGTGGGTCGAGGGACTAAACCGCTCGCGCGGTAGCCGATTGCGGGGGTCTGGGGTAGTTCGTTGCGCTGCGGGTTCTGCGATGTTGGCGAGCGAGGCAATCTGCCTCGTTCACCGACAGGAGCGGCAACCATGGACTCGACGACTCAATCGGTCTCCCCGCTGCGTCAGCGCATGCTCGACGACATGCGCATGCGCAAGCTGGAGCCCAGGACACAGGAAGCCTATGTTCGCGCCGTGCGCAAGCTGGCGGCGTACCTGAAGCGCTCGCCCGATACGGCCACGGTCGAGGACCTGCGCAATTTCCAACTGCATTTGGTGGACACGGGCACCTCGCCCATCACGCTGAACGCCACGATCACCGGAGTGAAGTTCTTCTTCGACGTCACGCTCGACCGCCGCGAGTTGATGGCGCGGATGCGCCCGGTGAAGGTGCCGCGCACATTGCCGGTCGTGCTCAGCGTGCACGAGGTCTCGCGCCTGATCGCGGCGGCGCACAACGTCAAGCATCAGGTGGCCTTGTCGGTGGCCTACGGCGCGGGGCTGCGCGCCAGCGAGGTCGTCGGCCTGAAGGTCACCGACGTCGACGGCCAGCGCATGACGCTGCGCGTCGAGCAGGGCAAGGGCCGCAAGGACCGCTACGCCATGCTCAGCCCGGTGCTGCTGCAGCGGTTGCGCACGTGGTGGCGTGTGGGCCATGCCCAGGGCAAGATCAGGCCGGGCGGCTGGCTGTTCCCGGGCCTTGATCCCACCGACCCGTGGAGCACCCGGCAACTGAACCGCGCAGTGCACGAGGCCGCCGACGCCGCGCGGCTGAACAAGCGCGTGACCACCCACACGTTGCGTCACTGCTTTGCGACCCATCTGCTCGAGCGCAAGGTCGACGTGCGGGTGATCCAGGTCCTGCTGGGCCACCGCAAGTTGGAGACGACGTCGATCTATACCCACGTGGCCACCGATCTGCTGCGCGAGGTCATCGGCCCCCTGGAGCAGTTGCCGCCGCCGTAGGCCGCGCCGGGTGGGACGGCCCGCCCTCGAGGTCGCCGACATCTTCCAGCAGTACGGAGCGGCCTGGCGCGAGGCCCAGCGCGGCCACCTGAGCCTGGGCCAACTGAAGGTGATGTCGGCCATCGAACAGTGCCGCAGCGCGGCGCTGGGCGGACACGTCTTGCGCTGCGAAGGCTGCGGCAGCGACCAGATCGCCTACAACTCGTGCAGAAACCGGCATTGCCCGAAATGCCAGAGCAGTGCCGCCCAGCGCTGGCTCGAGGCGCGGCAGGCCGATCTGCTGCCGGTGCCGTACTACCACGTCGTCTTCACGCTGCCGGCGCCGATCGCCGAGATCGCGTATCAGAACAAGGCGGCGCTCTACGGCCTGCTGTTCGACGTCGCCGCCGAGACGCTGATCCGCATCGCCGCCGATCCGAAGCACCTCGGCGCGCGCATCGGCGCCACCCTGGTGCTGCACACCTGGGGCTCGGCGATGACGCATCACCCGCACGTGCACGGCATCGTGCCCGGCGGCGGCATCTCCGCCGACGGCCGACGATGGGTGGGGTGTCGACCGGGATTCTTCCTGCCGGTGCGCGTGCTCTCGCGCCTGTTCCGGCGCCGCTTCCTGGAGGAACTCGAACACGCACACCGTGCCGGCCGGTTGCGTTTCCTCGGCGAGCACGCGGCGCTCGCCGATGCCGCCGCCTTCGCCCGCTGGCTGGCGCCGTTGCGCGCCTGCGAGTGGGTCGTGTATGCCAAGCGTCCCTTCGCCGGCCCCGAAGCGGTGCTGGCCTACCTGTCGCGCTACACCCACCGCGTGGCCATCTCCAACAGCCGGCTGCTCGGCATGGACGAGCACGGCGTGCGGTTCCGCTGGAAGGACTATCGCACGAAGGGACGACGCGCCCGCCACAAGACCATGACGCTCGCCGCCACCGAGTTCATGCGCCGCTTCCTGCTGCATGTGCTGCCCGGCGGCTTCCACCGCATCCGCCACTACGGGCTGCTGGCCAACGGTGCGCGCACCGCCAAGCTGGCGATCGCACGCGCACTGCTCGACGTCACGCCCGCGCCGCACGGCCCACCGCAGGAAGGTGATGGCGAGCGGGATGCCGCGCTGCCGCGCTTCGTCTGCCGGCACTGCGGCGGCGCCATGCTCATCGTCGAAGTCTTCGTCGGCCGCCAGACGATTCGTGCGCCGCCCCGGGCGCAAGCGGCATGAACAGCAGCCTGCACCAACGCCGATTCGCCTCATCGACCTTCTCAAGCCAGCGTCGATGCGGGAGCGCTGTGGCCCAGCCAGTCCATCGTGGCGCCGAACGCACGTCGACCCACCGAAGCACCGGCCTTCATCGACCTCGATGCAACTGTGCGATCGCCGTGCCCGATCGATTCGCCACGGCTGAGGCCATCGCCAACTTGCCTGCCGGGCTCAAATCCCCATAGCCGCCTAGCCTGCGCTCGGCACCACGGCACATGCCGCGGTTTCCTCCCTCGAGGCTTGTGCGACACCTGCCCTCGGATCACCCCCGCTCGACGCGGCATCTCGCTTCGCGGGCAGGCGTCCCACAACCCTTAACGATCTCTGCCGCCCAGGGCCGGCGGGACCTGACGTCCACGGCAGCCCGGCGCACCGGTAGCGGGCTCATCTCCGTACTCCCCAGCGCCTTGCGCACCCCGCCGTCGGGAGCACGATGACTTTGCTTCCTTGCACGCCCGCGCCCAACCCGGGTGATCGATCCGACTACGCGAAGGCGCGGAAGCACCAAGATGCACGGCATCCGTGCCGTGCGCCGCGAAGCGGCAACAAAGGACCCGTCGAGCCGCAAGGCCCCGCGGGTCTTTTTCATTGTCGACATTGAAGCTAACCTCAGCCGTTCTCCGACCGACGACCCATGCTGCTGACGCCGACCGAAGCCGCCGCGATCGAGGCGCGCGTGGCGAAGCTCGAGGCCGAGCGTGGCCTGGAGGTCGTCACACTCGTCGCGCGCAAGGCGGACGACTACCCGGAGGCCGTGTGGAAGGCCTTTGCCTTCGGCGCCGCGGCTGCGGGACTGATCGTCGCCATGGCTGACCTTGCAGAACCCGCGTGGACCGGCGCGGCGCGGGTATTGACGCCGGTGCTGGCTGTCCTCGGTGCCGCGGCCGCCTGTGCGCTGGCGGCGGTCTTCGTGCCGGCCGTCACGCGGCTGTTCCTGCACGAAGGACGCGTCACCCTGGAGACGCAGCAGGTGCGCGAAGGCGCAGTTCCTTGACTGGGGTTTGTTCGACACCCGCGAGCGGACGGCGATCACTGCTGCCGGTGAGCCTTCCTCGAGCGGCGCGGTCGTCATCCACGCCGACACCGCGCTGCGGGCGGCAGGTTCGGCGCAGGAATGGGACGAGGCGATCGCGCGGATGGCCCCGCCATCGCGCGCCGGGCGCCGGGGCGAGGCGGTGCTGGCCGGGCTGGACGCCATCTATGAGCTGATCGGCCGCAAAGGCATCTGCGCGCGGCAGCGGCGCCACCTTCGGTGACCGGCCGATCGAGGCGACAATGATCGCGCTGCGCCCGCTCGCCGCTGTGCTGCTGGTGGCTGGTCGTGGCCCTGGGCGCCGCACCGTGCTGAGGCGGCCGACGTGCCGTTCCTGTCCGGCGCGTGGTCGACGACGCCGAGATCCTGGCGCCGGCCACGCGCGACGCGTTGTCGGCCGGCTGAAGGCGCACGAGCAGACAACCACCAATCAGGTCGTGGTGCTGACGGTGCCGACGATCGCGCCGGGAGCATCGAGGAGTACGCGCGGGTTTTCGAAACTGGAAGCTCGGCCAGAAGGGCAAGGACAACGGCGTGCTGGTGATCGTCGTGCCCGAAGGACCGCAGGATGCGCATCGAGGTCGGCTACGGTCTCGAGGGCACGCTGCACCGACGCGATCAGCGGCCGCATCATCCGCAACGGATGACGCCGCAATTCAAGGCCGGCGACTACGACGGGGGGTCGAGACGGGCGTCAACGCGATCGTCGCCCGACTCGAGGGCGGCGCAGAGCCGGCGGCCGGGCTCCCGGGACGCCGCCGGCTCGGACTTCAGCTTCGATGCGCTTCAACGAGGCCGACTCTCCGTGGCCGATGCGCATCCTGCTCGGCGCGTTCATCTTCGGCATCATCGGGCTGTTCACGTTCATCGGCGTCATGACGCCGGGCGTGGGCTGGTTCCTGTACGTGTTCCTGATCCCGTTCTGGGCGATGTTCCCGATCATTATCGTCGGCGTGCAAGGGCGCGCTGGTCCTGCTGGCGCACCTACGTGATCGGCTATCCGATCGCCAAGCTGATCCTCAGCCGCACGCGCCTGGTACGAAAAGGCGAAGCAGGACCTGAAGACCAAGGGCAAGGCGAAGTCGGTGGCTTCACGAGACCTCGGGCCGCGGGGGCTCGAGGTGGTCGTCGTCCGGGGTCGGCGGCTTCTCGGGTGGCGGCGGCTCGGTGGCGGTGGCAGTTCCGGCAGCTGGTGACCGGCCGCTGGCGGGCTGGGGAGGACACCGCCATGGCGCATGGGTCGTCACGACATGCTTCCGCCCGGGCCGTGGCTTCCTGCGTCGCTTCGACGGCCGCATCACGATCTCGGTCACATGTTCCTGCTGACCTTGGGCATGCCGACCATGGAAGCGTTGGTCGCGACCGACCCCTGCCCCTCGCCGATGAGTCCAGGACGCTGTGAGCCTTTGCGATCCCTTTGGCATGTCGCCGGCCTCGCCCTGACGACTGCCTGCGGCCAGCGGCGTACGGTCTTCAGGCGACCGGTCAATGGAGCAGCTCACGTCAAGGCAGTCTTTCGATGAGAGTGCTTTTTTTTGCTGCGATCGGGTCGCACAGGGCATCATTTGCGCCATGTGCGAGATTCGAGCCCTGCTGCTAACCGACGTCGTCGACAGCACAAGGCTGTCGGAGGCAATCGACGATTCGGCAATGGCCGCGGAATTGACTTGGCGGAACGATGCTTGACTCGGCAGACGAGGCGCGAAAGATCGCGGTTCTTGCCAGCGCCGCGCTACGGCTCGTCAACGAGACCGCAGCAGGTAGCCTGATCGAGGCCGCGGACCGTGGAGAAACGTCGGCGCGAATCCCCCTGGAGCCATTGCAGATCCCGGTAGCGTTCGGCCGCATCGGACGCATGTACGACCAAGCACTTGTCGAAGCGCTGGAGCATGCCGGAGCGCATTGGGTTGCGCTGGGCCTGTCGGATCTTCGCCGCGCTCGGCTTTTCCGTCGCCGCGGTACCGCGGGTCGAGAGCGAGGAAGACGTCGATAGGGTCGTCGACGTGGTTCGCCGAGTCACCATCGACCACCTTGAACTTGGCTATGCCACGGCTCAGGAGAGCCTGAACGGGTGGTCATCGCCACTGCTGTCGGCGGTCTTGTTGCCAGCGGCGCATCTGTGGCGGTCGCGCGCCGAGACGTCACGGCGTATCGAGCGGTACGAGCGCGCAGCACTGGCGGCAATTGCCGAGCAGGCGGGACGCGGCCACACGTCGTGTCGGTTGGCCTGGAGCGCCTTTGCCTCTGGACCGCCGGAGGCACCGCAGTTGCAAAGGCTGGCGGACCTGCTGCGCGACTGCCGGCTTCGCGTCGAGAGAAGATCGAGACAAGCGTCACCCTGCGTGTGCACTGGTGACCGCCGAGCGCTTCCAACGCAAAGCCCCGCGAGGACTTCGCAGGGCTATCTGCCGCCACTCACCGTGGCGTGTGCCGGCCTGTGGTCGCCGCTTCAAGGTCTGGGTTCCGGAGGATTCATCGATAGGTCTGCCCTCCTTACATGTTCACGGAGTCATCCACCCGACGCATTCAGTTGACGCCTTTCTCGCGGCCCCGTCAAGTCGTATCAACGATGAGATGGGCGCCGGCGGACTGGCGGTCGCCCCGGCCGACCGCAGCGCCGGGGAGCGGGCGCCGGGAACTGGAAATCTTAAATCCTGCGGCACTGAGCCAAGTCTCTCAAGAACGGAAATAAAGAGCGCCGACTGTCCGCGCCGATCCAAATCTGAGCCACCGTGCCGACCGAATTTTGAGCCAGGGGTGGAAGCCGACTTTGGGGCGGTCGGCTGTGGATAAGTGTAGGTCGTTGGGCGGGTTTGTTTGCCTCCTCGGTGGTGTGTTGATCGCGCGGGGGAAGCCGCGCAGGGCGTAGCCCGGAGCGGATTTCCCCGCGCGGCCGCCATTCAGATCGCGTCCGGTTTGGGTTCGGTCTTGATGCCCTTGCGTGCCTGCTCACGCGCCGTGATCCGCTTCTTGGCCGCGGCCGTGCTGTGGCTGAAGCGGATCGACTCGTTGCCCGTCTCCACGATGTGGCAGTGGTGCGTGAGCCGGTCCAGCAACGCGGTGGTCATCTTCGCGTCGCCGAACACGCTGGACCATTCGGCGAAGTCCAGGTTGGTCGTGATCATCACGCTGGTGTGCTCGTACAGCCGGGAGAGCAGGTGGAACAGCAGCGCCCCGCCGGCCTGGCTGAACGGCAGGTAGCCCAGCTCGTCGAGGATCACCAGATCCATGCGCAGCAGGCTCAGCGCGATGCGCCCGGCCTTGCCCTGCGCCTTCTCCTGCTCCAGCGCATTGACCAGATCGACCGTCGAGTAGAAGCGCACCCGCTTGCCGTGCCGGGTGATGGCCGACACGCCGATGGCGGTGGCCAGATGCGTCTTGCCCGTGCCAGGTCCGCCCACCAGCACGACGTTGTGCGCGTCGTCGGTGAAGGCCGCCGTGGCCAGGGTGCTCGACGAGCTTGCGATCCACCGGCGAGACCTCGAAGTCGAAGCCCGCCAGGTCGCGGTGCACCGGGAACCTCGCCGCATGCATCTGGTGACTGACCGAGCGCATCGCGCGGTCCGTGCCTTCGGCCTGCGAGCAGGTGCTCGATCAGCCAGCGCGAGGTGTCCAGCCCGGCGTTCGTGCCTTGCTCGACCAGATCGGCCCAGGCGCCGGCCATGCCGTGCAGGCGCAAGGCCTTGAGTTCGACCGTCACGTCACGCGCATGGCTGACCTCCTCGGCGGTGGCGCCGGCGGCGCTGTCGGCGCGCAGGCGGTCGTAGCGCGCCGTGTTGGCCAGCGGCGCCAGCGTCACCTGCAGCGTGGTCGCCGCGCTCTGCGGCGCCGGCGCGGCGTTCAGCCGGCCCAGCACGTTGACCACATGCTCGACGCTCACCCTGCCGGGCGGCCCCGTCTCCAGCACCAGCTCCACCGCCACCAGCACCGCGTCCAGCCCGGCCGTCGGCACGATGGCCAGCACCTGCGCCATCACGCGGTCGCCGCCCGGCGTGGCGCAGCAGCGCCGCGGCGCAGCCGCTGCAGCGGCTCGGGCAGGTCGGCGAACGGCGCGCCGTTGCGCAACGCCCCGGGCTTCCGTCTGCAGCAGCGGGATGTAGTGCTGCCAGTCGTAGCGGGTCTCGCCGGCGTCGCTCAGCCGGTCGTGACCGGCGACGACGCTGTCGTCGGCCACGACGACCACGCTGCCCGGGATACAGCCGCGTGCTGACCATCTGCCCGACCAGCTCGCACGGCACCGAGTAGCGGTTGCGCGCCACCGACACCAGGCAGGTGCTGGACACCCGCGCCGGCTTCTCGACGTAGCCGTCGAACGGCGCCGGCATCGGCATCAGGTGCGGCCGCTCGTGCTCGAGCATCTCGGCCACGCTGAACTGCTCGTGCTCGGGGTGGCGGACCTCGTCCCACAGCGCCCGGCAGCGCTGACCCAGCCAGGCATTGAGTTCGGCGAAGCAGCCGAAGCGCTGCTTGGCCCGCGTCGATCCAGATGCGCCGACGGCTGTCCTGCACGTTCTTCTCGACCACCCCCTTCTCCCAGCCGCAGGCGACGTTGCAGAAGTCGGGGTCGAACAGGTAGTGCGCGCACATCGCGGCGAAGCGCGCGTTGACGATCCGGCCCTTGCCCTTCTTGACCTTGTCCACCGCGGTCTTCATGTTGTCGTAGATGCCGCGCCGGGCCACGCCGCCCAGCGCGGCGAAGCTGCGGGTGTGCGCATCGAACAGCATCTCGTGGCCCTGGCTCGGGTAGGCCACCAGCCAGAAGGCCCGGCGACGCGCACAGCTTCATGTGCGAGACCTGCACCCGGTAGTAGATGCCACCGACCACCAGCCCTTCCTCGCTCCAGTCGAACTGGAACGCCTCGCCCAGCTCGAAGGCCAGCGGCACGAAGGCATGGGCCGACACCGCCTGGCCTTCGGCCTGCCGCCAGGCCCGGATGAAGTCGGTGACGCGGCTGTAGCCGCCGTCGTAGCCCGAGCGCCTTGATCTCGCGCGTACAGCGCCTTGGCCGTGCGGCGCTCTTGCCGGGGTCGCCGGGCGTCGGCCTTCAAGCGCCTGCTTGAGCGCCTCGTGGAATGCCGTGAGCTTGTTCGGCCGCTCGCCCCGCCGGTACTTCGGCGGGCCATCGACCTCGCCGTGCAGCCACTTCGCCACCGTGTTGCGCGACAGCCCCGTGATGCGCGCAATCTCGCGCTCCGACTTCCTCTTCCGGCGATGCAAACGCCGGATCCTGCCAATCATGTCCATGGTGATCACTCCTCTTCCTCTGCTGCACAAAAATGCAGCAGGGTAGGTTGAACACCTGGCTCAGTTTTCGGTCGGCACAACCCTCAAAAGTGGCTCAGTTTTCGGTCGGCGCCAAC
>CAWKAP010000003.1:0-338012 GCA_963847675.1 uncultured beta proteobacterium
CCGGCGAGGTGCCCGTCACTGTGCTTCGGCCGCCCCACATGGTGGGGCGGGACCGCGAACTGCAGGCGCTGCTTCGCGCGTGGCGCGACGGGCGCGTCTTCTCGTCCCTGGGCGAGCCCGGCCTGGGGAAGTCGCGCCTGCTCGCGGAATTCAGGAGCGAAGCCGAGCATGTCGCCTGCGCGGCCGCGCGGCCCGGCGACGGCGGGATTTCCTACGCTTCGCTGGCGCGGTTGCTGCGGGTCGTGATCAACGCCTGGCCACGGGCCGTCGACGCGGCTCCGCGAGACGAACTGGCGCGCGTGCTGCCGGAGATGGGCGCCGGTGCGCGCAGCGCCGAAGGGCAACGGCTTGCCCTGCAAAGAGCGATTGTCAGCCTGCTCGAGCGCGCGTGTTCGGACGGTTTGCGCGGCGCAATCCTCGATGACCTGCACTTCGCCGATGCCGCCAGCGTCGAGATGCTGCAAGCACTGACAGTGGACGATGCGTTGTCCGGCCTGCGCTGGGGCTACTCGCAGCGACAGGCCGAAGGCGACCCAGCAGCCATGGTGCTGCGGAATGCGCTCATCGATGCAAATCAGCTCGAGTTGGTCGAACTGGAGCCGCTGACCGAAGCGCAGATGACCGAACTGGTCGACTCGCTCGGTGTTCCGCATGCAGTCGGCCTTGCGCCTGGCTGACCGGCGGTATTGGCGGCGATCCGCCTGTTCGCGCTGGAGACGCTGAAGGAAGCCCTGGCGAGCGGTCGGCCCCTTGGCGAGGGCCAGCTTCCGGCGCCGGTCAGCGTCGGGGCACTGATCGCGCGCCGCCTCAAGCAACTCAGCGCAGGCGCGCTTGCCTTGGCCCGCGTGGCGGCGCTCGCGGGATCGGACTTCAGCGCGGCCCTTGCCGAGCACGTGCTGCAAACCCCGGCACTTGCGCTGGCCGATTCGTGGGGCGAACTCGAGGCCGCAGGTCCTGCGCGGAGAAGCGTTTGCCCATGATCTGATCTACGAGGCCACGCGACGCTCGGTGCCGGAGGCCATTGCTCGGCACACGCACCGGGCGATCACGATGCCCTGGAGGGCAGGCCGGCGAACCGGCGCGGCTGGCCGAGCACTGGCTCGCGGCAGGTGATGCTGCGCGGACGGTGCCGCACCTGCACGCGGCAGCCAGGCGGGCCGAGGCCGCCGCGCGTTTGCCGAATCGCGCTCACTGATCGAGCGTGCAATTGCTCTGGCCGAGGCCTCCGGTCAGCGACGCGAGGCGCTGCAGATGCAGTTCCTGCTGATCGATCTGATGCGCGAACGGGCGAGCGGCGAGGAGAAGATGGCGCTGCTCGATCGCATGCAGGCCAACGCGGCAAGCGCCGATGAGCAGTTACGCATCTGCTTCGCGGACCTTCGTTCTCGCGGAACTGGACCAGACCGCGCGTGCCATTGAATCTGCGCAGGGCATGCTGTCGGATCCGGATCTGATCGACGAAGCCACGCCGCTGCGGGTCGTCGAACTGCGCTTTGCCCTGGCCTCGGTGTTTCTGGTCACCGCGCGTCGAAGCACTGGAGCAGTTGCAGTTGATCGAACTGCCGATGCGCGAGCACGCCGACCTCCAGTTTCGCGGCTGGTTCCACTCCGACTACGCGCGTGCCCTTTTCTACACCGGTCAGCTCGCGCTCGCCGAGCAGCAGATCGTGGCTGCGTTGCAGATCGCGCGCGAGGTCGGCCGCAAGCGCATGATTTCCGGCGTGCTGCAGGTCGCCGCCAACATCGCGCAGGCTGCCGGCCGTTTGCAGGAGACCTGCGACCGCCTGCAAGAGGCGCAGCTGCTGGTGGCGGATTCGCCCGATTCGACCTTCGCCTGGTTCCTCGGCAACAGCCTGGCAGACGCGCTTTGCTACCTGGGGCGCTACCGCGAGGCGATCGCCGCTCGCGATGCGGTGCTCGCGCAGAAGGACACCGTGAACGCGGCGTGGGCCCGCAGCGCGCTTACCGGCGAAGCGCTCGTCTGGGCTCAACTGGGCCAGCCGCAGCGGGCTCAGCGCAGCCTGGCCGGTGCGGAGCTGCTTTGCAATCGAAGAGGCCAACCGCAGGCAGCGGCTGCTGTTCGACCTGCACCGGTTGCAGATCGTCTGGCTGCAGGGCGACGCGACCGACGCAGCGATGCGAGTCTGCGAGGCGTCGGCCGCCGAGGTCAACGAGGAGGCGTATCGCTGGGTAATCACGCTGATGCGCATCCTGATCACGCCGCGTCCGGACGACGTTCGCAGCGCGCGAGGAATCGGCAGCGCTGCGTCCGCTTCGGGACACATGGGCCACACGCTTCTCGCGCATCTGGCGGCGGGATTGGCGTGCCGGCGCCAGGGCGAGGGAGGTCGTGGCCGAGGTGGCCGCGGCGTTGAAGCTGATGCGCCGCTTCACCCTGCCCGTCGTCTACCGTGGCGCGCAGTGGTGGCTGGCCTACGAGGCGGCACGCGATGTCGACGAGACGCTGGCGCGGCAAGCCCTGCGCGAGGGCGTGGACTGGATCAACACGGTGGCCCGTTATCACGTGCCCGAGCCGTTCCGCGACAGCTTCCTGAACCGAAACCGGTTCAACCGGGCGCTGCTGGGCGCCGCAATGGCTGGC
Organism: uncultured beta proteobacterium; assembly: GCA_963847675.1. Lineage (GTDB taxonomy): Bacteria > Pseudomonadota > Gammaproteobacteria > Burkholderiales > Burkholderiaceae_F > JADJWR01. Next base: position 2,603 of record CAWKAP010000003.1, read on the forward strand.
GCCACACGCTGACCTGCCCGCCGGGCCGCGGGCGAATAACGCGGAAATAACGCCGACCTCCTACCTTGCCTGCACGTCTCCACGAACGGGGACGCTGGAGGTGAGCATGAGGCCGGCATCGCGTCCTTCGCAGTACGGGCCACAGCGCGCTGCTCTGGCGCGCGGTCGCGTCGCGTGTCCTCCTTTCCCGCTGTCTGGCGGGTCACCTCTCGACTCGAGAGGAAGGTCAGGAGGCCAACGATGAAGGTAGTGCCTTCTTCCCTGGAAGGTTCCACTCTGTCCGCAGTGCCGACGGCCGATCGTGCGCTGGAAAGACTTCAGCAATGCGCGCGAACCGCGTACGAGCGGCGGCACTTTTCGCAGGCGCTCAGGTTGTACGAGCAGCTGAGCGCGCAGGGCCATGCGAGGGCGGCGGAGATCGCCGGACAGATGTTGCTGTTCGGTGAGTCGCTGTACGGCGCGTCGGTCAGGCGGGACCGGGCTCGCGCCGCCGGTGCTGCCTCGCGCAGGCAGCGGCGAGGGGTAGTCCGATGGCGCAGCACCTGCTCCAGCACCTGGATCGCGGTACCTGAAAGCCAGCCACCTTGCGTCTTCCGTCATGCGGCACATCGCGCTGGTTCCATCGAATACCAACGCCGTCATCGCTCTGCGGCAACTGGACGAGAGCGTTCTTCCATCTTCCGCTCACAAGGATGGTCATCATGAAAAGACCGACTCTGTCCGACGATTGCACGCTCAGCAGTGGCCTGAATTCATCTGCGATGGCCAACGAGGAGCAACTGAAAAGCGACTCGGGAAAGCGGCAAACCTGCGCCAGGTCCGTACGGGTATTGACGGCGGGCTGGCATCGCGAACTGACGACACTGCCGCTGAAGACGCTCGTCGCTTGCCTTGCCCTGCCCGCGCTGTTGATGTCTGCCCCGGTACTTGCCGAGGAAGACCCGTGGGACCGCGCCGGCACCGCTTACGCCAACGGCGATTTCACGCTGGCGCTGACGGTCTATGAACAGCTTGCGCAGCAAGGCAACGCAGAGGCTGCCCAGATTGCGGGCCAGATGCTGTTGTTTGGCGAAGCGCTGTACGGTAGACAGGTTCGGCAGGATCGACCGCGCGCGGCGACGCTTCTTCAGCGTGCGGCCGACGATGGTCGTCCGGTGGCGCAATTCCTGTTGAGCCGGATTTCCGGCAACCGCGCTGCCGCCGCTGAGGCCGACACGGGCGACTACTGGTCCGAGCCTGAGCCACTCGCCGCGAGGCCGTCCGGCCATTAAGCGCCCAATCGGCAGGATAGGTTCGTGGGTCGACTTCAGGCGGGGGAGCGAGCACGATCGACTCGCCCCGGGCGATGAATGCTCTCGCCGCGCATTCCATCGTCGCGTGCGTCGATGCCCGCCACAAAAGCAAAGCCCCGCGATGAACTCGCGGGGCCTCACGGGTTGGCCACTTTGCGTGGCCTTGTTTCGTCACGTCACCGTAACGCGTGCCGGATTGTTGTTACCGGCCTCAAGGTAGGGGTCTCGGAAGATTCGTCGATAGGTCTGCCCTCCTTTCGCGAGTACAGCCAGATTCCGGAAAACCAACCTGCTCAAGCGCCCTCAGTTGACGCCACTCTCGGCGGCCCGTCAAGACGTATCGGCGACCAAATGCGCGTCAACGTGACTTACGGCTGTTTCTGGCCGACCACAGCCCGTCACGAACTCCACTACGCAGGAGCCAGCCCGCTGCGACCTCTGCCAGGCGCCACGCGTCCGGCGCCGTGCCCAACGCTCAGGTACCGCGAGCGGGTTGCTGCCGAATCTAGAGGCCGTGTACGCGTCGCTTCCATCTCCGCTGGCATTGGCGGCCTATCACCCGAGTCCTCGCACGTCATCGCCCTGCCCGCTCGGCGACAATCTCGGCCATGCCCACGCCCCTGAAGCTCTCCGTCCTCGACCAGTCGCCCGCCAAGCACGAGGCGAGCCAGGACCAGGCGATCCGCGAATCGCTCGCCCTGGCGAGGCACTGCGAGGCGCTCGGCTACCACCGCTACTGGGTCTCGGAGCACCACAACAGCGCGAGCATCGTCGGCACCGCGCCGGAGGTGCTGATGGCCGCCATCGCGGCGACCACGCAGCGCATCCGCGTGGGCAGCGCCGGCGTCATGCTGCCGCACTACGCGACGCTCAAGGTCGCCGAGCAGTTCCGCGTGCTGGAGGCGATCGCGCCGGGTCGCATCGACCTCGGTCTGGGCCGCGCGCCGGGCTCCGACCGCCTGACGGCGATGGCGCTCAACCCCGATCCGCATGCGGTCGAGAACTTTCCCAACCAGATCCATGAACTGGACCTGTGGCTGCGCGGCGAGCCCCTGCCGCCCGGACACCCGTTCCGCGAGGTTCGCGCGCATCCACAAGGCCCGACCTCCCCGGAGATCTGGATCCTCGGCAGTTCCGACTACGGCGCGCAGGTGGCAGCGCACTTCGGGCTGCCGTATGCGTACGCCTATTTTTTCACCGAGGGCCGCGGCACCGAGGAGGCGCTTGCGCTGTACCGACGCAGCTACCGCCCCAGCGCCCGCCACCCGCAGCCGATGGCCACGATCTGCGTCTGGGCGCTGGCGGCCGATACGGAGGCCGAGGCACGGCAACTGCTGATGACGCGCGAGCACTGGCGCATCGGCTTCGAGCGAGGGCTGCGCACGCCGCTCCTCTCACCGCAGGCCGCCGCGGCCCACCCATACACCGAGGCGGACCGGGCGATCATCCAGCGCCTGCGCGAGCGGGCCATCGTCGGCACCGCGGAGCAGGTGGCATCGAAGCTCAGGGAACTCGCAGCCGTCTTCGGGCTGGACGAGATCGTCGTCAACACCTGGACCTACGATCCCGCGGCGAGGGAGCGCTCCTACGAACTGATCGCGAAAGCCGTTCTTCAACAGTGACGCTCCTCGGCCGCTTAGAAAGGCGCACGGACCCGGGCGTCGCGATCACGCAAGGTCGAAGCGGTCCAGGTTCATCACCTTGTTCCAGGCGGCGACAAAGTCCTTGACGAACTTCTGTTGAGCGTCGGCGCATGCATAGACTTCCGCGAGGGCCCGAAGCTGGGAGTTCGAACCGAAGACGAGATCGACCCGGGTGCCGGTCCATTTGACCTGGCCCGATGCGCGATCGCGCCCCTCGTACACGCCCTCGGATGCGGAGGATGCCTTCCACTCCGTGTTCATGTCGAGCAGGTTGACGAAGAAGTCGTTCGTCAGCGTTCCAGGTCGCTTCGTGAACACGCCGTGCTGGGCATTCCCGACATTGGCGTTCAGGGCGCGCATGCCGCCGACGAGGACCGTCATTTCAGGAGCGGTCAGAGTCATCAACTGCGCCCGGTCCACCAGCATTTCCTCGGCCGGCCGCTGCTGTCCCTTGCGCAGGTAGTTGCGGAACCCGTCCGCGGTCGGCTCCAGCACCGCGAACGCCTCAACATCGGTTTGATCCTGGGAGGCATCCATGCGTCCCGGCGCGAAGGGAACGGTCACGTTGTGCCCGGCCTGCTTGGCGGCTGCCTCGACGGCGGCGCAGCCGCCCAGCACGATGAGGTCGGCCAGTGAGACCTTCCTGCCGCCGGATGCCGAGCCGTTGAAGTCCCGCTGAATCGCTTCCAGCACCCGAAGAACTTTCGACAGTTCGGCCGGCTGGTTGGCCTCCCAGTCCTTCTGCGGCGCGAGGCGAATGCGCGCCCCGTTTGCGCCGCCGCGCTTGTCGCTGCCGCGGAACGTTGCAGCCGACGCCCACGCTGTCGTGACCAGCTGCGAGACCGACAGGCCAGAGGCCAGGATCTTGCCCTTCAGAACGGCGATGTCCTTCTCGCCGATCTGGGGGTGATCGGCGGCTGGAATCGGGTCCTGCCAGATCAGCGGCTGCGCCGGAACGAGCGCGCCGAGATAACGAGAAACAGGCCCCATGTCACGGTGCGTCAGCTTGAACCAGGCCTTGGCGAATGCCTCTTCGAGCTGCTTCGGATTCTCGAGAAAGCGCCTCGAGATCTTCTCGTAGGTCGGGTCCATCCTCAGCGCAAGGTCCGCCGTGGACATCATGGGGGCGTGCCGCTTCGACGGATCATGGGCATCGGGCACGGTGCCCGCCGCGGAGGTGTCCTTGGGCGTCCACTGGTACGCACCGGCAGGGCTCTTGGTCAGCTCCCACTCGTAGCCGAACAGGTTCTCCAGGTAGTTGTTGTCCCACTTCACCGGATTGGTGGTCCACGCACCTTCCAGCCCGCTGGTGATCGTATGGTCGCCCTTGCCGCTGCCAAAGGTGTTCTTCCATCCGAGGCCCTGCTCGGCGATGTCGGCACCTTCGGGTTCGGGACCGACATACTTGCTCGGGTCGGCGGCGCCGTGGCATTTGCCGAACGTGTGTCCGCCGGCAACGAGCGCGACGGTCTCTTCATCGTTCATCGCCATGCGGGCGAAGGTCTCCCGGATATCCCGTGCGGAAGCGACCGGATCCGGCTTGCCGTTGGGCCCCTCCGGGTTCACGTAGATCAGGCCCATCTGAACCGCGGCAAGAGGATTCTCGAGATCCCGTTCACCGCTGTAGCGTTCGTCCGCCAGCCACTTGCCTTCGGGTCCCCAGTAAATGTCCTCTTCAGGTTCCCACACGTCCGCGCGTCCGCCGGCGAAACCGTACGTCTTGAACCCCATCGATTCCAGGGCAACGTTGCCGGCGAGAATCATCAGGTCGGCCCAGGAGATCTTGCGGCCGTACTTCTGCTTGATCGGCCAGAGCAGGCGGCGCGCCTTGTCGAGGTTCGCGTTGTCCGGCCAGCTGTTGAGCGGTGCGAAGCGCTGCGTGCCGGAGCCCGCGCCGCCGCGGCCGTCGCTGATCCGGTACGTGCCTGCGCTGTGCCAGGCCATGCGGATGAAGAACGGCCCATAGTGACCGTAGTCCGCAGGCCACCACTCCTGCGAGTCGGTCATCAAGGCAAGGAGGTCCTTGATGACGGCGTTCAGATCGAGGCTCCCGAACTCTTTCGCATAATCGAAGCCCTCGCCCATCGGATCGGACCTGGGCGAGTGCTGGTGCAGGACACTCAGCTTCAGCTGGTTGGGCCACCAGTCTGCATTGGTCGGGGCTCCCGCCGTCATCGACTTGCTGGCGCTACCCGAGAACGGGCACTTCGCTTCGGTTGACATGGACTGCTCCTCTGGTTGGGGACTCACGTTCCGGACCCTAAGGGCCGGGTGACTATTCGTCCAATACTTATCATCAATTCGATCTATAGCCTGAGTCGATCACGGGCAGGATCGGGCAGCGACTGCGACGATGGGCCACGGTCCTACTCTCGCCGCAGCGGTCTCCGGACGCAGCCCTTCAGGCCGAGCCCACCGCGATGTCTATCCTTCGCCGGGGGCCCGTCGAACTTCCGCCGTGCCCCAGTAGTTGTAGGTGAGCGGACGAGGACCCGGCAGGTACATCTCCTGCATGTCCGTCGCATCGAATCCTGCTTCCTTCAGAAGACGCGGAACATCCCGGTCCAGGTGACAGCCGCCGGCCAGATGTGACCAAAGCGGCGTAAGCCGATGCTGCCAACGGCGAACCGCTGCATCCGGCGCGAGGCCGTGTTCGCAGAAGATCAGCTTCCCGCCGGGCCGCAGCACACGACGCATCTCCCTGAGCGCTGCCGCCGGGTCCGCGATCGTGCACAGGGCATAGGTCACCACGACCGTGTCGAATCTGTGGTCTTCATAAGGAATCTTTTCTGCGGACAGGCCGATCAGTTCGACGTCCAAGCCTGCTCGTCGGCTGCGCTCCCGGGCGCGCGGATGCATCTCCAGACCGGGGTCCAGGCCGACGACGCTCTCGATCCTTGCCTTGTCGTAGTGCTCGAGGTTCAGCCCGGTGCCGATGCCGACCTCGAGCACGCGACCTCGCGCCAGCGGCACGACCTTGTTCCGCTGCCGCCACACGGGCCGGATGCTGCACGCAATATCGACCAGCCAGGGCAGGACGTGCCGCTCGTACCAGTTGTGTGCCATTCGCGTGTGGAGGATCGCCGGTCGCCGACCCGGGCGGTGGCTCGAAGTCGACCCGCGCCGTACGCTACAACACGAGCGACGCGACTCGCCAGAGTACGCCTCTCGGGACGATCAAGCGGCGCGTGCCGAGCGAGCTGAGATCGGCGTGCCGACCCAATTGCCGCCCTCGACGTTTCTTTGCGTTTTTGAAGGCGATACGCGGATGTCTGGCCCGCCGGAACGTATCGCGATCCGAGCCGTCCGCTCTGCGAGCCGGTGCACACCGACCTCCCCTGCTTCGCACTCGCTACAGTCTGCGATTCGACGAACCCGCGCTTCTTCTTCGCACTCGCCGCGACGGCAGCTCCTGCAGGGTCGGGCATACTCAAACGGTCAACGACTCGATCTCGACGGGCACCGATGTTCACAGGCAAGTGGTTCAACGAAACGAAGGTGGGTGACGCTTTCAGCACGTCGATCACGGTCACCGAAACGCACCTCGTGCTCGCCGCCGGACTGCTGGGCGACTTCAATCCCCTTCACGTCGACGACGCGCACGCAACGAAGTCTCGCCTTGGCGGACGGGTGCTTCACGGGGCGTTTACCAGCGCGATCATTTCCGCGCCTGCGGGCATGTACTTTCACGGCACGGCGATCGCCTATCTGGAGCACAACTGCCGCTTCAGGGCGCCGGTGCGCCCCGGCGACACGCTGCGGACCACGTGGACGATCGTCGAGCGCGTGGAAAAGCCCGCGCACGACGGCGGCATCGTGGCAATGACGGCAACCTGCGAGAACCAGCACGGCGACGTGGTCGCCGAGGCTGACGGCAAGATGCTCGTGGCCAACGGCGGCTGAGGCCTCGGCGCTCGGCCGGCCCCGGCACGGCGCCTTCGCGCGGGCCGAGCCTTCCCGTACGTGCTGATGCGGTATGAACCGGCGCAGGCCTGCGGCAATCTTGACCGGTGGCATTCGCACGGGCGAGAACGTGAACGTGACGATCGCTTCCTTGAGGCAAATTCGGATCAGGCGTCTGCCCGCCAGACGATTTCAGACGCAGGAGACGGACATGACGCAGTGGGCATCCGCGCGGCGCGGCGCCGGATACCGATATCTGGCGGCGGCAATCGCCCTGGCCGCGCTGACCGGCCTGCACGCCGGCGCCGGCGCGCAGGAGATCTCGATCTCCTGCGGTGCCGTCGGGCGGGAGCTGCGCTTCTGCACGGAGGCCGTGCAGGCGTGGTCGAAGAAGAGCGGCGTCGAGGTCAAGATCGTGTCGACGCCGAGTTCGACGTCCGAGCGCCTGGCCCTGTATCAGCAACTGCTGGCCGCTGGTGCGGATGACATCGACGTGTTCCAGATCGACGTGATCTGGCCCGGCATCCTCGGCGCGCACTTCATCGATCTGAGACCCTATGCGGGGAGCGCGTCGGCCGAACATTTCGCGACGATCATCGAGAACAACACCGTCGACGGGCGACTGGTCGCGATGCCATGGTTCATCGACGCCGGCGTGCTGTACTACCGTCGCGACCTGCTCGACAAGTACGGCGCGACGCCGCCCGCCACATGGCAGGAACTGACCGCCACGGCAAGGCGGATCATGGACGCCGAGCGCAAGGCGGGCAACGACCGGATGTGGGGCTTCGTCTGGCAGGGCAAGGCGTACGAGGGACTGACCTGCAATGCGCTCGAGTGGATCGACGCGTTCGGCGGCGGCTCGATCGTCGATGCAAAGGGCCGCATCACGATCAACAACCCGCAGGCAGCGCAGGCGCTGACGCTCGCGGCCGGCTGGGTCGGCACCATTTCTCCCGGTGGCGTGCTCAACTACAGCGAGGAGGAAGCGCGCGGCGTGTTCCAGTCGGGCAATGCGGTGTTCATGCGCAACTGGCCGTATGCCTGGTCTCTCGGCAACAGCGAGGACAGCCCGGTCAAGGGCCGCATCGGGATCGCGGCGCTGCCCAGGGGCGGTCCCGGCGGCAAGCACACCGGCACGCTGGGCGGCTGGCAGCTCGCCGTCAGCAAGTACTCGAGGCACCCGGCGCAGGCGGCGGACCTGGTGCTGTACCTGACTTCGCGCGCCGAGCAGAAGCGCCGCGCAGTCCAGGGCTCGTACAACCCGACCATCGCTGCCCTGTACAGGGATCCGGACGTGCTCGACGCGGCACCCTTCTTCGGCAGCCTGCACAGACACGTTCACCCATGCGGTGGCGCGGCCTTCGCGGGTGACCGGCGCCAGTTACAACAAGGTTTCGACGGCGTCCTGGCAGGCCGTACATTCGGTGCTGAGCGGAAAGGCCAACGCGCCGGCGGCGCTCGCCAGGCTCGAGCGCGACCTGAAGCGGATCAGGCGCTCGGGCTGGTAATGCGGGCGCAGCCGGCCCGGCGGACGACGGCCTGACCGGACGTACGCGGATGAAGAAGAATCGCCACGGGCGGCAGACCAGCCCGGACAGCGTGAAGCAACGATGAGGGCGCAGTCGCAGATGACGCGCGAGCGCGTTCGCGCCGCGTGGATGTTCCTGTCGCCGATGCTGATCGTGCTCCTGCTGGTGGCTGCCTGGCCGCTGGCGCGCACGATCTGGTTCGGCTTCACCGACGCGAACCTGTCGGCGATCAGCGACTGGCGCTTCATCGGCTTCGACAACTATCTCGTCCGCTACGACGGCGAGTGGTTCGGCCTGCTGGCCGACGGCGACTGGTGGCGCGCCGTCTACAACACGCTGTGGTTCGCGGCGGTCTCCGTGACGCTGGAGACGGTGCTCGGCATGATCGTCGCCCTGGTGCTGCACAGCGCCTTTGCCGGCCGTGGCCTCGTGCGCGCCGCGGTGCTGATTCCCTGGGCGATCCCGACCATCGTCTCGGCCAAGATGTGGAGCTGGATGCTGAACGACCAGTTCGGCGTGATCAACGCGATGCTGATGACGCTCGGCCTCATCGACGCGCCGGTGGCGTGGACCGCCGATCCCGCCACCGCGATGTGGGCGGTGGTGATGGTCGACGTGTGGAAGACCACGCCGTTCATGGCGCTGCTGCTGCTGGCGGGGCTGCAGATGATTCCCGTCGACTGCTACGAGGCGGCGCGCATCGACGGCGTGCAGCGCGGTGCGGGTCTTCTTCAGGGTGACGCTGCCGCTGATCAGGCCGGCGCTGATCGTCGCGGTCATCTTCCGCGGGCTCGACGCGTTGCGCGTGTTCGACCTCATATACGTGATCACCGCGAACTCGCGCGACACGATGTCGATGTCGGTCTATGCGCGCCAGCAGCTGGTCGATTTCCAGGAGGTCGGCATCGGCTCGGCGGCCTCGACGCTGCTGTTCATGGTGATCGCAGTACTGACGGTGATCACGCTGATGGCGGGCCGCGTCGACCTGGCGGGCAGGCAGGCGCGATGAAGGCGGAACGACTGCTGAAGCAGGCGGCGCTGACCCTGCTGGTCGCGCTGATCGTGTTCTATTCGGTGTTTCCCTTCTACTACGCGGTGATCACGTCGTTCCGCTCGGGCAGCGCGATCTTCTCGACGTCGATCCTGCCGGCAGGGTTCGCGCTGGACAACTACGTCGCCACGTTCACCGAGCAGCCGTTCGCGCGCAACATCGTCAATTCAATCGTGGTGGCCACCGGGGTCGTGATCGCCTCCCTGTTCCTCGGCGTGACCGCCGCCTACGCGCTGGCGCGCGTCAGCTTCCGCGGCCGGGGCCTGCTGCTGTTCACGATTCTGTCGGTGTCGATGTTCCCGCAGGTCGCCGTCCTGTCCGGGATGTTCGAACTGGTGCGCGCACTCGGGCTGTACAACTCCCTGCCCGGGCTGATGCTGTCGAACATGATCCTGACGCTGCCCTTCACCGTCTGGGTGCTGACCACGTTCATGCGCGAGCTGCCGAAGGAACTCGAGGAGGCTGCGGTCGTCGACGGCGCGAGCGACTGGGTGATCGTCCGCCGCGTGTTCCTGCCGCTGCTGGGGCCGGCGCTGGTCACCACCGGGCTGCTCGCGTTCATCGCGGCGTGGAACGAGTTCCTGTTCGCGCTGACCTTCACGCTGACCAACGAGCAGCGCACCGTCCCGGTGGCGATCGCGCTGATCACCGGCGCCAGCGCCGAGGAGCTGCCTTGGGGCAACATCATGGCGGCGACCGTGATCGTCACCGTGCCGCTGATCGTTCTGGTCCTGGTCTTCCAGCGCCGGATCGTCGCCGGGCTGACCGCAGGCGCGGTCAAGGGCTGAACGGAGTCGCGCATGGCTGAAGTCGTTCTCAAGGGCGTCTGCAAGACCTTCGGCAGGGTCGACGTGATCCGCGACGTGAGCCTGCACCTGCGCGACAGGGAGTTCGTCGTCTGTGTCGGCCCGTCGGGCTGCGGCAAGTCGACGCTGCTGCGGCTGATCGCCGGCCTGGAGGACATCACCCGCGGCGAGCTGCGCATCGACGGCGAACTCGTCAACGACCGCAAGCCGAAGGACCGCGGCATCGCGATGGTGTTCCAGAGCTACGCGCTGTACCCGCACATGAAGGTCTACGAGAACATGGCCTTCGGCCTGGAGCTGACCAAGCACTCGAGGAACGAGATCGACGAGCGTGTGCGCCGCGCCGCCGGGATCCTCGAGCTGACGCCGCTGCTTGGCCGGCTGCCGAAGGAACTGTCCGGCGGCCAGCGCCAGCGCGTGGCGATCGGTCGCGCGATCGTGCGCGACCCGAAGGTGTTCCTGTTCGACGAGCCCCTGTCGAACCTGGACGCCGCGCTTCGCGTGCAGATGCGCATCGAGATTGCCAGGCTCCATGACGCCATCGGCGCGACGATGGTCTACGTGACGCACGACCAGGTCGAGGCGATGACGCTGGCGGACAGGATCGTCGTGCTGCGCGACGGGCGAGTCGAGCAGGTCGGCGCACCGCTGGAGCTGTACCACCGGCCCGCCAACCGGTTCGTTGCCGGCTTCATCGGTTCGCCGCAGATGAATTTCATCGATTGCACGGTCGAAGGCGCCGATGCGCTGGGCGTGCTGGTGCGGCTGCCCGCAGGCGAGAAGCTTCGCGCGCCGGTGGCTGCCGACGGGCTGCGGGCAGGCGATCGGGTCACCCTGGGAATTCGGCCGGAGCATCTGCTCGAAGGGCGCTCGCCCCAGGACGGCGCCACGCTCGAGGGCCGGTGCTTCGTCGTGGAGCAGCTCGGCGAAAGCCACTTGCTGCATGCCGAACTGCCGGGACAGTGGCGCCTGACCGTGCGCAGCGCCGGCGACGCGCACATCAGGGCCGGCGACAACCTGACGATCGGCGTGCCCGCCGAGCACTGCCACCTGTTCCTCGCCGACGGTCGGGCGCTGGCGCGGAGGCCGTCCACGTTTACATCAATCGGGTCTTCCGTTTAACGGGACGTGCGGAACGGCAACGTTTCGCGGCACCGCGAGCGGTCAGCGGATTAAGGACGCCCGGGCCGTCCAGCACGGTCGCCGCGCATAACGCCGCCTTGGATCCCCGCGGACCGGTCGCCCGCCCTGTCGCAAGTCGCTGCCGCCGACTGTGCGACTCGCCAATAAGGTGTTCAACCTTTCTGTAGATCGTTCCACGCATCCAGCAGCGCGCGTCCCCGGGCGAGTACCACTCGCGCCGTATCGCCCGGCTTGTAGAGGGCCGATCCGATGCCGAACCCGGCGGCGCCGGCCTTCAGCCAAGGCGAAAGGCACTTTGAGTCCATGCCCCCGACAGGCAGGATCGGCAGGCCGTGCGGCAGCACTGCGCGCATCGATCGAAGAGCGGCCGGCGAGCTTCCGTCGGCAGGAAACAGCTTGAGCGCGTCGGCCCCGGCATCGATCATGGCAAAGGCTTCCGTAGGCGTAGCGAAGCCCGGAATCGCGGCCAGGCCGCGTCGCTTTGCTTCACGAACGATCGGTGCGCTGGCGTGCGGCATCACGACAAGGCGCCCACCGGCCTGGGCAATGGCGCTCACATCCGCGTCGCTGAGCACGGTCCCGGCGCCGACGAGCACGCGCTGGTGCACACGCCGTGCAAGCCGCTCCAGGCTCACCAATGGCTCGGGGGAGTTCAGCGGAATTTCGATGATTTCGAAGCCCAGCTCGACGAGAACGTCGCTCACGCCGTCGACTTCGGCCGGCGCGATGCCCCGCAGAATGGCCACGAATGGACACCGTGCGAGCCGGTCGGCGACGGGATTCATGGCATGCGGTCCTTGTCTATGGCCTGCCTGAGACGGAAAAGCCCGCTGGCTGCCAGATCCGGTGCCGCCCGGTGTCCAGCAATGCCGACGAGCTGCAGTGCCCGCAGATAAAGCTCGCTCAGCAACTCGTCGCCCGAGATGTACAACGGACCCCCCGCATCGGGCCGGTCGGACCGGATCTCGTGACCGATCAGAACCCCGGAAAGGTAGCCACGCGTCGCAGATCCCGGCAGTTCGCCGGTCAGCACCCGCGTGCGGGCACCGAAGACATGATGCAGCAATCCCCCGGGATCGGCCGCGCGCCGCACCCCTTCGTCGAACGCCGAACGATCGATGTCATCTCCCGCCATCAGCCGCCCGAGAATGCTGTGTGTACTCAGCGTCGAGAACACCTCGCCTGTCATGTGCGTGGAAAAGCCCTGGATGACGCCGTCGCGAACACGCACGTGCTTGCTGTGCGTTCCGGGCAACCAGACCGAAACCGTGCCGCCCGGAAGATCGGCAAGGGCACCGATGACCTGGGTTTCTTCCCCACGCAGGACATCGGGCACTTCCTTCGCATCCCGGCAAATCAACCCGGGAAAGATCAGCGCCAGTCGCCCGTGCCCCAGGTCGATCTCCCTTGCGCCACGGGCGATTTCCGCCACCGATGCCGGGCACCGGACATAGGGGACTTCGAGCAGACCTTGCCGGCTGCCGACCATGCCGCACATCAGGACGGGACTTGCCTCAGTTCCGGCCCACTCCTCGATGAGCTGATCCAGCGTGGCCATCAGATCACTCGCGCGCGTCGCCATGACACCGAACGGAGCGGCACGCCGAGCACGAATCATGCCGTTCCCGTCGATCAGGTAGGCGCGAACGTTCGTGGTGCCCCAGTCGACTGCAATCACGCTCGCCCTCCTGGTGACGACAACGTTACTCAGGCGTGTCAAGCAGCCGCCGTTCGCCGGCCAGCTTCCGGATCGAAGTGACGTCCTGCACCGTTTCGAGCGTCCCGAGATAGCGGCCATCTTCGCCGCGCACCGGCCAGTAGCGGATGTGGACCTTGCGCTCGCCGATGTCGATCCAGAACTCGGCGACGTCGCGCACGCCGGCCTTGAAATCGGCCAGGATCTGGTTGACCAGGTGCAGGCTCTTCGGCGGATGGCAGTTCTGCACCTCCATCCCGATCGCGCCGCGGGTGCGGCCGAAGATCTTCTCGCCGTGCTCGTGGCTGAAGTAGCGCACGCGATCCTCGTGGTCGATGAACGACAGTTCGACCGGCAGCGTATTCAGGAGCGCCGCGAGAACGTCACGATCCAGGCCGAATGAGAGGTCGCGCAGTTCCGCCTGGTCGATGAGCTCCTGCGCGATCCGGTAGTAGAGCGCGCGCGTGTCCTCTCCGCGCGCGGCCTCGACCTCATCGATGCCCTGGACGATCCCAGCCGCGTCCTCTTCGCTCAACATCCGCTGCGCCAGCGGATAGAGGATGTCGTTCTCCTTCCAGAAGTGGTCCTTGCACAGCACGGCGTATTCCCCGAAAGCGCCGCGCAGTTCGGACAGTTTCCCTTTGTCACCGGCGGCGTATGCCGAACCCAGCGGGACCAGGCGCGAGAGGATCGCCTGCGCCCGTTCGTGCTCCTGGAGCATCACGGCGAGAGGGCCGCCGTGGCGCGGCACGCCCCTCTCCTCCAGCCGCGGGAAGAGGTGAAGCTCCTCCTTCTGGTTGTGGCACTGGTCGACGTACCCGTGCAAATAATCAACCAGCAGGCCGACCTGCGCCGGTGCAGGCCCGGCGACGGAAGCGAACAGCTTTTCCATCGCGGCGAAGACCCGCTCCGTGACTTCGTGATCCTGCTTCAGCAGTTCATCCCAGTTCTGACCCATGCTTCGCACTCTCCCCGATTGAGCGTCGCAGTCTAGCGAGGCTCGCCGCATTGCCCGGGCGGACGCGTGCCGAACGTCATTCGCCGTTGAGTGCAATGATCCCGACTTCTGCCCTGCACTCCACGAGCACCACCATGCCGACAATCGACTCGATCCTGCTTGCTGCCACCTGCGTCCACACGTTCGACGGCGAACGGCCGCTGACCAACGCGAGCGGCTTCTTCTTCCAGCGCGACGCCCGACTGTTCCTGGTCACCAGCCGCCACGTGCTGACGGACGCGCCGACCGAGCATTTCCCGGATCGCATCGAGATAGAGCTGCACACCGATCCGGACAACCTCGCAGAGTCGACCGGGTTCTCCATTCCCCTGTACCAGGATGGCAAGAGCGTCTGGCGCCAGGGTCTCGACAGCGCCGGAGAGATCGACGTGGCGGCGATCGAGATCGAACGCGATGCGCTGCCGCGGACCGCCGTCTACCGCGCTTTCACGCCGGGGCACCTCGCAGGCGAGAAAGACCCGGTCGAGGTCGGCGCGTCGCTGCTGGTGGTGGGCTTCCCGCTCGGCTTTCACGACACGCTGCACCACATGCCGGTCGCTCGCCATGCAGTGCTCGCCTCCTCGTTCGGGCTGCGCTTCCAGGGCCAGGGCTACTTTCTTACCGACGCGCGAACGCATCGCGGCACCAGCGGTGCGCCCGTCGTCATGCGCCTCGCCGATCCGGAGCCGCCACTGCGGGAGCTGCCGTGGATGCTGCTCGGCGTTCACTCGGCGCGACTCGACGTGGGCGGGCGCGACGTGGCACAGGACGAGGCCCTCGGACTGAACTGCGCCTGGTATGCGGACATCCTGCTGACGCTGACGGAAAGCTGATCCGAAGCGACGCAGGCCATCGCCGCTTCCCGCGTCTGCGCCGCGTCGGCGAGTCCGGTCGACGGAGGTTTGCGAATTTCAAGTGGCCATGGAAAAAAATAGTTCGGTCGACACGGACTGAGAAAGTCAGTACTATTCGCGTGCTTTCGCAAGAGCTTCGTTTTTCCTCCGGTTTTCTTTGGCCCGCTGCAGTCGACCGCAACGGCGCACCTCAGGTTTCCCCAGGTTCACGTTTCTTGATCGTTAGCTCGCCGCGGGGCGTTCTCGCGGACGATGACTTCTCATTTACCTTTCAAGGAACGAGAAAATGGCTAGTGGCACCGTAAAGTGGTTCAACGACGCAAAAGGTTTCGGATTCATCACGCCGGAAGACGGCAGCAAGGACCTGTTTGCGCATTTCTCCGAGATCCAGGGCGGCGGCTTCAAATCGCTGGCTGAGGGTCAGCGCGTCGAGTTCGTCGTGAAGCAGGGACCGAAAGGCCCGCAGGCGTCCGAGATCCGGATCGCCTGATCGACGGTCGGACCGCAGGGGTGGGACCCGATCCCGCCCCGTCCTTCCTGTCGCCCCGCGCGGTTCGCGTGGGGCCTGAACTCATCATGGTCGCAGGGACGGGCGAAAGCTCGCCCCTGCTTCCCGCTGGAGAAACGGCTCGCGCCCTTTCTCCTGTTCCCGCTTTTCCCGGAGGCCACACCATGGCGAAGGAAGAACACCTGGAAATGGACGGCGTCGTCAGTGAAGTGCTGCCCGACTCCCGTTTTCGAGTCACGCTGGACAATGGCCACGAGCTGGTCGCTTATTCCGCAGGCAAGATGCGCAAGCATCACATCCGCATTCTGGCGGGCGACAAGGTTTCGCTGGAACTCTCGCCGTATGACCTGAGCAAAGGGCGAATCACCTTTCGCCATCTCGGGGACAAGCGACCGGTCGCGCCGCAGCGACGCAGATAGTGATCGCCACTGCCGCGACTCCGGTGAGCGGCTACGAGGTCAGGCTGCAGTGCGTCCGGGTTGCCGGCGGCGAGGATCTGCAAGTTCGTGCGCTGCTGGATTGCCAGCAGTACGCCGACCCTGACGGAGCCGCCGACGCGGCGGGGATCTCTGCCGCCAACTGGCCGCTCTTCGGGCAGGTCTGGCCCTCATCCCAGAAGCTCGCCGACCTGATGCAGGGGTGGGCCTTCGGCGACCGCCGAATACTGGAGACCGGTTGTGGTCTGGCGCTGGCCAGCCTGGTCATTCACCGCCGCGGCGGCAACGTGACAGCGAGCGACTGCCATCCACTGACCGAGACGTTCCTGCGCGCCAATCTGCTGCTGAACGGACTGAACGACCTCCACTACAGGTCCGGACATTGGCAGCGCGTCAATCCGCAGCTTGGCGAGTTCGACCTGATCATCGGCAGCGACCTCTTGTACGAGCGAAGCCAGCCTGGACAACTTGCCGCCTTCATCCAGATTCACGCCGCCGAGCGGGCCGAGGTGCTGATCGTCGATCCCAACCGCGGCAACCGCAGCGCCTTCCACCGAGGCATGGAGCAGATTGGATTCGGACTCACGGAAACCGCACTGGACGAGCCGCTCGCTGACGGCAGCCCGTACCGCGGCCGCCTCCTGCATTACCGCCGTGAATCGCGGTCCCGGGCCTTGTCTTTCGACTGACTTTCGATCGGGCGCACGACGAACTCGAGCGGGAACGACCGCTTCCGAATCGATCCGTGGAGTTCACGGTTCGGCCGTGAACATGAGCGACATCCCGCGTCCGCGTCGACGCCTGCTAGTCCGTAATTTTGTCGGCAGTCCACACGCCCAGGGACCATACTGCCCCCATGGAGCAGATACGTTCAAGCATCGACATCGACGCTCCCGCGTCGCTGGTCTGGGCCATATTGACCGACTTCGGTTCGTACAAGCGCTGGAACCCGTTCATCCGCACGATCCTCGGCAAGCCAGACCACGGAAACGCGCTGCGAGTCACCCTCAAGCGCCATGGCCGTGCGCCGTCGTCGACGAGTTCCACGCTCACCTACCTGAGAGAGCCGCGCGAGTTGCGCTGGCGCCAGAAGCGGCTTGCGCCCGGCTTTTTCGCCACCGAACACCGCTTCCGGATCGAATCGTTGCCAGCCGGTGGCGTGCGTTTCCATCAGACGGAGCAGATCCAGGGGCTCTTCGCATCGATGATGGCAAGAGGCCGCCAGCGGGCGACCGAAGACGCGTTCAACGTCATGAACCACGCACTGAAGGCTCGCGCCGAGCGCGTGGGAGCGCGTCTTGCCTCGACGGTTGGAGCGACGTCCTGATTCGGCTGTCCCCGGCTTGAGTCCAGAACGGAGGGCCGGGCCAGCCACAAGCCGCGCTTCGGCGCCGACTCGCTGAGGCCACGCCGCGCGGTCGCTTTGGGCGCCCGAAGACCGCCTGCACCAGGACGACCCGTCCGTCATCGCGATTGCGACGGCCATTTTCCGCGATCGTCGTCGGCATCTCGCCCATCACGAGCGACTCGATGCTGCGACCCCGCGCCGGCGCGGGCTGCAGCGATTCATCCCGGGAGGCGGAGATAGATCGGCACGCCACCGAAATCGGCAAAGCCCAGTTTCCTGTAGACCGGGTGGCCGGCTTCCGATGACTGCAGGATCCCGACGCCGTATCCCAGGCGCGCCGCAAGGCGCAGCGGTTCGGCGGTGACGTGCTCGCCGAGTCCCTTGCGACGCTCTTCCGGAATCGTCGACACGCAATAGATCCCGGCAACGCCATCCTTCAGGCAGCACACCGAGGTGCTGACGATCGTCCCGCCCCTGCGGATGGCGAAGAACTGCAACGGCGCATCCGGGGACGTGCTCGCCCGCAGCGAGACGGGCGAGAAATAGCGTGCCACGCCGAGCGGGAGTTCATAGCCGACGGCGAACTGGCGGACCCACTCCTCGCCGTCCGGACCCGCTCCGACCCTGACGAATTCATAGCCGCTCGGCAGCGATGTCGCCGCCAGGCTCGCGATGTCGACACCCATCGACGGCAACGCGCCGTGCGACGCGAAGCCACGTTCGGAAAGGTACGCATCGACGGCCGGGGGAACCTCCAGCCCCGGGAACAGCACCGCCGACGGCATCCCGCTGGCCACGAGCGGTTCGACCGCCGCGCGGGCGGCGGCCGGGTCCGCCGGCGCCGACAGCAGAGCCATGTTCCCGAGCGGGTGCGGCTCGCCCGAAATCAGGGTCAGGAATGCCGCCTCGTTGGCGACGTTTTCGCCGCGCACCATGTCGCGAAAGGTCGTCGCGAGGTGCCGGCCGATGATCGAACCGGCCGCCGCGCCGATTGCCGCCAGCGATGGATAGGGTGTCATCGAAGCCAAGACGATCCTCCTGTGTGAGCGCCGAAGACTAAGCCAAGAGGTGGTGTCTGCGAGTCCCGTCCGCCCGCCACTCAGCGCTATGGGGGGCCGCGTCGATCGCCGCGGCGACGCGAAATTCCGCGAGTCGTCTCTATACTCGCCGCATTGCGCTGGCTAACACGACGGGGAGGCGATCCGAAATGAAACGGTTGCAGTCGCTGGGAATGTTGGTGGTTGGTCTGCTGCTCGGTGCCACGGCCGTGGCGGCCGACAAGCCGGTCCTCGGCGTGGCCGAATTCCGCAACCAGACCAGCGCCGGCTGGTGGCGCGGCGGAGTGGGCTGGGAGCTGTCGGGCATGCTCAGCAACGAGCTGGCAGGCACGGAGAAGTTCAGGGTCGTCGAGCGCAGCAAGCTCGAAAGCGTCCTCGTCGAGCAGGATCTCGGTGCCTCGGGGCGGGTGCGACCCGGAACCGCGGCGAAGATCGGGCAACTGACCGGCGCGCAGTATCTCGTGCTCGGCACGGTCAGTGCCTACGAGGAAAAGACGCAGGGCACGGGCGGCGGGATCAGCTTCGGCGGCATTTCTATCGGCGGCCGCTCGGACGATGCCTACATCGCGGTCGACCTGCGGGTCGTCAACGCGTCCACGGGCGAGCTCGACTTCACGCGAACCGTCGAGGCGCGCTCCGGCGGCTACGGGCTGAACCTCGGCCTTTTCAAGGGTGGATTCGGCGGCAACCTCGGCCAGTATGAAAACACGCCGGCCGGCAAGGCCATCCGCGCCGTGCTGATGGAAATCAGTGAATACCTGGCCTGCGTGATGGTCGACAAGGGGTCGTGCGTGGCCGAATACAAGGAGAAGGAGCAAAAGCGCCGCGACAAGACCAAGAGCTCGATCAAGCTCGACTAGTACTCGGCGCGATCACCACAAAGCAGCGGGCCGGGATCAGCCGGCCCGCTTTTTTTCACTTCCGCCGTACTGCTGCGACGCGCACGAAAAAGGCGGCATCGGTCGACGGAACCGCCCAGACGTCTTTGGTCGATTACAGCGCCCTTGTTCAGCGCCGGTGACCCGAGGCAGGCATCAGCGCTGCGACGTCATCGGACCGAGTGTGCCGATCACCGCTCCTTCGTCGCCTGACTCGGTTTCAGCGGAATCCGAAGTTGCCGGCGGCTCGGTACTGCCCTCGAAGAGCAGGCTGCTGGCGGTGATCTTGACCCGCACCCGCAGTCGATGCGGCCGGCCCAGCATCAGTTGTACCGCCGGATCATCGATCTCGACTTCGCGATAGATGTCGATTCGCCGGTCGAGGCCCGCGCGCGCCAGCGCCTGCGCCGCCTTCCTGCAAAGCCGTCCGAGAGTGATGTCGTCGGGTACGTTGACCATGGCAGAACCCTTGAGATTGACCGGAACGATATCGCATGCCGGGCGGTACCGAATCCACCATCGGTACTACGGACGGGTTACCTCGCCGAACGGCCGATCACCGGCCCATGGGCGGGCACACGCCGAAGTCAGCCGGTTGCATCCAGCGCGCACGCCAGGTCCTGCTGCAGATCGGCCGCTGCCTCCAGTCCGACGGCGATGCGAACCAGCCCTTCGCCAATGCCCGCCTCCTGCCGCTGCTGCGCGCTCAGGCGGCTATGTGTCGTGCTGGCCGGGTGGGTGATCGTCGTGCGCGTGTCGCCGAGGTTGGCCGTGATCGACATGAGGCGGGTAGCGTCGATGGCGCGCCAGGCGCGCCGGCGCAGGTCATCCGCCGGGCCTCGAAGGTCGAACGACAGCACCGCGCCGGCCGCCTGCTGCTGGCGCCGCGCCAGCGCGTGCTGCGGATGGCTCTCCAGGCCCGGGTAGTGCACGCGCTCGACCGCTGGATGCGCCTCGAGGAAGCGGGCCAGTCCGGCTGCCGACGCCGACTGCGCGCGCAACCGCAGGCTGAGCGTCTCGAGTCCCTTGAGCAGCACCCAGGCGTTGAACGGCGACAGGCTTGGCCCGGCCGTGCGCAACACGGGCAACACCGTATCGCGGATGAACGCCCGCCGGCCCACGATGGCGCCGCCGAGGACACGGCCCTGCCCGTCGATCGACTTGGTCGCCGAATGGATCACCGCGTCGACGCCGAAACCGAGCGGCTGCTGCAGCGCGGGCGTGCACAGGCAGTTGTCGACCACGGTCAGCGCGCCGGCATCGCGGCCAGCCGCGGCGAATGCCTCGAGGTCGACAAGTTCCATCAGCGGATTGCTCGGCGACTCGCAGTACATCAGGCGCGTGTTCGGCCGCAGGGCGTCGCGCCACGCCTGTGCATCGGCGCCGCGCACATAGGTCACCTCGATGCCGAAACGCGCCAGCAGGGTCGAGAAAAGCTGCATCGTTGCGCCGAAGACGCTGGCGCCGCACAACACGTGATCGCCGGCGCGCAGCGTCGCCAGGCAGGTCGCGAGGATCGCCGCCATGCCGGAACTCGTCGCCAGGCAGTCCTCGCCGCCCTCGAGCGCCGCCAGCCGCTGCTCGAACATCCGCACGGTCGGATTGGCGAAGCGCGAGTAGACGAAGCCCTCGTCCTCGCCCGCGAAGCGGGCCGCGGCCTGCGCCGCACTGTCGAAGACGAAGCTGGAAGTCAGGAACAGCGCCTCGCTGTGCTCGTGGAACTCGCTGCGAAGCGTGCCCGCGCGCACGGCGCGGGTGTCGAACTCAGGCTGATCGAGGCTCATGAACAAAAGACCCGCGCGGCGCGGCCGAGCGGGTCTGAACAGGCGCTCGCTTTAGCCGCATTTATTTGTTAGGCGCCCGCAAGCTGAACTCAAATCGGCGCCGGAAGCGCTGATGTTACACGGCCGCTCCGCGATCAGTCCGCCGTTTCGATGGCCAGCGAAAGTTGCGAGCGGGCGCCGTCGTCGGCTGGCGCAGGCGGCTGCTCGCGGGCCCGCTCGACACGGTCGAGATACGCAGGCGTGACGTCGCCGGTGATGTACTCGCCGTCGAAGCATGACGCCTCGAAGCTCGTCAGCCGCGGATTGCAGTCGCGGACCGCCTGCTTCAAGTCGTCCACGCGCTGGTAGATCAGCGCGTCGGCGCCGATCTCGCGGCGGATTTCGTCGTCGCCGCGCGAATGCGCGATCAGCTCGGCGCGGGTCGGCATGTCGATGCCGTAGACGTTCGGGTAGCGCACGGGAGGCGCCGCGGAGGCGACCATCACCCTCCGCGCACCGGCGTCGCGCGCCATCTGCACGATCTCGCGGATCGTCGTGCCGCGCACGATCGAGTCGTCGACGAGCAGCACGTTCCTGCCCTTGAACTCGACGCCGACCGTGTTCAGCTTCTGCCGCACCGATTTCCGGCGCACGGCCTGGCCCGGCATGATGAACGTGCGGCCGATGTAGCGGTTCTTGATGAATCCTTCGCGGTAGTCGATGTCGAGCTTGCGCGCCAGTTCGAGCGCGGCCGGCCGGCTCGAATCCGGGATCGGCATCACCACGTCGATGCCACCATCGGGGATCGACTCGCGAACGCGATCCGCCAGGTATTCCCCCAGCCTCAGTCGTGCGCCGTAGACGGAGACCCCGTCGATCAGCGAGTCGGGGCGCGCCAGGTAGACGTACTCGAAGATGCACGGATTCAGCGACGGATTCTCGGCGCACTTCTGGTTGTAGAAGCGGCCGTCGCTCGCGACGAAGATCGCCTCGCCCGGGGCGACGTCACGCACCAGACGGAAACCGTTGCCTTCGAGCGCCACCGACTCGGACGCGATCATGTACTCGCTGCCGCTGTCGGTCTCGTGGACGCCGAAGCACAGCGGCCGGATGCCGTAGGGGTCGCGGAAGCCCAGCAGGCCATAGCCGGAAATCTCGGCCACCACGGCATAGGAGCCGCGCACGCGCCGGTGCACGCCGGCCACGGCCCGGAAGATCGCGTCCGGATCGAGCGAAAGGCCCTCGCTGGCCAGCTGCAGCTCGTGCGCCAGCACGTTCAACAGCACTTCCGAGTCGGAGTTGGTGTTGATGTGGCGCCGGTCGACGCGGAACAGCTCTTCCTTGAGCTTTTCCCAGTTAGTGAGGTTGCCGTTGTGCGCGAGCACGATGCCGAACGGGGCGTTC
Organism: uncultured beta proteobacterium; assembly: GCA_963847675.1. Taxonomy (GTDB): domain Bacteria; phylum Pseudomonadota; class Gammaproteobacteria; order Burkholderiales; family Burkholderiaceae_F; genus JADJWR01. Next base: position 24,916 of record CAWKAP010000003.1, read on the forward strand.
ACGTAGAACGGTTGCGCTTCCTCGGAGTTGGTGGCCGAGCCCTGCGTCGGATAGCGGACCTGGGCGATGCCGGACATCCCCGGCAGCGAGCGCATGTTGCGCGTACGGAAGACGTCGCGCGCCAGGCCATTGCCCTTGTACATGTGGAAGGCGCGGCCATTGGCAGTGGCGATTCCGGCGGCATCCTGGCCGCGGTGCTGCAGAAGCTGCAGCGCGTCGTACAGCAGCTGGTTGACCGGCGAGGTGCCCGAGACTCCGACGATTCCACACATGCAGCAGCCTCTCCGTGGGTTCTTCGTGCGCGCGACGGCAGTGAGCGGCAGGGCTCAGGCGCTGGGCCCGCGCACAGCCGTGCCCGGAAACTGGCGCAGCGCGAATGCTAGCGCCGCCTCGATCTGCGGCAGCATCAGCGACTCGCGCCACATCGGCTCGCGGTACAGGGCAGTATCGCGCACCAGGAAAACCGCAAGCCCGACGATCAGCATGCCGCGCGCCAGGCCGAACAGTCCCCCGAGGGTACGGTCCGCCGCAGACAGCTTCGCCGCCTTGATCAGTTCACGTACGAGCCAGCCGACCAGGGCCGCAACGAACACGCAGGCGACGACGATCAGCACGGCCACGACCGCGGTCCGCGCCAGTGGCCACTCCCGGGCCAGCGGCAGTGCCTCGCTGAGCACGGCAGCGAAGCGAAATGCCAGCCAGAGTCCTGCAATCCAGCCGGCCAGAGAGATCATCTCGCGCATGAAGCCGCGAAACAGGCCGAGCAGGATCGACACGCCAAGCACCGCAAGCAGTCCCCAGTCGACCAGATTCATGCCATCAGCCACCGACGACGGCCGCCTTGTGACCGGCTGTCTTCAGCCGGTCGGCCGCCCGCTGGGCCTCGTCGCGACTGGCGAACGGTCCGACGCGGACGCGATGCAACGTGCCTTCGGCCGTCGACACCGCCTCGACATAGGCGCGGAATCCGCCGATGACGAGCCGCGCCGTGAGTTCGTCTGCGGCTGCAGGCGTCGACAGCGCGGCCACCTGCACCACGAACTTCTCCGAACCCGCGACGGCGGCCTTGGCGGGCGGTGCCGCCTGCGCTCTCGGCTCCGGTGGCGCAGGCCTTGCCGCCTTGGCTGCCTTCGCCGGCGGTTCGGCGGGCACCGGTTCGGCACGCTGCGGCGCGGGCTCGACCGGCGCGGGTGCGGGTTCGGCCATCTTCTCGTCGAGCGCCGCCGCCTGCCTGTCCGAAGGCGGACGGGGCGCCGGCGGCGTCGCGACGGTGATCGAGATGTCGTCCGGCACCGGACGAGGCGCGGTGTCGAGGAGCATCGGCAGCGCAATCACAGCGGCAAGCAGCAGCGCGGTCGCCCCGATCAGGCGCCGTCGCGTCTGTATCCGGATTTCGGCCGCCGCGTCCCTTGCCTCGCCCTGGCGCCCGCCGGTGCCTGCCTGTTGTCCTTCGCCGGGTGACGAGGATTCCTTGCGCGAAAACGGCCAGGGCATGGGCTAGGGGAATCCCGCGCCTCGCGGGCGCTGCGCACGCATGACATCCGCCACGGTCAGGAAGCTTCCAAAAACGATGATTCTATCGTCGGCGTCCGCGGCGCATTGTGCCGCTTCGAATGCCGCGCCGATGTCGTCGAACGTATCAGCGACCGCCGCGGGCTGTTTCTCGCGCAGTATCTGCGCCAGTTCCCGTCCCGGCAGGCCGCGCGGGCCCGAAGTGCCGCCCAGGAACCAGCGGTCGATGCGACTGGCCACCTTCTCGATCACACCGGCCACGTCCTTGTCGCGCAGCATGCCGAGTACGGCCAGCGTGCGCGGATGAAAGCCCATGCGGTCGAGGTTCTCGGCCAGCACCGCTGCGGCGTGCGGGTTGTGCGCCACGTCGAGGATCACCGTCGGCCGGCCGGGAAGCACCTGGAAGCGGCCGGCGAGCTCGACGTTGAGCAGTCCCTGTCGCACCGCCTGCTGGCTCACCGGCAGGCGGTCGCCGAGCGCCTCGAGCCCGGCAAGCGCCGCGGCGGCGTTGAGCAGTTGATGGGCACCGCGCAGCGCCGGATAAGGCAGGCTGGCGCGTCGAACGCTCCGCCCGCGGTAGGCCCACTGCAGCCGGTCTCCCCGGCAGTCGAAATCGCGGCCGTAGCGCCACAGGTCCGCACCAATCTCGTGCGCCACGTCGAGCAGCCGCTGCGGCGGCCGCGGATCGGCGCAGATCGCCGGCCGGCCACGGCGGTAGATATGCGCCTTCTCGTAGCCGATGTGCTCGCGCGTCGGGCCGAGATAGTCCATGTGATCGAGGTCGATCGAGGTGACGATGGCGCAGTCGGCATCGATGATGTTGGTCGCATCGAACCGGCCGCCGAGGCCAACCTCGAGCACGACCGCGTCGAGCTGCCCGGCCATGAAAAGACGCATGATCGCCAGCGTGGTGAACTCGAAGTACGTGAGCGAGGTGTCGCCGCGCGCCCGTTCGACGGCTTCGAAATGCTCGATCAGCGCCCGGTCTTCGGCCGCCGCGCCGGCAATGCGGGCGCGCTCGTTGAAGCGAAGCAGGTGCGGCGAGGTGTACAGCCCGACGCGATAGCCGGCGGCGCGCAGGATCGATTCGAGCATCGCGCACGTCGATCCCTTGCCGTTGGTGCCGCCGACCGTGAACACCGGACAGTCGAACCCGATGCCGAGGTCTCCGGCCACGGCACGAACGCGGTCGAGCGACAGGTCGATCGTGCGGTGATGCAGGCGCTCGATGCGGTCGAGCCAGTCGTCGAGCGTCAAGCCCGTCTCTCCGTCAGGAGCTTGCGCGCAATGCCGAAGGAGCAGTCGTTCAGGACAGCGCTTCTGCCGGCTGGCGCAGCATCAGCGCCAGCAGCTGCGCGAGTTCGTCGCGCAGTGCACGCCGGTCGACGATCATGTCGATGGCGCCCTTGGCGAGCAGGAACTCGGCGCGCTGGAAGCCCTCCGGCAGTTTCTCGCGCACGGTCTGCTCGATCACCCGCGGCCCGGCGAAGCCGATCAGCGCCTTCGGCTCGGCGAGCACCACGTCGCCCAGGAAGGCGAAGCTCGCCGACACGCCGCCCATCGTCGGGTCGGTCAGCACGGACACGAACGGCAGTCGCGCATCGGCCAGGCGCGTGATCATCGCGGTGGTCTTGGCCATTTGCATCAACGACAGCAGGCCCTCCTGCATGCGCGCTCCGCCGGTGCTGGTGAAGCAGACAAAGGGCAGCTTCTGCTCGAGCGCCGTCTGGACGCCGCGCACGAAGCGCTCGCCCACCACCGAGCCCATCGAACCGCCCATGAAACCGAACTCGAAACACGCGACGACCACCGGCAGCGCGCGGATCGAACCGCCCATTACCACCAGCGCGTCGGTCTCGGCGGTCGCTGCCATCGCCTCCTGCAGCCGCTCCGGGTACTTGCGGCTGTCCTTGAACTTCAGCGCGTCGGTGGGCACAACCTCCTGCCCGATCTCGAAGCGCCCTTCGGCGTCGAGCAGCGCGTCGAGCCGCGCGCGCGCGCCGATGCGCAGGTGATGCGAGCACTTCGGGCACACGCCCAGCGTGCGCTCGAGCTCGGCGCGATAAAGCACCGATTCGCAGCCCGGACATTTGGTCCACAACCCCTCCGGCACGGTCTTGCGCGAGCCGCCCTGCTTGATGCGGGGCGGCAGCAGCTTCTCAAGCCAGCTCATCGATCCTCCGGAGGGTGAACGAGCGCCGTGATCTCACGCCGCCGCCGCGGCGGGAGCCACTTCGTCGATCGCGTGGCGCAGTTCGGCCAGCAGTGTGCTTGCGGCGTCGACGGCGCGCTCACGCGGCACGCCTTCCATTTCCTGGATGATGCGGCTGCCGACCACTACGGCGTCGGCGACGCGCGCCACCGCCTGCGCGCTTGCCGCGTCACGGATGCCGAAGCCGACGCCAACGGGGACCCTGGCCAGCGACTTGATGAGCGGGATCCGTGCGGCAACCGCCGCCACGTCGATATTTCCGGCGCCGGTGATGCCCTTCAGGCTCACGTAGTAGAGGTAGCCGCTGGCCACCTTCGCCACGCGCGCGATGCGCTCCTCGGTGGATGTCGGTGCGAGCAGGAAGATCGGATCGATGCCGGCCGCTTTCATCACCGCGGCGAAGTCCTCGCTTTCCTCCGGCGGATAGTCGACCACCAGCACGCCGTCCACGCCCGCCTCCGACGCCGCTCGCGCAAACGCATCGCGGCCCATGTGCTCGATCGGATTGGCGTAGCCCATCAGCACAACCGGCGTGCGCGCATCGTGGCGCCGGAACTCGCCGACGAACTGCAGCGTCTGCTTCAGGCCGACCCCCTGCCGGATCGCCCTTTCGGTGGCGCGCTGGATCACCGGGCCGTCGGCCATCGGATCGGAGAACGGCACGCCGAGTTCGATGATGTCGGCGCCGGCCGCCGCCAGTCCCCGCATCAGCGGCACGGTCAGTTCCGGCGCCGGGTCGCCGGCTGCGACATAAGGAATCAGTCCCTTGCGCCGCTGCGCTGCGAGCCGGGCGAAGCATTCGGCGATGCGCGACATCAGTGCGCCTTCCTGAATGCGATCGATGCCTCGCGACAGGAGGCGCGGCAGTAGAACTCGAGACCGCTCGCCTCGGCGACGATGTGCAGGTCCTTGTCGCCGCGGCCGGAAAGGTTGACCAGGATGATCCTGTCCTTCGGCAGCGACGGCGCCAGCTTCGCCGCATGGGCAAGCGCGTGGCTCGATTCGAGCGCAGGAATGATGCCCTCGATGCGGCAGCAGTCGTGGAACGCCGCCAGGGCTTCGGCATCGGTCGCGCCGACGTACTCGCGCGCGGCCGCTGTCCTTGAGCCAGGCATGCTCCGGCCCGACGCCCGGGTAGTCGAGGCCCGCCGAGATCGAGTGCGTCTCGGTGATCTGGCCGTTCTCGTCCTGCAGCAGGTAGGTGCGGTTGCCGTGCAGGACGCCCGGCGAGCCGCGCTGCAGACTCGCGGCATGCTTCATCGTCGTCAGGCCCTCGCCGGCCGCCTCGACGCCGACCAGCTTCACCTGCTCGTGCGGGATGTAGTCGTAGAAGATCCCCATCGCGTTCGACCCGCCGCCGACGCAGGCGATCACGTAGTCCGGCTGGCGACCCGTCATCGCCGGCATCTGCGTCAGGCACTCCTTGCCGACCACCGAATTGAAGTCGCGCACCATCATCGGATACGGGTGCGGGCCGGCCACGGTGCCGATGATGTAAAAGGTGTTCTCGATGTTCGTGACCCAGTCGCGCATCGCCTCGTTCAGCGCGTCCTTCAGCGTGCGCGAACCCGATTCCACCGGCACGACCTCGGCGCCGAGCAGCTTCATCCGGTACACGTTCGCCGCCTGGCGGCCGACGTCCTCGGAGCCCATGTAGACGACGCACTGCATGCCGAACCGCGCCGCGACGGTCGCGGTGGCCACGCCGTGCTGCCCGGCTCCGGTTTCGGCAATCACCCGCGGCTTGGCCATGCGCTTGGCGAGCAGCGCCTGGCCCACCGTGTTGTTCACCTTGTGCGCGCCGGTATGGTTGAGATCCTCGCGCTTGAAGTAGATCTGTGCGCCGCCGAGCAGCTCGCTCCACCGCCGGGCGTGGTAGATCGGGCTCGGCCGGCCGACGAAGTGCGCCAGCTCCCGCTGATACTCGGCGACGAACTCCGGATCCTTGCGGTACTTTGCGTAGGCGTCGGCGAGCTCGGCCAGCGCATGCATCAGCGTCTCGGCGACGAAGATGCCTCCGTAGGGTCCGAAGTGGCCGTGCTCGTCCGGGAGATCGTAGGGTTTCATGCTGCGTTCGAAGAATCCGGGTAAATGTCGTGGTCGGCGGCGCGCACGGCAGCGCAGAAGCGCCGCAGTCGCTCGGCGCTCTTGACGCCGGGCGCCTGCTCGACGCCGCTGCTGACATCGACCGCAAACGGGCGGACCCGGCCAATGGCATCCATTACGTTGGTTTCGTTCAGCCCGCCGGCAAGGATCAGCGGTTTCGTCCGCTGCGACGGCTCCGGCAACCGTGTCCAGTCGAACACCGTGCCACCGCCGCCGAATCCCGCCGCCGGCGCGTCGGCAAGCAGCGCGATTGCCGAGGGGAAAGAGCGCGCGGAGTCTAGCAAATCGACCTCGTCGGCCATGCGCACGGCGCGCAGATAGGGACGCCCGAAGCGCTCGCACTCCGCGGCCGATTCGTCGCCGTGGAACTGCAGCAGCGCGTTGGGCGCCTGCGCGAGACACGTCCGAACGTGTTCACTGTCCGCATTGACGAAGAGCAGCACGGGAGTCACGAAAGGCGGCAGCGCGGCGACAAGTTCGCGCAGGCGCGACGTATGGACGAAACGCGGGCTGCGCTCGTAGCAGACGAGGCCCACCGCGTCGGCGCCGCAGGCGACGGCGCAGTCCGCGTCTTCGCCGCGGGTGATGCCGCAGATCTTTATGCGCGTTCGCCGCATGCAGGCGCAATCTCGTCCGTTGGCACCGGAAGCCCGAAGGCCGGATCGTATTCGACTCCGGTCAGGTACAGCCCCGCCGCCGCAAAGGTCGGCGCCGCCGCGCTGCGGTCGCCTCCCTGCAGAACGTCGGCCACCCATTGCGGTGACTGCCGTCCGAGGCCGACGTAGACGAGCGAACCGACCAGATTGCGCACCATGTGGTGCAGAAACGCGTTGGCGACGAGCCGAAACCGCAGCAGGTTGCCGAAGCGCTCGATGCCGAGTTCGCGCAGCTCGCGCACCGGCGACACCGCCTGGCACTCGGCCGAGCGGAAGGCGCTGAAGTCATGGCGACCGACGAGCAGCGACGCCGCCTGCCGCATCGGCTCGATCGCGAGCGGCCGCGCGAGCCAGCCGGCGCGGTGGGCAAGCAGCGGCGAGCGCACCGGGTCGTTGAGCAGCCAGTAGTCGTAGCGGCGGGCGCTGGCGGCGAAGCGGGCATGAAAGGTCTGGGGAACGCAGACCGCCCAGCGAACGGCGACCGTCTCCGGCAGCAAGGCGTTGCCGCCGCGAACCCATGCCGTCAGCGGACGCGCCACCGGCGGGTCGACATGCACCACCTGGTAGGTCGCATGCACGCCGGCATCGGTTCTGCCGGCGCAGATCGTCGGCACCGGCGCGCCGGCGAGCCGGCCCAGCGCGTCCTCGACGGCATCCTGAACGGTGCCTCCGCCGGCCTGCGTCTGCCAGCCGTGGAAGGCCGCGCCGTCGTACTGAAGACCGAGCGCCAGTCGCATGCCTGCGCAAAAAGGGAATGAAAAAGGCCGGCGCGAAGCGTACTCGCGCCGGCCTTTTCCTGTTCCTGCGATCGTTAGCGGTCGACCTGCTTCATCAGATCGATCGCCGCCTGGCGCTGTTCGCGAGTCCCGTCGCGCATGACTTCCTCGAGCAGTTCGCGCGCGCCGTCGCGGACCCCGAGATCGATATAGCCGCGCGCCAGATCCAGCTTGGTCGCTATCTGCGAGGCCATCGGGCTTCCGGTCATCGCCACCGTGCGCCCGGGCGCTGTGTTGAGCGGGAGTTCTGCGCCGCTCAGGTCGAAGTCGATCAACGGCACCGTCGCCTGATCCGTGTTGGGCGACAGACGCGTCATGCCTTCCGGAAGCGCCGTCATGCCTCCGAGAAGCGTCGAGTGAGGCCCCTGTTCTTCGGCCGGCACGGGACGCGGCGGCGCGACCGGGGGCGGCGTGGGCCTGCCAGCGGCAGTGCCCGCGCCCGGCCTCGTCGTCACAGGCGTGCCGGGAAGGCCGAAGTCGAGCGCGCCACCCGATTCGGCCGGTACCGGCGCTTTCGGGCGGGACGGCTCGCTCGGCGCAGCCACTGGAGGCAGGTTGAGGTCGAGGTCCGGCAGACCGGGCAGTTCCCGCGGCCCACCCGCCGCCGGAGGCAGGTTCAGGTCGTACTCGAGCGGCGCCCTCGGCGCGGGCGACGGCGCGGAGTCGGGCTCCACGATCTGGGTCGCCGGCATCGCGTTGAGCGCCTCGAATTCGAGTTCGGAAAGATCGGTCGGTGCACCCTCCCGCACGGGGTGAGTGTCCTGCTTCGTTGTACTGGCACCGGCATTGGCGCGCGAATCCAGCGGCAGCAGCGTGTCGCCGGTGATCTGGGTTTCCATGCCATGCACCGAATCCGGTGCTGGACGGGCCACCGCCGGCTGCGCCGTCGCCCCTGACCCTGGTCCGCCCGCGCCTGGCCTGGACGTCCTTCCCTGCGTGGTGTGCGACTCCGAATATGACCCACCCGGCGTCGTCGGACCGCCGAGTTTCAGCTCGGTCATCGCGTCCTCTTCGACAAGCGGCACGGTGATTGCCGCGGAGGCGCTGAACAGCGGATTGGATGGATCGAGGGCGCGTCCCATGTCGGCAGCGCGTTCCCAGTCCTCGCCGTAAGAACCGGTCTTCGTCATCATTTCCTGCGCGAGGCGTGAGAAGCCCGCCTTGTCGCCACGGCGCGCGAGGATTTCCATCAGCTTCAGCCGCGCCGCGTGGCGGTCGGGCTGGTGGCGCAGCGCTTCCTTGAGGATGTCCTCGGCCTGCTCCTCCCGCCCATAGGCGATGTAGACATCGGCCTCGGCGACCGGATCCACCTCGGTCGAGTCGACCTGCGTCGCCGGCGGAATGAAGCTCGAGTTGAAAGCGCTGACGGCGCCGGTATCGATGCTTTGCCCGCCGGTCTGGCCGAACAGCGAGTTGCCGCGTGCCGCTTCGGCGCTCAGGTCGTAGTCCTCGTGCGCGCTGGCCGATCTGCGCCGACGATAGACGCCGTAGCCGACCAGGCCAAGCAGCAGTGCGCCCAGAGTGGCCACCAGCGGCAGGTTCGAACTCACGAAGTTGGCCAGCATGCCGGGCGCCTCGACGGGCGCCGGAACCGGTGCCGGCGGAGGTGGGGCAGCAACTTTCGGCGCCGGGGCCGGTGGCTGCGCAGGCGCTGCGGGCGGAGGTTGGGCGGCCGCGGGCGTGGGCTGCGCGACCGGAGAAGCTGCCGCGGCAGGCGCCGCGGGCTGCGCCGGCGCAGGCTTGCCCTCGGCGGCGGCCTGAACCTGGGCACCGGACTTGCTCTGCAGTTCGAGCGCCTTCTGCAGTTGCTGGTTGGTCCGCTCCAGCTCGGCAACGCGATCGAGCAGGTCCTTGATCTGGCGGTCGCGGGCAACCGACTCATCGCCGGTCTTGGCTTCAGGGGCCGCCTGGGCGATCTTCAACTGATCGCCGGCGGGCGCCGCCTTCTTGCCGTCTTCGACGCGCGTCGTGATCTGTCCCCGTCCGGCGGCGGCTGCCGCGCCTGGTGCGGACTCGGTCGCTGCCTGAGCAAGCCGGCTGCGGTAGCGCTCGAAGTCCGCGCTCTGCGCCACCACTTCGCGACGCGCGCTCGCCGCGTCCGTCGCCAGTACCTGCGGCTCCTGAGGCACGGTCAGTACGCTTCCGGCGCGCAGGATGTTCATGTTGTTGCCGATGAACGCCTCCGGATTGGCGCGGAACAACGCCACCAGCATCTGGTCCAGCGACGCCGTTGCCGGCCGCGTCCTTTCGGCGATACCGCCCAGCGTGTCGCCGCGCTTGACCGAAACCGTGGTCGCGGGTCGCGCCGGCGCAACAGCCGCGGCCGCCGGCCGCGAGGTGCTTGCCGCAGCAGCCGGCGCGGGGACCGGTGCCGCCGGCGCGGGCGCGCGGCCTGCCGCCGGAGCGACCACGTCCTGAGCCGCGCGCAGCGCAGGCGGATCGAGCAGGATCGTGTACTCGCGCAGGACACGGCCGGAGGCCGACGTCAGTTCGAGCAACAGGTCAAGATAGGGTTCGTTGACCGCGGTCGGCGAGGTGAGCCGAACGACGTAGCCACTTTCGCCGCGGCGGTCGAGCGTGACGCGAAGTCCGGTCAGGGCCGGGTTCATGTCGAGGTTTGCCTGACGGAACGCTGCTGCGGAGGCCAACTTGACCGCCAGCGACGCCGCCTCCTCCCGATTGACCGCCGTAACCTCGACCTCGGCGCGCAAGGGCTGCCCGAGCGCCGACAGGACGTTGATGCGGCCGAGGCTGGCGCTGTGAGCCATCGGCGCTGCGAACGCCAGGCTCATCGCCAGCACCAGCGCGCAGCGGTTCGGCATTCGGGGGGTTCTCTTCATTGCCACGGCGGCCCCTTGGCGACGGACGGTTTCGATTTTGAAATTAGCATCAGCCACTTAGGCGCGCAAGCTGATAAACCGCCGCAAGTGATCGTCCGTGCGGCCGAAGGCTTATCGCGGACAGCGGGCTCGGTGCCGTCCGAACGCTCTAGACCCAAACGGCAGCGGGTCAATCCGGGCGGTCCAGCAGGATGCGCAGCATGCGCCGGAGCGGCTCGGCCGCGCCCCACAGCAGCTGGTCGCCGATGGTGAAGGCCGACAGGTACTCGCCGCCCATGGCCAGTTTGCGCAGGCGCCCGATCGGAATCTCCATCTGCCCGCTGACCCGTGCCGGCGACAGTTCGCGGATGCTCTCCTCGCGCCGGTTGGGTATCACCCGCACCCACTGGTTCGCGGCCGCAAGCATCGACTCGATCTCGCCCAGCGGTACGTCCTTCCTCAGCTTGATCGTCAGCGCCTGGCTGTGGCAGCGCATCGCGCCGACCCGCACGCACAGGCCCTCGACGATCAGCGACCCGGGTTCCCCCATCGGCGGGCGGCCGAGGATCTTGTTGGCCTCGGCGCCCCCCTTCCACTCTTCGCGGCTGACGCCGTTGCCGAGGTCCTTGTCGATCCACGCGATCAGGCTGCCCGCCAGAGGAACGCCAAAGTGTTCCTTGGGCAGCTGCTCCGACAGCAACGCCGCCCCGACACGGCGGTCGATCTCGAGAATCGCCGAGGCCGGGTCGGCGAGCAGGTCCTTGACGGCCGCGTGCGCGTGGCCCATCTGTGCCAGCAGCTCGCGCATGTTCTGCGCGCCGGCACCGGATGCGGACTGGTAGGTCATCGCGGTGACCCATTCGACGAGGTCCGCCTTGAGCAGGCCATCGATGGCCAGCATCATCAGGCTGACTGTGCAGTTGCCGCCGATGTAGTCCCTGACACCCCGCCCGAGCGCGCTCTTTATGACCGGCATGTTGACCGGGTCGAGGATGATCACCGCATGGTCCTTCATCCGCAGGCTCGAAGCAGCGTCGATCCAGTAGCCGTTCCAGCCTGCGGCGCGCAGCTTCGGATGCACGTCGCCGGTGTAGTCGCCGCCCTGGCAGGTCACGATCGCGTCGCACTGGCGCAGCGCCTCGAGGTCGGTCGCCTCCTTGAGCGTTGCCTCGGCGCGCGCCACCTTCGGTGCCGCGCCACCCGCGCTCGAGGTGCTGAAGAAGACCGAGTCGAACAGTCCGAAATCCTTCTCGGCCACCATCCGGTCCATCAGCACCGAACCGACCATGCCTCGCCAACCGACAAAACCAACCTTCATCACACCGCTCCCGTCAGAGTCCTGTCCACAACGCTTCAGCCCAGCGCAGCGACGACCGCCGCGCCCATTTCCTTCGTGCCCACCGCGCCCGCCCCGGCGGCGATGTCGGCGGTGCGCAGCCCTTGCGCCAGCACCTTCTTCACCGCCGCCTCGATGCGGCTGGCCTGCTCCGCGCGGCCGAGCGAATAGCGCAGCATCATCGCCGCCGACAGGATCGTCGCGAGGGGATTGGCGATTCCCTTGCCCGCGATGTCCGGCGCGCTGCCGTGGCTCGGCTCGTACAACCCCTGACCGCGCTCGTTCAGCGACGCCGACGGCAGCATGCCGATCGAGCCGGTGAGCATCGCCGCCTCGTCGGAGAGGATGTCGCCGAACATGTTGCCGGTGACGATCACGTCGAAGCTCTTCGGCGCACGGACGAGTTGCATGGCCGCATTGTCGACGTACATGTGATCGAGCGTCACGTCCGCGTACGAGGCGTGGACCTCGGTGACGACGTCCTTCCAGAACTGGAACGTTTCCAGCACGTTGGCCTTGTCGACGCTGGTGACCTTGCGCTTGCGCTTGCGCGCCGCCTCGAACGCCACGCGGGCAATCCGTTCGATTTCCGGACGCGCGTATCGCATCGTGTCGAAGGCCTCGGGATGGCCCGCGAAGGCGCCATCCGGGGCCTCGCGCCGCCCACGCGGGGTGCCGAAGTAGATGTCGCCGGTCAGTTCCCGCACGATCAGGATGTCGAGTCCGGCCACGACTTCGGGCTTCAGCGTCGAGGCCGCGGCCAGTTCCGGGTAGAGGATCGCCGGCCGCAGATTGGCAAACAGGCCGAGCGACTTGCGCAGGCCGAGGATCGCCTGCTCGGGCCGCAGCGCGCGCTCGAGCTTGTCGTATTTCCAGTCGCCGACCGCGCCGAACAGGACGGCATCGGCATCGCGCGCCAGCTTCAGCGTCGCCTCGGGCAGGGGGTGGCCGCTGCTGTCATAGGCTGCACCGCCGACGTCGGCAAACTCCAGTTCGAGGCGCTCGTCGAGCGCACGCAGCACGCGCACCGCCTCGGCGATGATCTCCGGCCCGATGCCGTCGCCCGGCAGCACTGCGATCTTCATTCACGTTCCTCCGCGGGGCTTGCCCTCGCCTGCCTCCGCCCGCCCCCGCAACGAAGTGCGCACGGTCAACGGGCCGGGGCCTTCTCCAGCCAGGGAAACTGCGCCAGGCGCCTGGCCTCGAACTGACGGATCTGGTCCTGGTGACGCAGCGTCAGGCCGATGTCGTCCAGGCCGTTCAGCAGGCAGTACTTTCGAAACGGCGCAATCTCGAACGCGTGCTCTGTGCCGCCCGCCTCGATCACTTTCTGCAGCGGCAGGTCGACCGTGAGGCGGTAGCCGTTGAATACAGCCACTTCGTGAAACAGCCGGTCGATCACCATTTCGGGAAGCACGATCGCGAGCAGGCCGTTCTTCAGCGAATTGTTGTAGAAGATGTCGGCGAAACTCGGCGCCAGGATGGCGCGGAACCCGTACTGCACCAGCGCCCACGGCGCATGCTCTCGCGACGAGCCGCAGCCGAAGTTCTTGCGCGCGAGCAGGATCGAGGCCCCCTGGTAGCGCGGCTGGTTCAGCACGAAGTCCGTATTCAGCGGTCGCTTCGTGTGGTCCATGCCCGGTTCGCCGTGATCCAGGTAGCGCCATTCGTCGAACAGGTTCGGGCCGAAGCCGGTCCGATGGATCGACTTCAGGAACTGCTTCGGGATGATCGCGTCGGTGTCGACGTTGGCGCGGTCGAGCGGCGCCACCAGCCCGCTATGAACAGTGAAGGCTTCCAAAGCGCACCTACATCTTCTTCTTGGTGTCGGTCGCGGCTTTTTCCACGGCGCTTCCGGCCGCCTCGACATCCTTGCCGAAGCCGGCGATCGTATTGCAGCCTGCCACCGCAACCACCGCCGCGACAAGCACGAACCACCTGGTCATCGAAGCCTCCTGACATCAGCGAAATGTCCTTCGATCGCAGCCGCCGCCGCCATTGCCGGTGACACCAGGTGCGTTCGGCCGCCGGCGCCCTGCCTGCCTTCGAAATTGCGGTTGCTGGTCGACGCGCAGCGCTCGCCCGGCTCGAGCCGATCGGCGTTCATCGCCAGGCACATCGAGCAGCCCGGCTCGCGCCAGTCGAAACCGGCCGCGCGGAAGACCTGATCCAGCCCTTCGCGCTCGGCCTGCGCCTTGACCAGCCCCGAGCCCGGCACCACCATCGCCAGCTTGACCGTCGGCGCGACGCGCTTGCCCATGCGCTTGACGACCCAGGCGGCCTCGCGCAGGTCCTCGATGCGCGAGTTGGTGCACGAGCCGATGAAGACCTTGTCGACGCGGATGTCGGACATCGGCGTGTTCGGCTTCAGGCCCATGTACTTCAGTGCCCGCTCGATCCCCTCGCGGCGCCCCGGATCCTTCTCCGCATCGGGATCGGGAACGCGGTCGTCGATCGAGGCCACCATTTCCGGCGACGTGCCCCAGGTCACCTGCGGCCTGAGCGTTTCGGCACGGATCTCGACCTCGGCATCGAAGCGCGCATCCGGATCGGAGCGCAGCGTGCGCCAGTAGGCCACCGCACGGTCCCAGAGCGCCCCCTCCGGGGTGAACGGCCGGCCCTTGACGTACTCGATCGTCTTCTCGTCGACGGCGACCATGCCCGCGCGTGCACCGGCCTCGATCGCCATGTTGCACACCGTCATCCGCCCTTCCATCGACAGCGCCTCGATGGCCGAGCCCGCGAACTCGATCGCATAGCCGGTGCCGCCGGCGGTGCCGATCTTGCCGATCACCGCCAGCACCACGTCCTTGGCGGTGCAGCCGAAAGGAAGCCGGCCCTCCACGCGCACGCGCATGTTCTTGGCCTTCTTCATCAGCAGCGTCTGCGTGGCCAGCACATGCTCGACCTCGCTGGTGCCGATGCCGAAGGCCAGCGCGCCGAACGCGCCGTGCGTGCTGGTGTGCGAATCGCCGCACACGACCGTCATTCCCGGCAGCGTGGCGCCCTGCTCCGGCCCCATCACGTGGACGATGCCCTGCCGCCGGTCGAGGAAGGGGAAGTACGCCGCAGCGCCGAACTCGCGGATGTTGGTATCGAGCGTGACGACCTGCTCGCGCGAGATCGGATCGGTGATGCCGTCGTAGCCCCGTTCCCAGCCCGCGGTGGGCGTGTTGTGGTCGGCGGTGGCGACCACCGAACTGATCCGCCAGGGTTTGCGCCCCGCCAGCCGCAGGCCTTCGAATGCCTGCGGGCTGGTGACCTCGTGGACCAGATGGCGGTCGATGTAGAGCACGGTCGTGCCGTCGTCCTCGACGTGAACGACGTGCGCGTCCCACAGCTTGTCGTAGAGCGTCTGCGCCATCGCACCACTGCGCGTTGCGAAATCGGAGGCCGCATTATGCCGCGTTGCCACATGCCCACCGCGCGCCGCCGAGGAACTCTTCACCCGTGCGTGCGTCGAACCGGCTTCGTCGTCACTGAACAGGGACACCTCGATGAGCGAGCGCCAGAACAACGCTTCGACGCTGCGACGCCGGCAGGCGATCTTCGCCCTGTCCGCGGTGGGGATCGCGCCGCTGATGCCGGCGCGCGCCCAGCCAGGGCGCGCCACGCCGCCCCAGTCGCTTGGGCCCTTCTATCCGCGCGGCGCCGGCGAACGGCCGGCGCAGACCGACGCCGATCTGCTCGACTTCGATGGCGACCGGTTGCTCAGCCGAGGCGTACCGCTGTACCTCACGGGTCGTGTCCTCGATCGCCGCGGCACGCCCATCGCGCAGGCCGAGGTCGAGATCTGGCAGTGCGACGCGAATGCCGTCTACCACCACCCGGCCGGCGGCGCCGCGGCGGAGCGCGATCCGCACTTCCAGGGCTACGGCCGGGCGCAGACCGAAGCCGATGGGCGCTTTCACTTCCGCACGATCAAGCCGGTGGCCTATCCCGGCCGAACGCCGCACATCCACGTGCGCATCGCGCCGCGCGGCGGCGGCGCGCTGGCCACCCAGCTCTACCTGCCCGACGAGCCGGGCAACGCGCGCGATTTCCTGTTCCGCCAGCTCTCGCGTGACGAGCAGGCCGCGCTCACCCTGGCGCTGCGCTCGACGCAGGACACGCACCCGCTGGCGCGCGGCACGCAGATCACCGCAACCACCACGCTGATGCTGGCCTGAGCGGCGCCGCGCGAGCCGCGCTTCGTGCGGCCGCGACCGCCACGGTCAGGCCACGGCTTCCCGCGCGCGCTGGGCGGCGTCGTAGTCGCGCGCCCGGCGCACCGCGAGCCAGCCCAGCAACGCGGCCACGCTGCTCGACAGGAATGCCGCCGACGGCCCAAGCGCGGACCACAGCCATGCGGCGAGCAGGCTGCCGGCAGTTCCGCCGACGCCGTAGCCGATGCTGACGTACAGCGCCTGCCCGCGCGCCGTGGCGCGGCCATGGAACCAGCGCTGGATGGTCAGGATCGATGCACTGTGGTGCACGGCGAACGTGGCCGCATGCAGCACCTGCGCGACGATCAGCAGCGCCACGACGTGCGCGACTTCGGCGATCAGCGCAAAACGCAGCGCGGCGAGCGCGAAGCTCGCCGCGAGAAGACTGAACGGATCGAAACGCGCGAACACGCGTCCCTGGACGAAGAAGAAGCCGATCTCGACGACGACCCCGAGCACCCAGAAGACGCCGATCGCGCTCTTGCTGTAGCCGAGGGCGGCCAGGTGCAGCGACAGGTACGTGTACAGCGCGCCGTGGGCGAAGATCATCAGCAGCACGGACAGCAGGAACCAGCGCACGCGCGGCTCGGCGAGCAGCGCGCGCACCGAGACGCCGGCCGCGGCGTGTGGCGCATGCGGCGCATCGCGAACCAGCTGGCCGGCCGCCGCCGTCGCGGCGAGGCAGGCGAGCACGAGCCAGGGCTGCAGCGCGACCCCGGCCCAGTCGAGCAAGACGCCGGTGGACACCACCACGATCACGAAGCTGATCGAACCCCAGACGCGCAGCCTGCCGTAGCGCGTGGCGGCGCGCGGATCGCCGCGCAGCTGGGTGGCGGTCATCGCCTCGGCAATCGGGATCGGCCCGGTCAGGAAGAAGTGCACCGCGAACATCGTCAGCAGCACGTAGCCGAACCCGCCGGGAAACAGCACCGGCAGGAAGCACAGCGCCGCCGCCACGGAGGTGAACTGCAGGATCCGGACGCGTTCGGTCGTGTGGTCGGCAAGCCAGCCCCACACGGTGGGACCGAAGATGCGCATGCCCTGCGCCACCGCCATCACGATGCCGATCTGCGCCGCCGTCAGGCCGCGGTGCTCGAGGTACAGCGGGAAGTACGGCGCCAGCACGCCCGCCGCGGCGAAGTAGGCGGCGAAAAACAGCCCGATCCGCCATGGCTGCCATGCCGGCGGCGCCTGCGCGACCACGATCAGGCTTGTGCCGGGATCGGAGCAACGTCGAGCCGCACGTCCCCGTTCTGTGCGCGATGCAGCAGTGCGTGATCGATCAGCACGAGCGCCAGCATGGCCTCGGCGATCGGCGTGGCGCGGATGCCGACGCAGGGATCATGGCGGCCGTGCGTGGCGATGGTGACGGCTTCGTTGCGGGCATTGATCGAGCGGCGCGGCAGGCGGATGCTGGATGTGGGCTTGATGGCGATCGAGACCTCGAGGTCCTGCCCGGTGGAGATGCCGCCGAGCACGCCCCCGGCGTGATTGCTGGCAAAACCGGTCGGCAGCAGTTCGTCGCCGTGCTCTGAGCCGAGCTGTGTCACCGCCGCGAAGCCGGCCCCGATCTCGACGCCCTTGACCGCGTTGATGCCCATCATCGCGTAGGCGATTTCGGCGTCGAGCTTGTCGTAGAGGGGGCTGCCCAGTCCGACCGGGACGCCGGAGGCACTGACCCGGATGCGCGCGCCGCAGGAGTCGCCGCTGCGGCGCAGCTCGTCCATGTGCGCCTCCAGTTGCGGCACGACGGCCGCATTCGGCGCGAAGAAGGCGTTGTCCTCCGCGTCCTCCCAGCGCGCGAACGGAATCTCGATCGGTCCGAGCTGCTGCATGCAGCCGCGGATCCGCGTGCCGTAGTGCAGGCCCAGCCACTTCCTGGCCACAGCGCCCGCGGCCACCATCGGCGCGGTCAGCCGCGCCGACGAGCGCCCGCCGCCGCGCGGATCGCGGCGACCGTACTTGCGCCAGTAGGTGTAGTCGGCGTGACCGGGGCGGAACGTGTCGACGAGGTCGTCGTAGTCGCTCGAGCGCTGGTCTTCATTGCGGATCAGCAGCGCGATCGACGTGCCGGTGGTCTCGCCACGAAAGACGCCGGACAGGATTTCGGCGCGGTCCGATTCGCGACGCTGCGTCACGTGGCGCGAGGTGCCGGGCTTGCGGCGGTCGAGATCCGGCTGCAGGTCATCCGCCGACAACGGCAGCCCCGGTGGGCAGCCGTCGATCACGCATCCGATCGCCGGCCCGTGCGATTCGCCGAAGTTGGTGACGCGGAACAGGTGACCGAAACTGGATCCCGACATGGCGCGCGAATTGTACGGCGCCGCCTCGCGCGAGACGCCTATTGGAGCGCCGCCTCCGCGAGACCGAGCCCGGAAAGGTACGCGCCTTCGATGCGCGGGCCGCCGCACCAGTCGCCGGCCATGCCGAGACGCTGCTCGGCATCCCACAGGAACGGCTGCGGCAGCGGATTCAACGGCGTCGCGTACGGCCACAGCAGCGCACTGGCCTGCAACGGGTGCAGGCCACGGCGAAGACGCGCCGCAAACGACCGCACCAGCCAGCGCGACACTTCCTTTTGGTCCATGTCGAAAAAGCGCCGCGACCATTGCGGCCGCGCATGCAGCACCCAGCGCTCGGCCACGCCGTCGACCCGGCCGCGCTTCGGCTTGGCGCTGTCCAGCGCTGCCCAGCCGAGGATCGGGTCGTCGTTGATGAACGCCCCTTCGAACGGCGCGTGGCTGTCGTGCGCCACGGCCACCGTGACCGCCCAGCAGGGGTCCCAGGACACCGTCCGCGCCGCTTCGGTAAGCGCAGTCAGCCCGTCCAGCAGCGCCGCCGCCGGCTCCGACGGCAATGCGACCAGCACGTCATCGAACGGCCCGATGCCCTCGATCTGCCGGTCGGCATGCAGGTACCAACCCGCCGGGGAGTGCCGCACGCGCGCGATCGGCGAGCCATAGCGGACCTCGACTCCGCGCGCCAGATACACGCCGAGCCGGCGCATGCCCGGCACGCCGACGAAGCGTTCCGCGGATGCGGTCTTGTCCAGGATCGCTCCCGGCTCGAACGCGACGATCTCGCCGAGCCAGCGCTGGGCAATGCCTTCCGACTGCCAGCGCTGCACGGCTGCGATGAAACGTTCGTCGTCAGCGGTGAAATACTGCGCGCCGTGATCGTACGGGCCCGCATCATCGATCAACGTGGCGGCGCGGCCGCCCGGGAACAGCTCGCGCTCGAAAACGGTGACCGTCGCACCGGCATCGTGCAGCGTGCGCGCGCAGGCGAGTCCTGCAATGCCTGCGCCAATGACCGCGAACCGTCTCGCGCGCGTCAATTGCCGATCGGCTCCTGCTCGGGCCAGTCGCGGATGTAGGCCTTGAGCATGCGGTTCTCGTAGCTCTGCTCCTCGAGCACCGCCTTCGCGACATCGTAGAAGGAGACGACGCCCATCAGCGTGCGGCCGTCGAGCACCGGCAGGTAGCGGGCGTGCTCCTCGAGCATCATCCGGCGCAGTTCCATGACGTCGGTGTCCGGGCCGACGATCCTCGGGGCGGCCATCGCCGCGCTCACCGTGCCGTCGCCGACTGCGCCGCCATTGGCGTGCACCTTGCTGATCACTTCGCGGAACGTCAGCATCCCGACAACCTCGCCGCGATCCATCACCACCACCGAGCCGATGTCGTTTTCCGCCATCGTCTGGACCGCGGACCACAGGTCAGCCCCCGGGTTGACGGTGAACAGCGTGCTGCCCTTGACCCGAAGAATGTCGGCCACTTTCATTGCTGTGCCTCCCCGCTCAAGCCCCTGCCGGTCGCTGCTTGCGCCGGCCGGCCTCGATGCTACGGCCGCCGCGGCCGCGTCGCAAACCTTCACTGCCCCGGATACCGCGTTCAGACGTCACCCGGCCGCTCGCGGCAGGCACGCCCGGCGGTGCCCCTGCGCCTCTTCACAAAGCGGCGCCGCCCGATCAGCCCAGCAGCCGCTTGAAGCGCTCCACCTCGCGGATCACTGCCGCACGCAGCGGCGGTTCCCATACCGAGTGCCCGCCGTCGGGCACGACTTCGTAGCGGGCACCGGGCCAGGCACGCGCCAGCTCGTCCGCGCTCGCGATCGGACAGATCATGTCGTAGCGCCCGTGCACGATCGCCGCCGGCAGGTGGCGGATCCGGTGCAGGTCGCCGAGCAGTTGCTCCGGAGAGAGGAAGCACTCGTGCGCAAAATAATGCGCCTCGAGCCGCGCCAGTCCGATCGATTCATCGGCGTACTGCCTGGCAAGTTCGGGATTGGGCAACAGCGTCGAGCAGCTCGCTTCGTACTCGCTCCAGGCACGTGCGAACGGCACGTTCACGCGAGGATCGGCATCGAACAGCCGCGTGCGGTAGCCGCCGAGCAGGTCGCCGCGCTCCGCCGCGGGCAGCATGCCGGCGAAGCGCCGCCAGGCTTCCGGAAAGACCTGGCGCAGGCCGTAGAGGAACCACTGGATCTCGGCCGGCCGGCCGAGAAAGATGCCGCGCAGCACGAAGCCGAGGCAGCGCTCCGGGTGCGCTTCGCCGTAGGCCAGCGCCAGCGTGCTGCCCCACGAGCCGCCGAAGACGAGCCATTGCTTCACGCCGAGGTAGTCGCGCAGCGTCTCGATGTCGCGCACCAGGTGCCGGGTGGTGTTGTCCTGCGCCTCGCCGAGCGGCTTCGAACTGCCGGCGCCGCGCTGGTCGAACAGCACGATGCGGAACACCTCGGGGTCGAAGAAGCGCCGATGCTCGACCGAGCAGCCGCCGCCCGGGCCGCCGTGCAGGAACAGCACCGGAACGCCGAGCGGATTGCCGCAGGTCTCCCAGTACATGGTGTGCACGTCGTCGAGCGCGAGCATGCCCTGGTCGAAGGGCTCCGCCGCCGGGTAGAGCTCGGCTCGCACGTCCGAACGCGTGTCCATGCGTGGCATTATGCCGTTCGCCGATCCGCGACCGGCATCCGGCAGAAGGATCCCGGGCGGCTGCCGGCCCCTCTTGCCCGCCGACTCCCACCATGAGCAGATACCCCGGCTTCGACACGCTGGCGCTGCATGCCGGCCAGGCCCCCGACGCCGCCACCGGCGCACGCGCGGTGCCCATCTACGCAACCACGTCGTTCTGCTTCGACGACTCGGAACACGCCGCAGCGCTGTTCAACATGGAGCGTTCCGGGCACGTGTATTCGCGCATCTCGAATCCGACGGTCGCGGTGTTCGAGGAGCGCGTCGCGGCGCTCGAGCGCGGCGTCGGCGCGATTGCCACGGCCAGCGGCCAGGCCGCGCTGCACCTGGCCGTCGCCACGCTGATGGGCGCCGGCAGCCACATCGTCGCCAGCCGCGCCCTATACGGCGGCTCGCACAACCTGCTCGCCTACACGCTGAAGCGCTTCGGCATCGAGACGACCTTCGTCGACCCGCGCAACCTCGACGCGTGGCGGACGGCGATCCGCCCCGCGACGCGGCTGCTGTTCGGCGAGACGCTCGGCAACCCGGGACTCGACGTGCTCGACGTGCCGGCCGTGTCGGCGCTGGCCCACGAGCACGGCCTGCCGCTGCTCGTCGACAGCACCTTCACGACGCCGTACCTGATGCTGCCGGCCGAACTCGGTGCCGATCTCGTCTACCACTCGGCAACCAAGTTCATCGGCGGCCACGGCGTGGCCATCGGTGGCGTGCTGGTCGACAGCGGCCGCTTCGACTGGCAGGCGAGCGGCAGGTTCGACGTGCTGACGCGGCCGTACGAGGGCTTTCACGGCATGACCTTTGCCGACGAGAGCACCGTTGCGCCGTTCCTGCTGCGCGCGCGCCGCGAGGGCCTGCGCGACTTCGGCGCCTGCATGAGCGCGCACACGGCGTTCCTGCTGCTGCAGGGGCTCGAGACGCTGCCGCTGCGCATGGCGCGGCACGTCGAGAACACGCGCAAGGTGGTGGCCTTCCTCGCTGCGCACGCGCAGATCGAGTCGATCGCCTATCCGGAGCTGCCATCGCATCCGGACCACGCGCTGGCACAGCGCCTGCTGCCGAGAGGATGCGGCGCGGTGTTCAGCTTCAACCTGAAAGGGTCGCGTGCCGCAGGCCGCAGGTTCGTCGAGTCGCTGCAGGTGTTCTCCCACCTGGCCAACGTCGGCGACGCCAAGTCGCTGGTGATCCACCCGGCCTCGACCACGCACTTCCGCGTGCCCGATGACGAACTCGCGGCGGCCGGCATCACGCAGGGAACGATCCGGCTGTCGATCGGCCTCGAGGATCCGGCCGACCTGCTCGACGATCTCAACCGCGCGTTGAAAGCCGCGTCCAAGGCGAAATAGATGGACCTCGGCCTCCCCGGCAGCCGCATCCACGCCTACACCGGCGGCAAGCCCTTCGATCCGCAACTGCCCTGCGTGGTGCTCATCCACGGCGCGCAGCACGACCACAGCGTCTGGATCCTGCAGTCGCGCTACCTCGCCCACCACGGCCACGCGGTGCTGGCGCTCGACCTGCCCGGCCATGGCCGCAGCGACGGGCCGCCGGCCGTCACGGTCGAGGCGATCGCAGAGCGGATCGCCGCCGCACTTGCGCCGCTGGCCAGTCCGCGCCTGCTGCTCGCCGGGCACAGCATGGGCTCACTGATCGCGCTCGAGGTCGCTCGGCGGCTGCCGGCGCGCGTGGCCGGCGTGGCACTGATCGCCACCGCGGCGCCGATGCGCGTCGCCGATACGCTGCTCGCCGCCACCCGCGACGATCCGGCGGCCGCGATGGACATGATCAACGTGTGGTCGCACAGCCCGGGCCTGGCCCCGTTCGCAGCGCGCCCCGGCAACCCGGCGCCGGGTTTCAGCGTCGTCTGGCAGAACCTGCGCCTGATGCAGCGGATCGCGGACATCCGTGGCGCCGACGTGCTGCCGACCGACTTCGCCGCCTGCAACGCCTACGGCGGCGCGTTCGATGCGATCCGCGCGCTGCAGTGCCCGGCGCTGTTCATTCTCGGCGAGCGCGACCAGATGACGCCGCCGAAAGCGGCGCAGTCGCTGATCGACGCCTGCGCGCAGCCGCAGGTCGTCACGCTGGCAGCCACCGGCCACGCGATGATGGCGGAGAACCCCGACGGCGTCCGGCGCGCGCTCGCCGCATTCGCAAGGCAGGTGTTTGCCGGCATCGCCGCCTGAAGCCCGCGGTGGGGCTCGACGCCGTCAACTGGGACACGTACTGGCTGTACGTCGCGACCGAGGCCGCGCTGTCGCTGTCGCCGGGGCCGGCCGTGATGCTCGTGATCGCCTACGGACTGGCGCAGGGCGCGCGCCGTTCGGTGTGGGCGAGCCTCGGCATCCTGTCGGCCAACGCGCTGTACTTCGCGCTCTCGGCCACCAGCCTTGGCGCGCTGCTGGTTGCCTCGCGAACCTTCTTCTTCGTGGTCAAGTGGTGCGGCGCCGCCTACCTGGTCTATCTCGGCGTTGCCGCGCTGCTCGGCCGTCCGTCACCGATCACCCTGTCGAAGTCGGCAGCCCGCGGCAGTTCGCCGAGGTCGATCTTCGTGTCGGGCCTGACGCTGCAACTGGCCAATCCGAAGACGCTCGTGTTCTTCGCCGCCATCCTGCCGCAGTTCGTCGATCCGCGGCTGCCCGTCGGGGCGCAGATGCTCTGGCTCGCGGCCGGATCGGTGATCCCGGAGTTCTTCATTCTCGCCGGCTACGGCTTCGCCGCCTCGCGCGCGGCGCGGCTGGTCACCGACGTCCGTTTCGCCCGCATCACCGAACGGATCGCCGGCGTGCTCGTTCTCGGCGCGGCGGCCATGGTGCTGAGCGTCGCAACCACTTGATCCGCACGCGGCGCGCAGTATTCGGTCAGGACTGCAACGCGACGGAGACGGCTTCCGCCGCCAGCGCCGCGGCCAGCGGCCGCTGCAGCCACTGCGCCTGCAGGCCCGAGTCGAGCCAGGCGCCCAATCCGGGCTGCGCCGCGAGCAACGAATTGCCGGGATCGACGGCCAGGCGCGAGAACAGCGGCAGCAGCGTGGTCCGGTCGGCGTCGCAGGTGAGCAGCCACTTGCCGGCGTGCGCGCCATCGAGCCGCGAGACGTAGCCGAGCTTTTCCAGTTCGGCGAGCAGGCGCTCGACGCCGTCCTCGGGGAAGCGCACCGCCCGCGCCAGCGCGGTGGCCGGCATTCGGCCGTCGTCAGTGCCCGAAGCGCGCGCCTGCAGCAGCTCGCGCAGCAGTGCGACGGCAGTGATGAAGCGGTTGCCTGCGCGTCGCTCGTCGGCGAATCGCGTCGTGCGCAGCATGGGCAGCGTGGCGGCGATCGCGGCACCGAACAGGACCGCATACCAGGAGACGTACATCCACAGCAGGAACAGCGGCACCGCCGAGAACGCGCCGTAGATGCTCGCCGACGTGCCGGCGCGGATGTAGACGCCGAAAGCCGCGCTCAGCAGTTCGCCGAGCGCCGAGGCGACGAAGCCGCCGATCAGGGCGTCACGCCAGTAGACCTTGCGGTTCGGCACGACGACGTACAGCGATGCCAGCGCCAGCCCGCCGAGCACGAACGGCGCGAGGTCGAGCGCCGCCTCGACGATGCCCGAAGGCCGGGCCGCCGGGCCGCCCGAAAATGCCAGCACGTACGAGGTGGCGCTGAGGCTGGCGCCGAGCGCCAGCGGACCCAGCGTCAACAGCGCCCAGTACACCAGGATCCGCGAGAGCAGACCGCGTCGCGCCTGGACACGCCAGATGTCGTTCAGCACGCGGTCCACGGTGTGGATCATCAGCAGCGCGGTGACGAAGAGGAACAGCAGGCCGAAGGCCGTCAGCCGCGCCGCGTTCGCGGAGAAATCGTTCAGGTAGCGCAGGATGGTGGCCGAGATCTGCGGCGGCAGCAGTTCGCCGAGCAGCATCTTTTCGAACGTGACTCGGTATTCGGCGAACAGCGGAAAGGCCGCAAACACCGACAGGCCCACCGCCGCCAGCGGCACGATCGACAGCGTGGTGGTGAAGGTGAGGCTGCTGGCCACCTGCGCCAGCCGCACGTCGCCTGCGCGGCGCGCCGCGAAGGCCAGCACGTCGCGCGCCCAGTCGATCCAAGGCCAGACGCGCTGCGGCCACCGGTCAACGCGCGCCAGCACGGCGATCCATTCGACCGCCTGCCTGCGTGCCTGGCTCAGAGAGGTGCCCGCCATCGCGTTCCTATAATCGGCCGCTCCGATAGTACCGAGCCCGCCGTGGCCGCCTGCGCCGACATCCTCGTGCTGTACTACTCGCGCCACGGCGCGACGCGTCGCCTGGCCGAACTCGTCGCGCAGGGCATCGACGCCGTGCCGGGCGCTGCCGCGCGCCTGCGCACGGTGCCGCCCGTGGCGCCGGCGACCGAGATCGCCGCGCCGCCGGTGCCGCCGGAAGGCAGCCCGTATGCCGACCTCGCCGACCTCGAGCAATGCGCCGGCCTGGCACTCGGCTCGCCGACGCGGTTCGGCAACATGGGCGCACCGCTGAAGCATTTCATCGACAGCACCGCCGGGCTGTGGGTATCCGGCACGATGGCCGGCAAGCCGGCGGCCGTGTTCACGTCGACCAACTCGCTGCACGGTGGTCAGGAGTCGACGCTGCTGTCGATGATGCTGCCGCTCCTCCATCACGGCATGCTGATCGTCGGCCTGCCCTACACCGAGCCCGATCTGAACGAGACGTCGAGCGGCGGCACGCCATACGGTGCGAGCCACCATGCGCGGCTGACCCAGCAGCCGGTCACCGCCGAAGAGGCACGGCTCGCCGTCGCGCTCGGCAAGCGCCTCGCATGGGCGGCGCTGAAGCTGCGCAGGTGAGTGCGGTGGCGCTGTCGCCCGCGCAGCGCGCCGCCGGACATACGGCGGCGGCGTGCTGGGTCATGCTGCTCGTCCTCGCGGTGCTGTGGGAGTGGCTGCTGGCGCCGCTGCGGCCCGGCGGTTCCTGGCTGGTGATCAAGGCCGTGCCGCTGCTGCTGCCGCTGCGTGGCGTGCTGCGCGGCGACGTGAAGGTCATGCAGTGGGCGCTGCTGCTGGTGCTGCTTTACATCGCCGAGGGCAGCGTGCGGGCCTTCGACGCACCGCCGGCGGGACTCCTGGCGATGATCGAGATCGCGCTCGGGCTGCTGTTCTTCGGCGCCGCGATCACCTACCTGCGTCCGTTCAAGAAGGCGGCGCGCGCGAGGGCGACACGGTGAACCTCCTCGAGACGCTCGCCGCCGAGGTCGGCCGCGCCAACGTGCTCACCGGCGACGACGCGCAGCCCTATCTCACCGACTGGCGCCAGCGCTACCGCGGCCGGGCGCAGGCGGTCGTGCGGCCGGGCAGCACCGCCGAAGTCGCCGCGGTCGTGGGCGCGTGTGTCGCGGCGCGCGCGCCGATGGTGCCGCAGGGCGGCAACACCGGGCTGGTCGGCGGCGGTACGCCGGACGGCTCGGGCGATGCGGTGGTGGTGAGCCTGCAGCGGATGAACCGGGTCCGCTCGATCGACACCGCGAACGACACGGTCACCGTCGAGGCGGGCTGCGTTCTGCAGGCGGTGCAGCAGGCGGCGCTCGAGCACGGGCGGCTGTTTCCGCTCAGCCTCGCTGCCGAAGGCAGCGCGACCATCGGCGGCAATCTCGCCACCAACGCCGGCGGCACGCAGGTGCTGCGCTACGGCAACGCGCGCGACCTGACGCTCGGGCTCGAGGTCGTGCTGGCCAGCGGCGAGGTCTGGAACGGCCTGCGCGGCCTGCGCAAGGACAACACCGGCTACGACCTGAAGCACCTGTTCATCGGCGCCGAAGGCACGCTCGGCATCATCACCGCCGCGACGCTGAAGCTGTACCCGCTGCCCGCGGCGCAGATGACGGCGCTCGCCGCGGTGCCGTCGCTCGCCGCCGCGGCACGGCTGCTCGAGCGCGCCCGCGCCGCGGCCGGCGCCGCGCTGACCGCCTTCGAGGTGATGGGCAGCGCGCCGCTGCGCAATGCCGTCGAGACCCTGCCGGGGCTGCGCATGCCGCTGCCGCTGGCCCAGCCGTGGTACGCGCTGCTGGAGCTCTCCGACGCCGAAAGCGAGGCGCACGCCACCGCGGTGTTCGAGCGCATCCTCGCGGCCGCGCTCGAGTCCGGCGACATCGTCGACGCCGCCGTCGCCCGCTCGCTCGCCGAGGCGCAGGCGCTGTGGCGCCTGCGCGAGGGCATCCCCGAGGCGCACGCCAGGCTTGGCGGCAACGTCAAGCACGACATCTCACTGCCGGTCTCCTGCATCGCCGAGTTCGTCGACAGCACCAACGCCGCGCTGCGCGACCGCTTCGCGTGGATCGAGCCGATCGTCTTCGGCCACCTCGGCGACGGCAACCTGCACTACAACATGGGCACGGTGCCCGGCACGCCGGTCGACGTCGCCTTCGCGCACGAGCACGAGATCAACCGCGTCGTCAACGACGCCGTGCACGCGCGCGGCGGCTCGATCAGCGCCGAGCACGGCCTCGGCCAGCTGAAACGCGAGGCGATCACCCGCTACAAGCCGGCCGTCGAGCTCGAACTGATGCGCGCGATCAAGCGCACGCTCGATCCGCTCGGCCTGATGAATCCGGGCAAGGTGATCTGATGCTTGGATGCGCGGCACCCGATGGGTAGACTCGCGCGACCGCCCCGGACCGACCGATGCGACTTGCAACTGCCGCCGCCTGCGCCACGCTGCTGGCCGCCGGCCTGTCGCCCGCGGTCGCGGCGATCGTTCGCTGCGAAGCCGCCGACGGGAAGGTCACCTACTCCAACACCGAGTGCCCGCCGGATACGAAGATGGTGCGCAAGGTCGAGCCGGCGCCGCCGGTCGTCGTGCACGACGGCGGGCGGCCCCAGGCCAGGGCCGGCGACGACCGCCCGGTGGTCAAACTCGAGCCTTCCCGCCCGCGCCGCGTCGAGGACCCGGTCCAGGTCGACGAGGAACTGAGCGCGCAGCTCGCCGAGCAGCGGCGCGAGTGCGAGGCGCGTGCCCGCGAACTGCAGCGCCTTCGGGACGACGTCAATGCGGCCGCCCCGAGCGCGCGCGCGTCGGCCGAACTGTCACTGCGCCGTGCCCAGGATGACTACCGGGCCTTGTGCCCTCGCCAACGATGACCCGACCCCACCTCATTTCCGCTCTGCTGATCTCGCTGGCGGCAGTGCCGGCGAGCGCGCAGGACGTACAGCGCTGCGAAGACGCCAATGGCAGGGTCAGCTACGCCAGCGGCCCCTGCCCGCAGGGAACGACCGCGGTAAGGACCCTGGCGCCGGCCGCCACGCCGAGCGCTGCCGACCGGAAGGCCGCGCAGCAGCGGGCGCAGCAGGACACACGCGACGCCGCGGCGATCGATCGCGCGCGCAAGGCCGAGGAACAGCGCATTGCGCGCGAGCAGGAACAGGCACAGGCCAGGGCGAAGAAACAGGAGGCGCAGTGCCGGCGCCTCGAGACGCGGCTGCGGCAGGAGCAGGACGATCTCGCGAGTGCTCCGTCGAACAAACGCGCCGAGGCGCAGCGCCGCGTCAGGCGCGCCGAGCAGGCCTACGTGGAGGAATGCGGGCCGGTGAAGTAGGCTGGCCGCTCATGCTGCCGGCAGGGCGGCGCCGGCCCGGTCGATCCGCCGCGTCGTGAATGCGCGCGCCGCTGCGTGAAGCGAATGCGCGCCGTGGCGCGCGATGAAGTCGGGGTCGCTGAGCAGGCGCCGCCAGTTGCGCGCGCCATGCTGCCCGTGGAACAACCCGAGCAGATGACGCAGGATCGCGCGCGGCGGCACGCCTGCCGCGGCCTCGCGCTCGAGGTACGCCGACATCGCCGCCACCACCTCGGTCCGGCCCGGCGCCGCTTCGGCCGCACCGAACAGCTCGCGGTCGACACCGGCCAGCAGGTACGGGTCGTGGTACGCGGCGCGGCCGAGCATCACGCCGGCCAGATGCCGCAGCGGCTCGGCCGCCTGCGACAGCGACGCGATGCCGCCGTTGAGGACGAACTGCGCCCGGGGAAAGTCGGCCGCCAGCCGGTAGGCGAATTCGTAGCGCAGCGGTGGTACCTCGCGGTTCTCCTTCGGCGACAGTCCCTTGAGCCAGGCGTTGCGCGCATGGACGATGAACACCTCGCAGCCGGCGGCGTGGACCCGGCCGACGAAGTCGCGCACGAAGCCGTAGTCCTCGCCGCGATCGATGCCGATGCGGTGCTTGACCGTGACGGGAATCGAGACGGCGTCGCGCATCGCCTTGACGCAGTCGGCAACCAGCACCGGCTCGGCCATCAGGCAGGCGCCGAAGGCGCCGTGCTGCACGCGCTCCGACGGGCATCCGCAGTTCAGGTTGATCTCGTCGTAGCCCCATCGCTCGCCGAGCCGCGCGCAGTGCGCCAGATCGTCGCGCTCGGAGCCGCCGATCTGCAACGCCAACGGATGCTCGGCGGGATCGAAGTCCAGATGACGCGCCACGCCGCCGTGCAGCAGCGCGCCGGTCGTCACCATCTCCGTGTACAGCCGCGCACGGCGCGACAGCTGGCGATGAAAGTACCGGCAGTGGCGGTCGGTCCAGTCCATCATCGGCGCCACGCAGAAGCGCCAAGGAGAGGGCGAAGGGGGCGTTAGACTCACTGCAGAACAGAACAACGCGCCGGGCGGCGTGCCCGCTATCGGCCCGCGCGAAAAGCGGGCCCATCGAGGGAGCGATTATGCGACGAGACGAACACGACGCGCCGCGCGGCGGCGTTGCGAGCGCGGAGTTGGCGGGAATTGCACCCGCTGCCCGGGAGCACGAAGCGCGCGCGGCCGGGCCGCTGCCGGCGCTGCGCGAGCGCATCGCCTTCCTGCGTGGCTTCATCGCCCACCCCGACCAGGTCGGCTCGGTGATTCCGAGCTCGCACGTGCTCGAGCAACGCCTCGTTCGCAGCGCGCGGCTGCTGCGTGCACGCTGCGTGGTCGAACTCGGCCCGGGCACGGGCGGCACGACACGGGCATTCCTCCGCGCGATGCCGTCGGCCGCGCATCTGCTGGCCATCGAACTGAACGAGGAATTCGCCGCACGCCTGCGGACATCGATCCGCGACCCGCGGCTGGAAGTCGTCCAGGGCAGCGCCGAGTTCATCTCCCGCTTTCTCGACGAACATGGCCTGCCGGCGCCCGACGCGGTGATCTCCGGCATTCCCTTCTCCACCATGCCGCGCGAAGTGGCCGACCGCATCGCGGCCGAGATTGCGCGCCTGCTCGCGCCGGGCGGGCGCTTCGTCGCCTACCAGGTGCGCGCGCACGTCGCCAGCTACGCGACCCCGTACCTGGGTGCGGCGCGCAAGGAATGGGAAGTGATCAACATTCCGCCGGTGCGCGTGTTCACCTGGACACGGCCAGGTTAGCGGCGGCTACTCGACGCCGATCACCCACTGGATGATCTGCTTGGCGACGAAGCCGAGGATGCCGAAGGCAAGGACGAAGAACAGGATGAAGGTGCCGAAGCGGCCGGCCTTCGAATCGCGCGCCAGCTTCCAGATGATGAACAGCATGAACGCGATGAAGCCGCCCACGCCCCAGGTCATGCCGAATTCGGCGACCTGAGCTTCGGTCAGGCCGAACAGTCCGCCTTCCATCGCAGTTCTCAGGTCCGCGGCGGCAACCGCTCCACGTCGAGCACGTCGCGGTAGGCGTGCCAGCTCGCGTGCCCGATGACCGGCACCGCGAACACGAAACCGATCATCAATGTCGCCATCGACGCCGCCGTGGCGAGCATGATCAGCGCTGCCCACAGCGCCATCGGCGCCGGGTTGTCGCCGACCGCGCGCACGCTGGCCAGCAGCGCGGTGCGCAGGCTCACGCGCCGGTCGAGAAGGAGCGGCGCCGAGACCACCGTCAGCGAGAACACCAGCGCCGCGCCGAGGCCGCCTGCCATCAGCCAGAGAAAAAACAGCCACCCACCCTGCCCGGCCACGGCGTAGCGCAGGAAGCGGACCGGAGAGTCGAGCGGCACCGTCACGAACAGCTTGAAGAGCAGCGCGGAAACCAGCACCCAGGCGGTCGCCGCCAGCATCAGCAGCAGGCCCAGCGCCACCAGCGGCCGCGTGCCGCGCCGCCAGGCTTCGATCACGTGGCCGAGCCGCGGCCGCTCGCCGGCCGCGTGGCGGCGGCTCAGTTCGTACAGTCCCGTGCACAGGATCGGGCCGATCAGCAGGAAGCCGGTGAGCGCGCCGGGCATGAGCAGCCAGGCGCGCAGCGTCATCGTGAGGATCGCCAGTCCACCCACGGCGACCAGCACGCCGTGCAGCAGGCTCGGCCCGAAACAGGCGTGCAGGTCCAGCCAGCCGCGCCGCAGCCAGGCGAACGGCTGCGCGAAGGCGATCGCTCGCACCGCGGGCAGCGCGTCGGTCTGGGTGGCGCCTGCATTCATGCGCGAATTATCGGCGAGCACGCCGCATCGAACCGGGTCGGGCGAGGCTCGCACCTCCGGCCCGCGGCGCATCGGATTCGCCGGCCGCGGCAATCGAGCGCGCTTGTGCCGATGAGATCACGCCTGCCACGGCGGCCCCTTCAGCTCGACGGTGTTGCCTTCCGGGTCGGCGATGTAGATCGACGGCCCCGAGCCTTCGGCGCCGAAGCGCGAGGCGGTCTCGCCGGCGTCGATGCCGTGCGCCGCGAGATGGGCGCGGATCGCCGTCTCGTCGAACGGCTCGATGCGCAGGCAGAAGTGATCGAGATTGCGCCCTTCGATGCCTGGCGCCGCGCCGCCGGCGCGCCCGAGCGGACCGTCGACCGGAATCAGGTCGAGCAATGCTCGCCCGGCGCGCAGCTGCACCAGGCCGATCTCGTCCTGCTGCCGTTCGACCGTGCAGCCGAGAATGCGGCAGTAGAAGTCGACCATCGGCTGAAGCTCGCGCGCGCGCAGCACCAGATGGTCGATGTCTCGGATGCGGATCATCGGTCGCTGCCCATCGACGCGATCGCCGCGCAGGTCGGCACCCACTTCGCCAGTTCGGCGTCGTCGACCAGCCCTTCCGGCGCCACGAACACGTATCCCTTCATCGGTCGTCCGGTGAAGTCCATCTCTCGCGCGTGCCCGGACCGAAGTGCGTCCGCATATCCATCCGGGCCAACGCGAGCGCGATGAGTACGCGGCAGCCCGGCGCGACGGATGCAAGCCTCGCGCACCCTTTGGTTCACGACGCCGATGCCTCCAGCCGGGCGCCTTTTTCGGCCAGGAGTTCGCGCAACACCGACCGATGGCAACGCGCTTCGTCCTCGCAATAGCAGCCGACCGAGAAACTGGTCTGATGCGACAGCGTGGCGAGCAGTTCAAGGGCGTGGCTATTGTCGGGCGACGCCATCTCCGCACGGTACTTCCTGGCGAACGCCGCCCATTGCGCCGGCGTCTTCGCCTCCTGGCCGAGCTTCATCGTCTCGACACTGGGTGCGAGGTTCGGGAACCACACGTCGTACCAGTTCTGCGCGGCGAACTTCGACTTCGGCACGCCACGCGGCGGCCGCCGCACCGTTCCAATGCGTGTGCCTTCGCCCTCGAAGCGGGGACTTCCCAGTCTTACGACGCGTACGCCCATCGACGGTTCCTCCTCCTCGCTCGACGCGTTCACACGGTGGGACCGCCGAAGCCCTTCACGACTCGCCGCCAAGCTCGCACTTCACTTCGGCTCAACGGCGGCTCTCGCGCACGCCCCAGTCCTGCGCCTCACCGCGTTCCAGGAACGCCGCGATGCGCGCGGGATACGGTCCCGGATCGAGGCCGTTGGCAGCGAGCCAGGCATCGTCGTAGTAGCTGTGCGCGTAGCGCTCGCCGCCGTCGCACATCACCAGCACCACCGAGCCCTGCTCGCCCGCCTGAACCATCCGCTGCAGCAGGGGCAGCGCGCCGTACAGGATCGTGCCGGTCGAGCCGCCGGCGCGGCGGCCGATGACCCGCGCCAGCCAGTGGATGGCGGCGATCGCCGCGGCGTCGGGCACCTTGACCATCGCGTCGATCGACTCGCGGATGAACGACGCCTCCACCTGCGGCCGGCCGATGCCCTCGATGCGCGAGGCGCGCTCGCAGGTGAGCGCGCGGTCGCCGCTGGCGTAGTAATCGAAGAACACCGAGTCCTCGGGATCGGCGACGACCACCTCCGTGGCGTGGCGCCGGTAGCGCACGTAGCGCGAAAAGGTCGCCGGCGTGCCGCCGGTCCCGGCGGCGCAGACGATGGCGCGCGGCTCCGGGTGCGGCTCGTGCACCATCTGCGCGAAGACCGACTCGGCGATGTTGTTGTTGCCGCGCCAGTCGGTGGCGCGCTCGGCGTAGGTGAACTGGTCCATGTAGTGGCCGTTGCTCGCCGCGGCAAGCTGCGCGGCGGCCGCGTAGATCTGCGCGGCGCCCTCGACGAAGTGGCAGCGGCCGCCGTAGAACTCGATGGCGGCGACCTTCTCCGGCGAGGTCGCGCGCGGCATCACCGCCACGAACGGCAGGCCGAGCAGGCGCGCGAAGTACGCCTCCGAGACGGCGGTCGAGCCGCTCGACGCCTCGACGACCGTCGTGCCCTCGCGGATCCAGCCGTTGGCCAGCGCATAGAGGAACAGCGATCGCGCCAGCCGGTGCTTGAGGCTGCCGGTGGGGTGGCTCGATTCGTCCTTCAGGTAGACGTGCACGCCGGGCAGTGCCGGCAGCGGCAGCGGGATCAGGTGCGTGTCGGCGCTGCGGTTGAAGTCCGCCTCGATGATGCGGACGGCGTTGCTGGTCCAGGCGCGGGAGGACATCGGGCAGGTGTCGGTCGACAGGATTCCGGACCGGCGCAGTTTAGGCGGCGGAGGAGCACGCCGGCTAGCATGGCGGCAGCCGCCATGAACGCCACGCACTCCCCTCGCCTGCCGCTGATCGACGCGCTGCGCGGTTTCGCCGTCGCGCAGATGATCGTCTATCACTTCATCTACGACCTGAACTACTTCGGCTGGGTGCAGCTCGCGATGACGCGCGACCAGCCCTGGGTCGGCTGGCGCACGGCGATCGTGTCGCAGTTCCTGCTGCTGGTCGGCGTGAGCCTCGTTCTGCGGCTGGCGCACCGGCCCGGCTGGCGCGACTTCTGGCTGCGCTGGGCACAGGTCGCCGCAGCGGCCGCGCTGGTTTCGGTGGGCAGCTGGCTGATGTTCGGGCCACGCTTCATCTACATGGGCATCCTGCACTTCATCGCCGCGGCGCTGATCATCGCCCGCGCGCTGGCGCCGCTGCGCGAGTGGAACCTGCTGCTCGCGGCGGTTGCCTTCGTGGCCTGGCTTCTGTTTCGCGACCCGGCGTTCAACGAACTGCCTGCGAACGTGATCGGCTTCGTGACCCGCAAGCCGCGCACCGAGGACTACGTGCCGCTGTTCCCGTGGCTCGCCGTGGTGCTTGCCGGCCTCGGCCTCGCATCGCTGTGGCAGCGGCGCGGATTCGCGCTGGCGCCGGCCTGGCAGCGGCTGAACGTCCGGCCGCCGCGGCTGCTGGTCGGGCTGGGCACCTGGGCGCTGACCGTCTACCTGGTCCACCAGCCGATTCTGATCGGCCTGCTGTGGCTGGTCAGCCGACTGGGCTGACCGGCACGCGGACCCGGACCTGCTCGTCGCGGCGCAGCCACTCCGGCTGCAGCGTGATGTGGTCGATGCCGAAGTCGCGCCGCATCAGGTAGCGCACCTGGTGCAGGATCACCGGCCAGCGTTCGATGTCGTCGACCAGCACGTGCGCCGAAAGTGCGCTGCGTCCCGGCACCATCGACCAGACGTGCAGGTCGTGCACGGAGACGATTCCTGGCACCTGCGCCAGCGAGAGACCGACCTTCTTGTAGTCCACGCCGTGCGGCACGCTGTCGAGCAGCACGAGCGTGGTCTCGCGCAGTACGCCGAAGGTCGAGCGCAGGATCAGCGCGGCAACGAACATCGACAGCAAGGGGTCGGCCACCAGCGGGCCGCCGAAGTAGATCACCAGGCCGGCGACGATCGCGGCGATCGAGCCGAGCAGGTCGCCCATCACGTGGATCAGCGCCGCCCGCGTGTTGACGTTCTCGCGATCGCGCGACAGCGCCCAGGCCACGGCCACGTTGATCAGCAGCCCCACGCCGGCGATCACGAAGACGCCGAGGCCCTTGACCGGCACCGGACTGGTGAGCCGGTCGATTGCCTCGTAGAAGATCCACGCCACCACGCCGAGCATGGCCAGGGCGTTGACGAAGGCCGCGATGACCTCGACCCGCGCCAGGCCGAACGAGTGCCGGTCGGAGACCGGCCGGCGGGCGATGATGTTTGCCGCCAGCGCGAACAGCAGCGCCGCCGAGTCGGTGGCCATGTGCCCGGCGTCGGCCAGCAGCGCCAGCGAACCCGACCACAGCCCGCCGACGAGTTCGATGAACGCGTAGCCGAGCGTGAGCGAGACCGCGATCGCCAGCGGGCCGGCACCGTGCGGCCGCGACTGGTGCGTGTAGTCACTGTCGCCGCGGCCGTGGCCGGCGAAGTGATTGTCGTCGGAGTGGCGATGAGTGCCGCTCATCGTTCCCCCGGGGGCAGATGCCCCGCCCTCAGGCCTTCGCGTTCAGGTGCGACAGGTGCACGGGGCAGCCGGTTTTCAGGCGGACTTCGTCGGGCGTGACCCCCGGCGCCAGTTCGACGCCTTTCAACCCTTCGTCGGTGACATCGAACACGCCGAGGTCGGTGACCAGGCGGTTGACCACGCCCACGCCCGTGAGCGGCAACGTGCACTTCTGCAGGATCTTGTGCTCGCCGTTCTTCGCGCAGTGCTCCATCAGCACGACCACGCGGCCGACCCCGGCAACGAGATCCATCGCGCCGCCCATGCCCTTGACCAGCTTGCCGGGGATCATCCAGTTGGCGAGGTCGCCCTTCTCGCTGACCTGCATCGCGCCGAGGATCGCGAGGTCGATGTGGCCGCCGCGGATCATCGCGAACGAATCGGCACTCGAGAAATAGCTGGAGCCGGGAAGCGCCGTGACCGTCTGCTTGCCGGCGTTGATGAGGTCCGCGTCGACCTCTTCCTCGGTCGGGAACGGCCCGATGCCCATCAGGCCGTTCTCCGATTGCAGCATCACGCTCATTCCCGGCGGGATGTAGTTGGCCACCAGCGTCGGCAGGCCGATGCCGAGGTTCACGTAGAAGCCGTCGCGCAGTTCCTGCGCCGCACGCTCGGCCATTTCTTCACGGGTCCAGGCCATCGTTCTCTCCTAGGCTTTGCGCACGGTGCGCTGCTCGATGCGTTTCTCGGGCGTGGCGTTCAGCACCAGCCGCTGCACGAAGATGCCCGGCGTGTGCACGTGCTCCGGGTCGATCTCGCCGTTCTCGACGATCTGCTCGACCTCCGCCACGGTCACCTTGCCGCACATCGCCACCACCGGGTTGAAGTTGCGCGACGTCTTGCGGTAGACGAGGTTGCCTTCCTTGTCGGCCTTCCACGCCTTGACCAGCGAGACGTCGGCGCGGATGCCGCGCTCCATGATGTAGTGGCGACCGGCCCAGGGGCCGTCGAACTCGCGCGTCTCCTTGCCCTCGGCGATCACCGTGCCGTAGCCGGTGGCGGTGAAGAACGCCGGGATGCCGGCGCCGCCGGCGCGCATCCGCTCGGCGAGCGTGCCCTGCGGCGTGAACTCCAGTTCGAGTTCGCCGGACAGGAACTGACGCTCGAACTCCTTGTTCTCGCCGACGTAGGACGAGATCATCTTCTTCACCTGCCGCGTGGCGAGCAGCACGCCGAGCCCGAAGTTGTCGACGCCGGCGTTGTTGCTGACGCAGGTGAGGTTCTTCACGCCCGTATCGCGCAGCGCCGCGATCAGCGCCTCGGGGATGCCGCACAGGCCGAAGCCGCCGACGGCGACGGTCTGGCCGTCGCCGACGACGCCGGCGAGCGCTTCAGCGGCCGACGGATAGATCTTGTTCATGGTTGACCTCTCTGGGAACGCGCGAATTGTAGCGATGCAGCATCAGGCGGCGGCGGACCGGCTGGTTCGCCACGCGATGATCTGACGTAGCGCAACCGGGGCCAGCACCGTCAGCCCGATCAGCGTCGAGCGCAGGCCGGGCGCGATCAGCAGCAGCGCCGCCGCAACGGCGAGCGCGCGCTCCCAGGCCAGCATTTCGCGCAGGAAGTAGCGCGACAGCGCCGCCGACAGCGCGACGATGCCCAGCGCGCAGCCGAAGAACGTGACCGCGAAATCGCCCCACGTGAAGCCCTTCGTCACGAGGAGCAGCGACGGCCCGAACACGAACACGAACGGCACCAGCGCCTTGCCCAGTCCGAGGCGGAACGCGGTGTTGCCGGTGCGGAACGGCTCGGAGCCCGCCATTCCGGCCGCCGCGTAGGCGGCGATGCACACCGGCGGCGTGATGTCCGCCAGCACGCCGTAGTAGAAGACGAAGAAGTGGGCGACGATCGGCTCGACACCGAGCTGCACCAGCGTCGGCGCGGCCACCGTCACCATGATCAGGTAGTTGGCGGTGGTCGGGATTCCGGCACCCATCAGGATGCAGACCACGCCGGTCATCAGCAGCGCCGCGAACAGCATCACCGCCTGCGGCTGCAGCAGGCTCGGCGCGAGCGGCACGACGAACTCGGCGATCGACTGCGCGGCCGAGGTGACGATGTAGCTGACCTTGAAGCCGACGCCGGTCAGCGTGACCACGCCGATCACGATGCCGACCGTGGCGGCCGCGGCGCCGACCGCCAGCGCGTACTTGGCGCCGGTCTCGAGGGTCTCGACGACCGTGGCCAGGTCGATGCGGCCCCGGATGTCGAGCCGCTTCAGCGCGAACGGCGTGGCCACGATCGTGGCGACGAACAGCGCGATGTACTCGCTGCGCGCACCGCCGAACAGGAGCAGCACCAGGATGGCGTGCAGCACCGCCATCGCCAGCAGGCCACGCAGCGTGTTGCCCTTCTCGACCGTGGTCAGGCCGACGATCAGGCACGACGAGATGCCTGCGAACGCCGCGAGGTACGGCGTGTAGCCGTTGACGATGATGCCGATCAGCAGCGCCAGCGGGATCAGCGTCGGCCAGCGGCGCGCGAAGGTGTCCCGCAGCTTCGGCAGTTCGGCCTCGGTCAGGCCGCGCAGCCCGGTTCGCTTGGCCTCGAAGTGCACCTGCATGAACACGCCGAAGAAGTGCATGAACGCGGGCACGATGGCGGCGAGGACGATCGTCTGGTACGGCAGCGCGAGGAACTCGATCATCAGGAACGCCGCCGCGCCCATCACCGGCGGGGTGATCTGGCCGCCGGTCGAGGCCGTGGCCTCCACTGCCGCCGCGAAGTGGCGCGGATAGCCGACGCGGATCATCGCCGGGATGGTCAGCGAGCCGACCGTCACCGCGTTGGCGACCGACGAGCCCGACAGCGTGCCGAACATCGCCGAGCCGAACACCGAGACCTTGGCCGGCCCGCCGGCGTAGCGCCCGGCAGCGGCCGAGGCGACGTCGAGAAACAGCTGCCCCAGGCCGATGCGCGTGGCCAGCACGCCGAACAGCACGAAGTGGAAGACGTAGGTCGCGACCACGCCGACCGCGATGCCGTAGATGCCCTGGCTGGTCAGGTACAGGTGGTTGACCAGCTGCCCCCAGGTGTTCCCCGAATGGCGCAGCAGGCCCGGAAAGCTGTCGCCGGCGAGCGAATAGGTCATGAACACCAGCGCGATGACCGGCAGCGGCCAGCCCATCGAGCGCCGCGTCGCCTCGATCAGCGCGATGACCAGTGCGGTGCCCATCACCACGTCGAGCGTGTCCGGATTGCCGACGCGGAACGCCAGGTCGTCGAAGACATACGGGATGTACAGCACCGAGATCGCCACCGCGACGGCCAGCAGCCAGTCGACCAGCGGCACGCCGCCGGGGGCCGCCCACGACGAGGGCCGCTGCTCGTGCTGGCCGCGCCTCGAGAACGCGAAGACCAGGAAGATCAGGCCGAGCACGAACGCCAGGTGCACGCCGCGGTGGGTGGCCTCGCGCAGCAGGCCGAAGCCGGCCGTGTAGTAGTGGAAGCACGACAGCACGACCAGCAGCCACTTGACGATCTGGCGCGCCGGCGGCACGGTCGGCCGGAAACGCATTTCCGGGTCGAACTTCTCCTCGAGTTCCTGCAGACGCGCTTCGTCGAGCGCGGACTGCGCGTCAGCCGCCATGAGCTCGTTTCCGGTCGCGTGAAACGAAAGGGCCGGCGTTGCGCCGGCCCACTTGCAGTGCGGGCCGAGAGCGGCCTACTTCAGCAGCCCGGCTTCCTTGTAGAAACGCTCCGCGCCCGGATGCAGCGGAATGCCCGCCCCGGCCAGTGCCGTATCGCGCGTGATCGACTTGCCCTTGGCGTGGCCGGAGTCGAGCAGCTTGCGCGTGTTCGCGTTCCACAGCGCCTTGGTCACTTCATAGATCAGGTTCGCGTCCTGCTTGTCCGACGTGACCCACTGCGCGCCGACGGCCAGCGTCTTCACCTCGGCCACGCCCTTGTAGGTGTTGGCGGGGATCATGTCCGGCGCGAAGAACGCGTACTGCGCGCGCATCTTGTCGATTTCCGGTCCGGCGATCGGCACCAGTTCAATGCCCGCGCCGCTGGCGGCCAGTTCGGCGATCGCGCCCGCCGGAAAGCCGCCGACGAAGAAGAAGGCATCGAGCGCGCCGTCGCGCAGCTTGTCGCCGGCCTGGTTGGGCTTCAGGTACTCCGCCTTGATGTCCTTGTCGGTGATGCCGAAGGCGCCGAGCACGATGCGTGCGTCGACCAGCGTGCCCGAGCCCGGCTCGTCGAGCGAAACCCGCTTGCCGCGCAGGTCGGCCACCGTCTTGATGCCGGAGCCCTTGCGCGCCACGAGGTGGATGCTTTCCGGATACAGGTTGGCGATCAGCCGCAGGCCGGGCACCTTAGGCTTGCCTTCGTAGACGCCGGTGCCGGTGTAGGCCCAGTAGGCGACATCGGACTGCGAGAAGCCCGATTCCATCGCGCCGCCGACGATGGCATTGATGTTGGCCACCGAGCCGTTCGAGGCCACCGCGGTGGCCACCATGCCCGGCACGCCGCAGCTGCCGCCCTTGTCGCACTCGCGCGATCCGGGCGGGTTGGAGATCGCGTTGGCGAGCAGACCCCCGATCGGATAGTAGGTTCCGGCGGTGCCGCCGGTGCCGATGCGGAAGAACTTGACGTCCTGCGCGTTGGCCGTCGCGGTGATGGTCGCGATGCCGAGAATGCCGATTGCCGCCAGCCAGCGGGTGAGTCTCATGGGGATCCTCCTTCGGGTGATCGTTCTTCTCGCCGACTGACGCGGCGCCGCGGCGAAGGATACTGCTTCAGGTGATCTGCTGGCGTATCGATTCCGGCCACGGCACCGACTTGCCGGCCTGGTAGTCGTACCAGACCAGCACGCTGCGGCCGGTGGCGTAGATCACGTCGGGCTCGTCGCTGCGGCCGATCGTGATGTTCAGGTCCAGGCTGGTGCGGCCGACGCGCGTCACCGTCTGCGCGACGACGGCGATGCCGGGATAGTTCAGCGCGCGGACGAAGTCGCACGAGCAGTGGGCGATGATCGGCGCGCCCTCGTTGGGCAGCGTGGCGAAGCCGAACTGCTCGAACCACTGGATCCGCGCCTGCTCCATCAGCCGGAAGTAGGTGACGTTGTTCACGTGCGCCATGGCGTCCATGTCGCCCCAGCGCAGCGGCACCTCGAGCCGAAAGGTCTTCATGCCGGGGACAGCCTCACCGGACGCCCTGGCGCAGTAGCGCAGGTCGACGAACGCCTGCGGCGTTGGCGTCCATGTCGCCCCGGCGCAGCGGCACCTCGAGCCGAAAGGTCTTCATGCCGGGGACAGCCTCACCGGACGCCCTGGCGCAGTAGCGCAGGTTGACGAACGCCTGCGGCGTTGGCGTCCATGTCGCCCCGGCGCAGCGGCACCTCGAGCCGGAACGTCTTCATGTCACGCTCATCCCGTCGTCGACGGCGATGATCGCGCCGTTGACGAACTGCGACTCCTCGGCCACCAGCAGCAGCAGCGTGCCGTCGAGGTCGGCGGCGTCGCCGACGCGCCGGCGCGGCAGCATGGCGATGAGCTTCCTGCCGGCGTCGGTGTCCCAGTGCTCGGCATTGATCTCGGTGCGGATGTAGCCGGGGCAGATCGCGTTGACGTTGATGCCGTAGCGGCCCCACTCGAGCGCCTGCGCGCGCGTCATGTGCACGACCGCGGCCTTGCTCATGCAGTACACGCCGATCTGCGGCAGCACGCGCAGCCCCGCCACCGAGGCGATGTTGACGATGCGGCCCTGGAAGTTCGGTCCGTCCTTGGCGCGGGCGATCATCTGCCGCGCCACCGCCTGCGCGACGAAGAACGCGCCGCGCACGTTGGTGTTGAACACGTGGTCGAAATCGGTCGGCGCGACCTCGGTCAGCCGCTGCGCCGTCGAGACGCCCGAGTTGTTGACCAGGATGTCGATCGGGCCGACGGTCGAGCCGACCTCGTCGATCGCCGCCGCGATGGCGTCCTGGTCGGTGACGTCCAGCGCCACCGCGTGCGCCTCGCCGCCGGCGGATTCGATCTGCGCCCGCAGTTCCTTGAGCCGCTCCATCCGCCGTGCGGCGAGTACCACCAGCGCGCCGTTGGCAGCCAGCACGCGCGCGAAGCGCTCGCCCAGGCCGCTGCTGGCGCCGGTGACGAGCGCGACCTTTTCCTTCAGGTTGGTCCGCATCGAACAGCCCTTTCTTGCAGTGCAGCGATCATCGCATATCGCCAAATAGAATCCTGACTCGAACGAAACCCCGGACAATCCGCGCAGGTGCCTCCCACTGGAGCTGCAATGCAGGACATCGAACGCGAATCAATGGAATACGACGTGGTGGTCGTCGGCGGCGGGCCGGCAGGCCTCGCCGCGGCGATCCGGATCAAGCAGCTGGCCGCCGAGAAAGGCGTCGAGGTCGGCGTCTGCGTGCTCGAAAAAGGCTCCGAGGTCGGCGCGCACATCCTTTCGGGCGCAGTGATGGACCCGATTGCGATCAACGAACTGTTCCCGGACTGGAAGGAACGCGGCGCGCCGCTGAACACGAAAGTCACCGAAGACCGCTTCTACATCCTCACCGAGAAGGGCGCGCTCTACAACCCGCACTGGCTGCTGCCGGACTGCTTCATCAACGACGGGTACTACATCGTCAGCCTGGCCAACGTCGTGCGCTGGCTGGGCCAGCAGGCCGAGGCGCTCGGCGTGGAGATCTTCCCCGGATTCGCGGCGGCGGAAGTGCTGTACGACGACAACGGCGCGGTGCGCGGCGTGGCCACCGGCAACATGGGCGTAGGCCGAGACGGCGAGCCGACCGGGAACTTCCAGCCCGGCGTCGAGCTGCACGGCAGGTACACGCTGTTCGCGGAAGGCGCGCGCGGACACCTGGGCAAGCAGGTGACCGCAAAGTACGCGCTGGACTCCGGCCGCGACCCGCAGACCTGGGGCATCGGCATCAAGGAAGTGTGGGAGCTCGACCCCGCGAAGCACGTGCCGGGACTGGTGCTGCACAGCGCCGGCTGGCCGCTGGACAACGCCACTTACGGCGGCGGCTTCATGTACCACTTCGAGGGCAACCAGGTTTCGCTCGGCCTCGTCGTCGGACTCGGCTACACCAATCCCTACCTGGAGCCGTTCCAGGAGTTCCAGCGCTACAAGACGCACCCGACCATCCGCGCCTTCCTCGAAGGCGGGAAGCGCGTCGCCTACGGCGCGCGGGCGATCAATGCGAGCGGGATCCAGTCCCTGCCGAAGCTCGCCTTCCCCGGCGGGGCACTGGTCGGCTGCGACGCGGGTTTCCTCAACGCACCGCGCATCAAGGGATCGCACGCGGCGATCAAGAGCGGCATGCTCGCCGCCGAAGCGGCCTTCGACGCCGTGGCCGCCGGACGCAGCGGCGACGAACTGGCCGCCTACCCCGCCGCGTTCGAGAAGAGCTGGCTGCACGACGAGCTTCACCGCGCGCGCAACTTCAAACCGTATCTCGACAAGGGGCTCGCGACCGGCGCGGTGCTGTGGGGTATCGACCAGCTCGTGTTCCGCGGCAGGGCGCCGTGGACGCTGCACCGGTCGCAGGCCGACCACCAGAAGCTGCGGCCTGCCGCGCAGTCACAGCCGATCGACTACCCGAAGCCCGACGGCAAGCTCACCTTCGACAAGCTCTCCTCGGTGTTCCTGTCCAACACCAATCACGAGGAAAACCAGCCGGCGCACCTGACGCTGAAGGATGCCTCGGTGCCGGTACAGACCAACCTCGCCCGCTACGCCGGCCCCGAATCACGCTACTGCCCGGCCGGCGTCTACGAGTTCGTGAAGAGCGACGACGGCGCCGACCGCCTGCAGATCAACTTCCAGAACTGCGTGCACTGCAAGACCTGCGACATCAAGGACCCGACCCAGAACATCGTCTGGATCGTTCCCGAAGGCGGCGGCGGGCCGAACTACGCGAACATGTGAGCGACCGGCGCGCGTCTTCCCTGCGACGGCGGCAGCCCTAGAGGACGGCAAGGAACAGCCGCACGCTCACGGCGTTGATCAGGTCGATGAAGAAGGCGCCGACCAGCGGCACGACGATGAAGGCAACGTGCGACGCGCCGTGGCGCTGCGTCACGGCGGTCATGTTGGCCATTGCCGTCGGCGTTGCTCCCAGCGCGAAACCGACGAAGCCGGACGAGATGACGGCGGCATCGTAGCTGCGCCGCAGCAGCGGAAAGACGATCAGCACGGCGAAGAGCAGCGCTGCCCCGAGCTGGATCAGCAGCGCCAGGACGAGCGGCCCGGCCAGCGCCGCAAGCGCCCACAGCTGCATGCTCATCAGCGACATGGCGAGAAAGACGCCAAGCGAGACCTCGGCAATCAGCGACAACGCCGGCGTGCCGCTCGGCCACGCAAGCTTCGGCGCGATGCGCGGCACCAGGTTGGTCAGCACGATCGCTGCAAACAGGCAGGTGACGAACAGCGGCATCTTGACGCCGACGGCCACGAGCGCCTGGTTGGCCAGGATGCCAAGGATCCCGCTGATGTGGATGGCGAGGATCGCGCGCAGCAAGTTGTCGTAGTCGATGTTCGTGCGCGGCTGTTCGCCATAGTGCACGCCGACCTCAGGCTGGCCGGCGGGCGCACCCTGCAGGCCGTGGCGGCGGATCAGGTACCGCGCCAGCGGTCCGCCGGCAACACAGGCCAGCACCAGCCCGGCGGTCGCCGCGAGCACGCCGACCTCGAGCGCCCGGGTGATGCCGAACTGCTCGGCAAACACCGGCGCCCAGGCGATCGCCGTCCCGTGCCCGCCAAGCAGCGAGATGCTGCCGACCAGCAGCCCCGCGACGGGCTGGTAGCCAAAGGCGGACGCGACACCGATCCCGACCACGTTCTGCAGCAGCAGGAAAACGGCCGTTGCGGCGAGCAGGATCACCAGTGGCCGGCCGCCCTTCTTCAGGTCGCTGAACTGCGCGTTCAGCCCGATCGTCACGAAGAAATAGACCAGCAGGACATCGCGCGCGGTCAGCTCGAAGCCGATCTTGATTCCCGAGACGAGATAGAGAATCGCGAATGCGACCGAGAACAGCAGGCCGCCGGTCACCGGCTCGGGGATGTTGTACTCGCGCAGAAACGCCACGCGCTGGTTGAGCCACTTGCCGACGAACAGCACGAGGATCGCCGCGGTCACGGCAAGAAACGGCCCCACGTGCCACGAACCATCCGCCTGGAACTCGATCATCGCCCGCGCTCCTTCACGAAGAGACGGCCTTCGTGCCGGCGGGAGTATGCCTCCGGGCCTGCCCGCGCGCTCGCCGACCCACGCAAGGAAAGAAGACTTCTCTCTGGCGCGGCCCCTCACCCTCGACTTGAAGCCCGGCCGCAGTTGGCCCACGATTGACCCGTGATCGCATTCAGCGACCGGAGGCAGCGATGACCTATTCCAACTATCACAAGAAGTCGATCCGCAACCGGGAACTGCACCCCGAGACGCAGATGATGTCGTACGGCTACGACCCGTTCCTTTCGGAGGGCGCGGTCAAGCCGCCGGTCTTCCTCACCTCGACCTTCGCGTTCAAGACGGCCGAGGACGGCGCCGAGTTCTTCGACATCGTCGCCGGCCGCAAGCCGTTGCCGCCGGACACCGGCGCCGGCCTCGTCTACAGCCGCTTCAACCATCCGAACCTCGAGATCGTCGAGGACCGCCTCGCGCTGCTCGACGGCGCTGAGGGCGCGATCGTCACTTCCAGCGGCATGGCGGCGATCGGCACCGTGTTCCTCACCTTCCTGCGACCGGG
This sequence comes from uncultured beta proteobacterium, assembly GCA_963847675.1. Taxonomy (GTDB): domain Bacteria; phylum Pseudomonadota; class Gammaproteobacteria; order Burkholderiales; family Burkholderiaceae_F; genus JADJWR01. Next base: position 69,751 of record CAWKAP010000003.1, read on the forward strand.
CGACCAGATCGTGCATTCGACGCCGCTGTACGGCGGCACCGAAACGCTGATCCGGAAAATCCTCCCCGAGTGGGGCATCGGCGGCAGTCCGTTCAGCGACGGCCTTTCGCACGCCCATATGGCAGAGGCGCTCGAGGCCGCTGCGGCGCGCGGCAAGGTCGGCCTGTTCTATCTCGAGACGCCGGCGAATCCGACCAACGCGCTGATCGATTTCGCGGCGGTGCGCGCGGTGCTCGACGGCTTCGCCGCGCGGCACGGCTACCGCCCAATCTCCGCCTGCGACAACACGATGCTGGGGCCGATCTTCCAGCACCCGATCCGCGACGGCATCGACCTGTCGGTCTACTCGCTGACCAAGTACGTCGGCGGCCACAGCGATCTGGTCGCCGGCGGCGTGACCGGGCGCAAGGAACTGATCCAGAAACTGCGCCTGCTGCGCGGCGCGTTCGGCTCGCAGCTCGACCCGCATTCGTCTTGGATGATCGCCCGCTCGATGGAGACGCTGATCCTGCGCATGCGCCGTGCGGCGGCGACGGCGAGCCGCGTCGCGCACTGGCTCGCCGAGAACCCGGTGCGCAGGGTGCAGGTGCTGCATCCGCAGATGATTGCCGACCCCGCCTACCAGGAGGTCTACCGGCGCCAGTGCTCGGGCGCGGGGTCGACCTTCTCGCTGGTGCTCGACGGCGGGCGCGAGACGGCGTTCCGCTTCATCAACGCGCTGACGCTGTTCAAGTCGGCGGTCAGCCTCGGCGGCACCGAATCGCTGATCTGCCATCCCGCCTCGACCACGCACTCCGGCGTGCCCGCCGAGGTCCGCGCGCAGGTCGGTGTCAGCGAGGGACTGGTGCGAATGTCGATCGGCCTCGAGCACGAGGAGGACCTGATCGTCGATCTGGAGAACGCGCTGCGGCAGTGCTGACAGGTTCAGGGAGAGCGGGCCGCGGAAATTTGAACAGGGCGATAAGTGAAAGAGCTGCTCCGATGGGCGAGGATAGAGCCCGGGATGACAGGAGCAGAGAAGATGAGCAGAAGACCGCGCCGCAACCACTCGGCGGCGTTCAAGGCCAAGGTGGCGCTGGAGGCGCGTCAAGGGCGAGAAGACGATGGCCGAGCTGGCTGCAGCAGTTCGACGTGCATCCCAACCAGGTCACCGAGTGGAAGCGGCAGTTGCTGGAGCGCGCCGCCGACGTGTTCGGCGCGGGCGCGACGCCGGCGACGCCGCCGGTGGACCTGAAGGCACTGCACGCCAAGATCGGCCAGCTGACGCTGGAGAATGATTTTTTAGAAGGCGCGCTCACCAAGGCGGGATTGCTGAGCGCAAAGCGATGATCGACCGCGACCACGAACTGCCGATCACGCGCCAGGCCGAGCTGCTGGGCATCAGCCGCGGCGCGGTGTACTACCTGCCGCGGCCGATCGCCCGAGCCGATCTGGCGCTGATGCGCCGCATCGACGAGCTGCACCTGGAGCACCCCTTTGGGCGCGCGGATGCTGCGCGATCTACTGCGCGCGCGAGGGCGTCGAGGTCGGCCGCCGCCACGTCGCCACGCTGATGCGGCGCATGGGCATCGAGGCGCTGTACCGCAAGCCGAGCACCAGCAAGAAGCATCCGGCGCACCCGGTCTACCCGTACCTGCTGCGGGACTGGCGATCGCCCGGGCCAACCAGGTCTGGGCGCTGGACATCACCTACATCCCGATGGCGCGCGGCTTCGTGTACCTGACGGCGGTGATGGACTGGCCAGCCGCCGAGTGCTGGCGCACCAGGTGTCGATCACGCTGGAGGCCGACTTCTGCGTCGAGGCGCTGCGAGGAGGCCTTCGCCCGCTACGGCGCGCCCGAGATCGTCAACACCGACCAGGGCTAGCCAGTTCACGAGCGCCGAGTTCACCGACGTGCTCAAGGACCACGGCTCGCGATCAGCATGGACGGCCGCGGCCACTGGCGCGACAACGTCTTCGTCGAGCGGCTGTGGCGCAGCGTGAAGTACGAGGAGGTGTACCTGAAGGCCTACGACAGCGTCAGCGCCGCGCGCGCCGACATCGCCGCGCTACCTCGACTTCTACAACGCGCGCCGCCCGCACCGCGCCCATCGGCGGGCAGACGCCGGACGGGTGTACTTCGCCTCGCTGCCGCCGCTGAAGGCGGCGGCCTGAGCGATGAACACGGGTTGCCCACCGCGCCGCTCGCGTCCGGCCTGCAAGCGGCCGGCGCGCCGCCGTGGACAACCCTGCGCAGTGACTTCAAACCGCAGCCGATCCACTTATCTCTGCCCGGATCGTGTTCAAACAAGCGGAGCCACTTCTGAACAACCAAAGGAAACTGGCGCGAGCAGTCTGCGTGATGTCGGCCCGCACCCTTCACCCGGGGTCGAGCCGATCAACGCCATCGCCGAGATCCTCTCTCAGGGGTGCATCGCAAGCTGCTAATGACCGATGGCGACTGATGGCCGCTTGCCGAGATCGTGCCCGCGCCCGCAAAGGGGAAATGGCGGTTCCGGCGACCGCCGCGACCGTCAACTCTCGGGCGTAAACACGAACAGGAACAACCGGCCAGGAGCAGCCGGTCGCCAGCTTGGTGAAATTCTCTCCACAGCAGCGGTCGCCTGCACAAGCAAGAAGCCCGCCACATAGGCGGGCTTGGCGTCAGGCGTTGCCGATTACTTCTTGCGCCCAGCCGATTCCATTTGTTCAGTCGCTCCAGACTGCGCGGTCCTGTTAAGGGTTGGCGGACGCCCGTCCTCATGAAGGTAGGTGCGCCGAGTTGGCGAGGGCGGGACGGGCGTCCGCCAACCCTTAACAGTTCCGGTCGGTCGACTGGGTCGCGTTCACCGGCCGCGGGAAGCGGAAGCCGCCGCTAATGCGACGGCAAAGTGCACCGACCGGCGGCCGCCAGAGAACCGGCCGAGGCCACAAACACTGCTTCTATCGCTTCCCCTTCCCGCAGGCCGTAATGCCTTCATGGTTCCGGGCGGCGCCACTTGCCCGTGGGTTCGCATGCAGGCACGGCAGCCGAACCAGCGGGACCCCAGACGCATAAAGCTGATCCGACGCAACCTTCTGAAGCTTCACCGCGTCATGCGGCGAAATTCCGAGATCTGCGGCCGCCTGCTCGTTCGCGCCGAACGACCACGGGTCGATGCCTGTCAACGTGCCGAAAAGTGTGAGCGCGCTGAGGTAGGAGCCGTACTTGCTTGCATGCGTGCCATCGTCGAACCACAGGTCGATGAGGCCGTCGGTGGTGGCGTCGGCGGCCCACATGTCGCGCGTGGCCACGCCCCGTTGCACCGCGCGCATGAACGCCTCGCCGACGGGCGCGATGTCCGCGAAGCCGACGCTGCCGTCGTCGAGGGCCTGTTCGAAGGCCTCCTCGTAGCTGACCGCCAACTCATCGGTCATGGACTCCAGATCGGCGAAGTAGGTCGTTGCCGGCGTGGCTGTGCGCGTGACCTCGCCGGTGGTGTCGTCGGTGATGGTGACAAAGGCGCCGGCGACAAGGTTCGGTCGGGCCCAGGTCTGGTACAGGTAGATCTGCGTGCGGCACTGGCGTTGCCGTTGGTGACAGTGCCGCGGCTGCTGCTGCAGGTGACGGCTGAGATACCTGCAGCCTCGCAGGCAGCCTGCCGGGCGGTCGATGTCGCGCCAGGAAACGCGTCGCGGTCACGGATGGTCGGCGACGTGGCGCTGGAGTGGAGGAAGTTCTCGATCTTGTCGGCGTAGAACCGGAAGTACTCGGGGTTCGAGCCCAAACCGGCTCGCCTGCGAGAGGCTCGTCGCTCTGCTCTTGCAGCACGACTTTGTCCCAGGTCTGCGAGCCGATGTTGCCACGCATGTCCCATCCGGCCGGGTTGCTGTTGAGCAAGTGGCCGCGCAGCGAGGCCGCATTGCGCGCGGAAATCGCCACGTCGTAATCCAACCCGGCCTGCACCGTAAGTTGCTTGAAGATGCCCGGCACCGCCCCAGGGGTGGGGCTCGAAGGCATTGCTGCCTTCAGGCTTTTTCGAGCCACATCTGGTACGTCAGGTCGCGCACGTTCTCCGTGTTGTAACTCATCACCGGATCGCTCCGGCCGAAGGTGTAGCTGTTGCCGACGAAGAGGACCGACACGGGGTCGGCGGCCAAAGCCGGTGTACTGCAGGCGAAGCCGAGAACAACGACCAGGGCGAATCTTCTAAACATGGCTTCTCCTAAAGGCTAGAAAATGCAACGCGGGCCCGGAGTATCCGAGAGCGTCCCATCGCCGTCAATCTTCACTTCTTCATGCGCGGACAGTGAGTCCCGCCACGCCAGTGGCACCCGACCTCGGCCCGCCGAATCGCGCTGCAGCAGAGGAACCTCGGTACGTTGAGGAGCCCGTCTGACGCAGTCTGAGCGGGACCTTCCAACGGTTTTGATGCCCGTCTGCGGCCTCGCCCAATGCCAGCAGCGCGACAATAGCTCGCGGCGACGAGGAGCGCTTTCCGGTCGCCGACCGGTTTGCGGCGAGCTGCCAGGACCCGCCATCGGCCACAAGCAGCCCGTTGCCTGCGTGACGAATGTCCTCCCTGCAGCGGTCGTCTCAACCAACAAAAAGCCCGCCACATGGGCGGGCATGTCGTCAGGCGTTGCCGATTACTGCTTGCGCTTACGCGTAGCGGCTAGAGCGGCGAGGCCGAGGCCGAGAAGGGCGAGGGTGCCGGGTTCGGGACGACGGCGACGGCGACATCATCCAGTTGGAAGTAGGTCGGCCCGTGGCGCGCTCCGAAGCGCAGAACCGTGGAGGAACTCGTCGCCATGAGTCCAGTGAATTCGTACAGAGCGTAGTCAAACCCCGAGAGATTGGTCTCGGACGTCACAAGGATGCCGCCCCACAACACCGCAAACTGGTTCGGAGTCGTCCCGAACTGATCACTATTTCGCAGCCAGTACGACAAGTGGTAAGAGGCGCCCGGCGTCGTGGGCAGTGTTTGCTCTAGGTACCACAAGTCTGATGAGTCATTCGCAAACAGCGCAGCATAGGTGCCCGAGTGCTGAAGCAAAAATTAAAGTTGAGTGCACAAAACGCCTGCCCGGCCTGGACGACAGTTAAGGGAGGCGAGCAAAAAGTGCTGCTGCCCGGCACGACGGTCCAGCCCGAAGAGGTCGCCGGATTCAAATCCGCCGTTGGTCACCAAATTGGCGTGGGCTTGTGCGCCAATCACCAAAGCAGCAATTGCTACCAGAACTCGCAGGAGTCTTCGCAGCCAAGTGACCTCCCAATTTATGACCCAGCTTCTTAAGCAAGTTGCGGGCCTAGAATGCAACCTTATGATTTATTGAATAAATAAGTGTTGATACTCATGTAGGAACTGTAAGAAAAATCGACACCTACTCCACAACTTTTGGTGCATGTGAGTGACACGGCGATCCGGCCGCTGCTCAACGGCTGACGAATAGGCTGTTGCTCCGATCTCGGGTGATCGGGACTATCAAAATTTCCGACGCCGAGGCAGCGGATTCATAGTCCTCCGCTCCCCGCCCGCACCGTGAACAACCGCGCCCTGCTTGCGGCGAGCCGAGGCCGCTTAGCGAAGCGGTCAGATCACCGCGTTCTCGGCCGCCATCGAACTCTCCAGGTGACCGCTTCTCCTGGAGACCCAACACCGCGCAATGGGTCGGTTGCTCGCGGTAAGTTCGTTTGGAAGCAGCTGTTCGGTCGCTGACCGGTTTGTCGCGACGTGCGTAGACCCGGGCTTCGGCCATCTGCTGAAATACGCGGGAGCGGGTCGGGCGGCAGGATCCGACTTGAAGCGGCCGGTGGCCTGTGCTGCTCTGAGCAGCGGCGGCCGACGGTCTCCAGAACTTGCCACTCCCTCAGTTAAGACCTTCAGCGCGATCCGTTCCAAGAGATCGCGGACGCCTGCCCTCAATCTCTGCCCAGGTAATGAGCCGCTGGGGTAGGCAATAGAAGGCCGGCTGCACAGGGCGACACGAAATGCTGGTCTGGCCCTCGCTGCACAAGGGATCGCCATCAGGCGACTTATGGCCATCGGCTTGGAGAAGACTTGATTGCAGCTGGACCCGGCCGCGTCAGGACCGAGCCCAGCCGACGGACATCACGCCTTACTAAGGCAACTCGTTCACGCGGTCAGTGGGCGGCGGAGCGACAGGGCTGAACGTTCCGAGGTAGTTCACCAGAGCCTGGAGATCATTGCCACCGTCCAGGCGCGGCGCGGTGACGGTGGCGAAGGTCCCGAAGTTGTCGCCGCCGTCGGCCAGGAAGTTGTTGACCGTGACCTGGTAGGTGGCGGCCGGATCGAGCGCGACCCCGTTCAGCTTCACGTTGCTCACCGTGACCGACGTGCAGTTGCCAGTGACGATGGTCTTGGCCAGGTCGTAGGTGAAGCCCGCCGACACGCCGAGATGCAGGAACGGACGGCTGGAGCCGGCCGGCTGGCACTGCTCCTCGAGCACCGACACGATCTGTGCGCCGTCATCGGGAAGGTGACCAGGGTGTTCCCGAAGGGCTGGAAGGTGAAGGCCTCGCCGTAGGTCACCACGCCGTCGCCCTCGGCCGCCGACTCGGCGTAGCCAAGGTCGGAGCGGACGCCCCCCGGGTTCATGAACGCCACGTCGGCGAAGTTCGACGACGTCGCCCAGCGCTGCGCGTCGGCGACCAGGTTGCCGGCCGGCGACTCGACGCCCGGTCGTCCCCGGCGGCGTGCCGCCGCGCACGATGTCCGCCGTGATCGTGCCCACCGGCGTGCTGCCCGCGGCGTCGACCAGCGGCTGCCACTTGGCGATGATCGCGCTCTGCACCGGGTTCGGCGCGAGCGCTGTCTGGTCGACGAGGTGGTTGGTCGCCGTGCTGAGGTCGCGCCGCACGTCCTTCGTGCGCTTGTCGAGCACCAGCTTGAGTTCGGAGACGACGCGCCCGTACGAGTAGGCGCTGGTGACGATGCGCGGCTGGCCGGCGGCGTCGGTCAGGCGGCAGTTGTAGGGCAGGTGGGTGTGGCCGGTGACGATGGCGTCGATCGCCGGATCGAGCGCGTCGTGGATGGCGACGATGGGCCCGCTGATGCCGACGCAGGCATTGATGTCGCCGGGCGGCGGGGTCTGCGACCCGCCTTCGTGCAGGAGCACGATGATCGCTTCGACGCCCTGGGCCTTCAGGACGGGCACCAGCGCGTTGGCGGTCGCCGCCTCGTCGTGGAAGTTCCAGCCCTGGATGCCGGCGGCCGCGACCAGCGTGTCGGTCGCCTCCAGCGTCATGCCGATGAAGGCGACCTCGACGTTGTTGACGCGCTTGATCCAGTACGGCGGCAGCGGGGTCTGGCCGGCGCCGTCGACGACGTTGGCGGCCAGCCACTGGAAGCGCGCGCCGGCGTAGGGCGCCTCTGGGAAGTAGCAGCCGTCGACGGGATGACAGCCGCCGTTCTGCATACGGAGCAGTTCGGTCGACGCCTTCGTCGAACTCGTGGTTGCCGACGCTGGAGACGTCGAGCTTCATCGCGTTGAGCGACTCGACCGACGGCTCGTCGTGGAACAGGCCCGAGAACGCGGGCGAGCCGCCGATGAGGTCGCCGGCGGCGACGGTCAGGCTGAACTTGCGGCCCTGGCGGAGGCTGTTCGAGCTTGGCAGCGAGGTACTCGGCGCCGCCGGCGGCGACACCGTCGACTCTGCCGGGCGTGTGGCGCTCGAGGTGGCCGTGGTAGTCGTTGATCCCAAGGACCTGAAGTTCGATCAGCTGTCCTTTCGGATCCGGGTTGCCTTTGGCCTTCGGCGATGCGGCTAGGCGGCTGGACTGCCCCACCATCTCTGAAGGATCACTCCCCCCGCACGCAGACAGAAGGCCCAACACCAACGCGCCCACAACACCCCAGACGCTGAAGTGCCGCGTTCGATAGGTCCGTCTTTCAGTCATGTGCCCCTCCTGTTTATGTTCGGTTCAAGACTTCGTCGGACGACCGCAGCGCCCGTGCCGATATTGGCATCGACGCTCGCTTGCAACGCCGCCTAGTGCTCGCGCACGCCTTTCTTGCCGTGACGCACTCCTGCAGGTTTGCGCGATTGCTGTTACCTGTGTTGCGTGTCTCCGGCCCGGCAGTCGCGGTGCCGGCATGCAGCGCAAACGAAACCGCAGCGAGCACTTGCCCCGTTACACGAGCCGAGACCAATCGCTCCGTTCGGAATCCTCCTCTGTGCAAGAGGCAGTCGGATCTGACCGCGGCAGTCGCATGCGCGAGGACAGGAGATTGCGGTGGATATTGCAACGCCGCCCGGCGTTGGCTTCTGTGTTGCGCTGACTAAGGTTTGCCTCGGCCGCGGTTGCGCAGTATCGGAACAGTGACGCAAGCCCACAATCCGTACATTTCTCGCCGCCGGGGGATCGCGCTGCGGTCAGGAGGAAGAAAACTCCCGCTGCGCCGCGCCGCAGCAGCAACCAGCGTCGGGCGGGTCAATGCCTGCCCGCGCAGTAATCGCTGACGACCCCGTCAACGGGGTGTCAGGACACGGCTTGCGGGTGCCATTCGCTTCACTTCCGTCCGGAAGGTCCCGCGCCACGCCAAGCTGACGCACTTGACGACTGTTATGGAGGCTCGGCGGCTACGGCCGCCAATGGCCGTGCATCCCGGTTGCCCGACCTGAGCGACAGACCGCTATCGCTGCACGGCTGACGCTCAGACCGACGCGGCGAAGGACTGCAGAGGGTCGGTTGCGCCAGTTCGTCACGCTGACAAGCTGACGCTCACGCCAGGCGCTGTGCTTTCGAGCATCGAAATCGTGAGCGTCAACAATCTGGCGCGATGGACGCCGTTGGTTCTCGCCGCCGAGCGACGTCGGCTCCACCTCATCACCGGTCGTTCGGAAAGCCGCGTCAGGCGCGCGTGAAGGGCCGCACATGTTAAGGGTTGGCGGACGCCTGTCCTCATGAAGGTAGGTGCGCCGAGTTGGCGAGGGCGGGACGGGCGTCGGGCAACCCCCAAGGGACGGAACCGCGGGCCGAGCTGACGAGGTCAGCGGCGAGGTGCTATGGCAGTTTGAGCCGCGGCGCTGCGATCGACGGCGACGAAGGCGAGGGGCCGGCGCTCAAGGGCTGTACGCGCAGCGGCTTTAGCGGGATGCGCCTGTCGGCTTTCGGGAGGTCGATCCTGATCGCGGTCGCGTTCTTGCCGCACGGAGTCGAAGCGTTTCCAGGCCGGGACGACGGGCAGTCGCACCGGCGCGGCGACGGCAGTGCGTGCAGGGGCGATATTCATTGTGCGGGCAGCGTCATCGGCGGCGAGCGGATGCGACGCAGACGTTGCAGCGTCTCGATGACGATCATCGGCGCGTCGCAGTGCCGACAGGCAAATGTCGGCGGCGGCGACGAGGCTGGCATGCGGCTGTGCGGTTCAGCGGGCTCGCTGGCGGGCTGCTGCAGCAGATCGCGGGCGACGGCGAGGCAGTTCCTGCGCGCGGCGTTGGCGAGCAGCCCGACGTGCCGGATGCGGTGGAAGCCGGCGGGCAGCACGTGCAGCAGGAAGCGACGCATGAACTCGGCGGCCGCCAGCGTCATCGTCTTGTAGCGCGTCCGGCCCTTGGCCCGATAGTCCTTCCAGCGGAAGGTCACGCCGCGCTCGTCGAAGCCGAGCAGGCGGCTGTTGGAGATCGCCACCCGGTGCGTGTAGCGCGACAGGTAGGCGAGCACCGCCGCGGGGCCGGCAAACGGGCGCTTGGCGTAGACGACCCACTCGCACCGGCGCAGCGGCGCCAGCCAGTCGGCGAAGGCGCATGCGTCGGCCAGCGCCGCGTGCTCGCCGAAGAAGCGCAGGCGGCCGGCCGCGTGAGCGCGGGCGAGCGCTTCCAGGAAGCGGCGCCGGAACAGGCGCGAGAGCACGCGCACGGACAGGAAGAAGCCCGGCCGGCAGGCGATCCAGCGCTCGCCATCGGCTGACAGGCCGCCGCCGGGAACGATGCCGTGCACGTGCGGATGGTGGGTGAGCGCCGAGCCCCAGGTGTGCAGCACCAGGGTGGCGCCGATGCGCGCGCCCAGGTGTGCAGCACCAGGGTGGCGCCGATGGCGCGCCCAGGTGCTTGGGGTCGGCGGCAATCGTCAGCAGCGTCTCGGCGGCCACATCGAACAGCAACCCATAGAGCACCGCCTTGTTCTGGTAGGCGACCTCGCCGATCGGCGCCGGCAGCGTGAAGACGACGTGGTCGTACTCCACCGGCAGCAGGTCGGCCTGGCGATTCGCCAGCCATCGCAGGGCGGCGCTCGCCTGGCACTTCGGGCAGTGGCGGTTGCGGCAGGAGTTGTAGGCGATCTGCTCGCTGCCGCAGCCTTCACAGCGCAGCACATGCCCACCCAGCGCCGCGCTGCGGCACTGTTCGATGGCCGACATGACCTTCAGCTGGGCCAGACTCAGGTGGCCGCGCTGCTGCTGCCGCCAAGTCGGCCCGGCGACGCGGAAGATGTCCGCGACCTCCAGGTCGGCGCGCATGGCGCCCCGCTATGGCGCGCGCGCACTCTCGATGGGGCTGACGACCTCACGCAGGACCTCGGTGGCCACGTGCGTGTAGACGGTGGTGGTGTCGATCTTCTTGTGGCCGAGCAGCACCTGGATGACGCGGATGTCCTCCTTCTGCTCCAGCAGGTGGGTGGCAAAGCAGTGGCGCAGCGTATGCATCGAGACGCGCTTGTCGATGCTGGCCGCCTGCGCGGCCGCGTGCACGGCGCGGTTCAACTGCCGCGTGCTCATCGGGCTGACGCGGTTCTGGCCCGGGAACAGCCAGCCGCCCGGCTGCACGAGCTGCTTGGGTCGCGCGTAGCGCCACCAGGCCCGCAGCCGTTCCAACATGAGCGGCGACAGGATCGCGTAGCGATCCTTGCGTCCCTTGGCCTGCTCGATGCGCAGCGTCATCCGTGCGCTGTCGACGTCGGCCGTCTTCAGCGCGACGACTTCGCCGGCGCGCAGGCCGGCGCCATAGGCCAGTGACAGCGCCGTGTTGTACTTCAGGCTGCCGGCCGCCTCGATCAGGCGCGTCACTTCTTCGCGGCTGAGCACGACCGGCAGCCGCTGCTCCACGCGCACCTGCCGCACCTTGACCACGACCTCGGGCCGATCCAGCGTGACGTGGAACAGGAACTTGACGGCGGTGAGCGTCGCGTTCAGCGTGATCGGCGAGACATCCGCCTTGACCAGGTGCAACTGGAATCGCCGCAGATCCTCGGCGGTGGCTACCTCCGGCGAACGCCCCAGAAACCGCGCCAGACGGCGCACGCCGCGGATGTAGGCCTCCTGCGTTCGGTCCTGCATCTTGCGCATGCACATGTCTTCGATCATGCGCTGGCGCAGCGGCGACGCTTCCCTGCGAATCTGTTCACTCATGGCTCTGCTCCTGTCGCAAATCGAGGCGGATCGCCTCGACAGGCAACATACGAAACAGAGCTCAGGCGCCCAAGCCGCCGAGGCACCGAAACGAAGGGCTACCGCGCGAGCGGTTTAGTCCAGTGACTGACTGCTGCTGCTCCGCTTTGACGCGCCGGCGGTGGTGGTCGAGTTACTGCCGAACTTCGGAATCGGGCAGACCTGACGATCAGTTTCGCCGAGCGGCCAGATAGGGCTGTTCGCCAAAGGGGCGGAGTTCTCCCTGCCGGCACTTGCTCGCCGTCGAGGCGCGGGATTGCGATGACTTCCTGGCGAGAGGGCCGGTTGCGCAATGCAACGACCCCACTGGAATTGGGGTTGCCGTCCCGTGCTGCCAAGCATTTCTCGTGCTCGCCGAGGTCGCTCATATGCTCATTGAGCCCGCACCCTACCTGCTGCATCCGGCCATCGGCGATCAGGACGCAGGCGGATTCATCGCCTATGTGTCGGACACCGGGCGTTGACCGAGGCCGGTGACAGCCCACCATCCATCGCAGGAATACAGATCCGTATAGCGCATCACGCTTGGGATAGGCACATCGGGTCCGGCCTGTCACTATGGCGCCGGACGGTGAGGACGCCTCGATATGCTGACGGTACAGGTTCGCCTTCTCGAGTTCATGGACTCGAGTCCTTTCGCCGATTGCGATGTGTCGCTCTCGGCGCGTGTGCTCGCGGGCTGGAAGAAGCGTGTGTTCGTGGACGACTCCGCCGGTGGCCCGCGTCCGCCCGGCCCACCTCCATCCGTGCTCATCACCGACTTCGACGAAGCGCGAGCCATCACCGTGCAGGGCCAGGCACGCACCAATGCCCAGGGGCGCGCCGATGTCGCCCTGGATCTGTCGAGCGCATTTGCCCAGGCGCATGCCCTGCGGCGCAATGGCGATCCGCCGGTGGCGGTGGTGGCCGAACTCAGTGCCAGCGCCGACGTGTTCGGCCTGGCACTGGCTGCGGACTATCGCTTTCGCCGTGTCGAGGAGCCGGACGGCACGGTCGACGTCGTGCTCATCGCCGACGCCGCGCGCAGCATCGTCGGCGACACCTCGTCGGCACACACGACGCTGTGGTTCCAGCTCAGCGCAGCGGCGCCCACCGGATCCCGGCTCGTGTGCGTACTGCGCGCCACGGGTGCCGCTGCCGGTCCTGCCCGCCGTGTCGGACTGGTCTTCCGCGCCGACCGGGACCACACCGCGACCACCGTGCTGCGCGGGCTCACCGCGGCCACGCTTCATGCTTATGAACTGCGCCTGGTGCTGGCCAGCGGCACCGAGCATGTGCTGACGCGCGGCTCGGTCCGCACGCTGCCGGCCGATTCTCAACGCCTGACGGTTGCATTCGCGTCCTGTCACCGGCCCAACCGCCCGGCGTCACTCGACCGCTGGAAGGCGCTGGCCGCGCGCGAGGACGTGGACCTGGGCTTCCTGATGGGCGACCAGATCTATGGTGACGGCATCGAGAAGCAGTTTCCCGGGTTGTCCTGGAACGAGCGCTATGAGCGCCGCTATCGGCAGCTCTGGGCCTACCAGCCGGTGCGCAATGTGCTGCGCTCGCGGCCGACGTATATGGCGCTCGACGATCACGAAGTCGTCGATGACTGGGGCGTCGCGCCGGTCGAGGCCACGCGCGAGTCCGCCGGCCTTCGCGCCTACCGCATCTTCCAGCAGGCGCACAACCCGGGCGGCTTCGGTGCGTCGCTCGACTACAGCTTCACGCGCGGCCCCGCGGCATTCCTGGTCACCGACAGCCGCAGCGGGCGCGGCAAGGATTCGGCCTTCCCGATCATGGGCCGCGCGCAGCATCAGCGTCTGTTGCGCTGGTCGCGCTCGCCGGCCGTGCGATCGGCCGACCTGGTGTTCGTGGTGGTGCCGGTGCCGCCCGCGATGGTGCCGATCGCCCAGCTCGAGAAGCTGGCGAGCCTGCTCGCCGCACCGGCCGGCGCGGTGGGCGGCGGCCTGCTGGGTGCGCTGGCGGGCGCCGCGATCGGCTTTGTCGTCGCCGGACCAGCGGGCGCGGTGGTCGGTGCGCAGATCGGCGCCGCCTCCGGTGCCTTCGTCGGCGGCGTCGGCGCCAAGGTCTATTACGAACACGTCGAGGACACCATCACTGAGCCCGACATCCGCGACGCCTGGACCTTCGACAAGAACCTGCCAGACCTCGTGCGGCTGCTCGACGTGCTCTTCGATGTCGCCAACGACATCGGCGCCGACGGCCGCCCCGGCCCGCGTCCGAAGGGTGTGTTCATCCTGTCCGGCGACTACCACTTCGGCGCCATCCACCGCCTGCTCTCGACGCGCCGCAGCGGTCGACACGACCACCGGAACAACCCGGCCATCGTGCAGATCACCAGTTCGCCGATCTCGATCGACGCGATCGATGCCGGCACGCTGCTGAAGGCCGCTTCCATCGTCAGCACCGACAACACCTTCAAGCTCGACGACGACCATTACCTTGCCCATTTCGTCGGGCATCTCGAGCAGCGCAACTTCGGCCGCGTGACCTTCGAGCGGGTGGCCGGTGCAGGCCGGCGCTATCGCGTTCAGATGTACGTCGAGGGCGAGCGCGACGCGCTTGCCGAGCTGTTCGAACTGGACCTCGACGCGCGACCGGTTCAGATGCGCAATCTGCTGGGCGAGGTGCTGGCCGCCAGCGGTCGGCTGACGATGCTGCGCGTGCACGACCCCGGCGGGGGCTTCGGCCCGGCCAGCGATCGCATCGACGGCGAGGTCGTCATCACGCTCGATACCGAGCCAGGCCGTGCCTTTGGCTTCCAGCTGCGCTCCGACGCCAATCTTCCGGTGCGCCAACGCATGCTCGCGCTGCTGCGCGACGCCTTTGCGAATGACAGGAAGGTGGCGATCGACTACCTGCGCACCGGCCAGCACAACGGCACGCTGATCCGCGTCAGCGAGCAACCGACGCCCGCGCCCGCTCCGCCTTTCATGGCGACAAGTACCTTGGTCACGAGGAGCTTCTGATGGCCCTGCTCAACCAGTCCGGCAAGATCGTTCTGCTGCGCGTCAACGAAGTCGGTGACCGTTTCGGCCCGGCGCAGGACGCGATCCAGGTGGAAGTCGTCGTTCAACTCGACACGCACCCCCCTGGCGCAGCCTCGGGCTTCAACTTGCGTGTGGACGGCAGCCAACCCGTCCGCCAGGGCATGCTCGATCTGCTGCGTGACGCCTTCAATCACGGCTGGCGCGTGCACTTCGATCACAACGTGCCGGCGGGCAAGAAGAAGGGCGTCATCACCCGGGTGTGGATCACGAAGGACGCACTGCCGGTGGCAGGTGGCGCTGTCGTCAGCGGCGGCGTCGCGGTCGCGACGCCGTTGGTGTTTCAAGTGCTGGGGCGAACGGACGCTCTGCCCTGATCGGTTGGAGTTCGGCCGGGCCCGCGCGAGCCGTGCTGCGAGTTTGTCAACGCAATCGGCCATTCAAAGACAGTAGGCCTCACCGTCATCCCCAGCGCGACTCGATCGGTCTGAACCGGCGCGCGCGCCCTCGGGATCAGGCACCCGCGGTTCAGGCCGCCGTCTCGCGCTCCCGGCGGCGGGCCGTCCGCTTCTTCGCCGTCTTCGCACGCGCTGCCGAGGGCGCGCTTTTCGCTGCAGCGGGCTTTGGCGGTGGCTTCGCCCGCCGGGCGGCCGAACGCTTCGCCGGGGCGCCTGCCTTCGCTTTCTGCTTGGCCCGCGCCGCCAGAGCGAGTTCGCGCACGCGCTCGATGTCCTCGTCGCTGAACGGCCCGTTGACGCCGGAGATCGCGGCCAGCTTCATGCCGTGCTTCAGTCCCATCTTGTAGATCTCGCGCACCTTCTCCCACTCGATCGCGCGGCCGACGGTGAAGTTCTCGAAGCGGCCCTCCAGTGCAAGCACGATCGTCTCCGCGAGGCACGCGTAGGCCACGCCTTTCGGCAGACCGATGTTCTTCATCCGCACGTCGCCGGGCAGTTCGATCTCGCCGGACTCGATCACCAGCACGTCCGGCCGCTTGGCGACTTCCTCCGGCGGCAGGTCGAGCGGGCGCGCGACGTCGGTGATCACGCAGCCCGGCTTGACCTTCATGATGTCGAGCACCTTCTTGCCGGCGCCGGAGGTGGCGGTGACGATCATGTCCATGTCGGCGATGTCCTTGTCGGCGCGTGCCGACAGGAACATCTTCGCGTCGGGGGTCTCCTTCAGGATCGACTCCTTGACCGCCAGCAGCTTGGCCGTCTCGGGCGAGACGAGGTACACCTCCTCGGCCGCCTTGACCAGCAGCCGCGCGCACACGGAGCCGATCGCGCCGGTCGCGCCCACGACCATCGCCTTGAACTTCACACGGTCCTTGCCGCGCGGCCTCGGCACCAGGCCCAGCTTCAGCAGTGCATCGTGCGCCGCCCACAGCGCGCCCGAGGCGCTGTAGCTGTTGCCGGTGGTGATCGGCAGCGACGCGCGCTTGGCCACGGTGACGCCGGCGTCGCCGACCACCTTGGTGAACGCGCCGAGCCCCATGATCTGCGCGCCGAGCTTCTTCGCCATGTCGGCGGCGTCGAGCAGCCGTTTGTAGGTGAACTCGGGGCTGTGGCTCATGATCTCCTTCGGCGTGCCGCCGACCGAGATCAGCCAGCCCTCGGCCTCCACGCCGCCGGGCGACCTGATGCCGCTCACCTTCGAGTAGACGAACGGCGGCGCATAGGCCATCACCCGCTCGAGCGCGTCCATGAACACCGGCGGCGACACGCGCGAGAGCATCTCCACCGGCTTGATCTTCTTGAAGTACTCCTGCGACAGCGGGTGGATCACGAACGCGAAGCGGTTGATGCGCCTCTCGCCGTTCGGGTAGACGATGCGCGGCTCCAGGTTCGCCTCGGTGATGATCTCGAGGTAATCGTCCTCGAGGATCTCGTCCGGGTCCTTGCCGGTGGCGGCGATGATCATCGCGTCGAGCAGGTTGGGGCCGAGCACGTGGCCCGACATCACCGGCGAGCCGTCGACCACCATCATCACGCCCTTGTCGGCGAACCTGGCGGTGCGCTCGCCGTTCAGGCCGGAGGTGATGATCGTCTTGCCGGCCAGTTCCTCAGGGCCGAAGTCGTCGAGCTCGTGAACCGGCGCGACGATCACCGTCGCGCCGCGCCATCGCCTTGCGCAGCATGTAGCGGGTCCACTGCCGCATCAGGTCTTGCGGCACCACGCGCGGCGGATCCCAGTCCGCAACGTAGTGCGCGCCGCTGGCGTACAGCGACAGCGCGTCGAGCGAGGTCAGCAGCTTGGGCACGCCGAGCTGCAGCAGCGGATCGGCGAATTCCAGGTTGTCGGTGTACTCGGCCATCGTGGTGGCCAGCTTGTAGCTGGCCAGGCCGGAGAAGAACAGCACCAGCGCGTTGTCGAAACAGCTGCCGAGCCGGATCTGCGTTTGCCGCACGGCCCACTCGAGGAAGATCTCGCCGAGCCTGGCGCCCGTGGTCACCGGCACGCGCGTCACCCGTGCCTTCATCTGCGCCGCGTCCTTGTCGACGAAGCGGCGCGATCCGACGCTGTAGCTGTCGCGCACGAGGCCGATGCCGATCACGTCGGCGCTCTTTTCCCATTGCTTGAGCAGGCGTGCCGCCTTGGCCGAACTGCCGTCGGTGCCGAGCCTCCGGACGTGCAGCCGCTGCCCGAGGAAGTGCGTCGTGAACTCGAAGTCCTGGGCGCTCGAACCCAGGCTGATGCTGACGACATTCTTCATACAATGTCTCCCTGGATCAGTCGTTGTCTTTTGTGCCGATGATGCCATCGGCCGGCAACCGGGATCAGCAGGCGCTGAGACCCAATGATGGAGGACGATCGTGATTTCGAACTTGATCGGCGACAGGGCCCGCTCGGTCGGCCTGCCGGCAATCAAACGCGCCGCCGGCGTCGTGACGCGGCTCCTGCCGATTCCCCAGCCGACGCTGATGGTCGGCCCGGGCTCGAGCGCGCGCCTCGGCCAGGCGATCGGCGGATTCGGACATCAACGGATCCTGATCGTCACCGACCAGGTCGTCTCGAAGCTCGGCCTGCTGCAGCCGCTCACCGATGCGCTCACGGCCGGCGGCGCCTCGTTCGTCGTCTTCGACGAAGTCACCGCGGATGCGCCGATCCCGGTGATCGAACAGGGCATCGATGTCTTCAGTCGCGAGCACTGCGACGCGATCGTCGCTTTCGGCGGCGGCTCGGTGATGGACGCGGCCAAGGTGATCGGCCTGGCCGCGGCCAACGACCGCCACCCGCGTTCGCTGGTCGGCTACTTCCGCGGCCTGCGCGGCCCGGTTCCGATCTACGCGGTGCCGACCACCGCGGGAACCGGGTCGGAAGTCACCGTCGCGGCGGTGATCTCCGACCCGGAAAACGAGAGGAAGCTGGTCATCGCCGACACCCGCATCGTGCCGAAGATGGCGGCGCTCGACCCCCTGCTGATGACCGGGCTGCCGAAGCCGGTCACCGCCGCCACCGGCATGGACGCGCTGACGCATGCGGTCGAGGCGTACATCGGCTACTGGAACACCGGTTTCTCGGACCGCATGGCGCTGTCGGCGGTGGCCATGATCTACGAGAACCTGCCCGTTGCGTACAACGACGGCGCCAACCTCGCCGCGCGCGAGAAGATGGCGCTCGCCTCCACCTACGCGGGCCTCGCCTTCACGCGCGCCAACGTCGGCAACGTGCACGCCATCGCGCACCAGCTCGGCGGCAAGTACCACACGCCACACGGGCTCGCCAATGCGATCGTGCTGCCGCACGTGCTGCGATTCTCGGCGGCGGAGATCACCGGCAGGCTGGCGCAGCTGGCGCTGAAGGCCAAGGTCGGCAACGAAAGCGAGTCGGAGGAAGAACGCGCAGACCGGTTCCTCGATTCGGTCGAGGCACTGGCCGATTCGGTCGGCATTCCGCGGCAGCTCGACGCATTGCGCGATGCGGACATTCCCGCGCTGGCCGAGGCGGCCTGCTGGGAAGCCGACACCAACTACCCGGTGCCGCGGCGCATGTCGCAGGACGACTGCGAAGCGATCCTGCGCAGGTTGCTGCCCACGGCTCCCGCGCCGAAGCCGAAGCGGGCGAGGAAATCCCCGGCGAGGAAGAGCCCGGCGAAGCGGGCGGCACGTCGAGGAGGTGCCTCGGGCTAGGTGCGGGTTCCGCTCGACTCGACCTCGATCGCGCACGGTTCCTTCATCAGCCATTTTCGAGGACTCCGCATGCCCACGAGCCGCAGGACGCCGTTCAACTCTTCGGTGCTGGTTTCCCTGGCGTTGTCGTGTGGGGCCATCGCCAGCGTGGCTGCCGCGCAGGCCCCCTCTTTTGCCTGTGACAGGGTACGAGCGGGCAGCATCGAAGAGATGATCTGCAAGGACAGCGGTTTGGCCGCTCTGGATCGCAAGCTCGCCGACGTCTACGCGGCGGCGCAGAAGAAGGCCAGCAACGAACGCCCGCCGGTGCTGAAGGCGGAGCAGCGCGGCTGGATCAAGGGTCGCGACGAGTGCTGGAAGAGCAGCGACAAGCGCGCCTGCGTCGAAAGCGAATACAAGCAGCGCATCGCTGAACTGCAGGCGCGGTACCGGCTCGTCCCCGGCACGGGCCCCGTGAGCTATGTCTGCGACGGCCAGCCGGCTAACGAGGTCATCGTCGTGTTCTTCCCCACCGATCCGCCCACGCTGTATGCCGAGCGGGGCGACAGCGTCTCGCTGATGTACCTCCAGCCGAGCGGCAGTGGCACCCGGTATCAGGGCCGCAACGAAACCTTCTGGGAGCACCAGGGGGAGGCCCGGGTGACGTGGGGCTACGGCGCACCGGAAATGCGCTGCAAGAAGCAGCAGTGAAGCGACGTCGGACGGCCGGCGAGAGCACCGCGCGGGTCGCATGAAGATCGCCAGACCGAACCGCGTCACACGCACGTACACGCAGCGCCTGGTCGCACCGCCGGATGCGGTGTTCCCGCTGCTGTGCCCGGTGCGCGAGGCGGACTGGATCCCCGGATGGGACCCTCTGCTCGTGATCTCCGCGTCCGGCTTGGCCGAGCCGGACTGCATCTTCGTCACGTCGTCGCAGCCGAGCGATGCGCTCTGGTACGTCACCCGCCACGAGCCGCAGGCGGGATTCGTGGAGATGATCCGGGTCACCCCTGCGGTCACCGCGTGCCGGCTGACGATCCGGCTCCGCGCGACTGCCGCAGGCTGCGAGGCCGACGTCACGTATTCGCATACCAGCCTCGGCCCGCAAGGCGACGACTTCGTGGCGTCGTTCACCGAGGACTTCTATCGCCGGTTCATGCAGGAGTGGGAGTCGAAGCTCAACCACTACCTGCGCCATGGCACGGCCTTGCCCAAAGCGAGCAGCTGAACGATCCATCGCGCCGATCGGATGCCGGCGCCGAATCCGGTTACCGCACAATATCGATGCTTTGCCATTCTCCCGGATCGAGGTCGACATGGTTCTTACCGTCTTTCGGTGCCGTCTGCGCGAGGAGGCCCGCGCCGAGTACATGGCGCTGGCTTCCCGGATGGCCGCGCTCGCCGAGACCATGCCGGGCTTCCGGTCGCGCAAGACCTTCGTGGCCGAGGACGGCGAGCGCCTCGTCCTGGTCGAGTTCGAAGACGAAGAGTCGCAGCGGAACTGGTCGCTCAACGCCCAGCACGTGGCGGCCAAGAAGAAGGGGCGCGAGGACTTCTACGCCGACTACACGCTCCAGGTATGCAGCGTCGTCCGCGAGTCCCGTCTGTCGCGTTCATAGTCGCGTCACGCCTCTTCTGAACGCCAAGTGGCCTTGCCAGCTCGGACGCGGACAGTGATTCCTACGCGAGATCACTTCAGGCCGAGTTCCACGTCGCTCGACCTCTCTTGCTCTGTCATCCAACCACGGACCATCTCATGAACGAAACCATTGCCCTGTTCGGCGCCGGCGGCAAGATGGGCGTACGCCTTTCGAAGAACCTGCTGAACTCCGACTACCGCGTGCACCACGTGGAACCCAGCGCTGCCGGACGCAAGCGGCTGAAGGACGAGCTCGGTCTCGAGTGCACGGAGGCGGATGCCGCCCTGCCCGATGCAGAGGTGGTGATCCTGGCCATTCCGGACACCGTCATCGGCAAGGTGGCGCACGAGATGTCGCCGAAGCTGCGCCGCGGAACGATGGTGATGCTGCTGGACGCCGCGGCTCCCTTCGCGGGCCACTTGCCCGACCGCAAGGACCTGACGTACTTCGTCTCCCACCCCTGCCATCCGACGATCTTCAACGACGAGTCCGATGCGGCCGCGCGCCGCGACCACTTTGGCGGCGCCTATGCGCGCCAGTCGATCACCAGCGCGCTGATGCAGGGCCCCGAATCGGCATTCGAGCTCGGCGAGGCCGTCGCGAAGACCATCTACCAGCCGATCAAGAACTCCTACCGCCTGACCGTGGAGCAGATGGCGCTGCTCGAGCCCGGCCTGTCCGAGACCGTCTGCGCCACGCTGCTGCAGGTGATGCGCGATGCGATGGACGAAGTCGTGCGTCGTGGCGTGCCGCAGGACTGCGCGCGCGACTTCCTGCTCGGCCACATGAACATCCTGGGTGCCGTGATCTTCAACGAGATCCCGGGCGCGTTCTCCGATGCCTGCAACAAGGCCATCACCTTCGGCAAGCCGCGCCTGATGCGCGAGGACTGGATCAAGGTATTCGAGCGCGAGGAAATCGCGGAGAGCATCCGCCGCATCACCTGAACCGAGGAGCGCAGCGTGAGCGAACGCGTCCACGCGACGTACTGGCTCGAGACCGGCGACGAGCCCGGGCAGGCGGCCGAGGTGATCGCCGGCGAGCAGTCCAGCGGCACCTTCGTGGCCCTGCCCAACGAGACGCCGGAGCTGAAGGCGCGCGCCGGCGCGCGCATCGAGCGGCTCGAGATCCTCGATACCGCGTCCGCCCCCAGCCTGCCCACGCCACGGCAGGCGAAGGTCTTCACGCGCTGCCTGCTCGAACTGTCCTGGCCCATCGACAATCTGGGCGCGTGCCTGCCGACGCTGATGGCCACGGTCGCCGGCAACCTGTTCGAGCTGCGCTGCGTGACCGGCCTGCGCCTGCTGGACCTGCAACTGCCGCCGTCCTTCATGGCCGCCTATCCGGGACCCGCGTTCGGGATCGACGGGACGCGCAGGCTGGCAGGCGTACACGAAGGGCCGTTGATCGGAACGATCATCAAGCCGAGCGTCGGGCTCTCGCCCGAGGAGACCGCAGAGCAGGTGCGACTCCTGGTCGACGGCGGCATCGACTTCGTCAAGGACGACGAGCTGCAGGCGGATGGCCCGCACTGTCCGTTCGACGAACGCGTGCGCACCGTCATGCAGATCGTCAACGAGGCGGCGGACCGCACGGGCAGGAAGGCGATGGTCGCCTTCAATCTCACCGGCGACCTCGACAGGATGCGTCGCCGGCACGATCTCGTGTATGCGCAGGGAGGGACCTGCGTGATGGTGTGCCTGAACTCGGTCGGCATCGTGGGACTGCACGAACTGCGCCGGCACTCGCGCCTGCCGATCCACGCGCACCGCGCCGGATGGGGCTATCTCACGCGCAGCCCGGCCCTCGGCTGGGACTACGCGCCATGGCAGAAAATCTGGCGCCTGGCCGGCGCCGACCACCTGCACGTGAACGGCCTGCGCAACAAGTTCAGCGAGCCGGACGCGAGCGTGATCGCCGCCGCGCGTGCGGTGCTGGCGCCCTTGTCGGAGAGCGCGCCGATGACCGCGATGCCGGTCTTCAGCTCCGGGCAGACCGGGCTGCAGGCGCACGACACGTACCAGGCACTGGGTTGCGCCGACCTGATCCACGCGGCGGGCGGCGGAATATTCGGTCATCCGCATGGCGTTGCCGCGGGGGTCGAGGCGCTGCGCGAATCCTGGAAAGCTGCGATGCAGGGCACCCCGCTTGCAGCGCACGCCGCCACCGTGCCATCCCTCGCCGCGGCGCTGGGATTCTGGCGATGACCCAGCGCGGTCTGCCGGACGGCCCGCTTCTCGCCTACTACGGCGACGACTTCACCGGCTCCACGGACGCCATGGAGGCCATGACGGCGTCCGGTGTGCCGACCGTCCTCTTCCTGGATACGCCCGCTGCCGGCATGCTGCAGCGTTTCCCGCAGGCGCGCTGCGTCGGCGTTGCCGGTTCTTCGCGCGGGCGCAGTCCACAGTGGATGGACCAGGAGCTGCCCAAGGCCTTCGGCGCACTCGCGCGCCTCGGCGCGCCGATCCTGCACTACAAGGTGTGTTCGACCTTCGACTCGTCCCCGGCGGTCGGGTCGATCGGCCGCGCGATCGAGCTGGGGGTCCGCGCCATGCGCGGGAACTGGTCGCCGATGATCGTCGGCGCACCGCGCCTGAAGCGCTACCAGGTGTTCGGCAACCTGTTCGCCGCGGTGGACGGTGTCGGCTACCGGCTGGACCGGCACCCCACGATGTCACGCCATCCGGTCACGCCCATGGGCGAGGCCGACCTGCGCCTGCACCTGGCCGCGCAGACGCCGCGTCGCATCGAACTGGTCGACATGGTGCAGTTGCGACAGGGCCTGGGTGAGCAAAGCGTGACCCGGCTTCGCGGCGACGATGTGCCCGTGGTCCTGATCGATGTTCTCGACGACGAGACGCTGCTCGAGGCCGGGCGTCTCGTCTGGGAACTGCGCGGTGAGGGGTTGTTCAGCGCCTCGTCCTCCGGCCTGCAGTACGCGCTCACGGCGTATTGGCGATCCCGAGGCTGGCTGCCCGAGGAGCCGCGCTTGCCCGCGGCGGAGCCGGTGGCCGTCATCGGCGGCGTGAGCGGAAGCTGCTCTCCGGTCACGGCGTCCCAGATCCGCTGGGCCCGTGCCCACGGGTTTCACACCGAACGGCTCGAGCTGTCGCAGGTGCTGGACGACCGCGCCGGCGGCGACGAAGTCGATCGCGCGGTGCGGGCCGCCGCGAAGGCGATCCGCAGCGGCCGCAGCGCCATCGTCTACAGCGCCGAAGGCGCCGACGATCCCGCCGTCGCCGGATTCGACGAAATTGCCGCGGGTCGGGGCCTTTCTCGACGGGAGGCCGCGCGGGCGGTAAGCGCCGCACTGGCCGAAGTGCTGCGCAGGATGCTGGACGAAGTCGACCTGGGGCGCGTCGTCGTCGCCGGAGGGGACACCTCCGGCGACGTCGCGAGCGCGCTGGGCATCGATGCGCTCACGGTGGCGGCAGGGCTGTCTGCCGGCGCTCCCTTGTGTCGGTCATGGTCGGAGAAGCCGAAGCGCGATGGCCTCGAGATCGTGCTGAAAGGCGGCCAGATGGGTGACGAGTCTTTTTTCGGTCTCGTCCGTGATGGGCGCAACCATTGACGCAACCGATGCCCGGTTCTGTTAGGGCTTGTGGGACAACTGCCCGCCGTGCGAGAGGGCGCGGCGAGCGAGAATGATCCGAGGGCAGGTGTCGCACAAGCCTTAACGATTGTGCGTGGTCACATTGCCCGTTCGATTTTCGCGAGGCCGGTTGCTCGAAAAATTGAACGATCGGCCGTGCAGCAAAGTCCCGTCATTTTGCAGCGCGCAAAGCGCGGGCGGCCAGGCACTCAGTTTCGCGGCATTGCCAGGCAGCCCGCAGGCGACGAACATCGACCTCCCCTTCAACTACGTTGCGAAAGGAGTGGACGATGACGCGCAAGTACATTGACTGCCGTGCCATTCCCAGCGAAACGAAGTGCACCGTCGCCCTGTCCGCCGACTCCGAAGACGAGTTGATCGAAGCGGCCGTGCAGCATGCGGTTGCCAGTCATAAGTACCAGGACTCGCCGGAACTGCGTCAGCAGCTGCGCACGCTGTTCAAGGACGGCACGCCACCGGCGTGATGCTGATCGTCCGGACCTCGTCCGTCGTCGCGATCTTCGAGTATTGGTACGCCTGAAGACGTCAGGCGCGGCCAGGAAGATCTCCTTCCCGACCACGTGTTTGCGCGCTGCGCCGGGGGATCGCGGCCTCCGGTTGCTTGCGGCCGCGGCCGCCGAGCTTCGCGAGTCGTCGTCACGCGCGTCCCTGCGGCGAGCCGCGGGGGCACCCTTCGGATGGAGGCGAAGCGAGTGACGCGCAAGAAGGCGTCATGCTGATCCCGCGTTGACGGAGTCGTCAGCGATTACTGCGTGAGATCGCGTTGACCGGTCCTGCGCGGTCCGCTGGTGCGACGCCGCAAAGGGAAGCTCTCCTCGCCCAAACGCATCCCAATAACCCGTCGGGCAGAAGGGTACCTATTGTGGGCTCGCGTCACTGTTCCCATACTTGCCCGCTGCAGCCAAAGCGGGGCTTCAGTTACTGCAACACAGAAGCGAACGCCGGGCGGCGTCGCGATCCAGCGTGGCCGCGCAAACGACTGCCGAGGTCCGATCCAACGGCCTCGTTCACGAAGGAGGAGACACAACAATGAAGCGATTGACCTTGTCCCGCGTAGCAAAGCAGGTGCTCACCGCAATGTCGCTTGCGGTGGTTGCCGGCACGGCATCTGCGGGGCCGAAGGCATGCGAGACGCGCAGCAACAATACGCACGCAAAGCTTCAGGAATGCGTCACGGTCGAGGGCGTGCGGGAACATCAGGCGGCGTTGCAGGCGATCGCCGATGCCAATAACGGCATTCGCACGTCGGGCGCGCCGGGCTACAACGCGTCGGTCGATTACGTCGCCGACAAGATGAGCGCGGCCGGGTACGACGTCACCGTGCAGCCGTTCGACTTCCAGACCTTCATCGAGTTGTCGCAAACGGTGCTCGAACAGGTTTCCCCGCCGCCCGCAGGGCCGGTGGCGAACAACATCATTTCCTATTCGGGCAGCGGCGACGTCACCGCGCCGGTGACCGCGCTTGCGGCACCACCTGCCGATGCGACGCCCGGCTGCGAAGCCGCCGACTTCGCCGGCTTCCCGGCGGGCAACATCGCACTGATCAGCCGCGGCGCCTGCACCTTCGCGCTCAAGGCGACCAACGCGTACAACGCCGGCGCCGCGGGCGTGATCATCTACAACAATGCCGCCGGCACGTTGAACGGCACGCTCGGCAACGGCTTCACGCTGGACATCGGCGTCACGTCGGTGACCCAGGCCGTCGGCCAGCAACTGGCCGCGCTCGTGCCTACCGGACTCGTCATGCGGCTGAAGACCGACACCTTCCGCGGCATCGCCACGACCTACAACGTGATCGCCGAGAGTCGACGGTGGCGATCCGAACAACGTGGTCATGGCCGGCGCGCACCTCGACTCGGTTAACGCAGGCCCAGGCATCCAGGACAACGGCTCCGGAAGCGCCGCGATCCTCGAGACTGCGCTGCAGATGGCCAAGGTCAAGCCGCGCAACAAGCTGCGCTTTGCGTGGTGGGGCGCCGAGGAGTCCGGGCTGGTCGGATCAACCTATTACGTCAACAATCTCACGCCCGACGAACTCGCCCGTATAGCGCTGTACCTGAACTTCGACATGATCGGCTCGCCCAACCACGTCTTCTTCATCTACGACGGCGACGACTCCGACGGCGTCGGCGCAGGACCGGGGCCGGCCGGCTCGGCGCAGATCGAGAAGCTCTTCGAGCAGTACTACGATGAACTCGGCTTCCCGTACAAGGGCACCGACTTCAGCGGCCGGTCGGACTACGGACCTTTCATTGCGGTCGGCATTCCGTCGGGCGGGCTCTTCACCGGGGCCGAGGGCATCAAGACCCCCGACGAAGCCGCGCTCTGGGGTGGCACCGCGGGCGATCAGTACGACCCCTGCTACCACCTCGCCTGCGACACGTTCGACAACATCAACCTCGAAGCGCTGAACGTCAACGCCGGCGCCGTGGCTTACTCGGTGCTGCACTTCGGCATGACGACGCAGGACATCAACGGCAAGCGCGGCAAGGGCAACTTCAAGCGGGACGGCTACAAGCCCGATCACTGGGGTCCGCGCGCCATCAAGTAGTCGGGCCAGCCCCGGGTTGAACGGTATCGATTGGGTTGATGGGTAGTCGGGCGGCGGGGGCACAGCGTGTCCCCGCCGCCTTCTGTCGAGTGGAACTTCCGGCGACGCGCAGCTTTCGCCAACGCGCGAAGGCGCTCGCCTGCCGCGCACGTCCGGCGTCGTGTTCAAGCCGCCAACGCCAGCTCCGGCGCCGCGACTTCCTCGGGCTGCAGGAACCGCAGCACCGCCGCGTTGACCGCGTCGGCGTGCGTGACCGGGCCCATGTGGCCGGCACCGCGCACGCGGGTCTGGATCACCTGCGGCAGGGTCTCCGCGAGCTGCGCGACGATGGCCTGCGTCACGCGACGCGTCCGTTCGCCGTGCATCAGCAACGTCGGCACCTGCAGATCGCGCAAGGCCTCGCGCGGCTGCCAGCCGAAGATCGCGGAAAAATGGCTGGCGACGGCCGGCATGCGCAGGGCGATCGCGCTCTGCTTCGCGGCGCCCAACGCCAGCCAGCGGCCGGCGCCGGACCAGTAGTCGACGAAGCATTTGCCCGCTGCGAGCAGTCGACGCATCTGCGCGTGGAGCAGGATGATCCGTCCGGTCTGGGTGATCTCCTGCCAGAGCGTGGCGCTTTCGTCGCGCCCGCTCAGCACGCCGAAGACGACCGGCTCGTACAGCACCAGCGAGCGCACCAGGTTCGGGTGCGCAAGCGCAAAGCGCAGCGCGACCGCGGCACCGTACGAATGCGCGACCACGTCCACGCCGCCGTGGGCGGCGGCGATCGACGCGACCTGCGCCGCGTCCTGCTCGAGGATCGTCTGCCCCGCGGCCTCGGCCTTCGGGCTGCGCCCGTGTCCGAGAAAGTCCGGCGCGATCACCTGGTGGTCGCGTGCCAGGTGGGCGATCAGGCTCTTCCACTGCGAAGACGAACTGCCGCTCGAATGCAGGCAGACCACCGCGGGTCCGCTGCCGATCTGTCTTGCGTATACGCGCACGGGCGCGAACTGCGCTGGGTGGGTCATGGCGTTCTCCTTGCGATGGCCGGGGAGTCCGGGCGCGCGAAGCGCCCGGACCCGGGTTCACTGCACTACTGGACGATCGGCGCCAGCGCGGCGTTGATGCGCGCGCCCTGCTCGGCGGTGATCATCGAACCGAGCACTTCGAGGAAGCGCGGCTCCTGCACTCCGCTGACGATGTACTGCCAGCGGTAGGCCTTCAGCACCGTGTCGTGGATCTGCTGCGCCTGCTCCGACGTGAACGTGCCGCCGGCGCTGATCAGGAAGTAGTCGGTGTCCGACCTGGCCTGCGCCTGCAGGATGCCGTCGACCGCGCCGACCAGTCCGATCAGGTCGTCGACCGCCTTGTCGCGCGCCTCGGGCGTGAGCTTCGCGTCCTCGCGCAGCCACTCCATCTCGTCCATGATCGCGTGCTGCGATTCCTCCTTCCAGTGGAACAGGAACACGTCCTTCCACAGCGGCGACAGTTCGTCGTCCGGCTCGATGCTGCTGCGGTAGTGCGCCTGCGTGAACAGCTCGATGTGGCAGGTCAGGCCGAGCACGGCCCACGTCGAGGCCTGCAGCACGGCGCCGGCGACGTCGTTCGGCTGCGGCTTGTAGTCGTAGCCGGCCGGCATGCCTTCGGCGGTCATCTTCTCCAGGCGGCGGAACAGTTCCTGGTGCTTCAGCTCCTCGTCGGTGAAGCGAACCAGCGCTTCGAGCGCGACCTGGTCGCCGAGCCAGTGATCGTGGCTGACCTCGAGGATCTTGGCGCCGATGAAGCGCTCGACCAGACCGAAGGTGTTGGCGTAGGTGCGGCCCTGGATCTGCGACAGGAACTTCTTCTGCCGCGAATCCAGAAAAGTCAGCTCGTCGACCTTGGACAGGCCGTCGGGCAGGAACTTCTTGCCGAAGTCGAACTGACGGCCGCGAATGACGTCGTCATCGATATCCCAGCGCACGCGCTTGGAGACCTCGATGCACTTGGCATAGCGGCTGGTGTCGACGATGTGTTGTGTGGCGTGTGACATGGCTAGCTCCTTTGTGGGTTGTGACAACTACGGGGGTGAAGGCTGTTCAGAGCGTCGCGCCGTGCCCGACGGGCACACCGGCGCGAAGCCGGTACCACTCGTGCTCGACGATCGGACGCCGGGTGGCCGTGACATCGCCGACGGACTCGGCGTAGACCGAACCGATTTCCGATCGGGTCAGCGCAAGGTCGCGCAGCGTGTCGTTGTCGAGCGACTGCAACTGCCTCAGTTCGGCGGCATGACGTGCGCGCCGGCGAAGCAGGCGAAACAGTGCGGCCGCGCGGCGCGCATAACGACGCGCACGGACGACGGCCGAGGCCATCGGGTCGCTGCGCTCGACGAACCCGGCGCGTTGCGGCGCGGACGGGCTCGCCCGGCCATGAGGTGTCGGCCGCAGGTCGCCGCCGAAGCCGTTGGACGCCGCGGCGCGAATCGCCCAGGCCTCGATTTCGGGGTGGACTCGCGGCGGCGAATCAGGCGCCGGCGAAGCAGCCAGCGGCTGCAACAGCGCCATCGGCGTGACGAGGAAAGGCAGTTTGCGCATCTCGATCTCCCTGGTTCTCTCGCCCGGGAACACCGCCCATCGGTGCCTCGGGAACCATGGGGCGCAGTGTGGAAAGCGCCGGTAACCTCCGATGTGCAATTGCCGATCAGTTTGTTTCGCTGTGTAATCGCGGCCTGAATCACACTTCGCGTCCGGCCTGACGCAGGCCTTTCGCCATGAGCGGGAACAGACTTCTGATCGTCGACGACGACCCGGCCGTGCGCCGGATGCTCGTCGAGTACCTGCAGGGCCACGGCTTCGAGGTCGCCGAAGCCGACAACGGCGCGGTGATGCGCGAGCAGCTCGCGGCGGGCATTCCCGATCTCGTGCTGCTCGACCTCGGCCTGCCCGGAGAAGATGGGCTGAGCCTGGCGCGCTACCTGCGCGAGAACACTTCCTGCGGCATCGTGATGGTGACCGGCACCGCCGGCACGATCGACCGCATCGTCGGACTGGAGGTCGGCGCCGACGACTACATCGCCAAGCCGTTCGAACCGCGCGAACTGCTGGCGCGGATCAAGAGCGTGCTGCGCCGGCTGCAGCCGGCGGCGAACGCCGCGTCGCAGGCGAACAAGCGGCTGCGCGTGGGCCGTTGCGAGATCGACCTGGCCGCGCGCCGCCTGACCGACCCGGACGGCAACGACGTGGCGCTGACCGCGATGGAGTTCGACCTGCTCAAGGCGTTCATCGGCCACCCGAACCAGGTGCTCACGCGAGACCAGCTGCTCAACATGACCCGCGACCGCGACTGGGAGCCGTTCGACCGCTCGATCGACATCCGCATCACGCGGCTGCGGCGCAAGATCGAACCGGACCCGGAGAGCCCGCGCGTGATCCAGACCGTGCGCGGCGCCGGCTACATGTACGTGCCTGCGGCGTCGCACTGAGCTTCGCTTTGTAACCGGACTGTTTCAGCGCGTTGCCGGCAGGTAACCCGGCGCGACGTCAGGCGCGCTGCCTCATAGACTTGCCGGCAGACACGAGCGACCGGCTGCCCGGTCGGAGCCGATTCGATGGAAGACGCCAGGCCTTCGCCGCACCGACTGAACGAGCTGCTCGCCAGGACGACGCGCGCGGCCTATGCCGCTTCGACGGTCGAAGGTCCGGACGTGTTCGGCGGGCTGGCGGAGCAGCTGGCCGACATCCTGGGGGTCAGCGCCACCATGATCGCCACCAGCGTCGCCGAGCGCCCGGGGTCGATGCACGCGCGGGCGACCTGGCTCGACGGCCGACTGCTGAAGCCCTTCGAGTACGACCTGGCACAGACCCCATGCCGCAGCGTGATCGGGCGACAGTCGCGCTTCGTGGCGAGCGGCATCCACGATGAATTCGCGCCGGGAACGATGTTCCATGCCAAGGGCTTCGACAGCTACGCGGCGCGCTCGCTGCTCGACAGCGGCGGGCGCCAGCTCGGGCTGATCGTCGCGATGGACCGCGCGCCGATGAGCGACGCCGCGGTGACCGAGGCCGTGCTGCAGATCTTCGCCGTGCGCGCTTCCGCCGAACTCGAGCGCGAGCGCAGCCAGGCGGCGCTGCGGGCGAGCGAAGCGAGCTACCGGTCGATCTTCGAGGCCAACGAGGACGCCATCTTCGTCCACGACTGGGCGACGGGGGCGATCCTCGACGTCAGTCCCAAGGCCAGCGAGCTCTACGGCTACCCGCGCGAGGCGCTCCGGCAGCTGCGCGTCGGCGACATCAGCGCCAACGTGCCGCCGTACACGGAGCAGGACGCCGTGGCCCGCATCGAGGAAGCAAAGCAGAGCACGGGGCCGGTGCGCTTCGAATGGCGCGCGCGGCACCGCAACGGGAACCTGATGTGGAACGAGGTCACGCTCAAGCGCGCCGAGATCGCCGGCGAGCCGCGCGTGCTTGCCTTCGTGCGCGACATCACCGAGCGCAAGCTCGCCGAGGAGACCGTCCGGCTCAGCGAAGAGCAGTACCGCGCCATCTTCAACACTTCGGTCGACGCGATGGTGCTGTGGGACTCCGACCTGCGACGGGTCGACATCAATCCGGCGTACGAGCGCCTGTTCGGGCTCACGCGTGAACAGGTGCTTGCCGGAGTTGGCTTCGAGCACCTGCCGATCGAATACACCGAGTACCGCCGCAAGCTGGTTCAGCGCACGCTCGCCGGCGAGCGGTGCCAGGCCGAACTGGAGTCGGTGCGCCGCGATGGGCAGCCCCTGCATGTCGAGGTGCGCACGATCCCGATCCAGCACCGCGGCAAGCCGCACGTGCTGGCGATCGTGCGCGACATCACCGAGCGGCGGCGCGCCGAAGAGCAGCTGCGCGCGAGCGAAGAGCAGTACCGCGTGATCTTCGACGGCTCCGCCGACGCGGTGGCGCTGTGGGACAAGGACGTACGGATCGTCGACGTCAACGCCGCGTTCACGTCGATATACCGTTACACGCGGGAGGAGGTCATCGGCGCGTCGTACAGCGACACCATTCCGCGCGACGCCGTCGAGAAGCGCCTCGAAGTGTTCCGTCGCGCGCTCGCCGGCGAGCCCGGCCAGCTCGAGACGGTCGGTGCCAAAGGCGACGGGGAGCAGTTCGACGTCGAGCTGCGCTTCCTGCCGATCGTTATCCGCAGCGAGCCGCATGTGCTGGTCATCGCCCGCGACATCACCGAGCGCAAGCGCACCGACGACGCGCTGCGTGCCAGCGAGGAGCAGTACCGCGCGATCTTCAACGCCACCGACGACGCGCTGGTGCTGCGCGATGCGCAGTTCCGCATCGTCGATGTCAACGCCGCCTACGAGGCAATGAGCGGCAGGCGCCGCGCGGAGGTGATCGGCATCAGCGACCTCACGCTCACCCGCGACGCCACGGCGATCGATCGCCGCGCCCTGCACGACGAGGCGCTGGCCGGCAGGACCGTGCATTTCGAGGCCGAAAGTTGGCGCGCCGACAGCCCGCCGTTCGTGCTCGAGGTACGCGGCATCCCGATGATCTACCGCGGCGAGCCGCACGTTCTGTACATCGGCCGCGACGCCACCGAGCGCAAGGCAGCCGAGGCGGCGCTGCGCGCCAGCGAAGAGCAGTACCGCGCGATCTTCAACGCCTCGGCCGACGCGCTGGTGCTGCGCGACGCGGACTTCCGCATCGTCGACGTCAACGCCACTTACGAAGCGATGACCGGACGTTCCCGCGAGGAGGTCCTCGGCGCCGACCGCGTGCTCGCCAATCCGGCCGAAGTCAACGACGCCATCAGGCCCCTGCACCGGAAGGCGCTGGCCGGCGAACCGATCGTCCTCGAGACGCAGTTGATCCGCCGCGACGGCGCACGCTACGACCTGGAGCTGCGCGGCGTGCCGATCCGGCATCGCGGCGCACCGCACGTGCTCTACATGGGACGCGACATCACCGCGCGCCGGCACGCCGAAGACCAGCAGCGCGAACTGCAGGCGCAGTTGCGCCAGGTGCAGAAGATGGAGGCGATCGGCCAGCTGACCGGCGGCATCGCGCACGACTTCAACAACATCCTCGCCGCCATCATGGGCTACGTGGGACTGGCGCTGGAACGCCCGGCCACCTCGTCGGACGGCAAGCTCTCCGAATACCTGGAACAGGCCGAGCAGGGCTGCCGCCGCGCGCGCGACCTGATCCAGCAGATGCTGACGTTCAGCCGCGGCCGGCGCGGCGAGCGCAGAGCGATGTCGCTGGCGGCGCTCATCGATGAGTCGCTGCGCCTGCTGCGCGCCACTTTCCCGAGCAGCATCACCCTCGACGTCGAGGCCGCCGACGATTCTGCCGTCGCCGAAGTCGACCCGGTGCAGTTGCAGCAGGTGCTGCTGAATCTCGGCATCAATGCGCGTGATGCGCTCGGCGGCGCCGGGCGGATCCGCTTCGGCGTGGAGCCAGTCACCCTCGCCCCGCACACCTGCGCCAGTTGTGGCCAGTCGTTCAGCGGCAGGTTCCACCGACTCTGGGTTGCCGACAGCGGACCGGGCATCGACCCGCGGCTGCGCGACCGCATCTTCGAGCCGTTCTTCTCGACCAAGGCGCCCGGCCGCGGCACCGGCATGGGACTGGCCACCGTGCACCGCATCGTGCACGACCACGGCGGGCATCTGCGCATCGAGTCCGACCACGGCGCCCGCTTCGACGTTCTGCTGCCGGCCGATCCGGCGGCGGCCGCGCCGTACCGTCCGACCGACGCGGCCGTGCCCGCCGCGCAGCGTCGCCCGCTGCGCGGCCGCGTGCTGCTGGTGGACGACGAGGAGTCGGTACTCGGCTTCATGCGTGAACTGCTGCAGAGCTGGGGGCTCGACGTGGTCGCCGTGCGACAGGCGCCGGCCGCTCGGGAACTGCTCGCGGAAGACGCCGGCCTCGACCTGCTCCTCACCGACCAGACCATGCCGGAGCTGAGTGGCGTCGACCTGGCGCACGCGGCGCAGTCGTTGCGACCGGACCTCCCCGTGCTGCTGTACAGCGGTCACGCCGACCTGATCGACGTCGAGGCCCTGAAGCAGACCGGCATTCGCCAGGTGCTGCGCAAGCCGCTCGAGCCGGCCGAATTGCGCTCCGCGATCGAGGACTGCCTCGGACCAGAGAGACTGAACTCCGCGGCCGTACCCGCCCCCGGCCAAGCCGGCCGCGGAGAAGTGAAACGCGACTGAAACAACGTCGCACAAAGCACCCCGAGGCCGACATCGGCTGATTACCTCGGCTGCCTACTGTGCCTGTCGACGGCCGCGCACCGCGCGCGGCGAAAGAGATCGGCACAGAGAGGCAGCCCATGAACCCCGCATCGCGCCCGCTTTCCTTCTGGACTCCCGTCGCCGCGGCGAGCCTGCTGCTGGCGGTTTCGATGGGCTCGCGCTCGGCGATGGGGTTGTTTCTCGGCCCGATCAACACGGCGACCTCGCTCGGCGCCGCCACCGTCAGCCTGGCGATCGCCGCCGGCCTGCTCGCCTTCGGCGCCGCGCAGCCCGCGTGGGGCATCTGGGAAAGGCGCGTCGGCGCGGCGCGAGTCATCGTCCTTGGCGCCCTGGGCTCCGGCATCGGCCTCGCCTTGCTCACCGTGGCCGGCGGCAGCGCCGCGCTCACCACGGCGATGCTGTTCGGCGGCGCCACCGGCGCCGCGCTGGGCGCGCCGCTGCTGATGGGCGTCGTTGCGCAGCGCGTGCCGGTCGCGCGGCATGGACTGGCGATGGGCGTGATCAGCGCCGGAAGTTCGGCGGGACAGCTGACCTATTCACTGCTCGGCGCCGTGCTGATTACCGCGTTCGGCTGGCAGGCCGCGCTGCTCGTGTTTGCGGCCACCCTCCTCGCCGTGGCGCCGTTGGCGCGCGTGTTCCGGGCGCGTCCCGCGGCCGGCCCCGATACGGCGCCGAGCGCGGCGAGAGCGCCCTCCGCGGCCGGAGCGCTGCGCGATCCGAGCTACTGGTACGTCACCGCAGGCTTCTTCGTCTGCGGGTTCCACGTTTCGTTTCTCACCACGCACATGCCGGGCGTGATCGAAATGTGCGGCCTGCCGCCGACGTTCTCCGGACTGTGGCTGGCGGTGGTCGGCGCCTGCAACATCGTCGGCAGCCTCGGTGCCGGCTGGCTGATGCAGCGTCTGCCGATGAAACTCGTGCTCGGGGCCGTCTATGCCCTGCGCGCGCTCGGCGTGGCGGCGTTCATTGCGGCTCCGCCGAGCGAGGCGCTGCTGCTCGGCTTCGCGCTCTGGATGGGACTCACCTACATGGCGACCCTGCCGCTGACCACTGGACTTCTGACCCGCCTCTACGGCGCGCCGAACCTGGCCGTGCTGTTCGGCATCACGATGGCCATGCACCAGGTCGGCAGCTTCCTCGGCGCGTGGCTGGGCGGCGTCGAATTCCAGCTCACCGGTGACTATCGGTGGATCTGGTTCGCCGACATCCTGCTCGCCAGTGCGGCCGCGCTCGTGCACCTGCCGATCCGCGATGGGATGGCGCCGCGGCGCGCCTCGGAAGGCCCCGTCCCGCACCCGGCGCCGGCACGGTGAGCGGCGGTCGGCGCTGCCCTGCGTGTGCTCCGCCGCACCGCCATCCCTGGGCGAGCGGCGGTCAGCCGCGCGCCGGCCAGTCTCCGGCGAGGAAGCGCTGCAGCCAGTAAGCGCCGATGATCGTCTTCACGTCGGTGACCTTCGCCGCCGCGATCCAGCCGAGCAGTTCGTCGAGCGTGGCGGTGAAGACCTCGAGCACCTCGCCGTCGTCGCTGGCCGCGGCGTCGAAGGTCAGTCCGCGCGCCAGGTAGATCTCGATCTTCTCGTCGCAGTAGCCGATCGCGTTGTGAAAGCCGCCGAGGTAGGTCCACTCGCGCGCGTCGTAGCCGGTTTCCTCGCGCAGTTCGCGCTGCGCGCAGGCGAGGATGTCCTCGCCCGGATCGATCTTGCCGGCCGGGAACTCGATGAAGCTGCGGCCGAGCGGATAGCGGAACTGCCGTTCCATCACCAGGCGGCCGTCGTCGAGCAGCGGCACCACCGCGACCGCGCCCGGATGGCGCAGGTATTCGCGCGGCGCGACGTGCCCGTCCGGGCAGCGCACGGTGTCCTCGAACACGCGCAGGAAGCGTCCCTCGTAGGCCAGCCGCGACTCGAGCGTTTCCTCGGCGAGCGGATCATCGCCTTGCCCGGTGCAACGTGAAGAATCGGAGGCGTCGGACATTTCACGTTTCACGTTCGCACGCCTTACCCGCCCAGCGTCCGCAGCATCGCCTCCGCGCACAGCGCCAGCAGGTACTGCGGAACGATGCCGAGCACGAGCACGAACGCGCCGTTGACCGACAGCGCGACGCGCATGTCCGGCGTGGCGACGATCGGCTGGCTGTCTTCCGGCTCGTCGAAGTACATCACCTTGACCACGCGCAGGTAGTAATAGGCAGCCACCAGAGAGAACAGCACGGCGATCACCGCCAGCCAGATGGCGGGGCTGCCGGCCAGCGAGCCCATGCCGCTGCCGAGCAGCGCCTGCAGCACCACCAGCTTGGCGGTGAAGCCGACCGTCGGCGGTATGCCGGCCAGCGAGAACATCAGCAGCAGCATCACGAACGCGTACCACGGGCTGCGCCGGTTAAGGCCCTTGAGATCGGCAATCTCCTCGGCCTCGAACCCCTGGCGGGCAAGCAGCAGGATGATGCCGAAGGTGCCGAGCGTCGTGATCGCATAGGTGATCACGTAGAACATCGCCGCGCTCCAGGCGTTGGCGGCGCTCATCGTGCTGCCGCCGACGACGCCGGAGAACATGGCCAGCAGCATGAAGCCCATCTGGCCGATGGTCGAGTAGGCGAGCATCCGCTTCAGATTGGTCTGCGCGATCGCGGTGACGTTGCCCACCGCAAGCGAGGCGACCGCCAGCAGCGCCAGCATCTGCTGCCAGTCGACCGCCAGCGGCAGCAGGCCTTCGACCAGCATGCGGAAGGCGATCGCGAACACGGCCAGCTTCGGCGCCGAGCCGATCAGCACGGTGACCGGCGTCGGCGCGCCGTGATAGACGTCGGGCAGCCACATGTGGAACGGCACGGCGCCGAGCTTGAAGGCGAGGCCGGCGACGATGAACACGGTGCCGAGCACCAGCGCCGCGCGGCTGGCCACCTTGCCCGCGGCGATGTTGCGCGCCAGTTCGTTGAGGTCCAGCGTGCCGGCGGCGCCGTACAGCATCGACATGCCGTACAGGAGGAAGCCCGAGGCCAGCGCGCCGAGCACGAAGTACTTCATCGCCGCCTCGGTGGCGTTGGCGTCGTCGCGGCGCAGCGCCACCAGCGCGTACAGGGCGAGCGCCTGCAGCTCGAGCCCGAGGTAGACGGTCAGCAGGTTGTTGGCCGAGATCATCACCATGACCCCGAGCAGCACGAACAGCGTCAGCACGAAGAACTCGCCGTGCCACATGCCGCGGTCGCGCGCATAGCCCTGCCCGTAGACCAGCACCAGGCCCGTCGTCAGCGCGGCGAACATCTTCAGCACCGCGGCCATCGGGTCGGCGACGTACAGGCCGCCGAAGGCGTAGACGACGGCGTCCTGCGACAGCAGCAGGCCGCTGAGCGAGGCCACGAAGACCAGCGTCGCCAGCGACAGCGCGTAGCTGACGTTGCGCCGCTCCTCGCCGACGAACAGGCCCACGACCAGGATCAGCATCGCCGCCACGGCGAGCGCGATCTCCGGGGCGGCGGCGAAGAGATTCATGTCGTCCATCGCGGCTGCCCTATTGCGCCAGCGGAAGCTTCGACTGGCCGACGTGCTGCAGCAGGTCGGCCACCGAGGCGCCCATCAGGTCGGTGAACGGCTTCGGGTAGACGCCCATCCACAGCACCGCGCCGGCGAGCAGCGCCAGCACCAGGAACTCGCGCGCGCCGATGTCGGAAAGCCCGGCCACGTTGTCGTTGGCCACGTCGCCGAAGATCACGCGCTTGTACATCCACAGCGAATACGCGGCGCCGAGGATCAGCGTGGTCGCCGCCAGCGCGCCGATCCAGAAGTTGTACTTGACGGCGCCGAGGATGACGTAGAACTCGCCGACGAACCCGCTCGTGCCCGGCAGCCCGCAGTTGGCCATCGCGAACAGCATCATGAAGGTGGCGAAGCGCGGCATCGTGTTGACCACGCCGCCGTAGTCGGCGATGTTGCGGCTGTGCATGCGGTCGTACATCACGCCGATGCACAGGAACATCGCGCCGGAGACGAAGCCGTGCGAGATCATCTGCACGATCGCCCCTTCGACGCCGATCCGGTTGAAGACGAAGAAGCCGAGCGTGACGAAGCCCATGTGCGCGATCGAGCTGTAGGCGACCAGCTTCTTCATGTCGGTCTGCACCAGCGCGACGAAGCCGATGTAGACCACCGCCACCAGCGAGATGGCGATGATGAACCAGGCCAGCTCGTGCGCCGCGTCGGGCGTGATCGGCAGCGAAAAGCGCAGGAAACCGTAGGCGCCGAGCTTCAGCATGATGGCCGCCAGCACGACCGAGCCGCCGGTGGGCGCCTCGACGTGCGCATCGGGCAGCCAGGTGTGCACCGGCCACATCGGCACCTTCACCGAGAAGGCCGCGAAGAAGGCGAGGAACAGCAGCACCTGCGCATCGAGCGGGATCTTCACCTCGCGCCACGCTGCCAGGTCGAAGCTGCCGCCCGCCGTGTAGTAGAGGTAGACGAGCGCCACCAGCATCAGCAGCGAGCCGGCCAGCGTGTACAGGAAGAACTTGAACGCGGCGTAGACCCGGTTCGCCCCGCCCCACACGCCGATGATGATGTACATCGGGATCAGCGTGGCCTCGAAGAAGATGTAGAACAGCAGCCCGTCGGCGGCGGCGAACACGCCGATCATCAGGCCCGACAGGATCAGGAAGGCGGCGTAGTACTGCGCCACGCGGCTCTCGATCACCTCCCAGCCGGCGATCACCACGATCACCGTGATGAAGGCGGTCAGGATCACGAACCAGACCGACAGTCCGTCGACGCCCAGGTGGTAGTGCGCGTTAAGCCGCTCGATCCAGGCGCTCTTCTCGACGAACTGCAGTCCGGCCTGGGCGGCGTCGAAGCCGCCGTAAAGCGGCAGCGTCACCAGCAGGCTCACCAGGCTGCCGGCCAGCGCGACCGTGCGCACCACGTTCGCGTTCCGGTCGCGGCCGGCGCCGAGGATCAGCACGCCGAACAGGATCGGCAGCCAGATCGCCAGGCTCAGCCAGGGAAGCGTGTTGTGCATCTGTTGTTCTTGTGCGCGTTACGGCTCAGCGACCCGACAGCACGTACGGAACGGTCAGGAAGAAGAACAGCACCAGGCCGACGCCGACCAGCATCGCGAACGCGTAGTGATAGATGTAGCCCGACTGCAGGTGGCGGATCAGCGCCGCGATCCAGCCGACCAGGCGCGCGCTGCCGTTGATCGCCACGCCGTCGATGATCGCCATGTCGCCGCCCTTCCACAGGCCGCGCCCGATCAGGCGCGCGCCGCCGGCGAAGAAGACCTCGTTGAAACGGTCGAGGTAGTACTTGTTCTCCAGCAGCGCATACACGGCGGCGAAGCGGCGCGCGATCGCCTCCGGGATGTCGGGCCGCTTCAGGTAGAAGAACCACGCCAGCCCGACCCCTGCCGCGGCGAGCCAGAACGGCGCCGTGACCAGGCCGTGCATCGCCATGTGCCAGCCACGCTCGTTCGGCGAACCGAACGAGTGCCACAGTTCGGTGAGCTTCGTCATCGCCGGATGCTTCGCGGCGTCGACGAAGATCGCGCTGCCGAAGAAGTCGCCGAACAGGAACATGTCGATGGCGACGAAGCCGATCACCACCGACGGGATCGCCAGCAGGATCAGCGGCAGCGTCACCACCGCCGGCGATTCTTGCGGCTTCTCGCCCGGCGCCAGTCCGTGGTGGTGGTCGGCGGAGGGCTCCTCTTCGTCGTGGTCGCCGTGGTGGTCGTGCTGCCGGGCGAAGCGCTCCTCGCCGTGAAAGGCGAGGAAGTACATGCGGAACGAGTAGAACGCGGTCACGAACACGCCGACCAGCACCGCGAAGTAGGCGAACGTCGCGCCGGGCATCCCGGCCTCGTGTGCCGCCTCGGCGGCGACCAGGATGCTGTCCTTCGAGTAGAAGCCGGAGAACAGCGGCGTGCCGATCAGCGCCAGCGAGCCGAGCAGCGAGGTGATCCAGGTCACCGGCATGTACCTGCGCAGCCCGCCCATGTTGCGCAGGTCCTGCTCGTGATGCAGGCCGATGATCACGCTGCCCGCGGCGAGGAACAGCAGCGCCTTGAAGAACGCGTGCGTCATCAGGTGGAAGATCGCCACCGAGTAGGCCGAGGCGCCCAGCGCCACCGTCATGTAGCCGAGCTGCGACAGCGTCGAATAGGCGACCACGCGCTTGATGTCGTTCTGGACGATGCCGAGGAAGCCCATGAACAGCGCGGTGATCGCGCCGATCACGATGACGAACGACAGCGCCGCCGGCGACAGCTCGAACAGCGGTGACATGCGCGCCACCATGAAGATGCCGGCGGTGACCATCGTCGCCGCGTGGATCAGCGCCGAGATCGGCGTCGGGCCCTCCATCGAGTCGGGCAGCCAGACGTGCAGCGGGAACTGCGCGCTCTTGCCCATCGCGCCGATGAACAGGCACACGCAGATCACCGTGAGCAGCAGCCAGTCCGTTCCCGGCAGCGTGGCGCCGGCGGCGGCCAGCTGCGGCGCCGCCTTGAACACCGCCGCGTAGTCGAGCGTGCCGAACCACGCGAACACCAGCCCGATGCCGAGCACGAAGCCGAAATCGCCGACGCGGTTGACCAGGAACGCCTTCAGGTTGGCGTAGATGGCAGTCGGCCGCTTCCACCAGAAGCCGATCAGCAGGTACGACACCAGCCCGACCGCCTCCCAGCCGAAGAAGAGCTGCAGGAAGTTGTTGCTCATCACCAGCATCAGCATCGAGAAGGTGAAGAGCGAGATGTACGAG
Organism: uncultured beta proteobacterium; assembly: GCA_963847675.1. Taxonomy (GTDB): domain Bacteria; phylum Pseudomonadota; class Gammaproteobacteria; order Burkholderiales; family Burkholderiaceae_F; genus JADJWR01. The sequence continues at coordinate 109,996 of CAWKAP010000003.1, forward strand.
AAGAAGCGCTGGTAGCCGGGGTCGTCGGCCATGTAGCCGATGGTGTAGATGTGCACCATCAGCGAGACGAAGCTCACCACCAGCATCATCGTCGCGGTCAGCGAGTCGACCAGGAAGCCGACCTCGAGCCGCAGGTCGCCGACCGTCGCCCACGTATAGACCGTGCCGTTGAAGGTGTTGCCGGCCATCACGTCGACGAACACGACCAGCGAGGCGACCGTCGACACCAGCACGCCGAGGATCGTCACCGCGTGCGCGCCCGAGCGGCCGACCCAGCGGCCGAGCAGGCCGGCGACGAGGCTGCCGGCCAGCGGCGCCAGCGGCACGAGCAGATAGAGCTTCTGCATCGAGCTCATGGCAGCGCCCGCGCGGCCGTGGAACAGCGAACGAAGTGAGCGTGGGGGCCGTCCATCCCTATCCCTTCAGCCGGTCCAGCTCGTCGACGTTGATCGTCGACAGGTTGCGGAACAGCGTGACCAGGATCGCCAGGCCGATGGCCGCCTCGGCCGCCGCCACGGTCAGGATGAAGAACACGAACACCTGGCCGTGGTAGTCGCCGAGGTAGTGCGAGAAGGCGACGAAGTTCATGTTCACCGCGAGCAGCATCAGTTCGATCGCCATCAGCAGCACGATCAGGTTCCTGCGGTTCAGGAAGATGCCGACCACGCCGATGGCAAACAGCAGCGCGCCGACTCCCAGGTACCAAGACAGTGAAACCATCGTCCTCTGCGGCGCCCCCTCCGCGCCTTTCTTCTTTGCCGGCTAACGCCGCGCGTCCTGCTTGCCCTCGGCGTCGGCAGGCATCGCCACCAGCCGCACCCGCTCGGCGCGCGTCACGCGCACCTGGTCGCCGGGCCGCTGCTGCTTGCTGTCCTTGCGCCGGCGCAGCGTGAGCACGACCGCGGCCACCATGCCGACCAGCAGGATCAGCCCGGCCACCTGCACCGGATAGACGTACTCGGTGAACATCAGCCGGCCGAGCACCTCGATGTTGTTGACGCCGGCGATGCCCGGCCCGGCTTCGCGCTTGCCCTGCCAGGCGCCGTGCGACAGCACCAGCCACAGCTGCAGCGCGATCGCCGCGCCGACCACCGCCGCCAGCGGGAAGTGCCGCCAGAAGCCCTCGCGCAGCCGGTCGACGTTGACGTCGAGCATCATCACCACGAACAGGAACAGCACCATCACCGCGCCCACGTAGACCAGCACCAGCACGATCGCCAGGAACTCGGCGCGCAGCAGCATCCACAGGCAGGCCGCCGAGAAGAACGCCAGCACGAGCAGCAGCACCGCGTGCACCGGGTTGCGCGCGGTGATCACGCCGATCGCCGCCGCCAGCAGGATGCCGGCGAAGACGAGGAACAGGAGGGTGGTGACGTCCATATCGGCTCTAACGGTACGCGGCGTCCTGCTCGCGCGCCGCCGCGATTTCCTTCTCGTAGCGGTCGCCGATCGCGAGCAGCATTTCCTTCGTGTAATAAAGGTCGCCGCGCTTCTCGCCGTGGTACTCGTGGATGTGCGTCTCGACGATCGAGTCGACCGGACAGCTTTCCTCGCAGAAGCCGCAGAAGATGCACTTGACGAGATCGATGTCGTAGCGCGTCGTGCGGCGCGTGTTGTCGGCGCGCTTCTCCGATTCGATGGTGATCGCCAGCGCCGGGCAGACCGCCTCGCACAGCTTGCAGGCGATGCAGCGCTCCTCGCCGTTCGGATAGCGGCGCAGCGCATGCAGGCCGCGAAAGCGCGGCGAGGCCGGCGTTTTCTCCTCCGGGTACTGGATCGTGATCTTGCGCGCGAACGCGTAGCGGCCGGTCAGGGCGAGCCCCTTGACCAGCTCCTTCAGGAGCAGGCTGCCGAAGAATTCACCGATCGCCGCCATCGCCTATTTCCATATGTTCAGCGGCGTCTGCATCCACACCATCACGACGACCAGCCAGATGCCGGTGAGCGGGATGAAGACCTTCCAGCCGAGACGCATGATCTGGTCGTAGCGGTAGCGCGGAAACGACGCGCGGCCCCAGATGAACAGCGACACCACGAACAGGGTCTTGGCGAACAGCCAGAACCAGCCCGAGGCGGAATCGAACCAGGCGGGGAAGTCGACGCCGAGCAGCAGTTCGAGGTTCACCGGCGCGGCCCAGCCGCCGAGGAACATGATCGTCGCCAGGGTGGAGAGCAGGATCATGTTGGCGTACTCGGCGAGGAAGAACACCGCGAAGGTCATGCCCGAGTACTCGACCATGTGCCCGGCGACGATCTCGCTTTCGCCCTCGACGACGTCGAACGGGTGCCGGTTGGTCTCGGCGATCGCCGAGATCACGTAGATCACGAACAGCGGCAGCAGCGGCAGCCAGTTCCACGACAGCATCGTGAGCCCCATGCCGGCGAAGACGCCCCGGTTCTGGCTGTCGACGATGCCGGTCAGGTTCAGCGTGCCGGCCACCAGCAGCACGGTGACCAGCACGAAGGCCATGGCGAGTTCGTAGCTGACCATCTGCGCTGCAGCGCGCATGCTGCCCAGGAACGCATACTTCGAGTTCGACGCCCAGCCGGCGATGATCACGCCGTACACGCCGACCGAGGTCACCGCCATCACGAACAGCAGTCCGGCGTTGATGTCGGCCAGCACCAGGCCCGGGCCGAACGGAATCACCGCCCAGGCCGCCAGCGCCGGCATCATCACCAGCGCCGGCGCGAGGAAGTACAGCGGCTTGTCGGCCTGCGTCGGCGCGATCACTTCCTTGAACATCAGCTTGACCGCGTCCGCCCACGGCTGCAGCAGCCCGCCGTAGCCGACCCGGTTCGGGCCGAGCCGGATGTGCATCCAGCCGATCAGCTTGCGCTCCCACAGCGTGAGATAGGCGACCAGGATCAGCAGCGGCAGCACCACCGCGACGATCCGCGCCAGCGCCCACACCACCGGCCACGCCGGGCCGAGCAGCGCGCTGCCTGCGCCGACGAAGTCGTCGAGCATCAGGCGCGCTCCATCGTCAGCGGCCCGAACATCGGCCCCAGGGTGCTGGTCGAGGCGTGCGCGGCCGGCACGCGCACGACGCCGTCGGGCAGCCGATCGTCGCGCGCGCATTCGAGCAGCGCCGCGGCGTCGCCCTGCCGCACGCGTGCCTTGTCGCCCGCCTGCAGGCCGAACGAGGCCAGCGTGCGCGCGTTGGCACTTGCCCGCGGCGGCCGCGCATCGGCGGTTCTTTGCAGCGACGTCGCGCGTCGGACGATCGAATCGGCCGCGTAGATCGGCACGTCGGCGATCCGCTCGGCGCTGTCGGCTGCCGTGACCGGCATTGCCGGCGCGATCGAGATCGCATTGGACAGCCGCGCCGCCACGTCGGCGGGCAGCGCATCGGCGCGGACCGACTCCGGCGAGTCGTAATCGAAGCCGGCCAGTCCGAGCTGGTTGCCGAGCACGCGCAGGACCTTCCACCCGGGACGCGCCTCGCCGAGCGGCCGCACCACGCCGTTGAAGCTCTGCACGCGCCCCTCGCAACTCACGAAGGTGCCGGCCGTCTCGGTGAACGGTGTGATCGGCAGGATGGCGTCGGCGTATTCGAGCGCGCTGTTGCGAAAGGCGGCGAACGAGATCACCGTGTCGGCGCCCTTCAGCGCCGCCAGCGTCGCCGCCGGGTCCGCGGTGTCGTACTCGGGCTCGCAGTTGAACAGCAGGTAGGCGCGACGCGGATCGCGCACCATCGCCGCCGCATTCAGGCCGAGTGCGCCGGGCACGGCGCCGGCCAGGTAGCCGCCGACGCTGTTCGCCGCCTCGCCGATCACGCCGACGCGAGCGCCCGTCGCCTCGGCGATCCATGCCGCCCACGCCTGCAGTTGCGCCGCCTGCGGATGCTGGACGGCCGCGTTGCCGAGCAGGATCGCACCCCGCTTGCCCGAGCAAAGGCTGGCCGCGATCTTCTGCGCGGCCTCCCCGGCAACGATGCCTGCCACGGGCGCGGCGACGCCCTTGATCGCGGCCACCGCCGCGGCGATCTCGGCCAGCGTCCGCACCCACGCCGAGGGCCGCGCGATCGCCCGCGCCGTCAACGGCATCAGAGGATCGTCGTCGGTGGCATGCACGGCGCTCACCTGCGCGCGGCGCCTGCCGGCACGGCGCACGCGGATCGCCAGCAGCGGATGGTCCTTGCGCAGGAACGAGCCGACCAGCAGCAGCCGGTCGAGCGAATTGATCTCGGCCACCGGCATGCCCAGCCACGGCGCGCCGGCGCGGCCGCCGTCGGCACTGAAGTCGGACTGGCGCAGCCGGAAGTCGATGTTCTCCGAGCCCAGGCCGCGCATCAGCCTGCCGAGCAGAAACAATTCCTCGACGGTGCTCGACGGTGCGGCAAGCGCGCCGATCGCGGCGGCGCCGTGCTGGCGCTTCACGTCCGCGAGCGCGTGCGCGACGTAGCCGAGCGCCTCCGGCCAGTCGACCTCCTGCCACTGGCCGCCCTGCCTGAGCATCGGCCGCGAGATGCGGTCGGCCGCGTAGAGGCCCTCGTACGAGAAGCGGTCGCGATCCGACAGCCAGCACTCGTTGACCGCCTCGTTCTCGAAGGGCACTACGCGCAGCACGCGGTCGTTCTTCACCTGCACGACGAGACTCGAGCCGAGCGAGTCGTGCGGACTCACGCTCCGGCGGCGCGCCAGCTCCCAGGTGCGCGCCGCGTAGCGGAACGGCTTGCTGGTCAACGCGCCGACCGGGCACAGGTCGATCATGTTGCCGGAGACTTCCGAGTTCACCGCGCCTTCGACGAAGGACAGGATCTCCGAGTGCTCGCCGCGGCCGGCCATGCCGAGCTCCATGATCCCGGCGACTTCCTGCCCGAAGCGCACGCAGCGCGTGCAGTGGATGCAGCGCGGCATCTCGTCGGCGGAAATCAGCGGGCCGAGGTTCTTGGCGAACACCACGCGCTTCGGCTCCGCGTAGCGCGACGCCGAGCCGCCGTAGCCGACTGCCAGGTCCTGCAGCTGGCACTCGCCGCCCTGGTCGCAGATCGGGCAGTCGAGCGGATGGTTGATCAGCAGGAACTCCATCACCGACTTCTGCGCCGCCTTGGCGCGCTCGGAAGCGGTGCGCACGATCATCCCCTGCGTCACCGGCGTGGCGCAGGCGGGCAGCGGCTTCGGCGCCTTCTCGATCTCGACCAGGCACATCCGGCAGTTGGCGGCGATCGACAGCTTCCTGTGGTAGCAGAAGTGCGGCACGTAGATGCCGAGCTGCTCGGCAGCCTGCATCACCATGCTGCCTTCGGCAACCTCGACCTTCCTGCCGTCGATTTCTAACTCAACCATGTCAATGGTTCCGACCTTTTCCCCTCCCCTTCAGGGGGAGGGGAAAGGGGTGGGGGTGGGTTTCTTCGGCAAGCCGCTGAACCCCATCCCCTCCCCGGCCCTCCCCTTGAAGGGGAGGGAAAGAAGTCCTCGTCGTCACTACACATACTCCGGCACCAGGCAACACTTGTTCTCGATGTGGTGCTCGAACTCGGCGCGGAAGTGCTTGACGAAGGCGCGCACCGGCATCGCCGCGGCATCGCCGAGCGCGCAGATGGTGCGGCCCTGAATGTTGTCGGCCACCGAGTTGAGCAGGTCGAGGTCCTCGGGCCGCCCCTGCCCGTGCTCGATCCGGTGCACCACCCGGTACAGCCAGCCGGTGCCTTCGCGGCACGGCGTGCACTGACCGCAGGACTCCTCGTAATAGAAGTACGACAGCCGCTCCAGCGAGCGCACCATGCAGCGCGTCTCGTCCATGATGATCACCGCCCCGGAGCCGAGCATCGAGCCGGCCCTGGCGATCGAGTCGTAGTCCATGTCGCAGCCCATCATCACGTCGCCGGGCAGCACCGGCATCGACGAGCCGCCGGGAATGCAGGCCTTCAGCTTCCTGCCGCCGCGCATTCCGCCGGCCAGTTCGAGCAGCGTCGCGAACGGCGTGCCGAGCGGGATTTCGTAGTTGCCCGGCCGCTCGACGTCGCCCGAGACCGAGAAGATCTTGGTGCCGCCGTTGTTCGGCCTGCCGAGTTCGAGGAACTTGTCGCCGCCGTGGTCGATGATGAACGGCACCGACGCGAAGGTCTCGGTGTTGTTGATCGTGGTCGGCTTGCCGTACAGGCCGTAGCTGGCCGGAAACGGCGGCTTGAAGCGCGGCTGGCCCTTCTTGCCCTCCAGCGACTCCAGCAGCGCCGTTTCCTCGCCGCAGATATAGGCGCCGTAGCCGTGCGCGGCGTACAGGTCGAAGTCGAACGCCGATCCCATGATCGCCTTGCCGAGGTAGCCGGCCGCGTAGGCCTGTGCCAGTGCTTCCTCGAACCGCTCGTACGTTTCCCAGATCTCGCCGTGGATGTAGTTGTAGCCGACGGTCGCGCCCATCGCGTAGCCGGCGATGGCCATGCCCTCGATCACGGCGTGCGGGTTGTAGCGCAGGATGTCGCGGTCCTTGAACGTGCCGGGCTCGCCCTCGTCGGAGTTGCACACGACGTACTTCTGCCCCGGGAACTGGCGCGGCATGAAGCTCCACTTCAGCCCGGTCGGAAAGCCCGCGCCGCCGCGGCCGCGCAGGGCCGACTTCTTCACTTCGGCGATCACCGCGTCCGGCGCGATCTTCTGCTCGAAGATCTTGCGCAGCGCCGAGTAGCCGCCGCGCGCCTCGTAGCCCTTCAGGTCCCAGTTGGAGCCGTCGAGCCCGGCGAGAATGACCGGGCTGATATGGCGGCCGTGGAAGCAGGTCTGCGCAGTCATTGCTTCGTTTCCGCGATCAGTTCGCCTGCCTGAGCTCGTCAAGCAGGACGTTGAGCTTCTCGTCGCTCATGAAGCTGCACATCCGCTTGTTGTTGACCAGCAGCACCGGCGCGTCGCCGCAGGCGCCCATGCACTCGCCCTCCTTGAGCGTGAACCGGCCGTCGGGCGTGGTCTCGTTGAAGCCGATCCCGAGCGCCTCCTTCAGGTGCCGCGCGGCCCGGTTGCCGCCGGACAGCGCGCACGGCAGATTGGTGCACACGGTGATCTTGTGGCGGCCGACCGGCGCCGTGTCGTACATCGCGTAGAACGTGGCGACCTCGTACACCGCGATCGGCGGCATGCCGAGATACTCGGCCACCGCCTCGACGACTTCCTTCGACACCCAGCCGTGCTCGTCCTGGGCGATGGCGAGCGCGGCCATCACCGCCGACTGGCGCTGCTCGGCCGGGTACTTGGCGATCTCGCGGTCGATCTTCGCCAGCGCGGCGGCCGAGAGATGACGCGAGGGCTGCGGTACGGCGCTCATCGCTTCATTCACCGTCCCAGTACTCGGCCGCATTGGCCTCGACGAAGAACTTGGCCGGGAACGACGCCACCGGCGGCCAGGTCGAGCCCGGCTGAATGCCGCCGACGGCGCCGACCTTGCCCGAATCCGGATAGGAGAAGACGTCGGTGTCGATCCGCGTGCTCACCGCCAGGTACACGAGTTCGGTGTCGCCCGAGTTGACCAGCTGGTGCGCCACCTCCGCGCCGCCCGGCGGGCAGGCGATGAAGTCGCCCTGGCGCACCGCGTGCTCGTCCTTGCCGTAGCGCAGCGTCCCGGCGCCTTCGAGGATGAAGAACATCTCCTCGTTGGCGTGGTGGCTGTGGAACGGAAACGCGCGCTTGCCCGGCGCCACGCGGGTGACGTTGTAGCCGAGCCGGCGCGCGCCGATCTTCATTCCGATCGGGGCGAGCTTCGCCTGGAACGTTTCTCCGTGCGCAAGCTCGCGGGCGTAGTCGAGCTCGTCGAGGTTCAGGATCGGACGCGTCGCGTCGCTCATCTTGCCCCCTTGGCGCTGCGCGCCGTCCCAACGAGGGGCAGCGAGGGCCTTCGGAACGGCCGTGCGGCGCTCACCGGTCGATCTCCCCGAACACGATGTCCTGCGTGCCGATGATCGCCACCGCGTCGGCGATCATGTGGCCACGCGACATCTCGTCGAGCCCCTGAAGGTGCGCGAAGCCCGGCGCGCGGATCTTCATCCGGTACGGCTTGTTCGCGCCGTCGGAGACGAGATAGATGCCGAACTCGCCCTTCGGATGCTCGACCGCCGCGTAGGCCTCGCCCTCGGGCACGTGGAATCCCTCGGTGAAGAGCTTGAAGTGGTGGATCAGCTCTTCCATGTTCGACTTCATGTCGAGGCGGGATGGCGGCGCCACCTTGTGGTTGTCCGTCATCACCGGACCCGCGTTCTTGCGCAGCCAGTCGACGCACTGGCGGATGATGCGGTTCGACTGCCGCATCTCCTCGACCCGCACCAGGTAGCGGTCGTAGGAGTCGCCGTTGCGGCCGACCGGCACGTCGAAGTCGAGCAGGTCGTAGACCTCGTAGGGCTGCTTCTTGCGCAGGTCCCACTCCACGCCCGAGCCGCGCAGCATCGGCCCGGTGAAGCCCATGGCGAGCGCCCGCTCGGGCGAGACCACGCCGATGCCGACCAGCCGCTGCTTCCAGATGCGGTTGTCCGTCAGCAGCGTTTCGTACTCGTCGACGTACTTCGGAAAGCGGTTGCTGAAATCCTCGATGAAGTCGAGCAGCGAGCCCCGCCGGTTCTCGTTCAGGCGCCGGAGGTCGGCTTCGCTGCGGAACTTCGACGCCTTGAACTGCGGCATCGCCTCCGGCAGGTCGCGATAGACGCCGCCGGGGCGGTAATACGCCGCGTGCAGCCGCGCGCCGGAGACCGCCTCGTACATGTCCATCAGGTCTTCGCGCTCGCGGAACGCGTACAGGAACACCGCCATCGCGCCGACGTCGAGCCCGTGCGCACCGATCCACAGCAGGTGGTTCAGCAGGCGCGTGATCTCGTCGAACATCACGCGGATGTACTGTGCCCGCAGCGGCACCTCGACGCCGGCGAGTTTCTCGATCGCCATCACGTAGGCGTGCTCGTTGCACATCATCGACACGTAGTCGAGCCGGTCCATGTACGGCACCGACTGGATGAACGTGCGCGTCTCGGCAAGCTTCTCGGTCGCCCGGTGCAGCAGCCCGATGTGCGGATCGGCACGCTGGATCACCTCGCCGTCGAGTTCGAGCACCAGCCGCAGCACGCCGTGCGCCGCGGGGTGTTGCGGCCCGAAGTTCAGCGTGTAGTTCTTGATCTCGGCCACGGTCTACCGTCCCTGCCCGTAGCCTTCCTCGCGGATCACCCGCGGCACGACCTCGCGCGGCTCGATCGTCACCGGCTGGTAGATCACGCGCCGCTGCTCGGGGTCGTAGCGCATCTCGACGTGGCCGGAGATCGGAAAGTCCTTGCGGAACGGATGGCCGACGAAACCGTAGTCGGTCAGGATCCGGCGCAGGTCGTCGTGGCCCTCGAAGACGATGCCGTACAGGTCGAACGCCTCGCGTTCGAACCAGCCTGCGGCCGACCAGACCGGCGTGACCGAAGCGACCATCGGCAGGTCGTCGTCCGGGCAGAATGTGCGCACGCGCAGCCGCCAGTTGTGCGTCACCGACAGCAGGTGCAGCACCACGGCGAAGCGGGCGCCTTCCCGCGTGCCGTTGCCGTAGTCGAGGTAATCGACGCCGCACAGATCGATCATCTGCTCGAAGCGCAGCCGCTCGGTGTCGCGCAGCTTGTATGCGATCTCGAGGTACTCGGACGACGGCACGACGATCGTCACCTCGCCCCGCGCCACCGTCGTCGCGACGATCTTCTCCCCCAGCGCTGCGCCGAGGTTCCTGACCAGGGTTTCGAGTCGGGTCATCGGGTGGTGTTCAGCGCGCGATCGTGTTCGTGCGCCGGATCTTGTTCTGCAGCTGGATGATTCCGTAGATCAGCGCCTCGGCCGTCGGCGGGCAGCCCGGCACGTAGACGTCGACCGGCACGATGCGGTCGCAGCCGCGCACCACGGAGTAGCTGTAGTGGTAGTAGCCGCCGCCGTTGGCGCACGAGCCCATGGAGATCACCCAGCGCGGCTCGGCCATCTGGTCGTAGACCTTGCGCAGCGCCGGCGCCATCTTGTTGCACAGCGTGCCGGCGACGATCATCACGTCCGACTGGCGCGGGCTCGGCCGGAACATCACGCCGAAGCGGTCGAGGTCGTAACGGGCGGCACCCGCGTGCATCATCTCGACCGCGCAGCAGGCCAGGCCGAAGGTCATCGGCCACAGCGAGCCGGTCTTGCTCCAGTTGATGAGCTTGTCCACGCTGGTGGTGACGAAGCCCTCGTTCAGAACGCCTTCAATGCCCATCTCGCATCACCCGGTTTGCCGCGCCACTACTCCCAGTCGATCGCGCCCTTCTTCCACTCGTAGAGGAAGCCGACCGTGAGGATGGCGAGGAACACCATCGCCGCCCAGAAGCCGGTGCTCCATTGGCCGAGGCCGGTCATGGCCGCGGCGAACGGAAACAGGAACGCGATCTCGAGATCGAACAGGATGAACAGGATCGCCACCAGGTAGTAACGCACGTCGAACTTCATGCGCGCGTCCTCGAAGGCCTCGAAGCCGCACTCGTACGGCGAGAGCTTTTCCGGATCGGGGCGGTGCGGCCCGAGCAGGACGCCGACGGCGATCGGCGCCACGCCGACGACGAGACCCACCAGCAGGAAAAGCAGCACCGGGAGGTAGGTTTCGAGGTTCATCGGAGTGGGCCGTGGTCGGGCCAGGCAAGCCGTTTCGAGCAGCGCCGCCGCGGCGCCCGGACGCCCGCTGCACCGGCGTCGCAGCGCGCTGGTTCAGGTGGTGCCCACGGTGAGATTCGAACTCACACAGCTTGCGCCGCCACCCCCTCAAGATGGTGTGTCTACCAATTCCACCACGTGGGCAAAAGCGACGCGATCTTACTTGAATCGATCGTGGCCCGGCGCCGCAGCGGACCCAACATCTCCCTGCGCGCGACGCAGACTTGCCGGCGCGTGCGCATGGCGCGCGACCTACTTCGGAATGTCAGCCGGCTTCGGGCTGCCCGCGTCCTTGGCCGGCTCCGGCACCGTCGCCGGAATCTCGATCGTCTTGGCCGGACCCGGAATCTCGCCGGCTTTGCCGGCCGGCGCGGGCGCCGGCATCGTGCTCATCACGCCGCCGGCTCGGCTGTTGCGCCGTGCGGCCGGTGGTGCCGGAATAGGCCAGACCGAGCGTGGCGAGGAAGAACAGCGTGGCCACGCCGGCGGTCGCGCGCGACAGGAAATTCGCCGAGCCGGTGGCGCCGAACAGGCTGCCGGAGGCGCCGCCGCCGAACGCCGCGCCCATGTCGGCGCCCTTGCCGTGCTGGAGCAGGACCAGCACGATGATCGCGATCGCGCACAGCACCTGTGCAACGATCAGAAGAGTGGTCAGATAACCCATCATTGCCCTCGAAATTCAGCCTGCGGCGGCACAGATCGCGGTGAAGTCCGCTGCCACCAGGGACGCGCCACCGATCAGTCCACCATCGATATCGGGCTGCGCGAAAAGCTCGCCCGCGTTGGCCGGCTTCACGCTGCCGCCGTAGAGAATCCTCGTGCGCTGCGCCGCCTGCGCATCCGCTCGCGCCAGCTGGGCGCGGATCGCCGCGTGCACTTCCTGCGCCTGCGCAGGCGTCGCCGTCCTGCCGGTGCCGATCGCCCACACCGGTTCGTAGGCGACCGCGCCGCCGGCGAGCTGTTCCGCCGTGCACGTCGCCAGCACGGCGGCGAGCTGCGCCGCCACCACTTCGAGCGTGCGGCCCGCGTCGCGTTCCTCCAGCGTTTCGCCCACGCACACGATCGGCTTCAGGCCGAGCGCGATCGCGCGCGCCGCCTTCTGCGCGACGCGCTCGCTGGTCTCGCCGTACAGCGCACGACGCTCCGAGTGGCCGACGATCACCCAGCGGCAGCCGACGTCGAGCAGCATCTCGCCCGCGACTTCGCCGGTGAACGCGCCGGGCGCCTGCTCCGAAAGGTTCTGCGCGCCGAGTTCGGCCGCCCCGCCGGCGAGGCCGGCACCGACCTGCGGCAGGTACACGAACGGCGCACACACGACCGCGTCGCACGGCGGCGAGGCACCGCGCCAGGTCGCCAGCCACTGCGCGTTGGCGGCGGCCGATCCGTTCATCTTCCAGTTTGCGGCGACAAGCTTGCGGCGCACGACAGATTCCATATAGACAGTGTTGACGTTCAGCCCGCGGCTTCCGCCGCACGCGTTTCGGGAATCTCGCCCGCCAGCGCGTCGACCTCGAGCACGATCTTGCCGACGTGCTGGCTCGATTCCATCAGCGCGTGGGCGGCGGCCGCCTCGGCCAGCGGAAAAGTGCGGAACAGCACCGGCCGGATCCGCTTCGACTCGATCAGCGGCCACACCACCGAGCGCAGCTTGCGCGCGATCGCCGCCTTGAACTCGACCGGGCGCGGCCGCAGCGTCGAGCCGGTGATCACGAGGCGCCGGCGCAGCACCGCGTTCAGATCCACCGTCGCCTTGGCGCCGCCGAGCAGCGCGATGATGACGAGGCGCCCGTCGTCGGCCAGGCACTGCAGCTCGCGCGGCACATAGTCGCCGGCGACCATGTCGAGGATCACGTCGACGCCGCGTCCACCGGTGAGTTCCTTCGCCACGGCGGCGAAGTCCTCGGTCCTGTAGTTGATTGCCCGCACCGCGCCGAGTTCAACGCAGGCGCGACACTTTTCTTCCGAGCCGGCGGTGGCGAGCACCGTGTTGCCGAGCGCACGCGCCAGCTGGATCGCGGTCACGCCGATGCCGCTCGATCCGCCCTGCACGAGCAGGACTTCGCCCGCCGCCAGCCGCGCGCGGTCGTAGACATTGCTCCACACGGTGAAGAACGTCTCGGGCAGTCCTGCCGCTTCCGCGTAGCTCAGGCCCGCGGGCACCGGCAGCATCTGCGGCGTCGGCACGACGCAGTGCTCGGCGTAGCCGCCGCCCGAAACCAGCGCGCAAACCGCATCGCCGACCCGGAAGCCGCTGCCCTCGAGGTCGCCGCCTTCGATCACGCCGGCCACTTCCAGGCCCGGCACGTCGGAGGCACCCGGCGGCGGCGCGTACGCGCCCTTGCGCTGCAGGACGTCGGGACGGTTCACCCCGGCGGCGAAGACGCGCAGCAGCGCCTCCTGGCTGCCGGCGCGCGGCAACGGTCGCGGTGCCAGTCGCAGCACCTCGGGCCCGCCGGGCTGGGAGATCTCGATCGCCTGCATCGCTGCCGAAGGTGCAGGCCTTCGAAGGCCTGCATCCGATTGCGTGTTACTGCTGGGCGGCGCCGGCGTCGGCCGCCGCCGCCTTCATCGACAGGCGCACGCGGCCCTTCTCGTCGGCCTCGATCACCTTGACCTTCACCGCCTGGCCTTCCTTCAGGTAGTCGGACACCTGGTTGACGCGCTCGGCGGCGATCTGCGAGATGTGCAGCAGGCCGTCGCGGCCCGGCAGGATCTGCACGATGGCGCCGAAGTCGAGCAGGCGCAGCACGGTGCCGTCGTAGATCTTGCCGACCTCGACCTCGGCCGTCAGCTCGCGGATGCGGCGCTCGGCCTCGCGGCCCTTTTCCATGTCGACGCTGGCGATGATGATCGTGCCGTCGTCCTCGATGTCTATCTGCGTGCCGGTCTCTTCGGTCAGCGCGCGGATCACCGAGCCGCCCTTGCCGATCACGTCGCGGATCTTCTCCGGGTTGATCTTCATCTTGATCATCCGCGGCGCGAAGGCCGACAGCTCGCCGCGCGGCGCGTCCATCGCCTCCTGCATCTTCTGCAGGATGTGCATGCGGCCTTCCCTCGCCTGCGCGAGCGCCACCTGCATGATCTCCTTGGTGATGCCCTCGATCTTGATGTCCATCTGCAGCGCCGTGACGCCGTTGGCGGTGCCGGCCACCTTGAAGTCCATGTCGCCCAGGTGGTCCTCGTCACCGAGGATGTCGGTCAGCACGGCGAACTTGTTGCCTTCCTTGATCAGGCCCATCGCCACGCCGGCGACGTGCGCCTTGACCGGAACGCCGGCGTCCATCATCGCCAGGCAGCCGCCGCACACCGAGGCCATCGACGACGAGCCGTTGCTCTCGGTGATCTCCGAGACCAGGCGGATCGAGTACTGGAACTCGTCGGGGCTCGGCAGTACCGCAGCCAGCGACCGCTTGGCCAGCCGGCCATGGCCGACCTCGCGCCGTTTCGGCGTGCCCATGCGGCCGGTCTCGCCGGTGGCGAACGGCGGCATGTTGTAGTGCATCATGAAGCGCTCGCGATACTCGCCCATCAGCGCGTCGATGATCTGCTCGTCCTGCTTGGTGCCGAGCGTCGCGGTGACCAGCGCCTGCGTCTCGCCGCGCGTGAACAGCGCCGAGCCGTGCGTGCGCGGCAAGGCGCCGAGCCGGATGGCGATCGGCCGCACGGTGCGCGTGTCGCGCCCGTCGATGCGCGGCTCGCCGTCGAGGATCTGGCTGCGCACGATCTTCGACTCGAGGTCGAACATGATGTCGCCGATCTCGTTGCGGTCGGGCGGCGCCGCGCCGGCCGCGGCCGCTTCCTCGGCCAGGCGCCCGTACACCAGGGCGTGCACGTCGCGCAGCTTCTGCGTGCGCGCCTGCTTGCTGCGGATCTCGTAGGCCGCGCGCAGGTCGGCACCGGCAATGTGGATGACCTTGGCGATCAGCGCCTCGTTGCTGGCCGGCGCCTGCCACTCCCACACCGGCTTGCCGGCGTCGCGCACGAGCTCGTGGATCGCGTTGATTGCCGCCTGCATCTGCTCGTGGCCATAGACCACCGAGCCGAGCATCACGTCCTCGGGCAGCTGGTCCGCCTCGGACTCGACCATCAGCACCGCGCGCTCGGTGCCGGCCACGACCAGGTTCAGCTTCGATTCCTTCAGCTGGCTGGCGGTCGGGTTCAGCACGTACTGGCCGTCGAGGTATGCGACGCGCGCCGCGCCGATCGGGCCCTTGAACGGGATGCCGGCAATCGACAGCGCAGCCGAGGCGCCGATCATCGCCGGGATGTCGGGGTCGATCTCCGGATTCACCGAGAGCACGTGAATGACCACGTGCACCTCGTTGAAGAAGCCGTCCGGAAACAGCGGCCGGATCGGCCGGTCGATGAGCCGCGAGGTCAGCGTCTCCTTCTCCGAGGGCCGCCCCTCGCGCTTGAAGAAGCCGCCCGGAATGCGCCCGGCGGCGTAGGTCTTCTCGATGTAATCGACGGTGAGCGGGAAGAAGTCCTGTCCCGGCTTGGCTTCGGTACGGGCCACCACGGTAGCCAGCACCACGGTGTCATCCATCGACACCAGCACGGCGCCGTTGGCCTGGCGCGCGATCTCGCCGGTCTCGAGGGTGACGGTATGCGCACCGTACTGGAACGACTTGGTTACTTTTTCGAACACGATGGTCTTCCTTCAAATAGGGAGCGCGACCGCCGGCCGTCGACGCGAGCGCCGATGCCGGATTTCGCCTGCTGGCCCCACGGAGGGGGCGCCAGCGGCCGGTCGAGCGTGCAGCACGGCCCCGTGGGGCCAGCCCCAAGGCCGTGGTGCAGCGGAGGAAACACGTTTACTTGCGCAGTCCGAGGCTCTCGATCAGGCCCTTGTACGACTCGGGGCTCTTGCCCTTCAGGTAATCGAGAAGCTTGCGGCGGCGGCTGACCATCTTCAGCAGGCCACGCCGGGAATGGTGATCCTTGACGTGGGTCTTGAAGTGCTCGGTCAGTTCGTTGATGCGGGCGGTGAGCAGCGCGACCTGCACTTCCGGAGAGCCGGTATCGCCCTTGGCGCGCTGGTACTTGGCGACGATGTCGCCCTTGTTGATGTTGGCAACAGGCATGGTTTTCCCTTTCGTTACGGACACGCGGACGCGGAAGGAAGGCCGCGCCGTGAAGCGGTGAAGTATAGCCGAAGCGCCCTGCCCGGCCGGGTGGGCGGCGCGCAGGCTGTCCGGGCCGCTCCGGTGTCATCCCCGCGCAAGCGGGGAGCCCGCGGCTTGCCCGCAGAAGGCAGTGGGTTCCCGCTTCCGCGGGAACGACACTAACCCCACCTGCGCGGGAACGACACTAACCCCACTTGCGCGGGAACGTCTTGCCTCAGGGCGTCATCGACGTCTGCGGATTGAGCCGCTCGGTCGTCGTGTACAGCTTGTTCAGCGCGTTCAGGTAAGCCTTGGCGGAGGCGGCGACGATGTCCGGGTCGGCACCGACCCCGTTGACGATCCGTCCGGCGCGGCCCAGCCGCACGGTGACCTCGCCCTGCGACTCGGTGCCGGTGGTGATGGCGTTGACCGAGTACAGCAGCAGTTCCGAGCCGCTCCTGACCTCGGCCTCGATCGCCCGCAGCGACGCGTCGACCGGCCCGTTGCCGTCGGCCTCGGAGGCCACCTCGCGGTCGCCGACGGCGAACACGATCCGCGCGTGCGGGCGCTCGCCGGTCTCCGAGTGCTGCGCCATCGACACCAGCTTGAAGTACTCGTCGTGCGGCGTCACCGCCTCGTCGGAGAACAGCGACTGGATGTCCTCGTCGAAGATGTCGGCCTTGCGGTCGGCCAGTTCCTTGAACTTGGCGAACGCGGCGTTCATCTCGCCTTCGCTTTGCACCGGAATGCCGAGTTCCTGCACGCGCTGCTTGAACGCGTTGCGGCCCGACAGCTTGCCGAGCACGATCTTGTTCGCGCCCCAGCCGACGTCCTCGGCGCGCATGATCTCGTAGGTGTCGCGCGCCTTGAGCACGCCGTCCTGGTGGATCCCGGAAGCGTGCGCGAAGGCGTTGGCGCCGACCACCGCCTTGTTCGGTTGCACGACGAAGCCGGTGATGCCCGAGACCAGCTTGGAGGCCGGCACCAGGTGACCGGTGTCGATGCCGACCTCGAGGTCGAAGTAGTCGCGGCGCGTCTTCACCGCCATCACTACCTCTTCGAGCGAGCAGTTGCCGGCCCGCTCGCCGAGCCCGTTGATCGTGCACTCGACCTGGCGCGCGCCGCCGATCTTCACGCCGGCCAGCGAGTTCGCCACCGCCATGCCGAGGTCGTTGTGGCAGTGCACCGACCAGACCGCCTGGTCGGAATTGGGGATGCGCTGGCGCAGGTTGGCGAGAAACTCGCCGTACAGCTCCGGCACCGCGTAGCCGACCGTGTCGGGAATGTTGATCGTGGTCGCGCCCTCGCGCGATCGCCGCCTCCAGCACGCGACAGAGGAAATCCGGCTCCGAGCGGTAGCCGTCCTCGGGCGAGAACTCGATGTTGTCGGTGAACTGGCGCGCGAAGCGGACCGACAGGCGGGCCTGCTCGAGCACCTGCTCCGGGCTCATGCGCAGCTTCTTCTCCATGTGCAGCGGCGAGGTGGCGATGAAGGTGTGGATGCGCCGGTTCTCGCAGCCGGCCAGCGCCTCGGCGGCGCGGCTGATGTCCTTGTCGTTGGCGCGGGCCAGCGAACAGACGGTGGAGTCCTTCACCGCGTTGGCGATCGCGCGCACGGCCTCGAAGTCGCCGTTGCTGGAGGCGGCAAAGCCGGCCTCGATCACGTCCACGCGCAGCCGCTCGAGCTGCTTGGCGATGCGCAGCTTTTCCTCGCGCGTCATCGACGCGCCGGGGCTCTGTTCGCCGTCGCGCAGCGTGGTGTCGAAAATGATCAGGCGGTCCATGGCGGGTCTCCAAACGGTATTCGCGCCGCCGGCGTCACGCGGGCGGCCAGAAGAACTCGAATTGTGGGGAGGGGGTTATCTGCGCGCGGGGCGCAGCAGTAGGCACAGCAGGGCGAGGCCGGCTGCGGTAAGGCGGAAGCTGAATGACTGCGAAAGCATGGCCGCGACTATAGGGGCAAACGGCAGCCCGCACAACCGACGCGTCAGCGCGCGCCCGGCTCGGGCGGCACCGGACGCGCGGGGTTGGATTCGCCGCGAAACCAGCGCCACGCCCAGTACACGTAGCCGGAGACGGCGTAGCAGCAGAACAGCGTGAACAGCGCGATCGGCGGGTCGCTGGAGACCACGAAGATCAGCACGATCACCGCCACCATGACCCAGAACGGCACGCTGCGCGCCACGTGGAAGCTCTTGCCGCTGTAGAACGGCGCGCTCGAGACCATCGTCAGCCCGGCGTAGACGGTGAACCCGAAGGCCACCCACGGCATCGCCGCGTCCTTGATGTGGAACTTGTTGTCGATCGCCAGCCACACGAAGCCGGCGATCAGCGCCGCCGCCGCCGGGCTCGGCAGCCCCTGGAAGAAGCGCTTGTCGACCACGCCCAGGTTGGCGTTGAAGCGCGCCAGTCGCGCCGCCGCACAGGCGCAGTAGACGAACGCGCCGGCCCAGCCCCAGCGCCCGAGCCCGCTGAGGACCCATTCGTACATCACCAATGCCGGCGCCACGCCGAACGAGGTCATGTCGGACAGCGAGTCGAGCTGCTCGCCGAAGGCGCTCTGCGTGTTGGTCAGCCGCGCGACGCGGCCGTCCATGCCGTCGAGCACCATCGCCACGAAGATCGCGATCGCCGCCGCCTCGAAGCGCTGGTTCATCGCCTGCACGATGGCAAAGAAGCCGGCGAACAGCGCCGCCATCGTGAACAGGTTGGGCAGCAGGTAGATGCCGCGCCGGCGCAACGCCGGCGGCCGCACCGCGATCTCGTCGGCCACTGGCACGGTGGGCCGACCGAACGGGCGTGGCTTGCGGCGGCGGAAGCGCATCTCAGAGCTCGGCCAGGATCGTGCTCGTCGCCGCGACGCGGTCGCCGACGGCGACCCGCGGCCGCGCGGTGAGCGGCAGGTACACGTCCACGCGCGAACCGAAGCGGATGAAGCCGTAGCGCTGCCCGCGCGCGAGCCGGTCGCCGGCCTTGACGTAGCAGAGAATGCGGCGCGCGATCAGGCCGGCCACCTGGACCACCGTGATGCGCTCGCCATCGAGCTGCAGCACCATCGCGCTGCGCTCGTTCTCGGTCGACGCCTTGTCGAGGTCGGCGTTGATGAACTTGCCGGGCGAATAATCGACCCGCTCGACGACGCCGTCGACCGGCGAGCGGTTCGAATGCACGTTGAACACGTTCATGAACACGCTGATCAGCAACGTGTCGCGCTCGGTGTACGGGTCGCGCGCCTTCTCCACCTTGACGATGCGGCCGTCGGCCGGCGCCAGCACCGCATTCGCCTGCTGCGGCACCTCGCGCGGCGGATCGCGGAAGAACTGGATGACGAAGACCGCCACCAGCCACAGCGGCACCGACCACAAGACGCCAGCCAGCACCCACACCACGACCGCCGCCGCCAGCGCGGCGAACACGAACGGCCAGCCCTCGCGGGCGATGATCGGGTGCGGATAGGCGGACACTGCGGCAACCTCGGACGGGACGATCCCAATGGTATCCGCAAGCCGCGCGCGGGGTTACGGCGGCAGCAGGCGCGCCTTGCCGGTCACGGTCAGCTGCTGCAGCGAACGGCCGGCGTCGAACTGCGGCTCCGCGACGGGCGGTGCCGCCGCCATCTCCGCGCGCATGCGCGGCATCGGCATCGGCGGCGGCGCGACGCCGAAGTTCAGTTCTTCCAGCCGCACGCGCTCGGCCGGCACGGCGAGCGCGCGCGCGGCCGCGGCAAGCCTGGAATTGAGGTTTGCGATCGCCTGCTCGATGAGATCACCCTCGACTTTCGTGCGCGCGGTGCGCGACAGGCGGAAGTCGATGCCGCCGAGCGCGAGCGTCTGCTGCGCCGCCGCCACCGCGCGCGGCAGCGCGGCCAGGTCGCTCGTCCGCAGCGACACGCCCTGCCGAACGCGCCATCCGACCAGCTTGCGCTGCGTGCCCGGCTGGTAGACCGGGTAGCTCGTGTAGCTGGTGGTCTCCACCAGCGCCTTCGGGTCGGCGCGCTTCAGCTGCGCCACGCCCTCCGCGACGCGCTGGTTGACCTGCGACTGCGCGCGCTGCAGGTCGGCGTCCTGGGTCTCGAAGTAGAACTGCGCCAGCGCCTCGTCGTTGGCGACCTCGACCTCGGCGCTGCCGGTCATCAGCAGCAACGTCCCGTCCGATCGGACCGGAACCGATTGCGCCATCACCGCGCCCGAGGTCAGGCCAGCCACCAAGAGGCAGATCGTCAATAACCAGGACTTCAGCAGCATCGGTTGCTCCCCAGTTCGAAGTAGTGCTCACCCGACGGACCAGGGTAGCCCGGCTCTTCAGTTCTTTCCTGCCAGGTCAGTTCTTCGACCGATCCACCAGCCGGTTGGCCTTGATCCACGGCATCATCGCGCGCAGCTTCTCGCCGACCTTCTCGATCTCGTGCTCGCCCATCAGGCGGCGGCGCGCCAGCAGCGTCGGTGCGCCGGCGCGGTTCTCGAGGATGAAGCTCTTGGCGTACTCGCCGGTCTGGATGCGCTCGAGCGCCTGCTTCATCGCCGCCTTGCTCCCGGCGTTGACCACTTCCGGCCCGGTGACGTACTCGCCGTACTCGGCGTTGTTGGAGATCGAGTAGTTCATGTTGGCGATGCCGCCCTCGTACATCAGGTCGACGATCAGCTTCAGCTCGTGCAGGCACTCGAAGTAGGCCATCTCGGGCGCGTAGCCGGCGTCGACCAGCGTCTCGAAGCCGGCCTTCACCAGTTCGACGCAGCCGCCGCACAGCACGGCCTGCTCGCCGAACAGGTCGGTCTCGGTCTCCTCGCGGAAGTTGGTCTCGATGACGCCGGCCTTGCCGCCGCCGATCGCCGCCGCGTACGACAGCGCCACGTCGCGCGCGCGGCCGGAGGCATCGCGATGCACGGCGATCAGCATCGGCACGCCGCCGCCGCCGGCATACGTCGAGCGCACCGTGTGGCCCGGCGCCTTGGGCGCGACCATGATCACGTCGAGGTCCTCGCGCGGCTGCACCTGGCCGTAGTGGATGTTGAAGCCGTGCGCGAAGGCGAGCGCGGCGTTCTTCTTGATGTTGGCGTGGATCGACTGGCTGTAGACCTCGGCGTGGTTCTCGTCGGGCAGCAGGATCATCACGATGTCGGCGTCCTTCACCGCATCGGCGACCTCCTTGACCGCGAAGCCGGCGCTCTCGGCCTTCTTCCACGAGGCGCCGCCCTTGCGCAGCGCGACCGTCACCTTGACGCCCGAGTCCTTGAGGTTCATCGCGTGCGCGTGCCCCTGCGAGCCGTAGCCGACGATGGCGACGTGCTTGCCCTTGACCAGCGAGAGATCGGCGTCCTTGTCGTAGTAGACCTTCATCTGTGTCCCCGTGAAATCATTGAAACGTGAAATGTGAACCGAATCGGCCGGGCCGTGCACCCCGTGTCGTTCCCGCGGAAGCGGGAACCCAGTGTCCTTCACGCAAAAGCCGCTGGATCCCCGCTTGCGCGGGGATGACACACGAGCGGCGTGCGGCGTCAGCCGTCGATAGTTCGCCTCGAAAAAATCAGACGCGCAGGATTCGTTCGCCCCTCCCGATTCCCGAGCTGCCGGTGCGCACCGTTTCGAGGATCGCGGTGCGGTCGACCGCGCGGATGAACGCGTCGAGCTTGCTGGTGTTGCCGGTGAGCTCGATGGTGTAGGTGCGCTCGGTGACGTCGATGATGCGGCCGCGGAAGATTTCGCACATCCGCTTCATCTCCTCGCGCTCCTTGCCCACCGCGCGCAGCTTGATCAGCATCAGCTCGCGCTCGGTGTAGTCGGCCTCGGTGAGGTCGACCACCTTGACCACCTCGATCAGCCGGTTCAGGTGCTTGGTGATCTGCTCGATGATGTCGTCCGAGCCGGTGGTGACGATCGTCATCCGCGACAGCGACGCGTCCTCGGTCGGCGCCACCGTCAGCGTCTCGATGTTGTAGCCGCGCGCGGAAAACAGCCCGACCACGCGCGACAGCGCGCCGGGCTCGTTTTCCAGCAGCACCGAAATGATGTGCCTCATCTCAGTGCCCGCCCGGCCGCCCGAAGGGCACTGAGCGCCCCCTCGGGGGGCAGCGAACGAAGTGAGCGTGGGGGTTGTTCATAGGTCTTCGCTGCCGAGCAGCATCTCGGTCAGCCCCCTGCCCGCCTTGACCATCGGCCAGACGTTCTCGGTCTGGTCGGTGATGAAGTCGAGGAACACGAGCCGGTCCTTGAGCGTGGTGAACGCCTCGCGCAGCGCCGGTTCGACGTCGGCGGGTTTCTCGATGCGCATGCCGACGTGCCCGTAGCTCTCCGCCAGCTTGACGAAGTCGGGCAGCGCGTCCATGTACGAGTGCGAATAGCGGCTGCCGTAGTCGATCTGCTGCCACTGCCGCACCATGCCGAGGTAGCGGTTGTTGAGATTGACGATCTTCGGCGTCAGGTCGTACTGCTTGCAGGTGGAAAGCTCCTGGATGCACATCTGCACCGACGCCTCGCCGGTGATCACCGCCACCTGCGCACCGGGGTTGGCCATCTGCACGCCCATCGCGTACGGCAGGCCGACGCCCATCGTGCCCAGCCCGCCGGAGTTGATCCAGCGGCGCGGCTTCTCGAAGCGGTAGTACTGCGCCGCCCACATCTGGTGCTGGCCGACGTCGGAGGTGACGAAGGCGTCGCCGCCGGTCACCTTCCACAGCGTCTCGACCACGTGCTGCGGCTTGATCAGCGGGCTGGCGCGGTCGTATTTCAGGCAATCGCGCTTGCGCCATTCGTTGATGCGCTCCCACCAGACCTCGAGCGCGGCGGTGTTGGTGCGCGGCGGCGCGGCTTCGAGCTGCGCCAGCAGCTCGATCATCACCTCCTTGACGTCGCCGACGATCGGCACGTCGACGCGGACCCGCTTGGAGATCGACGACGGGTCGACGTCGATGTGGATGATCTTGCGCTGGTTCTGCGCGAAGTGCTTCGGGTTGCCGATCACGCGGTCGTCGAAGCGCGCGCCGATGGCGAGCAGCACGTCGCAGTCCTGCATCGCCATGTTGGCTTCGTAGGTGCCGTGCATGCCAAGCATGCCGACGAAGCGCGGGTCGGAGGCCCTGACGCCGCCCAGCCCCATCAGGGTGTTGGTGCACGGGTAGCCGAGCATGTCGACCAGCCGGTTCAGCAGCTCGCTCGAATCGGACAGGATCACGCCGCCGCCGGCGTAGATCATCGGCCGCTCGGCGGCGGCGAGCAGCTGCATCGCCTTCCTGATCTGGCCCTGGTGACCCTTCAGCACCGGGTTGTACGAACGCATCGCCGGCTGGCGCGGGTAGTCGAACTTGCAGCGGGCGATGGTGACGTCCTTCGGGACGTCGACCAGCACCGGGCCGGGCCGGCCGCTGCGGGCGATGAAGAACGCCTTGGCGATCGTCGAGGCGAGATGCCGCACGTCCTTGACCAGGAAGTTGTGCTTGACGCACGGCCGCGTGATGCCGACCGTGTCGCACTCCTGGAAGGCGTCCTGGCCGATCGCGTGCGTGGGCACCTGGCCGCTGATGATCACCAGCGGGACCGAGTCCATGTACGCGGTGGCGATGCCGGTCACCGCGTTGGTCACGCCCGGGCCGCTGGTCACCAGCGCCACGCCGGTCTTCAGGCTCGAGCGCGAATACGCGTCGGCGGCGTGCACTGCCGCCTGCTCGTGCCGCACCAGGATGTGCTGGAACCGGTCCTGCTTGAAGATCTCGTCGTAGATGTAGAGGACCGCGCCGCCGGGATACCCGAAGACGTGTTCGACCCCCTCTTCCGCCAGGCACCGTACGACGATCTCGGCGCCCGTGATCTGTTCAGTTTGCGATTCCGGCCGCGTGGCGGCGGTTTCCGCGCTGATGGACTGCATGCTGCGACTCCTCTCAAGATCCACAGGAGATTGATTGGATGCCGTTCCATGCCGGCTTGTGGCCGGCGGTGCGGCGAGCGCGTTTAGCGTGTTCGATGCAACGGGGTGGGCTGCTCCGGGGCTAAGGGCTTCTTGTCGTGCAAGAGCGCGGACGATACTGCAGCGCATCAGAAACGGCAAACGATCGTCCCTTGGCGGGCCGGTTGCCGCCCTCTGATAGCATGCCGCGCACTTCAGTTGACGGCACGCTGCCGGGCGCCGAGGCGCCGGCGGCCGCGGCCGATGGCCACCCGAGAAGAGTTGTCCGAGTTCCTGGCCGGTGTCGAACGGCGCGCGTTCAAGCAGGCGGTGTTCGCAGTGCGCGACGAGTCGCACGCGCTCGACATCGTGCAGGACGCGATGCTGAAGATCGCCGAGCACTACGGCGACCGCCCGGCAGCGGAGCTGCCGCTGCTGTTCACCCGGATCCTGCAGAACACGATCCACGACTTCTTCCGCCGCAGCAAGGTACGCTCGACCTGGGTGACGCTGTTCTCGGCGCTGAACCCGGCCGACGAGCCCGACGCCGATCCGCTCGAGACGCTCGACGCCGGCAGCGACGCCCGCGCCGAAAGCACCGAAAGCAGCTATCAGCGGGAGCAGATCGTGGCCGCCATCGAGGAGGAAGTCGCCAAGCTTCCGGCCCGTCAACGGGAGGCGTTCCTGCTTCGTTACTGGGAAGAGCTCGACACGGCTGAAACGGCCGCGGCGATGGGGTGCTCCGAGGGCAGCGTCAAGACCCACTGCTCGCGCGCGACCAACGCGCTCGCCAAGGCGCTCCGGGAGCGCGGCATAACGCTATGAATGATCAGGACGAATTCGCCTTCCGGGTGCGACAGGCCCTCAACGAGGGCGCAGACCGGCTCGACTACCGTACCGTGCTCCGTCTCGAGCAGGCCCGCGGTGCGGCGCTCGCCCGGCAGCGTCGCACAGGTCCGGCCACGGTACGGCTGCGCGCGCTGCAACTGGCCACCGCGGGTGCGCCGCCGGCCGATGGCGGCCACGGGCTGTGGGGCTGGGTGCGCGGCGCCGGGTGGGTCGCCCCGCTGGTCGCGCTGGCGGTCGGCTTTGTGGCGATCAGCCAGTGGCAGCAGCAGCTCGAGATCGAACGCCTGGCCGCGCTGGACTTCGCGGTGCTGCTCGACGAGGCGCCGCTGGAGGCGTACGCCGACCGCAGCTTCGGCGTCCTGCTGCAGGACGAGCGCCAATCCCGCTGATCGTGACCACGCGCCGCTTCATCGTCCTTGCCGCGGCCGGCGCAGCGATGCTGCTGCTCGGCAGCCGGGCCGCGGCCCAGTCCGGCGGGCCGACCTGGACCCAGCTCACGCCCCAGCAGCGCGAGGCGCTGGCGCCCCTCGCCGGCGAGTGGGCGGGGATGGCGGCGGACCGCAAGCTCAAGTGGCTCGACATCGCGTCCAAGTACCCGCGCATGTCGCCGGAGGGCAAGGCGCGCCTGCACGCACGGATGGCGGAGTTCTCGAAGCTGACGCCGGAACAGCGGCAGACCGCGCGCGAGAACTTCCAGCGCGCCTACGAACTGCCGCGCGAGAGCCGCGAGTCGGCCGTGCAGCAGTACCAGGCACTGCCGGACGACAGGAAGAAGGAACTCGGCGAGCGCGGCCGCCCCAAGGACGCCACGAAGGCCGCGGAGCAGAAGAAGTGACCGGGCTCGCAGCGCCGGGGCGCGGCATCGCAGCCGCGTAGCCGCAGCCTCCCGTGTCCTCCACCTTGCGGGTCCGAACCTCCGACGCCGGCGAAAGCGCGCCGCCGGGCCTGCTGCTGCGCGTGGCCACGATGACCTACGAAGCGGTGCTGCTGTTCGGCCTCGTGTTCGTGGCGAGCTATGCGCTGCTGGCGCTGGCCGGATGGAGCTACCCGCTGTCCCCGTCGCGACGCTGGGTGCTGCAGGCGGTCCTGTTCGTGGTGGTCGGCGTGTACTTCGTTTACTGCTGGGTGCGTGCCGGGCAGACGCTGGCGATGAAATCCTGGCGGCTGCGCGTGGTCGACCGCCATGGCGGCCACCTCACGCCCGCGCGCGCGGTGCTGCGCTACCTGCTGGCGTGGAGCCTGTTCGTGCCGGGGCTGGCGTTCGTCGCGCTCGCCGACGCCGGCACCGTTCCCAACCTGCTGGCATTCGCGGCCGGTCTGCTCGCGATGCTGGCGCTGGCGCGGCTCGATCGGCGCGGCCAGCTGCTGCACGACCGGATCCTCGGCTCGCGCGTCATCCGCGACTGAGAAGCTCCGGTCGATCGAGCTCTTCGGTGCGGCCGGCGAACAGCGCCTCCATCAGCGCCGTTTCGCGGCTGCGGATCGTGCGCAGGAACTCACCGGCGCGGCCCATGGCACGGAACGCGTCGAAGCCGTTCTGCAGGAAGCGGTGCAGGTGTCCGAAGCCGGCCGCCTCCGCCGGCGCGCGCATCATGTGCAGCATGCCCGACAGCAGCGGAATCCGTGCCAGCTTCTCGAGGGTCTGGCCAATGCGCTCGACGGTGTCGATCTGCAGCTGGCGCTCGGCAACCGTGCCGGTCTCGCGGTAGGCGCGCGCATAGCCTTCGACATCGACCGGCAGGCGGATCGCACGGGCCAGGCGCGCGTCGAGCGACTCGGAGGTTTCGTCGAGCTCGACGGCCAGCGCCATCGTCTCCACGGCGCGCTCGGGCAGCATGCGCGCCAGCTTGGGCACGACGCGCAGCGCCTCCTGGTCGCGCGCCTCGAAGTCCTTCGCGCCGTAGAGCTCGTCGAGGAAGAACTCGCAGGCCGGCCGATAGCGCGTCGAGCCGAGCAGGTCGGGATAGGTGCGCGCCAGCCGGCCCGCCTGCCAGTGCTTGACGGCCAGCCAGCGCTCGTTGACGGCCGCGTCGGTATGCAGCGCGCGGCGCAGTTCGATCACCCGCGCCAGACCCTCGGCAAGCCGCTCCTTGGGGCCGTTGCGTTCGGCGCCGGACATGCGCAGAAGATACCGCGCCGCTCAGCGCGGCGCCGCGTGATAGCCGGTCGGGATCGAATGCAGCAGCTTCTTCGTGTACTCGTGCTGCGGCGACTCGTAGATCGCCTCGGCCGAGCCGCGCTCGACGATCGCGCCGTCGTGCATGACCAGCATGTCGTCGGCCATGTACTTGACCACCGCGAGGTCGTGACTGATGAAGAGATAGCTCATGCCGAACTCGTCCTGCAGGTCGAGCAGCAGGTTGAGCACGGTGGCCTGCACCGAGACGTCCAGCGCCGAGACCGACTCGTCGCAGATCAGCACCTCCGGCTGCATCGACAGGCAGCGCGCGATGGCGATGCGCTGGCGCTGGCCGCCGGAGAACTCGTGCGGATACTTGTGGATGCTGTCGGCAGCCAGGCCGACGCGGCGGACCAGCGCCGCCGCGCGCTCGAAGCGATCGCCGTCCCCGCTGCCGATGCGGTGGATCTTCATCGGCTCGGTCAGGATCTGGCCCACCGTGAAGCGCGGGTTCAGGCTGGCGTACGGGTTCTGGAAGATGATCTGGATGCGCCGCCGGTAGGCCATCATCTGCGCGTCCGGCAGGCGCAGCAGGTCGGCACCGTCGAAGGTCACCTCGCCGGCGCTCGCTTCCACCAGCCGCATCAGCAGCATGCCGATGGTCGTCTTGCCCGAGCCGGATTCGCCGACCACGCCGAGCGTGCGGCCGCGCCACAGCGCGAAGCTCGCTTCCTGCACCGCGGCGATCGACTTGCGCTGGAAAAGCCCGGTCTTCAGCCGGTAGATCTTGCTCAGGCCCCGGGCCTCGATCAGCGGCTTGTCCTCGTGCGGCCGGGCGACGCGGTTCTCGGTCACCACGATCGGCTGGCCGCCCCCGGCCATGAAATCGTCGATCACCGGCAGCCGCTTCGGCTTGGCGTCCAGCCGCGGCCGGCAGGCGAGCAGCGCGCGGGTGTAGGTGTCGCGCGGGTCGCTGAAGATCGACGCCACCGGGCCCGACTCGCGCACCGTGCCTTCGCGCATCACCACGACGTGGTCGGCGATCTCGCCGACCACGCCCAGGTCGTGGCTGATGAACAGCACGCTCATCCGGTGCTTGTCCTGCAGCCGGGCGATCAGCTCGAGGATCTGCCGCTGCACGGTGACGTCGAGCGCCGTGGTCGGTTCGTCGGCAATGAGCAGCTTCGGCTCGCAGGCGATCGACATCGCGATCATCACCCGCTGCTGCTGACCGCCGGACAGCTCGTGCGGATAGCTGTCGACGCGCGCCTTCGGCTCGGGAATGCCGACCTCGGTCAGCAGCTCGATGACGCGGTCGGTCGCCTGCCTCGGCGACAGGCCCAGGTGCAGGCGCAGCACCTCGCTGATCTGCGAGCCCACCGTGAACACCGGGTTCAGCGAGCTCATCGGCTCCTGGAACACGACCGTGATGTCCTTGCCGCGGATGCGCCGCAGCGCGTCGATCGGCGCGGCGAGCAGGTTGGCGCCGCCGAAATCGATCCGGCTCGACGGATCGACGATGGCGTTGTCCGGCAGCAGGCGAACGATCGACATCGCCGAGACGCTCTTGCCGGAGCCGGACTCGCCGACCAGCGCCACCGTGGCGTTTTCCGGCACGTCGAAGCTCACGCCGCGTACCGCCTCGACGATGCGGGTCTTGCCGAGCCGGAAGCTCACGCGCAGGTCGCGCACCGAGACGAGGTTGCTCATCGGGTCAGCGCAGCTTCGGATCGAGCGCGTCGCGCAGCGCGTCGGTCAGCAGCGAGAACGCGGTCAGGAACACGGCCATGAACAGCGTCGCGGCGGCGAGCTGCCACCACTTTCCGATCACCAGCTCGGTCTGCGCCTCGGCGAGCATCGTGCCCCAGCTCACCATCTCGATCGGCACGCCGAGGCCGAGGAAAGACAGGATCACCTCGGACTTGATGAAGCCGACCACCAGCAGCGACAGCTGCACCAGCACCACGTGGCTGATGTTGGGCAGGATGTGCACGAACATCCGCGAGGCGTGCGAGGCGCCGATCGCCTGCGCGGCGCGGACGTACTCGCGCGTGCCGTGCTTGATGTACTCGGCGCGCACCAGCCGGTAGATGCCGGTCCAGCCGGTCAGGCCGAGGATGTAGATGACCGTGTCGATGCCGCGGCCGACCACCGCGGCGAAGGCGAAGATGAGCAGGATGCCGGGGATCGCCGTGAAGACGTTGTAGACCCATTCGAGCAGATCGTTGGCGCGGCCGCCGAAGTAGCCGCCCGTGGCGCCGAGCACGGTGCCGATGAAGGTGGCCAGCAGCGCGGCGAAGACGCCGACGAAGATCGAGATCTGCGCGCCCTTGACCGCCTTGGCCAGCACGTCGCGGCCCCAGCGGTCGCCGCCAAACGGCAGCGTCTCGGCGCGGCCCGGCGAGACGGTCTGGATCTCGGCCGCGCGCTTCTTCCACTCGTCGTACTTCGGCGCGAGCGGATCGATGTCGCTGATGTCGACCGGCGGCCCCTTCGGCGCGCCCAGGTCGACGGCCTGCGCTTCGACGTTCGGGCGGTCGCCGAGGAACGCCGGGTTGGCGTAGGGCACGCCCTTTTCGAGCTGCCAGCCGCCGGCCACCAGCCCCGCCGTCGAAAGCAGGATCAGCACCATGAAGGCGGCGACCAGCACCAGGCACACCATGCCGATGCGGTCCTGCTTCAGCCGCGTCCAGGCCGCGGCCCAGACCCCCTGCGAGCGCTCGGCCGGCTCGACGGCGATGTCCTGCGCGACGGCCGCCATCTAGCGCAGCACCACGCGCGGATCGACGAACTTGTACAGCACGTCCGTCACCAGGTTGATGACCATGGTCAGCGCGGCGAGGTACACGGTGACCGCCTGGATCACCGGGTAGTCGCTGCGGTTGACCGCCAGGTAGATCTCGCGGCCGAGGCCGGGGATCGAGAAGAAGATCTCGATCAGGAAGGCGCCGGCGAAGATGCCCGGCAGCAGCAGGGCGACGTAGGTCAGGATCGGGATCAGCGCGTTGCGCAGCACGTGCGTGAACATGATGCGCCGCTCGTCCAGCCCCTTGGCGCGCGCGGTGCGCACGTAGTCGTGGCCGATCTCGTCGAGGAAGAAGGTGCGGTACAGCCGCGTCTGCGGTGCCAGGCTCACCATCGTGGCGAGGATGATCGGCAGCGGCGCGTAGGTGGTCAGGTTCTTCCAGAAGCTGTCGCTCCAGCCCTGCACCGGAAACCAGCCGAGCAGGAACGCGAAGACGTACTGGCCGACGATGATGTAGACGAGGAACGAGATCGACATCGCCAGCACGCAGATGATGACGATCGTGCGGTCGATCAGCGTGCCGCGGTAGTAGGCCACCGTCATCGCCAGCGGGATCGCCAGGCACACCTCGAGCACCAGGATCGGCACCATCACCGTCAGCGAGGCCGGCAGCCGCGAAGCGAAGATGCTCGACACCTGCTCGTTGGTCATCCAGCTCTTGCCGAAGTCGAACGACAGGATCTGCTTGACGAAGATCCACAGCTGCACCCACCACGGCTGGTCGAGCCCGAGCTGGCGGCGGATCGATTCGATCTGCTCCTGCGAGGCGACCTGGCCGGCGAGGATCTCCGCCGG
The DNA here is from genome assembly GCA_963847675.1 of uncultured beta proteobacterium. GTDB lineage: Bacteria > Pseudomonadota > Gammaproteobacteria > Burkholderiales > Burkholderiaceae_F > JADJWR01. The sequence continues at coordinate 140,166 of CAWKAP010000003.1, forward strand.
ATCGCCGCCGAAGAACTTGAACAGGAAGAAGATGAGCAGGATGACGCCGGCCAGTGTCGGCACCATCTGCCAGCTTCTGCGGATGACGTATGCGAGCATGCTGGGGCGCGACTGTACGGGGGGGCGCCGCCGCGGGCAAGTCGAACACCGCTGCGCAGGCCGCAGGCCGCTGGCCGACGGGGTCGGCACCGGGCGCCTCCGGCGCGGCACCTCCGTATCATCGCCGCGCCGCTCCTCGATGACCTCGTCCATGACCGCAGTACTCCGCTTTGCCGTTGCCCTGCTCCTGCTCGCCGCAGCCGGCACCGCCGGCGCACAGGCGCAAAAGGTGCTGCGCTACGCGCTGGGCACACCGGTCTCCAGCCTCGACCCGGCCATGGTCTCCGACGTGCCGACCGTGGCGATGCTGTCGAACATCTTCGATCCGCCGTACACCTACGATTACCTCGCGCGTCCGGCAAAGCTGAAACCCAACACCGCGGCCGCGTTGCCCGAGGTGAGCGCCGACGGCCGCACGCTGACGCTCCGCATCCGGCCCGGCATCCACTTCGCCGACGACCCGGTCTTCAAGGGCGCGAAGCGCGAGCTCACCGCCGCCGACTACGTCTACTCGATCAAGCGGCACTGGGACCCGAAGATCAAGTCGCCCAATCTCTACCTCGTCGCCGCCCGCATCAGGGGCATGGCCGCGCTGCGCACCGAGGCCGAGAAGACCGGCCGGTTCGACTACGACCGTGACGTCGAGGGCCTGCGCGCGCTGGACCGCTACACGCTGCGCATCGTGCTGAACGAACCGGCACCGAACTTCACCTACTTTCTCACCCTGTGCCCGCTGGCGTGCGCGGTGGCACGCGAGGTGGTCGAGGCCTACGGCGAGAAGCTCGCCGAGCATCCGGTCGGCACCAACGCCTTCCGCCTCACGAAGTACGCCCGCTCCTCGCGGATGGTCTTCGAGCGCAACCCGAACTTCCGCGAGCAGCGCTACGACGAACAGCCGCCGGCCGACGACCCTCAGGCGCAGCGCATCGCGGCGCGGCTCGCGGGGCGGTCGCTGCCCATGCTCGACCGTGTCGAGGTCTACATCGTCGAGGAAGCGCAGCCGCGCTGGCTGGCGTTCCTCAATGCCGAGCACGACCTGATCGAGGTGGTGCCCGCCGAGTTCGTGCTGACCGCCGCGCCGAACGGCGAACTGGCCGGCAATCTGGTCCGCCGCGGCGTGCAGATCCATCGCGTACCTGCGCTGTCCGTCTTCTTCACCTACTTCGGGATCAACGATCCGGTGGTCGGCGGCTACACGCCGGAGCGGGTCGCGCTGCGGCGGGCCATCGCGCTCGGCTACGACGTCGACGCGGCGATCCGCATCAACGCGCGCGGCCAGGCGATCGCGGCGCAGACCGTGCTGCCGCCGGGCGCCATCGGGTTCGACCCGAAGCTGAGGAGCCCGCTCGCCGAGTACGACCCGGCGCAGGCCAAGGCGCTGCTCGACACCTACGGCTACATCGACCGCGACGGCGACGGCTGGCGCGATCAGCCCGACGGCTCGCCGCTGCGGCTGGTGATGGCCTCGGTGTCGAACCAGCTGGCGCGCAATGCCGACGAACTGTGGAAGAAGAGCATGAACGCGATCGGCATCCGCATCGACTTCCGGAAAGGCAAGTTCCAGGAACTGATCCGCGATTCGCGGGCCGGCAAGCTGATGATGTTCGGCTCCGGCTGGTCCGGTCCGATGCCGGACGGCGAGTACTTCCTCGGCATCCTTTACGGGCCGAACGCGGGACAGTCCAACCAGTCGCGCTTCGACCTGCCCGAGTTCAACCGGCTGTTCGCGCGGGCTGCGCAGCTGCCCGACGGGCCCGAGCGCGAGGCGCTCTACAGAGAGATGAACCGCCTGCTCTTCGCCTACGCGCCGCTGCGGCCGACGGTCACGCCGATCGAGACTGCGCTGATGCAGCCACGCGTGGTCGGCTTCCGCAAGCACCCCGTGCTCCGCGGCTTCTGGAAGTACCTCGATGTCGACGACGGCGCGGTGGCAGGCCGGCACTGACAGGACCGGAGCGGCGCGAGACACCGCAGCGATGGACCGACGCACGTTCCTGCTGAGCAGCGGACTGTCCGCGACGGGCCTTCCGGCGCGCGTGCGGGCGCAGCCGGTCAGGACGCTTCGCTACGGCTTTCCGGTGGCCGAGACCGGCTTCGATCCGGCGCAACTGAACGACCTGTATTCGCGCACGATCGTTGCCAACATCTTCGAGGCGCTGTACACGTACGATTACCTGGCGCGACCGGTGCTGCTGAAGCCGTGCACGGCCGCGGCGCTGCCCGACGTCACCGACGACTTCCGCATCTTCACGATCCGCGTCCGGCCCGGCATCTTCTTTGCCGACGACCCGGCCTTCAAGGGCGCGAGGCGCGAGCTGACCGCGGCCGACTACGTCTACTCGATCAAGCGCTTCTTCGACCCGCGCACCAAGAGCCCGGAGTTCAACACCTTCGAGCGCAGCAGGATGCTGGGCATGTCCGCCCTTCGCGCCGAGGCGGTGAAGACGGGCCGCTTCGACTACGACCGCGAGGTCGAAGGGCTGCGCGTGCTCGACCGCTACACGCTGCGCATCAGGCTGGCCGATCCCAGGCCGCGCTTCGTGTACCTGCTCGCCGACCACCCCGTCAGCGGCGCCGTCGCGCGTGAGGTGGTCGAGTTCTACGGCGACCGCATCATGGAGCATCCGGTCGGCACCGGGCCGTTTCGCCTGGCGCAGTGGCGGCGCTCTTCACGCATCGTGCTCGAGCGCAATCCCGACTTCCGCGTCGAGTACTACGACGAGCAGCCCGCCGCCGGCGATGCCGCGGCGCAGGACATCTCGGCCAAGCTGCGCGGCAGGCGGCTGCCGATGGTGGACCGCGTCGAGATCTACATCGTCGAGGAGGCGCAGCCGTTGTGGCTGGCGTTCCTCAACGGCGAGCACGACCTCATCGGCGGGGTGCCGCAGGAGTTCGTCGGCACGGCGGCGCCCAACGGCGTCATCGCGCCCGGGCTCGCGCGGCGCGGGCTGCGTGCCGAGCGGCAGGTGATCTCGGCGATCGCCTTCAGCTACTTCAACATGGACCACCCGATGGTCGGTGGCTACGCGCCGGAGCAGGTCGCACTGCGCCGCGCGCTCAGCCTCGCCTGGGACGTCGACGAGGAGATCCGCCTGCAGTGGCATGGCCAGGCCGTGGTGGCGCAGGGACCGATTCCGCCGCTGACGAGCGGCTACGACCCGGCGTGGGTCAGCGGGATGAACGTATTCGACCGCGCCGCCGCCAAGGCGCTGCTCGATACCTACGGCTTCGTCGATCGTGACGGCGACGGCTACCGCGAGCGGCCGGACGGCTCGCCGCTGACGCTCGAAATCGCCAACCAGCCCGACAAGCGCGGCCGCGAGTTTCAGCAGTTGTGGAAGCGGAACATGGATGCCGTGGGCATCCGCATCGCGTTCCGCTACGGACAGTGGCCCGAACTGTTGCGCGAGGCGCGCGCCGGGAAGATGATGATGTGGCAGCTCGGCAATTCGGCGAGAAGCCCCGACGGCGCCGAGTTCCTCGACCTCGCCTATGGCCCGAACAAGGGCTACGGCAATTTTTCGCACTTCGACCTGCCGGCGTTCAATGCGCTGCACCAGCGGCAGAGCACGATGCCCGACGGACCGGAGCGCGATGCCCTGCTCCGCGAGCAGGTGCGGCTGCTGGTCGCCTACGCGCCGATGAAGGTGCGCGTGCACCAGATCGCCATCGGCATGTTCCACCCCTGGCTCGCCGGGTATCGACGCCACCCGTTCCTGCGCGGCTGGTGGAAGTTCCTCGATGTCGACGCCGCGGCGCAGGCGGCGGCGCGATAATTCGCTTCTCGTCCGTCGTCCACGCCCTGACCCGATGATCCTTCGCCTGCTTGCCGCGCTCGTCGCGATCCTTCTCGCCGCCGCGCCGGCCGCAGCGCAGCAGAAGGTGCTGCGCTACGCGTTCCCGATCGCGGAAACCGGCTTCGACCCGGGACAGATCAACGACCTGTATTCGAGCATCATCCTGTCGCACATCTTCGATCCGCCGCTGACCTACGACTACCTGGCGCGGCCGGTCAAGGTCATTCCGAACACGGCCGAGATGCCCGAGGTCTCCGACGATGGCCTGACCTGGACGCTGCGCGTGAAGCCGGGCATCTACTTCGCAGACGACCCCGCCTTCAAGGGCCGCAAGCGCGAACTGACCGCTGCCGACTACGTCTTCTCGCTGAAGCGGCACTGGGACCCGAAGATCAAGTCGCAGCAGCTTTACCTGGTCGAGTCGAAGGTCGACGGCATGGCCGAACTGCGTGCGCGAGGCGCAGAAGAGCGGCCGCTTCGACTACGACCGCGAGGTCGACAGCCTGCGCGTGCTCGACCGATACACCTACCAGATCCGCTTCAAGGAGCCGAACCCCGGCTTCATCTACGACCTGACCAACTGCAACCTCAGCTGCGCGCTGGCACGCGAGGTGGTCGAAGCCTACGGCGACAAGATCATGGAGCATCCGGTCGGCACCAACGCCTATCGGCTGGCCGACTGGCGCCGTTCCTCGCGCATGGTGCTGGAACGCAACCCGGGTTACCGCCAGGACATCTACGATCCCCAGCCTGCCGCAGGCGATGCGGCGAAGCAGGCGATCGCCGCCCGGCTGCGCGGCAGGCAGGTGCCGATGATCGACCGCGTCGAGGTCTACGTGGTCGAGGAAAGCCAGCCGCGTTTCCTCGCCTTCCTCAACGGCGAGCACGACCTCATCACCGGGGTGCCGGCCGACTTCGTCAACACGACGATCCCCAACGGCAGGCTGGCGCCGAACCTTGCCGCGCGCGGCATCCAGATCGACCGCTCGGTCGAGCTCGACCTCGCCTTCACCTACATGAACATGGAGCATCCGGTGATCGGCGGCTACACGCCGGACAAGGTGGCGCTGCGCCGGGCGATCGCGCTCGGCTACGACATCGAGGCGTCGATCCTGCAGATCTACCGCGGCCAGGCCACGGCGGCACAGAACACGGTGCCACCCGGGGCGATCGGCGACCACCGGCGACTTCGTCAGCCCGCTCGCCGAGTACAACCCGGCCAAGGCCAAGGCACTGCTCGACACCTATGGCTACGTCGACCGCGACGGCGACGGGTATCGCGAGACGCCCGACGGCGAGAAGCTGGCGCTCGAGATCGCCTCGACGTCGGACGGCGCCTCGAAGGTCGGCGACGAGGTGTGGCGCCGATCGATGGATGCGATCGGCCTGCGCACCGAGTTCCGCAAGGCCAAGTGGCCGGAACTGCTGCGCGAATCGCGCGCCGGCAAGCTGATGATGTGGGGACTGGGCTGGACCGCGGGCAGCCCGGACGCGCAGACCTTCTACGACATCCTGTACGGCAGGAACAAGGGGCAGTCGAATCACACGCGCTTCGACCTGCCCGAATTCAATGCGCTGTACGACAAGGCGCTCGTCCTCGCCGACAGTCCGGAGCGGCAGGAGCTTTTCGCGCGCATGGACCGCCTGGTGGCCGCCTACGCGCCGATGCGGCCGATCGTGCACCGCATCGGCACCAGCCTGGCGCAGCCCTGGGTGTTCGGCTACCAGCGCCACCCGGTGATGCGGCAGTTCTGGAAGTTCCTCGACGTCGATCCGCTGCCGCAGGCGCAGGCGCAGAAGTGACGATCGCCGCGCTGCAGCGGCTGTGGTCGATCGGCGTGCCGCTGGGCGGCGCGGTGATCGCGTGGTGGTGGCTGCCGGAGCCCGTCGACCCGATGTGGGTCGCTGCGGCTGCCGTGCTGGCGCCGGTGGCGCTCGTCGGCGGCCTGCTGGCGATCGAATTCATCGTCGCCGCCAGCGCCGATCCGCGCTCGCCGCGCGCCTCGCTGCCGCGCGTGGTGGGCATGTGGCTGCGCGAGACCTCGGTGTCGCTGCGCATCTTCCTGTGGCGCCAGCCGTGGCGCGCCGGCTTCGCCGAGCCTGCGGTGACTGACGATCCGCACCGACCGGCGGTGCTGCTGATCCCGGGCTTCATGTGCAACCGCGCAGCGTGGAAGCCCCTGCTCGACTCCGGATCGCTGGCCGGTTGCAACGTCGCCACCGTCAACCTGGAACCGATCTTCGGCGACATCGACACCTACGCCGACGTCGTGCACCGCGCCGTGGAGAAGCTGCGCGCGGCCACCGGAGCGGCTCGCGTCGTTCTGGTCGGCCACAGCATGGGCGGACTGGCGGCGCGCGTTTATCTGCGCAGGCACGGCGAAGCGCACGTGGCGCGGGTGGTCACGCTGGCCAGCCCGCATCACGGCACGATCTTCGGCCGCCTCGGCTACGGTCGCAACGCGCGGCAGATGCGACACGGCTCACGCTTCGTGAGGCAGCTGCACGACGACGACCGCGGCCGCTGGCGACGGTTCACGACGGTGGCCACGCGTGACGACAACCTCGTCATCCCGCGCTCCAGCCCGCTGCTCGAGGGCGCGAAGCAGATCGAGCTCGACGGCGTCGGACATCTCGCGCTGATCGAGGATCCGCGCGCCTGGCGGATCATCGCCGACGAGGCGCACGCCGCTGTCGCGGAGACAGCTCAGCGCTCGATCGCTTCGGCGACGTAGCGCGTCACCTTCGGCGGTTCCGGGCCGAGGTGAAATGCGTGCCGCCGCTCGCGCAGTTCGGCGTCGGCCGCGGTGAATCGGTCGAAGCGACGCAGGTGATCGGCCCACGACTCGTCGAGGAAGTATTCGACGAAGCGCCCCGGCTGCTCGGTGTCCTGGAACAGGCCCCATGACAACGCGCCCTTCTGCAGCCGGTTGGCCCGGCTTTCCTGCATCACGGCGAGAAACTCCTGCGTGCGCGCCGGATCGATCCGGTACTGCACGGTGACCATCACCGGCCCCTTGCTGTGCGCGATCTCGAAGGCCGGCGTCGGCTCCTTCAGGATGCGCGCCGGCGTCAGGTCTTCCTCCGCCTCGGGCCAGTACAGCGTCCGGCGCATCAGCAGCAGCGCGGCCAGCCCGCAGCCGGCGGCGGCGACGAACGTCCAGCGCACCTCGATCAGGCTGGCCACCTGCCCCCACAGCGCGGCACTGGCCGATGTGGCGCCCATCATCACCATCATGTACATCGCCATGCCGCGCGCACGCACCCAGTCGGGCAGCGCCAGTTGCGAGTACACCGTCAGCGTGTTGACGACCGTGATCCAGGCCATGCCCGCGATCAGCATCGCCGGCACGGCCAGCCACAGCGTCGGCGCAAATCCGACTGCGACCATCGCCGCCGCCTGCAGCAGCGTGCCGTCGCGCATCAGCCGGTCGCGCGAGACCATCACCCGCAGCCGCGGCAGGAACAGTGCTGCCGAAACCGCACCGGCGCCCAGCGAAGCAAGCAGCAGCGTGTAGGTCCACGCGCCACCGTCGCGCATGCCGCGGGCGACCAGCGGCAGCAGGGCCATCAGCGGCGTCGCACTGCAGGAAGAAGATCGCCACCCGCGCGAGCACGACGCGCATCACGCGCGACGTGCCACGTACTGGAAGCCGATGCGGATCGCGCCGAAGAAGCGCTCGCCCGGCAGAACGCTCTGCGTTCGTTCCGACTTCCAGCGCATGATCATCATGCCGGCGGCGAGCGACAGCACGGCGTTGAGCACGAACACGTAGGCGCTGCCGAGGCTGGCGATCAGCGCGCCGGCGATCACCGGTCCGACCACGCGCGACGTGTTCATCGCGATGCCGTTCAACGCGATCGCCGAGGGCAGCTCGCGGCGCGGCACGAGCTCGGGCACGACCGCCGAGTACACCGGCCAGCGCAGCGCCAGGCCGATGCCGTTGCCGAAGGTCAGCACCAGCAGCAACGGCGCGCTCATCAGGCCGCCGACCAGCGCCACGGCGGCCACCGTCGCGTTGGCGGCGACCCAGAACTGGGTGAACATGAACATGCGCCGCCGGTCGAGGATGTCGGCAGCCGCGCCGAGCGGCAGGCCGAACAGGAACACCGGCAGCGTCGAGGCCGTCTGCACCAGCGCGATGAGCATCGGCGAGGTGGTGAGCGTCGTCATCAACCACGCCGCGACGACTTCGTTCATCCACATGCACAGGTTCGACGCCAGCCAGGTCAGCCATAGCATGCGAAAGGTGGCATGGCGCAGCGGCGCCCATGCGGTGGGCGTTGCGGCAGGCGTGGTCGGTTCCGCGGCGGACATCGGTCGGCCATTCTATGGGCCGCGCCGCGCGCGTCGGCTCGCGCACAGCAGCGTCGCGCCGGACGGCTACGGCTTGTCGAAGGGATCGAGCCGCAGCGTCTCGCCGTGCCGCAGGGTGATGAACTCGCGCTGGCCGAGTCCGAGCCGGCTGCGCGCGGCGGCAAGGTCGGCGACCGGCTGGTCGAGCGGCTCGTCGGTCAGCTGGAAAGTCCCCCAGTGGATGCCGACGGACTGTCTCGCGCGCAGATCGCGGTGGATCTTCACCGCTTCCTCCGGATTGACGTGCTGCGCGCTCATGAACCAGCGCGGCTCGTAGGCGCCGATCGGGATCAGGGCCAGGTCGAAGCCGCCGAAGCGCCTGCCGATCTCGTTGAAGTGATCCTTCGAGTAGCCGGTGTCGCCGGTGAAGAAGACGCGCCGGGTCTTTCCGCGGCTCTCGCCTTCGACGACGAAGCCGCCCCACAGCGTCGTGTTGGTGTCGGCGAGCGTGCGCCGGCTCCAGTGCTGCACGGGAGTCAGGTGCACGTGATGTCCTTGACCCGCACCGAATCCCACCAGTCGAGGGCGCGCGCGTGCGTGATGCCGACCGATTCGAGCCAGCGCTCGAGCCCCAGCGGCACGACGAAGAGCGGCGGGCCGCCGGGCTGTGCATTGAGCGCACGCACCGAGTTTTCGTCGAGGTGGTCGTAGTGGTTGTGCGAGATCAGCACCACGTCGATGCGCGGCAGTTCCTCGAGGCGTACGGCCGGCGGCTGCCAGCGCTTCGGACCTGCCCACTGCACCGGCGACGCGCGCTCCGAGAAGTGCGGATCGGTCAGGACATTGGTGCGACCGATCTGCACCAGCGCCGTGGCGTGCCCGACCCAGGTCACCGAGAAGTGGTTGGTCCGGCCGCGGATGAAACCCAGGTCCGGCACGAGCGCAGCAAGGTCCATCGTCGGCGCCGGAATCTCCAGCGCCCGGCGCTCGCGCTGCCAGCGGAAGAACTCTCCGAACGACCGCGGCATCCAGGCCGCCGGGTCGATGTTCTGGAAGCCTTCGGGGCGATGATGCGGCTTGGTCGGGTCGTAGTACGGATTCACGGTCGAACACCCGGTGATCAACGCGCCGGCACAAGCGGTCGCCAGTGCAACAGCCGCAAGCAGCCGGCGAGCGCGCGGCCTCATCCGGCCGCGTTCGACGCCGGCCTGCGCAGCGCCGTCGGCTTCACGCGCGGTGTGATCAGCGTGCCCTTGCGCGCGCGGTGACCGGCGTGCGACTGCAGGTCGCGACCCCGCACGTGGACCTGCACGGCCTTGCCGCCGCGTCCCTGGCCTTCGACGATAACCCCGTCATCGCCGCAGGGCGCAGCGGCGACGAGCTTTTCGCCCGCATCGAGCCCCATCAGGATGACGCCGCGGCCGCCGCCGGACAGGGACTTGATCTCGCTCACGGCGAACACCAGCATGCGACCCTTCTCCGAAACGCAGGCAATCCGGTCGTCGCCGGCCCCGACCAGCGCCGGTCGCAGCGGGACGCTGCCTTCGTCGACGCTGACAAACTGCTTGCCGCCCCGCACGCGCGAGACCATGTCGCCGACCGAGCAGGCGAATCCGGTACCGGCGGAGGTGGCCAGCAGCAACTGCTGCGCGGCAGCACCCGCCACGTAGCCGACCAGGCGCGTGCCGCTGTCCAGGTCGATCATCGAAGTCACCGGCGAGCCGTCGCCGCGCGCCGACGGCAGCGCGGAAAGCGGCACCGTGTAGACGCGCCCGTTGCTTCCGACGGCGATCAGGTGATCGACGGTGCGGCACTCGTATGCGCCGTACAGTGCATCGCCCGCCTTGAAGGTCAGCTGCGCCGGATCGTGGCCGTGGCCGCCGCGCGCGCGGACGAAGCCCTTCTCGGACACGATGACCGTGACCGGTTCGTCGAGCACCCTTGCCTCGGCGAGTGCGCGCTGCGCGGTTTCGATCAGCGTGCGGCGGCGATCGCCGAACTTCTTCGCGTCCTCGTCGAACTCCCTGCTCACCTGCCGGCGCAGCGCGGCCTCCGAAGCGAGCAGCTTCTGCAGCGCGGCCTGGTCCTTGCGCAGCTGCGCCAGCTCCTGTTCGATGCGGATCCCTTCGAGCCGCGCCAGCTGGCGCAGGCGGATCTCGAGGATGTCCTCGGCCTGCCGCTCGCTCAGGCCGAATGCGCGCATCAGTTCCGGCTTCGGCTCGTCCGAGTTGCGGATGAGCCGGATCACCTTGTCGATGTTCAGCAGGACCGCCTGCCGCCCCTCGAGGATGTGGATGCGGTCCTCGACCTTCGCCAGTCGATGCCGGCTGCGCCGGCGCACGGTGTCGACGCGGAAATCGATCCACTCGACAAGGATCTCCGCAAGAGCCTTGCAGCGCGGCCGGCCGTCGCGGCCGATCATCACCAGGTTGACCGGCACGCCGGTCTCGAGGCTGGTGTGTGCCAGCAGCATCGTCACGAACGCGTCGCGGTCGATTCTCGATGTGCGCGGTTCGAAGACCAGCCGCACGGCGGCGTCCTTGCCCGATTCGTCGCGCACCGAGTCGAGCTGCGCCAGCACGATCTGCTTGAGCTGCTGCTGATCTGCCGTCAGCGACTTCTTGCCGGACCGGATCTTCGGGTTGGTCAGTTCCTCGATTTCCTCGAGCACCTTCTGCGCGGACGTGCCCGGCGGCAGTTCGTCGACGACCAGCTGCCACTGGCCCCGCGCCAGATCCTCGAACCGGCAGCGCGCACGCGCCTTCAGGCTGCCGCGGCCTGTCGAATAGACCTCGCGGATGTCGCCGGCGGCCGAGATGATCTGGCCGCCGCCGGGGAAATCCGGCCCCGGCAGCACGGCAAGCAGTTCATCGAGCGAGGTCGTCGGTTCCCTGAGCACGAGCTGCAGCGCGGCGACGACCTCGTGCAGGTTGTGCGACGGAATCTCGGTCGCCATGCCGACCGCGATGCCCGAGGCCCCGTTGAGCAAGACGAACGGCAGCCGCGCCGGCAGCCACTTCGGCTCCTGCTGGCTGCCGTCGTAGTTGGCGGTGAAATCGACCGTGCCTTCGTCGAGTTCGTCGAGCAGCAGGCGGGCGATCGGCGTGAGCCTCGCTTCCGTGTAGCGCATCGCTGCGGCGCCGTCGCCGTCGCGCGAACCGAAATTGCCTTGCCCGTCGATCAGCGGATAGCGCAGCGAAAAGTCCTGCGCCATGCGCACCATTGCGTCGTACGCCGCGGTGTCGCCGTGCGGATGAAACTTGCCAAGCACGTCGCCGACCACGCGTGCGCTCTTGACCGGCCGGACGTTCGCCGCCAGGCCCATCTGGTCCATCGCGTAAAGGATGCGCCGCTGCACCGGCTTCAGGCCGTCGGCCACGTCCGGCAGCGCGCGCCCCTTGACCACCGAGACGGCGTAGTCGAGGTAGGCACGCTGCGCGAAGGCGGCCAGCGTCAGTGATTCGCCACCGTCACTGGCGGGAAAGAGAGTCTGCTGCTCGAGCATCGGGAACGCCACGCGAACGCGGAGCGGATGCGAATTCAGGGAACTCTGATTCTACGGGCGGCACTCGGTACCGGCCACGAGCAACTGGCTGCCGGCGCGCAACGCGGTCCAGCGGCGCCCGCTAATGCATCAGCGAGTGGTCGCGGCCCGCGCCGCCCTGCTCGAGGAAGGTCCGCATGAACTCGTCGGGCGTCATCGGCCGCGAGAACAGATAGCCTTGCGCAGAATCGCAGCCGAGCTGCCGCATCCAGTTCTGCTGCGCCTGCGTCTCCACGCCCTCGGCGGTGATCTTGATGCCGAGCGCACGCGCCATCTCGATCACCGCCTTGACGATCGTCAGCGTGCGCGGATCGCGCATGCACTCGACCGTGAAGCTGCGGTCGATCTTCAGCCGGTGGATCGGCAGGTCGCGCAGGTGCGCGAGGCTGGAGAAGCCGACGCCGAAGTCATCGAGCGCCAGCCGCACACCCGCCCGGCGCAGCCGCACCAGGTTCTCACGCACCGTGGCCGACGTGTCGAGCAGGCCGGTTTCCGTGACTTCGATCTCGACTTCGCCCGGCTGCACGCCGTGCTCGGCCAGGGTGCCGAGCAGGGTGTCGACGTAGCTGCCCTGGCGCAGGTGCACCCCGGCGATGTTGACCGCCAGCGGCGGCATGTCCAGTCCTGCAGCCCGCCAGGCCTGCCTTGCCTTGCACGCCTCGCGCAGCACCCAGTCGCCGAGCCCCACGACGAGTCCGCTCTCCTCGGCGATCGGGATGAACTCGGCCGGCGAAACTTCGCCGACTTCGGCGTCCGTCCAGCGCACCAGCACTTCGGCGCCGACGATGCGCCCGTCGGTCAGCGACACCGTCGGCTGGAAGTACAGCCTGAACTCCCTCGACTCGATCGCCGTGCGCAGGCGCTGCTCCAGGCGCAGCCGCAGGTCGACGCGGCGCGCCACGGCCGGTGTGAAAAGCGCATAGGTCGCACGGCCGTTCTGCTTGGCTTCGTACATCGCGGCGTCGGCCGCGTTGACCAGCGCCTCGAGGTCGCGACCGTCGTGCGGAAAGAAGCTGATGCCGATCGAAGGCGTCACGGTCAGATCGAGGCCGAGCACGGGCATCGGCGCGCTGATGACCTCGATCAGCCTCCGTGCGGTTTCGACCGTTGCGCCGGGCTCCTCGGCATCTTCGATGAGCGTGACCAGCTCGTCGCCGCCGCGCCGGCCGATCAGCCGGGGTTCCCGGATCTCATTGCGCAGCCGTTCGGCCACGGTGCACAGCACGACATCGCCGGCGCGATGACCGTAACCGTTGTTCAGCAGACGGAAGTTGTCCAGATCGATGAACAGCAGCGCGCAGCGCCGCCCTGCCGCCTGCGCCTGCAGCAGTTCGGCACGTGCCCGCTCGTCGAAGGCGTGGCGGTTGGCCAGCCCGGTCAGCGAGTCGACCGTCGCCAGCTTCTCGATGCTCTCCTTCGCGCGCACCTGGTCGGTGACATCCTTGGACACGCCCCGGTAGCCGAGGAAGGTGCCGTTCGCGTCGAAGATCGGATCGCCGCTGGAAGCCACGTAGCGGAAATTGCCGTCCGGCCCGCGCTTGCGCGAGAGCAGGTCGCGGTACGGACGTCGCGCCTGCAGCAAGGCGCGGTGCTCGTCCCAGGTCGCCGGATGGACCAGTTCGACGTCCAGCTCCCAGCGCCGGCGCCCGAGCAGTTCTTCGGTCGGCAGCAGACCCGGGCGCGACAGCCGCGAACCGTACTCGATGCGCGTGAAGCGATACTCGCCGTCCATCTCCCAGTACCAGTCCGACGACAGTTCGGTCAGGGCACGGAAGCGCGCCTCGCTGGCGAGCAGCCGCTCGATCAGCATCGCCCGCTCGGTCACGTCGAGCGAAAGGCCACGGTAACCGACGAAAGTCTCGCCGCGGAACATCGGCTCGGCCGAGATCTCGAAGACGCGGTCGGGCCGGTCCGTATAGCGCACCCGCAGCGGCATCCGCTGCAGCGGCTCGCGCCGCTGCATCGCGGCCGTCGCAGCCAGTCGATCCGCATCGTCGACGCGGCCGATCGCAGACTGGCCGAAAGGCTGCCCGATCATGCCGTCGATGAGCGACGCGTCGAACTCGGAGCTGCCCCGGACCAGCGTGTAGCGCAGGCCGGCGTCGACCTCCCAGTACCACTCCGTGACCAGGCGTGCCAGAGCGCGGAAACGCTCCTCGTCGCGGCGCAGCGCGTGGATCGTGCTCTCCGCCTCGCTGATGTCGCGTGCCGCGCCGTAGTAGCCGTCGAACCGGCCGTCGGCGTGCAGCACGGGCTTGCCGCAAGCGGCAAGCCACGTCGTCTTGCCATCGGCACGTTCGATGCGAAAGCGGAACCAGGGAAACGGCCTGTGCTCCCGCATGCGCTGCTCGAGCACGCCCTGCTGCGCGTCATCGGACCAGAAGCCGTCGAGTTCGTAGGCCTTGCGGCCGAGCAGTTCCTCGCGCGACCTGCCGGCGATCACCGCCATCGCCGGCGACAGTTCCACCAGCCGGCCGTGCGCGTCGGTTCGCCAGAACCCGTCGTGCGTGAGGTCGGCGAGGTCGTCCATCGCCCGCCGCTGTCGGCTGACGGCCATCGCGCGCAGTTCCTCCTCGGACAGCACGCTGCGCAGGCAGATCAGTCCGCCGTCGGCCGTGCGGCAATCGCTCATCAATACCCACTGCCCGTGCACATAGCGCACCCGATCGTTCAAAGGCAGGTCGGGTTGGCGCCGCCGCAGCGCGGCACCGACGTATTGCTCGAGCGATCGTCCCTCGATCAGCGTCGCCGGCGCCTGCGGGTAGTACGCGCGCAGCAGGTCCTCGCGCATTGCGCCCGGCACGAGCAGGTCGCTGACCTCCGGGTAGAGGCGGCGAAAGGCGTCGTTGCAGGCGACCAGCCGACTGTTGCCGTCGTAGATCGCCAGGCCGGCGGTCATCGACTCGATGGCGCCCTCGATCGCCGAGGCGCGCTCGATGACTTCGGCGCGATCCCGTCCTCCAAACGCCAGCCACGATCCTGCGCCGACCAGCATCACCAGCACGGCCGTGCCCTGAACGATGTGCAGGGCGTGGTGGAGGCCGGCTTCAGTCGCGTCCGAAAGCACGTGGTCAGGCCATCCCGGCGCGAGCCAGTTGCCGATTTCGATTGCCACCGTCAGCAGCAACACGATGGCGACCAACGCGACGCCGGCCCGCTGAAGCCGTCCCAGCGTGGGCCATCGCCAGCGTCCCGCCCCGACTGCCGTCCGGCGGCTGGCAACAAGCGCCTCGGCCCGCGCGGGATCGTCGTCGGAACGCAAAGTCTCTGAACTCATCTCGTCTGGGCGAACCGCGACGCCGAGGAAGAGGCACCGGTCGACCGCCGCGCGGCGAGCTTACAGAAAGCCGGTCGGAGGCAAAACCGCGGAAGGCAGACCACGGCGTGCTCAACGGGCGGACCGACGCTGTCGGCACCGGCACGGCGCATGCCGTCACCTCTCACCACAGAGGCGCGACCGTCTCAGTCTTCTTCGAGCCGCAGTTCCTGGATCTTGCGCGTGATCGTGTTTCGCCCGAGCCCGAGCTTGGTGGCGGCCTCGATGCGGCGGCCGTGGGTCAGCCGCAGCGCGGTGCCGATGACGGTCGCCTCGAAACGGCGCGTGATCGCATCCATCAGGTCCTGCTCGCCGCTGCGCAGTCGCCGCTCCACTTCCTGGCGCAGCAGCCCGGCCCAGTCTCCATCGGCCGCCGCGACGATCGGTTCGGGAGATGCCGAACGCGCCGGCTCGACGCGTTCCGCGGCGGCAACGGGCGCCAGCGCCGCCGTTGGCTCGCGCAGTTCCAGGGGCAGGTCCTCGACCTTGACCACCTGCGCCGGGGCCAGCACGGTCAGCCAGTGACAAAGGTTTTCGAGCTGGCGCACGTTGCCCGGCAGCGGCATCTGCTCGACGTAGCGAAGCGCCTCGGGCGAAAGCCGTTTGGGCTCGACGCCGAGTTCGCGCGCGCTCTTGGCCAGAAAGTGCCGCGCAAGCAGCGGAATGTCCTCGCGCCGCTCGCGCAGCGGCGGCAGCCGCAGCCGGATCACATTGAGGCGGTGATACAGGTCCTCGCGAAAAAGCCCCTGTCGAACCCGCTCCTCGAGGTTCTGGTGTGTCGCCGCAATCACGCGTGCGTCGGCCTTGATCGGCTGCTGGCCGCCGACGCGGTAGTAGAAGCCGTCGGACAGCACGCGCAGCAGGCGCGTCTGCAGTTCCGCCGGCATGTCGCCGATCTCGTCGAGGAACAGCGTCCCGCCCTCGGCCTGCTCGAAGCGCCCGCGTCGCATCGCCTGCGCCCCGGTGAACGCGCCGCGCTCATGACCGAACAGTTCGCTTTCCAGCAGGTCGCGTGGGATTGCGGCCATGTTCAACGCGATGAACGGCTTGGCGGCCCGCGCGCTGTGCTTGTGCAGGGCGCGCGCCACGACTTCCTTGCCGCTGCCGGATTCCCCGGTGATCAGCACGGTGACGGTGGACTGAGAAAGGCGGCCAATGGCACGGAAGACTTCCTGCATCGCCGGTGCCTGGCCGAGGATCTCGGGCGTCGTGGTCGACGTCTCCTCCTCTCCCGATTCGCGCACGCTCTCGTCGACCGCACGCTGGATCAGTTCGACCGCGCGGTCGACATCGAAGGGCTTGGGCAGGTACTCGAAAGCCCCGCCCTGGAATGCCGACACCGCGCTGTCGAGGTCCGAGTAGGCGGTCATGATGATCACCGGCAGCGCCGGGTGCTTGCGCTTGACGGCACGCAGGAGCTCGATGCCATCGAGGCCCGCCATTCGCACGTCGGAGACCAGCACCTGCGGCTGGTCCCGCTCCAGTTCGCTGAGCACCTCCTTGGCCGAGCCGAAGGCACGGCAGGGCATGTTCTGGCGCTCCAGCGCCTTCTCCAGGACCCAGCGGATCGAGCGGTCGTCGTCAACAATCCAGATTGGTTTCATGTCACCGGCGTCCGGCCGTTCGACGCCAGCGACAGTCCCCGCGGGGAGCAGCGAGCGAGAGCGAGCGTGGGGGTCGTGTCATATCAGGGGCAACAGGACCCGGAACGCCGTGCGTCCCGGTTTGGAATCGAATTCGATGCTGCCGTCGTTGGCGAGGATCAACGCCTGGGCCAGCGTCAGGCCGAGCCCGGTGCCGTCTTCACGACCCGAGACGAGCGGGAAGAAGATGCGGTCCATCAGTTCGTCGGGAACCCCGGGACCGTTGTCGATCACCGTCAGTTCGGCGGCCAGCCGCACGTGCCGGCGCGCGATCGTGACGTGGCGGGCGACCCGCGTGCGCAGCACGATCTGCGCATCGCCGTCTGCAATGCGGCCGGCCAGCGCCTGCGCCGCGTTGCGCACGATGTTGAGGACAGCCTGGATCAGCTGCTCCTTGTCGCCGCGCCCGCTCGGCACCGAGGCGTCGTAGTCGCGCTGAACCTCCAGGCCACGCGGGAACTCGGCCAGGATGACCGTGCGCACGCGCTCGCAGACCTCGTGCACGCTGTAGTCGGCCACCACGCGCGGCGCCCGATGGGGCGCGAGCAGGCGGTCGACCAGCGACTGCAGGCGATCCGACTCGTCGATGATCACGCGCGTGAATTCGCGCTGCTCGCCGAGCGCGAGCTCACGCTCGAGCAGCTGCGCGGCGCCGCGGATGCCGCCGAGCGGATTGCGGATCTCGTGCGCGAGGTTGCGCAGCAGCTGCCGGTTGGCCTCCGACAGCCCGAGTTGACGATCCTCGCGGCTGTTCCGCAGCTGCTGTTCGATCTCGAGGATTTCGAGCACCAGACGATCGCCCTCCGTATCGAGCCCGGAGGCCAGCACCTGGACCACGACCGGCTCGCGCAGCGGCCGGCGCAGCTCGACGACGTGCCGGAGCTGGCCGACATCGCCTGCGGCCGCCGACTGCCTAAGCCTTTCGAACTGATGCTCGTCGGCAAACAGGCGCTGGGCTGGCTGGCCGGTCAGGTGCCGGCGCGACGTCTCGAGCAGAACCTCGGCAGCCTGGTTCGCATAGCCGACCGTTCCGTCCGCCTCGACGACCAGCACGCCGGTAGCAAGGAGATCGAGGCCGGCGAACTCGGACCCGGATCCGGTCACGGCGAGTCCATTGAACGCAGGAACAGCGCTCATCGCGCCGCCTGGCGCTGTGGCGCCTGCCGAACAGGGAAGGGAGGTCGGGCTACTGCCGGGCCAGCAGCGCCAGCTCGCGCTTCAGCGACGCGATGTTGTTCTCGGTGCGCTGCACTTCGGCCTGCAGGCGGGCGACCCGCTCCTGGTAGCGGGCATCGCTGCGCTCGCCGGCCAGCCGCTCCGGTACGCCGTTGTTGTATTCGGCGCGCAACTCCTGCAGCTTGGATTCCTCGGCCCCGAGCTCGTCCTCCAGGATGCGCCGCCGGTCGCCGTCGCGGGCCCGCTGCGTCTGGCTGTCGACCCGCGGAAAGCTCGCCGGCGAGATCGCTCGTCGCGCCTCCACCGAGGCCGACCGCCCCTGCGGCTGACGGGGCGCCGGCACCGACAGCGCAGGCTGCACGTCGAGCCGCTTGCAGCCCCTGCCCGCGCCGGTGTTCTGGTAGGTCTTGCGGCCCTCCGCGTCCTCGCAGACAAAAATGTCCGAGTTCGCCCGTGCCGCGGCCGAGGCCCCGAGCAGCAGCAATGCTGCCAGCGCCGTCGACAATGACTCGACACTCACCGCTCTCATGCGCGGAAGTGTACGGGAAGCAGGTGCGAGCCAGCATCGGCATTAGGGCTGAGCCGTTCGGCCCTCGCGCGCCGTGCGCCGGGGTTGTGCGGGTGATAGCCATGAACGCGATCGCCTGCGGGTGGACAGGGAAAGGGGCGGTCGCCCGCCCCTTTCCTCAGCCGATCAGCCGCATGCCCTACAGGCTGTAGTACATGTCGAACTCGATCGGGTGCGTCGTCATGCGGAAGCGCGTGACTTCCTCCATCTTCAGCGCGATGTAGGCATCGATCATCTCGTTGCTGAACACACCGCCTCGGGTCAGGAACTCGCGGTCCTTGTCCAGCGACGCCAGCGCCTCGTCGAGCGATGCGCAGGGATGGGGGATCTTGGCGGCCTCCTCGGGTTCCAGGTCGTAGAGGTTCTTGTCCATCGGCTCGCCCGGGTGGATCTTGTTCTGCACGCCGTCGAGGCCGGCCATCATCAGCGCGGCGAACGCCAGATACGGATTGGCGGTCGGATCGGGGAAGCGGACCTCGACGCGCCGACCCTTCGGGTTCGACACGTACGGAATCCGGCACGACGCCGAACGGTTGCGTGACGAATACGCGAGGTTGATCGGCGCCTCGAAGCCCGGCACGAGCCGCTTGTACGAGTTGGTGCCCGGGTTGGTGATCGCGTTCAGCGCCTTGGCATGCTTGATCACCCCGCCGATGTAGTACAGCGCAAACTCCGACAGACCGGCGTAGCCGTTGCCGGCGAAGAGATTGGTGCCGTCCTTCCAGATCGACTGGTGCACGTGCATGCCCGAGCCGTTGTCGCCGACCACCGGCTTCGGCATGAAGGTCGCCGTCTTGCCGTAGCTCGCCGCGACGTTCCACACCGTGTACTTGAGGATCTGCAGCCAGTCGGCGCGCTTGACCAGCGTCGCGAACTTGGTGCCGATCTCGCATTGGCCGGGCGCCGCCACTTCGTGGTGGTGCACCTCGACCTCGACGCCCTGCTGCTCGAGCAGCAGGCACATCTCGGAACGCATGTCCTGCAGCGAGTCGGTCGGAGGCACGGGGAAATAGCCGCCCTTCACCGGCGGGCGGTGCGCCAGATTGCCGGCTTCGTAATCGATGCCGGTCGACCACGGCGCCTCTTCGGACTTGATCTTGACGAACGAACCCCACATCCCCGAGTCCCAGGTGACCGAGTCGAAGATGAAGAACTCGGGCTCGGGCCCGAAGTAGGCGGTGTCGCCGATGCCGGTCGACTTCAGGTAGGCCTCGGCCCGCTTGGCCAGCGAACGCGGGTCGCGATCGTAGCCCTTGCCGGTCGACGGTTCGGCGACGTCGCAGGTCAGGATCAGCGTGTTTTCCTCGCGGAACGGGTCCATGCGGGCCGATTCCGGATCCGGCATCAGCAGCATGTCCGAGGCCTCGATGCCCTTCCAGCCGGCAATCGACGAGCCGTCGAATGCGTGACCCTGCTCGAACTTGTCCAGGTCGACGACCTTGGCCGGTACCGAGACGTGCTGCTCCTTGCCTTTGGTGTCCGTAAAGCGGAAGTCCACGAAGCGGACTTCGTTGTCGGCAATCATCTTGATGACGTCTTTGGGCGTCCCCATGAAACTCTCTCCTTTCGCGAGTTGGATCCGAAACTCCTGACGGTGAATTCGCGGTCGCCCCGATACCAGGCGGCCAAGATCACGGGAATCGACGAAGCAGGAAGCGTGCCTCCCTCTTGGGCTGCTCGATCAAATTTGGTGCACCGCCTTTGTGCATCAAGGGCTTGTAGGCCCGCGCACCAACAGGCGCTCACGAAAGAGACGCTTAACGGCGACGACGAACCTGAGGCGTTAAGCACTATTCTAGTGCGTCCGCGCACCTTTTCGGGGCTTCAGCCTCTATTTCTGGTGCACTTCCAGGAAGAGGCTTTGCAGATCGCTGAGAAACCGCCGGCCGCGCAGCGTCGGCGCGATGCGTTCGAGGTCGACCGTCAGCAGGCCGCGTTCTTCGGCCTTGCTCAACCCGGGTTCGATCGCCGAGGCCGGCAGCCCGGTGCGCTCGGCAAAAAGTCGCGCCGGCACGCCCGCGTTGAGCCGGAGCGCGTTGAGCATGAACTCGAAGGGAAGCTCGCCGCGCGGCACTTCGGTCGACTCGGCCAGCGGTGCGCCACGCAGCGCACCCGCGACGTAGCTGTCAGGCTGGCGCAGCCGCGCCTGACGAAGGATGCGACCGGGAAACGAAATCTTGCTGTGGGCTCCGGCGCCGATCCCCAGGTAGTCGCCGAACTGCCAGTAGTTGACGTTATGCCGGCATTCGTGGCCACGACGTGCATAGGCGGAGACCTCGTAGTGCCCGTAGCCCGCCTCGGCAAGCCGGACCTCGATCCACTCCTGCATTGCCGCCGCAGTATCTTCGTCGGGCAGCGGCGGCGGGTACTTGGCGAACACGGTGTTCGGCTCGATCGTCAGCTGATACAGGGACAGGTGCGGCGGCGCGATTTCGAGGGCGAGTTCGACATCCGCGCGCATCGCGGCCAACGACTGCTCCGGAAGGGCAAACATCAGGTCGAGGTTGAAATTGTCGAACTCGCGTTGCGCAGCGGCGATCGCCGCCAACGCCTGCGCCCGGTCGTGCACGCGCCCGAGCCGGCGCAGTTGCTCCTCGTCGAAAGACTGCACCCCGACCGACAGCCGATTGACGCCCGCGGCCCGGAATGCCGAGAACTTGGCGGCCTCGAACGTGCCCGGATTGGCCTCCAGCGTGACCTCGCAGGAAGGCTCGAGCGGCAATCGCGCGCGCAGGTCCGACATCAAGCGATCCAGCCCGGCGGCCGACATCAGGCTCGGCGTTCCGCCGCCGAAAAAGACGCTGATGATTCGCCGGCCCCAGATCAGCGGCAACGCGGCGTCGAGATCGGCGCGCAGGGCATCGAGGTATCGCGCCTCGGCGCGCTCGTCCACACCGCCGGCGGCTTCGTGCGAGTTGAAGTCGCAGTAGGGGCACTTGCGGATGCACCAGGGGAAGTGCACGTAGAGCGCGAGCGGCGGTAACGCAGGCAGCTGCAGCATTCCCGGCCGCAGCAGATGAGCAACGTCGGGCGCGCCTGGCGCCGACGCTGTGCGCAACGGGATCAGTGCCAGCCCCAGTCGGTGACGAGCCGATGCGTGAGTCCGCCCATTGCAAGGCCGCGATGGCTGATCCGATTCTTGGCCTCGGGCGCGAGCTCGGCCGCAGTGCAGCCGAGCGCCGGCAACCAGAAATGCGGGTCGTAGCCGAACCCGTGGCTTCCGCGCGGCACGTCGATCACCTCGCCGTGCCAGCGCGCGTCGCTGACGAGCGGTTCCGGATCGTCCGCACTGCGCAGGGCGACCAGAACGCACGTGTAATGCCCGCGGCGGTCGGAGAAAGGCTGCAGCGCCCGGATCAGCGCCGCGTTGTTCTCGGCGTCGCTTGCGCCGTCGCCAGCGAAACGCGCCGAGCGAACGCCGGGAGCCCCTTCCAGCGCCGCGCAGCACAGGCCGGAATCGTCGGCCAGCGCCGGCAGGCCCGAGCCCCGCGCGGCATGGCGCGCCTTGGCCAATGCGTTCTCGACGAACGTCGCGTGGGGTTCCTCGGCCGGTTCGCACGCCGAGGCTGCGCTGCGCCACGACCTCGATGCCGAGCGGCGCCAGCAGCGCCGCGAACTCACGCAGCTTGCCGCGATTGTCCGACGCCAGCACGAGCCTGCGCACGTCCGCGGGATTCAATGCTCGTCGAGCGCGGCGCGTTGCCGGTCGACCAGCACGGCAATCGCCGAGCGGGCAGCAGCGAGCATTTCGTCGAGGTGCTGCCCGGTGAAGGGCGCGCCTTCCGCGGTGCCCTGCACCTCGACGAAGCCCCCGCCGGAGGTCATCACCACGTTCATGTCGGTCTCGCAGGTCGAGTCCTCCGCGTAGTCGAGATCGACCAGCACGCGACCGCTGTGGATGCCCACGGAGACCGCCGCGACATGGTCGCGCACCGGCAGGTCACCGATCAGCCGTTGCGCACGCAGCCAGCGCAGCGCATCGCAGGTCGCCACGAAGGCACCGGTGATCGCGGCAGTGCGGGTGCCGCCGTCGGCCTGCAGCACGTCGCAGTCGATCTGGAGCGTGCGCTCGCCGAGGCGCGAGAGATCCACCACCGCGCGCAGGCTGCGGCCGATCAGCCGCTGGATCTCGAGCGTGCGCCCGCCCTGGCGGCCGCGCGCGGCTTCCCGCTCGGTGCGAGTGGAAGTCGAGCGCGGCAACATGCCGTACTCGGCCGTGAGCCAGCCCTGCGCTTTCCCCTTGAGGAACGCAGGCACACGCTCGTCGACCGACGCCGTACAAAGTACCCGCGTATCACCGAACTCGATCAGCGCCGAGCCTTCGGCGTAACGCGCGTAGCCGCGCGTGATCCGCACCGGCCGCAGTTCCCCGTCGGCGCGCCCGAAAGACCGTTGTCCGCTCATTTCGCCTGGATCACCTTGCTCGAGCGCTGGATTGCCCGCTGGATCTCGGCCACCGCCTCGTCGATCTGCTGCTCCGTCAACGCTTCGTCTGCAGCAGGTTCGCCCGGCCGCGGCATCTGCACCGTGGAGGCCACCGCGCCGTCCGGGATCACGAGCGTCGAAACCGGCGACTCGGTCGGCGGAACCATGTCCATCGACTCGCTGCCCGCCCAGCTCATGGCGATTGCCGTGCAGTTGTCAGGCTCCACTCCGCCCTCCGCGATCGCGCGGTCCATGAGTTCCGGCACCGCGCGCATCACGGTGACCCTGCCGAAGGCGGTTGTGATGTCCTGATCCGACAGCCCGCACCAGAACCCGTCGCTGCACAGCAGCAGCGCATCTCCCGCCTGCAACGGCACGCGCTTCGAAATCTCGACGTTCGGCGTGACGAACGCGCCGACGCAGTTGTAGATGCGGTTGCGCTCGGGATGCTCCTTCACGTCCTGGGCACGGATCGCGCCGGATGCGACCAGTTGCTGCACGCGCGAGTGGTCGAAAGTCCGATGCGCGATCCGACCGCCGCGCAGCAGGTACAGCCGCGAATCGCCCACATGCGCCCAGGTGGCGACCCCATCCTGCACCACGCAGGCAACGATCGTCGTGCGCGGCGCTTCGGGCAAGCGGTTCTCGGCGCGGTAACGGTGCAGGTCGCGGTGCGCCGTGTGGATCGACTGTTCAAGAAAGGCCGCCGGGTCAGCCAGCAGCGGCCGGGCTTCGCGCTGGAACGTCGTCGCCAGCGTCTGCAGCGACATTTCCGCGGCAACCTCGCCACGCGTGTGTCCGCCCATCCCGTCGGCCACCATCATCAGCAGCGACCGTCGCGTGTACAGGTAGCCCATGCGGTCCTGGTTGACGTGGCGACCGCCCTGCCTGCTCTCCTGATAGACGGAAAAACGCATCGCTAGCCGCCCTTCCCGCACCCGGCCGCTGCGCGCGCCGGCCCTGAGGGCCAGCGTACCCGGTCGATGCCGCACCGGGCCGACGGCGCGAGGCTCAGAACCACGTGATGTTGTGATCTTTCATGAAACGCGACACACGGTCGTGGATGTTGCGCACCTGCGCGCCGGTCCGTTCGAGCAGCGAGAATTCGGGCTGTTCTGGAACGTTGTTCAGCAGTTCCTTCTGGACGGCGTACACGGTCTGCGGTCGCTCCAGCGAATTCAGGCGAAGGCAGCGATCCACCATGGCGAGGAGCTCGGCCGAATACAGTCCGCGGAAGACGCGCAGCGCGGCCGGCATCTTGTCCTCTTTCAGCCGCTTGTCCGATTCCTGCGGCGGGATCCCCGACATGCACGCGTAGATGCACGCGCCGACGCTGTAGACGTCGGTCCAGGGGCCCAGTTCGGCGTCGCGCTTGTAGAGTTCCGGCGGCGCAAAGCCGGGCGTGTACATCGGATAGGACTTGGTGATGTCGCGCTGCAGCGTCTGCCTCGCCGCGCCGAAATCGAGCAGGATCGGCGTGCCGTCCATCCGCAGGTAGATGTTCGCCGGCTTGACGTCGAGATGCAGCAGCCGGTTGGAATGAACTTCGCGCAACCCGTTCATCACCTGCGTGAACACGCGCCGGATGAAACGTTCCGTCAGGACGTCCTTCTGCTCCTTGCTGCGGTTGCGCACCACGTGCTCCTGCAGCGAGCGGCCGGATTCGTAGTGCATCACCATGTACACGGTGTCGTTGGCGCGGAAGAAATTCAGCACGCGCACGATGTTCGGGTGAAAGATCGAGGCGAGCGCACGCCCCTCCTCGAAGAAGCACTTCAACCCGATGCGATAGGTGTTCAGGTGTTCCGGGGCGACCATCGGCGACAGTTCGCCGCTCTTGCGGCTCGCCAGTGCCGCCGGCATGTATTCCTTGATCGCCACCGAATTGCCCTGCTCGTCGGTGGCCAGGTAGACGATCGAAAAGCCGCCGCTGGATATCTTCTTTACAATTTGATATCCGCCGACCTCTAGTCCTTCGGGCAAAGCTGCGTTGTTCTGCGCCGCCATGGCTGACGATCGATGGCGCCAGCGCGCGATGGCTGGCCGTTGATCAAGACGGTCGGATTCTAGCCAAGCGGCGCGCCAATGCGGGACTGCCGTCCTCATCTGAACATCCGAGTCCGCCCGACTATCGATGCCCACTCCCGTCAGCATGACCGGCTTCGCCGGCGCCTCCTTCGCGACGCCGATCGGCCAGGCGGTGCTCGAGATCCGTTCCGTCAATTCGCGCTTTCTCGATCTCTCCCTGAAGATCGCCGATGACCTGCGTGCATACGAGCCGCTGATCCGCGAACGGATCAGCGGCCGCCTGGCCCGCGGCAAGGTCGAATGCCGGTTGAGCGTGCAGCGGGCGGCATTCGCCGAATCGACGCGCCTGAACCCCACGACGCTGGCTGCGCTGCAACGGCTCGGTGCCGAGGTGCAGCAGGCACTGCCGCAGGCGGCGGCGCTGACGGTGGCCGAAGTGCTTGCCTGGCCGGGCGCGCTCGAGGCTCCCCAGCTCGACGCGGAGGCGCTGCGAGCGTCGGTGCTCGCGGCGCTCGACGAGGTGCTCGATCGCCTGCACGAGAGCCGCGCGAGGGAGGGTGCTGCGACCGCGGACGGGCTGCGCAGCCGCTGCGACGCCATCGGCGCAATCGTCGATCAGCTGCGCGCGCGCCTGCCCGAACTGCGCACCGCAGTCGAGCGCAAGCTCACCGAGCGGCTGAACCAGGCGCTCGGTGCCCCGCTCGCATCGGCCGCCGCGCTGACCCGCGACGAGGTCGCCGAGCGCATCCGTCAGGAAGTGACGCTGTACGGTCTGCGCGCCGACGTCGACGAGGAACTGAGTCGCCTGGCGACCCATGTCGTCGAGGTGCGGCGGGTCGTCGATAGCGGCGGGGCGGTGGGCCGTCGGCTCGATTTCCTCATGCAGGAACTGAACCGGGAAGCAAACACGCTCGGCTCCAAGGCCACGGCGGTCGACCTCGCGCAGTCGGCGATCGAGCTGAAGCTGCTCATCGAACAGATGCGCGAGCAGGTGCAGAATCTCGAATGAGCAACGAGCGCATCCGATGAGAGCGAGCGCCCCGCGTCCGGCCGGCAGCATCTTCATGGTCGTGGCCCCTTCGGGCGCCGGCAAGTCGACGCTGGTCAATGCGCTGCTGGCCCGCGATCGCGGCATCGATCTGTCGATTTCGTTCACCACGCGCGCGCCGCGGCCCGGTGAGGCGAGCGGCCGCGAATACCACTTCACCGACGCAACGGACTTTCTGGCCCGTCGCGACCGTGGCGAGTTTCTCGAGTGCGCCGAAGTGCACGGTCACCACTACGGCACGTCCCGCCGTTGGATCGAACAGCAGCTGAACAGCGGCCGCGACGTGCTGCTCGAGATCGACTGGCAGGGTGCCCGGCAGGTCAGAAGCGTCTTCCCGCACGCCGTCGGCGTGTTCATCCTGCCGCCTTCGATCGAGGCCCTCGAAGCGCGCCTGCACAAGCGCGGACAGGACTCGCCGCAGGTGATCACGCGCCGCCTCCTCGCCGCCGGGAGCGAGATCGCGCATGCCGCCGAGTTCGACTACGTGATCATCAACGAGAACTTCGACCACGCACTCGACCAGCTTGGCGCAGTGGTTACTGCGGCCCGGCTGCGGTACGCGAGCCAGGTTGCGCGTCACCGCGACCTGTTCGCTCAGCTTGGACTGACCTGAACCGCGGCATTGCTGCCGCCCTCGGGAGCGGGTCGGCTAGAATGCCTCTGAGGATCATTCAGGAGCGTTCATGGCACGGATCACCGTCGAAGACTGCCTCAAGCAGATTCCCAACCGCTTTCAGCTCACCCTTGCTGCCGCCTACCGTGCGCGCCAGCTCGCACAGGGCCACACCCCCAAGCTCGACGTGAAGGACAAGGCGCCAGTCGCTGCCCTGCGCGAGATTGCCGCGCAGAAAGTCGGCATCGAAATGTTGCGCAAAGTGCCCGGCTGACACGCCCCGGGCTCCGCGACCCGTCCATACCCTCCGCCGGCAGGCAACGCCGGGTGGAGGCAGCGATCTACCGCAACAGGCAGTTCCGCCGGCGCGTTGTGTGCCGCCGGCGGCCGCGCTACGGTAACGTTTTGGCACGTGCCCCATGCCCGGCTCCGACCGATCGACACCGCTGACCCCTGACCTGCCGGCCGACTATTCGCCGGGGGTGCTGGCGCGTCGCGCGGCCCAGGTGCTGCGCAAGGCGGGCGCCGCGGTCTGGCGCTCCGGGCCGACGGAGCCGCCGCCATCCGTGGTCAGCTTCGCGCAGCTGACCGACCGGCTGAAGAAGTACCTGCCCTCGGGCGAAATCGCCCGCATCAAAGAGGCGTTCCGCTTCGCCGACACGGCCCATCTCGGCCAGTTCCGGCAGAGCGGCGAACCGTACATCACGCATCCGGTGGCGGTGGCGGAACTGCTGGCGGAATGGAAGCTCGATTCGGCGGCGCTCCAGGCGGCGCTGATGCACGACGTGCTGGAAGACTCCGGCGTGCGCAAGCAGGAGGTGGTCGAGCGCTTCGGACCGGTCGTGGCCGAACTGGTCGACGGCGTCTCCAAGCTCGACCGGCTGCACTTCGATTCGAACGAGGAGGCGCAGGCCGAGAGCTTCCGCAAGATGCTGCTGGCGATGGGCCGCGACGTGCGGGTCATCCTGATCAAGCTCGCCGACCGGCTGCACAACGTGCGCACGCTCGAGGCAATGGCGCCGGAGAAGCAGCGCCGGATCGCGCGCGAAACGCTGGAGATCTACGCGCCGATCGCCCACCGGCTGGGCCTGAACAACATCTACCGCGAGCTGCAGGAGCAGAGCTTCGCACGCATGCATCCGTTGCGCCACCGCGTGCTGAGCAAGGCGGTGCTCGCGGCGCGCGGCAACCGGCGCGAGGTGCTCGGCAAGATTCACGAGGCCGTGCGGCGGGCGCTGGCCGCGGCGAAGATCAAGGCCGAGATCCAGGGGCGCGAGAAGACGATCTTCGGCATCTACCGCAAGATGGTCGAAAAGAGCCTGTCGTTTTCCGAGGTGCTCGACATCTACGGTTTCCGGATCATCGTCAATGCGCCGCAGGACTGCTATCTGGCCCTCGGCGCGCTGCACGCGATGTACAAGCCGGTGCCCGGCAAGTTCAAGGACTACATCGCGATTCCGAAGGTCAACGGCTACCAGTCGCTGCACACGACGCTGCTCGGCCCGTTCGGCACGCCGGTCGAGTTCCAGATCCGCACGCAGCAGATGCACCGGGTGGCGGAGTCCGGCGTGGCGGCCCACTGGCTGTACAAGACGGACGACACCAGCCTCACCGAACTGCAGTCGCGCACGCACCAGTGGCTGCAGTCGCTGCTCGAGATCCAGCAGCAGTCCGGCGACTCGGCCGAACTGATGGAGAACATCAAGGTCGACCTGTTCCCGGACAAGGTCTATGTGTTCACGCCGAAAGGCAAGATCGTCTCGCTGCCGCGCGGGGCGACGCCGGTGGACTTTGCCTACGGCATCCACACCGACGTCGGCAACCGCTGCGTGGCGGCGCGCATCAACAGCGAGATCCAGCCGCTGCGCAGCGAGCTCAAGAACGGCGACGTGATCGAGGTCGTCACGGGGCCTATCGCGCGGCCAAACCCCAACTGGCTCACCTTCGTGCGCACCGGCAAGGCGCGCGCCGAGATCAGGCATTTCCTGCGCACGATCAAGCGCGAGGAGTCGGTCGAGCTGGGTGAGCGGCTGCTCGCCCAGTCCGCGCGCCAGCTCGGCGTGTCACTTTCCGACGTGCCCGCCGAGCGCTGGGAAGCGATCGTGCGCGACGCGCAGGCGAAGGACCGCGACGAGATCCTCGCCGACATCGGCCTCGGGCGCCGGCTGGCTGCCGTCGTCGCACGCCAGCTGATGCTCGGCACGGCGCCGCCGGGCTCGGAGCCCGCGCCCGGAGAGGCGATCACCGAGGCCAGCCGCGCGCTGTTCGCCTCTGCGGGGCCGGTGACCATCCGCGGCACCGAGGGCATGGCGCTGCAGACCAGCAGTTGCTGCAGCCCGATCCCGGGAGACGCCATCGTCGGGCACATGCGCAAGGACCAGGGCCTTGCCGTGCATCAGGCAGACTGCCCGCTGGCCAGCCGCGGACGTCGTGCCGACCCCGAGCGCTGGATCGACCTGCAGTGGGCCGAGGATGCATCCGGCCTGTTCGGGGCCAAGCTGGCGCTGAGCGCGGCCAACGAGCGCGGCACGCTGGCACGCATCGCGGTGGCGATCGCCGAAGCCGAGTCGAACATCCTGAACGTCAGCATGGAGGACGAGAGCGCCGAGCAGGCGCAGCTGAACTTCAAGCTGCAGGTGCGCGACCGCCGCCATCTGGCCCGCGTGATGCGCATGCTGCGCCGTGTCCCGCAGGTATCTCGCGTCGTGCGCGCCAGGGCCGGCGAAAAGAACGGCGAGTGATCGGCGTCGCCGAGCCGCGTCAAACGGCCTGGTAGCGGACGTCGAGGATTTCCACGGTTTCGATGCCTGCCGGCGTGCGCAGCGAGACGGTGTCGCCCTCGCGCGCCTTGGTGATGGCGCGAGCGATCGGCGAAATCCAGCTGACGAGACCGCGCGACGGGTCGACCTCGTCGATGCCGACGATCGTGATTTCACGCTCCGTCCCGCCGCCATCCGCGTAGCGCACGGTGGCGCCGAAGAAGATCTGGTCGGTCGGCGGCCGTGTCGACGGATCGACCACTTCGGCGGCATCGAGCCGCCTGGTCAGGAAGCGGATGCGACGGTCGATTTCGCGCAGCCGCTTCTTGCCGTAGATGTAGTCGCCGTTTTCAGAGCGGTCGCCGTTCGAGGCGGCCCATGAAACCGTGCGCACGACCTCGGGCCGCTCGACGTTGAGCAGGTGCAGCAGCTCGTCCTTCAGCCGCCCGTGGCCGGCCGGAGTGATGTAGTTCCGCGTGCCGACGGGAATGTCCGGCATCGCGACATCGTCGTCTTCGTCGACGTCGGACTCCCTGACGAATGCCTTGCTCATCCGGAAAACAGTCTGTGGGCGGTGGGGTGGCCGATGGGATTCGAACCCACAACAACCGGAATCACAATCCGGGACTCTACCGTTGAGCTACGGCCACCGCGATTCGAACTCTGGCCTGCCCGGCAGGACTCGAACCTGCGACCCCCGGCTTAGAAGGCCGGTGCTCTATCCAGCTGAGCTACGGGCAGATCGAGCCATCGGGCCGGGCGCAGGCAGTCGGCAAAGGCATCTGGTCGGGGCGAGAGGATTCGAACCTCCGACCCCCTGCGCCCAAGGCAGGTGCGCTACCAGGCTGCGCTACGCCCCGAAGGCAGCGAATGATACGCGTGCCGCGTGGGTGCGGCAATTTGCCCTCACGCGCTTTGCCGCGGCGATCAGGCGACGCGGCGTAACTGCGCAGCCCCTGCCTGCAGCCTCGTCCCCGGCAGCCATGCACGAAACGTGCTGCCCCGGCCCACTTCGGAATCGACCAGCAGCCGGCCGTGGTGGCGCATCAGGACGTGCTTGACGATCGCCAGCCCGAGTCCGGTACCGCCGGTCTCGCGCGAGCGGCTGCGGTCGATCCGGTAGAAGCGCTCGGTCAGCCTGGGCAGATGCTCCGGCGCGATGCCGATGCCGGAATCCTGCACCTCGAACACCGCGCCGTCCTCGTACTTTCGCCAGCCCAGCGCAATGCGACCTCCGGAGGGCGTGTAGCGGATCGCGTTGGAGACGAGGTTGCCAAAGGCGCTGCGCAGTTCGTCCCGGCTGCCTCGTACACGGATCGGCTCGGCCGTGCTGGCGATCTGGTGCCGACCGCCGGACAGCGCGCGCGCCTCCGCCTCCAGTTCGGCGACGAGCGCGGGCACGTCGACGTCGTCCTCCGCCAGCGGCGTCTCTTCGGCCTCGAGCCTCGAGAGCATCAGCAGGTCCTCGACGAGCCGGTTCATTCTCGACGCCTGCTCGTGCATCAGCTGCAGGTGCCGCTGCCGCGTCTCGTCGAGCGGCGGCTCGGCGTCGAGCAACGTCTCGAGAAAGCCGTTGACCACCGTCAGCGGCGTGCGCAGCTCGTGCGAAACGTTGGCCACGAAGTCGCGGCGCATCGCGTCGAGGCGCTCGGCCTGCGTGACGTCGCGCGACATGATGATCGAGCGCGCCGGCTCGAACTCGATCACCCGGATCGAAAGGGCGAGCGCCGGATTCGCCAGCGGGCGGAACAGCAACGGCTCGTCGAACGACCCCGAGGTCATGTAGGCGATGAAGGACGGGTCGCGCACCAGATTGGTGACGCGCAGGCCCTGGTCGGCCCGCAGCTGGATGGAAAGATGCTGCTCGGCGACCGGATTGCACCATTCGATCTGCAGCGCCGCGTCGACCAGCACGATGCCCTCCGGCAGCGCGCTGATCGTGCGACGGAAGCGCGCCTCGCTTTCCTCGAGCCGGCGCGCGTTGACCTCGCTCGTGCGGCGGGCCTTGTAGAGCCGGTTGAACACCTCGCTCCAGCTGCCCCACCCCTCGGGAATCGTCTCCAGCGACGGCTGCTCGAGCCAGGCGCCGAGCGTGGACAGGTAATGCAGGTGCAGCGCGAAGAACAGGCCGATCGCGATCAGCGCGATCCACAGGCCCGCGCTGGCGCCGAACAGGGCGCCGACCGCCAGGGCGGCGATCGCGATGGCTGCGAGGCGTATGAAAGCCGGCAGGATCACCCTGATCCTGTGGCGGGGCTCCCGACTCATGCGACCAGTCTACTGCTCGGCCCGCGCCGATAGCCGATAGCCGAGACCCCTGACCGTCTGCACCAGGCCCTGCGCGCCGGCCGCCGCCAGCGCCTTGCGCAGGCGCAGCACGTGCACGTCGACCGTGCGTTCCTCGATGAAGACATGATCGCCCCACACGTTGTCGAGCAGCTGCCCGCGCGAGAACACGCGCTCCGGGTGGCCGACCAGGAACTTCAGCAGCTTGAACTCGGCCAGCCCGATCTTGACCGGCCGGCCGTCGACGAGCACCTCGTGCCGTGCCGGGTCGATCGTCAGCGGCCCGTAACCGAGCGCTTCACCGCTGTGCTGCGGCGCGCGGCGGCGAAACACGGCGCGCACCCGCGAGACCAGTTCGCGCGGCGAGAAGGGCTTGACCACGTAGTCGTCGGCGCCGGCGTCGAGCCCGGCCACCCTGTCGCCCTCGGCGCTCCTGGCGGTCAGCAGGATGATCGGCAGGCCGCGGGTCCGTTCGTCGCCGCGCAGATCACGCAGCAGCTCGATGCCCGGGCGATCCGGCAGCATCCAGTCGAGGATCACGAGATCCGGAAGCTCCTGCCGGATCGCCTCCTGCGCCGTCCGGACCGAATCAGCCCGGCGGACCTTGTATCCGCTGCTGCTGCAGGAGAATGAAACCAGTTCCTGAATCGCCGGCTCGTCTTCGACCACCAGGATCGCACCTGCCATCGGCCACTACCCCTGCGCAACGGCGCGATCAATTTCCTCCTGCGACGCGTGCCGCACGTCGGTGCCATGGGCGATGAAGATCACGTGCTCGGCGATGTTCTTGGCATGGTCGCCGACCCGCTCGATCGCCTTCGCCGCCCACACCGTGTCGATCGCCGAAGAGATCGAGCGTGGATCCTCCATCATGTAGGTGATCAGCTGGCGCAGCGTGGCGCGGAAGCGCTCGTCGATGCCGGCATCGTCGCGGATGATCGAGGCCGCCGCGTGCCCGTCGAGCCGCGCGAAGGCATCGAGCGAGCGGTGCAGCATGCGTGCCGCGATCTCGCCCGACTGGTGCAGGTCCGGAATGCGATTCATCCGGAAGCCGCTGCCCTTTTCCTTCAGCCATTTTGCGGCGCGCCCGATCTTGGCAGCCTCGTCACCGACCCGCTCGAGGTCGGTAATCGTCTTGGCCACGCCCATCACCATGCGCAGGTCGCCGGCAGTGGGCTGGCGCCGTGCGATCAGGTGGTTGACCATCATGTCCAGGTCGAGCTGCAGTTCGTTGAGACGGCGGTCGTTGGCGATCGCCATGTCCGCCTTCTCGACGTCGGCCGCCTCGAAGGCCTCCATCGCCAGCTTGAACTGCGACTCGGCCAGTCCGCCCATCTGCAGGATGCGCGAGCGCATCTGCTCCAGTTCGACGTCGTACTTCTGCAGTGTGTGTTCACCCGTGACCATCGATCTCTCCGATCCGCCGCGCTCTGATCAAGCTGCGTTCACCGTGCAGCCATGGACTGCTGCCGAAACACCCGCGCGTCACTATCCAAAGCGCCCGGTAATGTAGTCCTCGGTTTCCTTCCTCTTCGGCTTGATGAAGATCTGGTCGGTGTCGCCGAACTCGATCAGCTCGCCCAGGTACATGTAGGCCGTATAGTCGCTGACCCGCGCCGCCTGCTGCATGTTGTGGGTCACGATCGCGACCGTGTAGTCCTGCTTCAGTTCGTCGATCAGTTCCTCGATCTTGGCCGTCGAGATCGGATCGAGCGCCGAGCATGGCTCGTCGAAAAGGATCACGTCGGGCTTCACGGCGATGGTGCGCGCAATGCACAGCCGCTGCTGCTGGCCGCCGGACAGGCTGGTGCCAGCCTGCTGCAGCTTGTCCTTGACCTCGCCCCACAGCGCCGCCTTGCGCAACGCCCACTCGATGCGCTCGTCCATCTGCGCCTTGGACATATTCTCGAACAGGCGCACGCCGAAAGCGATGTTCTCGTAGATCGTCATCGGAAACGGCGTCGGCTTCTGGAACACCATGCCGATCTTGGCGCGGACCAGCGCCACGTCCTCCTTGGAGCGAATGATGTTGTCGCCGTCCATCATCACTTCGCCGTCGGCGCGCTGATCGGGGTAAAGCTCGAACATCCGGTTGAATACGCGCAGCAGCGTCGACTTGCCGCAGCCGGACGGGCCGATGAACGCCGTGACCTTCTTCTCCGCGATCTCCAGATTGATGTCCTTCAGAGCGTGGTACTTGCCATAGTAGAACTGCAACTTTCGAATGCTCATCTTGCTGCGCGGCGCGGCCTCTCGCGCCGCACCAGTGGCAGTCGAGCCGTTGTTCTTCAGGGTCACTTCCATTGCCATGGCTTCCTCGTCAGTGCTTCTTGCGGAACAGCACGCGCGCCACGATATTCAGCGCAAGCACGCCCATCGTGATCAGGAACACCCCTGCCCATGCCATCTCCTGCCAGTTCGTGAACGGGCTCATCGCGAACTTGAAGATCGTCACCGGCAGGTTCGCCATCGGCTCGTTCAGGTTCAGCGAGAAGAACTGGTTGGACAGCGCGGTGAACAGCAGGGGCGCGGTCTCGCCGGCGATGCGCGCCAGCGCCAGCAGCACGCCGGTCACGACGCCGGCCATCGCCGCCTTCAGCGTCACGCTGCGGATCACGACATATTTCGGCGCACCCAGGGCATAAGCAGCCTCGCGCAGCGCGTTGGGGATCAGAGACAGCATGTTCTCGGTGGTGCGGATGACGACCGGGATGACGATCAGCGCCAGCGCCAGGACGCCGGCATAGGCGGAGAAGTTCTTCGTCTGCGCCACCACCACGGCATAGATGAACAGGCCGATGACGATCGACGGCGCCGACAGCAGGATGTCGTTGATGAAGCGCGTCACGGCTCCGAGCCAGCCGCTGCGGCCGTACTCCGCAAGATAGATACCGGCAAAGATGCCGATCGGCGTGCCGACCGCAGTCCCGAGCAGCACCATGATCAATGAGCCGACGATCGCGTTGGCGAGGCCACCGCCTTCCACATTGGGCGCCGGCGTCGACTCGGTGAACAATTGCCACGACAGACCGCTGACGCCAAGGTAGAAGGTCTCGAACAGGATCCAGACCAGCCAGAACAGGCCGAACGCCATCGCGCCCAGCGACAGTGCCAGCGCAATTGCGTTGACCAGCTTGCGCTTGCGATGCATCGGCAGGCGCCGCTCTGCGGCGCGGCCGGCCTCGGCAACGGCGCTCATAGCCTCGCCCCTCCCTCTCCTTTCTCCAGCCGCATCAGCAGCAGCTTCGAAAGCGCCAGCACGATCGCCGTGATCAGGAACAGCACCAGGCCCAGGTAGATCAGCGACGCCTGATGGATGCCGGTCTGCGCCTCCGCAAACTCGTTGGCCAGCGCCGAAGTGATCGAATTGGCCGCCTGGAACAGCGACAGGCTGTCCAGCTGGTTGAAGTTGCCGATCACGAAGGTAACCGCCATCGTCTCGCCCAGTGCCCGGCCGAGCCCGAGCATGATGCCGCCGATCACGCCTGCTTTCGTGTACGGCAGGACGATCTTGGAGACCACCTCCCAGGTCGTCGAGCCGAGACCATAGGCGGACTCCTTGAGCATCGGCGGCGTGACCTCGAACACGTCGCGCATCACCGCCGCGATGAACGGAATGATCATGATCGCGAGGATGATGCCGGCCGACAGGAGGCCAATGCCCACCGGCGGCCCGGAGAAGAGCGTGCCGAGCAGCGGCACGCCACCGAAAGCGCGCTGCAGCGGTTGCTGCACGTACGTCGCCAGGATCGGTGCAAAGACCAGCAGGCCCCACATGCCGTAGACGATCGACGGGATCGCAGCCAGCAGCTCGATCGCCGTTCCCAAGGGGCGCTTCAGCCAGCGCGGCGACAGTTCGGTCAGGAACAGCGCGATGCCGAAACTCACGGGCACGGCGATGATCAGCGCGATGGCCGAGGTCATCAGCGTGCCGTAGATCATGATCAGGCCGCCGAACCGCTCCTGCACCGGGTCCCATTCGGCGGTCCACAGGAAGCTCGCGCCGTATTCCCTGATCGACGGCCAGGCGCCGATGAACAGGGAGACGAGGATGGCAACCAGCAGCCCGAGAGTGAGGATCGCGGCGCCGCGCGCCAGTCCGGCGAACACGAGGTCGCCGAGCGGACTGGCCTTGCGCTGATGCGGCGGTTGTCCCGAGTCCATTACACGCGCTTCATCCGATGCGCTCGCTGCGGCAGGCAGTGTAGCGGCCATCAAATCCCCTTCCTACGCGAGCCGGAAAAAAAGCGCGCCGGCATGTCAAGCGCCGGCGCGTTCATACGACTCCAGGTTGGCTTACTTGAGCACCGGCGTGCCGGAAGCGTCGGTGATCTTCGCCCAGTGCTGGCGGATCGCGGTCTTGACGGAGTCCGGCATCGGCACGTAATCGAGTTCGAGCGCGACCTGGTCGCCGTTCTTGTACGCCCAGTCGAAGAAGCGCAATGCGGCCGCCGCCTGCTGCGGCTTGTCCTGCTTTGTGTGCATCATGATGAAGGTCGCGCCGGTGATCGGCCACGAATCGTTGCCCGGCTGGTTGGTCAGGATCTGGTAGAAGCTCTTCGACCAGTCGGCACCGGCGGCGGCGGCCTTGAACGACGTGTCGTCAGGCGCGACGAAATTCCCCGAGGCGTTCTGCAGCAGCGGGTAGGTCATCTTGTTCTGCTTGGCGTACGCGTATTCGACGTAGCCGATCGAGTTCGGCAGCCGCTGCACGAACGCCGCAACACCCTCGTTACCCTTGCCGCCGGCGCCGGTCGGCCAGTTCACCGCCGTGCCTTCGCCGACCTTGGTCTTCCACTCGTCGTTCACCTTGGACAGGTAGTTGGTGAAGATGAACGACGTTCCCGAGCCGTCGGCACGGCGGACCACCGAGATCTGGGCATCCGGCAGTTTCAGGCCGGGGTTCAGCTTGGCGATCGCCGCGTCATTCCAGTTGGTGATCTTGCCCAGATAGATGTCGCCGAGGACTGCACCCGACAACTTCATCTGACGCGTCTGGATCCCGGCGATGTTGACCACCGGCACCACGCCGCCGATCACCGTGGGGAACTGGATCATCTCGTCCTTGGCCAGTTCTTCGTCCTTCAGCGGCGCGTCGGAGGCGCCGAAATCGACGGTCTTGCCGCGGATCTGCCGAATCCCGGCGCCGGACCCGACTGACTGGTAATTGATCCGGTTACCGGTGGCTTTGTTGTAATCGGCCGCCCAGCGGGCGTACAGCGGCGCCGGGAACGACGCACCCGCGCCGGTCACGTCCTGCGCTAGTGCAGTTGACAGCACGCCTCCAACTGCGACGACGGCGACCGCCGCCTTGAGAATCGACATTTTCATTGACACCTCCATTGAGTCCGTACCGACCTGCGCATCCGGAACACCCGGATTAACGAGTCCTGCAATGCAGCACCGCTAGCGTAGGCCGCATTTGTGACCGCAAAATGACAAGTCAACAAAGTTGAACAATCAATGAAACCAATGAGTTAGGCACAATAATCGGCCATCATCGGCGAGCGGATCAGGCGCCGGTCATACGCGCGCTTTCGCGGTCAACTGCCTTCCTCGGGGTTCGACGAGGACGCCGGAACGAAACCGCGATGGGAGCCGCACGGAACTGTCTTGCCAGCCGCCGTCATTGGGCGGCCAGTCTGTTCGTCACCGATCGAGGCGAGGGTCTTTCACTCGAGCAGCAACGGCGACTTCAGCGCGGCGCTGCGCGACCGCAGCGAATCATGGGTCAGCGAGCCATCTTCATCATCGGCCGCCATTCTTGCGAGCAGGCTGGTGCCTGCAATCTCGTCGAAGCCGGCCATGGCTGCCAGCTGCGCTCCAACCCGATCCGCTTCGCTCTCCTGCGCGCGCAGCACCGGATAGAGCCGCAGGCGCAGCGTCAGGCTCGCCTTTAGGTTTTCGTCGATCAGGAGCGCATCGACCGGCCCCGCCAGCTTGGTCAACGGGACGGCGGCTTCGTATCCGCGCCGCCCG
Source organism: uncultured beta proteobacterium (assembly GCA_963847675.1). Lineage (GTDB taxonomy): Bacteria > Pseudomonadota > Gammaproteobacteria > Burkholderiales > Burkholderiaceae_F > JADJWR01. The sequence goes on from CAWKAP010000003.1 coordinate 177,744, forward strand.
TGCTCGAGCAGCACATGCGCCATCTCGTGCCCCAGCAGGAAGGCCAGCTCGGCGTCGGAGCGCACGAAACGCGATAAGAACGACGCCGAAAGCACAATCTGCCCGCTTGGATAGGCGCGCGCCTCGACCGAATCGTCGTCTGTCAGCAGCACCTCCCAGCGCAGCGACATGGCGGCGGGAAATTCCCGCCAGGCCACCATCAGCAGCCGCGCGAAGATCCGGTCCACGCCGAGCGTTCGCGACGCGTCGTCGATTGCGGCGCCGTCTTCGCGCTGGGCTCGCGAGAATTCCCGGAAAGCCCGCCACTGCAACTCGACCACTTCAGCCTGCGTGACCCGGCTCCTGGCTAGGTCCTGAGCCATTGTCTCCTGCGTCCAGGCCAAGGCGGCAGAAAGAAAAAGAAGAAGCGGCGCAACGAAACTTCGCAAATGGGATCCTCCAGCGTGGCGAATGGGTGGACTCCGCACAGCGTGTCATCAAACGGTAACGCGCGGGTGGTATGCGCGCAATCAGCCGATGGTCTTGTGTCGAACAGTGCGGAAACGGCGCAGTCGAGCGCGACGGCGGGCAACGTCAAACATCGCGCCGCAACGCACCGATGGCGGCAGCAGCGGCACCCGCGCTGGCGCCTTGCCGCTCGGTCAAGGCCGCCCCTTGGAACGGTGAGGGCGTTCGACACACTGAACTTGCTCCGGATCAGGCCCGCAGATGTCGAATGCATGGTTCTACTGGTGGTGCGGTCTCTGTGCAGTCACGGTGTTCAACGTTGCCGCATGGACGTATTCCGCGGCACTGCTCGGACGGCGCCGGCCGTCCGTGCCTGCCGGCGTGGGCGCGACACGATGGCGGCTCGTCTGGCTGTCGGGCGGCTACGTCCTCGGTTGCGGCTTCAGATCGATCCTGCCGATGGTCGACGTACCGCGCATGTGTCTGCACGACACGTGGATTTCGCGCATCGTCGTCGGGCGCTCGGTCGCCACCGTCGCCGAACTCTGCTTCGCTGCTCAGTGGGCACTACTTCTGCACGAGGGCGCTGCCGCGACCGGCCGGCCCCTGACGAGGCTGGCCGCGTACGCCCTCGTTTCTCTCATCCTCGTCGCCGAGGCATTCTCCTGGTCCGCGGTGTTGACCTCGAATTACCTGCTCCACGGCGTCGAAAACTCGCTCTGGGCGTTCGGAGCTGCGCTTGGGGTTGCCGGGTTCGTCAACCTTCGGCGGCGTGTCGATCGCGCGAGTCGCCGCTTCATCGACGCGGCGATCGCGGGAGGTGCCCTCTATCTGCTGTTCATGGTGTTCGTCGACGTGCCGATGTACCTGTCGCGCTGGCAGGCGGACCTTGCTGCGGGCTGTGGAGACCTGCCGGTGCCGGAAGGATGGCGCCAGATCCTGGCGCGGTGCACGGTCGTGCGCGACTGGGATGCGTGGCGCGAAGACGCCGTCTGGCTGTCGCTTTACTTCAGCGTCGCCGTGTGGGCCAGCATCGCCTTGGCGCACGCGCCGCAACTGCAGCGACATCGCGCCTCAGCAGCCACACCTTGAGTCGCGCCGGCGAACGTGCCCCGCATCCACCGAGCGCCACGAGGCCGCCGCGTCATGCCCGTCGTGCCGCGCAAGTCTTGAATCTGTCTTTGTCATCAAGCTGTCACAGTCGATCAGCACGCTGTCGGCCCTCCGGCCACCGTCAGCAACAGCACGAAACGGAACGTCCTGCACGCGCAGAACGGAGGCCCTCGCGCCATGAAATAGGCCCTGACGGATGACCACGACCGGAACGCCGATCGCTTTGCGAAAGTCCGACGAGTCGATGCTCGAATGGGCAGGTTTCGCTTCGAGCTCATGCACCATCATGAATCAGCGCACGCCGAGCACTCGATAATTCCTGTCGATGAGCAAGAAAGCTGAGCTGGCGGATGCATCGGTCTGGGATGCCGACGCTTGTGCCGCGTTGATCGCCGATCTGTCGGCCCTGCGCGCCGCGCTGTTGGCGCGCGAGACCGCACTCGCGCCGATGCTGGCACAGATCGATCCGACTTACCTCGCCAGTGCCCGCAACCTCGTGCACTACCTCGAACTGCGGCGGGTCGACCTGCGCCCGCTGCAGGAACGACTGGCGCGGCTTGGCATCTCCTCACTGGGCCGCTCTGAGTCGCACGTGCTGGCGAACGTCGACAAGGCGCTCGGCATCCTGCATCGGCTGGCCGGAATGGAGTGGAGCGGCCACGGGAACGAAGAACCGGCCGGAATCAACACCAGCAAGTCCCTGCTCGATCGCCACACCCAGGCACTGCTCGGCGCGCCGCCTTCGGGTCGCCGGGTGCGCATCATGGTGACCCTGCCTTCGGACGCTGCGCTCGACTATGGGCTGGTCAAGAAGCTGGTGGCCGCGGGGATGGACGTGGCGCGCATCAATTGCGCGCACGACGGCCCGGTCGAATGGCGGGCGATGGCCGCGCTGGTCGGCCGCGCCGCGCATGCCGCCAGCCGGCCGGTGCGCATCCTGATGGACCTCGGCGGACCCAAGCTGCGGACCGAATCGCTGCCGCCCGGGCCAACCGTGCTGAAGCTGCGACCGAAGCGCGACGACTTCGGGCGAGTGATCGAACCGGCGCGGCTCGGGCTGCGCGCCGATGCGTCGGCGCCGCCGATCGACGGCGCTGCCGCGCAGGCCACCGCCGATGCCGCGTGGTTGGCCGGCCTGCGCGTACGTGACGTGGTTACGTTGGTCGATGCCCGCGCAGCCAAGCGAAAGCTAGTTGTAGAGCGCCGCGAAACGCAGGGGGCTCTTCTGAGGTGCGACGACACGACGTACCTCGTGCCGAAAACCGAACTCAAGCGGCCGCGGCGCGGGCATGGCGCACGCGTCTGCCGGTTGGCCGGTCTGCCACGGCGCCCGGGTTCGCTGCTGCTCTGCCGTGGCGATGTGCTGCGTCTCACGCGCAGCGAGGTCGTTGCAGCCGATGGTGCCCGGTCGCGTGCACGCCGGCGCTCGCACTCGATCAGTTGCACGTTGCCGGAGGTGTTCGCGCAGGTCCGCAAGGGCGAACGCGTCTGGTTCGACGATGGCCGAATCGGGGGAATCGTGCGCGCAGCCACCTCCGACTGGATGGAAGTCGAGATCACCGACGCCCGCGAAGGCGGCGAGAAACTCGCCGAAGACAAAGGCATCAATCTGCCCGACAGCGAACTGACGCTCCCGGCGCTGACGGACACGGATCTCGCCGATCTCGAAGTGGCAGCGGACTGCGCCGACATGGTCGGGCTGTCGTTCGTGCAGTCGCCCGCAGACATCGAGCAGCTGCGGACGAGGCTGAAGCAGCTTGGCGCCGGCCATCTCGGCGTGGTGCTCAAGATCGAAACGCGACGCGGCTTCGACAACCTGCCGGCGCTGCTGCTCGCCGCGATGAGGGACCGTGCGGTGGGCGTGATGATCGCGCGCGGCGACCTCGCGGTGGAGTGCGGCTACGAGCGGCTCGCCGAGGTCCAGGAGGAGATCCTCTGGGCCTGCGAGGCCGCGCACATGCCGGTGATCTGGGCCACGCAGGTGCTGGAGTCGCTGGCCAAGACGGGGCGCCCGTCGCGCTCGGAGATCACCGATGCCGCGATGAGCGAGCGCGCCGAGTGCGTGATGCTCAACAAGGGACCGTTCATCGTCGACGCCATGCGCACTCTCGATGACATCCTGAAGCGGATGCAGTCGCACCAGTCCAAGAAGCGGCCGCTGCTGCGCGCACTGCGGGCCTGGCAATTACGGGAAACTACGGCCAACCCCGTGACATAGGGACGCGCAGAGACGGCACGCCGTGCCTTGCGGCTCACGAAATCGGCTCGGTCACGGTATCGTCAACGGACGCTCGCTTTGCCGAGCGCGAGCGCGCGGCGAAGATGACATGTCATCGCGCCGTGATCCGTAGTCTGATTTCACCGTCGCAGCGACGCGATCCTGACCTTGATCATGGTATCGCGAGGTAGCCACCGCGCCCGTCATGGCGGCCGCTATCGTCCGCGTGGCGTGTCGTTGTCCGCCCTTTTCCTTTGACGAGGTTTTATGTTTGCGATCTCAAAGCTCGAGGAGTACAAGCGATCGAGTGCGACGCCCGCCACGTCGCGCGAACTGGACCGTTTGCTCGAAGCGCTCAAGGAGGAGAAGGAGTTTCCGCTTTCGAGCCTGTATCAGATCGACTACGAGGCCTTTGAACTCGCAATCGAAGCTCTGCGGGACTGGCGGATCGATCGCTATTACGCCGCCAAGGCGAGAAAGCCCGACTTCGGCGCCGGCTCGCGCTAGCCCGAGTCGGCGCCACGCCGCTTGATGCGCCGGCGTCGCGTCGGTCGTCTCAGCGCGCCGGAAGCTGTGCTTGCAGCAGCGGCGCCCGACGGGCCAGCGGCCCTTCGTTGATCGTCGCGATGAACACCGACTCGATCTGTTCGACGATGCGGTCCCAGCCCATGGCGCACGCAGTCTCCCGCGCGCGCAGGCCCATGCTGCGCAGCGGCGCCGGATCCTGTGCCAGCCGGGCCGCGCACTCGACGAGGTCGCGGCTGTCATTGAATTTCGCGAGCATGCCGTTGTCGCCGGAACGGATAAGCGTGCCGGCGGCCGCGTAGTTGTAGGCGAGCACCGGCAGGCCGCTGGCCATGGCCTCCGGCGTCACGTTGCCGAAGGTCTCGGTCGTACTCGGGAAGACGAACAGGTCGCCCGATGCATAGTGGGCAGCCAGGTCGTCGCCCGTGCGCATGCCGGCGAAGTGCGCGTCCGGGCACTCCGACTGCAGCCATCTGCGGGCCGGCCCGTCGCCCACCAGCACGAGCTTCACGGCCGCGTTCTCGCGGCGCATCACGCGGTACACACCGGCGAGCGCGCCGAGATTCTTCTCCTGTGCCAGCCGCCCCACGTGCAGGACGACCAGCGAATGCGCCGACGCGCCCCAGCTGCGGCGCAATTCCTCGCTGCGCCGCGCGGGGTCGAACAGCTGCGTGTCGACGCCACGCGACAGCACGATCAGGTTGCGGAAACCGTACTCGACCAGCGCACGCTTCAGTCCCTCGGTCGGCACCATCGTGCAATGCGCGAGATTATGGAACTTGCGCAGGTACGCCATGATCGGCTTGTGCAGCCAGCCGATGCCGTAGTGCCTGCTGTAGGCGTGGAAATTGGTGCGGAAATCCGAAGTGACCGGCAGTTTGAGGCGGTGCGCTGCCTGCAGCGCCGACCATCCCAGCGGGCCTTCGGTGGCGATGTGCACGAGGTCGGGGCGGCGCATCGTCCATAGCTGCACCAATGCGCGCTTCGACGGCAGTCCCATCTTGAGGTTCGGATAGCGGGGGATCGGCATGCCCCGCATCAGCACCTCGTGGAAGCGGTCGCCCGTAGCGCTGCCGTCGGCGTGATGCTGGCGCGGCCGGATCAGCTGCACCTCGTGGTTGCGCGCCCGCAGCCCCTCGATGACCCGGGCGATGGTGGCGGCGACGCCGTTCACCTCCGGCGGATAGGTCTCGGTGACGAAGGCGACGCGCAGCGACCGGCGCGTGGCCGGAACCTCGTCGACGATGATGACCGGGTCGATGGATTCGATCACGCGGCGATCCTGCCCGCCTTCGGCGACAGCACGATGACCGGAGCCGGCTGTCTTCTTCCCGACACGATCGCGTCATCGTGCATTCATGCGTGACAGTCACCATGCCGTCACGCTGGTCCCGTCCAGCGGTCTGGTTCAATCCGCCAAGGAGATACCGTGAAGGAATTCCTGCATGCGCTGCAGACCCAACGCTGGGACGACCACCGCTACTACCACCACAGCCGCGTCAATCAGTCGCTTCATCTGGTCAGCGCCGTCAGCTTCCTCACGGCCTACGCACTGCTGTTCACCGATCCGGTGCTGGCAGCGCTGATCGGCTGGCTGGTGTCGATGACGAGCCGCCAGGCCGGCCACTTCTTCTTCGAGCCAAAGGGTTACGACGAGGTCAACCACGCGACCCACGAGTACAAGGAAGCGATCAAGGTCGGCTACAACCTGCGCCGCAAGGTGGTGCTGATGAGCCTGTGGGCTGGCGCGCCGCTGCTCCTGCTGGCCGAGCCGACGCTGTTCGGCCTGATCGAACCGAGCGCATCGTTCGGCGAATTCGTCCGCCAGGTCGGCGCAATGTGGCTTGCGCTGGGCGTCGGCGGCCTGCTCTTCCGCACGGTCCACCTGTTCTTCCTCAAGGACGTGCCGACCGGTCTCGTGTGGATGACGAAGATACTGACCGACCCGTTTCACGACATCAAGCTGTACTACCGCGCCCCGTTGCAGTTGCTTCGCGGCGAACTGACCGACCGCGAGATCGCCCACCAGAACCGCTGAAGCTCACAGCCGTTGGCGCAGCATCTCGAGCAGGAGCCCGCGTCGGATCGATCTGTTGCTCGGCGCCGGCGCATCCCACCAGCCGTCCGCCTTCATCGCCACCGCGGCCGCGATGAAGCGCCGGCTGACCTCGCCGAAATCGGCATCCGGGAAGCCGGCGCTGAAGATCAGGCGTCCGCTGCCGACCCAGCTCAGCGCGAGTCCCTCGGCGCGCAGATAGAACTGCAGCATCCAGTTGTAGCGCGACGGCAACGTGTAGAGGATGGTCCATATGGACGACAGGTTGGCCACCTGCACCGGCAGGCCCAGATCATGAAGGCGGGCGTTCAGCGCCGCCGCGCGGCCGTTCCAGCGCTCGTCGAGGCCGGCGTACACGGCCTGCACGTCGGGCCGGTCGAGCCGCTGCAGAAAGGCGTTCATCGCACCCATCACGTACGGATGCGAGTTGAAGGTCCCGCGCGCGAAGCAGACGTCGGCCGGCCGGTCGTCGCGGAAGCGCTTCATCAGTTCGCGCCTTCCGCAAAGCACGCCCACCGGCAGCCCGCCGCCGAGCGTCTTGCCGTAGGTGACGAGGTCGGCGCGGACGCCGAAGTATTCCTGCGCCCCGCCTCGCGCCAGGCGGAAGCCGACCATCACCTCGTCGAAGATCAGCACGATGCCGCGTTCACTGCAGACGCGGCGCAGGTCGCGCAGCCAGTCCGCGTAGGCCTGCCGGTCGAAGGCGGCACGGCGGCCGCTGTCGACCAGCGACGAATCGGCGGGCGGGTTGGCATTCGGATGCAGGGCCTGCAGCGGATTGACCAGCACGCACGCGATGTCGCGGCGGGTCGACAGCACGCGCAGCGTGCCGGCATCCATCTCCTTCAGCGAGTAGGTGCTGCGCGCCGGCGTCGGATTGCCGGGGCCGGGCTGCACGTCGTCCCACCAGCCGTGATAGGCGCCCGTGAAGCGGACGATGTGCGTGCGCCGCGTGTGATAGCGGGCCAGCCGCGCGGCCTGCATCACCGCTTCGGTGCCGGACATGTGGAACGACACCTCGTCCATGCCGGAGATGTCGCGCAGCCGCCGCACGTTGTCGGCCACGCAGGGGTGGTAGGCGCCGAGCACCGGCCCGAGGCGCGCGACCCGCGCCGCCCCCTCGGCGATGCATTCCTTGTAGAAGTCGTAGCCGAAGACGTTCAGGCCGTACGAGCCGGTCAGGTCGTAGAAGACGTTGCCGTCGAGATCGGTGACCGTGACGCCGCTGGAGGCCTGCACGAAGCTGCCGAGCTTCAGGCGCCCGCGCAGGTAGCCGCTGAACTGGAACGGCACGCGGTAGGCGCTGGTGAACTGCAGGTCCGACAGGCCCTCGCGCGCCTGCGCGGTCAGCTCCGCGCTGTCCGGGAAGCGCTCGCGATAGAGGTCGCACAGGCGACGGAAGCCGGCGCGGCGGCGCGCCTCGGTCTCGGCGGAGGCGCCGTCGGCGTTGAAGAAGCGCCGCTCGTCGTAGGCATAGCCGGGAACCCACGTCGCCATGCGGCGGGCCATTTTCGCGTGGCCGGCGAGCGAAGGATGCTTGGCCAGCGACAGTTCGAGCCGCCGCCTGGCCAGCGGCAGCGAGGCTCCGAGCGCGGCGATTGCGAGTGCATACGCGAGGTAGCTCTGGTCCATGGTCGGCGTCACCTTTTCGATGCACGTGGATAGCAGGCCAAGTTGACAGCCGCGTGAAAATGCAAACGGCAACAGACCGCCTCGGCGCGATGGATCGGCTTAACTTCGTGCTGACCAACCGTGTGCCGCGCGCGGCGCTGACCCGCTTCATGGGCTGGTTCAGCCGGATCAGGCAGCCGCTGGTGCGCGACCTGTCGATCGCCCTGTGGCGACGCTTCGGCGGCCTCGACCTCACCGACGCGAAGAAGTCGGGTTTCGACAGCGTGCACGACTGCTTCACGCGGGAACTGCGCAGCGGCGCGCGGCCGATCGACGCCGACCCGGCGGTGCTGGCGAGCCCGTGCGACGCCATCGTCGGCGCCTGCGGGCCGGTGTTCGGCACGGCGGTCTACCAGGCCAAGGGCCTCACCTACACGCTCGACGACCTCTTCTGCGACGCTGCGCTGGCCCGGCACTACCGCAGCGGCTGCTACGCGACGCTGCGGCTGACGGCGGGCATGTACCACCGCTTTCACGCGCCGCACGACTGCACGGTCGAGCACGTGACGCATATCCCGGGCGACGCGTTCAACGTCAACCCGCCGGCGGTCGCCTGGATCGAGCGGCTCTACTGCCGCAACGAACGCGCCGTGATCCGCACCCGACTGCGCAGTGACCGGCAGGTGATCACGCTGGTCCCGGTCGCCGCCATCCTGGTGGCAGGCATCCGGCTGCACTTCCTCGACCTGCTGCTGCACCGTCGCTACCGCGGGCCGCGCGAGATTTTCAGCGAGGCCCGGCTGGCGAAGGGCCAGGAGATGGGCTGGTTCCAGCACGGCTCGACGATCCTCGTCTTCGCCCCGCGCGGCTTTGCGTTGTGCGAAGGCGTCGCTTCGGGAGCGCCGATCCGCATGGGCCAGCGCCTGATGCGACGGCTCGACCGCTGACTGGCGGAAGACACGATGCTGGACCACACGACCTCGCTGCCCGAACGTGCGCCGACCGAAGCGGCCCCGTCGCACCCACCGCATGGCCCGGCGCGCAAGAGGGTTGACCTCGTCTACTTCAATGCGGGCGGTGGTCACCGCGTGAGCGCGCAGGCGCTGGAGGCGGCGATTCTCGAGCAGGGCCGGCCATGGCAGGTGCGCCGGGTCAACCTCACGGAGGTGCTCGATTCGAAGGATGTCTTCCGCCGCATCACAGGCGTGGCCCCCGAGCACCTGTACAACGTGCGGCTGCAGCGAGGCTGGACGCTCGGCCTCGCGCAGGAACTGAAGCTGCTACAGCGGATGATCCGGCTCGGCCACTCAGCGATGCTGCGCGTTCTTCAGAGTCACTGGCAGCGCACCGAGCCTGACCTCGTCGTCTCGCTGGTGCCCAACTTCAACCGCGTGCTGTACGACAGCGTCGCCGCTTCACTGCGCGGCGTTCCCTACGTCACCGTGATGACCGACCTGGCCGACCACCCGCCGAACTTCTGGATCGAGCCGGGGCAGGAGCAGCACATCGTCTGCGGCACGCCGCGCGCGGCGCAGCAGGCGGCCGCGATGGGTTACCCGGCCGCGCGCATCCATCTCACCTCGGGCATGATCATCCGCCCCGAGTTCTACCGGCCACCGCTCGCCGACCGCGACGCCGAGCGGCGCCGGCTGGGCCTCGAACCGTCGCGGCCGACGGGCGTTGTGATGTTCGGCGGACACGGCCCGCGCGTGATGCTCGACATCGAGCGGCAGCTGCCCGACATGCAGCTGATCCTGATGTGCGGCCACAACGCCGGGCTGGCGAGCCGCCTGCGCCGCGCCGGGGCGTCGGCACCCCGCCTCGTGCTCGAGTTCACTCCCGACGTCGTGCACTACCTGCAGCTGGGCGACTTCCTCATCGGCAAGCCGGGGCCGGCGAGTCTCACCGAGGCGGTGCAGCTCGGCCTGCCGGTGGTCACCGTGCGCAATGCGTGGACGATGCCGCAGGAGCGCTACAACACGCAGTGGGTGCGCGACAACGGCTTCGGCGTCGTGCACGACTCGTTCCGCGACATCCGCGCCACCGTGGTCGAACTCGTCGGTCGGTTGCCCGCGTACCGGCGCAACCTGCGCGCGTACACCAACCGGGCGGTCTTCGAGGTACCGGCGATACTGGGGAAGATATTGTCGGGCGCTGCCGCGATGCGCGGCAGCGCCGCCGACCGCGGCGCGTGACGTCGGCTCACCGCACGTCCGTGGCGACGCTGCTGGCCGGGAAGAAACGGCAACCGGGCCGCGCAGCGACACGCGACCCGGCGCAAGGGAAGGAGACGGCCGCCGCCTCAGGTACCGATCACGCCGCCGTCCAGCTTGCGGATCACCACCGTGCACGAGCGCGGCCGGCCGGAGCTGCCGCCCTCGGGGAAGCGCGAGAAGCGCGTCGGATCGCGGGCGATCTGGTTGGCCGTCAGCGGCGTACCGGTCTGCTGCTGGCCGGTGGCCGGGTTGCGCGGGAAGTTCGGGTGACTGCCGGTCTCGCCGGGGTGCTGGATGTTGACGAACATCGTGCGGCTGTCGGGCGTCATCGTTACGCCGGTGACCTCGCAGGCCGACGGTCCGACCAGGAAGCGCCGTACCTCGCCAGTGGCCGGATCGGCGCACAGCATCTGGTTGTTGCCCATGTTGGCGTAGTCGCCGGCGTTGGTGTAGGCACCGTCGGACTGGATCCACAGCCGGCCGTTGCGGTCGAACCACAGGCCATCGGGGCTGTTGAACAGGTTCTCGGCGTTGATGTTCGACGACGGCGCACGCTCCCCGGTCACACCCGGCTGGCCGGCGAGCAGGAAGAGGTCCCACGAGAAGGTGGTCGCCTTCGGGTCGCCGCTGGCCTCGTTCCAGCGCACGATGTGGCCCCAGGTGTTGCTCGGGCGCGGGTTGACCGCGTCGACCGGCGGACGGGCACCGTCGGCGGGCGTGCTGCCGTCGGCCGCGTTGGCGCTCGGCGGTGTGGTGCCGCGGCGGCTGTTGTTGGTCAGCGTGCAGCAGACCTCGCCGCGCTTGTTCGGGTTGGCCGAGATCCATTCCGGGCGATCCATCATCGTCGCGCCGACCCGATCCGCCGCCGCGCGCGTATTGATCAGGACCGATGCCTGGTCGGGAAAGCCGTTTTCGGCGGTCAGGCCGTTCTGGCCATACACCAGCGGTATCCAGGTGCCGGCGCCGCGGCCGGTGCCGACCGTGCCTTCGAATTTGGCTACGTAGAGCGTGCCGCTGTCGAGCAGGTTGCGGTTGGCCGCGGCGCGCGGGTTGGCGGCGTCGAACCTGCCGCTGGAGACGAACTTGTAGATGTACTCGTTGCGCTCGTCGTCGCCCATGTAGACGACCACGGTGCCGTCGGCGGCGATCACGTGCTCGGCGTTCTCGTGCTTGAAGCGGCCGAGCGCAGTGCGCTTCACCGGCTTCGAGTCCGGCTCGAACGGATCGATCTCGACCACCCAGCCGAAGCGGTTGGGCTCGTTCGGCGTGGCATTGACGTCGAAGCGCGCATCGGCGGTGTGCCACAGGTAGCCGAAGCCGTTTTGCGAGATGCCGTAGCGCGCCTCGAGCGCGGTCCGCGTGCGGCTGCCGTTCCAGCCGAAGTAGCCGTTGAAGTTCTCTTCGCAGGTGAGGTACGTGCCCCACGGCGTGTAGCCGTTGGCGCAGTTGTTCAGGGTGCCGAGCACCTCGCGGCCGCTCGGATCATCGGCCGTCTGCAGCAGCGGGTGGCCGGCGGCCGGTCCGCGCACCTCCATCGGCGTGTAGCCGGTGACGCGCCGGTTGTACCGCGAGTCGAGCCGGTGGCTCACCGTGCCGTCGGTGGCGCGCTGCACGTGCACGACCGACACGCCGTGCGCCGCCAGGCCCTTGCGCACCTTCTCGGCGGTGAACGGCAGCAGCCAGTTGCCGGGGTCGCCTCCCGGCGCGTACAGGTACTCGACGTTGATGTACTCGTGGTTCATGACCAGCAGGCCCTCGTCGCTGCGCGTGCCGGGGCCGTCGCCCGCCGCGTTCAGGCCGAAGTAATGCATGCCGTCGTGGTTGTCGCCGACCTGCTGCTCCTGCTCCTGCCAGCCCTGCGAGGCGTCCTTGGCGAAAGCCGGGGTGCCGGCGCGGATCGGGTCTCCCCACAGCAGGATCGTCTGCGCCGAGTAACCGGACGGCACGATCACGCCGTCGCCCGTCGACGTGTTGACCGCCGAGAAACCGAGCGGGCGGGAGGTCGTCGGCGCCGGATCATCATCGCTACCGCCGCACGCGCTCAGCGCCGCCGCCGAACCGGTACCGAGGAACGAGATCGTCGCCAGGCCGAAGCCGCGGCGCATCGCGTCCCGCCGCGACGGATTCGCCGGACTGTGCCCTACCAGTGACTCCAGATGGACATTGCCGGACGTGTTGCTGACGCCATCGTCTTCGTGCTTCGACATGCGGACCTCCGCCGTTGGAAAGCCGGCATGGTGGCGGTGTCATGTGACTACGGTGTTCCAGTTCGATGACGACAGGATGAACGCGGCGCGCCCGACCCCTGCAATGCGCTCCTTCCGTCCGATGACATGTCACACGCGACCGGTGGTGTGTCCCTCGGCGCGCTGGTAGCCTTTGCGCATCCGCGCACGCCCCGGGCGCGTATCAATCGGCGAGCCGCACGCACCGAACCCATGAACGCGATCAAGGCAATCCGCAAACATCTCGAAAAGAATCCCGACGCGCCTTCATCGAAGGCGCTGGCGCGCCTCGTCGCCGCGCTCGCCGAAGAGAGGTCGTACTCGCTCGCCGAGTTGTACGCGATGGACTACGACGCGTTCGAAATGGCGCTCGATCTGCTGCGCGACTGGAGGCTCGACCGCTACTACGCCGCGCGACTGAAGCTCGTCGACTTCGCATTGAGCGCGGTCATTCCGGAAAAGAGCGTTGGCGGCAGCGATCCTCAGGCAGGCACACCGCAGAATGCCGCGCCCGGCGGCAGCACCTGAATCCCGATTCGGCCCCCAACGCCGGGCGCGCGAGCGGCGGGCCCGGAGAGCGGTGGCATCCACCATCCGGGATGCTTCACACCGATGTCCTGACGGCACCGCCTCGCTCGCGCGGCCGTTGGCGCTTCATCGTCGCCGCAATCATGGCAGGCAGCGCAGTATGCAGGCGCTTTGTGACAAGCTCGTGCCAACCCTCCGAGGGCGACTGCGCCGGAAAAAGCGCAGCGCCTGCCCTCTTCCGCAGCCCATCCGGGACGCGGCCGAAGTGCCGCCTCAATGCGTGGTGGTCGTGCGAGCCCGGCGCGGCGTCGTGGAGCGACTGCGCTTGGTCCTGCGCGCAGGCGCGGCAGTTTCGCGTGCTGCCTGCACCGGCGCCGGCGTAAGCGTCGTCGCAGTGGCTGCAGCCGCGGCAGGGCCGGCCGCAAACGCGGCGTCCTCGATCTCGTGCCGCGCAGACTCGGTCGCCTCGGCCCACTGGTCCGCAAGGTCCTCGCGCGCTTCGGCGACGGCCAAGCGCGTCTGTTCCCATCCCTGCGCGGCGGCTGCAAGCACGCGGCGCAGGAACTGCGGGTCGCGGCCAAGCAGGTAGCCGGCCGCAAAACCCACGGCAGCGGTTCCGGCCAGCGCCAGCAGAACGGGCGGGCGGGCGAAGTCTTTCAGATCGATCATGGTCTGCTCCTGAGGGTCTTGCTATCGATTCGCCTGCGCGGCCGTGCCGCGGGCTGCAGCCGGGCCGGCGCCGGCGGCGCGCTCGCGCGCGCCAGCTGCGCGCTCTGCTGCAGCAGCAGCAATGCAAATCCGTGGCGCAGCGCGCTGATCGCCAGTGGTGACGCAGCCTGCATCGCCGCCAGCACCATCAGCACCGAGTTCGCGGTCACCGATCCGCCGAACTGCCAGCGCAGCGCGCGCCGCAGCCGCGCCGCCTCGGCGCGCGCCGACAGCAGCGCAGCCAGCGGATCGCCGAGCAGCACGCCATGCGCGCCCGCCTCGGCGTCGATCGGGCACAGGCTGAGCCCACCCGGCGGCAGGATGTCGCGCAGCCCCGTGTGTACCAGCGCCACGCGCTCGCCGCGGTCAACCGCGTCGTCCAGCCAGCGCTCCTGCGCCGCGCGGTCGCTGCTCACCACGGCATCCGCGCCGAGCCCGACGAGCGCCTTGGCCGGCGTCGCCGCCGGATCCTCGGTGAATACGGCAATCCGTCTTGCTCCCAGCGCGCGGAGTGCGTCGAACTCCTTCTTCACGTTCGGCCGCAGGCGGCAGCCGAGATGCACGGTGGCCAGCAGACGCCCGTCCTGCACGATTCCCAGGCGCCGCACGAGGCTGCGCCGGTCCGGTTCGGTCAGCTCGATGCCCCAGGTGCGGGCGAGCAACTGCGCGCCGCCGACGTGCAGCACACGCTTCACCCCGCCTTCGTCCCGCATCGGCAGCACCGCACCGTGCTCGCGCCAGGCCGCCACGCGTTCGTCGGGAAAGCCGCCCAGCGCATCGGTTTCGCCTGTCGCGCCCATCAGCTGGAGCAGCCACCGCGTGGCGACGGTTACGTCGATGTACGCCTCGTTGGCGATGACGCGCTCGATGTGCCAGGTCGAATCGCCGAGCACGCCGACGTCTTCGAAGGCGAAGGTCGTTGCTGCCGCGAGCCTCTCGATCGCGTCGAGCCCGCTCATCAGCGCCCCGTGCCGCGCCGAGGCATACAGCGACGCCGCGCGCGCTACCGGATGCGCCAGCTGCAGGCCGTACTGCGGATCGGCCTGCAGCATCGATGCGGTGCGCGCCGTGTCGCCGGTCAACGCCAGTACCAGACCACCGGCACTGATCGGCAGCGCCACCAGACGCTGCAGGTCGGGGGTCAGCGGACCGGCCGTTTCGCGCGAACGCAGCGCGTGGCGCATGTGCGCGCGCAGCCGCGCCGCGCGCGAGGCCGCCGCCGGCCGCTCGACGCGCAGCGTCAGCGAGCCGCGCGCCAGCCGCTCGCCCGAACCGATGCGGTGTCCGGCGCGAACGGCGAGTTCACGATCCGACGCCAGCCAGTCGGCCACTGCACCCTCGCCTGCGGTCACCACGCCGTCGGCCGGCACGACGTCGCCGGCATTCAGTCGCAGGCGGTCGCCGGGCTGCAGCGACGCGGGCTCCAGCGCCATCGTTCGGCCTCCCGTCCGCGCGCCGCGCCGGACGCGGTAGGTGGTGGCCTCGGCCGGCGTGAGTTGTGCGAGCAGTCGATCGGTATCGTCGACGAGCGAATCGCGCCAGCGCTCGGCCGCGGCACCGACCAGTAGCGACGTCGTCGCCGTCAGGGGGTGACCGGTCAGCGCGGTGGAGGCGAGCGCGATGCCGTCGAGTACGGCCCCGGCCGGCTCGGCGCCCGTGCGCAACGCGCCGATCGTGTTCGCGCCGACCAGTGCCACCGCGGCAGCCGGCCGCCACGGATTCGGCAGCAGCGGCACGAGCGCGCCGGCCAGCAAGGCCGTCTCCAGCGGCAGTCCCGACGCGCGCGCGGGTCGCCTGCGGTCCTGCGCGGCAACGGCGACGGAGTGCCGCCGGGCGCGGGCAAGCACCTCGCGGCGCGTAGCGGCACGACCGTCGTAGGTGACCACGACCGAGCGCGCCGCGCGCGCCACACGCAGCGCGGTGATGCCCGGCAATGCTTCCAGCGCGTCGTGCAACGCCACCAGATCGGCGTCCGCCGGCAGTCTCAACCGCAGCCGGTTCGCTGTTTCGTGAGCAATCGTCGCCGTGCTCATTTCGCCTCGCTTTGGTCCGCGCCGCGCAACCGCTTCAGCGCCTCGCGCGCCAGCACGGGCGCCGCGGCAGCGGTCAGTATCACGCCGGCATCCGCCAGCCCGATCGGGGTCGTGCGCAGCAGCGCGCGCAACGGAGGAAACAGCACCGTGCCGGCCTGCACCGCCAGCGAAACGACGACGGTGCGCGCCAGCCAGGGGTTGGCGCGCAAGCGGCTGTTGCCCACGATGGTCAGCGGTGAATCGGAGCGCGCCGACAGCGCATAGAGCAACTGCCCGCTGGTCATCGTCATGAAAGCCAGCGTGCGCGCGCGGGGGCCGGGTCCGTAGCGGGCGATGCCGTACAGGTAGGCGGCCAGCGTCGCCGCAGTGATCATGCCGCCATCGACCGCGACGCGCTGCCAGTCGGCGCGCTGCAGGAAGCCTTCGGCGCGCGGAAACGGCGGCCGCTCGAGGATGTCCGGCTCGGGCGGCTCGAGCCCGAGCGCGATCGCCGGCGACACGTCGGTGATGATGTTGGTCCACAGCAGCGCCAGCGGATCGAGCGGCTCCGGCAGGCCGGCCGCCACGCACAGTGCCGTGGCGGCGAGTTCGCTGACGTTGGTTGCGACGAGGTAGCGCACCGCCTTCTTCACGTTGAGATACGCGGTGCGGCCTTCGGCGATCGCCGTCAACAGCCCGTCCGGGTGATCGTCCTGCAGCACCAGGTCGCTCATCGCGTGCGCGAAGTCGGTCCCCGACACGCCCATCGCCACACCCACATCGGCCGTCTTCAACGCCGGTCCGTCGTTGATGCCGTCGCCGGTCATCGCCACCACGTGACCACGCGCCTGCAGCGCCTTGATGATCGAAAGCTTCATGCCCGGGCTGGTGCGGGCGAAGCCGGCCGCCGCGTCGACCGCTTCGCCCAGCGACGCCGCATCTTCGGGCAGCGCGCCGGCATCGACGACCGAATGCGGTCCGGCCAGCCGGATCTGGTCGGCCACCGCCTGCGCCGTGCCGGGCTGGTCGCCGGTCAGCATCACCGGGCGGATGCCGGCGGCCTTGAAGCGGGCGATCGACTCGGCAATGCCAGCGCGCACCGGATCGCCGAGCCCGACCAGTCCGAGCCAGGTCAGCTCTCGCGTCTTGCCGAGCTGACGGTTGTCCTGACGACGCACGGCGAACGCGAGCACGCGATGGCCCGCGGCGGCCAGCTCGTCGTTGTGCTCCAGAAGCTGCCGCCGCCGCGCGGGGGTCAGCGGACGAACGCGCCTGCCGTCATACCAGTGCGTGCTTCGCGCCAGCACCTCCTGCGGCCGTCCCTTCACGGTCAGCAGCAGGCCGCCTTGTCCCGGGCCGTGCAGCGTGACCATGTACGGGTGGTGCTCCGAGCGGTGCTTGACTGCCAGCCGCGGATGGCGGCGGCGCAGCGCCCGCACGTCAGCACCCTGCGCCTGCGCGAATTCGACCAGCGCCATCTCGGTCGCTGAACCGGTCAGGCCGCCGTCACCGCTGGCCTCGAGCTCGTTGTTGAGCGCGGCGACCCGCAGCCAATCGTCGGACAGCGCCAGCGCCGCACCGGCGGCCACCCGCACCCGTTTCTCGCCGATGACCAGCGACTCGACCCGCATCCGGTTCTCGGTCAGCGTGCCGGTCTTGTCGAAGCACACCACGTCCACCGCGCCGAGGTTCTCGACGGCGTCGAGCTTGCGTGCGAAGACGTTGCGCTGCTGCAGCGTGCGGATGCCGGCCGCAAGCAGGCTGGTGGCGACCGTCGGCAGGCCTTCCGGAATCGCTGCCACACCGAGCGATACCGCAGTGCGCAGCAGCGGCCCGGCAGCGCGGCCGCGCAGCAGGCCGATGCCGAAGACGCCGGCACAAAGCCCGGCCGCGCCGATCGCGAGACTGCGGCCAAGGCCGTCGAGTTCCGTCTGCAGCCGCGTGTACGGCTGTTCGGCAGCCTGCGCCATGCGGCGGATGCCGCCGAGCACGGTGTGCTCGCCGGTGGCGACCACGACGGCTTTGCCCATCCCGCCCGATACGACCGTGCCCATGAACACCATGTTGTGCCGCTCGCCAATGGCCGCCGCCGCCGGCACGGCGTCGGCCGCCTCCTTGCGCACCTGCCGGCTCTCGCCGGTGAGCGGCGCCTCGTTGGTCGACAGCCGGTACGCCTCGATGACCCGCGCATCGGCGGCCACTGAGGTACCCGGTTGCAGGATCAGCACGTCGCCCGCCACCACGTCGTGCGACGAGACATGCACCTCTTCGCCGTCGCGCAGCACGCGCGCCTCGCCGGGCGTGAGCTTGCGCAGGCTGGTCACCGTCTGCTCGGCCCTGCGCTCGGTGTAGAAGCCGATGCCGGCGTTCGCGGCGACGACGGTGCCGATCGCCGCCGCGTCGGCCCACGCGCGGCTGGCCATCGCCACGGCGCCGGAGCCGGCCAGCAGCGCGACCGGAACCGACTTGAACTGGTCGACCAGGATCTCGCCGTCGCTGCGTCCGGCAATGTCGTGGATGCGGTTGGCGCCGTCGCGCTCGAGGCGCTGCGCCGCCTCGCGAGTGGTCAGGCCGGCGGCATCGCTGCCGAGCAATTGCCACAGACGGGCCAAAGGCACCGCGTGCCAATCGGCAGCGCCGCCGGACGCCCGAGCATGCTCCGCCCGCGCAGGCGGCGTCGACGGCGCGGCCGCGCCGCGCAACCGTTTCTGCGCAGTGGGCGGCGATGGCGGGCGCAGCGCCGCGACACGCGCGACGGCGTGAGGAGGCACACAAACTTCGTCGCCGTAGAAAGCCCGGACACAGCGCTGCAGGGGCGGCAGCGGGTCGAACCCGCGCGCGGCGTGCAGCCGCACCTTCCCGGTACCGCTGCTGGCCCGGAGGCCGGCAGCCGCCAGCCCGAAGCGGCTGCCCTGCGTCTCGATCCAGTTCGCCAGCGCCGGCGACCCGAGCAGGCCGCGGACGCGCACGTGGACACCGCGTGCATCACGCGCGACCACCTGCACCGAATCGCGCCTCGCCATCTGAGTGCCCGACCTTAAGCGCAAGAATATCGGCTGCCGGCGGCCATGTGCTGATGACGGACGCGTTGCAGACGCGGCACGGTTGCCTAAGGTCAAGCCGGACGAAGAACGGCGCCGTAACCGGCATGTCACGCGTGGTGCCTAGTATCTACGCAACATGCGTTTCCAGTTCCTCGCCGGGTACACGCGACAGGGCTCTGCACTGACGGCCGTTTTCGACTCCGCTCGCCGCGCAAACGCACCGGCAGGGGGCAGCCGCACCGCAGTTCGCCAGACCGGCCACCGCTACCGCGCCATCTTCATCTCGGACGTGCACCTCGGCACCCGCGGCTGCAAGGCCGACTACCTGCTCGACTTCCTGCGCCACAACGAGTCCGACGTGCTGTATCTCGTCGGCGACGTGATCGACGGCTGGGCGATGCGCAACGGGTTCTACTGGCCGCAGACCCACAACGACGTGGTGCAGAAGGTGCTGCGCAAGGCGCGCAAGGGCACGCGCGTCGTCTACGTGCTCGGCAACCACGACGAGTTCGGGCGCCAGTTCGTCGGACTGGAGTTCGGCGGCATCTCGCTGTGCGACCACGTCGAGCATCGCCTCGCCGACGGACGCCGGCTGTGGGTCGTGCACGGTGACCTCGCCGACGGCGTGATCTGCCACGCCAGGTGGCTCGCGCACCTCGGCGACCGGCTGTACGACTTCGTGCTGTGGCTCAACCGGCACTTCAACACGGTCCGGGCACGGCTGGGCCTCGGGTACTGGTCGCTGTCGGCCTACCTGAAGCACAAGGTGAAGAACGCGGTGAGCTTCATCAGCAGCTTCGAGCAGGTACTTGCACGCGAGGCGCGCCGGCACGGCTACGACGGTGTGCTGTGCGGCCATATCCACCACGCCGAGATCCGCACCGTCGACGGGCTGCTCTACTGCAACAGCGGCGACTGGGTCGAGAGCCTGACGGCGATCGTGGAGACGTTCGACGGCGAACTGCGGATCGTGCGCTGGAACGAGATTCTTTCTCCCGGCGCTCCCGTCCCGCACTGGTCCGAGAACGAACCCGAGCCGGCGCACGCCGCTGAGCCCGCGGAACTGCTGGCCAGGAGCAGCGCCACCGCTTCGCCGATGGAGGTCACGACCTGAAGATCGTCACCGTCACCGATGCCTGGGCGCCGCAGGTCAACGGCGTCGTGCGGACGGTCGAGGCGACCAACCGTGAACTGGCGCGAGGCGGCCACCAGACCGTCGTTCTGGCCCCAGATCGCTTCCTGACCGTCCCCTGCCCCGGCTACGACGGCATCCGGCTGGCGGTGATGCCGCAGCTTCGTCTCGGACGCATGCTGGCGGCGGAGGTCGCCACCGGCGACGGAAGTTGCGGTGCACATCGCGACCGAAGGACCCCTTGGACGCAGCGCGCGCCGCTGGTGCCGCCGCCACGACGTGCCGTTCACGACCGCCTACCACACGCGCTTTCCGCAGTACCTGCAGGCGATGTACCGGGTGCCGGAGGCATGGACCTACGACGTGATGCGGCGTTTCCATCGCGATGCGGCCGTCGTGATGGCGCCGACGCCGACAGTTGCCGCGGAACTGCGCAAGCACGGCATCGGCAACGTCGCGTTGTGGACACGCGGCGTGGACACCGAAGTCTTCAAGCCGTCGCCGCCGCTGCTGCTCGGCCTGCCGAAGCCGATCTTCCTTTACGTCGGCCGCGTCTCGGTGGAGAAGAACATCGCCGACTTCCTGGTGGCCGATCTGCCGGGCAGCAAGGTCGTTGCCGGCGAGGGCCCGGCGCTGGCCACGCTGAAGCGGCGTTTCCCCGAAGTGCATTTCGCCGGCGTCCTCGCCCAGCCGGACCTGGCGCGCCTGTACAGCGCCGCCGACGTGTTCGTCTTTCCGAGCCTCACCGACACCTTCGGCCTGGTCCTGCTCGAAGCGCTTGCCTGCGGCACCCCGGTCGCTGCCTATCCCGTGCAGGGCCCGATCGACGTGATCGGTCGATCCGATATCGGCGTCCTGAATGACGACCTGCGTGTCGCCGCGACCGCGGCCCTGCGCATCGACCGGCAGCGTTGCCGGCAATTCGCGCTGGCGCGCTCCTGGGCCGCGGCCACGAAGGAGTTCGTCGCCCTGCAGCGGCCGGTGCGGATTTCGGGCGGAAAATCGCTCGTCGCGTCGTCGGGCGCATAGGCGACGAGGCCCGGGCGCATCCCCCTGCGGCAAGCAACGAGCGACTAAGCCGCTGCCACGCAGTCCGCCAGCCGATGCGCCAGTGCCTGTGCTGCGGCTGCGCTGTCCGCCTCGACCATCACGCGCAGGACCGGTTCGGTACCCGAGGGGCGGATCAGCACGCGCCCGTGCCCGCTCAGTTCGCGCTGCACCTCGTCGAGGGTCACCTGCAGTGGCGCGTGCTGCTTCCAGTCGAAGCCGTTCGCCAGCCGCACGTTGACGAGCGACTGCGGCATCAGCGGCAGGTCCTCGGTGAGTTGCACCAGGCTCTGGTCGGCGCGTCGCATCGCGGCCAGCACCTGCAGCGCGCTGACGATGCCGTCGCCCGTCGTGTGGCGGTCGAGGCAGAGCAGGTGCCCGGAGCCTTCGCCGCCCAGGGTCCAGCCGCGCTCCTCCAGCATCTCGAGGACGTAGCGGTCGCCGACCTTCGCGCGCGCGAACGGCACCTTCAGCTCGGCCAGCCGGCGCTCGAGCGCGAAGTTGGTCATCAGCGTGCCGACCGCACCGGCGACCGGGCCGTCGCGCATGCGGTCGCGCACGATCACGTACAGCAGCTGGTCGCCGTTGTAATGATGGCCATCGCCGTCGACGAGGATCAGGCGGTCCGCATCGCCGTCGACCGCGATGCCGAGGTCGGCGCCGCTCTCGCGCACTGTATGCACGAGGGCTTCCGGATGGACCGCGCCGACGCCGTCGTTGATGTTGAAGCCGTTCGGGTCGACTCCGATCGGCACCACTTCGGCGCCGAGTTCATGAAAGACGGCAGGAGCAACGTGATACGCGGCGCCATGCGCACAATCCACGACCAGCTTCAGCCCGCGCAGGTCGAACGCGTGCGGAAAGGTGCTCTTGCAGAACTCGATGTAGCGGCCGGCCGCGTCCTCCAGCCGGCGCGCCTTGCCGAGACGGTGCGAGTCGACGCAGACGAGCGGTTTTTCGAGCTCGATCTCGATCTGCGTTTCCACGTCGTCGGCCAGCTTCTTGCCCAGGTCGGAGAAGAACTTGATGCCGTTGTCGGGATAGGGGTTGTGCGAGGCACTGATCACGACGCCTGCCGACAGCCGCTGCGCGCGGGTCAGGTAGGCAACCGCCGGCGTGGGCAGCGGACCGCACAGCACCGTGTCGACGCCCGCGCTGGCCAGCCCCGCCTCCAGCGCCGCCTCGAGCATGTAGCCGGACACGCGGGTGTCCTTGCCGATCAGGACCGTGGGCCGGGAACCGGCACTTTCGCGGGCCAGCACGCGGCCGGCGGCGTGGCCCAGCCTGAGCACGAACTCGGGCGTGATCGGCGCCTCGCCCACGGTGCCGCGGATGCCGTCGGTGCCGAAGAACTTCCTGCTCATTCTTTTTCTCCCTCCAGTTGCCGCCACACCGCCAGCGCGTCGCGTGTCGCGGCGACGTCGTGCACGCGCAGGATCGCCGCGCCGTGCCGCGCGGCCCACAGCGCCGCGGTGACGCTTCCGGCGAGCCGCTCGGCGGTCGAGGTTCGCCCCGTCATCACGCCGATCATCGACTTGCGCGACAGCCCCACCAGAACGGGCGCCAGCCGCGCCAGTGCCGGCAGTGCCTGCGCCAGCACCACGTTGTCCTCGAAGCGCTTGCCGAAGCCGAACCCGGGATCGATCACGATCCGCTCGCGGTCGATTCCGGCTGCGACACAGGCCTCGATCCGGCCCGCCAGGAAAGCAGTCACTTCGCCTACGACGTCGGTGTAGCGCGGCGCCTGCTGCATTGTCCGCGGTTCGCCCCGCATGTGCATCAGACAGACGGATGCATCGGTTCCGGCGACGGCCTCGACCGCCCCGGGCGCGCGCAGCGCGTTGACGTCGTTGATCATCGCCGCGCCTGCGGCGAGCACGGCTCGCATCACCGCGGGCTGGCGGGTGTCGACCGATATCGGCACACCCCGGCTGAGCACCGCCTCGAGCACCGGCAGCACGCGCGCCAGCTCCTCCTCCGCCGGCACCGGCAGCGCACCGGGGCGGGTCGACTCGCCGCCGAGGTCGAGGATGTCGGCGCCTTCTTCGATCAGCCGATGGGCGTGCGCCACGGCGTCAGCCGCCGTGGCAAAGCGGCCACCGTCGTGGAACGAGTCCGGCGTCACGTTGACGATGCCCATCAGCAGCGGCAGGCGGCGCCCGGCGAGCGCGTCAGCGATGAGATGGGTGGGGCCGCGGGCGGATGTCATCGGCGGAAAGGCAACGGGGCCGGCAAAGCCGGCCCCGCGCGCATCTCGTCGGTTACCTCGGAAAGATCAGGCCGGCTGCGCCGCGCCCTCGATGCCGGCGGCCGGCGGCTTGCCGCCGGTGGGCGGCGCCGAGCCGGTCGACTTCGGCGGACGCGGCGGGCGGCCGCCGACGATGTCGTCGATCTGGTCGGCATCGATCGTTTCCCAGTCGAGCAGCGCCTGGGTCATCACCTCGACCTTGTCGCGGTTCTCCTCGATCAGCCGGCGGGCGAGCGCGTACTGCTCGTCGATGATGCGGCGGATCTCCGCGTCGACCTTGCGCATCGTCTCCTCGGACATGTTCACCGTCTTGGTGATCGAGCGGCCGAGGAACACCTCGCCTTCGTTCTCCGCGTAGACCATCGGCCCGAGCACGTCGCTCATGCCGTAGCGCGTGACCATGTCGCGCGCCATGTGCGTGGCGCGCTCGAAGTCGTTGCTCGCGCCGGTCGTCATCTGGTTCATGAAGATCTCTTCGGCGATGCGGCCGCCGAAAAGCACCGCAATGCGGTTCAGCAGGTACTCGCGGTCGTAGGCATAGCGGTCCTGCTCGGGCAGCTGCATCGTGACGCCGAGTGCGCGGCCGCGCGGGATGATCGTGACCTTGTGCACCGGGTCGGACTTCGGCAGCAGCTTGGCGACGATCGCGTGACCGGACTCGTGATACGCGGTGTTGCGCCGCTCCTCCTCGGACATGACCATCGACTTGCGCTCGGCGCCCATCATGATCTTGTCCTTGGCCTTCTCGAAGTCCTGCATCTCGACCACGCGCGCATTGCGCCGCGCGGCGAAGAGCGCCGACTCGTTGACCAGGTTGGCGAGGTCCGCGCCGGAGAAGCCCGGCGTGCCCCGCGCGAGGATGTCGGCCTTGACGTCGGCGCCGATCGGCACCTTGCGCATGTGGACGTTGAGGATCTGCTCGCGGCCGCGGATGTCGGGCAGCGGCACCACGACCTGGCGGTCGAAACGGCCCGGCCGCAGCAGTGCCGGGTCGAGCACGTCGGGCCGGTTGGTGGCGGCGATCACGATCACGCCCATGCCGGTCTCGAAGCCGTCCATCTCGACCAGCATCTGGTTCAGCGTCTGCTCGCGCTCGTCGTTGCCGCCGCCGAGGCCTGCGCCGCGCTGGCGGCCGACCGCGTCGATCTCGTCGATGAAGATGATGCACGGCGCGTGCTTCTTGGCGTTTTCGAACATGTCGCGCACGCGCGCCGCGCCGACGCCGACGAACATCTCGACGAAGTCGGATCCGGAAATCGAGAAGAACGGCACCTTGGCCTCGCCGGCGATCGCCTTGGCGAGCAGCGTCTTGCCCGTGCCCGGCGACCCCACCATCAGCACGCCGCGCGGGATGCGCCCGCCGAGCTTCTGGAACTTGGACGGGTCGCGCAGGAACTCGACCAGCTCGTGCACTTCCTCCTTGGCCTCGTCGCAGCCGGCGACATCGGAGAAGGTGATCGAGTTGTTCGACTCGTCGAGCATCCGCGCGCGGCTCTTGCCGAAGGAGAACGCGCCGCCGCGCCCGCCGCCCTGCATCTGGCGCATGAAGAAGATCCACACGCCGATCAGCAGCAGCATCGGGAACCAGGACACGAAGATCGAGGTGAGGAGCGACTGCTCCTCGCGCGGCTTCACCTCGACCTTGACGCCCGCGTTGATGAGGTCGCCCATCAGGCCACGGTCGAGCACGGTGGCGATCGTGCGCAGCCGTTCGCCCTCCTGGGTCGTGGCGACGATCTCGGGCGTGACGCCCGACTCGCGGATCTCGACCATCTTGATCCGCCCCGACTTCACCTCGACGAGGAATTCCGAGTACGGCAACGTCCGCTCGCCGGGCCGCTGGCGGCCCTCGAACTGCTTGAATACCGTGAACAGGACCAGCGCGATCACCATCCAGATGGCGGCTTTCGCGAACATGCTGTTGTTCAAGTCTGACTCCCAAATGGCCGACGATGCGGCTCTGCAACGCAAATTGTAGGTCGAAGGCAAGGCCGACGCCTACCGGGCGAAAGACCTATATGAGGCCGCAGGGGCACTGCTTTCAACCGGGCGGATCCGAGGGGGAACCCTTGAATCTGCGCGCCAGCAGGTAAGTCTCGGCCGACTCGGCACGCGACGCGGCCGGCTTTCGCGACGCGACCGAGGCAAAGTGCTTCTTCAGCGCCGCGACGAACTGGCTGAACCCGCTGCCCTGGAAGGCTTTGACCAGCAAGTTGCCGCCGGGTTTCAGGTGCAAAAGGGAAAATTCCAGAGCCAGTTCAAGCAGATGCATGCCGCGCGCGGCATCGGCGACGGCGATGCCCGACAGGTTCGGCGACAGGTCGGACAGGATCAGGTCGGCTTTTTCTCCTCCGAGTGCAGCGGCAAGCCGGTCTGCCACCTCCTGCTCGCGAAAGTCGCCTTCGACGAAGACCACGCCCGGCACCGGGTCCATCGGCAGAACGTCGAGCGCGATGATGCGGCCCCTCACGCGGCCCTGCGGATCCGCCAGGCGCTGTCGCACGACCTGCGTCCAGCTTCCGGGCGCGGCGCCGAGATCGATGACCGTCATGCCGGGCTTCAGCAGCCGATCCTTGTCGTCGATCTCGATCAGCTTGAACGCCGAGCGGGCGCGGTAGCCCTGCTGCGTAGCCGCTTTTACAAACGGGTCGGTCACGTGACGCTGGATCCACGCCCGGTTGGAGCGGTGCTTCTTGCTGGCGACTGGCATGGGCAGGTCTGGCGGCGACGGTCGGCAGGTAGGTTAGCCTACGAGCATGAGCGAACTGGCCCTGACACGCGACGAGCGCCTGGCGTTGCGCGCCCGCGCACACCACCTGAACCCGGTCGTGCTGCTCGGTGCCGCCGGCCTGACCGAGGCCGTGTTCAAGGAGACGGACAGGGCATTGGCCGCGCACGAACTGATCAAGGTGCGCATTCCGGGCGACGACCGCGGCGAGCGCGAAGCGATCTGTGAGCAGCTTGCCGAGCGGCTCGGCGCTGCCCGGGTGCAGCTGATCGGCAAGCTGCTCGTGCTGTTCCGGCCACGCCCGGAAGACGAGGCGAAAGCGGACGGAGGGACTGTTCCCAGCCGGGCGCGTACTGCAGCGCCACGCGCCGAATCGCGGCAGGCGACCGCGGCCCGGCGCCCTGCCCGTCCTGCACCGCGCGCGTTGCCGCGCCGGGGCAGCGGCCGCGGCCGCTAGACGTACCGGACTTCCAGGACTTCGTACTCGCGCCGGCCGCCCGGCGCGAGGAATTCGATGATGTCGCCCTCGGACTTGCCGATCAGCGCGCGCGCGATCGGGCTCGACACGGAGATCAGGCCCGCCTTGATGTCGGCCTCGTCGTCACCGACGATCTGATACTTGACGTGGTCGCCGGCGAGCAGGTCCTCGAGCAGCACGGTGGCGCCGAACACGATCCGGCCGCCGGAATCGACGTTGGCCGGGTCGATGATCTGCAGCGCGCCGACCTTGCCTTCGAGTTCCATGATGCGGCCCTCGATGAAGCCCTGCCGTTCGCGGGCCGCCTCGTACTCGGCGTTCTCCGACAGGTCGCCTTTCTCGCGTGCCTCCTTGATCGCCTGGATGATCGCCGGCCGCTCGACGGCTTTCAGCCGCTGCAGTTCTGCCTTCAGGCGCTCGGCACCGGCAGCGGTGATCGGAATCGGCATCGCAGGAGTCATCCCAAAAAGAATGCCCCGACGCAGCCGGGGCAATTCATCGAACTCTAGCCTTCCCGATGAGGCGGCGCAACCGGCCGGCCGACGCAGCGGTCCGCATCAGCCGGTCGCTTCGATCGACCGGTGCAGCCCCTGCAGGTCGTAGACGTCGAGGCTGGCCAGATGCTTCATGCCTTCGACGGCGGCGCGCCCGCCGGCGATCGTCGTGTAGTAGGTCACGCGCTGGGCGAGCGCCGTGGTGCGGATCGAACGCGAGTCGGCGATCTGGTGCCGGTTCTCGGCCACCGTCGTGATCACGAGGTTGATCTCGCCGTTCTTGAGCAGGTCGACCACGTGCGGCCGCCCTTCCTTGACCTTGAGCACCGTCCGGACGGGTATGCCGGCGGCCTCGATCGCCGCGGCCGTGCCTCGCGTGGCGACCAGCTCGTAGCCCATCTCATGCAGCAGGTGCGCCACCGCGATGGTCTTCGGCTTGTCCTCGTCCTTGACGCTGAGGAAGACGGTCCCCTTCGGCGGCAGCGCCACGCCGGCGGCCAGCTGCGACTTGAACAGCGCCTCGCCGAAGGTGCGGCCGACGCCCATCACTTCGCCGGTCGAGCGCATTTCCGGCCCGAGCAGGGTGTCGACGCCGGGAAACTTGGCGAACGGAAAGACCGATTCCTTGACCGAGTAGTACGGCGGCACCACCTCGACCCGCGCGCCCTGCTCGGCGAGCGTGCGGCCGACCATGCAGCGGGCGGCGATCTTGGCCAGCGGCTCGCCGGTGGCCTTCGACACGAACGGCACCGTGCGCGAAGCGCGCGGATTGACCTCGAGCACGTAGACCGTGCCGTCCTGGATCGCGAACTGCACGTTCATCAGGCCGACCACGCGCAGCGCCTGCGCCATGGCGGCGGTCTGGCGCTTCAGTTCGTCGATCATCGCGACGCTCAGCGAATACGGCGGCAGCGAGCAGGCCGAATCGCCCGAATGCACGCCCGCCTGCTCGATGTGCTCCATCACCCCGCCGATGCGCACCTCCGTGCCGTCCGACACCGCGTCGACGTCGACCTCGATGGCGTCGTCGAGGAAGCGGTCGAGCAGCACCGGCGACTCGTTGCTGACCTTGACCGCCTCGCGCATGTAGCGCTCGAGATCGCGCCCTTCATGCACGATCTCCATCGCCCGGCCGCCGAGCACGTAGCTGGGCCGCACCACGAGCGGGTAGCCGATTTCCTCGGCCAGCCGCAGGGCGTCCGCTTCGGTGCGCGCGGTGCGATTCGGCGGCTGCTTCAGGCCGAGCCTCATCAGCAGTTGCTGGAATCGCTCGCGGTCCTCGGCAACGTCGATCGAATCAGGCGTGGTGCCGACGATCGGCACGCCGTTGGCCTCCAGGTCACGCGCCAGCTTCAGCGGTGTCTGCCCGCCGTACTGGACGATCAGTCCGAGCGGCTTCTCGACATCGACGATCGCCAGCACGTCTTCGAGCGTCAGCGGCTCGAAGTACAGACGGTCCGAGGTGTCGTAGTCGGTCGAGACCGTCTCCGGGTTGCAGTTGACCATGATGGTCTCGAAGCCGTCCTCGCGCAGGGCGAGCGCCGCATGCACGCAGCAGTAATCGAATTCGATGCCCTGCCCGATGCGATTGGGTCCGCCGCCGAGCACCATCACCTTGCGCCGGTCGGTCGGCAGCGCCTCGCACTCCTCCTCGTAGGTCGAGTACAGGTAGGCGGTGGTCGTGGCGAACTCGGCGGCGCACGTGTCGACCCGCTTGAACACCGGTCGCACGCCCATGCGCAGCCTCGCTTCGCGCACGTCGGCCGCCTTGCTGCCGAGCAGCTTGGCCAGCCGGCGGTCGGAAAAGCCCTTGCGCTTGAGCAGGCGCAGCTCGTCGGCGGAAAGCGACGCCAGCGAGCGTCCGGCAAGCCGCTGCTCCAGGTGCACGAGTTCCTCGACCTGCGCGAGGAACCACGGATCGATGCCGGTCTCCTCGAAGACCTCCGGCACCGTCATGCCGAGGCGAAAGCCGTCGGCCACGTACCAGATTCGCTCCGGTCCGGGCTCGCCGAGTTCCTCGGTGATCTCCTCGCGATCGGTCGAGCGTTCGTCGAATCCGTCGGCGCCGACTTCCAGTCCGCGCAGCGCCTTGTGCAGCGACTCCTGGAACGTGCGGCCGATCGCCATGACCTCGCCGACCGACTTCATCTGCGTCGTCAGGTGCGAATCGGCCTGCGGGAACTTCTCGAAGGCGAAGCGAGGGATCTTGGTGACCACGTAGTCGATGGTCGGCTCGAAGGAGGCCGGCGTCGCGCCACCGGTGATCTCGTTGCGCAGTTCGTCGAGCGTGTAGCCGACGGCGAGCTTGGCCGCCACCTTGGCGATCGGAAAGCCGGTTGCCTTGGAGGCCAGCGCCGAAGACCGCGACACGCGCGGGTTCATCTCGATGACGATCATCCGCCCGTCGCGCGGGTTGATCGCGAACTGCACGTTGGAGCCGCCGGTGTCGACGCCGATCTCGCGCAGGATGGCGATGCTGGCGTTGCGCAGCAGCTGGTATTCCTTGTCGGTCAGCGTCTGCGCCGGCGCGACGGTGATCGAGTCGCCGGTGTGGATGCCCATCGGATCGAAGTTCTCGATCGAGCAGACGATGATGCAGTTGTCCGCCCGGTCGCGCACCACTTCCATCTCGAACTCTTTCCAGCCGAGCAGCGACTCCTCGATCAGCAGTTCCTTGGTCGGCGACAGGTCGAGGCCGCGCTGGCAGATCGCGACGAACTCCTCCATGTTCCAGGCCACGCCGCCACCGGTGCCGCCGAGCGTGAAGCTGGGCCGGATCACGATCGGAAAGCCGAGGCTGCCCTGCACTTCGAGTGCTTCCGGCAGCGAATGGGCGATGCCCGAGCGCGCCGAGCCCAGCCCGATCCGCGTCATCGCCTCCTTGAACTTCAGCCGGTCCTCGGCCTTGGCGATCGCCTCCGGCGAGGCGCCGATCAGTTGCACGC
The DNA here is from genome assembly GCA_963847675.1 of uncultured beta proteobacterium. Classification (GTDB taxonomy): domain Bacteria; phylum Pseudomonadota; class Gammaproteobacteria; order Burkholderiales; family Burkholderiaceae_F; genus JADJWR01. The sequence continues at coordinate 207,519 of CAWKAP010000003.1, forward strand.
CGTACTGATCCAGGACGCCGTTGACGTGCAGGTCCATCGCGCAGTTCAGCGCCGTCTGCCCGCCCATCGTCGGCAGGATCGCGTCCGGCCGCTCCTTGGCGATGATGCGCTCCACCACCTGCCAGGTGATCGGCTCGATGTAGGTGACGTCGGCCGTGCCCGGGTCGGTCATGATCGTCGCCGGGTTGCTGTTGACGAGGATGACCTTGTAGCCCTCCTGCTTCAGCGCCTTGCACGCCTGCGCGCCGGAATAGTCGAACTCGCAGGCCTGGCCGATGACGATCGGGCCGGCGCCGATGATCAGGATCGAGTGGATGTCGGAGCGTTTGGGCATCTTGTCTTCTAGAACGGCAGCGCGCCCCACTGTTGCTCTGGCATCCAGCTGACCTGCTGCGGATCGGTGGCGCCGATGCGCCCGGCCTGCACGCGCTCCAGCACCTGCGGCCGGATCTGCGCGAACGATTCCGCGGCGGCGCCGATCGACGCGCCGATTGCGTTGTTGTGCCGATCCATCCGGCTGCTCGGGTCGTCGGCGAACTCCATCACCGTCGTGACCCAGTCGACCACCACCGGCGAGATCGTGTAGGCGACCGCGGCACTGGCCAGCGCGTGCCGGTAGGCATCCTGCGGGCCGTGGCGCGCACCGGGCAGGCCTGCGCTCAGGCTGTGCCAGTACACATAGCCGAGCAGCCAGAGCGGATAGGCAGCAACGACGCCGGCCATCGCCAGGCGCACGGTCCAGCGGCGCGGTGCGCCCGCGCCTCTCCGTCCTCGTTCGATCACGACTGCCGACATCGCCTCACGCGTAATTCCCCGGCGCCAGCCGCCGCTCGATGAGTTCGATCAGGATGTGGATCACCTTGATGTGCAGCTCCTGCACGCGGTCGGCGTACTTGCCACCGGGCGTGACGATGGCGATGTCCGCCAGGTCAGCCAGCGGCGTTCCGACGCGGCCGACCAGGGCAACGACCCGCATCTGCAGCTTCCTTGCCATCTGCGCCGCAGCGACCACGTTGCCGCTGCTGCCGCTCGTACTGATCGCCAGCAGCGCGTCGCCGGCGCGGCCGTGCGCGCGGACGTAGCGCGCAAACACCTGCTCGTAGCCGTAGTCGTTGCCGACGCAGGTGAGGTGCCCCGGATCGCTGATCGCGATCGCCGCATAACCCGGCCGGTCTTCGCGGAAGCGCCCGGTCAGCTCCTCGGCGAAATGCATGGCATCGCACATCGAGCCGCCGTTGCCGCAGGCAAAGGCGCGCCCGCCGTCGGCAAGCACCGCGGCGAGCAGTTCGCCGGCCCGCTCGATCTGCGCCAGCGTCCCGTCGTCGGCGCGCAACCGGTCGAGCGCCGCGGCGGCCTCGTCGAGCGCCGCACGCACGGTGAAGGTCATCGCGCCCCCTTCATGCCGGGGGCCGCCCCTGCAACGGTGGCCCGTGCCGCGCTCACCTGCGCTCCTGCATCAGGCCGACGAACCGGTCGAACAGGTAGCCGATGTCGTGCGGTCCCGGGCTCGCTTCAGGGTGTCCCTGGAAGCAGAACGCCGGCTTGTCGGTGCGGCGAAAGCCCTGCAGCGAGCCGTCGAACAGCGACACGTGCGTGACCTTGCAGTTGCCGGGCAGGCTCGCCGCGTCGACCGCGAAGCCGTGGTTCTGCGAAGTGATCGCGACCCGTCGCGTCTCGAGGTCCTGCACCGGATGGTTGGCGCCGTGATGGCCGAACTTCATCTTCAGCGTCCGGCCGCCGGAAGCCAGCCCCATGATCTGGTGACCAAGGCAGATGCCGAACGTGGGATGTCCGGCCGCGATGATCTCGCGCGTCGCTTCGATCGCGTAGTCGCACGGCTCGGGATCGCCCGGCCCGTTGGACAGGAAGATGCCGTCGGGCTTCAGGCGCAGCACCTCGGCGGCCGGGGTGATCGCCGGCATGACCGTGATCCGGCAGCCGCGCGTGGCAAGCAGGCGCAGGATGTTGCGCTTGACGCCGAAGTCGTAGGCGACGACGTGCAGTTGCGCCTTGCCGATCGTTCCGTGGCCGCGGCCGAGTTCCCACGCCGTCTCCGTCCACTCGTAGGGCGTCGTGACCGACACGACCTTGGCCAGGTCGAGCCCCGCCATGCCCGGAAACGAGCGCGCCAGTTCGACTGCGCGCGCCTCGTCGGTGCCGACCAGGATGCTGCCGGCCTGCGCGCCCCGGTCGCGGAGTATCCGCGTGAGCCGCCGCGTGTCGATGTCGGAGATCGCGACCACGTTCTCGCGCCGCAGGTACTCGGCAAGCGACTCCTCGGCGCGGAAGTTCGAATGGACGTGCGGCAGGTCGCGCACGATCAGCCCGGCGGCGTGCACGCGATCGGACTCGACGTCCTCCGCGTTGGTGCCGGTATTGCCGATGTGGGGATACGTGAGGGTGACGAGCTGCCTGCAGTAGCTCGGATCGGTCAGGATTTCCTGGTAACCGGTGATCGCGGTGTTGAAGACGACCTCGCCGATCGTGTGGCCGGCGGCGCCGATCGACAGGCCGCGAAAGACCGTCCCATCGGCCAGCGCCAGCAGCGCCGCGGGACGGGAACTGTCGATCAGGGAAGACAAGCGGGCTCCTCGAATCCGCCGCCGGCCGCGCTCGCCGGCGTCGACGCGCGCTGCGCGGCCCCGGACAGGCCGCGAACTTGCCAGCGACGCGATGAAAAAATCCGGTGGATTATATCTGCGGCGACCGCGCGGCCCGGCACGCGGTCGGCAGACGGAACGGCGACGAGCGCAGAAGCGCGCCCGGGTCGCGGCGCGCTACAGCTTCTCCGTCTCGCCGGAACGCGGCTGCCATTTCATCAGCCGCTTTTCCAGCACGCCGACGACCCAGTCGAGCACCAGCGCGAATGCGGTAAGCACCAGGATGCCGGCCATCACGGTGTTGATGTCGAAGGTCCCCTCGGCCTGCAGGATCAGGTAGCCGACGCCGCTCGACGAGCCGAGGTATTCGCCGACCACCGCGCCGACGAAGGCCAGGCCGACCGACGTGTGCAGCGACGAAAACACCCAGCTCATCGCGCTCGGCAGGTACACGTGGCGCAGCAGCTGCTGCTGGCCTGCGCCGAGCATCCGCGCGTTGGCGAGCACGGTCGGGCTGACCTCCTTCACGCCCTGGTAGACGTTGAAGAAGACGATGAAGAACACCAGCGTGAAGCCGAGCGCCACCTTCGAGGCGATGCCCAGCCCGAACCAGACGGCGAAGATCGGCGCCAGGATGATGCGCGGCATCGAGTTGAACGCCTTGATGTAGGGGTCGAGGAGTGCCGCGGCCATCGGGCTCAGCGCCAGCCACATGCCCATCAGCAGCCCGGAGATGGTGCCGATGGCGAAGGCCAGCACGGTCTCGACCAGCGTGATCCACAGGTGCGGATAGATGTCGCGCTTGACGGCGAACCACTGCCAGATGCGGGCGAAGATCTTCAGCGGCTCGCCAAGGAAGAAGGCGGCATCGTTCTCCTTGGCGAAGAGGAAATGCGGCACCAGGCCCGGCACGGTCATCACGTGCCAGAAAACGAAGAACGCCACCAGCATGCCGGCCTGCCAGAAGCGCAGGTTGCGCGGACTCGGCTTGATCCACTGCCACATCGTTATCTGTCTTCCTTCCCGCTGTGCTCGAAGGATTCGCGCTTGAGGCGGCTCGGCGCGCCAATCAGGACGACCTTCTCGCTGTGCTCGAAGGATTCGCGCTTGAGGCGGCTCGGCGCGCTCATGCCGCCCGTTTCTGCTGCGCGTAGCCCTTGAGGACTTCTTCGCGCAGCACGTCCCAGATCGCCTTGTGCAGTTCGATGAAGCGCGGGGTCACCCGCACTTCCGCCACGTCGCGCGGGCGCGGCAGGTCGATCACGAATTCGCCGATCGGGTGCGACGCGGGTCCGGCCGACAGCACCACCACCCGATCGCTCATCGCGATCGCCTCGTCGAGGTCGTGCGTGATGAACAGCACCGCCTTCTTCTTGTCTGCCCAAAGTTCGAGGACCTCGTTTTCCATCAGCTGCCGGGTCTGGATGTCGAGCGCCGAGAACGGCTCGTCCATCAGCATGATGTCGGGATCGAGCACCAGCGTCTGCGCCAGCGAAGTGCGTTTGCGCATGCCGCCGGACAGTTGGTGCGGATAGCGGTCGCCGAACCCGCCCAGGCCGACCCGGCGCAGCCATTCGTCCGCCTGCCGGCGCGCCTCCGCGAGCGGGACGCCGCGGAACTCGAGGCCGGCAGTGACGTTGTCCATTGCCGTGCGCCACGGCATCAGCGCCTCGGACTGGAACATGTAGCCGGCACGGCGATTGATGCTGCGCAGCCTTTCGCCGAAGACATCCACCGTGCCGCGGCTCGGCTCGAGCAGCCCGGCGGCCACGTTCAGCAGCGTGCTCTTGCCGCATCCCGTCGGGCCGACAACGCTGACGAACTCCCCCGGCGCGACCGACAGCGTCACGTCGCTGACCGCCGTGTAGCGCTGCGCGCGGTCCTCGCGCGACACGAAGGTGCAGGTGACGTCGGCCAGTTCGAGCGCGGGAGTCATTGACAGGCTCGAGGGCGGCGGCGCCGCCGATCAGGAGGCCCGCCCTGCGGGCCACGACGAACGATCATGGGCGCGAGGCGCCGCCGTTGCGGCCGCCAGAGGCGGCCGTATTCCTCATCTACTTGTATTTCGCATTCGCCTTGCGCGCGAATTCATTGGTGTAGTTGGCCTTCAGGTCGAGCTTGGCGGCGGCGATCTTGCTGTCGACGCTGGCCAGCGCGCGCATCGCGGTGGCCGATCCCGCTTCGGGGAAGATGCCGTCCGGCGACAGCGCGGCCTTGGCCTTGAGGAACGCGTCGATGTAGATGGCGCGGTCGCCGAGGAGATAGGCCTCCGGCACCACCTTGATCACGTCCGACGGCCCGGCCTGCTGGATCCACTTGTTGGCACGCACGATCGCGTTCGCCAGCGCCTGCGCGGTGTTCGGGTTCTTCTCGACGAAGGCGACCGGCGCGTACAGGCAGGCCGCGGGCATCGGCCCGCCGAAGACGCGCTCCGACTCTGCCGGGTCGCGGGTGTCGGAGACGATCTTGACGTCGCCGCCGCGCTCGAGAATGGTGATCACCGGGTCGAGGTTGGACAGCGCATCGATCTGTCCCGAGCGCACTGCGGCCACCGCCCCGCTGGAGGCACCGACGCCGACGAACGAGACGTCGCCCGGCTTGATGCCGGCCTTGCTCAGCACGAAGTTGGCCATCACGTTGGTCGACGAACCCGGCGCGGTGACGCCGATCTTCTTGCCCTTCAGGTCGGCGACCGACTTGAAGTTCGGCATCGTCTTGGTGTTGACTGCGAAAACGATCTGCGGCGCCCGGCCCTGCAGCACGAAGGCGCGCATCGGCTGCCCCTTGAACTGCATGTTCAGGGTGTGCTCGAAGGCACCCGAGACGACGTCGGCGCTGCCGCCGACCACCGCCTGCAGTGCACGCGATCCGCCGGCGAAATCGACGATCTCCACATCCAGGCCTTCGGCAGCGAAGTACTTCATCTGCTCGGCGATCGTCAGCGGCAGGTAATAGAGGAGGTTCTTGCCGCCGACCGCGATCGTGACCTTGCGCTTCTCCAGCGCCTGCGCACGCGCCAGCGACGGCAGCACGATCGCCGCCGAAGCAGCGGCCGATGCTGCCAGGAAGTCGCGCCGGACGAATTTGCGTTTCATGCCTGTCTCCTGTGGGGATGCCTGCGTGCCGCGGGCGCGGCGGGACCCGAATGCTAAATCACGGCGCCCGCAGTGGTCACCGGCGCAGCGCGCCAGATCCGTACTTGTACCAGCGCGGTCCGCATCCCGCGATTGCCGCAGGCAGCGGACGCAACGCGTCAGATCGGAACCGCCGAGCAGTGCGCCGCGCGGTTCTTGCCGCTGCGCTTGGCAAAGTACATCGCATCATCAGCGCGCTGCACGAGCTTCAGGACGCTGTCGGCGTCGTCCGGGGCAAGCGCGTAGCCGACGCTCGCGCTGACCTGCGCCGGCAGCGGCTGGCCGGCGGAACCGGCGCGAATCGCTCCCACCAGCTGGTGCGCGATGACGCCTGCCCCGGAGCGGTCGGCGACCCGCGCCAGGACCAGGAACTCGTCGCCACCGAATCGGCCGACGCTGTCCTCGCCGCGCACCGCCGCCTGCAGGGCCTGCGCGGCGCGGGCCAGCACGGCGTCGCCGTCGCGATGGCCGAGCAGGTCGTTGACCGTCTTGAAGCCGTCCAGGTCGACGAAGAACAGCGCCACTGCACCCGCGCGCCGGTCGGCCAGCGCGCGTCTCGATGCGGTCGATGATCGCGCGCCGGCTCAGCGCCTCGGTCACCGGGTCGCGCTCGATGCTGCTTTCGAGCTGCTGCTGGCGCGACTTGAGGTCGTGCACGTCGACCAGCACCGTGTACACACCGAGCACGTTGCCGTCGTCGTCGCAATCCGGAACGTAGCTGGTGCGCATCCAGCGCAGCCCCTGGCCGGGCAGCAGGACCTGCCGCGTGTACTCGGTGGCCTCGCCGGCCAGCGCCCGCTCGAAATAGGGGCGGTGATTCGTCCACAGCGCCTCGCCGCGCGCCTCGCCGATGTGCCGGCCCAGCAGCTGCGAGGCCTCCTTGCCGGTCGCCGCCACGTACGCCCGGTTCACGAACATGAGCCGGCAGTCGCGGTCGACGTAGGTGATCGGGTACGGAATCTTCTCGGCAAACTGTGACAGCCGCGACCGCGCCGCTTCCAGCGCCTGCCGCGTCGTCACGAAATCGTGCACGTCGAAGGCCACCGTGTAGACGGCCGCCACCTCGCCGTTCTTGTCGAACTCCGGAAAGACCTGCACGCGTCCCCAGCGCGGCTCACCGCCCTGGTGGGTGAGCAGCCGCTCGTACGACACGACCTCACCTCGAAACGCGCGTTCGAACGCCTCTTTCGCGGCATTCCAGGCCTCGGCGCCGTACGACTGTTCCACCGTGCGTCCAAGCAGCTGCAGCTCGCTGCGCCCGGACCAGACGAGGTAGGGAACGTTGCAGAAGACCAGCCGCGCCTCGCGATCCCACCGGGCGATCGGCAGGTTGATCGCGTCGACCAGTTTCTCGATGACCGCTGCGCGCTTCACTTTACTGCGACCGGCCGCAAGGCCGTTCAGGCACCGCTGACGAACAGGAAGATACAGGCCAGCCAGCCGATCAGCCAGGCAAGCGAGCGTGCCCCATGCCAGTCGGCCAGATAGCAGGCCAGATAGCCGAGCCGCGCGGCGATGAAGATCAGCGCCAGCGCGTCGACACGCTCCTGCGGCGCATGCAGCATCTGCGCCACGATGACCGCCACGGCGAAGAAGGGAAACGCCTCGAAGCTGTTCAGCTGCGCGTTGTTGGCGCGCACGCGGAAGCCCTGCTGCTTTTCCAGCCAGCTTCGCGGATCGCGGTTGTTGTACCGCTCCCCGCCCGCCTTGGCGATCGTCGTCGCGAGCAAGGGAAGCAGTGCCGCGACCAGGACGCACCACAGCGCAATCGTCATCGGGATACCTTCTCGCTGCGCGCGAAGGATTCGGCCTTGGGGCGGCCCGGCGGCCTGATCGAGCTTCCCTTCGCGCTGCGCGCGAAGGATCCGGCCTTGGGGCGGCCCGGCGGCCTCATGCCGCCCTCCGGTCGAGCATCGCCTGCGCGATGGTGTTGACGTCGGTGTACTCGAGTTCGGCACCGACCGGCACGCCCCGCGCCAGGCGCGTGACCTTCAGCTGCGCATCGCGCGCGCGCAGCAGTTCGGCGACGTAGTGCGCGGTGGCGTCGCCCTCGGGGGTGAACGAGGTGGCGACGATCACTTCGCGCACCAGGCCGTCGGCGGCGCGGGCCAGCAACTGCTCCATCTGGATCTCGCGCGGGCCGATGCCGTCCAGCGGCGACAGCCGTCCGAGCAGCACGAAATACAGCCCCGAATACGCCAGCGACTGCTCGACCATCAGCTGGTCGGCCGGTGTCTCCACGACGCACAGGAGTCCCGCGTCGCGCCGCGGGCTGGCGCAGGTTTCACAGATGTCCTGCTCGGTCAGCGTGTTGCAGCGGGCGCAGTGCCGGATGCCGCTGGCTGCCGCCAGCAGGGCCTCGCCGAGCGCCACCGCGCCGTCCCGGTCGTGCTGCAGCAGGTGAAAGGCGATCCGCTGCGCCGAACGCGGCCCGATGCCCGGCAGCCGCTTCAGCGAATCGACCAGCCTGTCGAGGGTCGGACCGAGCTTCATGCGTGTCAGTTGAAATTGCGCGTGGCGCCGGACCGCTCCAGGCCCCGCGCAAGACTCACCCGGTCGAGGAGCACGCGCATGGGCGGCCTGTCGCCCATCCGTACACCCCGATCGTCGCTAAAAGGGCAGCTTGAACCCCGGCGGCATCGGCATGCCGGCGGTCACCGCCGCCATCTTTTCCTGCGTCGTCTCCTCGGCGCGGCGCACTGCGTCGTTGAAGGCGGCGGCCACGAGGTCCTCGAGCATGTCGCGGTCGTCGCCGACCAGGCTCGGGTCGATGCTCACGCGCCGCACCTGGTTCTTGCAGGTCATCAGCACCTTGACCAAGCCGGCGCCCGCCTGCCCCTCGACCTCGGTCTGGGCCAGTTCGTCCTGCACGCGCTTCATGTTCTCCTGCATCTTCTGCGCCTGCTGCATCAGGCCGGCGAGCTGGTTCTTCATCATCTGCGGATTCCTCTCACGATTCGCGCGGTCGGATCGACTGCGGCTCGACCTGTGCGCCAAAGTTCTCGATCAATTCTTTCACGAACGGATCGGCGTAGATCGCCTGCTCGGCGCTCTTCTGCTTCTCGCTGCGTGCCTGCTCGGCAAGCGCCGCCGCGGTGACCGCGCCGGCGGTGTTGCCGACCTCGACGGAGACCCGCATCGGGCGGCCGAAGTGCTGCGTCAACACCGCGCGCAGCCGGGCGACGCTGCCGGCCTCGGCGTAGGACTTGATCGACACCCGCAGCCGGAAGTGATCGTCATCGCTCGACAACAGCTCGCTGTGCGCCGCCAGCTCGCGCGCCAGGCCGGCCACCGGCAGCCCGGCCACCAGTTGCGGCCACTCGCCGGGGCCCGGCAGCGGCGGGGACGCCGTCTTCGCCGGCGCTTCGGACTGCGCCGAAGCCGACGCCGCCGGACCCGAACCTGCGCCGGCGCGCGCCGGCGCCGGACGCGGCGCGGCCGGCCGGCGCGCCGGCGGAGCGGCATCGTCGCGCGGCGCAAAGGCAAGCATCCGCAGCAGCGTCATCGTGAACCCGGCGTACTCGTCGGGTGCAAGGCTCAGGTCGTTGCGGCCATGCAGCGCGATCTGGTAGTAAAGCTGCACCTCATCGGGCGAGAACGATCCGGCCAGCCGCCGGATCTCGGCGGCGTTGTCGACGTCGTCGCCGACGACTTCGGCCTGCTGGGCGAGCGCAATGCGGTGCAGCAGGCTTGCCAGGTCGCGCAGCGCCTGCCCGAACGAGAAGCTGCGCGCGGCCATCTCGTCGGCGATGACGAGCATCTGCGTCGCGTTGCCCGCGGCCAGCCCGTCGAGCACACGGACCAGCGTCATGCCGTCGACGGCGCCGAGCATCGCCTGCACGGTGGCCAGCGTCACGGTGCCGCCGCTGTAGGCGATCGCCTGGTCGAGCAGCGACAGCCCGTCGCGCATGCTGCCGCGCGCGGCGCGGGCCAGCATCTGCACCGCGGCCGGCTCGGCGCTCATTCCTTCCAGGCCGAGGATCTCGGTGAGCCGGCCGGCGATCGCGCCCGGCGTCATCTGCTTGAGGTTGAACTGCAGGCAGCGGCTCAACACGGTGACCGGGATCTTCTGCGGATCGGTCGTCGCCAGGATGAACTTCACGTAGTCCGGCGGCTCCTCCAGCGTCTTGAGCATCGCGTTGAAGGCGTGCGAGGTGAGCATGTGCACCTCGTCGATCATGTACACCTTGAAGCGCGCGTTGCTCGGCGCGTAGACCGCGCGCTCGAGCAGCGCGGTCATCTCGTCGACGCTGCGGTTGCTCGCCGCGTCCATCTCGATGTAGTCGATGAAGCGGCCGGCGTCGATCGCCGCGCACACGTCGCACTGGTTGCACGGCGTCGCGGTGATGCCGCCGCTGCCGTCGGGCCCGACGCAGTTCAGCGCCTTGGCGAGGATGCGCGCCAGCGTGGTCTTGCCCACGCCGCGCGTGCCGGTGAGCAGGTAGGCGTGATGCAGGCGCTGCTGCTCGAGCGCGTTGGACAGCGCGCGCACCACGTGGTCCTGGCCGACCGTGGTGGCGAAATCACGTGGACGCCACTTGCGGGCGAGCGCCTGATACGACATGCGCGGCATTCTAACGATCCGCATCGTGCGCTCCGGCCGTGCCGTCGACCGGCTTGTCGATGCGCCGGCAAACGGGCATCGTTGTGGCCGACACCCCGCCAACCAGCGAAACCCCACCTATGTCCGCCCACGAACTGTGCTTTCGCACCGCCAACGAACTGGCGGCGATGATCCGTCGCCGCGAAGTCTCGGCGCTCGAAGTCATGCAGGCGCACGTCGCCCAGATCGAGCGCGTCAATCCGCAGGTCAACGCCATCGTCACGTTTCACCCGGAGCCTGCGCTCGACCGCGCGCGCATCGCTGACGAGAAGCTGGCGCGCGGGGAGACGCCGGGCCTGCTGTACGGTCTGCCGACCGCGCACAAGGACCTGGTGATGACCCGGGGCGTGCGCACCACCCTGGGCTCGCCCATCTACAGGGACTTCGTGCCCGACGTCGATTCGCTGATCGTCGAGCGGCAGGCCGATGCCGGCGCCATTTCCGTCGGCAAGACCAACACGCCGGAGTTCGGCGCCGGCGCGCAGACCTTCAACGCCGTGTTCGGCGCCACGCTCAATCCCTACGACGCGTCGCGCACCTGCGGCGGTTCGTCGGGCGGCGCGGCGGTCGCGCTGGCCTGCGGCATGGTGCCGATCGCCGACGGCAGCGACCTCGGCGGCAGCCTGCGCAACCCGGCGAGCTTCTGCAACGTGGTCGGCATGCGCGCCTCGTCCGGCCGCGTGCCGCGCTTTCCGACGCGGCTCGCGTGGAACACGTTTTCCGTCGACGGCGCGATGGCCCGTACCGTCGAGGACGTCGCCCTGCTGATGCAGGCGATTTCCGGGCCCGACGCGCGAGCGCCGCTCTCCCTGTCCGAGCCGGGTTCCTACTTCGCGCAGCCGCTGGCGCGCGACTTTGCCGGCGTGCGCGTGGCCTGGGCGCCGGCGCTCGGGGGCATCGCGCCGGTCGATGCGCGGGTGTCGGCGGCGCTCGACGCGCAGCGCCTGACCTTCGAGTCGCTCGGCTGCGCCACTGAAGAAGCGATGCCCGACCTCACCGACGCCGACGAGGTGTTCCGCGTGCAGCGGGCAATGATCTTCACCACGCAGTACGCGGCACTGCTGAAGACGAAGCGCGAGCTGCTGAAGGACACGGTGATCTGGAACATCGAGCAGGGCCTGAAGCTCGGCGCCGAGCAGATCGGCGCCGCGGAGCTGAAGCGCACGCTGCTCTTCGATCGCGTGCATCAGTTCTTCAACCGCTACGAGTTCCTCGTCCTGCCCGTCTCGCAGGTGCCGCCCTTCCCGGTCGAGCAGCGCTGGGTCACCGAGATCGACGGCCACAGGATGGCCGATTACCTCGAGTGGGTGAAGTCCTGCTACCTGATCACCGCCACCGGTCACCCGGCGATCTCGGTGCCGTGCGGCTTCACGCCGGAGGGGCTGCCGGTCGGCGTGCAGATCGTCGGCCGCTATCGCGACGACATCGGCGTGCTGCAGCTCGCCTACGCGTTCCAGCAGGCGACCGGATTCTGGAAACAGGCGCCGCGGATCGCCGCGTAGGATCGCTCGGAGCCAGTCAGCCGCGCCCGCCGAGCGCCGCGAGCGCTGCGCCGGTGATCCGGCAGACGCGCCAGTCCGGCAGCACTTCGGCACCAAGCGACCGGTAGAAGTCGATCGAAGGCTGGTTCCAGTCGAGCACCGTCCATTCGAAGCGGCCGCACTCGCGCTCGACCGCGACCCGCGCCACGTGCCGCATCAGCGCCTTGCCGTAGCCGCGCCCGCGCGCCTCCGGCACGACGAACAGGTCCTCGAGGTACAGCCCGCGCCGCGCGAGAAAGGTGGAAAAATTGTGGAAGTACAGCGCGAAGCCGACCGCGCGCTCGTCTTCCCAGCCGACCACCGCCTCGATCACCGGCCGCGCGCCGAACAGTTCCTCGCGCAGCTGCGCCTCGGTACCGACCACGAGGTGCGTGAGCCGCTCGTAGTCCGCAAGCGCGCGGATCAGCGACAGCAGGACGGCGCTGTCGCGCGGCTGCGCGGGCTCGATGCGGAACGGCATGGGGAGGGAGAGAAGAGGCGAGCCTTGTCCTCGGCACTGAAGGGAAACCGCTGTGGCTGCTTCGTTCCCGACCTGACCAGGTTCACGGCACCTCCATGCGAGGGGGCCCGCCGTCGCGGATGGTATCAGCCGCGAGCGGCGGGCCTGTCCGGCGCAAGCCCGCCTGTCGCTTGCGCCGGCCTGACGAGCGAAGCACGTCAATCGCTCGAAGCCAGGTCGCCCTCCAGCACGAAGCGCCGCTCCTTCGGGTTGAATTCCAGCGTGCCGATGCCGCGCAGGCCCTTCAGCTTCCCGGTTCCGCCCGCGGTTTCCCAGACGCCGTTGGCGACGAAGCGCGGCTTGCCGTCGGGGCCCGGGACGGGAACCGCACGGAACGTGTACTTGAGGTAGGCGATGTCGCCGTTGACCGCGGTGAAGACCAGGTAGCCGTTGACGTTCGCGCCGGTCGCCGGGTTCACGTCATGCAATCCCCACTCGAGCATCGTCGCGCCGGCGAGCGGGCCGCTTCCGGCAGCCTTGCCTTCGCGCTGCGCGGAAACCAGGAACCGCTTGCTGCCATCGGCGAACTCCAGCTTGGAATCGGCTTTCGGGGAGACGACCGCCTCGATCTTCATCGGTGCCGCCAGCGCTGCTCCGCTGGCGAGGGTGCACAGGGCGGTGGCTGCAACGAGTCGGGTAACCCACGGTGTTTCGTTTCGAGCGTTCATTTGTTGATCCTCTCTGTCAGGGTCGCAGGGAATGTCGAAGGCCACTCCGGGCAGCGGCGGATCAGTGCGTCCGACGCCTGATCTATCGCGATTGCTCCGGAGCGCTCAAGGTAGGACCAGGCAGCGCGTCAGTGGTGAATCCGCCGACGGATGCGGAAGATCGCGGCATGGCTGCCGTCAAATCGCGGACGGGCAAGACGTTGCGCGAGGCCCGCGCGAGTCGTCCGAAGACGCGGTCGGCAGCTCTTCGGCCGCCGGATCACGCCGGACACAGCGTCGGCGAGGCGACCGGCGAGAGGTGATCTGGTGCAAGCGGTGGACCGCGCCGGCTACGCCGTGGTCAGCCGGTGCTCGGCTTCCAGTCCCCGCCTTTCAACTCGATGATGTAGATGCGCGTTCCCGAGCCACCGATGTTTTCCACCGAGTGCGTCTCCGCGGGCGAGAAGAACACCTGACCCGCAGCGATGTCACGGACCACGGCCGTTCCCTGTGCATGGGTGAGCCTGACCTTCGCGTCGGTCAGCGTGACCGTGACGCGCTCGGGGTGGTAATGCATCCCCTGGCCGCAGACGCCGAGTCCCGGGCCGCTCCTGTATTCCAGCACCCGTACGCGATCGTTCTCGAGCACGACCCGGAACGACCGCGGGTCGGCCGTCACGGCATCCTGCGCGAGCGCCTCGCGCGTCACGCCGAAGGCCGCGAGCATGGCCAGGATCTCGCGGCGCGTCTTGCGGTCTTTCGGATTCATGGCGTACCCCCGCTGCTAAGCGTTGTGGAAAGAATGGTTCCGCGCGTTACCCCATCACATCTGCTGGAACAGGTGGTGGTAGGCCTCGCTCACCGGCAGTTTTTCCGGCCGCTGCTTCAGGCGCAGCGTGAGGTTGCCGCGATCGTCGCGAACGACGCTGTCGATGGCGTGAACGTTGACGACCGTCGAGCGGTGCACCTGCCAGAACATGGTCGGGTCGAGCTCGCCGGCGAGGTTCTTGATCGTCTTCTTGATCAATGCCTCGGTGTCCGCCGTGACCACCAGCGTGTACTTCTGGTCGGACTTGAAATACAGGATTTCCTCCACGGTGATCAGGCGCACGGCCGCGCCCCGCGAGGCATTGATCCACTGCAGGTAACGCGGCGCTTCCGGCGCGCGTTCGACCAGGTCGCGCAGCGCGCGGCGCAGATCGGCCGGTGGCTGCTGCAGGCGCGTCTTCAGGCGCTGGATCGTCGTGGCGAGCCGGGCGGCGGTCGGCGGCTTCAGCACGTAATCGATCGCGCCGGCCTCGAACGCCTCGAGCGCATGCTCGTCGTACGACGTGATGAAGGCCACGTGGCAACGACCGGCGACCTGGCGCGCCACCTCGACGCCCGTCAGCAGCGGCATGCGGATGTCGAGGAACGCCACATCGGGCTGATGCGCCTCGATCGCGTTGAGCGCGGCCACGCCGTCGCCTGCCCGCGCCACGATTTCGAGCTGTGGCCACAGGGCGTGCAGCAGGTCGGCGAGTTCGTCGGCAAGCAAGGGCTCGTCCTCGGCGAGAACTGCGGTCGGACCGGACTTCGTGGCCGGCTCAGGCGAGTTCATAAGGCACCTCCACGATGACGTTGACTGCATCGGCTTCGCTTTCGATCGCCAGCTTTCCCGCCGTGCCGTACAGCTCGCTCAGCAGCGACCGGACGCGCGCGACCGCCGCGTCCGCCGGGGCTGCCCCGGTCGCGATGACGACCCGGCAGTACTCTCCGGCGCGCGTCGCAGACACCCGGCACGGACCACCTCTGCCGACCGACGCGTTCAGGAGCGGCACCAGAACGCCAGGGGGAAAGCGCGCGTGCAACGCGTCGGGCGCCAGATCGATCGCCAGGTCGAAAACGGACTCGGCCGCCAGCGCATGCAATCGCACGAACGCGCGCGCCAGCTCGACCTCGCGGCTCAGGCTCGACCATGCGGTTCGCAGGCGCGGCAGCGCTGCGCGCAGGAAGTCGATCAGCTCGTCGAGGAAGCGCTCCGCCCGAACTGCGTCGCGTTCATAGAGGCGACGCAGCGTGTCGAGCATCTCGAACAGGAGCTGCGGATCGATGCGTGCCTGCACTTCCTGCAGGCGCGCCCGAACCATGCGACGCCGCGCGTCGCGTTGCACCGTCTGGGCAGCGGCGAGGCGCGCTGCTGCCTGTTCATGCTCGCGACTGCGGCGCAGATGCGCAAAGTAGAGCAGCGCCATGATCAGCGAGAACGTGAACCCGTGCAGGTGCATCGTGCGTGTGCTGTGGACGAGCCCCTGCTCGATCAGGATCGTTGCGCGGCCGGCCGTCACGACGTTGGCGAGGGCGGCCGCGGCGCACGCCGCGAGCAGCCATATCCCGCCACGGACGGTCCGCCCGACGTTTCGGGCCAGTCGCTCGCTGGCGTAGCCGGTGGCCAGCAGAAGGACCCACAGCGCAACGCCGTACAGCATCCACCACAGGCCGACGCGCGCCACGTTGCCCGCCGAAGGCAGCCGCATGACGCTCAGCGCCCCGGTAAAGAACGTGAGCGGTCCGGCGAAGGCGAGCAGACCCGCCATCACGACGGCGCCCCGATGGTTCCGCAGCCATTGCCGCAAGCCACGTGCCTTCCTGGCACGCTGCACTTCGAGCGTCATCGGTGGCGCGGCGGTCAGCATGGCGGTCGTTCAGGCGGGAAGGACATCGCTGGAAGCTCGATCGACCGCCTGCGCGCGACGCAGCGGAATCGCGATCGTCGCGCGGGCACCGCGGGGATCACGTCCCTCCAGGGTCAGTCGTGCCCCGCCCGGGTAGCGCGCCGCCAGTTGGCGCCGGATGTTGACGAGTCCGACCCCGGTACCGCTGCTCGCCGCGGCCGCGAAACCCGCACCATCGTCGAGCACGCTGACTTCGAGCAGGTGGCGACGACGCCGGGCACGCACCTCGATATGACCCCCGCCGGCGGGCTCGAGCCCGTGCTTGATCGCGTTCTCGACCAGCGTGACGAGCAGCATCGGCGGAAACTCGGCTTCGCGCAGGCCGTCGTCGACCGCGATCGAGAAACCGAGCTGCGTCCCCATGCGCAGCTGGAACAGGTCGAGATACGCCTGCACCAGGTCGATCTCTTCACCGAGCGACGCGCGCTGGCTGCGCAATTGCGGCAGCGCCGTGCGCAGGTAGCGCATCAGGCTGCCGACGGCTTCGGCGCCAGCCTGCGGCCGGGTGCGATAAAGGCGTCGCACGTTGCCGAGCATGTTGAACAGGAAGTGCGGCTCGATCTGCGCCTGCAGCAGCGACAGCTGCTGTTCGGTCTCGGCCTGCTCCAGCTGCGCGCGCGCCAGTTCGGCGGCATGTGCGGCCGAATCGGTCTGCAGTGCGCGCCGGTGCACGTCGGCGATCAGTGCCAGGAACACCGCCGGCAAGCCCCAGCGCAGCGAATCGGCGAGCATGCGCAAAGGCGGCGGAAGGTGCTCGAACCCGCCGGCGTAATAGGCGTGCAGAAGCACGGCAAGCGCCGCGGACAAGGCCAGCAGCACAACGGCGATGACGGCAAGCCGCAGCGGCATGCTGCGCGCAAGCAGCCCGTCGAGCGCGGTATGGGCGGCGAGCAGCACGACCGCGATGGCCGCCAGCTCGACGAGATACTCGAGCCACGCCAGCGCGATTTCCGCCGGCGAGAAGAAGTCGAGCAGCGCGGGGCTGGTCAGTGCGCCGAGCGACAGCAGCAGCGTGACGAGCGCCACCGCCGCCAGCCGCTGCCGGTCAAAGAAGCGCGCCATGCACGCGACAAAGCCCGCGTCGCCCAGGGTACGGGCGAGACCGGTATTTCCGTGCATCGGGATCCTCGATCGAGGCACAGGAAGGAATGATCTTGCCGCTGCGACCGGCGGGGCGGCGCCGGCGGTCGACGGATGGGCCGATTTGCGCCACGGTTGCGGGCCAGACCGGACGGGCGCGGAAGGTGGCGCGTTCGCCGGCGTTCCCCGGCCCCGCGACTTCAACCCCACCCGCCCAGGGCAAGCGCATACGAGGCAACGACACACCCATCCTAGCGCCCGTGCTCGACGGCGACGACCCGCACCTTGAGCCGACCGACCCACTCGACGAGCGAGGTCAGCTCGGCGAGCGTCTCCCCTTCGACGAGCTTGACGTGCGTGGCATCGGCCGGCACCGAGCCGAACGTCGGATCGACGGCGAGCCAGCGCCCGTCGACCAGGCTTTCCGCCCACGCGTGGTACAGAAAGCCTTCGAAGTCCTCCGAATACACGACGCCGTTGACCACCCGCGTCGGAATTCCCAGCGCGCGGGCAAGGGCTGCATACAGGTACGCGTGCCCCTGGCACTCCGCTTCGCGTTTCTGCAGCGCGTCGATCGCGCTCCACACGTCCACCGGCGACACGCGCACGTTCGCCTGCAGCCACGCCACGATGCGCCGCACGTGCTCGCGCGCATCGCTCGTGCCGCTGCCGATCTCGCGGGCGGTCGCGACGATGCCGGGGTCGTGCGCGGTCACCGTGAAGGTCGAGGCGAGGTAGCGGGGATCGGCGGCCGCCACAGGAACCGCCTGCTCCGAAGCCGCGTCGCTCGTGCGCACCGTACATACCGTCTCGGCAACTTCGCTTACGCAGTGCTGCGTGCCGTCCGACGGCACCGTGCCCGGGGCGCCGGCGAACGCGATGCGCATCATCGTGACCTCGCGTGGCGCGGCGATGGGCTGATCCGGCTTCGCCAGCGCGAACTCGATCAGGGCCTCCGACTTGTTGAGGCTTGCCGCGGCGAGATAGCTCCGCGCGCGCGCCTCGTCCTCGCGGCCGGAAATCAGCACGCCGTTCATCGCGATCTCGAGCAGCGGCGCGCCGCGCGGGCTGATCCAGGTCTCGACCCGATACCCTTCCATCGCGGTTTCGATGTGATAAGCGGTGCCCTCGAAAAGCGTGCTGCGCTCGTAGGCGACGATGCGCTGCACGACTTCCGCGATCTTCTGCAGCTCGCCGCTGTAGACCGGGTAACGGAATTCCCGCCCGGGAGCCAGGCCGTGCAGCGTCGGGTAAAGCACGCTGGCCGCCAGCGGATACACCGGCCCGCGAACATCGATGACCTGCCGGTCGACCGCGGCACCGTGCCTGATCGTCACGGCCAGCGTCTCGCCGCTGCGTTCGCCGTCGAGTGCGACGGCACTGCCGTCGATCACGTATTCGTAGCGGAACGCGACCAGGTCGAGATCCGGCCGGACAAGGTCGTACGCCTTGAGGCTGACCCGCTTTTCGACGCCGAGAAAGCGCAGCGCGAAGGCGGCGTCGGAACGGAGCTCGAACAGGCCCGGCGATGCGGCCGTACCGAGCACAAGGTGGGTGAAGCCGATCTTTTCGCCGTTGAACACGACGCCGGCCCAGTACTCACGATCGGGCCATTCGGCAAGCCGATACTGCGGTGCCGGCTCCGGCGCCCGCTCCGCCGGCTGGAAGTAGAGGCTCTTGCAGCCCGTCAGCAGCACTGCGACGGAAATCAGAAGGTGCAACCGCGCGAACATGAATTCAATGCCATTCCAGGTCCGGGACGAGCCCGCGCTCGCCTTCGCGGACCGTTTCCGGGTCCGCCGAAGTGGCGGGCATCAGGATGTCACCTGCGTTATGCATCACTTGAAATAGGTCGGCAAGCGGTGCACCCTTGCGGCTCCCGGCTTGCGCGCGCGTCGCCTGCGTAAGCCCCATCCAAACCCACAAAGGCCAACCAGTCGATCTCCCATGTCCGACGAAATCATCGTCCAGGATCGCGAAGAACTGATCTATCTGCTGTGCGAGGCGGCAGAGTTCGAGCACAGCGTCATGTGTTCGTACCTGTACGCGCAGTGGTCGCTCAAGCGCGACGAAGCGGAAGGCGTGACGCCGGCCGAACTGGCGGCGATCGAGCGCTGGCGCCGCTCGCTCGGCGCAGGTGGCGCTCGAGGAGATGCTGCACCTGTCGCTGGTCAACAACCTGCTGGCGGCGATCGGCGCCGCGCCGCACCTGTGGCGGCCTGCGTTCCCGGTGCGGCCCGGTCACTTTCCGGCCGACGTCCTGATGACGCTCACGCCTTTCGGCGAGGCGGCCCTCGAACACTTCATGTTCATCGAGCGCCCGGAGGACATCCGGATCGAAGACGGCGCCGGCTTCAGCCACGCGACGCACTACCGGCGCATCGCGCGCCCCGACATGCTGGCGCCGTCGCCGCAGGATTACGTGAGCCAGGGGCACCTGTATCACGGCGTGCTGCAGGGACTGGCGCGCCTGGCCGGGCAGATCGGCGAGGAGCGCGTGTTCGTCGGCCACGGCCAGGCCCAGGTCGGCACCGAGGACTTCGGCCTGCCGGGCCTGTTCAAGATCACGGACCTGGCCTCGGCGAGGCGCGCGGTCGAGGAGATCGTGCTGCAGGGAGAAGGCGCACCCGCGCACCGCGACGATTCGCACTTCGCCCGCTTCAGCGCGATCAGGAAGGAGCTCGGGCAGCTGCGCAAGGCGCGCCCCGAGTTCGAGCCGGCGCGTCCGGTCATCCGAACCCGATGCTCGGCGACAGCGGCATCGCGCGCGACCGTGTGCGGATCGTCGAGCCGCTCACCGCGCAGGTGGTCGACCTCGCCAATTCGATCTACGCACTGATGATCCGTGCTTTGTCGCAGGTGTTCGCGCCCGCGCCGCTGCCCCGCGATCTGCGCTCCGGGCTGGCCACCACGACGACGCTGCTGATGTCGGCGATGGGGCGGGTTGCCGACGTCGCGACGCGCCTGCCGGCCGACCCGGCGCGACCGGGCGCAACCGCGGGGCCGAACTTCGAGCTGCCGGGTTCTTCGGGCCAGCTGGTGCAGCAGTGCGCCGCGCAGATCCTCGGTGAGCGGGCGGCCGAACTCGCCGGTGCGGCGCGCCGTCTCGCGCATAGCGTGCCGCTGGGCGACGTGGCCGACGATCTCGACGCCCTCGCGCAGCGCTTCGAGCAGATGCACCTTCGCTTCGAGACGCACCTCGGCGAAGCGGTCGACCGCGTGGCGCAGCTCGCCGCCCCGCCGGCACCGGCCGCCGCCCCCGAGCCGAACACGGAGTTGCCGAGCACGCAGACGAGTGGCGAGGGTCCCGACGTCGCCCGCACCGATGCCATCACGCTCCGCTTCGACGGTCGTCGCTGCATTCACTCGCGCCATTGCGTGCTGGAAGCGCCGACGGTCTTTCTCGCCAACACGCCGGGCACGTGGATCCATCCGGAATCCACGACGGTGGAGCACTGCGTGCGCGTCGCGCACAGTTGCCCGTCCGGCGCCATCACCTACGAACGCCACGACGGCGGACCGCAGGAAGAGGCACCGAGCGTCAACGTCGTGCGCGTGCGAGAGAACGGCCCCTACGCCGTGCATGCACGGATCGAACTGCCGGCCGGCACTGAATTCCGCGCGACGCTGTGCCGCTGCGGCAAGTCGAAGCGCAAGCCCTACTGTGACGGCAGCCATGCGGCGGCCGGATTCGCCGCCACCGGCGAGCCGGCCACGCTTGCCTCGGAACCGCTCGCCGAGCGCGGCGGATCCTTGACGATCAAGCCGATCCCCAACGGCCCCCTGCAGGTCAGCGGCAACGTCGAAATCTGCTCCGGCACCGGGCGCACGGTGTCGAGGACGCAGGCCACGCGGCTGTGCCGCTGCGGCGGCTCCGAAAACAAGCCGTTCTGCGACAACTCGCACGCCCGCATCGGTTTTCGCTCGGAAGACTGAACCGGGGCCGGGCCGCGCTTCTTGTTCGAAGCCGGTTCACCGCCTTCGCATCGAGACGCCACATTGGGACAGCGGCAGGCGAGTCGCCTGCAACGTGGCGCCGCGCGCGTCGTCGATGAGCGCGACGACCGCCCACGGCCCCTCGGGCTGCGCAGCGGCCGACGGCGGGAAAGTCAGGGCCTGCGATACATCGTCGACCGCATAAGGTCCGCGCCAGTCGCGCACGACGTGATCGTTGCGCAGCGTCTCGCCGCGGTTCTCGCCGGCCTTCACCGCGGTGGCGAGGCCGTTCTGCACCAGCGCCAGCCAGAGGCGAGCGCCCGGCGGCGCCTCGCCCTGCGCGCGGACCGTCACTGCGGCCGGCGTGATCGACTCGACGGCGAGCTTCAGCCGTGCCGCGGCTGGCTTCTGCTGCACGGAGCGAACCAGGGCGTCGACCCTTGCCGTGCTCGACCAGCCCTGCACCTCGCGTCCCTGCACGAAGACGCCCGGCGTGTACACGGCGCGGCTGCCGTTGGCGTCGGCAAGCAGGCGCTGGCGCTCGTTGAACTCGCGCCGCGCGAACGGATCCTTCCAGCCGATGTAGTCCCAGTAACCGACGTGCATCGACAGCGGAACGACGCGGTCGCCGTAGCGTTGCCGCAGCGTGCCCAGCCAGCGATCGGCCGGCGGGCAGCTGGAGCAGCCCTGGGAGGTGAAAAGCTCGACGACCACCGCCGGTTGCGGCGTGCTTTCGACGCTGCACAGGGTCCCGGCCGCGGCCAGCAGGACGATGGGGACGAACGACATGGGCGGCTCCGATCCGTCGACAGGCCCTTATTCGTGTCGGAGCACGAGGAGGTTACAGATGCGCCGAATCTTTCGTTCCGCGAAGAAAGCCGCTGGACGGTACTGTTCGTTGCGGGCCATCAGGAACGGCCCCCTACAGCCGGCTGCCGGGGGCGAGAGCCGATCTCCACGCGCACTGCCGTGAATCCGGTGTAGCGCCCGGGTATCTCGCGAGCGTTGCGGATTCGGGCGCGCGCGACGGCCACCATCTGCATCGCGACGGCGGACCTCAACCTGAATCATCAGGCGACTCGCGGTTCAGGAACTGCCGCGCGAGCCTGTCGCCAGCAAACACCGCTTAAGACCGCCTGCGGTTGTCCAGACTTGAAGTAGCAACAGCAGTAGTCGACCCGTTGCTGACTGTTGCTGCGTTCACGGGCTTGACTGAGGAAGTCGTGCTCGCCAAGGGCGGCGGGAGGCCGCCTCCGCTCATGTCCCCCGCGTCGGGCTTCGCCCGCCGCTCCTCCTTGACTTCGCTACGGCGGCCACCCGCCGCCCTTGGCCATCCACCGTCGCGACCTGCTACCGGCGCAGTGCAACGCGGCACCACGATCGAGACGCTGGGGTGCCCTGCGGAGCGAAGTAAAGGAGGAGGCGCCTGCCGAAGGCGGGCGACGGGGGACATGAGCGGAACAGGGCGCCCCGGCGTCTCGATCGCGCCCCAACTAGGGCAGGCGTACTTGCCCGCGACGGCCCGTAATTGGCCGAACTGCAGCATTCGCCCGACGCAGCACGGTCGACTGCTGCCGCTGCACATCAGACGAGCGACGTATCGATGCTTCGCGGAAGGAAAGGACTGCAAACGGACCCTTGACTGCTCCGACAGGCGAATTGACGCGAGCCGAGGACGCGAACCGACGCCGGTCAGGGCTCTTTCGACGCGGGCCCGTCCGCCGTCGCCGGCGCGAACCGGTCCTGGACGGCGACGAGTTGGTCTTCGGTGGTCGCCACCACCCACAAGCGCGCCGACTCCACGATGTGGCGGTTGTGGTCCTTGAACGGCCCCATCGCAACGGCGGTCTTCCACAGCACCGGGCCGACCCGGCTCGTCTTGCCCGACGGCGTGCCGACCAGCAGGCAGTAGGGTCCAAGCGGCAGCGATACGAACGGCTGCGCCGGCCTGGCGCGGACGCGCCAGTCGATGAAGGGCGCCTCGTTGATCAGCAGCGGCGCGGGCAGGCCGCAGAACACGGTGAAGTCATACAGGGCCAGTTGCTCGCGCAGGCCCACGTACGTGCGCCGGATGTCGCTGATCACGGCAGCGCGGATCTCGTCCTCGAACATCGGCTCCTGCGCATAGCGCGCCATGGCGCGCTGCGCATCCTGCTGGTAGGCGCAGACCAGGCCGAGGTCGATGCAATCCTGCGCGGCGCGCTGCACATCGGCGACCGATCCGGCTTCCTCCGGATTGCCGAGCTGGGCGGCACGCAGGAACCTCGCCAGACCGCTCTCCTTGATCGCCGGTCCGGCGGCATGCGCCGCGTCGTCAGCGTCCTTCTTCAGACAGACGTAGACGGTCTTCTCGGCGGCGAAGCGCGCCTTCTTGCCGTCGTCGAACTTGATCTGGCCATCGGCGCAGTCGAGGTAGCGCGTACCGACGTGCCCGTGTTCCCAGACCCAGTTCCGCAGAAAGGGGCGCAAGGGATGCAGCGCCTCGGCATCAGCCATTGAACTCTCCAGTGTCCCGACTCCGATGTCGGTGTGTCGATCGTGCCGTCCGGCAGGAACCCGGGCGGAGCAGTGCACAATGGCCCGATGAAACCACCCAAGAGACTGAAAAGCCTGATCGAGGAAGGCCTGATCGACACCGTGGTGCGGCAGCTCACGAGTGGCAAGGAGGCGATGGTATACGTCGTGCGCTGCGGCGATGAGACGCGCTGCGCCAAGGTCTACAAGGAGGCCACGCAGCGCAGCTTCCGGCAGGCGGTCGACTACTCCGAAAACCGCAAGGTCAAGAACACGCGGCAGGCCCGCGCGATGGCCAAGGGCACCCGCTTCGGCAGGCAGGCACAGGAGGCCGCCTGGCAGAGCGCCGAGGTCGATGCGCTTTACCGACTCGCGGCAGCCGGAGTGCGTGTGCCCCGGCCGCACAACTTCTTCGACGGCGTTCTCCTTATGGAACTGGTGACTGACGCAGACGGCGCCGCGGCCCCACGGCTGAACGACGTGTCGTTCACCCCCGAGCAGGCCCAAGACCACCACGCGGCGCTGTTGATCGAGGTGATGCGGATGCTTTGCGCCGGCGTGGTGCACGGTGATCTGTCGGAGTTCAACATCCTGCTGGGGGCCGCCGGCCCCGTGATCATCGACCTGCCCCAGGCGGTGGACGCGGCGGGAAACAACCACGCCGCCCGCATGCTGCTGCGCGACGTCGATAACCTGCGTGGATTCTTCGGCCGCTTCGACCCCGATCTGCTGGACACCAACTACGGGCACGAGATCTGGGACCTTTATCAAAGCGGCGCGCTGCGACCGGATGCCGTGCTCACCGGCCGCTCCAGGAGAAAGCTCGGTCCGGTGGACGTGGACGCCGTGATGATCGAGATCGACGATGCGCGCGCCGAAGAAGCGGCGCGCCGCCTGCGCCTGCAGCCGGTTCAGTGACAGGCCGGGGCGGACGCCGGCGCAGTGCTTACCGTCTGCGCTGGGCCGCACCCGGGTGGTCTGCTCCGCGTTGCCGCGCTGGCCTTCCGGAGCTGTCCGATATCCCGATATCGTGAGTCCGGCGGCCGCGGGAAGGACGGCTTCCGCCGCACAGTACGGGCCACCAAGGGCCTCATCCTTCAACGGTCGACACAGACCAGTTGCAGCCATAGGCAGTCGATCTGCCAACGCCCGCAGGCGATCCGCGGCGGGCATTCCCTTGTCAGTTGCTATTCCGATTGCCGTCATCCGCGACACGCAAGAGTCGAGGCACTGCAGACGATTCGGGCCGCCAGGCCCGGTGAGCCTACCTGCCCCACGGTGAAGAGCCTGCGTCAGACAGTGGCCGCCGCAAGTCGGGCAAGATGGGCCGTCCCTTCAAGGGACCGAGTCGGTCTTCCGGGCGATGTAATAGCCGTAGCCGACGAAGTCCCGATACCGCTCGTAGAGCGCTATTTCCAGCTCTTCCGCTGCCACCACGGCCTGGGCTGCGTCGCTCCATCCATGGCGAGCCAAGAAAGCCGGAAAACGTTGCTGCATCGGACCGTAGTAAGCGTCGAGCCAGCAGTGCTCGGGCAGAACGAAGTACCCCAGCGGCGCGTAGCCGTTGCATTCGAGCACGGCCAGCTTGGACGAGGCGGTCCCGACTTCCGCGTACTGCGCGCACCAATGGGTTTCCAGTTCGGCAGGCCGGCTGGCCGTCAGCCAGGTCAGCTCGGAGACGGCAAGGATGCCGCCGCGCTTCAGCAACGGGCGCCACTGCCGCACACCCTTTTCGAAACCGATGTTGTATATCGCGCCCTCCGACCAGATTGCGTCCAGGCTATCGGTCTCGAACGGCAGCGAGTCCATTGACGCGGTCAAGGTGTCGATGCGCTCGGTGAGACCTGCCTGTGCGGCGCGCGTTCTCAGCACGCCAAGGAAATCCTGGAGAACGTCGACTGCAAAGACATGTGCATCGAGCTCTTCGGCAAGGACGAGCGTCGACGCGCCGGTGCCACAGCCGATGTCGGCGATCTTCAGTCCGCGTTGCTTCAGGAGACCCGACATTTCGATGGCACGGCGCGTTTCCGCTGTGCCTCCGGGTCCTTGCCGGTCCGCCGTGATGTGAAGATCGATCAGTAGTCCCAGGTCGTCCACGAGGTCATCCTGAGCGTTCACGACGCTTGCGGAGGTCTACGCACTCGATCTTGATGCAGAACTGCCGCTTTCTGGGAGATCATCGCCTCAATCTGCGGCCGCCAGCGACCGCATGCGGAGTATCGGGGACTAACCCTTGCCCGCCTGCTCGATGTTCTGGTTGACGCGGAAGAAGTTGGTCGGGTCGTACTTCTTCTTCACCGCCTGCAGCCGCTCGTAGTTGGCACCGAAGGCCGCCTGGATCGTCTTGCGGTCGGCGTCTTCACCCAGAAAGTTGAGCAGGTACGCGCCGCTCGCGAAAGGCTCGAGCGCCTTGGCCAGGCTCCGGGTCCACTCGATGTGCCGGCTCGACTCGGCAGGATCGGTCCACTGCGTGAGCACGCCGATGTCGTACTCCGCCGCGCGGTGCGCGAAGGCGGTGTCGGCTGCGCCGACGCGGCTCGCCGCGCCGCCGTAGTACTCGACCGCGATGCCGGTCAGCGGCGAAGTCGCGCGGTTGGCGTGATCCACCACGGCGGCGATGGCGTCGTCGGTCAGCTTGGACAGGAAAGCCGACTTCCAGTAGTTCTGGTTGCCGCTCGGAAACGCGTCGTCGAGCAGCGACTGCATCTGCGGAAAGGGCATGGGCTGGATCGCGTCCATCAGCGGCGCTCCGAAAGCCCGCAGCGGCCTGAGCACGCGCTCTCCTTCGGTGAGGTCGCCGCAGTAACACGCCGCCACGGCCACTGCGGGAACGCCGTCGGGGGTGGTCATCAGGATCGTGTACGCGGTCACCTCCTCGGGCGCGGACTCGACGAAGTCGCGGTAGAAGCGCAGCACCTCGACCGCCTTGTCGCGCGGATGAACGACCAGGCCGCCGAGAATCGTGCCCGCGGGGTGCAACTGGTACTCGAACGAGGTGACCACGCCGAAGTTGCCGCCGCCGCCGCGCAGCGCCCAGAACAGGTCCTTGTTCCTCGTGGCGCTGGCCACGATCGGCTTGCCGTTGGCGCGCACGACATCGAACGACAGCACGTTGTCGCAGGTCAGGCCGTGCTTGCGCACCAGCCAGCCGACGCCGCCACCGAGCGTCAACCCGGCGATGCCGGTCTTCGAGATCACCCCGGTGGGAACGGCCAGGCCGAAGACGTGCGTCTCGCGATCGACGTCGCCGAGCGTCGCCCCCGCCTGCACCCTGGCCCGCTTCCTCCTCGCATCGACGTGAATGCCTTTCATGCGCGACATGTCGATGACCAGGCCGCCGTCACACAGCGCGCGGCCGCCGACGTTGTGCCCGCCGCCGCGGATCGCGACGAGGATCCTGTTGCTGCGCGCGAAGTTCACGGCGGCGATCACGTCGGCGACGCCCGAGCAGCGGGCAATGAGACCGGGGTGCTTGTCGATGCTGGCGTTCCAGATCCTGCGCGCCGCGTCGTACGACGCATCACCGGGGCGGATCACTTCGCCGCGGAAGGCGGCCTGGAACGCCTGGATCCGATCGGCAGCGATGATTGCTCCGCCGGTGCTGACAAGCTCGGGACTGTCCATGGGATTCCTCCTGGCGAGACTGCTTGGACCCGACCGCAGGGGCAAAAAACAAGCGCGCACAGCGGCGCGGTTGGGACGGCAGGCTAGACCCGCGCCGAATCCATATCAATCAGTGATCGACGCAGCATGCCTCGCGTGATCGCGTGGCGCGGTCGGATCTTCGTTCGCCGCGGGGTCGTGTGGCGCCGCCGCATCCCAAGTGCGGTGGGGTTTCGTCGGTGATCTTCGGCAAATCGCGCGAGCGCCGACCGATGTGCAGAAGCGCGCGCCGCGGCAAAACTCACATCAGGCAGCAACGTCGATCTGCGTGCCCTGCGCCGTCACCAGCGCGAGGCGCACCGGCTTGTCGCGGCGAATCTCGCCCAGCACCTGCGCGTAACGCCGCACCTGCCCTTCGTACTGCACGCGTTCAGGCTCGCCGACACGCCACTTGAAGTCGATGATCCACAGCGCATCTTCGAGTTCGACGAGCCGGTCGACGCGCAGCACTTCGCCGTCGGCGGCCACCAGTTCGATTTCTGCATGCGCTGCGCCGGCGAAGAGATGCGGCAGGCGGCTTCGCACGCGCGCCGCCGCAGCCGCGACCTGTTCGCCCTGCTCGCGCGTCAGTCCGTACGTTCCAGCGATGCTCTCCACCTGCGCCGCTTCGCCCAGTTCGAGCAGCGCGTGCCAGGCGCGGCCGAGCCGTTGCGCGTCCGATTCCGGCGCCTCGGACACCCGGCTGCCGGTCGGCATCGGCTCGGGCAGGAAGTCGCGCACCTCGCGCAGGCTATCGCCCGGCGGTCGCCGCTGCGCCTCGGCAGCGCCGGCCGACAGCGATTCGGCCCGCTGCAGCCGCGTGTACCAGGTCTCGTCCCTGATCGTCTGCCCGCCTTCGGCTCCGCTGGCGATCAGCACCTGCTTCGCGCGGGTGGCGGCCACGTAGAGCAGGTTCCAGTCCTCCTGTTCGCGCTGCGCGTCGTCATCGGCAAACCAGTCCGCGCGCGCCTCGTCGCGCGCCTGCTCGCCGCGCGCCACCAGCGAAACGTGCTCCGGCGCGGCGGCCTGCGGCGGCCAGACCACCAGCACGCTGCCGGCCTCCGCCGCCATTGGGCGCACGTGCACGTCGGCCAGGGCGACGATGTCCGCTTCGAGACCCTTGGCGCCGTGGATCGTCATCACCCGCACGGCATTGCCGACGTCGGCCAGGCCCTGGTCGGGCGCCTCCTCGGGCGCGTGCCGCTTCAGCCCGGCGAGTTCGTCGATGAAGCGCGGCAGGCTCGGGTAGCGGCCGGCGTCGATGGCGAGCGCCAGTTCGATGAAGGCGTCGAGGTTGGCCTGTACCTGCGCATGCAGCGCCGCCGGCGCGACCGCGGCGTAGCGTCGGCGTACGTCGCCTTCGAAGTAGACGCGGTCGAGCAGGTCGTGCACGGGCAGCACGCCGGCCAGTTCGCGCCAGCGGGTCAGCAGGCGCAGCGCGCGCGAGAGCGGCGCTTCGCCGTCGCCCCCGCCCTCCTCCCGCGCGCCGGGCGAGGAAGCGGCGCGCGACTGCAGCCGCTGCCACCACGTGGCGCCCGGCGTCTGCGCGAGCCGGATCAGGTCGTCGTCGGTGCAGCCAAAGATCGGCGAGCGCAGCGCGCGCGCCAGGCGCAGGTCGGCAGACGGCGTGGTGAGGAATTCGAGCAGCGCGGTCAGGTCGTCGGCTTCCAGCGTCTGCAGCAGTCCGCCGCGGCGGTCGCTGACGAAGGGCACGCCGGCCTCGCGCAGCGCGCGCTCGTACTGCTCCAGGTGCGTGCGCCGGCGCACCAGCAGCAGCACGTCGGAGAAGCGCGCCGCGCGCTCGCCCTGCTCGTCGTGAACATGCAGGCTGGACACCCAGTGCAGGATCTCGTTGGCCAGCACGCGACCCTCGCGATAGCGGGCTTCGTTGTCGCGCTCGGTGCGCGGCGTGGTCAGCACGTCGCGCAAAGCGTCGCCGTCTTCGCGCGGCGGCGAAGGCGCTGCCTCGGCGAGCGGCAGCAGCACGAACGCGCCTCGTTCCCGTGCGCGCGTGCTCTGCGGCTGGTACAGCGGATTGCCCGGCATCACGTGATTGAGCACGTCGATCACCACCTGCGCGTTGCGGCGGGTGACGTTGGTGCGCAGATGCACGGCACCGAAATCGGCGCACAGCAGTCCGGCTGCCGCGTCGAACACACGCGGCTCGGCGCGGCGGAAGCGGTAGATCGACTGCTTCGGATCGCCGACGACGAACACGCTCGGCCGGTCTGCCGGTGCGCCCTGCTCCGCCTCGCCCGCATCCAGTTCGCCATAGCCGGCCAGCCACGACTGCAGCACCTGCCACTGCAGCGGATTGGTGTCCTGGAACTCGTCGATCAGGATGTGGCGATAGCGCGCGTCGAGCCGCACCTGCATGTAGGCGGCGTGATCCGGGTCGGCGAGCAAGCGGTGCGCGTGCCATTCGAGGTCGGTGAAGTCGAGCGCCTGCTGCTGCGCCTTCAGCCGCTGGTAGGCGTCGATCAGCAGGCGGCCGCAGGCCAGCGCCGCCTCGTTGAGCTTCAGTGCCCGCCAGGTCCGGTGCGCGGCGGTGAGCCGTTCGAGGCGCCCGACGACGATGCCGTGCGCCTGCGCGTAGCGCTGCGCCTGCGCCGCGGTCGCGAGCTTCGGCGCCACGCGTTCCGGCGCCAGCGCCTTGATGGGGGTGTGCTCGCCCTTCGTCAGCACGATCAGGCCCGCGTCGCGAAAGTCCCGTGCCACGTTCGGTGAAGGCTCGGCGAGCCACCGGCCCGCGCGCTCGGCGGCGTCTTCGGCCGTCTTCAGCGGTTTGCCGAACGAGCGCCACAGTTCGGACAGCGAGCGGACCGCTTCGACGAACTCCGGCGCGCGGACCTGCGCGCGCGGATCGTCTTCGCCCGCCGCGCGCAGCGGCGCCAGCGAGCGTGCCACGGCAGCGTCTTCGTCGCCGCCGGCAAAGCTCCACCACTCGGCGCGCTTGCCGAGCAACTGCATCAGCAGCTTGCGCGCGGAATCTTCGCCGATCTCGTCGAGAAGCCACTCCCACGCCGCGCGCTGCGCCGCACGCTCCGGACGCACGACCTGCGCGGTGAAGTGCAGCCATGCGTCGGCGCGCAACTGGTCGACCGCCTCGAGCAGCACCGGCGCGTACGGCACGCCGGCGCCGAGCGGCGCGCCCGCCGCCAGCTGCCAGAACCAGCCGTGGAAGGTCTCGATCGCCATCGGCACGCGGGCCGTGACCACCCGTTCGTACAGGCCGCGCGCCGGCGCCACGGCCGCGAGCGCAGCAGCCGGTGTCATGCCGCGCTGCTGCAACCAGTCGACTACCGCGTCGTCGTCGGCCTGCGCGAGGTCCTGCAGATCCTTGAGAAGTCGCGCGCGCATTTCCTGCGCCGCGCGGCGCGTGAAGGTGATTGCAAGGATCTGACCCGGCGCGGCCCCATCGAGCAGCGCGCGGACGATGCGGCCGACCAGCAGCCAGGTCTTGCCGCTGCCGGCGCAGGCCTCGACGATGACGCTGGCGCGCGGATCGCAGGCCCGCGCCTTGAACTCCGCCTCGTCGATCGGCTGCATGCCGGCCAGGTAGTCGCTCACGGCGCGGCCTCGTCGTCGCTGCTCTGCCAGTAATCGCGCCGGCACAGCCCGCGCATCTCGCAGTAGGCACACACGGCCTCGGCACCGATCGCCGGCAACGGCGCGCCCTCGGCGATGCGCTGCAGGTCGCCGCGCAGCCGCGCAGTCACCTGCTCGACCAGCCCGTCGAAACGCTGCGGCAGCGTCACCGTCTCGACGCCGCGCCTGTCGTCGCGCGCCCGGTCGAAGCTGACGTAAGCCGCCGTACTCGCTCCCTCGCCGAGCAGCAGGCCGTAGAACGGCAACTGGATGTCCTCGCCCGGCTCTTTCAGCGCTCTTCTCAGGGCGTCGACCGACTTCGCCTTGTAGTCGAGCACCTGCAGCTGCCCCTGTGGGTTGGCGTCGATGCGGTCGACGCGGCCGTGCAGCTCGATCTCGCGCCCGTCGCGCAGCGCCACGCGCAGCGCGTGGCGCGCCTCGCCGGCGCGAAAGCGCCAGCCGCCGGCGGCGTGCTGGCGCAGCCAGTCGACGTAGCCGTCGGCCAGGCCGTCGCAGCGGCGGGCGAAGGCGAGCATCGCCGGCGCGCCTTCGATCAGCGGCTCGAACACCCTGGCCGCGTGCCGGCGCAGGCTGGCGGCAAGCGGCACCGGGTCGAGCGTGTCGAACCCGGCGTCGCCCCACTCCTCGTGAAAGCGCTTCAGCACCCGGTGCAGCGCCTCGCCGAAATCGCGCTTGTCGGGCAGCTCGATCACGTCCTCGGGCTCGGCCAGTCCGAGCAGCCGTCGCGCATAAAACTGGTAGGCGCAGTCGACGAGGCTCTGGCACTGGCTTGCCGAAACACGGTCGGGCAGCAGCGCCGCCGCGCCAGGCGCCGGCCGCGCGGCCGGCAAGGGCCGCACCTCGAACCTGCTCTCGGTCGGACGACGCAACAGGTCGTCGCCGAGCGCCCGACGGCAGACGAGCTGAAGCCGCTGCAGCAGCGGCGACAGCGGGTTCGGTTCGTCGCCGCGGTGCATGCGCCAGGTCGCGGCCACGCGCGGCACGCTGGCCAGCAGCGCGACAAGCTGCGCGCCCTGCGCGCTCAGTTCGCGCTCGGCCGTCGCCAGGCCCAGCTCGGCGCGCACGGCGTTCGACATGAAGAGCAGTTCGCCGGAGACGGCCGGCAGGTGCCGCGCATCGGCGCCGATCAGCACCGCGGCGTCGAAATGGCGCAGCGTGGCCGCGCCCAGCGACACCATCACGAGCGGCGAATCGACCTGCGTATCGACG
The DNA here is from genome assembly GCA_963847675.1 of uncultured beta proteobacterium. Lineage (GTDB taxonomy): Bacteria > Pseudomonadota > Gammaproteobacteria > Burkholderiales > Burkholderiaceae_F > JADJWR01. The sequence continues at coordinate 239,247 of CAWKAP010000003.1, forward strand.
AACGCGGCCTCCTCGAAGCGCGCGGCGAGCAGCGCGCGAAATTCGGCCAGCGACACGCGGCCGCTGGCGCCGGCCAGTTCGGCGCCGAGCAGGTCGATCTCGCGCAGCACGCTGCGGCCGACCGGGTCTTCGGACAGCGCTGCGCGCATGCCCAGCGCATCGATCACCGTGCCGAGCGCACGCAAGTGAGCGGCGAGGGTCGGCCCGGCGCGCTGTGTGATCTGCCGCTGTTCGACGATCCGGTCGAGCACCTCGGCAACGCCTGCAGCTTCGTCCGCCTGCACCGGCGCACGAGCGGCGTGATCGGCCAGCGCTCGGCGGATCGCGCCCGCGCCCTGCAGGGCGCCGCCGGCGCGGATGGCCCGCTCGAAGAAGGCCACCTCCTGCGCCTTGTTCGGTCGGCCGGCGAGCGTGAAGCCGGACTTCAGCCAGTCGAGCAGGTCGCGCCAGTAAAGGTCATCGGCAACCAGGTCGTACCAGCGCATCAGCGCCGCGGCAGCACTGGTGGTCGAGAGTTTCCAGCCGGTCTCGTCGCGCACCACCACCTGGGCGCGTTCGAGCAGCGCGCGAACGCGACGCGCGGTCAGCCGATCGAGCGCCACGAGAGCAATCGACTCGACGCCGGCGCGCCGCCAGTCGAGCACCTGCCTCGCGACGGCGCTGGCTTCCTCTTCGAGAGAGGATGCGACCCGTATCGCCAGCGGCGGCGCCAGCGCGTCACCGGCCAGCGCGTCGCCACGGCGTGCGATCGGCGCGTCGCTTTCGACGCCGGCCAGCTCGGGCCAGGCAGCCGCCAGCAGCGGGCGCGCGCCGAGCGCACTGCGCACGTCGGCATCGATCAGCAGTACAGGAGCGCGCTGCGACCAGCGCTGCAGGAAGGCATGCTCCCAGGGAACGACGTCTTCGCCGGGCCGGCCGGTCAGGTAGACGAGTGGTGCGCTCGCTGCCGCGGCGCGCGCCTGCAGTTCGCGCAGCGCCGCGGTGGCGCCGTCACCGGCATCGCGGCGCGCGCGCCACAACTGCAGCACCAGTTGCGCCTGCGGCTGCAATGCACGCGCCGCGCGACGGTGGAAGTGCCGGGCCAGGCTCGCCTGCAGCCGGCCGGCGAACGCGTCCGCATCGTCGACGGCCGCCCAGGTCAGTTCGTCGGCGAGCTGGGCGATGCCGGCTGCCAGCGACCACAGCGCGGCCGGCTGCGGACCGAACGAATCGCGCACCCAGGCGTTGGCGCGCAGCGCCGCGAAGAGTTCGGCACGCGCCGCGGTGCCACTGTTGAGCGGCCGGCCGAGCCACGCTGCAAAGGGGGTGATGCGCGGCGGCATGAACGCCACACCACCGAGATGCTCGCGCAATGCGGCGCGTGCCAGCGCCGCGTGACAGCCGCCGGGCACGAGCCATGTCAGCGCGTGCAATTGCCGGGCGGGCAGGCCCTGCCGCGAAGCAAACGCCACGACGCCGCGCGCGGCCTGCGGCCAGAACCGCGCATCGGCAGGAAGGATCAGGCGCTCGGTCGGCACGGCGGCACGATAGTGGAAACGCGCCAGCGCCGGGCCGCGGGGAAACCAAACCCCGCACGGCACGGCCACGGTGCTACCATTACGGCAATTCAGGCCATCGTCCGATCGCCCCGCGGGCGCTGCCGGCCGGTCTTGATCCCCGTAAGGCCCCACCTTCTCCCTGTTTCCGTGCGCCTGTTGCGGCGCCAAGAGGACGTTCCATGAGCGAAGCCATCAAGTACGTGAGCGACGCGTCGTTCGACGCCGACGTGTTGAAGTCCGACGAGCCGGTGCTGGTCGACTACTGGGCCGAGTGGTGCGGCCCGTGCCGGATGATCGCGCCGATCCTCGACGAGGTCGCCGGCGACTACAAGGGCAAGCTCAAGGTCGCCAAGCTGAACGTCGACGAGAACCAGGCCACGCCGGCCAAGTACGGCATCCGCGGCATCCCGACGCTGATGCTGTTCAAGAACGGCGCCGTGGTCGGCACGAAGGTCGGCGCGCTGTCCAAGTCGCAGCTGACCGCCTTCATCGAAAGCAACATCTAGTCGGACCGGGTCGGGCCGCCGGCCCGACCACGACTGCTTCATTCCCTCGCGGGCGCCTGCCTGTCCCCCGGCGCCCCACCTCTCCCGCCGAAGCCCCATGCAACTTTCCGAACTCAAAGCCCAGCACGTGTCGCAGTTGATCGACATGGCCGGCACGCTCGAAATCGACAACGCCAACCGGATGCGCAAACAGGAACTGATGTTTGCGATCCTGAAGAAGAAGGCCAAGGCCGGCGAGCCGATCTTCGGCGACGGCACGCTCGAGGTGCTGCCCGACGGCTTCGGCTTCCTGCGCGCGCCCGAGTCTTCCTATCTGGCGAGCACCGACGACATCTACATCTCGCCGTCGCAGATCCGCCGCTTCAACCTGCACACCGGCGACTCGATCGAGGGCGAGGTGCGCACGCCGAAGGACGGCGAGCGCTACTTCGCGCTGGTCAAGGTCGACAAGGTCAACGGACAGCCGCCGGAGTCGACCAAGCACCGGATCCTGTTCGAGAACCTGACGCCGCTCTTTCCCGACGAGCCGCTGAAGCTGGAGCGCGACATCAAGGCCGAAGAGAACATCACCGGCCGCCTGATCGACATCATCGCGCCGATCGGCAAGGGCCAGCGCGGCCTGCTGGTGGCCAGCCCGAAGAGCGGCAAGACGGTACTGATGCAGCACATCGCGCACGCCATCGCCGCCAACCATCCGGACGTCATCCTGATCGTGCTGCTGATCGACGAGCGGCCCGAGGAGGTCACCGAGATGCAGCGCTCGGTGCGCGGCGAGGTGGTGGCCTCGACCTTCGACGAACCGGCCGTGCGCCACGTGCAGGTCGCCGAGATGGTGATCGAGAAGGCCAAGCGGCTGGCGGAGAGCAAGAAGGACGTGGTGATCCTGCTCGACTCGATCACCCGCCTGGCGCGCGCCTACAACACGGTCGTGCCGGCCTCCGGCAAGGTGCTCACCGGCGGCGTCGACGCCAACGCGCTGCAGCGGCCGAAGCGCTTCTTCGGCGCGGCACGCAACATCGAGGAAGGCGGGTCGCTCACCATCATCGCGACCGCGCTGATCGACACCGGCTCGCGGATGGACGACGTCATCTACGAGGAGTTCAAGGGCACCGGCAACATGGAAATCCACATGGAGCGCCGGCTGGCCGAAAAGCGCGTCTATCCGGCGCTGAACGTGAACCGTTCCGGCACGCGCAAGGAAGAGATGCTGCTCGAGCCGGGCATCCTGCAGAAGGTCTGGATCCTGCGCAAGCTGCTCTACGGGATGGACGAGATCGAGGCGATGGAATTCCTGCTCGACAAGATGCGGCAGACCAAGAACAACGCCGAGTTCTTCGACATGATGCGGCGGGGCGGCTGAGTCCGCCCGCCGCGGATCGGCGCCGGGCGGCAGGCAGGTTTGCCCGGCCCGGCCGATTCGCGGATAATCGCGCCCTTCCATCGATCGGCACGTAGTTCGGCAGCGCGGCGGGTCCGCGACGCGACGGAACCGGCGGCCCAAACGTGAGGCAACATGAAATCAGGCATCCACCCCGAATACCGCGAAGTCGTCTTCCAGGACATCTCCAGCGACTTCAGCTTCGTCACGCGCTCCACGCTCCAGACCAAGGACAAGGTCGTCTGGAAGGACGGCAAGGAGTACCCGCTGTACAAGGTGGAGACGACCTCCGAGTCGCACCCGTTCTATACCGGCGCGCAGACGCGCGTGACGGAAACGGGCCGCGTCGAGAAGTTCCGCCAGAAGTTCGCCGCCAAGACCGAGCAGGTCAACGCGGCGGCCGCGGTGGCCGCGGCGGAAGCGAGCGAAGCGAAGAAGCGGCGCCGCTGAGCACACTCCGAATTCAGCTTCGATAGGGGACGGGTCCACACCCGTCCCCTTTTCATTTTCGGTCAGCCGGCGCTGTCGAACCGCCTTTGCCGACGCGGACGGCGTGCGGGTCGTTCCGTTTTCGACGAGCCTGACGCGCAACGTTTCCCCGGCGAATCGAACGACGTGCGTGATCGTCGCCGCAAGGAAGCGACGGCACGAAGGGGCAGCGAGCTGCGTGGCCAGAGCAAGGCGCAGGTCGACACGGCTCATCCATTCGTTGATGCCATCCATGCGTGTCGCGCACGACGGCGATTGAGTCGCGCCGTCTTCGGGTTCACTGTGCCGCTCTCGATCGTCGCCGGACGAGGGAAGGAGCCACGATGGCGAAGAAGCGGAGTGGCAGCGCGCCGGGTTCCTCGGTGCGTGCAAAGAAGACGGCGCAACGCGCCGGCGCCGGGGGCGCGAAGGCGCGCAAGTCCGGGGGCTCCCAGGGCGCCCTCGTGCGTCGCGGGATCACGGCACCCGCACGCCCGGTAGTCGCGACGCCGACACGCGTTCGTCCCGACATCGCGGCACCGGTCCGGCCGCCGATCGCTGCGCCTGCACCTGTCCGACCCGGCGTGACTGTCGGTCCGATCGTCGGCGGTGTCGTCGTCGATCCGGGGCGGTTCGCGCCGAAATCGGTGACCAGCCTGTTCGACGGCGCCAAGGCGGGACGGGCGGTGGTCCGGCCCGATGATCTGCTCGCGCTGCGCATCGAGGTCGTCAATGTCAAGGTCGTCGCCGGCGCGCCGCCGACGCTTGCGCGCGCGGGTGCCGGTCCGGCGCGGTTGATCCTGCACTTCCCGCCGCAGTCGATCGCTGAGGAAGTGTTCTACGAGGTACCGAGCGCGGGCATCGCCGACAAGGAAGGCAACAGCCAGCGTCAACCCGTGCCGCCACCGCCGGATACGGGCATCGGCGCACCGCCGGTACGCGCCCGGATTGCGGGCGAAAGCCGTCTCTCCTTCATCGTTCCAGACGAAGCGGGCTGGTCCGCTGAGTACACGCTTGCCGGCGTGCTTGCCGCATGCCGGTCGCTTCCGCTCGACGTCGTGGCCACGGCGCGCGCGCGCGAACCGAAACTGCGCATCGGCCGGATCGCCGACTGGCTCGAGGCAAGCGTCCGCTACATTGAAAAGTTGACGCCGGCGCAACGCGCGCGCCTGTCCACGATGGCGCTGCGCACGCTGCGCATCGGCGCGCTCGAGGGTCCGGCAGCTGCCCCGACGCTGCAACTGCGCGCCGGCCTGCCCGGCGGACTCGTTCCGTTGCAAGCCGCCGCAAGCCGCGGCTCGCGCGACAACGCGAGCGCCGCCGTCGCGCGCAGCCGCTTCTCGGCGAACATCACCGCCGCGATCAGCGGCCTGCGGATCAGTCCCGACGCAGTCGCGGCCCGGCCCTTGCGGTTCAGCCAGAAGCCCACGGCCCCCGGCGCCCGCCAGACCGCAATCGAGATGCCCTGGCGACTCGTCATCTCGCCGCATGGCGGAGCGCGCTGGCAGCACGCCGCCGGGGCGATCACCTCGCCGCTCACGCAGCGCACCGAGCTGTGGCACACGCGGCTGACGACGCCGGACAGCAAGGGCGATCCGATCGACTACCCGAAGAAGGACGGCAACCGGACCATCCGCGCGGTCTGGGCCCTGACCGGCGAAGGGTCGAGTCCGCCCACCTTCAACAAGGACTATCCGGCGCCGAACACCTTCCCGCCGCCGTCGACGGTGCCGTTTCGCGCCACGCTCGACGACAACGACCGCTTCAACTTCGTGCACCTGTCGTCGAACTTCTCGTACAGCAACTACCGGCCGGAGGTCGTCGACGTCAACACGCTGATGCTTTCCGCGCTCGGCGGCTGGCTCGACTCACGCGGCGCGTGGGACGTGCCGCCGGGCTTTGCGGTCGAGGAGTGGGTACATCGCGCCGCGATGGGTCGCGACCACTACGTGCGCGTGGTGCGCAAGGGATTCCTGTTCCCCTTCGGCCATCGCGTCTCGCTGGTCAAGGTCAGCGAACGGAAGTTCCACCCCGGCAATGCCGGCAATCCGGCGGTGCTTCGGCAGCGCATGTTCATCGTCGTTCGCGAACGCGAGCGCGCCTACACCGCAACCAACCTGCGCAACGTCGGCGACGGACCGATGCGCCGGTATCACCTGCAGTTTCCGTTCGGCGCCGTGCGCATCCTGACCACGGTGACGCCGGATCTCGCCGATCCGTCGCAGGCGCCGTCGAACGTCTTCCAGGGCCCGCTGATGTTCTATCCGCACATCGGCAATCCGGCCGTACCGTTCAAGTTCCGCTGCGCGGCGACCGACCTCGACGGCCGCAACGTCGAGTTCGAACTGCCGTTGATCTTCATCGACAACATGCTCGCCGCGGTGCCTAAGCAGCAGGCCGGCGTGCTGGCGATCGACTACGACGCCTCGAAGGTGAACTTCGACAAGGCGCGCACCGCATGGCGCAGCCCGGCGCGCAGGAGCCTGCGCGAAGCGGACCTGCGGCTGCAGAAGGTCGCGCTCGCGGCGAGCGTGAGCCCGGGTGACACCGCGTGCGACATCCAGCTCGCCGAATTCGGCGCCGAAACGGACAACCTGAAGTCGTTCGCCAGGGACAACGGCGGACTGCAGTGCTATCCGGCGCTCGCGCGCGTGGTCACCCGGATCCCGGCACTTGCCGGCCTGTCGGGCGCGGCCGGGACGAACACGCTGAAGTTCGACGCGAACTACCTGGCCAAGGGCTTCGACGCCGCGAACAAGGGCGAAGTGTTCATGGCGATCGACGCGGCGGATCCGGGCAACACCGCCAACCTCGATTTCTCCAAGCAGGGCGATCGCTCCGGCGGCTTCGTGATGCCGAACCTGAAGCCGTCGGGCCTGTCGCGCGTCGCCGGACCAGTGGCCGGCAAGCTCGGCGACTTCGCCACGGGCGCGCCCGATCCGAAGGACTTCTTCAAGGAACTGTCGCCGCTGCTGTTCGGGGTGATACCGCTCGGCGAAGTGATCGCGGCGATTGCGTCGGCGGCGGGCTCGCCGACGATGCCGAAGTTTCTCAGCGAGGCGGCGACCAAGGTCGAGAGCTTCATCAACGACCTGGTCCGCCTGCTCGACCTGCTGCACCGCCTGCCGGACGACGGCGCGGCGATCGGCCGCGCTGCGGCGCAGGTCGCGATCGCCACGCTGAAGGACATCGAGATGCAGGCGGCCGCGCAGCTCGATGCCGGGCAGGCGCAGGTGGCCCAGTACCTGCAGCGCATCCAGCAGGCGCGCGCCGAGCTGGAATCCTTCGCCGCCTGGCTCGACACACAGACGAGCGGCGGCGCCAACATCGCCCTGAACAATCCCGCCCAGCTGGCTGCCAAGATCGGGCCGGCATTGAACCGGTTCAACGCGGTGCTCGCCAACGTTCCGGGCCCGGTGCCGGCAGGCTTCAGGCAGTCGGTCGCCAACATCGCGCAGCGCAGCGTCGACCTGCTCAATGCGCTGAACGACGGCGCCCAGCTGGTCGACACGGGCAAGCAGCTGCTGACCGCGCTGGAAGGCGTGGTCGGCGATCCGAGCGCGATCGCCGGCATCTTCGGCGATGCGACGCAGCTTCTCGCCAGATTGACCGCGGTGCGCGACGCGATCGCCGCGTTCCGCCCGCTGCTGGCCGGCAACAAGCTCGTCGACGGCGCGCCGAGGCAGACGCTGCTTTCAGTGATCGACGTGCTGACCCAGATGTTCGACGTTGCGCTGGCCAGCATCGAGACACTGCAGGAGCTGTTCGGCGGCGAGGAGATGGTGATCCGCTTCGACTGGAAGCCGGAGCTCGCCAACTGGGCGCTGCCCGGTGCCAATCCGGCCACCGAGCCGCTGTTCCGCGCCAACGACAGGCATGGCTTCGTGGTCGCCGTCGAGGGCCGCGTCAAGCGCAACGGCACCGGCACGCCCAAGATCAACGTCGTCTGCTCGCTCAAGCACTTCGACCTGGTGCTGATCAATCCGGCCGGCTTCATGGAGCTGAACTTCGAGAAGATCGAGTTCAGGGCCGACTCGGCGATGAAGATGGACGTCGACGTGCTGCTGACGGACATCAAGTTCATCGGCGTGCTGTCGTTCGTCGAGACGCTGCGCGACCTGATCCCGCTCGACGGCTTCTCTGACCCGCCGTATCTCGACATCACGCCGCAGGGCATCGACGCCGGCTTCAACGTCGCGCTGCCGAACGTCGCGGTCGGCATCTTCAGCCTGACCAACCTGTCGCTCGGCGCCGGCTTCTCGGTCCCGTTCATCGGCCAGCCGCTGTCGGTGCGCTTCAACTTCTGCACGCGAGAGCAGCCGTTCAACCTGACGGTCTCGCTGTTCGGCGGCGGCGGGTTCTTCGGCATCACGGTCGACCCGAGCGGCGTGCAGATCCTCGAAGCGTCGCTCGAGTTCGGCGCCAGCATCTCGATCGACTTCGGCGTGGCCAGCGGCGGCGTGCACGTGATGGCCGGCATCTACTTCAGGATGGAGCAGGACGAGGCGCAGCTGACCGGCTACTTCCGCCTCGGCGGCCACGTGAGCGTGCTCGGGCTGGTCTCGGCATCGCTCGAGCTTTACCTGGCGCTGCGCTACGAGTTCGCCACCGGCAAGGCGGTCGGCACGGCGCAGCTGACGATCGAGATCTCGATCTTCATGTTCTCGGCCAGCGTGACGATCACCTGCGAACGGAAGTTCGCCGGTTCGAACGGCGACCCGAGCTTCGCGCAGTTGATGGGGCCCGAGCCGGGCGAGGTGCTGACGGACACGCTCGCGTATCCGTGGCGCGAATACTGCGAAGCCTTCGCGTAGGAACGGGAGACGACCATGGCAAAGCAAAAGATCGTCTGGACCGTGCTGCCCTACGGCTTCGTGCCCGACGGTCCGCACGCGGGCTGCCTGCGCCTTTCGGTCGTCGTCTCGCCACGGCTGACGCCGCAGGCGGCGAACGAACAGCAGCTCGGCGCCTTCCCCGAGTTCGTCAACTGGCCGAAGGCGCTCGCCGACGTCAAGTTCACCGTCGAATTCGGCGGCAACAAGATTCCGGCCGCATTGACAAGCAAGCCGGATCCCGCGCTGTGGGACGACGTCTTCCCGGCGTCGACCTTCGTCGACGGCTTCAAGTTCACCGACATGCGCAGCGTGAACCTGCGTTCGTTCGCGGTGCGCAACGTTCTGAAGTTCGTGCGCCAGAAGTACGAACAGCTGGCCACGACCTCCGGCGCCGATCGGCCGCGCCTGCTGCCGTGGCGCAATGCCGACCCGGCGTTGAAGGGCTTGCTGACCGATCTCGGCGTGCGCACCGAGAAGTTCTCCTTTGGCGACCGCCAGGTCGAAGTCGCACATCCCGGCTTCGAGCGCTTCTTTGACCGCAAGAGCCGCGCTCAGGCGGAGCGCAACATCGATCGCGGGGTGTTCTCGAAAAACAGCGTCTACGGCCCGCCGGGCTTCACGCCACCGGTGGTCGGGATCGACGGCAACCTCGTCGCCGGCACGACGCCGGTGCGCGCGCTGCCGCCCGACTGGAATCCGCCTGCAGGCGGCGCAGACGCCGGCGTGATGAGTCAGTTCCGCAGTGCTGCCGAGTACGACTTCTATCAGGCCAACCGCTTTTACACCCGGCCGGAAGACCGCACCGCGTACGAGCGCACGCCGGGACTGGCCGGCGCGGCGCCACCGCCGAAGGCGCCCGAGTTCGACTTTCATCGGATCGTCGCCTCGTTCGCCGATTTTCCGGACCTGCTGCGCGGGCTCGGCCTGGTCATCGACATCGCGCTGCCGAAGGGCACATCGAGCAACGCGCTGCTCGCCGCGCTTGCCGCCAGCCCGCAGGCCCAGGTCGACGGCGTGATCAGCCTGCTGCCGGCGTGGAACACGGCGCACAACCTCGCTGACGATGCCTATCCGCGCACGGCATTCCGGCTGACCAAGCAGCGCTTCCTGCCGCGCGCGCGGGGCAGCGAGCTGCGCGACGGCCTGCTGCACCTCGAAGGCGCCGGCGACCAGTGGGGCAAGAGCAAGAGCGATTACGACGTCTACCAGGTCGATCCCGACGGTGCGGCCCTGAAGACCACCGACTTCCTGCTGACGGCACAGAACCTCGTCGCGCGCAGCCTCGACCTGAAATCCGACGGGAAGGTCACCTACACGACCGGCGACCGGCAGGCGGTCGCCGCGCTGCGTTCCGGCTCGATCGGCGTCTCGTGCCACGGCCGCGCCGGCCGCGCGGCGCTGGCCGCTGCCGCGGCGGCGCTGAAGAACGAGGCCTTCGAGACCTCGGCCGCGCAGTCGCGCAAGGTGGTGCTGTTCGCCGAAGACGTGCTGCGCGGCTATCGCGTCGACGTCTTTACCGCCTCGACCGGACAGTGGAATTCGCTGTGCCGCCGCATTGGCACCTATCACTTGACCCAGCCGAACCGTGCGCTGGACGCCAAGCCGGACGAAGGCTATGTCAAGGGTGCCTCGACCACCTCGAGCGAAGGCAGCGACGATCACTACCTGCACGAGAGCCTGTTCCGCTGGGCGGGCTGGAGCCTGGCGGCACCGCGCCCGGGGCGCACGATCATCGCCGAAGCCGGTGCCGGTCCGGGCTTGCAGGGCGAACGCGTCGGCCACGTCGACGACGTGGCCGCGGCGAACACCGGCGTCGTCGCGCGTTTCGTCGCCGAGCCACGCTCGCTGCCGAGGCTGCGCTTCGGCGAACGCTATCGGATCCGCGCACGCGTGGTCGACCTCGCCGGCAACAGCCTGCGCCACGACGACCCGAGCCTGGGCGCAGACGAGCAGGCGACCCAGGAGGTCGCGTACCTGCGCTTCGAGCCGGTCGATCCGCCGGCGCTGGTACAGCGCGATCGCCTGTCGGAAGGCGAGTCGCTCGAGCGCATCGTCATCCGCAGTAACTTCGACGTCGACCCGGCGGCCTATCTCGGCACGCCGGCGTTCTCGAGCGCAATTGCCGATCCGCCCTCAGCCGGTTTCGACTACGTGAGCGAGGCGGTGCGTCATGTCGTGCCGCCGAAGACCGCGCAGCTGCAGGCCGAAATGCACCGGCTGTTCGACCAGGCGATCGCCGGCGGCGCTTCAGACGCGCGCGCAGCATACGAGCTGATCACGCAGCGCGAGCCGCTGTCGCTTTTCGACGTGCCCGGCGTGATGCTCGTCACGCCGCCGTCGACGACGCAGGCGACCTCCACCGTGTTGCCGCTCGCGCCTGCCCGGCCCCGGCAATCCCACCGGCGACCGGCTGGCCGGCGGCCAGTACGTCATTTACCCGGACGCGGCGCCCGAGCGGGTGCTGCCCACGCCCTACCTGCCCGACGATGCCGCGTGCGGCATCGCGCTGCGGCGCGTGCCGGGCGTGACGCAGCCGATGTCGCTCGGCCCCGGTGCCGCCATCGTGCGGGCGCCGAACGAGGAACTGGTGGTGCTGGTCGTCTTCTCGGGCCGCTGGCCCGATCGTGCCGGACTGCGCATCGTCGTCCGCGAGCGCACCGCGGCACTGGACGACACCGTCTGCGCGGAAACCTTCGCCGACGAGGGCACGCCGAAGTGGGACCCCGATGCGCGCGAACTGACATTGTTCGTCGCCAAGGGTCGCATCGAACGGATGCGCTACTCGAGCTTCGTCTTCACGCGCGAACTGGCGAACTTCGGACTGAAGCCGGAAGATCCGGTCGAGTATCTCGCCACGCTGGGTATCCCGTCGTGGATCGGCTCCGATGGCGCGCGCCGCCAGGTCGAGGCGATGGCCGCGCTCGGCTGCCACTGGATGATCACGCCCGATCGCCCGCTGGTGCTCGTGCACGCCACGCAGCAGCCGGTGTGCAGCCCGCAGTTCCTTGCGCTGGGCAATGACCGGGAGTCCGGCGCGACGTATGCCGACCTGTCCGCGCGGCTGCGCATGCACGGTCCGAGCACGGGCAAATTCGAGATCGTCGCCGACTGGACCGAGGTCATCGACGATCCTCTGCGCGGCCCGCCCGAGCGTGTGACCGGCGAAGGCCAGCTTGGCGAAATCACGCTGCCGGAGAACTTCCGCAACCTGTTCGGCCTCGACGAAGTGATCGACCTGAACGAGCAGGCCACGATCGCCAATCTCGCCAACCCGCCCAGCCAGCAGCAGCGCACGCGCGCCGACCGGCACGAATTCGGCGACACCAGGTTCCGCCTGGTCCGCTATCGCATCCGCGCGACCACGCGCTTCCGCGAATACCTGCCCACCACGCTTGCCGACGACCGAAACAACCTCATCCGCCTCGGCGACCCGACGCCGGGCGAGCGGGTCGAACGCGGCGCCGACGACGACCTCGCTGCCCCGGTCCTGCTGAATACGCCGGCCGGCACGCGCGAGGGCTTCATCGTCGTGAAGAACTCGGCGCGACCGGCGAGCCCGAACGTCGTCTACACCGTGCCGACGTTCCGCTGGACACACGACAAGGGGGCCGACAAGGCCACGCAGTCGAGCACGCGCCACGGCAATGGCCTGCGCGTCTACCTCGACCGGCCCTGGTTTTCATCGGGCGACGGCGAGCTGCTGGGCGTCGTCATCCTCGGCGACGGGCGCAAGTTCAGCGCCATCCCCGACGCGATGAAGCCGTTCGTCACGCAATGGGGACTCGACCCGGTCTTCGATTCGCTGCTGCCCAGGGAACAGACGCGTATCGCCGACTTTCCGTTGCGTGTCGCCGCCGAAACGGTGGCGCTCGAAGAAAACGCCACTCCGGTGACGGTGGTCGGCCACCGCGTCCAGTGGGATGGCGAGCGCGGGCTCTGGTACTGCGACATCGAACTCGACCCGGGTCGCAACTACATGCCTTTCGTTCGGCTTGCTCTGGTGCGCTACCAGCCGCACTCGCGGCCGGACGCCAAGGTCTCGCGCGTGGTGCTGGCCGAATTCGCGCAGTTGCTGCCGCGGCGCGCCGTGGCGCTGCAACGTGCCGGCAACGCCGTGACGCTCACGCTGCGCGGGCCCGCGCCGGAGATGGGATCGATGAAGTTCCCGCCCGAGTCGCAGTACCTGAACATCTCGTTCATTCCCGGCCCGTTCGGACCTCCCCTGGAGACCGGCCGCAACCGGCTCGAGGTGGTACTGCAGACGCGCGACGAGACGATCGACAGTGATCTGGCGTGGAGCGACGCGGCGGTGCTCACCAGCAGCCTGCTCGATCCGCCCGGCGGCGAATCGCCGCCGCCCGCCGCGCCGATCACCCCTGCCGCTCCGCCGGCAGGCGGCCTGACGGTCAGGCGAACAGTCGTCAGCGCCGGGTTGTCGCACGTACTCACCAATGCGGGCGTGGTCGCGGAGGCCGGTCTCGCTGAACTGTTCGATCCGGCACTCTGGAAAGGCACGCTGACCCTGCCTGCGCTCAGCAAGCCGGCGCGCCTGGCGATCCGCGAGTTCGAGCGTTTCTACAGCGACCGGACCGTGCCCGAGCGGCGCGGCAACCAGACGCTGCAGCGTCGCGTCGTCGAGGAGCGGCTCGTCTATGCGGAGTATTTCGCATTGAACTGAAGTAACGCGGCGACTCGTGGGTTCGGCGCCGCTGGCGCCAGCGCCGCGGGTCTGCCCCTGCCGCAGGCCCTCGCGCGGCGGGTCCGCTCCGGCGACCGCCCCGTTTCACCGGCAGCTGCGCGCCCTCGAGAGCAGCCCCCCGACATCACGGATCGCCGGCACGCGAGACCGGCCCGTTCGCCATCGACCTGGCCAGACCGTCGGCCGAGCGGATATGCAGGTCGCGTTGCGGGAACGGAATCTCGATGCCGGCGGCACGCAGGGCCTGCTCGACCGCGAAATGGATCGCGTGCAGCGTCGACAGCCGCTTGTCGAAGGAATCGACAAAGGCGCGGATTTCGAAGTCGAGCGAACTCTCGCCGAAGCCGAGGAAATACACCGACGGGTTCGGTTCCTTCAGTACTTCGGGGATCGCGGTCACGGCCTCGAGCATCACGCGTTGCGTCCTGGCCGTGTCGCTGCCGTACGCGACCCCGACCTTCACCAGCAGCCGCGTCGTCTGGCTCGACAGCGTCCAGTTGACCACATGCTCGGTGATGAAGGCCTTGTTCGGGATCATGATCTCCTTGTTGTCCCAGTCGGTCACCACGGTGGCGCGCGCCCGGATTCGCGCAACCGTGCCGGTCACGTCGCCGACGGTGACCACGTCGCCGATGCGGATCGGCCGCTCGCCGAGCACGATCAGGCCCGAAACGAAGTTCGCGACGATCTCCTGCAGCCCGAAGCCGAGGCCGACGCCCAGCGCGGCGACCAGCCACTGCAGGCGGTCCCAGCTGATGTGCAGCGTGTTGGACGCCAGGACGAGACCGACGCCGACGATCAGGTAGCGGCTCACGGTCTTGATCGCGTAGGTCGCGTCCTTCTGCAGTTCGAGCCGCTGCAGCAGCACCATGTCGAGCACCGCGCCGATGTTGCGCATGCCGACGTAGGCGAGGCCCAGGATGACGGCGGCGAGCACGACCGTGCCGAGGCTGACCGTTCCGCTCACCTGCTCGCCATCGACGGTATCGACATAGCGCCACAGGGCGATGTCGCCGAAGACATCGAACAGCGGCAGCGCCTTGCCCCAGATCAGCCACAGTCCGGCAACCAGGGTCGCGGTGGTCAGGAGATTCAGCAGCCTTCGGCTCTGGTCACTGATGGCGCTGACGTCGAGTTCCACGGGCCGCGGTGCAGGGTGGCCTTCGCCCGTCGCCTGCTCCGCCCGGTGCTCGGCTGCCGTCAGCGCCGCCGCCTGACGCCTTGCGAGCCGGGCCCGCTGCACCAGCACCCAAAGCGCAACCATCCCGTACACGATCACCGCCGCCAGCACGACCATCAGCGTGCTCTTCAACAGGGCGAACATCGCGATCGCCGCGAGGTGGAAGCCCGCAGCGGACAGCACGGCGAGCGCGACCGGCAACAGGACGGCGAGCCCGAGCCACAGCGGCCTCAATCTGGCAACCCAACGGCGCGATCCCTCGGGCATCAGGCTCCGAGCGACCGGACCGGCACCGCGGAACGCGATCCACAGGAACGCGGACAACGTGAGCATCGCGGCGATGAACGCGAGCCGTCCGAGGCTGTCACGGCTGACGTAGGGCGCGTGCTGGCCGTTGGCCACGGCCAGAAAGACGAGCGGCACGTACGCGAGCATGAAACGACGGATCGCCCGCTGCAGCGCGACCATCGCCTCGGCCGGCCACTGGAAGTGCCTGACGGCGACGCCGCGCGCGTCGAACAGCCACGAGAAGCCGTACAGCGTGACGAACGTCAGGCTGATGTAAGTGAGAGCGTTTCCGATGGACAGCACGAAGGGCGAGGCGCCCGGTGCGAACTCGAGTGTGCTGCCGATCAACCACAGGACGAGCGCGCCGGGCGCAGCCAGCAGAACGGTGAGCAGGAGCGCCAGCAGCGTATGCACGATGCTGTATTCCTCGACGCTCACGGCCGCCGGCGCGAGATTCGCCAGGCGCCGCTTCCATCGGCCCCGTTGCGTGTACGCGGCGACGATCACCGCGAGTGCCAGTGCGAGCGGGAGGCGCCGGTGCTCGGCCTGCTCGACGAGCGCCGCGACCACCTGACGCCAGTTTCCCGGCGCCAGCATCCAGTCGACGGCCTGCCGCAGTTCGGTGAAGGTCGTCGCACCGACCGCATTCAGCGGAATCCAGAGCAACCGGCTCAGTATTTCCTTGCGCGCTTCCGCCGAACGCGCGAGCAGATCCTCTTCTGCCGATGCCATCTGGCGCAGCACCTGAATGTGCGCCTTCTGCTGTTCGCTGATGCGCAGCAGCAACGCTCTTCGCCTGCCCAGTTCACCGCGAACCGCCTCCTCGAGCGCCGCACGTTCCGTCGCGGCCATCCCCGCGGTCGCGTCGACGAGCGCCGTCGCCACCGCCCCTGTGAGGTTTGCCAGAGCTTCGAGTTCGCGCTCGGTTCTCAGGTTCTGCTCGATCGCCTTCTGCAGCCGCACCGCACGATCGGCTCGCACCGAAGCGAACCGGTCAAGTGTCGGCAGCCTGTCGAGGCGTTCGATCAGCTTTTCGGAGGACTCTGCGCCAAGCCGCTGCCCTTCCGTCGCGCGCTCGACGCTGCGCCGGCCGACCTCGATGTCGGCGCTTCTCGCGCGCAGGTCCGACAGGTCGCGCAGTGACCGGTCCAGTTCCGCCGTGGCCTGCGCCAGTTGCACTCTTGATTCGGCGTTCGCGGCCGCGATCCGCAGCGGCACCGTGGCGTGCCTGCCGAGCGTCGACTCCGCCCGCGTGGCAGCCGCGCGCGCCTTCTCGATGTCCTGCTCATGCTTCTTCGCCAGAGCGTCGAGCCACACCTGGAGCTCGCCGTTCTTGCCGGCAAGCTGCAGACGCGCCAGATCTCGCTTCAAACGGGTGACCCGCATCAGCGTCGGTCGATACGCGACCTCGCGGTCGAGCCAGTCGAGTTCCGCCTGCAGCGCGTCGATTCGAGCGGACCGCAGTGCCGCCGTCGCCTGCGCCAGTGCCGAACCTCCGGCGCGCGTTTCGCTGAGCTCGGCACGCATCCGGATCAGGGTCGACTGGCTGTCGTCGCGCTGGCGCTGCGCCTCGGCCGCCCGCTGCTCGACCTCCGCAATCGCCCGCTCCAGGCTGTCGACCTCGAGCTGCATCCGGTCGCGCGCCAGCCGTTCTTCGGCAACACGCTGCGACACGTCCTCCGTCGCCATGTCGTCGACTGACGGAGCCGGGGTCGGCCGCGACGCCTGCTGCTCGGCCAACTCGAGTTGTCGCTCGAGCTGCGCAATCTGTGCGGGTGCATCGAAGGTCGCCTTGCGCAATGCTTCGGTTTCTGCCCGCAGCTGCCTGGCACGATTCAGTTCCTCGACGGCGCGCTTGTAGGCGCCCTCGATCCTGGCTTTGGTCGGCTGATCAATGTCCTCGCGCTCGGCCGCTGCCGCCGCCTGGCGTTGCAGGTTCTCGACGCTGGCGTCGACGGACGTGGCCTGCGTCGGCAGTTGCGCCTGAAGCGCCGGCGCGGCGAACGCGAGCAGCGCAATCACCAGGAAGGCGCGTCCACGGCCTGCTGCGCGCGGGAAGAACTTGAACACGACTTTGTGCCGGAGATGTGGCGGCTGCCCCGGAATCACAACGGCACCCGGCGACAACTGCGGAGGCGCCGGCAGTCCAGGCTCCAGCACCTTCGGCAGTTGTTCGGTCCCACCGATCGCTTCTTCCGGCATGAGCACCTCCCGCGACACCTGACGCTCAAGCGGCGCGCGCGTCATCGATTTTCGCCCAGCGCGGCGACTCCGGCACGCCCGGGAAATTGAGCTCGATCATCAGTCCGTCCGGATCGGCGACAAAGATCTGAAGGAGTTGAACCTCCGCGATGTACCTCATCCTTATGTGCAGCCCGAAAGCGGCCAGGCGCTGCGCCATGCCCTCGGCGTCGGTGCCCTGGAACGCGATGTGGTCAACGACGCCCGCGTTGTCTCTCGCCGAGGAGGCGGTCGTACCGTAGTAGTAGGCGGCGTGCGCGGGCACACCGTCCAGGCCCATGTGAACCTGGACCTTTCCGTTCACGCCGAGCCAGTAACCCGGAAACGGGAAGTTCGGTCGCGGCATGACCTCGAATCCGAGCGCGTCGCAGTAGAAGCTCCGGGAACGCTCGAGGTCCTTCGACCTTACGAAATAGTGATTGAGTTCGGTGATCGGCACTGGCCTCTCCGGTTGTCGAAGGGTGAATGACCGTGACGGCGGACTGATTCGAAGGCGACTGTCCGGCGAAGTCGGCCGAACACGTCGGTGTCAGTCGTCCAGGACAACGGCGTCCGGAATCTCGTAGCGTTCGTTGCCGATGCGGATCAGGTTCAGGTCGCTTTCCTTGGTGGCGCGGAACTCAGGGTGGCCGTCCGCCTGGCTCGTGTCAGCGCCCAGGGGTTTGCCCATGCGGAAGTAGATCGCGCGCACGCTTGCTCCCTGGGTGACCGAATCGTTTTCCTGCATCGCGGGCCGGGAGTCTCAGCGATAGAAGGCCTCGACGCTTCCCTTCAGCTTGAGCAGCAGTGGACGGCCTTTGCGATCGAGCGTCTTGCCTGCGGGAACCTTGATCCACCCCTCGCTGAGGCAGTACTCCTCGACATCCGAGCGCTCCCGGCCGTTGAAGCGAATGCCGATGTTGCGCTCGAGCACGGCGGCATCGTAATAAGGGCTGTCCGGGTCCGTCGCAAGGCGATCGGGCAGCGGCGGCAATTCAGTCGAGTCTTCCATGGCGTATCCCATTTGATCCGAAAGCGTAGGTCGCTCGAGCGGTTCCTCTGCAAAAGATGTCGCGAAGGACTGCCCCGCAGACCGCAGTCCTTCGATCGGCGAACCGCGCCTGCGCCGTTGAGTCAGCGGCCGAACTGACTCGACAGGGACGCGATGGCAGCCTCGACGCCGTCGTGTCCATGCGCAATGCCCTGCACCTGCATCGCGGCTTCCACACCGGCCAGGCAGCCCAAAATCATCGCTTCGTTCATGTCGCCCAGATGGCCGATGCGGAAGACTCGGCCATGCAGCGGTCCGAGGCCGCCGGCGACCGCCACCTGGAATCGCTCGCGCGCCACCGTGCGCAGCGCCTCCGGGTCGATGCCCTCCGAGACCTCGATCGCCGTCACCGAGACCGAGCGCGCCTGCGCGGGCTTCGTGAACAGCCGTAGCGCGCCGCTTTCGGCCCAGCGATCGACGGTCGCATGCACCGCGCTCGCCAGGCGCGCATGGCGCGCATACACATTGTGCAGCCCTTCGGCATCGATCAGATCGAGCGCGGCTTCCAGCCCGGCCAGGTGCGCCAGCGGTGGCGTGCCGCAGAACTTCCGGTACGGCAGGTCACCCCGTCGACGCTGCCAGTCCCAGTAGAAACGAGGCGCGGGACAGCGCTGCGCGACCTCCAGCGCCCGTTCGTCGACGGCCACGAAGGCCATGCCCGGCTGAACCATCAAGCCCTTCTGCGACGCGCCGATCGCGACGTTCACGCCCAGCCGATCCATCTCGAACGGCGCGGCAGCGAGCGAGGCAACCACGTCGACGACGAACAGGGCCGGATGGGCGGCAGCGTCGATCGCGCGGCGCAGCGCCGCCAGATCCGAAGTGGTTCCGCTCGCCGTGTCGGTATGCACCACGAAGACGGCGCTGATCCGATGTTCCTTGTCGTCGCGCAGCGCGGCTTCGACCGCGCCGGCGTCGATCGGCAGCCCTTCGGTGTAAGGCGTGCGCAGCGCATGGCCGCCAAACGCCTCGACCTGTTCGGCCCAGCGATCGGAAAAATGGCCCGTGCCCGGCACCAGGATCGCGGTCCCTGCGGAGACCAGATTCGATATGACCGCCTCCCACCCCCCGTGGCCGTTGGCCGCGTAGAAGAAGACCTCGGCGCGATCGGTCTTCAGAAGCGCCTTCATGCCCGACTCGCAGTTGGCGATCAGGCTTGGCACGCGCGGGTCGGCCAGATCGGTGGGCTGGCGCGCCATTGCGTGCAGGACTTCGTCGGGGACGCGGGTCGGCCCGGGCGAATGCAGCAGGCGCAGACCAGGAATGCGGGGACTCGGGCGCATGGCGGAAGATCATAGCTGCGGGCGCGTCTGTCACTGCTATGGTTCGACCGAAGTCGACACGCGCGTTGCACCGGGCAGCGGACTTTGCCGATGGACAAACACAGGCTTGCCGCAGAGCTTCTTTGGGACTGCGCCGAATCAGGCCGTTTCACCGATGCTCTCGCCGACGACATCAGGCCGATGACGCGCGCCGAGGGATACGCGGCGCAGGCGCAGTGGCCGATCGTCTCCGGCGAGCGCGTGGTGGGATGGAAGATCGCCGCGACGAGCCGAGGCCGGTCGGGAGCACATCGGGGTAAGCGGGCCGCTCGCGGGCCGGATCCTGAACTCGCGCGTTCATGCCAATGGAAGCGAAATCCCGTCGCTGGGAAACGGAATGCGCGTCGCGGAGCCCGAATTCGGGTTTGCGATGGCGCGCGATCTTGCGCCGCGAGAATCGGCCTACAGCGTGGGGGAAGTCCTCGATGCGGTCGACTGCGTCTTTCCGTCGATCGAATTGCCTTCTTCGCGATTCGCGGACTTCGTCCGCGCCGGCGAGGGGCAGCTGCTCGCCGACAACGCGTGTGCCGGCCGCTTCGTGTTCGGCGCACCTTTTCGCGTCAACTGGCGGCAACTGGACCTGTGCAACCACGAGGTCCGAGGCACGGTCGAGAGAAACGGCACGACCGTACTGGAGAGGCTCGGAACCGGCGCGGCGGTGCTCGGCGATCCGCGTGCCGCACTGGCGTGGCTGGTCAATGAAGTGAACCGGCTCGGCTTGACGCTGCGCGCGGGCCAGGTCGTCTCCACCGGCACGTGCATGGTCCCGTTACCCATCGAGCCGGGCGACGTCGTTCGCGCGGATTACGGTGCGTTGGGACGAGTCGCGCTCACGTTCGCGGAGCGCGGGCCTTAACCCCGCCCGCCCCGTTCGGCCGTTAAGACCCTGCAGACCCGCTATGGCGGGGCAGGAGAACGGCATGAAGAAGCAGGCATTGACGACGCTGGCCGCTGCGGTGGCGGCAACGGCGATCGGTGGAAGCAGTTGCAGCGCGTCCCCGGCCCTTCAAGGCGGCAAGGACGTGCCCACGACGGCGATCACGATCTACAGTCGGGCCCGTCCGGGCGCCATGCCGGCCGAGACATATCGCCAGCCGGGCCGCGGCGCTGTACCGGGCTATGCGGTCGTGCGCCAGGTGCGCGACATCGAGCTTGCGCAGGGGCGCGATGAACTGCGCTTCGCCGACGTGGCGGCGCTGATCGACCCGACCACCGTGATGTTCGAATCGCTGACCGACCCGGCCGGCACGACGGTGCTCGAACAGAACTTCCAGTTCGACCTGGTCAGCACGGAGCGGCTGCTGCAGAAATTCGTGGACAAGCCGATCCGCGTCGACCAGGTGCGCGGCCAGACGACCGAGTCGTTCAGCGGCACACTGCTTTCCACACAAGGCGGCGTGGTGCTCCGGCACGACGACGGAACGGTGCAGATCGTGCCGCACAACGCCGGCGTGCATCTGCCTGCGCTGCCCGGCGGCCTGATCACGCGTCCGGCGCTGGTGTGGAACATCGCCACGCAGCGCGGCGGCAAGCAGCGCGCCCGTGTCTCGTATCAGACCGGTGGCGTGACATGGTGGAGCGACTACAACGTCGTCTTCACCGAGGGCCGCAACGCCAACCAGTGCCGGCTCGACGTCGGCGCCTGGGTCAGCATCGTCAACCAGTCGGGCGCCAGCTATGCCGACGCCAGGCTGAAGCTCGTTGCCGGCGACGTGCACCGAGCCGAGGCCGAGGGGCGATCGGACCATGCCAAGGCGATGCCTGCCGTCGCGGCCGAGCTGCGAAGCGAGGGCTTCGCCGAGAAGGCGTTCTTCGAGTATCACCTGTACACGCTGGGCCGACCGACAACGCTGCCGGACAACTCGACCAAGCAGATCGAGCTGTTCCCGGTCGCACACAAGGTGCCGTGCGAGCGCCTGCTCGTCTACTACGGCAGACCGCCGGGCCACCACGGCTTCCTGCCGAGCCCGGCGACCGACCGCAACTACGGTGTGGCCACCAACCGAAAAGTCGACGCGTACCTGCAGTTCCGCAACAGCGAGGCGTCAAGGATGGGCATGCCGCTGCCCGCCGGCCGCGTGCGCGTGTCGAAGCTCGATGAGGCAGACCAGACGCTCGAGTTCGTCGGCGAAGATTCGATCGATCACACGCCGCGCAACGAACAGGTGCGGCTGAAGATGGGTTCGGCCTTCGATGTCGTCGGAGAGCGGCGCCAGATCGACTTCAGCATCGACACCGGGCGCAAGACGATGACCGAACAGATCGAAATCAGACTGCGCAACCAGAAGAGCGAGCGCGTCGAGGTGCAGGTCAAGGAGACGCTTTACCGCTGGGTCAACTGGGAGATCACCTCGCGCAGCCACCAGTTCCGCAAGGACGACGCGCGCACCGTGACCTTCCCGGTCGACGTGCCTGCGGGCGAGGAAGTCCTCGTCCGCTATTCCGTACGGTACTGGTGGTGAGGTGCGCTGAAGCGCTTGCCGCGGCGGAGACCCTGATCGGCACTCGCGCAGTCGGGCCTAGCGCAAGGCGCAACTGCCGGGGCCGCCGGGGTGGCCGCAGCTGCCGCACGGGCCGGCCGCGGCCGCGGTGGTCGACGACGTGGCGGTGCCGAATACGGAAAGCCGCCTCTCGAGCTGACTGGACCGGCACTCCGGACACTCCAGCACCGTATCCGAGCGCACGAGCTTCTCGAACTCGCGGCCGCAGTCCAGGCAACCATATTCGTAGATGGGCATGACGAAACTCCTTCTGTCCGCCGGATTATCCCGCGGTTCGGCCACCCCGCGCACGGCAAGTCGGGCCTGCTCAGCTAACCGGCACTTCCTTCTTCGGCGCCGCGCCTCGATGACTGCAGCCGCTGCGAGGCCCGTGCCGGATGGCGGCGGCGACATTGGATGGACGCCGGTCACCGGTCGGCTTGCTGGTCCCCGGGACGCGGTTGATGATCCCTCCGGGCGACGAGCACGAGCACTCCGCCCGAAGACCAGGGCGTCGCGTGTCAGGTTCCCCGTGGGCCGACTAGCCCAACGCTTTCGCGATAAATGCGACGAGGAACACCAAGCCAATGAGGAACGTCGGCATCCCGACGATCCAGAAGGCGTTGTTCTTCCAGAAGGCCTTCTTACCTGCAAGCGCAATCATTTTCCGGGATTCTCCGACTGTGGCTTCCTGTTGATTGCCCATCCAAGCTAGCCGAAGCCGTTAGCGGCGACTTGCACTAGGTCAAAACGATTTCACATGGCGAGAATTCGGCGACGAGCGGCGCTTGCACCCCCAGCGATCGGCTTGTTCGAAAGAAATGCCATGCGAAATGGCCTGCGACGCTTCGGGCACCGGCGTCGGTCGGCCCTTCGGCCCGAATCGGGAGACGTCCGTCGCCCGAACCCCAGGGGGTACACGGGAAAGCCGCCCGCTCAGCGCGCGTAGAGCGCCTCACCGGCGCCTTCGGCATGGATCACCAGGGCCGTACCGGCGGCATCGTCGGGGTGAACAACCAGGTAGTTAGCTTCGACCGTGATCAACCGTACCCGCCGGGATTCCATGAAGGAACGGGTTCTGGCCAGATCGCTGCTTTGAAGCGCTACCGCGGCCATGAACGGCGGCGCCGCGGGAGCCGTGCGGCGATCGAGCTTTGCGACGCTCCAGGGAGCGAACGCGATCCGGCCGCGGTCGAGGGCGATGACCGCGCAGCCTGATCCGACTTCTTCGGCGTGGCGACCGGTGAAGCGGGCGTAGCGGGAGGCCGCCTCTCGGAACATCGGCGACAACGACGAGGACGCCGGTCAGCGCCTCGATCGCGTTCTCGTGCGCGAGATACCTCGGCTGCCAGACGAGGTGCGGCGTCTCGTGGACGAGAAACTGAATTCGTCCCTCCGGCATCACTTCCGGCGACATGCGCACGACGGAAAACCCGGCGCTCGCCTCGCCTCCTCCGTCGACGGCGACCCGCCGACGGAGCTTGACCACCGGGCGCGGATCGAACCCCGCGGCAAACAGGCGCGACCGTTCCGCTTCCGCGTCGGCGACGCTGAACGCGATGAGATGAACGCCCTTGGTAGCGGGACAGCCCGGCACGAAGCTGACCGGCCAGCGCCGTTTCGCTTCCCTGAACCGGCGACAGGATCTCGAGATACCCACGCCGCAGCATCGCGCACCGGTTCGCGGTTCCCGACGGTGCAAGTCCGCCGTCAGCCGCCGCGGCACGATGCTGCACATACGGCGTCAGCACAAACCCCAACCGCCCGAACGCGCGTCCCTCCGCTTCCGTTTCCGGCGCGAACCAGGCGACATGGTCGAGGAAGACCTCGCCCGCTTGTGGGAGTTGGGCTTGCGGTATCACGGACGTGTCAGCGGGTAAGCGGTGACCTGCCTTTGGGCTCGGGGCGCCGCGACTTTAGCGCCGGAAGGAACCGAGCAAAGGCCGCGACGATATCGATGTGGTCATGCAGCGACAATGCAGCGCCGGCAGCGCCTGAACTCAGTGGGCAGGCACGGATTTGACAAACGGGCTAGCGGGATCAATGCTTCGCAGCCACACGAAATTTCGAAGAAGCGGAACGCAGATTCCGCGGTCAGCCTCTACGCCTTGCTTCGATCACGCGCTTGGACGGCAAAGGGTGAAGCGGCAGGAGCCCGAGAAACTCGCAGACAGGAGGACGCAATGCCAGGGTCGCGCAGGAAATTTCTCTCAGTCACCGCAACGTTGGGACTCGTTGCCCTGACGCAGCTCGCTTACGCGCCGCAGGCGACGGCGCAGATGGCGGCGCCGAAGCAGCAGTTCCTGGCGCTCGCAACCTCGTCGGTGGGTGGAACGTGGTATCCACTGGGCGGGGCGATGGCCGGGCTGATCGGCAAGAAATATCCGCAGCTCAAGGTCAATGTCGAAGCCACCGGCGGGACCGTCGACAACCTGAAGCTGATGATGAACAACAAGGTCGAACTGGCCTATTCGACGGCGGACCAGGCCTTCGCCGCGTTCCGCGGCGAGGGCAAATTCGATTCGAAGATCGACAACATCCGTGGCCTGGTGGGCGGCCACGCCATCATCTGGCAGCTGGTGACACTCAAGGACCGCGGCGTCAAGTCGATCCAGGACCTGAAGGGCAAGCGGGTGTCGCTCGGCGCAGCGGGTTCCATCGGAAACTCGATCGGCCAGCTTGTCATCGAAGCCCACGGCCTGAAGATGAACCAGGACTGGAAGCCCGAGTACATCGGCCACGCGCAGGGGGCCGGCGCACTGCGCGACGGCCAGGTCGACGCGGTCCTGAACATCAGCTCCGTGCCCACCGGGAACATGACCGATATCACGAGCACTCACGG
Organism: uncultured beta proteobacterium; assembly: GCA_963847675.1. Lineage (GTDB taxonomy): Bacteria > Pseudomonadota > Gammaproteobacteria > Burkholderiales > Burkholderiaceae_F > JADJWR01. The sequence goes on from CAWKAP010000003.1 coordinate 264,054, forward strand.
CGCGGATGCCATCTTCCTGATGCCGGACCCGAAGGTGCTGGACAAGCTCACCGCCGACCGCCCGTACTGGGTCAGGGCGAAGATCACCGGCGGAGCATACAAAGGGCACGACAAGGACATCCCGGGCAGCTTCGCCGTATCGACGATCCTGATCGCCGACAAGTCGCTGCCGGATGAAACCGCCTACGCGATCGTCAAGACGCTGCTCGAGAACAACGCGGAACTGACCAAGGCGCACAACCTCGGCAAGGAGTGGACGACGGAGCAGGCGACCAACGGCATCAAGGGCGTCATTCCGTTCCATCCCGGCGCCGAGAAGTACCTGAAGGAAAAAGGACTCCTCTAGCCACCTGACGCGCGCGCGGCGCGTCGCAGGAGTTCGTCATGGACGGGTCGAAGGGGCTGGCCGCGGTGGTCTTTGCCATCGCGGCCGCCTTCTCGGCCTTTCATCTGTGGACCAGCTATTACGGCACGCTGCCCGCGCTGCAGCAGGTCTACGTCCACCTCGGCTTCGCGCTGGTCCTGATTTTCATCACGCGACCGGCTTTCGCCGGTAAACATCCGGCGTTGCGCTGGGCCATCGACGGACCGCTGGCCATCGCCGGCGCGGTCATCTCGGTGTTCGCCGTCGTCAATTTCATGGAAATCGCCCTGCGGGGCGCAGGCGATCCGACGCGCGTCAGCGTCATCCTCGGCGTGATCGCCACGCTGCTGGTGCTCGAGGCCACGCGCAGGATGGTCGGCTGGGCGCTGCCGACACTGGCCATCGTTTTCCTCATCTACGGCTTCATCGGGCCGTGGATGCCGGGGCCCCTTGCACATCGCGGCTTCGACATCGAACGGATCGCGGCGACGCTCTACCTGACCGATTCCGGCATCGGCGGCACGCCGCTGCAGGTCTCCGCGACCTACGTCGCGATCTTCGTGATCTTCGCCGCCTTCCTCGACGTCTCCGGGGTCGGCCGCTTCTTCATCGACTGGAGCTACGCCGCGCTCGGCTGGGTGCGGGGCGGCCCGGCCAAGGTCGCCATCTTCGGCAGCGCGATGATGGGAACGGTCTCGGGCAGCGCGGTGGCCAACGTCGTGGCTACCGGCACGTTCACGATCCCGATCATGAAGCGCGCCGGCCTGCGACCGGCGTTCGCCGGCGCCGTCGAAGCCGCGGCGTCCTCCGGCGGGCAGATCATGCCGCCGGTGATGGGTGCCGCGGCGTTCATCATGGTCGAGATCGTCGGCACTTCGTACAACGCGGTGATGGCGGCGGCCGCGATCCCGGCGATCCTCTACTTCACGGCCATCCTGGCGATGGTCGATTTCGAGGTCGCCAAGCTGGGCATCCGTGGCCTGCCGCGCTCGGAACTGCCGAGCGCCTGGGGCGTATTCAAGGAACGCTGGCATCTGGTGCTGCCGCTGGCGCTGCTGATCTACCTGCTGGTCTGGGTCCAGTACACGCCGATCAAGTCGGCGTTCATCAGCATCATCGCCGTGCTGGTGATCAGTTCACTGCGGGCGGCCACCCGACCGGGCTTGCGCAAGATCGGCGAGGGCCTGCGGCAAGGGGCGATGTCGATGCTGGAGGTTGCCGCCGCCTGCGCCTGCGCCGGCGTCATCATCGGCGTGATGATGATCAGCGGACTGGCGCTGCGCCTGTCGTCGCTGCTGATCGAATTCTCGGGAGGCAGCCTCATCCTGCTTGCGTTCCTGACCATGCTCGTCTCGCTGATCCTCGGGATGGGCCTGCCGACCTCGGCGGTCTACGTCGTGCTCGCCACGCTGGTGGTGCCGGCGATGATCGACATGGGCGTGGATGTCCTGGCCGCCCACATGTTCGTCTTCTACTTCGGCGTGCTGGCGAACGTCACGCCGCCCGTGGCGATCGCCGCCTATGCGGGCGCCGGTCTTGCAGGCGCAAGATCCTCGACGACCGGACTCATTGCGTTCAGGCTGTCGCTGGCGGGCTTCATCCTGCCGTTCATGTGGATCTACAACCCGGCGCTGATCTCCAAGGGCAGCGGCATCGATATCGCGGTCGCGGTGACCAGTGGGCTGGCCGGCATCGTGGCGCTGGCCGGCAGCGTGCAGGGCTACCTCTTCGGACGGGCACGCTGGCACGAGCGCGTGCTGCTCGGTGCCGGGGCGCTGGCGCTCATCAAACCCGGCATCACGACCGATCTGATCGGCGCCGGATTGCTCGGCGTCGCGGTGCTCAGCCGTGTACTGATTGCACGGGAGGGGTTCAAGCCGCAGGCGCCGCTGGCTGCCGAGACCAGGGCGGCGGATTGAGGATCCCCGCGGACGCCGTGGCAACGAGCGAGACCGACGTGCTCGTTCTCGGAGGCGGCATCGCGGGCCATCGCGCCGCCGCGGCGGCGCGCCAGCGCGGCAGGTCGGTCAGCCTCGCCTGCATGGCCAGGGGGGCCTCGATCTTCATCATCGGTTGCAACGCGCCGTTCGGCCACGTGGATGCGCGCGACGGCCCTGATGTCTACTTCGACGACATGGTCCGCGGCGGCTACGGGCTCAACGACCGTCGGCTGGCGCGGCTCGTGGCGGACGAGGCGACGACCGCCATCGAGGAACTGCAGGCGATCGGCGTGCCGTTCGCGGCGCAGGACTCACGGCTATTGCAGCGCCACCTGTCCGGCAACACGTATCCGCGCTCGGTCTATGTCCCCGAAGGAACGGGCCGCGTGATCCTCGACCATCTGGCCCGCCAGTGCCAGGAGCTTGGCGTGGCGACGCTGGCCGGCTGGAAGGCCGTCGCTCTGCTATGCGACGGCGGCGAGGTCGTCGGTGCCCTGCTCGCCCGGCCGCGTGAGCCCCGCCTGCTCGCCGTGCGCGCACGCGCGGTCGTCCTGGCCATGGGCGGCATCGGCCGCATCTACGAGGACAGCACGTATCCCGCCGACGTGGCGTCGGACGCCTACGCGCTCGCCTTCGACGCCGGCGCGCGGCTGATCGACATGGAGTTCGTCCAGTTCGAGCCGGTGGTGACGGTGTGGCCGGAGGCCTGCCGCGGCATGGAAATGCCCACCGCGATGCTCGGCGACGGCGCCACGCTGCTGAACGCGGCCGGCGAGCGGTTCATGTTTCGCCACAATCCGGAGCATGGCGAGAGGCGCATCGAAAAGGCGCGCCTGTCGCTGGCGATCCAGCGCGAGATCGACGAGGGCCGCGGCCTGCCCGACGGATCCGTCCTCTTCGACACGACGCAGGTGCCGCAGGCCCAGCTCGAAACCTACGTGGCGCATGTCAGGCGGCTGCGCTCCGCGGGACTGGAGCCGACCAAGGAAGGGCCGCACGTACGGCCCGCCGCGCACAGCGAGATGGGCGGAGTGGCCATCGACGAAGCGTGCTGGTCGGGCGTGCCGGGCCTTTATGCCTGCGGCGAAAGCGCCGGCGGCCTGCACGGGGCGAGCCGGCTCGCCGGCAACGGCGGCTCCGACACCGTCGTGACCGGTGCCGCGGCTGGCCGAGGCGCCGCTGCTTCGCCGGTCACCCTCTCGGGCAGGGACTGGACGCGGATCATCGACGAAGCGGTCGGGAAGCTGCGGGCGGTCGAACACGATCCGCAGGCGGCCACGCCCGACGAGATCAAGAAGAGAATTCGCGCGTTGATGCCGCGCGCCGCCGGAATCTGGCGGCGCGGCGACGAACTGGCGAAGGCCGAACGCGAACTCGAGGCTGTGCTGCAGCTGACGGCGGCCGGGCTCGCGGCCCCGGACTGGCCGGCATCGATCAAGGCGCTCGAGGCGCGCAACATGGCGCTGACCGCACGGCTCGTCGTGCAGGGCGCGCTGGCGCGCTGCGAGAGCCGCGGTGCGCACCAGCGGCTCGACTGGCCGAGCCAGGACGACGCACACTGGTTGCATCACATCGCGTTCCATCGCGGTCCTGCGGGCGAGATCGTCAGCGGGGCACTGGCGATTCATTGAACCACTGCAATCTGGCAGGCACACGATGTCGCACAAGCCACTGACCGGAATCCGCGTCCTCGACTTCACGCGGCTGTTCGCCGGACCGTTCTGCACCATGCTGCTCGGCGACCTGGGCGCGGATATCGTCAAGATCGAGGCGCCCGACGGCGACCCGATCCGCCATCAGGGGCCGCCGTTCCACCACGGGCACAGCATGAGCTACCTGGCCGTGAACCGGAACAAGCGCTCGATCGTGCTCGACTTCAAGACTGCGGAGCACAAGGCGATCGCCGCGCAACTCGCCCAGGCGGCCGACGTTATCGTCGAGAACTTCCGGCCGGGCGTGATGGACCGGCTCGGGCTCGGCTACGAGAAGGTCGCCGCCGGCAATCCGCGGGTCGTCTACGCATCGATGTCGGGGATGGGCGCCGACGGCCCCGACCGCGACCTCGGCGCCTTCGACCTGACGATCCAGGCCGAGGGCGGCTACATGAGCATCACCGGCGAGCGCGGCGGCGCGCCGATCAAGCTCGGCACCTCCGCGTTCGACCTCATCTGCGGCCAGTACGCGATGGGCGCGATCGTCACCGCGCTGCTCAGCCGCGAGCGCACCGGGCGCGGCCAGCGCCTGGAAACGAGCCTGTTCGAGAGCGAGATCACCTTCCTGGTCGACGCCGCGATGGAGTACTTCCTGACCGGCCGCAATCGCGAGAAGTGGGGCTCGGAGCACGCCGCGCAGGCGCCGTACCAGGCATTCCAGAGCGCCGACGGCTGGGTGGTGATCGGCGCGGGCATGCAGAAACTGTTCGAGTCGCTGCTCAAGGTGCTCGGTCGGCCCGACCTGCTGCAGGACGCGCGCTTTGCCGACCTCGCCGGCCGCGTCCAGCATCGTTCGGAACTGCAGCAGATCCTGAAGGCAGAGGTCGCGAAGCACGGCACCGCATCGCTGATCGAGCGGCTGCGGGCCGAGGGCGTGCCGTGCGCCCCGGTGAACAACATGGAGCAGGTGTTCAACCACCGGCAGGCCCTGCATCGCGGCATGGTGCAGCACGTCGATCACCCGGACTACGGCCGCATCCCGGTCGTGGGTCCCGCGGTCAAGTACAGCGAGTTCGACATCGCCGCTGGCTGGCAGGCCCCGCCGGAGCTGGGGGAACACACCGGCGCGGTGCTGAACGACTGGCTCGGGCTGCGCGAGTCGGGCGAGCCGTCGGGCCCGCGCGGGGGGAAGACATGACCGAAGGCAGCAGCGCGGCGCTGCGCGTCGGCGCGTCGGCGACTTTCACCAAGACGGTGTCCGAGTCGGACGTCTACCTCTACGCCGGGATCACCGGCGATTTCTCGCCGAACCACATCGACGAGCAGTACATGCGCGAGGGGCGATATGGCCGCCGTATCGCGCACGGCACGCTGCTGGTCGGCTTCATGTCGGCAGCGTCCGCGCGGCTGTACCTCGGACGCACCGTATCGCTGGGTTACGACCGCATCCGCTTCACGGCGCCGGTGTTCTTCGGCGACACCATCACCACCGAGTACCGGATCCGCGAGATCGATGCCGCGAAGCGTCGCGTCCACGCCGACGTCACCTGTCGCAACGAGCGCGGCGAGACGGTGGCCGTCGCGGTCAACATCCGCGCCTTCGTCGATTGAGGTTCCGATGGACATGCTTCTGCAAGAGGAGCGCGACGGCGTCCTGCTCCTGACGCTGAACCGGCCCGAGGCACACAACGCGCTGTCGAGCGAACTTGCCGAGCGGCTCTACGACGCGCTGGCCGCGACGGCCGAACGGCGCGACATCCGCGTCGTCGTGCTGCGCGGCGCCGGGGACAAGGCGTTCTGCGCCGGCACCGACCTGAAGGAGCGGCGCAACCTGACGCCGGACGAAAAGTGGGCGCAGCGCACGCGCGGCTGGCGCGTCAACCAGTTCATCTGGCGCATGCCGCAGCCGGTCATCGCGCTGATCCACGGCTGGTGCCTCGGCGGAGGCTTCGAACTGGCACTGTTCTGCGACCTGCGCATCGCCTCGCCCGACGCCGTGTTCTCGTTTCCGGAGATGACTCTCGGCGCGTATCCCGGCTCGGGCGCGGCGATCGTCCTGCCGCGCACGATCGGGCGGGCGCAGGCCAAGCAGCTGTTCTTCACCGCGCGCCGCGTGCCGGCGCCCGAAGCGCTGCAACTGGGCATCGTCGAGTGGGTGCTGCCGCGCGAGCAGCACCTCGACAAGGCATTCGAGCTCGCCGGGCAGATCAAGGGCACGAGCCCGCTCGGCGTCGGCGCGGTCAAGCGGATGGTCAACCTGGGCGCTGACCTGTCCTTCGATGCCGCCGCGGACCTCAACGACGCGCTGCGCCGGCCGCTGGAGGCGACGCAGGATTACGAAGAAGGCATCCGCGCGTTCTTCGAGAAGCGCAAGCCGGTGTTTCGCGGCGAGTAGCCACCATGGATTTCGAACCGACCGAGGAGCAGCGCCTGGCGCTCGACGGCTGGGAGCGCTTCGTCAGGCGCGACATCGCGCCGGTCACCGAGCGCTATCGCGACGAACTGATTCCGAAGGACGTCGCCCATCAACTGCTGAAGCAGGCAGTTCCGTACGGCGTCGGCGCCGGCTGGGTGCCCGAGGAGGCCGGCGGCGTCGGCCTGGACTTCCTCACCAGCGGGTTGCTGTACGAGGTGCTGGCGCGGGTATCGCCGGACTTCGCCGGCCTGGCCTTCGTCACCGAAGGGGCGGCGATCAAGCTGCATCGCACCGGCCTGCCGGCGCTGAAGGAGCGCTACCTGGCGCGGCTTCTGTCCGGCGACCTGATCGGCTGTTCGGCGATCAGCGAGCCCGACGTCGGTTCCGGCGTGCGCGACATGCGCACCCGCGCCGAGCCGGTGGCAGGCGGCTGGAAGATCACCGGCGAGAAGATGTGGATCTCCAACGCGTCGATCGCCGACGTGGTGGTCGTGCTGGCCCGCACCGGCGAGAACCAGTTCACGAACTTCCTCGTCGACCGCAACGAGCACGGCTTCCGCACGGCGGAGATCTCCAAGCTCGGACTCAACGGCTGGTCGCTCGGGCAGATCTTCTTCGACGGCGTCGTGGTGCCCGAGGAGAACGTCATGGGCGGGATCGGCGGCGGGCTGCGCGAGACGATGCACGGCTTCGAGCGTTCGCGCTGCTTCCTGTCGATGCTCGCGCTCGGGATCGGCCACGCTGCGCTGGCGGCCTCGATCGATTACGCCGGCCAGCGCCGCCAGCTCGGCAAGCCCATCGCGGGCCACCAGCTGATCCAGGCGCTGCTGGCGGAGATGGCGATGAACCTCGACGCCGCCCGCCTGCTCGTCTACCGCGCGCTGTCGATGATGTCGAAGGGCCAGCGCTGCGAGAAGGAGGCCGCGATGGCGAAGATCTTCGCCACCGAAGGGACGGTGCGCATCACCTCGCAGGCGATCCAGGTCCACGGCGCCTGCGGCATCAGCCGCGAATTCCCGCTCGAACGCCTCTACCGCGGCGCGCGGCTGCTGACCATCCCGGACGGAACGACACAGATCAACCAGCTGATCCTCGGGCGGGCGCTGACCGGCATCGCGGCGTTCTGATGCCGGCGCGCCGGGCGGGCGCCGCCAGGACCATGCGCTGAGGACATGACGACCGTGCGCGTAGCTCTTTCGCCAACCCTTGCCGGCGCGCATCAGATGGAGACCAGACACCGATGACCGCGACCCACGATCCTGCCGGAAGCCGCGCCGTGCTCACCGAGCAACTGGCCGGCTTCATCGCCGGCTTCGACGCGAGGGCCCTGCCCGCCGACGTTCTGGCGCGCACGACCATCGTCGTGAAGGACGGCACGGCCTGCCTGCTCGCCGCGGCCAACCCGGCCTTCTCGACCGGGCAGCGGATCGCAGGCTTCGCGCGCGACCAGGGCGGCACGCCGGAGGCGAGCGTGGTCGGGCAGGACTTCAGGACCGGAGTCGCAATGGCGGCGCTGGCCAACGGCACGATGGGCTACGCCTGCGATTTCGAACCGCACCATCCGGAGGCGATCCTGCACCCGGTCGCGATCATGGTGCCCACCGCGCTCGCGATCGCCGAGCGCACCGGCGCGAGCGGGCTCGACCTGCTCGGCGCCGTGGCCCTCGGCTGCGAAGTCGAGTACCGGGTGTCGATGTCGATCGGTCCGGTGCAGATGTACGACCTCGGTTTCCACCCGTCGGCGGTGGCCGGCTGCTTCGGCGCGACCGCGGCCGCGGCCTGGCTGCTCGGGCTGGAGGCCGAAGCGGTGGTGCGCGCGCTCGGGCTGGCCGCCTGCCAGGCCTCCGGCATGATGGCCTGGGAGAGCGATCCCACCGAGAACGCCCGCCCGTTCCAGATGGGAATGGCCGCGCGCAACGGCGTCACCGCCGCGCTGCTCGCCGGCACCGGCTTCGGCGGGCCGAACGCGGTCTTCGACCACGGGCACACGGTGTATCGCGCGTTCAGCCGCGGCCCGCGGCCGGAACTGCTCGTCGCCGAACTCGGCCGCAAGTGGGACGGCGTGATGGAACTCGCCATCAAGCCGTATTCGAGCGTCTCGTTCCTGCACCCCGCGCTCGATGCACTGCTCGACCTCGTCCGCCAGAACGACCTGAAACCGGCCGACGTGGCGGAGATCGTGCTGCGCTTTCCGCGTTCCGGGGTGCACTGCGTCGACCGCAATCCGCTGAAGAGCCACTGCGCCCAGTACATCCTGCCGCTGGCGGTGGCGCGGCGGGAGATCGCCGTGGCCGACCTGTTCGAGGACCGGCGCCTGACCGACGCCACGGTCGCGGAGCTCTCGCAGCGCACCTCGGTCATCGCCGACGACGAACTCGACCGGCTCTTCCCCGACTACTACGCGTCGATCGTGCAGGTCCGCACGCGCTCGGGCGCGACGCTGGAGCGGCGCAACGACATCGCCCGCGGCTATCCGGAAGCTCCGCTCGCCGAGCAGGAGCTGCACGCGAAGTTCCGCAGGCTCGCCGGTTCGGTGGCCAGCGCCGAGCGCGTCGAGGCGCTGTCCCGCTGCCTCGACACCCTACCCGCCGCGCCAGGCGTGACCGAGCTTGCTGCCCTGCTCACCGCGCGTCCCGACGCGTGAGCGCGGCCTGGCCGCCACCGACGGCGATCGTGCCGGCTTCGCCGTCGACGGTCACCATCTCGCCATCGTCGACGCTGTTCAGGATGTCCTCGCCCGGTTCGCAGACGACCGGGATGCCGGCCATGATCGCCCCCTGCACGACCGAGGGATCGGGCAACTGCATGGCGACCAGGGCGACCGGGTGGGTGCCGTGGACGAACTGCTGGTACAGGAACCGCCAGGCGCCGGCCGAACCCATGCTGCCGGGAAACACCAGCACGCAGCCGCCCATGCGCCTGCCCTTCACGCTCGGCAAGCTCGCCGACGATCTCGCCGGTTCGGATGTCGACATCGCCGAGGAACGACACCGGCTCGCGGGCGACCAGCGCCGGCCCGCATGCCTCGCCGCCGACCAGGCCGCGGGCGCGGATGACGCGAGGCGGACTCACTTCGCGAACCTCGGCACGAAGCGGCCGCTGACCGCCGAGGCGATCGCCCGTTCGGTGTCGGTCAGCAGCACCGGACAACGCACCATGTCGCGCACGTACTTCGCCTGCTTGGCGGAGTCGACCACGATGCCGCGCAGCGCGGGCGGCTCGACGCCGAGCGCCGGGTCCGGCGACGCCGTGCGCGCGAAGTGGCACGACATCGGACAGGTGTCGGAGATCACCCTCGCGCCCGCCGCCTCCAGCACGGCGACATAGCCGGCCTCGGTCGCCATGTTGCGGACACTGCGGCTGGTGGTGACCCACAGTTCGATGCCATCGCTGACGCGCTTGCCGTCGAGCAGCCCGGCGTAGGACTTCATCTCCTCGAAAGACGCGTGCGGGCAGCCGATGTGGACGAGGTCGAAGCTGCCGTCGCCCTCGCTGAAGTGGTCGTAGGTGGCGCGAATCGCCGCGTCGCCGGCGACGACCACCTCTCGAGGCAAGCCCTTCGGAAACGCATCCTCGACCGCCGCGTAAGGCGGCGTCACGCCCGGCACGATGAACATCGAGATGCCGCCGGAGGTGCCGAGCGCGGCACCCAGCGCGTCGAGTTCGTCGAGCGTCGGCCGTCGAGCGAAGCCATCGAAGACCGCGACGCCGCCACCGAGCGCGCGGCCGACCTCGAACCCAAGCGCGGAAAAATCGCTGACCGACTGCGGCGTCGCTTCGACGCGCACGAGGTGCGTGCCGCGGCGCGCCTCGTCCAGGTGGTAACCGAAGCGCGGATAACGCCCGGTCATCGCCGCGTAGACGGCGAAGAAGCCGTCGCGGTTCGAGCGCGCGCCGAGCACCGAATTGCAGAAGATGGTCACCGTCGATTCGATCGAGACCATGTGCATGTTCCAGGTCGGCCAGTGGCCGGCCCAGTACGGCGTGCAGGTGAAGGCGCAGGCGCTGCCCATCCGGCGGTGCGCGCCGGCCGCACGCTGCTGCAGGCGGACCAGCGATTCCGGGGCGCCGGTCTGGCGCCAGTTCACCAGATCGGCGTTGGCGATGTTGGCCGACGACGGCACGGCGACCCGGGCGCCCGCCTCCGCGAGGTCCTCCATCAGCTTGACGTCGTCCTTGTACATGGCCATGCCGGCGTGGATGTGCGCATAGCCGATGTCGACCATGTCCTCGGCGCCATAGGCGCGCCCGAGCGTGACCAGCGAGGCCATCGCCTTGCGCAGGGGCTCGCCGTGCCGGCCCTCCAGCATCTCCTCGTCGCGCGCGTCGAGCTTCATGATGACGGCAACCTAACACAGGGCATGCGTGCTTCGTTTATTGTCGTCGACGATCGAGAAAGCGGGTCACGGGCCGCGGCGGACTGCGGCGAACACGGAGAAGCGATGAGCGAAACGAACTCAATGAGCGGCGGCGAGGCGACCGTCCGGATGCTGCAGGCGCACGGCGTGAAGCACGTCTTCGGCCTTTGCGGCGACACCAGCCTGCCCTTGTACGACGCGTTTGCCCGACTGGATCACGGCATCACGCACATCCTGACCCGCGACGAACGCCACGCCGCCTACATGGCCGACTGCTACGCGCGGGTGACCGGCAAGGTCGGCGTGTGCGAGGGCCCGTCGGGGGGCGGCGCCACGTACATCCTGCCGGGTGTGGTCGAGGCCAACGATTCTTCGATCCCGGTCCTCGCCATCACCACCGACATCTCGGTTTCCTCGCGCGGCAGGTACACGCTGACGGAACTGGACCAGGAAGCCCTGTTCCGCCCGCTGACCAAGTGGAACAAGGTCATCGACCGTGCCGACGAGATTCCCGAGGTTTTCCGCGCCGCGTTCCGCAACATGACCTCGGGTCGGCCGGGAGCAGCGCACATCGGCTTGCCCTTCGACGTGCAACGTGATCCTGTCGCCGCGGACAAGGTCCATGCCGATGCGCGGCTCGGCGTGTTTCCTTCACGACGCTCCGGCCCGGATCCGAAGAGCATCGTCGAAGCGGCCGAGGCGCTGCTGTCGGCGAAGGAGCCGATGTTCGTCTGCGGCGGTGGACCGGTCATCGCCGGTGCCGAGGCGGAAATTGCGGCGATCGCCGAACTGCTCGAGGCGCCGGTGGCCAGCACGGTCAGCGGCCACGGCGTGATCGCCGACGACCATCCGCTCGCCGTCGGCGTGGTCGGAAGCAACGGCGGCACCGTACCCACGCGGGAATTGCTGATGGGTGCCGACCTCGTGTGCTTCGTCGGCTGCCGGGCGGGCTCGGTGACGACGGAGCGCTGGCGCTATCCGGCGCCGGGCAAGGCGCGCATTCTGCACATCGACGCTGACGCTGCGGTTCTGGGTGCCAACTATCGGCCTGAAGTCGGGCTGCTCGGGGACGCCAGGCTCGTGCTCGCCGCGTTGCTGGCCGAACTGAGTGCGCGCATCAAGGAGACGCCGCGGCGCACGCGCGGTCGCGCCGCGGTGGCCGCGGCCCGGCAGGCGAAGTTCGCCGCCTTCGACGAACTGGCTTTCTCCATCGAGCGTCCGATTCGTCCCGAGCGTGTCGTCGCCACGATGAACCGCCTGCTCGGCGACGATGCGGTGATCGTCTGCGATCCGGGCACGCCGTGCCCGTACTTCTCCGCCTACTACCGATTCAACCGGGCGGGCCGGCACTTCATCTCGAACCGGGCGCACGGCGCGCTGGGCTTCTCGATCGCGGGGGCCATTGGCGCCTGTTTCGGACGGCCGCGGTCCAAGGTGGTCAGCGTGATGGGCGACGGCAGCTTCAACTTCGCCTGCGGCGAGTTCGAAACCGTGGTTCGTCACAAGCTGCCGATCACCTTCGTCGTCTTCAGCAACGACTGCTACGGCTGGATCAAGGCGGGCCAGAAGACCGGCTACGAGCAGCGGTACTTCTCGGTCGACTTCGGACGCACCGACCACGCGCGCGTGGCCGAAGCCTTTGGGCTGAAGGCATGGACCGTAGAGGATCCCGACGCGCTGGAGGCGACCATGAAGAAGGCGCTCGCCGACGGCGGCCCGACGCTGGTCAACGTCATCGCCCAGCCCCTGCACGAAGCGCGGGCGCCGGTCAGCGAGTGGGTCGCATGAAGGATGCGCTGACTTCAACAACTAGAGTCCGTCGGAAACAGACAAAGTCGAACAGGCCCGGGCGTCGCGGAGTCCAGTCGGGCCTGGTTCACGGTGGGCGTGCGTTACTGATCAAGCGCCTCGTTTAGACAGTTTCCGCTCCGCGCGCGACGGTGGACAGCAGCCGACGGCCGCGTCCGGACATCTGTTCGCTCGGTAGCGGATAGAGCGGATGATTAATCCCGAGATTGAGTCGACATTCGCCGTTCCTACGTGCACAGGAAACGGCGACGGCCGTGCCGCCCAAGCCACGAGGCATGAGCTGTGCGAGGGGCGACGCCAGGCACCTCGGGCCCAGCAGAGAACCAACTGGGTAGGGCTGGAAGTCTGTAGTCACCAACGTCCAACGCCTGTCACGGCACGCGTTTCGCGCTTCCGCTCTCCGACGTTACTGGCTCTCGATGACTCCGGTCTTCGCCGCGAGCCAGCCCCTTCAGGAATAGCGATGCGGCCAAGACAAGCAGCATCACCACGAGCGCGCCGGCGACAAATGGCTCGTCGATCGTCGGCCAATCGACATTTCGAAGCAAAGCCCAGCGCTCCGTCATCCAGTGCCAAGCAGAGTGGGCGACGACCGCTGAAATGACAGCAACGATGATCCGCTCCCCTGAGGGGTGGCGATTCAGAAGCAGCATCAGCGCCGGCAAGACCATGGCCAGCACAAGCAGCTGGCCCAGTTCGATACCGACATTGAAGGCAAGTAGCGACAGCAAAAGGTGCGAGCCGGCGAACTGCAGTTCGTTGGCGAGCGCAAACGAGAAGCCGAAGCCATGCACCAAGCCGAAGAAGCCGGCAACGAGCCAGCGCCATTGCAGGTTCGGACGCAGCACGTTCTCGACGGCCATGTACAGAATCGACAGCGCGATCAGTGTTTCGACCAGCGGCGAGAACCAGTTGCCGCTCGGCACGACGCCGTAGGCGGCAGCGATCAGCGTGACCGAGTGCGCCACCGTGAACGCCGTGATTACCCCGATTAGGTAGCCGCTGAAGCGCCGGAAAGGCGCAACCAGGCAGATAAGGAACAGCAGATGATCGAAGCCACCCAGGATGTGGTCGAAGCCTGACTGCACGAAGCTCCACGAGGCCTGGTACCAGCGTGGATCGAGCATGATGCGCCCGGCTGCGGTCGGCAGTTCGAACGCGCGCACCGTGCCGTCCCCCATCACGTAGCGCAGATCGAGCTTCAGCTTGTCGCGCAGCCCGGGGCTGATATTGAAGTCGACCGCGAAACCGGCCCGCGCGGAGCGGATTGGGTACTCGATGGCGGCGTCGAAGTACCCTTGGTTCCAGAACACGTCGGTAGAGTCAGGCAATCTTGAGCCGCGAATCGAAGCCAGTGCCTGCTCGTACGTTTGAAAGGACTTGTCGGAGGGCAATGAGATCCGTGCCTCGCCGTTCACAGGGACCAGGCGTTCTCCGTCCTCGAAAAAGGCGACGTCCTTTGTGGTCGCGTCAATGGCGCGCGGCAGGTGGTTCTCGACGTTGGGCAGATCGAGATAGCCGACGCCGCGCTTGGGCAGGTTGAGATTCAGCAGCAGCGCCAGGGGCACGCGGACGAGCACCTGCAGCCGCTCGCCTTCGGCACGCATCCAAGCGTGCACGCGTAGATCGTTGGGGATGTCGTGGGCCGCGCTCGGCGCAATGAGGCCGGCGAGCAACGCGGCTGCGCAAGCCATGCGACGCCAACAGCAAGCTAGGAGAACCACGGTTGCAGACCCTTCGCGACGGCGTCAGGCACCCAGGGCGCGCATCGAAGGTCGCAGCGAACCCGCGCGAGCGCGCTCGCGCGGGTTCGCGACTGAGATTACGGAGTGCCCGGACCGTTCGGTCGGAACTTCTGCGCCCGCTTGCCGGTGTCGACTTCTGCCGTGTAGATATTGCCCTTCGAATCGACCGCCAGGTTGTGCACCCAGTGGAACTGGCCGGCGCTGCGGCCGTTGCGACCGAAGCTGTTCAGCACGACGCCGTCCTTGCGGTCGAAGATCCACACCATGTTGTTCTCGCCGTCGGCGTTGTAAAGGTGCGTCTGCCACTTGTCCGGCGAGAGGTCAATGTCCCACATCGAGCCGTTGCCGAGCGTACTGGTCGCCAGGAAGACTTCCTTAACGAACTTGCCGTTTTTCTTGAAGACCTGGTAGCGGTTGTTAACGCGATCACAAACGTATACGAGCCCGTCGTCAGCGATCCTTACGCAGTGCACCGGGTTGCGGAAGTGGGGATCGGGCGCCTGGTTAGGCGCGTACGGCGGCAGCGCGTTTGAGCCAGCGTCGTCCACAGGGCTCTGGCCGTAGCCGCCCCAATGCCGCTCGTACATCCCCGTCGCTGCATTGACGACCAACACGCGGTGGTTGCCATAACCATCTGCGATGTACAACTCGTTGGTCTTCGGATCTACCTCCATGTCGGCCGGCCGCCCAAGCTGCGGCGTGCCATTGAGACCGCCATTGGTGTCATTGCTCCCTAACGAAGCACCGGCCTTGCCGATCTGCAGCATGAAGGTGCCGTCCATCGCAAACTTCAGCACCTGGTTGTCGCTACCGCCGTTACCGGCGATGTAGACGTAGTCGTTGTGATCGACGTAGATGCCGTGTTCGTTGACGGGCCATTCGCAGGCCGGCGCAACACATTTTGTCGTGAGGAAGCCAGGGTCTGCCGTGCCACCCCATGCGCGCAGCAGATCGCCATCACGATTGAAGGCCATCACGGAAGGCGCACGATTGCAGCACATCGAACGAGGCGGCACCTGCTCTGCGCCGGCTTCGTCGGCGGTCAGAGACGCTGGCCGCTGCACGATCCAGATGTTGTCGTGCCGGTCGACCGCGACCCCGGCAACCTGTCCGATCAGCCAATTATTTGGCAGCGCCTTCGGCCAGGATGCATCAACGGTAAAGCGCGGGCTTCCCTTGTTTACTGCGATCGCTTCGTTTTGGACTTGCCAGGCGACGAGGCCTGCGCCAATAGCCGCGAGCGCAGCGCCGGTCATCAATAAGGAACGTCTCATTTGGCCTCCTCACGTCATCGTGAATCGAACTGCGGCTCTGCCGTCCAAGTTCCAAGCCTCCTTCGCTGCGCGGCCGAACCGTGAGTAGAGACTACGGACATGAGTGCGAACGTGAAATCGCGCGTGTCGGACACAAGTGAGCCGAGAGGTTGTCTACTCGGGGCGCCGCCCTAATGCTGCGAGGCAAGAATCATCGCCGCTCAATGCGCGGCCGGGATCGAGGAGACGACCCTGCATGGGTCTCAGAAACTGCGTTGGTGATCACGAGAAGTGAGTCATGTTGCATCGCGGATGGATAGCCAGATAAGTATGGATCGCACGTACTTTTACTAATTAGCGCACAGCCGCGACCCTTGATTGAGCGATTCCGCACGCGCGACATGTACTCACGGGTTGAGGCGTGAGTCCAGCCAGCATTCGCCCGGCCAGTGTCGTCCAGAACGTCGTCCGTGTCGGCCCAAGGTCGATTGCACGCGCTGCGAGCGACCGGTTGGAGGAAGATCGTCGGACAAGCTTTATTTGTCGAACTCAGCGCCCGCAGTGCGCGGATGCTGGCGGACCTGCAGCTCGATTGGCGTTCGCGCTGTCGCGCCGCCGGCGCGTCGACGGGTCCGATGCCGGCGCACAGAACCGCCTACGCGCGCGCGACGTCATGCCCTGCGGTAGCCTGAAACAGCCGAAGCCTCAGCCGCCGGCAACCACCGGAGCGATCATCGCGCGCAGCGCCGCCATGATGCTCGGCGCGACGATGCGGCTCGTGCGCGGGTTGGTGTCCGACGGGCGGTTGCGGCTGCACAGGGTCAGACTGATGTCGTCGGCCTCGACGTCGACCTGGTGGATCGCGCCGGGAATGTCGGACCTCGCCCAGACTTCGACCTCGGTGCGGTCGAAGCCGATGCCGGCGATGCTCAATGCCACGGCGACGTTGAAGTGGCGCGGAAACGCCGCGGCCGCTTCGCGTGCCGTGCCCTGAAAGACGCGCACCTGCTCGCCCGCTTTCGGCGGCGCCTTGACGAAGTCGTGCCCCTGCGCGAGGACGTAGGCCTCGTGCGCCAGCGAGTCCGGGCGGATGCGCGAGGTCAGCCTGACGCTGCGGATGTTGCCTTCGCGCGCGCAGCGCAGAGAGTCCAGCCCCGGCAGTGCGCCGTTGGCGATGCGCAGGCGGCCACCTCCTTCCTTCGCAAGCGCCTCGACGTCCGGAACCTGCAGCAGGCCGGCGCTGCTGACGATGACGACGGTCTTGCCCGCGCCGAGCCCGGTCTTCACGATCTCCGGCAGCGCATCGGCCGTCGCGCATTCGACGATGACGTCGGCGTGCTCGGGCAGTTCCTCCAGCGGCACCACCCTCGGCGCGGGCAACAGCCTCGCCGCGTTGGCGCGCGCCTTGTCGAGGTCACGGGCCGTGACCGCGGCCAGCACGGCCCCCGGCAGGTCGCCCGCCGTCAGGCGCCGCGCCACGTCCTGTCCCGAATTGCCGAAGCCAGCCAGCGCGACTCGCATGTCGCTCCTCCTTCCGTCTGCAGCGCCCGAGCCGCCTTTTAGCATCGCCTGAAGCACGCGTCATCGCGCCACGACACCGCACGTCCAGGCGCAATGTCCGGGCAAGTCATCTCGCGACATATAGGGGCAGCGGTCATGCGAACCCCGGTCTTCAGCTGAGGACTTGCGCCGATGCTTTCAAAGCAACGGCTTGTCGCGCAGCAGCGCGATGACGGAAGTCGTGTCCGCCTCGGCGTGTCCGTGGGCCACCATCATGCGGTGCAATTCAGCCGCCAGCGACGTCATCGGCATGGGCGTCCCTGTCGCCCGCGCCAGATCCAGCACCATGTTCAGATCCTTCATGATCGTGCGCAGGTGTCCCGTCGGCGAGAAGTCGCCGCTGGCCATCTTCGGCACCGACTGGCGAAGCAGAGAGGAGTCGGCACGGCCACCTTCGAACGCCTCCGGCAAACGAAGCGGATCGATCCCGGCATTGATGGCGAGCTGAACGGCTTCCGCGATCACCGCCTTGCAGCCGCCGACGATGACCTGGTTGATCATCTTGGTGGTCTGCCCCGCGCCGACGGGACCCATCAGCGTGTAGCGCCCGGCCAGATGACTGACGACCGACCTGGATCGTTCGAACTCCGCGGGGTCGCCCCCGGCCATGACGGCCAGCGTGCCTGCGGCCGCACCGGGCGGACCACCGGAGACAGGCGCGTCGATCCATCCCGCCCCGCTCTCGGCCCGCAGCCGCTCCGCCAGGCGGCGCGTCACCGCCGCGTCGATCGTCGACATGTCGATGACGATCTTGCCCGCACTCAGCCCCTTGGCCAGGCCATCGTCGCCGTCGACGACCTCCTGCACTGCGGCCGTGTCTGAAACGCAGAGGACGATGACGTCGCTATCCTGCGCCACCGCTGACGGGGAATCGGCCACCGTAGCGCCGGCCGCCGCAACGTCCTGCAGCTTTTGCGGATTGCGGCCCCAGACGGTGACCGGCAGGCCGGCCTTCAGCAGCCGCATCACCATCGGCCGCCCCATCAGGCCAACGCCGATATAGCCGACTCTCTCGTGCACTTGCATCGCTGTCATTGCCTCCTCCGTTCCCACCGCGCCCGAGCGCTGTCAGGAGGCGGAAGAATACGGCGGAGCTTCGGGAGCACAGCCAATCTCGCCGCGACACATTTGCCGGCAGAGCCGCCAAGTGTCAACGTCCGAGCGTCAGGCACAGTGTCAGATCAGTTGAAGGGCAACAAACACGCCAAGGCTCACGATGCCAGTTCCAGCGGCGTGATCCTCGCCAGTTCGGCGCTCAGTTCATCCTTCACGCACGCCGCGTCGTAGTCGAGTTGCAGTCCGGTCCAAAAGCCGTCGTTCACCCCGAAGTAGCGCGACAGCCGCAACCCGGTGTCCACGGTGACCGCGCGCTTGCCGGCGAGAATCTCACTGATGCGAATCTGCGGCACGCCGATGTCTTTCGCCAGCCGGTACGGCGTGATGCCCATCGGCTCGAGGAACTCCTTCAGCAGGATCTCGCCCGGCGTCGGGTAAGGCACTTTGCGCATGGTCAGCCTCTAGTGGTAGTCGACGATCTCTACGTCCGTGGCGCGCCCGTCGGCGAAGCGAAAGCACACGCGCCACTGATCGTTGATGCGGATGCTCCACTGGCTCTTGCGGTCGCCTTTCAGCGCCTCGAGCCGGTTGTTCGGCGGGATGCGCAGTTCCTCGACCCGGATCACGCGGTTGAGCATCGCCAACTTTCGCATCGCCGTCGCCTGGATGTTCCTGAAGCGAGCCACCCGCTGCCCAATGAAAAGCGCCTCGGTGTCCTTGCAGCGGAACGACTCGATCGCCATCAAGGAATGCTATCGCATCGCGTTAGTAACGTCAAGCGATAGTGCCCGCGCGCAACAGGTGCGTACCGGCGGCCCCTTGGACTCGCCTCGAACCGCCCTGCAGGAGCCTCTGCCCCTTACCGACCCCCTTGCCGGCGTTACGCGACGCTGCGCCGCGGCGCCAGACAGTCATCGTCAATCCGGCTTGACGCAGGGCACATGTACATGTAATGTACATGTGCACCAAGTAACCGGAAAGAATCACGATGGCAGCGGCGGTCGAAAGGATTGTGGTCCAGACCACTGCGCAGGAGAAGAGGGCGATAGTGGCCAAGGCGAAGAAGCTGGGCCTGCCGATCTCCGAGTTGATGCGTCGCGGCGCAACGGCCTACAAGTCGGCGAAAGCCGACGAGGAACTGGGCGCCCTGGCGGATGCCGCCAAGGCTGCGGCTGACCGCGCTGGCGCCTCGATCGACGAGGCGCTGGAGTTCATTGCGGCGAGCGACAAGCGAATCGCCGCGCTTGAAGCCAGCGCCGCGAAGGCGCGAAAACGGGCCGCCTGATGAGTGTCACGGACCGGGTCTGGGGCGCCCTGACTTCGATGATCAAGCTCGAGGACAAGGTAACTCGTCAGGCCGAGGCGTTGAAGGCGCAGCAAACGAAGATCGAAGACTTGACCTCGCGCGTCATTCGGCTGGAGGCGCAGCTTGAGTTGCTGACGGGCGCGGCGCTGGTCAGGAAGCTCAAGGGCGATTGAGGCGCGGGATCGTGCGTCCCGCGCGCTGACGGATGTGTCGAACCGAAGGGCCGCGCCAGCGGCACGATTACGGCACAGCCAATCTCGCCGCGACACTCCCGGCCCCGAATGGTCGCCGATCGGGCCGTGGAGGGGTCGTCGATCGGCCGCGGCGCCTTTGGCAACGGCTCTTCGACATCGGATCACCCCAGAACGACCCTGACGCGGTGCGCCTGCCCGTCGTCGCGCAGCGCGATGCCATGCTCCGGGCTCCCAAGCGGCGCGCCATCGAAATCGATGCGCGCGACACCGCGGGCAACGGCGCGCGGGTTCTCCACGCTGATTTCGTAGGCGGTCGTGCCGAAGCGATAGCGGATCTGGAATCCGGGCCAGCGCGGCGGGATGCAGGGGTCGAGGTGCAGCGCGTCGCCGCGCCGGGTCAGCCCCAGGATGCTCTCGAGCCCGGCGCGATACAGCCATCCCGCCGCGCCGGTGTACCAAGTCCAGCCGCCGCGCCTGACATGCGGCGGTTCCGCGTAGATGTCGGCGGCCAGCACGTACGGTTCGACCTTGTAGGCATGCACGCCGGCACGGCTCGCCGCGCGGCTCACCGGGTTGAGCATGGCGAATAGTTCGCTCGCCCGCTCACCGTCTCCCAACTGCGCGCGCGCCATCACACACCACGCCGCCGCGTGCGTGTATTGGCCGCCGTTCTCGCGCACGCCCGGCAGATACCCCTTGATGTAGCCGGGATCGGCGTCGGTCCTGTCGAAGGGCGGCGTGAACAGCAGGACGAGATCGTCACCGGGCCGGACCAGGTACGCGTCGACGGCCTCCATCGCGCGCCGCGCCCGCGCTGGGTTGGCCGCGCCCGAGAGCACGCCCCAGCTCTGCGCGATCGAGTCGATCCGGCATTCGGCATTGCCTGCCGAGCCCAGCGGCGTTCCGTCGTCGAAGTACGCGCGCCGATACCATGCGCCGTCCCAGGCTTGGCTTTCCGCCGCCGCCTGCAGACTCGTCGCATGCGCGCGCCAGCGCGCTGCAGGTTCGGATGCGCCACGGCTCGCCGCCAGCGCGGCGAACTTCTGCAGCGTTGCGTACAGGAACCAGGCCAGCCAGACGCTCTCGCCCTTGCCCTGATCGCCGACGCGATTCATCCCGTCGTTCCAGTCGCCGGTTCCAATCAGCGGCAGGCCATGCTCGCCCACGGGCAGGCTGCGATCGAGCGCACGTGCGCAGTGCTCGAACAACGTGCCAGCGCGCGGCGACACCGCCGGCGTGAAGTACGCGTCGTGCTGCGCCGGTTCGAGCAACGGGCCTTCCAGAAACGGCACCTCCTCGTCGAGCACGGCCGCATCGCCGGTCACGGCGACGTAATGAGCTGCCGCATGCGGCAGCCAGACGAGGTCGTCCGAACAATGCGTGCGCACGCCGCGGCCGGTCGGTGGATGCCACCAGTGCTGCACATCGCCCTCGACGAACTGCCGCGCCGCAGCCCGCAGCAGCTGCGCGCGTGCCGCATCGGGCAGCGCCAGCGTCAGCGCCATCGTGTCCTGCAGTTGATCGCGAAAGCCATAAGCACCACCGGCCTGATAGAACGCCGCGCGGGCCCACAACCGGCAGGCGATCGTCTGGTACAGCAGCCAGCGGTTCATCATCAGGTCCATCGCGCGCTCGGGCGTTTCGACCTGCACCGTGCCGAGGATGCGGTCCCAGTTCCGTTTGACCTCGGCGAGCACCACATCGGCATCGGCAGCGCGATAGCGCAGCACCAAGTCGCGCGCGGTCTCGCGATCGGCGGCCTGACCGAGAAGAAAGACCAGACGGACTTGCTGGCCGGGTTTCAGCTCAAGGACCGTTTGCATCGCGCAGCAAGGATCCAGTCCCGCGCCGGCGCGATTGCCGAGCAGGCTCCTCGACCGTCAGCGCTGCGGGTTCGCCCGTGCTGCCGTGGCGGCCAAGGAACTCGGCTCGATCGCAGGTGGTGCTCGTCTGCAGCCCGCCGAGATCGGCGAACGCGATCCGCGCGCCGAACTCGTCGTGCAGCGGGTTGCGGGCGAACACGGCGCCGGTGGCATCCCTCTCGGTCACCACATACGGCGCGCTCCTGGCGCGCGCCGTCCCCAGCACCCATTCGACATAGGCGGTGATCGAAAGCCGCCGGGTACGCGACGAACGATTCACCAGCGTGAGGCGGGAAAGCTTGATCGGATCGTCCCAGCTCACGAACTGCAGCCAGTCGCACTCGATGCCGGCGTAGTCCAGGCGGAACCGGCTGTAGCCCTGGCCATGGTGTGCGACATACGTCGCATGCTCGATCCGGATCGGCGCCGCGGCGGGTGTCCACAGCTCGCCACTTTCTTCATCGCGGATGTACAGCGCCTCGCCGGTCGGATCGCTGACCGGATCGTTCGACCACGGCGTCAACTGGTTCTCGCGGCTGTTCACCGACCATGTGTAGCCGGCGCCGGTTTCCGACACCTGAAAGCCGAAGTCCGGATTGGCGATGACGTTGATCCACGGCATCGGCGTGTGCTGGCGCGGACCCTGGACGATCACGTACTCGCGGCCATCGTAGGCGAATCCGCCCAGGCCGTTGAAGAACTCCAGCGGCGGCAACTGCACCGCCGTCGCCTCGGCGACGTGGCGCGCGAGGCTTCGCAGCGCGCGAGGCGCAACGGCAGCATTGAGCCGCTGCACGAGCAGGAGCTGCTCGGCGAGGCCGCCCTGGTTGCTGACCAGCACCACCCGCGCCACCGTATGCAACAGCGCGAGCTCGTCAGGACCGAGCAGATCGGCGCGCAACACGAAGATGCGCCCCGCTGGCGCCTGCGGGTCCTGGCCGATCGTTGCGCGGCTCGTTCGCGCCATGTCCTGCAGCACGTTGTGCAGGTCCTGGACGTAGGAGCTCGGCCTGTCGTTCAGGATCACGAGGTCGACCGCGAGCCCCTTCATCTGCCAGTACTCGTGCGCGCGCAGCAGCTGCGCGACGATGCCACGATCCTCGATCGCTCCGATGCACAGCAGGACGATCGGGTGGTCGCCCGAGATGCCGTGCCGCCACAGCCGGGCGGCACCCAGGGTATTGCGCGCGAGCACATCGCCGGCGGGCCGCACGGCAGGATCGGCATAGAGGATGCGGCTGGCGAGGTCCTGGTACAGCGCCGCGTCGTCCGGCTCGATGCCGAGATGGTGCAGCTGCACCTGCGCATGCGTGAAGGCCAGCATTGAAATGCGCTCGAAGGTCGCCGGGTCGTGATATTTATCGGCCAGATCGAGGACCGCGTCGCGCGAGGCGGCGACCATCGTCGCCAGGACGATGTGCGCGGTGGCACCCGGGTCCAGACGCACGCGCATGCGCAGGCTCAGCACCGGATCCAGAACGGGCCCCACGGTGTTCGACAGCGGGTGGCCATCGAGCGCCGCCGCCGCCCGGACCGTGCGTCCGCGCCCAACGAACCGCGCCCGGTCCGTCTCGTACTCGAGGCCGTCCGTGCCCGCCGGCTCGCGGGTCACCACGTGCGCCGCCCACAGCGCCGGCTCATCGGCTGAGCGGGCGCGACGCGTGGCGAGCAGGCCGCGCACTTCCGGCACGAACTCGGTCTGCACGAAGAGATTCGAGAACGCCGGGTGCGCCGTGTCGGCCGCCAGTTCGGCCAGCACCACCTCGGCGTACGAGGTGATCTCGATCTCGCGGACGCGTGCGCCGCCGTTGGTGATCGACAGGCGCCGTACCTCGGCGTCGTCTTCCGACGAAACGACGACTTCGAGCACGGTCGTCAGCGCGCCGTCGCGCCGTGTGAAGCGCGCCCGGTCCTCGGCGAAGACCACCTTGTACTCATCGGGCTCGATCGCAGTGGGCTGGTACGTGGCCGACCAGACCTTTCCGCTCGCCACGTCGCGCAGGAACAGGTACATGCCCCACGCGTCCGTGGTCCTGTCTTCGCGCCAGCGCGTGACGAGGACCTTGCCCCGCTGGCTGTAGCCGGATCCAGCCGCGGTCAACATGACCGCGTAGCGGCCGTTGGACAGCAGGTGCGTGGCGGGAATCGGCGAGTGCACGCTGTCGAACTGACGCGCCGCCGGGCGGACCGTTTCCCTGACCGGCGTGGCCGGAAGTTGTTCGAGCCTGGGGCGGCGTCCGGCCATGCGCGGCGCCCGCTCCTGCAGCAGCAACTCGGCCGCGTGCACAAGGGGATCGTCGTGAAAGCGGCGGCGCATGATGCCGGCACGAAGCGCGTTGCAGATCGAAACCAGCGAGATTCCCTGGTGGTGCGCCATGTAGGCACACACGATGGCCGCCGTCTGCCCCTCGGCGAGCCGTGCCGGCGTGTAGTCGATCGCCTCGTACGGCCCGTAGCGGCCCTGGCCCCCTTCCGCCTGCAGGCGCGCGAGATTGCGCGCCGCTGCTGGCGCATCGACCATGAGCGCCATCGCTGTGGCGTACGGGGCAACCACGAGATCGTCGCCCAGACCCCGCTTCAGGCCCAGGCCGGGCACGCCGAACCCGGAGTACTGATAGGTCAGCGCGCGGTCGCGCTGGTTGTACGCGGACTCGGAGATGCCCCACGGGATGGCGTTCTCGTTGCCGTACGCGATCTGGCGCGCGACGACGCCACGGCAGGTCTGGTCGAGCAGCGTACCGCGCGGCGCGTCCAGCACCAGCGACGGCATCAGGTATTCGAACATCGACCCCGACCACGAAAGCAGCACCGCGCGCCGGCGCAGGGCCGTCGTGGGGCGTCCCAGGTGGAACCAGTGCGTCGACGGGACATCGCCCTTGGCGATCGCGACAAAGCTCGCCAGCCGGGCCTCGGATGCAAGCAGGTCGTAGTAGCTCTCGTCGGGCGCCGCGTCGTCGACGCGATACCCGATGGAAAAGAGTTGCCGGTTGGCATCGAAGAGAAAAGCGAAGTCCATCTCCTCGGCCAACTGGCGCAAACGCGCGGCTAGGTGTTTCAGCTGCACGGCCTGATCCGCACAGGTCGCGCCCCACCGCACAACGGCGGTGACGATCGCTTCCGGAGCACCGCTTGCGCGCAGATCGTCGAGGATCGGCGGCAGCCGCAGCGCCACGTCGTCGAGCGTCGCATCGGCGCGCAGGTGCCGGTCCAGCACCTCGTGCAGCAGCGTGTTCCCGGCGCCCTGCTCCCGCTCCGCCGCGAGCATGCCCGCGGCGGTCGAATCCGTTGCCGGCAGAGCTCGCGTGACGGCCATTCGCGCCAGTGACTCGACGTCGCGCACCCCGCTGGCGACATTCCCCTGGAATTCGGTCGCCCAGAGCAGCACTTCGCTCTCGGCAGCATCGCCGCGCTCGCCGGCGAGGGTCGTCGCCACATCGGACAGCAGTGCCGCCTGGCGCGCCAGCGCATCCCAGCGCTGCACCCAGCCGGAGAAGCGCTCGGGTTCTGCGCCCAGCAATCGGTCGGTATCGCCAAGAATCGCCTCGACCTGATGGCGATCGACGATCAGCGTGCGGCGGTCATCGGGAACCTTTTGCAAGGCAGCACGCGCAAGCTGCAGTGCGTCGTTGAGACCCTCCAGCACGCCCGGCGTGAACAGCGGCTGCCGGATGCCGTCCTCGCAACCCTGTGCCACGGCGAGCAGGTGCCCGGCGAGATTGCCGCTGTCCACCGTCGAGACGTACTTCGGATCGAGCGGACGCAGCTCGCGCGTTTCATACCAGTTGAAGAAATGCCCGCGGTATCGCGGCAACCAAACCAGCGTGTCCGACGTCGCCTCGATCCGATCGATGAGTTCGGCCAGTCCGATCCAGCCGAGATCGCGCGCCGCGATGCACGACAGCAGGTACAGCCCGAAGTTGGTCGGCGAGCTGCGATGGGCGACGACCGGTTCCGGCGTTTCCTGGAAGTTATCGGGTGGCAAGGCGTGATCCTCGGCCGTGACGAAGGTGGTGAAGAAGAGCCAGATGCGGCGCGCGGTGCCGCGCAGCATCGCCACCTGCGCGGCCGACAGGGGCTCGGCTGCATCCGCGCGCGGCGGCAGGCTGATGAAGCGCATGACGATCGGCGCGCTCAGCCACAGCAGCAGGAACGGCGCCGCATAGGGCAGCGCGCCGGGATTGCGCAACAGCGCAGCCGCGGCGACGAGCGCGAGGACCGCGGCCTCGATGCGTGGCGGCCACAGGGCGCGCGACAGCGACAGATCGCTGGCAGTCCTGGCCTGCGCTGCCGTCACCCAGACCAGCAACCGGCGGCGGGTGACATAGAGCCGCGCCAAGGTACGGGTGATGGCATCGAGCATCAACCAGGCCTGGTGCATCAGCGTGGTGACCGAGATCAACGCATGAGCGCAGGCGAGACCGAAGTCGGCGCCGAGTGCCCACACCTGGTTGGCCCGGGACACGTCGGGACGGCGCGGCACCACGGCGCCGAGCAGCCACAGCAGGTCGGGAACCGCAATGGCCGCCAGCACGAGGGCGATCCAGACACCCTGCGGCGCGCCGGTCAGCGACCAGCTTGCCAGCAGCAGCAGCACACAGGCGATCGGCGACAGCGTCCGCCGCAGGTTGTCGAACATCTTCCAGCGGCTGATCGGCGAAATGCTGCCGCCGGCGCGCCCGAAGATCCACGGCGCGAGCTGCCAGTCCCCCCGCGCCCAGCGATGCTGGCGCGAGGCCGCGACTTCGGCACTGGAGGGGAAGTCATCGAAGAACTCGATATCGCTCACCAGGGCGCAGCGAGCGAAGATGCCTTCGAACAGGTCATGGCTGAGCACCGCGTTTTCCGGCACCCGGCCGGCCAGAGCGCTCTCGAAGATGTCGACCTCGTACAGCCCCTTGCCGGTATAGCTGCCCTCGTCGAACAGGTCCTGGTAGACGTCGGACACGGCGGAGGCATATGGATCGAGCCCGGCCGGCCCCGAGAAAACGCGCTGAAAGATCGTGGCCTCGGCATGCGTCGGGAAGGTCGGCGTGACTCGCGGCTGCAATACGCCATAGCCGTGTACGACGCGGCAGGTGGCGCTGTTCCACTGCGGGCGATTCAGTGCGTGCGCTGCGGTTCCGACCAGCCGCTTCACCGCGCCGATCGGCAGCCGGGTGTCCGCATCGACGGTGACGACATAGCGCACGCCGCTCGGCAAGGTGCTCGCCGTGCCGCCGACAGTCAGGAAACTCGTGTCGGTCGCACCGCGCAGCAGCCGGTTGAACTCATGCAGTTTGCCGCGCTTGCGTTCCCAGCCCATCCATTTGCGTTCGCTCGGATTCCATCGGCGGGCGCGATGCAGCAGGAAGAAGCGTGCCGCGCCCGTCTGCGGTTCGGGGCCGTGGCGCGCATTGAGCGCCTCGATGCCCGCCGCCGCAGCGGCAAGCAGCTCGCCATCTGTGGCGACCGTTTCGGTGTCGGCATCGCGCCAGTCGGTGAGCAGCGCGAAATGAACGTGGCCATCACGATTCGACAGGTAGTGCGTCTCGAGCCGCTCCACGTGCTCGGCGATCTCTACCGTGCTGCCGAGCATCGTCGGCATCACGACGAAGGTGCGCAGCGAAGCGGGGATGCCGTCCTGCAAGGCCATCCGCGGCAGGCTCCGCGGACCGAACGCCTTGGTAACGGCACGATGGACCAGCGCAATCGCCACGTCCGACGCCGGCACCAGGCCGAGCAGTCCGAGTGCGAGCAACCCGGCCCAGGTCAGCCCGGCCTCGAAGCTCGCGATAACCGGCAGCGCCACCATCGCAAGCGTCAGCAGCAGGATCGCGCCAAGGTACACCGCCGCGGCATGCGCCCGGCAGGCGCGAATGAAACGCTCGCGCAGACCGCTGCGGTACCCGAGTTCGCGTTCCAGCGCAGGCCTGCCCGCCGCGATCAGATGAAAGCCGGGATCCTGCGTTCTGGGATCCGCGGCGGCCGCACCCCCGGTCGCGCCTGGCGCCACCGCCTCGGGGCCGCGGAGCATCTCGGCGTGGCTCCGCTGCGTCGCTGCCACCGCTGCGGCCGCCACGTCGATCTCCGTGCAGGCGGAGCCACGCGCAAGGTCCTCGATCGCGTGCCGGTAGAGATCCCGCGTCCTGAAGTCCATTGCGACGAAACCGGGGTGCCGGCGCAATTCCGCGTCGACCAGGCTGACCTCTTCGACGAAGCTGCGCCAGTCGAACGCGGCGATCGCCCGCATACTGGTGATCAGGTTGCGTACCGTGAGGTTCGCCGCGGCCTCGCCGGCATGCTGGGCCTGGACGATCGCGTCGGTGCTTCCGCCCTGCGCCGAGGGCTCGCGATGGAGCCATTCGAGCAGCGCCGTCGTGCCCGCAGCCCGATAGCGCAGGCGCTGCACCAGCTGGACGGCGAACGCTGGCCACAAGCTGACCGAGCTCAGGCCGCGAATCGCGCGTTCGATCAGGTCCGCGGGTCGCGTGCCCGTATCGGGCAGCAGCTCATCGACGAACTTGTCTGCTCCCTGTCGTGCTATCTGCGCGCCGACGATGCGCACGGCCAGTCGGCGCAGGTTCTCGACCATGACGATGCGCAGTGAAATCGGCACCGCCCATAGTTCGCCGATGGTCAGCGGCTGCACGCGCTGGTAGGCGCGCACGAAGCGGATCAGCCAGTCGGGGTCGAAGCGGCTATCGGTGTGGGCAACGATGGCCCAGGCCAGCCCATACACGCGCGGATAGCCGCGCAGCGGCCCGTCCGCCAGCTTGGGCAGGAGCTGGTAATAGCCCGCCGGCAGGTGCTCGCGAATGTCCCGAAGCTGGTCTTCGACGACGTGAAAATTGTCAAGCAGCCATTCCGCGGCCGGCGTGAGCGCCAGCCGCTGTCGCGCCGCGTTGCCAATGAGCGTGTGGGCTTCGTGCAGGACCCGGCCGTTTTCCTGTACGCGCGGCACCAGCGCGCGTTCGTCGGCGGGATTCCGGGTGACTATTTGCGCAACCGCGAGGCTTTGCGCATGCTGCTCGAGCCGTTCCGCGCTGAACAGTTCGGCGCGGATCGGCGCTTCGAAATCGGCGAAGTCGGTCGGACGCCGGGCACGCGCAAGGTGCCGGAAGATCAGCAAGGCGATCCTTCTCCGTTAGTTGCCCGATCGAGAAGTCTCCCCGGGTCAATGCGATGTTCGCTACGAGCAGCAAGCGGCCGCGGTCAGCAGCCGGGCAACTTGACGGACAACAGTGAACAAACGCGGGCGAGTGCCGCTGCCTTGCTGGTCCGGGCACGGGCGGAATCCATCGCGCGCAGACCAGACGACGGCCTGTCGTCCTCATTCTCGTCCGCCGGCCCGGAGGCCGACGCCGGATCGTCGGTGGACATCGACGCGAGCGAGGATGCCTTGGCGGGAATTTCGTCGTCGCCCCATGGCTCAGCGTTGGCGGCGACATCGCTTGCCCCGGCCGGCGGCGGCGCGCCTTCGTTACTGAAGGCCTCCTCCTGTGCCCGATCGAACTTCTTCTCCGCTGGCGTGGGCCTCGGCGGCTCTGGTTTCATTTCGGTGTTCCTCGTTCAGATCTATGCCACTGGCCCAACACCCAGTCGACAGACGGGCTTCAAGGCCGCCCGGGGCAGCGGCACCCCGGGCCTTGTTCCGATACATGGCGCGGTCCGTCACCCGCATCAGATCGCCGTACTCATGCCCGTCGACCGGATAGATGGCCATGCCGATGCTCGCCGTCACGCGGATCGCGGTGCCGTCGACGGCATAAGGAGCGGCCAGACGCGCGCAGACCTTCTCGGCCACCGCAACTGCGCTCTCCTGCCCTTCGTACTGCGGCAGCAGGATGACGAACTCGTCGCCGCCATAGCGGCAGGCGGTGTCGGAGGTTCGCATACAGGCGCGCAGGCGCGCCGCGACTTGCTGCAGGACTCGGTCTCCCGCGGCATGCCCATATGTGTCGTTGACTCTCTTGAATCCGTCCAGATCAAGGAACAGCAGTGCGACCTGCCTGCGCTGCCGTGCGGCCACAGCCACCGCCTGGTTGTAACGGTCCAGCAGGAGGCGGCGATCGGGAAGGCCGGTCAATCCGTCTCGATGCGCAAACTGGCGTGCGCGCGCCACCTCTTGCTCCAGCAGAGCCACCGTCTGGATGAGACGCGAACCTTGTGTCCGCAGCGCCTCGATCTCTCGCAGCGCAGCGTCCAACGCCCGGCGGCTTGCCGCCGGAGGACGGGCGTTCCGCGTCTGCGTCGTCATCGGTTGGCTCCTTTGGCGGTGTCACGAAAGATCCTCCCTTTCTGCCCGCGACGCAGCGGGAGAAAGGAAGAAAGCGTACGAATCGCGAGCGTGCTTCGTCTGTGCGCTACCGAACGCAGGCACTGCCGCTGCCGGTCAAGCGGCCCGGCGACAAGCGGCAACGGCGCTCGTCGCACGCGCAATGCAACTTACCCCGCGCCACCGACGGTGTCTGTTCGACAGCGCACATAGATGCTCGGCTCGACGCGTCGACTGCGCATCCCGTCTTCAGGTGCAGGTCCACGTTCTGTGCGCTTGCGCACAGAGAACCGGGACGGGCGCTTCTATATTGGTCACAATCGTTCATCTGTCCAGCGGTCCCAAGCCCGCCGGGGAGGCAGTCATCGCTGACCGAAGGATGCTTCGTGGCAAAGCCTCATACCCCGACCCAGAACTCCCTGCTGGCCGCCCTGAGCGCGCCGGAGCAGGAGCGGTTGTTTGCGCAGCTTGAACTGGTGCCGATGCCGCTCGGCAAGGTGCTGTACGAGTCGGGCAACCGGCTCGGTCATGTGTACTTCCCGACCGACTGCATCGTGTCGCTGCTGTATGTCATGGAAGACGGCGCCTCCGCCGAAATTGCGGTGGTAGGCAACGAGGGGCTGGTCGGTGTGGCGCTGTTCATGGGAGGCGAGACCACGCCCAGCCGGGCGGTCGTGCAAAGCGCCGGGTTTGCCTACCGGCTTCCCGGAGCAAGCATCAAGCAGGAATTCAATCGCGGCGGCGCGATGCAGGAGCTGATGCTGCGCTACACGCAGGCGCTGCTGACGCAGATGGCGCAGACGGCCGTGTGCAACCGCCATCACTCGGTCGACCAGCAGCTGTGTCGATGGCTGCTGCTCAGCCTTGACCGTCTGCGATCCAACGAACTGACGATGACCCAGGAACTGATCGCCAACATGCTGGGCGTGCGCCGCGAAGGCGTGACCGAGGCCGCGGGAAATCTGCAGAACGCCGGGCTGATCCGCTACAGCCGCGGGCGCATCACGGTGCTGGACCGCGCCAAGCTCGAGGAACGCGTGTGCGAGTGCTATGCGGTGGTCAAGAAGGAATTCAGTCGACTGCTGCCCTATCTGCAGCCGCCCCGCTAATGGTGAGGCCTTCACCCCGCCTCCCGGTCTCGTTTGCCGCTCGAGGAGAGCCCGATGTCAGCTAGCCGGCGCATTGCGCCGCCGAACCGCCTGCTCGCTGGGCTGCCGACCCGCGAATCACAGCGGCTGCTCACCGCCTGCGAGGCGGTCGAACTGAAGTTCGGCGAGATCCTGTACGAGCCCGACGATCGCATTGGCCACGTGTACTTTCCGACCGACAGCTTCGTTTCCCTGATGATTCCGGTCGATGCCAAGGCCAACCTCGAGGTCGGGCTGGTCGGCAACGAAGGCATGGTGGGGACTCCGCTGATCCTCGGCGTCGACGTCTCGCCGCTGCGGGCGCTGGTCCAGGGGGCCGGTCCGGCCTGGCGGATGACTGCCGTGGCCTTTTCGCGGGAACTCGGCCGCGGCCCGGCGCTGCGCAAGACACTGCATCGCTATCTGCAGGTGCGGATGCGCCAACTGGCGCAGACCGCCGCCTGCACGCGGTATCACGTGGTCGAGGCGCGCCTCGCCCGCTGGCTGCTGATGACGCAGGACCGCGCGCACCTGGACGGCTTCCATGTGACGCACGAGTTCCTCGCCTACATGCTCGGCGTCCGGCGGGTGGGCGTCACCAAGGCTGCCAGCGCCCTGCAGCAGCGCAAGCTGATCCGCTACCACCGCGGCGAGGTCACGATCCTGGATCGCGCCGGCATGGAGGCCGCGTCCTGCGGCTGCTATCAGGCCGATCGACAGACGTACGAAAGCGCGTTCGCGACTGGTTGAGCGGCCGCGTCGGCGCGCGCTTGCAGGCCATCAACGCTGCCAAGACGATGGCGGTTCACGTCCACAGGCAGAGGCCTCCGCCTGACAGTCCTCCGTTCCGCAGCATGAGGGCGCCAAAGCGCCACGCCCCCTGTCGAGGTCCCTGACCACCATGTCCGTTCCGCTCTGGTCGCTGTTGGTCGGCATCCTGCTCATCACGATGGTGCTGGTCGGGACGCTGCTTGCGCGTCTGCCAACGAGCAGCGCCATGATCTATCTCGCCGCCGGCCTGGCGCTCGGACCCGCGGGGCTCGCGGTCATCACCCCCGACCCCACCCGCTATGCCCCGGCCGTGGAGCTTGCCGCCGAGGTGGCGGTGCTGATTTCGCTGTTCAGCGTGGGATTGCGGATGGGCATTCCGTTGCGCGACCGGCGCTGGTGGTTGCCGCTGCGGCTGGCGTTCGTCTCGATGGCGCTGACCGTGGGGCTGATCGCAGCCGTCGGCGTGTGGGGGCTGGGCATGTCGCTGGGTGCGGCGGTGCTGCTCGGCGCCATCCTGGCTCCGACCGATCCGGTGCTCGCCTCGGGCGTGCAGGCAGAAACCGGCATCGACCCGGACCGGCTCCGTTTCAGCCTTGCCGGCGAAGGCGGACTGAACGACGGCACGGCCTTTCCGTTCGTGATGCTGGGCCTCGGGCTGCTGGGGCTGCACGAACTCGGCGCGGGCGGCTGGCGCTGGTGGGCGGTCGACCTGCTGTGGGCCACCATCGGCGGGCTCGCCATCGGCGCGGCGATGGGCGCGCTGGTCGGCAATCTGGTCGTCTTTCTGCGCACCCGCCACAAGGAGGCCATCGGTCTGAACGAGTTCCTCTCGCTCGGCCTGGTGGCGGTCGCCTATGGGTTGGCGCAGCTGAGCCTTGCTTCCGGGTTTCTGGCCGTATTTGCCGCCGGCCTGGCGCTGCAACGCGTCAAGGAGCGGCCGCGCGCAGGAACCCGGTCGCTCGACGCGTCATCCGGCGCTGGCCGGCCTGCCGATGGAGCGCTGGCCACGCACTCGCACCATGCCAGCGCCTCGATGACGCTGGCGGTGCAGGAATTCAACGAGCAACTTGAAAAGCTGGCCGAGCTGGCGATCGTGCTGCTCGTCGGCGCGATGCTGTCGTACGACGCTCCGTCGATCGCGATCTGGTGGTTCATTCCGCTGCTGTTCCTGGTGCTGCGTCCGCTGGCCGTTGCGGCCGGTACGCTGGGCGAGCCGATGACGGCGCGTCAGCGCGCGATGATCAGTTGGTTCGGCATCCGCGGCATCGGCTCCGTGTTCTACCTGATGTTTGCGATCCGGCACGGCGTGACCGGACCGCTGGCGCAGCAACTGATTACCTTTACTCTGGTGACGGTGGCGGCTTCGATCCTGGTTCACGGCATGTCGGTCAAGCCGCTGATGCGGCGGTACGTGAGGCGCACAACTACGCCGCGATGAGTTCAAACACCAGCGTCGACGTGTGCGTCTGGCTGCATCGCAGCCATGTGTGACGCACAATGCGATGTGCGGACACAAAGCGGCCACGTTCGCTGTTGCCGGTTGAAGCTGGCCTCATGGCCGATGGCGCCCAACTCCGCAGCGCCCCGAGTACGTCGATGATCGAACCCATTCTTCTCGCCGCCGTCTGTGTCTTCACCTTTGAGAGCAAGCGGCCGCTGACCAACGCGAGCGGCTTTTTCTTCGCGCGCGACGAACGGCTGTTCCTGGTGACCAGCCGTCACGTGGTGATCGACGAATCCAGCAAGCACTTCCCGAACCGCATCGAGATCGAACTGCACACCGACCCGGACAATCTGGCTTCGTCCACCGGCTTCTCGATTCCGCTGTACCGCGACGGCAAGAGCATCTGGCGCCAGGGCCGCGACAGCGCCGGCGAGATCGACGTCGCGGTGATCGAGCTCGAACGTTCTGCCCTGCCGGCGACGATGGTCTACCGCGCCTTCACGCCGCAGCACCTGCCCGGCGCACAGGACCAGCCTGAGGTCGGCACGCCTCTGCTGGTCGTGGGCTTTCCGCTTGGCTTTCACGATACGTTGCACCACATGCCGGTGGTGCGGCATGCGGTGATCGCCTCCTCGTTCGGCCTGCGCTTCAAGGGCCAGGGCTACTTCCTCACCGACGCGCGAACGCACCGCGGCACCAGCGGTGCGCCGGTCGTCATGCGCCTAGCGGAGCCGAGTCCGCATCATGGCGACCTGCCGTGGTTGCTGCTTGGCGTGCACTCCGCACGGCTCGACGTCGGCACGCGTGATGTCAAGCTCGACGAGGCGCTCGGGCTGAACTGTGCCTGGTATGCCGACATCCTGCCGACGCTGACCGAAGCCTGATCCGACCGGCTGATCTGCTCGCGCTTGCGGCAGCACACGTTAGCGACCGACGCGCCCGATTCGGCCAGCCGCAGCGTGAACGCGATCTGCTCATCGGTGAGCTTCGCCTTCTTCGTCGCTCGTGCTCCTTACCCGCTTGCGCTGCTCGGCTGAAGAGAAAACCTCACGTATGTGTGACAGCGCACATACGGAAACGGGGATTTCTTGTATTGCTACGGATCAGAGCGGGTTCAGCCGCCTTCACCCTCGACCCCCAGGGCATCAGCATCATCCAGTTGCCGGGATCGGGCCAGGTTCGATGCCATCGCCCCAGGGGATCGCGTCGGCCTTCTTTCAACGATTTTGAAAGGACAAAGCCATGAAAATTCCAATCGAAGTGAAACCGGCCTTTTGGGGTGTTGTAGGTGGGGCGGTCGCATTGGCGATCGCGGGCTTCGGCTGGGGCGGATGGGTCACTGGCGGCAAGGCTGAGGCAGCTGCGGTGCAACGGGCTGACTCAGCCGTCGTGGCGGCTCTTGCGCCAGTCTGCGTCGAGCAGTTTCAGCGGGCGAGTGAAGTCTCGGCCAATCTGAGCGCTCTCAAGCAAGTCGACACATGGTCGCGCGGTGAATTCGTCGAGAAGGGCGGCTGGGCAAAACTGCCCGGATCGAACTCGCCCGAACAGGTTTCGGCCGTGGCACAGGCTTGTGCCGTACTGCTCGCCGACGGATAGCGAGCGCTGATGTGAGTGCGCATACGACCCCGGTTGCAGCGTCAGCCCGACCGGCCGCGGCTTCTCGCGCCAGCGCAGGCTGCATTGCTGTGAGGGGCAGAGCGCGCAAGCCCCGCCTTCGTCGCGGGGTCTGCACATCTTGATCGCTCTATCGCAGGGCATGCCGCAATCCGGTCGTTCGCGTTAGCTGCCGAAAATCCGGTTGTGGCTTGCGCGGCCTCTTCCTCAATGGCCGTCTCGGGCCGGCATTCTTCTTTGCGTGACCTGGCGGAGCGTTAGGCAACGGACCGTCGCGGTCCGTGATGCATTGCCCGGACACTCATCGGAACCGGACGTTGACCGACCGGCGCTTTGGCCCTGCTTTGCCGAGTTGAACGCAAACCCATACGGGAAGGAAACGGCACATGCCGACTAGCGAACCCCAGGACATCGTCAACGAGTTGCGCAAAGGCGCTTCGGCGCTCGGTATCCGGCGCATCGCCATGGGGATCGCGGGCGCGCTGCTGCTGGTCGTTCTCTGGTCGACCTGGTTCACGGTGCAGCCCGAGGAGACAGGCATCGTTCAGCGTTTCGGGGCCGTCGACCGCACGGTGGGTCCGGGCTTGCACTTCAAGTTTCCGGACGGCATCGAGAGCGTGCGACCGGTTCCCACCGCCCGCGTCCTGAAGGAGGAATTCGGCTTTGCAACGGTGGCCGCGAGCGGGGGCGGCCGAACTCAGTACACGGACGACAAGAAACCATTCAAGGACGTGTCGCTGATGCTCACGGGCGACCTGAACGTGATCGATGTGCAGTGGATCGTCCAGTACCGCATCGAGGACCCGGTGCGCTTCCTCTTCCAGGTGCGCGAGTCCCGGCAGACGATCCGGGACATCGCCGAGGCCGTCATGCGGCGGGTGGTCGGCAACCGCCTCGGCAGCGACGTGCTGACCGTCGGCCGTGTGACCGTTTCCACCGAGGTCAAGGAGGAGATGCAGAAGATTCTCAGCGAGTACGAGACCGGCGTTCGCCTGGTCACCGTCGAGCTTCAGGACGTAACGCCCCCGGACACCGTCAAGCCCGCCTTCAACGAAGTGAACGAGGCGCGCCAGGATCGCGAGCGAACGATCAATCAGGCGCAGGAGCAGGCCAATCGGGAGATTCCCAAGGCCCGCGGTGAGGCGACCCGCACGATCACCGAGGCCGAGGGTTATGCGGTCGAGCGCGTGAACCGCGCCAACGGCGAGGCGACGCGATTCAAGGCCGTCCTCGCCGAGTACGAGCGGGCGCCGGAGGTCACGCGCCGCCGGCTTTACCTGGAGGCCATCGGCAGCATCCTGCCCGAGGCGAAGTGCCCTTTACATCGTCGACAGCGACCAGAAGGCGCTGCTGCCCTGGCTGCGCCTGGAGTCGGGTCAAACGCCGACGGCAGCCGGCAGGGCAAGCGGCCCGGCAGAAGTCGTCAAGGGAGGCAAGCAGCCATGAAGAACGCGATCCAGTATCGGGCTCGGCCTCTTCGCACTGGCGATCGTCATCGCCTTCTCCGGGACCTTCTACACGCTGCAGGAAGGCGAGCAGGCGGTGATCGTGCAGTTCGGCCGGCCCGTCGGCGAACCGGTGACCGAGGCCGGGCTGCACGTCAAGGCTGCCTTTCGTCCAGGAAGTGCGCCGCTTCGAGAAGCGCCTGCTCATCTGGGACGGCGACCCTAACCAGATCCCCACCAAAGGGCGGGAGTTCATCTGGGTGGACACGACCGCACGCTGGAGGATCGCCGACGCCAAGAAGTTCCTCGAGAGCGTGGCCACCGAGGCCGGCGCCCGCTCGCGGCTGAACGACATCATCGATTCGGTCGTGCGCGATCAGGTGTCAGGCAGCGAACTGGTGGAACTGGTGCGCAGCGCCTCGTGGGTCGTTCCCCAAGGGAGAGATTCTGGAGGAGATCCCTGCCGAGGTGCGCGAAGAACTGAAGAAGCAGGTCGTGCGCGGACGCGAGGAACTCACGCGGACCATCCTGGCCGAGGCCCGCAAGGTCATCCCCCAGTACGGCATCGAGCTGGTCGATGTGCGCATCAAGCGCCTCGATTACGTGGAGAGCGTTCGCGAGAAGGTCTACGCCCGCATGATCTCGGAACGCAAGCGCATCGCCGCCCAGTTCCGCTCCGAAGGTGAAGGCCGCAGCGCCGAGATCCTGGGCACGATGGAGAAGGAGTTGCGCCAGATCCGCTCGACCGCCTACCGGAAAGTCCAGGAAGTCCGCGGCAAGGCCGACGCCGAGGCCACCCGCGTGTACGGCGCCGCCTATAACGGCGATCCCGAGTTCTACGCCTTCTCGCGAACCCTGGAAGCCTACAAGGAGGGCCAGAACAAGAACTCGGTTGTGATCCTCACCACCGACAGCGACTACTACCGCTACCTGAAGCGGGCCGGAACGACAGCCGCAGTCAGGTCGCCTCGCTGATGCCGTGCGTCGGGAACAAGGCTTCACTGGCTCGCCAGGAGGAAAACGTGATCCAGATCGGCCTACTCCCGCCAGAGTCCTCCCCAGGAAAGAAAAGCGGCTTAGGGCTGGTGGCCCTGAACCGTTGAATGACTGCAATTTGCTGGCGCGCCATGCGATGCAGCCGAAGCAAGCCGGTCAGCAGCGCGTGCAGGCGCACGTGGCGGCGCGCGGACGCCGCAACCAGGCCAAGCGCGACAACCGGCGCTGAGCGCGACCCGCCGCTTTGCGGCCGGCCAGTCAATCTGGGGCGCGGCAGGACCGGGCGCGTGATGACTTCGATGCACGGGCCGCGCGCTTGCCAGCCGATCACGCCAGGTCGATCGGCCGCACTGCGCGTGCTTACCCCTCGTATTCGCTCAGTTCAAGCGGAACTTGCATAACACAGCGTCGTGCGCCCGCCTCGGGGTGGACTGGGAGACGGCCTGTACCGGCAGGTCTTGTCCAAAATGACGAGATCGGCGGTCGCGCGTGAAAGGCAGCCAACGCTGCGTTGACATTCAAGCGCAGATCTGCAGATTGCGCACGCCGCCGGCGCGACGTCGTGCGTGATGCACTTCGTCGCCGCCGCAACGTCTCGGCCGATACCGCCGTCAGCGGCGACGTTTCATCAGTCGTCAAAGTGGACTCCTCCGCAGCTTGAAAGGTACGCGCCGGCCGGCGACCGACGCTGCCTTGCATGCGAATTAAAAGGCCCGCCGAAGCGGGCCTTGCGGGAGCGCGATGCGGCCTAGCTTTCGGCACGCTGGGGCTTGATGGCCTCAATGATCGCGTTCCACAAGATCAAGACTACCCCCATCGATCGCAGCCGAATTGCGCCGGCTCAATCTTCATGGCGATTGCAGACAAGCAGCCCTGCCGAAGCTGGGCTTGTCGCCAGGCGCTGCCGATTGCAACTCGCGCCGACGCGAAGCTGCCAGACCGATGAAGTCAAAGTGCATTCGCAGCCTCAGGCGTATCCGGCGTGCTTGTCGCGCTCGTGCCTGAACTTGGACAGCGCCAAGTAGATCCTGCTGCGCGCCCGGTTCAGGCCACCCAGCGGGGCGTGTGCCGGCAGGGCATGCGCGGGTGAGAAGGACAGGGCCTCGGCTTGCCGAGCGCGCTTGCTGTTGCGAAATCTCTGGATGGGCAGATGCAGGGTGGCCACTTTCAGGAAGGGCGACTTCGCCTCGTCCCAACGTTGGCCGGCGTCCTCGATCGGCATGCCGGGCTTCTGCAGCTGCACGCAGAAGTCGAAGCTGGCCGCATGCCCGTCCAGATGATCCTGCATCGCCTCGCTCAGGTAGGACTCGCCGAGGGTCGCGGGCTTTCTGCTGCTGTGCCTGGAGGTGGGTCGAAGCGAGTACTTCACTGCGCGGTCGGGGCCGAAGCGGTAAGGCGTGGTGCTCCAGTAGCGGATGTCGAGCGGCGAGCTCGGATTGCCGCGCAGCATCAGCAGGCCCAGCAGCACCCCTGCGTGGCCGGTGAGCGCGAACTTGGCGGCCAGCAGCAGCGGCGAGCTCTCGATCGTGTAGTAGACCGCATCGCGAAACAGCGCCACGGTGCCCAGCGGCATCACCGGCGTGTCCAGCAGCACGAAGTCCTGTCCCAACTCCGCGCCCGCAACAGCGCCCTTGCCGCGTGGCGCCAGCAACTTGATCGCGACGCCGCGAGCATCGGGCACCGCGTCGGACTGGACCTTGCCGCTGGAACTGGAGAAGCGCACCCAGCAATCGAAGCTTCGCGGCGTTTCGAACAGGCCGACCCGAAGGGCCTCGGGCAGGCCGCGCTCGATGCGGAAGCTGCCGCGCAACAGGCCGAGCGTCTTCGGGTGGGCGTCGCGCAGCGTGCCACCCTTGGCATAGTCGCGCGACATCTTGCGGCGCAGGATCGCGATCATCTCGGCGATCAGGGCCGCCTCGTTGGCTTCGCGTTTTTCGACCGGACTCGACTTCATTCTGCGACCTTGAAAGCAAGACACGGACGCGCGGCCCGGAGCAGCGGGTCAGGCGTCCTTGCCGAGGGCTGCCCAACGCAACGGCGTGCTCAATCCGACAGGATGAATGTCACCTTGAGGATCACCTTGTATCCGGTGACCTTGCCATTGTCGATGGTCACTTCCTGATCCTTGACCCAGGCGCCTTTGACATTCTTCAGCGTCTTGTTGGCGCGCTCGACGCCCTGGACGATCGCGTCCTGAAAACTCACATTACTGACGCTGCTGATCTCGGTGATACGTGCGACGGTCATGATGTTGTCCTTCACGGTGGCGACCCCGGGTTCGGAGTCGAAAACTCAATCTCCGCCCCCTGTGCCACGCGGGCAATCAGTCGGGGCGACGGATCTCATCCATTGAGGGGGCGCGTCAGCGCCGCTTGCTGCCGAAGACGAGCAGCGCACCGCCGATCAGGATCGCACCGACACCGGCCCAGATCGGGACGTTGACGGCCTGCTTCTCCTTGACCGACAGCTCGATCGGTCCCATCTTCACGCCATGGGTCTCCTTGGTGTAGCTGAAACCGCCATACACCAGCCCCAGGACGCCGGCGACGATCAGCACGATGGCTGCGATCTTGACTGCGTTCATTGCATCATCTCCGATTCAATAATTGCCTGCCGCTCGACACGGAGCGGCAAACCCGGCAGCAATCCATCACAAGCCGGACTGCGAACAGCCGGCCCGCATCACGCAGCGCGCCGCCGCGCGGATCCCATCCAGCGCCGTTAAACGCGCCGACCTTGAATCAGGCGAATCGCAATGACGACGATCGCGATGACCAAAAGGGCGTGAATCAGCCCGCCCATGGTGTACGACGTCAGAAACCCAAGAAGCCAGAGTGCGATCAAGATGACTGCAATGGTTTCAAGCATTTTGCTTCTCCTTTCGCCATGACCTGGCGAACTCAAGATCCAGCGACCGCGTGCCGCCAAACGGGCAATTTCCCTTGTCTGGCGCTCTACCTGCCCAGGATGGGCCTCCACCCTTACCAAACACGGTAGGCTCGCAGCGCTTCGCGGTCTGTGCGCTAGCGAACCGACCCGAAACTGTTGATTGACTGAAGTCAAGGCGAACGCCCATCGGGCCCAACCTGGTCCAGTCGCCGGTCCAAAAAAAAAACACGCCGAAGCGTGCCTGAAGGACCCCACAATGGAGACGATCACCCAGCGTGACGCAGCGGAACGCTGCCCGGGCCTGTGGGGTCAGGGGGAACTTGTCTCTGGCGCGTCCGTTTGCTTCCGCATCTTTCGGGCGTCTTGCGTCGAAGAAGCTTTCTAGACGCGCCTCTCGCCCGCGTCTGTGCGCTGGCGAACACAAGGTGCGATGGTTGCCCTGTGGTGCCTGCTGGCGGCACGGGCAACGTTCACGTCGCCGCCGCGCTCACGAAGGCGTCCCGCTGACGCGGAAGAATCCGGCGCGCGCGACCAGATGGATCATCTGGGCCGCGGCACGAGTCGTCAGTCGGTGCCGGGTGAAGCCCGGCCTGGGAGAGATGTAGGACGCCATCTCGCGGGCAATGTCGAGTCGCCGGTCCGGCGATTCGGCGAGCAAGGCGATCACGAGGTTCTCCAGCGCGATCACGCGAATGCGAAGCTGCACCAGTTCGGCGTTTGCCAACGGCGGCGCCGCCGCTTCTCGTTCGCTGGATGGGGAACTGCTTCGCAGTCGCGAGGATCCGGCGCCGCCCTCGTTCTCCCAGCGCGAAAGCGCCCGTTGGCGTTGCTGTGCGGTGATGGAGATCTCCGGCGTTCCGGCTTGCATGAGCGGTCGTCCTGAAGGTCTTGTCGCCAAATGTCGCGCCCAGATTACGAGCGGCCCGCCGCCCCGTCTGTGCGGTAGACAACTCAGTCCCTCGGCACCCTGATCCCACCGTGCCGGATGTCAACGGCGGTAGCGATCCTGTGTTCGCCGGCGCACAGACTTCGATCGAGTGTCGGCATAGGTTGCTTGCAGCGGCTGGCGTGACGCCGCCTTAACCGAGTGACCCTGGCCAAAGTGCTCCGCTGATTTCTCTCTTCTTGGGGAACGTAGATGAAAACCTTCTTTGCTGCAGCTGTTGGTAGCGTGCCTCTTTTGACGACCGGCGTCGCCTCGGCCCAGTCGGGATACATGATGAACGGCAACATGTGGCACGGCGGCTGGATGGGTGGATACGGCGGGTCCTGGGTGCCGATCCTGCTTGTCGCCGTGGTCGTCGGCCTCGTGGTGTGGGTCGTCAAGCGAAAGAGCAACTGAACGATTTCGGCACGCTGCCGCCTTCTTCCCAGGAAACCATAATGAGCTCGAACAACCAC
Source organism: uncultured beta proteobacterium (assembly GCA_963847675.1). Taxonomy (GTDB): domain Bacteria; phylum Pseudomonadota; class Gammaproteobacteria; order Burkholderiales; family Burkholderiaceae_F; genus JADJWR01. The sequence continues at coordinate 305,510 of CAWKAP010000003.1, forward strand.
AACAATTTCGCCGGTACCGGCCCCAGCTCGCTTCGCCTCCTGGCTCGCTCGGCGTTCGCAGTTGGCGCCATGCTCGTTTTGGGTACTGCCGTGGCCGCGGCAGCAGACATGTCGGAAGCCCACGCGCGCTATCAGCGGGACCGGGCGACTTGCATCAGCGGTCAGTCGCACCAGGATCGCACCACCTGCCTGCGCGAGGCCGACGCCGCGCTGGCCGAGTCCAAGCGGAGGAACCTCGACGCCGCCGGGACGGGCCATTACGAACAGAACCAGCTGCTGCGCTGCGACGCCCATGCCGCGGAAGACCGCGAGGACTGCCTGCGCCGGATGCGCGGCGAAGGGACTATCAGCGGCAGCGTCGAGGGCGGAGGCCTCTACCGGGAGCTGCGCACGACGACGCCGGTGAACTAGGGATTGCACGCGGCGCTGCCAGCGGACGGGGCCGAGCCCTGTTCACGACGCGCCCGCTGCTGCAGGTGACTGGACAGCTCGAGTATGTGTGCGACAGCGCACAGACATGGCTGGCGAGCTCGCATACAGTTCACTAAATGTCAGGCTGCAGCGCTCTCAGTCTTCCAATACGGCGTGCCGGCCGTCTTCCGGCATGAACTGGCAGGAGCAATTCATGGGCATGAACAAAGACCAAGTTAGAGGCCGAGTCAAAGAAGCGAAAGGCAAGATCAAGGAAGTTGCCGGCAAACTGGTGGGCAACGAGTCCATGGAAGCCAAAGGCAAGGTTCAGAAAACGCTCGGCAAGGCACAGGCAAAATTCGGCGACGTGAAGCAAGACGTGAAGGACGCAACGAAAGCCGCCTGACGTCGGCCGCAACAGCGCCCGGAATCGATAGTCAGCAGGAGATCGCTGCGGTTCCAGGCTAAGGGCTGCCGCCGGAATCCCGGCGGCAGTTGTCAGCACCCAATGCCGCAGATTTGTTCGGTCAGAGCGCCGACGACGGTTCCGGGCATGCCGCCAGCGTCGACCGTCGCCCGCACGATGCGGTACCCCCTCCAGAAACACGCTATGTGCGCTAGCGAACATCGTTCGGTGATCCTCATCAACGGCAACGAAGAGCGGGCTGGGTAAATTTGTACGGCCGGCCGGTTTGAGAGTCGGACGCACATTCCTGAAGGGCCTGAATGCCAGGCGGGCAGCCGCTGCGGCCATCTCCTGGGACGCGCTTCGCGTCCGCGGATAGCAGGTGTCCGGCGTTCGACCAGCGCACGCCCCGGCGGAACCAACTCCTTGCTGCCCTGCCGCCGCGGGATTACGAGCGCCTGTTGCCCGATCTGCAGCCGGTCGCCATGCCGCTCGGTTGGACGGTTCACGGCGCCGGCGACCGGCAGCAATACCTGCACTTCCTCACGGAAGGGGTCGTTTCCCGCTTGTACGTGACACGCAACGGGGCATCAACGGAATTCGCACTCACCGGCAGCGAGGGAGTGGTCGGTGTTGCATCGTTTCTGGGTGGCGAAAGCATGCCGAGCGAGGCACTGGTGCTGAGCGCCGGCTTCGGCTACCGGCTGAGCGCGAACGTGCTTGCCGGCGAGTTCAGGCACGGCGGTCTTCTGCCACGTCTGCTGTTGCGCTACACGCAGGCGCTGATCACGCAAACCGGCCAGATCGCGGCGTGCAATCGGCTGCATTCGGTGGATCAGCAAGTCTGCCGCTGGATCCTGTCGTTTCTCGATCGGTCGTCCTGTGTCGAGCTGCCGGTCACGCAGGAGATGCTCGCCGGATTGCTCGGCGTACGCCGCGAAAGCGTCACGGAGGCCGCCGGCAAGCTGCAGGAGGTGGGCCTGATCCATTGCCGTCGCGGCCACATCACCGTGCTCGATCGCCCTCAACTCGAGGCACGGGTATGCGAGTGCTATGCGGTCGTCAAACGGGAGTATCGGCGTTTGCTGCAACCGGAGGACATCGCCGACGATGCCGGCGTGCACGGCGCTTGCCGCCAGTCCCATGCCATTGCGTGAAGACCCTTCCCCTGCTTCGTTGACCTGCCGTTATCGACTACCCCGAAACACCGAGCTCCCGCATCGAAGCGACACTGCACAATGGCACCGCGGCACATTGAACGGCACCGCACTGACCGCATTGGGTGGTTGCGTGCGGCAGTATTGGGTTCCAACGACGGCATCGTATCGACCGCCAGCCTGGTACTCGGTGTCGCGGCCGCACACGCAAGTCACGGCAGCATCATGGTCGCCGGCATCGCCGGCCTGGTCGCGGGAGCGATGTCGATGGCCGCGGGCGAGTACGTGTCGGTCCGCTCACAGGCCGATTCCGAACAAGCCGCGCTCGACCTGGAACGCGCGGAACTTAAGGCAGACGACCCAGGCGAGCGTCGGGAGCTGACCGCAATTTACGTCGGCCGCGGCGTCGAACCCGTGCTCGCTCGACAGGTTGCCGAGCAACTCATGGCGCACGACGCGCTCGGCGCGCATGCCCGCGACGAATTGGGCATCTCCGAGACGATGAGTGCGCGGCCGATTCAGGCGGCGTTGACCTCGGCGGCCAGCTTTGCCGCTGGCGCAGCGTTGCCGTTGCTGGTTGTCGCCGTGGTCGCTGCGCCTGATTTGATTTCCGCCGTCTCCGCAACCTCACTCGCGTTTCTTGCCCTCCTCGGAGGCGTGGCGGCGCGCGTCGGCGGCGCGCGATGCGCGTCACGTTCTGGGGCGCGCTTGCCATGGCGCTGACGGCCGGGGTCGGGGCCTTGTTCGGAACGGTGGCGTGACAGCGTAGACGCAGCCAACCGCAAGTCCGGTCGAATCGACGTCAATTGCACCTGGAAAGATGCCGACACAAATACGCCGCCGCGAATTCGCCAGTCCCCGTTCGTTCAGGTTCGACATGGTCCGGACGTTGCTGCGGCAGATCGTCGACAGCGTTGCTGAGGGCGGCAAGTGGCATCTGAAGCTGGTCTTTTCCGACCACGGCATTTACCACGGCGCGCGAGCAGGCGACCCGGACGTCACGATCATCTTCCGCAAGCGCTCGGCGGAATGGCGCATGGCGTTCGGCGGAGTGTGGGAATTCCTCGAGTCGTACTTCGACGGTGACATCGACATCGTCGGCGAGCAAGGCCTGCGCCGGCTGGTGCACCTCGGGTTCAGCAAACCCTTCGGCCGCCTCGAGCACCCGTTGACGATCGTCAAGCGGCGTTTGCTCGAGTGGCGGCAGAACAATCGGGACTTCGCGCAGGCCAAGCGCAATGCCACCTTTCACTACGGCCTGCCGACCGAGTTCTTCCATTTCCTGCTCGGCGATACCTTCGGTTACAGCGAGGGACGCTGGAAGGAAGACACGCGCACCCTCGAGGAGGCCCAGCACAACAACTTCGACCTGATCTGCCAGAAGCTTCGACTGACTCCCGGGGACAAGCTGGTCGAAGTCGGCCCCGGCTGGGGCTACCTGTCGATGCTCGCGGCGGAGAAGTACGGCGCCGAGGTAACCGGCTACGGGCTCGTCGCCAGCCAGAACGACGCCATGCGCATGCTGCTGGGCGCTCGCAACTTCCGCGGCAAGCTCACGCTCGTGGAAAGGGATCATCGCGAACTGGCCAATGAACCTTCCCGTTACGATCGGTTCGTCTCGGTCGGTGTTCATGAGCACGCTGGACGGGACTGCAACGAGCAGTGGATCAGGAGCATCGCCATCGGCCTGCGTCCCGGCGGCATCGGCCTGATCTCCGCGACGTTCAACATGGCCAAGCGGCCGACCAACTACTGCACGATCAAGCACATCTTTCCCGGCGGCTACATTCCCAGCCTCGCGGAGACGCTGCTACTGATGGAGAAGCACGGCCTCGACGTACGGGCAGTCGAGAACTGCTCGTATCACTACCACCGCACCGTCGAGCAGTGGCTCGACGAACTTCGAAACGCACTGGGAACGCATCCGCGCGCTCGATCCCGCCCGCTTCAATGAAAAATTCCGCAGGACCTGGCTGTTTTATCTGGGTGGTGCTGCAGAAACCTTCGAGGCGGCACGCGAGGTCATCAACTGCTTCCACATCACGTTCGTGAAGGGACATTTCGCGCGCGGCGGTGGCTCAGCATCCCTCGAACTCGTGCGGTGAGGCCGAGGATGGCCTCGTTCCGCGTGGTCGCTGACGTCATGCGCGGCGGTCGACCTTGTGTCGGTGTGTCACGCAGCCTGTCGGCGTGGTGGGCCTGTCGAGACAACGAGCGGGTGCGATGCGCCGACCGGAAAGGCCCGCCGCATCGCTCGGCATTCATTTCTTGTCTTTGCTGACTTCGTGGCCGATGACGCCGCCGACGACAGCACCACCGACGGTTCCGACCGCGCTGCCGCCGGTCAGGATTGCACCTCCGACAGCACCGACACCAGCGCCGACGGCCGTGTTCTGATCCTGTGTCGACATGCCGGCACAGCCGGCCAGGCCGAGCAGCGTTGCTGCGGCAAGCGCGCCGAACGTGATTCCATGCATCGTTCTCATTGAGATACCCCTTTTCATCAGGAACTTTCTCTAACCGTGGCACAGCGCGGCGGCGCAGACGTCGCCCGCCTGCTGGCTCGGATGGAGCAAGGTTATGGTGGCTTGCCCTCGCTGTCCGTCCGCTGACGCACATAGCCGGCCGTCGACCGCTACTGCGTGCCTCGCGCCACGGCGCTGCCGGCAGGCGCGCCACGCCTCGCAGCAATGCGCCGCGCGGGTGCGCACCAGTGCCGCATCGGGTCGCACGAATCCTTGATCGAATCGAAAGGCGCAGCCTGTGCGCTTCGGCACAATCCCGGCATGACCAAGCGACTCGTGTTCCTGGTGCCGGGCTTCTTCGGCTTCACCTCGGTCGGCGCGGTGAGCTATTTCGACGATGTGGAGCGCTCGCTCGGCTCCGCCCTGCGCCGGCGCGGCGTCGACGCCCGCATCGTGCGCTGCATGACGCAACCGACCGCCTCGATTCGGCGCCGCGCTGACGCGCTGCGCCGCCAGGTGATCCGAAGCGGCGGCCTCAGGGCACGCGAGCTGCACTTCGTCGGCCACTCGACCGGCGGCCTCGACATGCGCATGCTGCTGACCCCCGGCGTCAACATCTCGAACACTGCATCGGAAGTGCGCATCGCCCGGCTGACGAGAACGGCGGTTTCCGTGGCCACGCCGCACCACGGCACGCCACTGGCCAACCACTTCGTCACGCTCCAGGGCCAGACGCTGCTGCTCGTGCTGAGCGCCCTGGCGACTTCAGGGGAGGGTCGCGGTGCGATTCTCGCCGCGGCGAAAGCCATTGCGCTGGTCGCCCGGCTCGACGACTGGCTGGGCCGCGATGAAGGCCCCCTCGATCGAATCGCCGAGAGCCTGCTGCGCAAGATCCGCTACGACCGCACGGACCCGGCGTGGACATACCTCAGCGACATCGAGCGCGATCAGGGCGCGGTGCTGCAGCTCACGCCGGAGGGGATCGATCTCTTCGACGCCGCCGTTTCGGATCATGCCGGAATCGACTACGGCTGCGTCGTCGCCGGCGTGCCGAAGCCGCGCGAGGACTTCAAGGTGAAGGAGCTTCTTGATCCTGAGTACGTCGTCCTGCGCACGCTGTTCCGGCTGTTGCACGCACTGACGGCTCGACCGCACCCGCGTTACCCGTACCCGAAGCCGACCAAGGCGACACAGCGGCTGCTCGATCGCGGTCTTGGCTTCGAGGCAACGCCGCAGATCAGCGACGGCATCGTGCCGATGCTCAGCCAGTTGCACGGCCGGGTGCTGCACGTGGCGCGCGCCGATCACCTCGACGTCGTCGGCCACTACACGCTCGCGGGCGGCGGGACGGCGGACTGGCTTCCGTCCGGCGCCGGCTTCACGCCCGACGCATTCAACGCCACCTGGGAAGCGGTCGCCGCGGCAATCGCGAGAGGCCGACCGCGGGCTTGATCCGAACGGTCGTTGGCTTCTTGTCGCGCCCCCGGGCGGGCAGCGCGGCGCTGCGGCTGGGCTTCCCGAACTCCAGCCGAATATGTGCGACAGCGCACCGACGGCAAAGGGCCGCGTCGCTAGCGTGCTCCGTGGAGTTCCCTCCTCGCCGAGGAAGGGCATTCACCGAAAACCTGCCGGCGGGTCTTTCAACTTGCCGACAAGCATGGCGCGAGGCCACATGAAAACGCTTCTCGATCCTTCGTTTCGCTACACCGCGAGCTTCAGCACGGACCTCAGGAAGACGTTCGCCAGGATCCGGCGCAGCCAGCGCCGCGAACTGCACGAGGCAAGACAGGTCCCTGGGGCGGCTCTCGTCAACGTCGCGTCGATCGTCAACAGGACCGCCGCGGCTCGTCGCTAGAGCACGCTCTGTGCGCTGGCAGACAGACGGACTCCGGGATCGCCGATATCGTTTGCAATGAGCCGCCTCGCGCAGGCAGCAGGATCGGTGCCCGCGCAGCACTGGCGGTGAACAGAGGAGAAAGTCATGAGCCTCGGCACCATTCTGTTGATCGTGCTCATCCTGATGCTGGTCGGCGTCCTGCCCACCTGGCCGCACGCGCGCAGTTGGGGTTACGCCCCAAGCGGTGTGGTCGGGGTAGTGCTTCTGATCGTCATCATCCTGTTCCTGCTGGGGCGCCTGTAGCTGCCGGCCGCCGTCCAAGGAACAGGCATGACAAACACCAGGCGAACGTTTGCCTGCTTCTTCGCCGCATTGATCGCGGCGCTGGCGACGGGCTGTGCATCGACGTCCAGCCTGGACAGCACGGGCGAATACGTGAGCGACACGGTGCTGACGACCCAGGTACAGGCCGCGCTCTTCAATGAACCCACGCTGAAGTCGGACGAGATCAAGGTCCAGACCTATCGAGGCGTGGTGCGGCTGAGCGGGTTCGTGAGCTCGACCGCCGACGAAGACACTGCGGTCGCGATCGCTCGCGGTGTCGCCGGCGTGAAGTCGGTCAGGTACGACACACGACTCAGGTAAGAACGCGACCTGCCGGAAGCCAAGCCGGCGGGTCCACGATCTGCCCGTCCGGCCTCTGCGGCGTTGCGCGGACCGGCACCGCCGATCCGCATCGATCACCCAAACGGAACCTACGCCATGCCCAAGACCGCGTTTCCTACCGACATCCAGACGTTGCGCAAGCGCGCAAGACGGCACATCGAAGAAGGCTGCGTCACGGCGGGCTATTCAGCGGACCGCGAGACCGTGCTCAAGCTGCCGAACGATTCCCTGGCCACCGAACTGGTGTGCGTAATGCGTTATCGCCGCCATCACTTCATGGCGCAAGGAACTCATTCGCAGGCGGTCGCGCAGGAGTTTCTCGACCATTCGAACGAAGAACAGGGACATGCGGACGAACTGGCCCCACTGCTCGAGACCTTGCCCGCGGAGGCGGAGAGGAAGCGGCGAGCGAAACACTCGAAGTGAGCGGAAGCGCCGCCGGCTCGCGCAAGTACGGCCCCACCCGAGTCGCGGTTCGTCTTGGCGCCATGATCCCCGCCGCCTCTCCAGCGTCCATCGGCACGGCTGACCCGCCGCGCAGCGACGGACAGCTTGGTGCGGCGGTCGTTGCAGAGCCCGTCGACTTTCCCGCCTCGCGACTGCCGCGTGACCCGCGGGACGTGGCGCTGTGGATCCTGGCCATGCTCGCCGTGGCTTTCGCGCTGTCGTGGGCGCAGGGATTCGTCGTGCCGTTGTTGCTTGGCATCGTCGTTGCCTACACGCTGAACCCGCTCGTCGCCTGGCTGGAGGCGATCAGGATTCCACGCGCGGCCGGCACGGTCATCGTCATGGCCGGCGTCATCGCTGCGGTCGTTCTCGGCGCCTATTCGTTGCGCGGCCAGATGCAGACCATCGTCGAACAGCTGCCCGAAGCGGCGACCAGGTTCGCCAACGGGCTGGCGCGCATGCGCATTGGTCAGACGGGCAATCTGCAGAAACTGCAGAGCGCAGCGACCAAGGTCGAAGAGGCAACGACGCAAGCAGCCGGCGAAGCCAAGCCGCGCCAGCCGGCCACTCACGTTGTCCTCGACCCGCCCAGGTTCAAGCTCGGCAACTTCCTCTGGGACAGTTCGATGGGGGCGCTGGGCGCCGTGATCCAGGCGGCGATGGTCGCATTCCTGGTGTTTTTCCTGCTGCTCGGTGGCGACACGTTCAAGCGAAAGCTGGTGCGGCTGACGGGGCCGTCGCTGTCGAACAAGAAGATCACCGTTCACATTCTCGAGGTCATTAACGGCTCGATCCAGAAATACATGTTGATGATGCTGACGACGAACCTGCTGGTCGCGCTGCTCACCTGGATCGCCTTGCGCTGGATCGGCCTCGAAAACGCGGGGGCCTGGGCCGCCGCCGCGGGGCTGCTGCACATCATTCCTTACCTGGGCCCTGCAGTCACCGCCATCACGGCGGGAATGGCGGCCTTCATGCAGTTCGATTCGTTTGGAATGGCGCTGCTGGTGGCCGGCGCATCGCTGGCAATCGCCACGGCCGTCGGAACGTTCGTCACCACCTGGATGACCGGACGCATCGCCCACATGAATTCGGCGGCCGTGTTCATTTCGCTGTTGTTCTGGGGTTGGCTGTGGGGCGTGTGGGGCATGCTGCTCAGCATTCCCATCATCGTCATCGTCAAGGTGATTTCGCAGCATGTGGAGTCGCTGCACCCGGTGGCCGCACTGCTGGGGGACTGAGTCGCCCGGCGGCGGGCATTGCCGGCCTGTCCGTTTCGCGCTCGCGGTTGCCGAAGAAGCACCGGCGCCATCTGTGCGCCACCGCACCGACGGCGCACGCCTCTGAGGCTAAATTTGTTATCGAGGGCTCAAGTTAGTTGCCGATCGCACGCAGTCCGACCAGGAAAGGCGGCAGTGCATGTCGAGCATGTTCCACGCCGACCCGAAGCGCTCAGGCCCGACGGCAGAAAGCAGGCAGTCCTGTTTCACTTACCTCTGGACAATTAACGATGACACAACTTCGCAAGCATGTTTCCGCATTCTTCCTCGCCTTTGCGCTGGTATCCGTGGTCGGTTGCGCAGGCACGCCGCAGAAGGAAGGCACCGGCGAGTACGTCGACGACACCGTCATCACCACCAAGGTGAAGTCGGCCATATTTGCTGAACCCACGCTGAAGTCGGCCGAGATCAACGTCGAGACCTTCAAGGGCGCCGTTCAGCTGAGCGGGTTCGTCAATTCGCAGGCCGACATCAACAAGGCGATCGAAGTGACACACGCGGTCGGCGGCGTCAAGTCCGTCAAGAACGATATGCGGCTGAAGTAAAGAACCGCTGATCGGGCGCCGCAGCCGCACAACGCGTGCAGCGGTGCCGGTGAAGCCGCGTCGCCTGAAATTGCGCCATTGCACAAAGGCGTCTCGGCGCCCCGCCCGCTGCCCCGTTCGATCTCGCCAGAGACCAATCAGGGCAGCGGCGTTTGGCACGGCAAACATTGAGTCCAGGTCCAACTGGTCGATCGCAGCTCGATGCCTATAGACTTTCCCGATCTGCCTCTGTCGGTGGCCATGACAAACGCACCTTGACTTCGAGACCCCGCACGTCAGTACGATGAGGCGTGGAGGCCGGCCGGATGATTGTCCTTCGCCAGGATGACTGCGTGCTTCGGCTCGTCTGCAGCGTCAAAGCCAGTCGCGCCACAATCCCGCACGCTTGAAATTGTCGCTGTCTGCCTCGTGCTCAGGGCCTCGAACCCGTGATCGCTGGCGGCTCGCTGTTCAAAACGACGGCGACGGCGTCGTGGTCTTCTCGCTGCTGCCGGGCATGCTGATGAGCAGTGCGACCCCGACTGTAGGTCAGGGTTTGCAGTTGTTTCTGCAAGAAGCCCGGGGGAAGCGCGCTGTTCGGGGTGGTGCTCGGCTACGTCACATTCCGACTGCTCAGGAGCGTGAACAACTACCCGGTCGAAGTCTTGTTGACGCTGGCCGCCGTCACCGGCGGGTATGTGCTGGCCCTGTCGCTGCCGGCGGGCCCGGCGCGACATCGTGCTCGGGCTGACTTGCTGCATCGTCGCGTTCTCGATCCTCGGCCAGGGAGCGAGCATCGGGGCCGTGGTCCGAAAGGCCGTGATATCGCGCGACTGATCGTGTCGGGGGCTGGATGTCGGCTTGCGGCCGCGTCAGGAGAATCTTCACGACCTCATCCGAGGCGCACAATCGTACTGTTCATCCAAGGGAGGAATGTTCGGCGATGCTCTACACATTCAGATCCAAGGCGGCGGGCGAAGTGATCATGATGGGTCCGATCGGCGACGAGCTGTTGCGGATCATCGGCAAGGAGCCGGCATCCCGGGGTGTCATCGAGCCGGCGTTGATGCCCGCGGCCATCCTGGCGCTCGAAGAGGCGATCGCGCGCGAGGAGTCCCGGCCCCCGCAAGCCGAAACCGACTCGGCCGAACAGGACCCGGACCTGTTGCGCGACGAGCGCGTGACCCTGCGCCAACGCGCGTGGCCATTCGTCGAGATGATGAAGAATGCCCACGCCGGGAATGCGGAGATCGTCTGGGGCATCTGATCCGGTCCTGGGGGCGACCCGCGGGCCAGGACCCTCGTTGCGTGCCGATTTCACGAGCGGCATGAACTTGCAGGTCATTGCGCATCGCAGACCGAACGTGCGCGGCGTCAGCGGCGCACTGCAGCGTCTAACGGCTGCATTCCGAGTCCTTCGCGCACATGCGCCAGCCGCTGCTCGAATCGGGCCCGGTCGTGCGGCGACTCGATGGTGCGATCGGCTGATTCGACGATCCATTGAACCTGATCACGCAACGCCTGCAGACGGATCGAACATGACGTCAGGCTGGCGAGGGTGTGGAGCGCGTCGACCATCCGCAACATGACGGCGACGTTGCCTGCCGCGCTGCCTCGAATCTGGTCGAAGGACTGAGCCACCAGGCTGTCGAAGGTCTGCCCGACCGCGATGATCCTCAGTTTCCCGGCCTCGTAGCGATGCGATGAAGGGATGTCGCGGGTGGCCAGCCGCCCCAGGATCGCCGCCAGATAGTCCACGCACATGATGGCCGTCGTGGTGTCGTTCATGCTGGGCGAGAGTGCTCGCATCGCGATGTCCACGAGTTGCCGGATGCCGAAAGCGCAATCCTGCACCAGCGTGCGGTGGCGGCTGATGCTGTAGGCCGCCTGCACGGCAGCGACCAGCTGTTGGTCCGGCGCCGCCTCCAGCGCGAGCGAGGCCAGCGGGGTCCCATGGACCACGAACTTGCCGATGCCGCGCTCCATCCGCACGATCGTGTCGTGCTCCCGGGCCAGGCACAGGAGCAGCTCGTTGTCGACGCTCTCGATGTAACCGTTGCGCTCGGCCAGCACGGCCTGCCAGCGCAGCAGCGGCAGCGGAGGCGCGGGCTCGTCGCCCTCGGCCGGACCGTGTCCGATCCTGCTGGGAAAGAGCCGGTCGACGGCGGCCATGGTTTCATCGGCGACGGCGGCGATGATGCTCGAGGCCTGGATCGAAGACGCAATGTGATGAATGAAATAGATAAGGGCGCCGATGCCGCCGATGGCGAGCACGACACCGAAGGACACGGCAACGCTCGCCACATAGCCGGTTTCTCCGCCGCCGGAAATGGTGCGCAACACGATCAGGCAATAGGTGAAGCCGCCGGCGAAGATGCCGAGAACAACCTGCGTGACGCGGTCACGGATGAAGTTTCTCAGAACGCGCGAGGTGTATTGGCTCGAGGCCAGCGCCAGGGTCACCAGCGTCATCGAGAACGTCACCCCCATCACGGTCATCATCGAGCTGGCGATCGTGGACAACATCGCGCGCGCGCCCGCGGCGTCGGCACCAAACAGGCGCGGCCAGCGGGCCAGCCAGCGATCGCCAACGGCCGCGTCCGCTTCCAGCAGGACCATCGCCAGGGCGATGGCGATGGCAACGATCAGCGAAGGCACGAACCAGAGGCTCGTCCGCAGATTGCGCCAGAACTGCTTCAGTGAATTCATGGATCAACCTTCGATGGACAAGTCCGCCTCTTTCCTGGCCGAGTCTCTAGCGGCCGTGCGCCATGCTCGCCCAAGCACCCCGAACCCGGTGATCGCGTTGAACCGTTGTTTGTCGATGCCGCTCTGTCGCAGGCGGTGGACGATGCCGTGCAAATTCTCCAGCAATTCGCCGGTGTTCGTGGCGGCGCGGTGGAACCCACAACGGCGGGGCCTCAGGTGAGGACTCGCCGCAACAACCAAAGGTGCGAATCCACCGCGTCGCATCGATGTGCGTGATAAGTTGCTGGTCATCCACATATCAACGGGAGATCACCTTGGCCACGACATTGATCCAGGCCCGCAAGCTGCTCACGGCGGCCGAGCTCGACTTGTTCGTTGCCGGCCGCGGCGATGCGCTGAAGGCCATGACCACGGTGCAACTGCGCGCCAAGGCCAAGCGCGCGCGCGCGCTGCGCGACAAGTACCAGGATCTGCTGCGCCGGCAGAGGCTCGCAACGCGCGAGCGCGTCGGCAGCAAGGTCGGCCGCAGCGAATTGGCGAACGCGCGCACGGCACAGAAGGCCCAGGTATTCGCCGATGTGCTCGCACGCTTCACCCGGCGTCTGGCCCACGTCGAGGCGGCGGCGGTACGCGCCAGGCAGCAGGCCGCCGCCGTAAAGGCCAAGCAAACGCCGCAACCGAAGCGGCGCGAACAGACGGCGATGTCGAGCAGCGTTGCGACGACGCGCAGTCCTAAGGCGCCGGCGACGATTCCGGTGTCCGCGCGAAAGTTCGGCCCGACCAGTGAAGGCGCCCGCGTGGCGCGCCATGCGATGCAGCCGAAGCAAGCCGGTCAGCAGCGCGTGCAGGCGCACGTGGCGGCGCGCGGACGCCGCAACCAGGCCAAGCGCGACAACCGGCGCTGAGCGCGACCCGCCGCTTTGCGGCCGGCCAGTCAATCTGGGGCGCGGCACGACCGGGCGCGTGATGACTTCGATGCACGGGCCGCGCGCTTGCCAGCCGATCACGCCAGGTCGATCGGCTGCACTGCGCGTGCTTACCCCTCGTATTCGCTCAGTTCAAGCGGAACTTGCATAACACAGCGTCGTGCGCCCGCCTCGGGGTGGACTGGGAGATGGCCTGTACCGGCAGGTCTTGTCCAAAATGACGAGATCGGCGGTCGCGCGTGAAAGGCAGCTGCAAAGCGGTCGCAAGATTGATCGCCCGGGTCCGGCCTCTGCTCGTCTCCGCGCGTGCGGGTCGGGGAAACGGAGAGGCTCAAGCCCGCCGGATCGAGGGCCGTGGTCCACATGGAGGACCGGCGTCATTCAGCCGCATCCGAACACGCTTGGCGTTAGGGCACCGGCCGAGTCGGCGCCGATCAGCCGCCGCCGAACAGTGACTGACCCGCGACCAGCCCGGCGAGGCACCTTGGAAAAACAAGAGGGTCAGCAGACGCTTGCCTGCTGACCCCTTGAAGATGGTGGCGCGCCATGTGTACGACGCTTGGGCCATACCGCGCGAAGTAGCAGCGTTCGCGTGCTCGTGCGGTACTGCGTCTCAGCGCGTGACAAATATGGTCGACTCAAAGAGGTCTTTCCCGCTGTGCCGCTTGCGGAATCTCTCGATTTCCACGACCCGATAGCCAAGGTCTAGAGCCTCGAAAACCCGCCCGAGTAAGACGTCGGTTTCAATGTAGACGTCCTTGAGACGCGAGCACCCCACCACATACGCCAGCTGCGCGTTGCTGGACAACAGCGGGTGCTGGGCCTGAATCTGCCTAACCATTAAATTAAAGTACTTAACCAAATAATTCGCCATGAGGTTGTCGACCTTTCTAATTTCATCGACAACAGGCTGAATGATGGGCTCCATGGCCGGCGCAACGTACGGAATGACGCCCTTCTGGAGCACACTCGTTGCGGTTCCCCACGTCCCTCCGATCGTTTGGAGATCAAGTTGAGAGGCGTCTTTAGCCGTGCCGAAAAAACCTAACGGACCAGTTCGGCAGGAGCGGCTTTCAGAAGGACTTGGAAACGGTGCTCTCTGAGCACCCGGATCGGAACGGAACGGGCAGGCTGACACACGCAAAGAAAGGAGGTGCACCATGAGTGCGAAACGATGCCCGATCTGTCACTGTTCAGTTGACGTTTCTTGACGAGTTCGACGACGAGGCGCTATCGGAGCGCGAACTGACGCCCTTGCGGGTGTTCCTTCCCGATCTGATGCGCGAACTGAACGAACTCGTCCAGTTGGAGAAGGACAAGGAGTAATCGGCCATGGCGGTTGCGCTCTACGCTCGCGTTTCCACGGCGCGACAGGCCGAGCAGGACTTGTCGATTCCGGACCAGCTGCGCCAGATGCGCGACTGGTGCGAACGTCACGGTCTGCTCGTCGCGCACGAGTACGTCGAGCCGGGTGCATCCGCCACCGACGATCGACGTCCGGTGTTTCAGGACATGATCGCCGACGCGACCGGCAAGCCGCCCCCTTACGACGCCATCATCGTGCACAGCCTGTCGCGGTTCTTCCGCGACGCGATCAGCTTTGGACTCTACGAGCGGATGCTGCTGAAGCATGGCGTCCGGGTCGAGTCGATCACGCAGCAGACCAGCGACGACCCGCCGGGGAACCTCACCCGCCGCATCTTCTCGGTCTTCGACGAGTACCAGAGCCAGGAGAACGCCAAGCACACGTCCCGGGCGATGAAGGAGAACGCCCGGCGCGGATTCTTCAATGGCTCCAACCCGCCGTTCGGGTTCCGGGCCGAGGCGACCGAGGTGCTTGGCAACCGGGGCAAGCGCAAGAAGAAGCTCGTCGTTCACGAGGGGGAGGCCGCTACCGTGCGGCGCATCTTCGCGATGTACCTGGCCGGTCACGAGGGCCGGTCGATGGGGATCAAGGAGATCGCCAAGCATCTGAACGAGCGCGGCGAGCTGATGCGAGGCCGGCCGTGGCGCATCCAGAAGGTGCACGAGGTCCTGTCGGCCCGGTCCTGCCTCGGCGAGCACTTCTTCAACGTCAAGGACTCGCGGACGAACAAGAAGCGACCGCCGTCTGAGTGGGTCCCTTTCGCGTCGGACTCGATCATCGACACCGAGACTTACGAACTGGCGCGGCAGCGACGGGAAGCGAGGGCGCCTTGTGCAGCCCCGCCGCGCCGGGTGTCCTGCCCTACCCTGCTAACCGGCATCCTGAAGTGCGGCCACTGCGGCGCGGGCATGACGCTGGCGACCGGCAAGAGCGGGCGCTACCGGTACTACAAGTGCACGAACCGCCACAACAAAGGCAACCGCAGCTGCGACAGCCGCAACGTCCCGGCCGAGAAGCTCGATGGTTTGGTCTTGGGCCAGCTGGCCGACCGGGCGTTTACTCCGGCAAGGCTGCGCTTGATGCTGGCCGAGGCGGTGCGGGTCGTCGAAGGGCAGCGGGCATCTGCGCAGAACGCGCTGTCATCGCTCCAGGCGGAACTGAAGCGCAACGACGACCGACTCAGCCGCCTTTACGACGCGCTGGAGACTGGAGCCGTGACGTTGGACGAGACGTTTCGGCGGCGGCTCCAGCAGGCCAAGTCTGCCCGCGAGGCCGTGCTGATCGAGATCGCGGGGCATCGGCGGCGCACAGCGGCGCCGGTGCCCAGGTTCGCGCCCAGCCAGGTCGAGGCGTTCAGCCAGGTCATCCGGGCAAAGCTGCTCGACAAGTCCTCGACGTTCGCCAAAGACTACCTGCACTCGCTCGTGGAGGAGGTCCGGGTGGAGGGAAACGCGGCGACGATCACCGGGAGCAACTCCGCGTTGATCGCTGCTGTCGCCGTAAAGAAAGAGGGCACCGGCTCGGTGCCCTCTTTTATGCGTGACTGGCGCGCCCGGCAGGATTCGAACCCACGACCCCTTGGTTCGTAGCCAAGTACTCTATCCAACTGAGCTACGGGCGCGCTGAGGCGCGGATTGTACATGCTCAGAATCAGGGCATTCCGCGTGCCGGCGCAGTGGTCGCGAGCCGAGCCGGCGATCGGCGCAGACCGCGTCTGACTCGTTGCAGCCGCGTCGAACGGGCTCGAGTTTTTTCGGATTAGCGCGCATCGCGGCGCCGGCAATGCAGTCGGCCGGGCGCACGGCGAATTCTCCGCATTAGCCGACCGCGACACGCCGATCACGCCGATCGCACCGGATCAGTGGTCGCGCACTTCGCGGACCGCACCAGCGGCCGATGCCACGACGTCCCGGCGTCGATCCGATGGCTCCAATCACGTGCGCTCATCTTCCCGAATGATTCCGCGCATCGGTGCCGATGGCTACGGTTGCGTCACCGCTTGACGGCCGCGACGGTTGCGCGGCCACAACCGATCCGGGAGACCGCCAGTGAACCGCTCATCGAAAACCCCACGAACCGAGGCCGCGCGCTTCACGAAGCTCGCCGCCCAGCGCAGCTGGCGCGTGCGCCTGCTCGCGCTGCTGGCGACGCTTGGCCTCGCGCTGGCGATGCCCTCTGCGCTGGCGCAGCCGTCATCTCTTCCGCCCCAGGCGAAGGCGCCTTTTCCGAACATCACGCTGCCCGACCGTGCACAGGGCGAGCAGGCCATTGCCCTGCTCGGCAGCCGGCTGCCCGACGTGGCCGCGTACTACGGCCTGTCGGTTGCGGAGTTCGCCCGCATGCTGCGCTCCGACCGCACCGTCTGGCTCGATCGCAAGGGCCGCGTGTTCTTCGAGGAGGAAGTGCGCCCTCCGCCGCAGGGATCGACCCCGCCGCAAGAGACCGACCCGCTGTCGCCGAACCTCGAACCGCTCGACCAGACCTTCAAGCTGCACAGCCGCCCGGCCGCCAAGCGGACCCTGTACCTGAACTTCGTCGGCGCCACGCTGACCGGCACCGCGTGGAACAGCGGCGGCCAGACCAGCATCACCGCGCTGCCGTTCGACCTCGACGGCGTGCCCTACTCGTTCGGTACCACCGAGCTGCAGCGGATCCAGTACATCTGGAAGCGCGTCGCCGAGGATTACGCCGCCTTCGACGTCGACGTGACCACCGAGCCGCCGCCAGCTGACCGGATCACGCGCTCGAGCAGCGGCGACGACGTTTTCGGCACCACGGTGCTGATCACCAAGCGCACCTTCTACAACTGCAGCTGCGGCGGCGTCGCTTACCTGACGGTGTTCGACGACGTCGGCGACTACTACAAGCCGGCGCTGGTGTTCTACGACGCGCTCGGCAGCGGCAACGAGAAGTACGTCGCCGATGCCATCTCGCACGAGGCCGGCCACAACGTCGGCCTGGGTCACGACGGCACGTCGAGCAGCGGCTACTACCAGGGCCACGGCAGCGGCGCAACCGGCTGGGCGCCGATCATGGGCGTCGGCTACTACCAGCAACTGGTGCAGTGGAGCAAGGGCGAGTACGCCGGGGCCAGCAACAAGCAGGACGACTACGTGGTGATGCAGGCGACGGGCCTGCCGATCCGGCCCGACGATCATGGCAACGCGATATCCGCGGCGACGCCGCTGGCCTCCACCACCGCCAACGGCGTGACGACCCTCGACGGCAGCGGCGTCATCGAGCGCCCGGCCGATGCCGACGTCTTCAGCTTCGTCGCCGGCGCCGGCAGCGTGACGATCAACATCACCCCGGCGCCGCGCGGACCGAAGCTCGACCTCCTCGCCACGTTGCGCAACGGCGCCGGCACGGTGCTGGCGACGTCGAACCCGGTCGACAGCCTGCCGGCCACGCTCACCGCGACGCTCGCCGCGCCGGGCACCTATTACGTCACCGTCGACGGCATCGGCAAGGGTGATCCGCTCGGCACGGGCTACACCGACTACGGCAGCGTCGGCCAGTATGCGATCGCAGGCAGCGCGCAAGCCAGCGCCGGGCAACCGCCGACTGCGGCGCTGTCGGCCACGCCGACCTCCGGGTTCGCGCCCCTCACCGTGGTCTTCAGCGCCGCGGGCTCGTTCGACGCCGACGGCTCGATCGTCGCCTACACGTGGAACTTCGGCGACGGCACCAGCCAGACCGGCGGCACGACGGCGCAGCACCTGTACGGCGCGCCGGGCGCCTACACCGCAACGCTGACCGTCACCGACAACGCCGGGATGACCGCCAGCAAGTCGGTCACGATCACCGCCGACCCGCAGGCGACCGCGGTCACGATGCACGTGGCGAACATCGCCATGAGCCTGCGCACCTTCAGCAAGAGCCGGGCCGACGCGCTGGCCACCGTCACCGTGCGCGACGGCAGCGGCAATGTCGTGCCCGGCGCGACCGTCAGCGGATCGTGGAGCGGCGTGGTGGGCGGAACCGCATCGGCATTGACCAACGCCTCGGGGCAGGCTTCGTTCCGCTCCGCGCGCGTGAAGGTGTCGACCGGCAGCACATTCACCTTCACGGTGACCGGTGCCACGCTGGCCGGCTACACCTACGACGCGTCGCAGAACGTCGAGACCAGCGACTCGATCGCCCGCTGACGCACAGCCGGACGCGGCCGCCCCGCACGGGGCGTCCGCCTGAGAGCGATTGGAGCGCGCGGCTTCCCGCGCGCTACTTGACCAGCGTGACCGGCACCTCGGAAAGGTGCACGACCTTGAACGACG
This sequence comes from uncultured beta proteobacterium, assembly GCA_963847675.1. Taxonomy (GTDB): domain Bacteria; phylum Pseudomonadota; class Gammaproteobacteria; order Burkholderiales; family Burkholderiaceae_F; genus JADJWR01. The sequence continues at coordinate 323,978 of CAWKAP010000003.1, forward strand.
TCGAACCCAGGAACACGTTTTCGAGGTCGCTCAGGCCGCGCGTGCCCATCACGATGCCGCTGCAGCCGTGGTCGCGGGCCACCTGCACGATCGTTTCGGCCGTCCGGCCGAACATGATCAGGAACTCGTAGGGACAGCCCGACTCCTCGAGCAGCTTGCGCGCCGACGCGGACTGCGTCTGGCCCAGCTGCTTCAGGTGTTCGCGCGACGAGTCGCTGGCCAGTCCGTGCGGGTACCAGCGCTCCAGCTGCTCCTGAACGTTGAGCAGGATGATCTTCATTCCCTGCACGGCCTTGGCCATCGTCACCGCGTGGGTCAACGCACGGTCGGCGTTCGGCGAACCATCGACGGGTACCAGCAGCGATTTCATGTCAACCGCCCCGTTTGCCGGCGCGCGACGGGCGCGCCGTTCATCGATCATTGTCCGCAGCGCGCAGCGCTCCGCGCTGATCGGAATCAACTGAGGCGGTGACCTCGGTCACCGTACGTGAAAGCGCGGCCCGCACCGGCCCGGCTACGGCTGCGCCCGGGCCAGCAATGCCTGTGCCGCTCTCTCGGAGAGCACCACCAGCAGCTTCATCGACGCCCGCGTGAAGCCGACGAACAGCTTGCGCTGGGCGAGCTCGTCGAAGGCCTCGAAGTCGACTTCGGTCAGGATCACGCACGGCGCGGACTGGCCCTTGAAGCGGTACACGGTCTCGACCAGCAGGTCGCCGTCGGAGAACTCCGGCCGGCCGAACAGGTCGTAGCGCCCCTGCCAGGACTTCAGTCGGTGCGGGCCGATCTGGTCGAAGCTGCGCAGCGCCGACCGCTCGCGTCCGGTGAAGGTCACCAGCACGGTGTCGGCGACGCGGAAGCCGCTCTGCAGCGCACGCGTGACCGCCCGCTTCGTCGTGGCCACCAGCGATTCCGCATCGGCGTAGGTGAGGAACTCGACTTCGCCGCCGGCGATCGGGCTGGCGGCCTCGATCGGCTGGGCGAGCGCGAGCAGCCGGTTCAGGTAGCCGAGCACGTCGCGCGGACTGCGGTAGTTGGTTTCCGCGCGCAGCGTCACGAAATCGGGCAGATCGACGGGCGGCCGGTCATAAAGGCGCTGCATCGGGTCTTCCAGCCACCACACGCGCCCGTCGGGCCGCAGCCATCGCAGCAGCGCGTCCTTCCAGTGCGGCTGGAAGTCCTGCCCCTCGTCGATCACCAGTTCGTCGAACCGTTCCCCCGGTGGCACCGGCAGCGCGCCGAAGCGATCCGCGATCTGCTCGAACGCATCCGTCGCGCGGTAGTCGATCGTCTCGCCCGCCGCGCGAAGGCGCCGGTCGCACAACTGATGGAAGCTCGCCACTTCCGCGCCCTCCGGCGCAAGCTGTGCCAGGTGATCGGCGAGCGGCCGGTTGAAGCACACGTACAGCGCCCGCCGGCCCTGCGCCGCCGCATCCTGCAGCACCGCCAGCGCGAGCTGCGTCTTGCCGGAGCCCGCGGTGCCGATCACGCGCAGGCGGAACGGCTCGAAGTGCAGGCGCCGCGCCCAAGTGGCCAGGCCGCCCGCAAGGCGCGTGACCAGCCGCTCGGCGCGGCCGAGCAGCGCACTGACGTCGGGCACCAGTTGCAGTTCGTTCTCGAAGAAACGCCGCAGCTTGTGCACCAGCACATCGCGCGGCGCCTCTTCGGGCAGCGCCTCCCGGATGCGCGCGCACAGCTGCTCACGGTCGCGCTCGTCGACGATTCGCTCGGGCGGCAGCCCGGCAGTGCCGAACTGCTTCACCGTGTAGTCGGGGCAGTACAGCAGGTAGTCGATCGCCACGGCTTCGCCCTGCACCACCGGCGCCAGCCGCGCGCGCAGCGCGTCGAGCGTGCGGTCGAGCTGGACGGCCACGAGCTTGTCCTTGCCCGAGTACTTCTTGACCAGTCCCTCGGGCGTTTCGGTGAGGAAGCCGGACTTCTGCTCGACGAGGACGACTCGCGCCGACGGGGTGACGACGACGAAGTCGATCTCGCCGAAGACTGCCGTGCCACGGTCCACCCGCGTCCAGTGCACGCCGTGGAACACGGTCAGTTCGTCGGGCAGGCCGGCCTCGAGCACGGCGAGGGTCTCGATCTCGCGCGCCACGGCGCCGGTCGCCTCGAGCGTGCGCCAGTCGGAAGGAACGACACGGGCCATCGGTGCGGCTACGGCTTCGGGCGGAGCAGGCAGGTTCGGTACAACGGCACGGCGCCGCTTCTAGCACAGCCGCGCGCCGCCCGGAGGCGGGCTATCCTCGGCAGCGCCACGCGGGAGGCTGCCGATGCGCGAAATCGATCTGCTGGTGCGGGCCGGGTTCCTCTATCCGATGAGCGACGGACTGCCGGTCCTGCGCGACGCGGAGGTGGCCATCGCCGGCAACCGCATCGTCCATGCCGGAGCGCGCATGCCGGAAGGCACCTGGCGGGCGCGCCGCGAAACCGGCGGCCCGGCGTGCGCCGTGCTGCCGGGCTTCGTCAACGCGCACACGCACACCGCGTCGCTGGTCTTTCGCGGCCGCACCGACGACGTCGCCGGCGGTGCGGCCCTGTACGACGTCGCCTTCCGCATGGAGAAGACGATCGGCCGCGAGGAGTGGCGCGATCTGGCCTGGGCCGGCACGGTGGAGATGATCCGCTCCGGCTTCACCACGGTGAACGACCTCTGGTACGCGCCGGACCTGCTCGCCGAGGCCTGCGCGGCGAGCGGGCTGCGCGCGCAGATCGCCAACAAGGTGTTCGACGTCGCGCTCGACCGTCTCGGGCTCGACGACTACACGCACCACGCGGATATCGGCGAGCAGCGGCTGCGCGAGGGCGTCGAATTCGCGGAGCGCTGGCACGGCCGCGAGGGCGGGCGCATCCAGGCGCGGCTCGGCCCGCACGCCAGCGACACCTGCTCGCCCGAACTGCACCGGCAACTGCGCGCCGAGGCGGACCGGCTCAAGCTCGGCCTGCACGTCCACACCGCGCAGTCGCGCCGCGAGGTGGCCGAGGTCCGGCGCGCGCAGGGCCGCGGTCCGCTGGAGTACCTGCGCGACCTCGGCGTGCTCGCGCCCGACGTGGTCGTCGCGCACCTGAGCTTCGCCACCGATGCCGACCTCGACGCGGTCGCGACCACCGGCACCCGTTACGCGCACACGCCGACCATCTACCCGCGCCGGGGCTGGTACCCGCGCTTCGCCGACATCACCGGCCGCGCCATCCCGACCGGCTTCGCCACCGACTGGATGCAGAACGACCCGTTCGAGATGATGCGCAACGCGATCAATGCGCTGCGACTGGTCGCCGGCGACGCCGGCGCCATGAGCTGCCGCGACGCGCTCTGGTACGCGACGGCCGGCGCGGCGCGCATCATGGGGCTCGACGCGGAGATCGGCTCGCTCGAAGCCGGCAAGAAGGCCGACCTCATCGTGGTCGACCTCGACCGCCCGCATCTGCAGCCGTTCTACGGCGACTACGCGGCGCTCGTCTTCTACGCTCGCGCCGACGACGTCGTGGCGAGCGTGATCGACGGGCGACTCGTGATGGACGAGAAGCGCGTCGTCACCGTCGACGAAGCGGAAATCCATCGCGCGCTGTGCCGGCACACGCCGGGCTGGCGGCAACGGCTGGTCGAACTCGGCGCGCTGCCGGCGCAGCAATAGATCAGCGCCCGCCCTGGCGGGGCAGCACCGCCGTCGCCGCGCCCTGCGGTCCGGTGCGGGCGACGAGCATCCAGACCACGGCCGCGAACTGCAGCAGCAGGACGATCGCGAACGTGGCGCGATACGCCTGGGTCACGCCCCATCCGCCGGCGCGCAGCGCGTCGACCGCGACGCCCATGCCCCACTGCAGGCCGAAGGCGCCGATGAACGCGGTGAGGTTCAGTGCGGTGTTGGCGCGGCCCGAGAGCGCGAGCGGCAGCGAGCGCACGAGGATCGGATAGGCGATGTTGCTGGTCGGATAGACGAAGGCGAGCAGCGCCCACAGCCATCCCTGCCCCTGCCCGGCGAGCAGGTTGATGGCGGCGAACACCAGGACGAAGGTGACCGCGACGCCGTTCAGGATCCTCGCTTCGCTGATGCCGCGCCGGAGCAGCGGCGTGGTCACGAAGCCCATGAACAGGCAGCCGGCGAGAAACGCGGCGTTGAGCAGCGTCAGGTGCTGTGCGATCACCGGCCGGCTGAAGCCCTCGACCTCCGCCATCCAGCGCGACACCCACAGCCCCTGCACGGCCATGAAGCCGCCGATGCTCAGCGTCACCATCGGCGCGTAGCGCCAGAAGTGGCGACCCGTCATCACCTGCTTCACGCCCGCCAGCTGCTCGGCGAGGCCGGCGCCGTGCGATGCCCCGCCCTTGTCCGGCACCACGAGCCAGATCGCCGCCGACGCGATGACCGTCACCACGGCAAGACCCAGCATGACGTTGCGCCAGTCGGTGAATCCCAGCGCCGCTTCGAGCGGCTGCGCGGCGAACACCGCGCCCAGCCCGCCGGCGGCCATGATCCAGCCGATCAGCGAGCCCTGCCGGTCGGCCGGAAACGACTCGTTGAAGGCCTTGAACGCGGCCATCAGGCACGCCGAGACGCCGAGCCCGATCAGCGCGCGGCCCCAGGCGAGCCCGGCAAGGTCGCCCGCCAGCGCGAAGACGGCGGCACCGGACGCCGCAAACAGCAGCAGGACCGCTTCGACCCGCCGCGGTCCGAAGCGATCGAGCAGGATGCCGAGCGGCAACTGCGCGGCGCCGAAGGCGAGGAAATAGGTGCTGGTGAGCAGCCCGAGCGCGTGGTCGGGAAGAGAAAGGTCGTGCGCGAGGACCGGACCGATGACCGCGTTCGAGGTCCGGAACAGGTACGACAGCAGGTAGCCCGCCGCGAACGGCAGGAACAGGCGCAGCCAAAGCGCGCGTGGCGAAAGCTCGGTCAAGGCAACTCCGTCGCGGGAGGCGGCGAACTGTAGCGGGTTCGGGCCCGCTTCCCCATCGCCCCCGGCCCCTCTCCCGCGACGGGCGAGGGCAGAACCGCAGGGCTACCGCCAGCGCTCCCGCATGCGGGCACCGATGTCGACCACGGTGCTCGGCGCGCGCTGCGCGGCCGCTTCGGCTGCGCCGGAGGCTTCCGGCCACGCGCGCGAGTCGAACAGCGCGGCGAGCTTCGGCGGGATGAAGCGCGTGCGCGAGCCGTACACGTGGCGGTCGCCGCCGGCAGCCTGCTGGTGGACGTAGAAGCGCTGCGGCACGAGCAGGTGCAGGTGGTCCTTCGCGCGCGTCATCGCCACGTACAGCAGGCGCCGCTCCTCCTCGATCTCGGCCGGCGTCCCGGTCGCCATGTCGGAGGGAATGCAGCCGTCGACCGCATTGAGGACGTACACCGCGCCCCACTCCTGCCCCTTGGCGGAGTGGATCGTCGACAGCATCAGGTAGTCCTCGTCGAGCAGCGGCGTGCCGGCCTCGTCGCTGGTGGCGTCGGGCGGGTCGAGCGTCAGTTCGGTGAGGAAGCGCTCGCGGGATGGATACGTGCCGGCGAGGTGTTCGAGCGCGGCGAGGTCGGCGACGCGCACCTCGGCGTTGTCGTGGATGCGCGCCATCTGCGGCTCGTACCAGCGGCGCACCTGTGACAGTTCGGCCGGCCACGCCTGGCCGCGGTCACGCAGCGCGCGGACGAGTTCGGCCAGCGCGCGCCAGTCGGCACTGCAGGCGGCCGGCGGCGCGAAGGCGAAGCAGCGCCCCGGCGGGATCGGCCGCTGCCGCCATCGCATCGAGCGCGCGCGCCGCGGTCTTCGGCCCCACGCCCGGCAGCAGCAGCAGCACGCGGAAGCCGGCGACGCGGTCGCGCGGGTTTTCGGCCCAGCGCAGGCAGGCGAGCAGGTCCTTGACGTGCGCCGCCTCGAGGAACTTCAGCCCGCCGAACTTCACGAACGGCACGTTGCGCCGGCCGAGTTCGAGTTCCAGCTGCAGGCTGTGCTGCGAGGCGCGGAACAGCACCGCCTGCGCGCGCAGCGCGAGCCCCTCCTCGCGACGTTCGAGCACCTCGTCGACGACGTAGCGCGCCTGCGCGGCCTCGTCGGCCACCGACACCAGCAGCGGCCGCGCCGACGACGGCCGCCCGGAAAACAGGTTCTTGGTGAAGCGTTCCGCTGCCTGCCCGATCACCGCGTTGGACGCCTCGAGGATCGGCGGCGTCGAGCGGTAGTTCTGCTCCAGCGTGACCACCGTGGCGGGCGGGTCGAAGTGGCGCGGGAAGTCGAGGATGTTGCGCACCGTGGCGCCGCGGAACGCATAGATCGCCTGCGCGTCGTCGCCGACCACCGTGAGGCCGCGGCCGTCCGGTTTGAGGGCCAGCAGCACCGAGGCCTGCAGCCGGTTGGTGTCCTGGTACTCGTCGACCAGCACGTGGGCGAAGCGCGCGCCGATCTCGCCGGCGATCGACGGCTCGACCATCATCGCCGCCCAGCAGGCGAGCAGGTCGTCGTAGTCGAGCACGCCATGGCGCTGCTTGGCCTCGACGTAGGCGGCGAAGAGCCGCTTCAGCTCGGCCTCCCAGCCGGCGCACCACGGGAAGCTGTCGGCGAGGACCGCCGCCAGCGGCTGCTCGGTGTTGATCGTCTTCGAGTAGATCGCCAGGCAGGTGCCCTTCAGCGGAAACCGCTTCTCGGTGCCCGAGAGCGCGAGTTCGTGGCGCACCAGGTTCATCAGGTCGGCCGAGTCCTCGCGGTCGTGGATCGTGAACTCGGGGGCGAGGCCGATGCGCGGCGCGTACTCGCGCAGCAGGCGGGCGCCGATCGAATGGAACGTGCCGGCCCAGATGAGCGACGGCGCGGCCTGCATCGCGCGCGAGCGCGCCATGCGTGCCGACGATGCGCTCGACCCGCCGCGTCATCTCCACTGCGGCGCGGCGCGAGAAGGTGAGCAGCAGCATCGCGCGCGGATCGGCGCCTGTCGCGATCAGCGCCGCAACGCGGTGCGCCAGTGTGCTGGTCTTGCCCGAGCCCGCCCCGGCAATCACCAGCAGCGGCCCGGGCCGTTCCTCGCCGGCGCCATGCTCGGCTGCGGCGCGCTGCTGCGGATTGAGCCCGGCAAGGAAGTCGGTGTCGGGCGCGGGATCGATCCGCTGGGCGACGGCGTTCATCGTCGCGCCGCCGCTGCGCTCGTTGCGCCCGCACTACCGGCCATAGGTCTTGAAGTCCGGCGCCATCGCCGCCAGCCCGGCCGGTCGGCCGGCGTGAAAGGTGGCGGGATCGAAGTAGACCGTGCGGCAGCCCTTGCAGCAGAACAGGTCGGTCTGCCGCAGCATGCCGCTCGGCACGCGCACGACGACCTGCTCGAACTCGGTCGAGCCGCAACTCCTGCACGTAAAGCCGGTCCCCATACTGGATGAATATACAGCAGCACGCAGGCCGGCTGCCAACCGGCTTCGTTTTCGGGCGAGTATTGATCTGCATCGTCACGGACAGCAGCGTCTTGGGCGAATCTGGCACCCACTCGATGCCGGCGCTCGTCCCAGGCGGCGCGGCGCAGGGACCCGTCTCCGGGAAGCTCGACGGCCTTCCGGACCGGGACCGCGAGGACGCTGCACGATGGCCATCACCGAAGCCCACCTCACGATCCACAGTCCGGTCCCGCGTGACGCCCCGCCGATGGAGCGGCCGCAGGCGAAGGCGCGCGAAACCCGCCTGATGCAGGGCAACCAGGCGATCGCCGCCGGCGCCATCTACGCCGGCGCGCGCTTCTATGCCGGCTATCCGATCACGCCCTCGTCCGAGATCGCCGACGAGTGCGCCAGGCTGATGCCGAAGCTCGGCGGCGTGTTCCTCCAGATGGAAGACGAGATGGCGTCGATCGCCGCGGTGGTCGGCGCTTCGCTCGCCGGCGCGAAGGCGTTCACCGCGACCAGCGGCCCCGGCTTCTCGCTGATGCAGGAGAACCTCGGCCTGGCCGTGATGGGCGAGGTTCCATGCGTCGTCGTCGACGTGCAGCGCTCCGGCCCGAGCACCGGGCTGGCGACCAAGCCGGCCCAGTCCGACATCATGCAGGTGCGCTGGGGACGTCACGGCGACCAGTCGGTCATCGCGCTGTGCCCGTCGAGCGTGCTCGAGTGCTTCACGCTGACCGTGCAGGCATTCAACTTCGCCGAGCGCTTCCGCGTGCCGGTCATCCTGCTGCCCGACGAGATCGTCGGGCACATGCGCGAGAACGTCACCCTGCCGCTGCCCGGCGAGATCGAGGTCGTCGACCGCAAGACGCCGGCAGGAACGCCGGCGGACTACCTGCCGTTCAAGCCGGACGACGACGGCGTCGCGCCGCTCGCCGCGTACGGGAGCGACTACGTGTTCCACGTCACCAGCTCCATGCACGGCTTCGACGGCTACAGCAACAACGATCCGGCCAACGCGGCGCGGCGCGTCCGGCAGCTGCACGAGAAGATCGAGCGGCACCGCGACGAGATCGTCCTGACCCGGACCTTCGACGTCGAGGACATGGACGTCCTGGTCGTCGCGCTCGGCGCCACCACGCGCGCCGCGCGCCAGGCGGCGATCGAGGCGCGTGCGCAGGGCACCCGGGTCGGCGTGCTGCAACTGCAGACGGTCTGGCCGTTTGCCGACGAGGAAGTCGCCGCCCTGGGCCGGCGGGTGAAGACGGTGGTCGTGCCGGAGATGAACTACAGCGGCCAGGTCGCCGGCGAGGTGCGCAAGGCGCTCGGCACCGACACCGATCTGCGGCGCGTCAACCGATACAACGGGACCTTCATCACGCCGCAGGACATCCTCGACGCCATTGCCGGGCCGAAGTGCACGGACACGGGAGGCAACTCGCGATGACCCACGCCACCGGCCTCAGGTACATGAAACCGGGCGTGCTGCCGCACATGTGGTGCTCCGGCTGCGGCATCGGCGGCATGCTCGGCCGCGCTGCTGATTGCGTTCGAGGAGCTCGGCTACCAGAACACCGACACGGTCGTCGTGACCGGCATCGGCTGCACCGGCAAGCTCGACGACTACCTGGTCACCAACGCGCTGCACACGACGCACGGCCGCGCCCTGGCCTTTGCGACCGGCATCAAGGCGTTCAACCCGAAGCTGAACGTCGTGGCGATCATGGGCGACGGCGACAGCGTCACGATCGGCGGCAATCACTTCATCCACGCCGCACGCCGCAACATCGACGTCACCGCGATCGTCCTGAACAACCTGAACTACGGGATGACGGGCGGCCAGGTCTCCGGAACGACGCCGGAGTGGAGCGTCACCAGCACCACCGCCTTCGGCAACCCGGAGCGCGAGTTCGACATCTGCGCACTCGCCGGGACCGCGGGCGCGAACTACGTCGCCCGCTGCTCGCCGCTGCATGGCTGGGAGATGAAGGAGATCATGAAGCAGGCGCTGACGAAGAAGGGGTTCTCGCTGGTCGAGGTGATCAGCCCGTGCCCGACCCACTTCGGCCGCTACAACGAGATGAAGGAAACCCCCGCGATGCTGCGCTGGCTGGGCGAGCGTGCGCTGCCGGTCGAGCGCTATCGGGAGCTTGCGGCCGAGCAGCGGCACGAGCATTTCCCGGTGGGCACGCTGGTCGACCGCGACGAGCCCGGCTTCAACGAACGCTACGAGACCGTGCGCGCCCGCGCGCAGCAGCAGTAGCCGACGACGATGAAGCCTGCGCGCAAGCACATCGAGATCATCCTCGCCGGCAGCGGCGGCCAGGGCCTGATCCTGTCCGGCATCCTGCTCGCCGAGGCAGCGATCCTCGAAGGCCGCAACGTCGTGCAGACGCAGTCGTACGGGATCGCCAGCCGCGGCGGACTTGTCGCTCGCCGAAGTCATCGTCGACGACGACGAGATCGTCTACCAGCAGGTTCGCCGTCCCGACTGCGTGCTCGCGCTGTCGGAGGAAGCGGCGACCAGGTTCGAGGGCTGGGCGGCCAAAGGCGTGCCGGTTCTTTACGACAGCACGATCGTCGCCCCGCGCAGCGGCGAGAACCTCATCGGCCTTGCCTTCACGCAGTGCGCGAGCGACCTGGGCAGCGCGGGCAGCGTCAACATCCTCGCGCTCGCGACCGTCGCCGAGCGCACCGGCGTCGTGCGGGCCGCCAGCCTCGAGCAGCTGGTGCGGAAGAAATTCTCCGGTGCGGCGCTCGACCTGAACCTGAAGATGCTCGCCGCCGGAAGCGAACTGGCGACCTCCGGCGTCGCACGCGTGGCCGCGTGAACGGGAGTCCGAAGGTGACTGCGCTGCCACGATTCCAGCCGAAGGTCGCGCCGTGCGAGACCGCCTGCCCGGCCGGAATCGACGTGCCGCGCTACGTGCGGCAGGTCCGCGATGGTCACTTCGACGACGCACTCGAGACGATCCGCGAGCGCATTCCCTTCCCGCTGGTGTGCGGCTACGCCTGCTTCCATCCCTGCGAGGCGAAGTGCGGGCGAACCCAGTTCGAAGGGCCGGTGGCCATCCGCAAGCTCAAGCGCGTCGCCGCCGAACGCGCCTCGCAGGTACGCGTTCCCGTCGCGCTCGCGCCGACCGGCAGGAAGGTCGCGATCGTCGGCTCGGGCCCCTGCGGCCTGACGGCCGCGTACTACCTGGCGCTGCTCGGGCATGCGGTCACGGTATTCGAGGCGCAGCAGCGCACCGGCGGGATGCTGCGCTATGGGATTCCCGCGTACCGGTTGCCCGACGAGATCATCGACGCCGACATCGGCCTCATCGAAGCGACCGGTGTGCAGATCCGCACCGGCGAGCGCATCGAGTCGGCCGACGCGCTGCTCGGCCGGGGATACGACGCAGTCCTGCTCGCCTCCGGCGCATGGCGCGCGCTGGGCCTGGAAATCCCCGGCGAGGACGCCGCGTCGGTGCTCAGGGGAATCGCATTCCTCGAGGCGGTGAACGCCGGCAGGCCGCCGGCCGTCGGCAGGAAGGTCGTCGTCATCGGCGGCGGCGACACCGCGATCGACGCCGCGCGCGTGAGCCGGCGGCTCGGCGCCGAGGTCGTGCAGGTCTACCGCCGCACACGTGCCGAGATGCCCGCCAACGCCGAGGACATCGACGCGGCGATCGAAGAAGGCGTGCGGATCGAGTTCCTCGCCGCACCGCTGCGCATCGAGCCCGGCCGGGCGCAGTGCATCCGCATGGCGCTCGGCGAACCGGACGCCGACGGCAGGCGCCGCCCACAGGCCGTGCCGGGCAGCGAGTTCGACATCGAGGCCGACACGGTGATCCTCGCCGTCGGGCAACTCGCGAGCGCCCCGGCGACGGCTGCCGTGAGGGAAGACAACGGCACGATCCGCGCCCTGCCGCAGGACCTCAGCACGTCGGTTCCGGGAATCTTCGCCGGAGGTGATGTCGTGACCGGCCCGTCGTCGATCATCGTCGCGATCGCCCACGGCCGGACTGCCGCCGCCGCGATCGACCGCTTTCTCGGCGGCGACGGCGACCTGGAGCGGTACGCCTCGGCGAAGCCGGCGACCGAACTGCGCGACACGGCGCCGCGCGGCAGCGTCCAGCAGGTGGCGCACCACGTTCCGATGGCGACGCGGTTGTCCGGCTTTGCGCTGGTCGAAGAAGCCTTCGACGCACGGACCGCGATTGCGGAGGCGAGCCGATGCATGTCGTGCGACCTGCTCGCCTATGACGTGCAGGTGGATGCCGCGCTGTGCAAGGACTGCGGCTACTGCGACGAAGTCTGCGGACTGGACGTGTTCGCGCGGTCGGACACCTTCCACGCGAGCGGCTATCGCCCGTACCTGGCCGCACATGCCGAGCGCTGCATCGGATGCCTGCGCTGCATCTACATCTGCCCGGACTTCGCGATCACGGTGCGCGACCAGCGCGAACCCTTGCTGCAGGAATAGCGCAGTACGCTGCGTCCGCCCGGCGCGATGCAGCCGATCTGCCCTTCCATCATCATCATCTCGGCCGGCACCGAGGTCGCCTGTCGCAGCAGTTCGACCGGCGTGAAGACCTCGCGGCGCAGCGGTCGTGTTCATCGTCGGCGATGTCCTGCGCTCGGGCAGTCGGCGTCGCGTCAGGCCGCGGCGCGCTCGTCCAGCATCGGATAGTCCGTGTACCCCTTGGCGCCGCCGCCGTAAAGGGTGCCCTTGTCGAGCGGATTCAGCGGCGCGTCCTCGCGCAGGCGGCGCACGAGATCCGGATTGCTGATGAACGGCCGGCCGAACGAGACGAGATCCGCCCCGCCGCTGGCGACGACGTCGATCGCCATTTGCCGCTGGTAGCCGTTGTTCACGATCCACGCACCGCTGAACTTCCTGCGCAGCGCGGCGTAGTCGAACGGCGCGAAGTCGCGCGCGCCGCCCGTCTGGCCCTCGACCACCTCGATGAAGGCGAGCTGCAGCGGCGCCAGCTGCGCGACCGCGTGCCCGTACAGTGCCTGCGGATTGCTGTCCTGCCCGGCATCATTGGCGGGCGTGACCGGTGACAGACGCAACCCCGCGCGAGCACCCCCGATCTCGCCGGCCACCGCCTGCATCACCTCGAGCAGCAGGCGCGACCGGTTCTCGATCGACCCGCCGTACTGGTCGCTGCGATCGTTGATGCTGTCGCGCAGGAACTGCTCGATCAGGTAGCCATTGGCGGCATGCACCTCGACTCCGTCGAAACCCGCGTCCATCGCGCAGCGCGCGGCATGCCGGTAGCTCGCGACCACCGCGGGGATCTCCTCGGTGCGCAGCGCGCGCGGCGTGGACACGGGCACGAAGCCGTCGCGCGTCAGTGACTTCGCCTCCGCCCGCCGCGCGGTCGACGACACCGGCGCCTGCCCGTTGGGCTGCAGCGCCACATTCGATATGCGCCCGACATGCCACAGTTGCGCAACGATCCGACCGCCTGCGGCGTGGACGGCGTCGGTGATCCGACGCCATCCGGCAACCTGCTCGGCGTCGTAAATGCCGGGCGTGTCGAGATACCCCTGCCCTTCGGCACACACCTGCGTGGCTTCCGAGATGATCAGGCCCGCAGTGGCGCGCTGCCGGTAGTACTCGACCGCCAGCGGCGACGGAACCTGCCCGGGCGCCGCGCGGCTGCGCGTCAGCGGCGCCATCACGATCCGATTGGCGAGCGCGATGTCGCCGACGCGGATCGGCTCGAACAGTGTCGGCATGGACGTGGGCCGGCGAGTGACGCCTGCGGTCTAGCGCAGGTGGCGGCCGAAGAAGTCCATCGTCCGCTTCCAGGCCAGTTCGGCCGCCTGCGCGTCGTACTTCAGGATCGGCAGGTTCTTCGAATCGGCGGTCTCGTTGGCGAAGGCGTGCTTGCAGTCGTAGCGGAAGAACTCGAAGACGACGCCGGCTTCGCGCAGCTTGCCTTCCAGCGCGTCGACCCCGGCGATCGCGAATGCCGCGTCGTCGGTCGCCCAGTGGCCCATCAGCGGCACCTTGACCTTCTTCGCATCGACGAACTCGAGCGGCGGATAGCCGTACCAGATGACCGCGGCATCGGCCTCCGGCACGTTGACCGCCGACAGCAGCGTCAGCGCGCCGCCCATGCAGAAGCCGGTGACGCCGACCTTGCCGCTCCCGGACGCCTTCAGGTACTTCACGGCGCCGCGCACGTCCTGTCCGGCAGCGTCGCCGAAGTTGAGATCCTTCATCAGGTGCTCGGCCTCGTGCGCCTCCAGCGCGACCTTGCCGCGATACAGGTCGGGCACCAGCGCGCGGTAACCGGCCGCCGCGAGCTTGTCCGCCACGCCGCGGATCTGGTCGTTCAGGCCCCACCATTCCTGGATGACCACGATGCCCGGCGCGCCAGCCGCCCCGGCGGGTTCGGCGAGATAACCGTTGACGCTTGCACCATCGGGCCGCGGAAAGCTGATCGTCTTGCTCATGGGCTCCTCCGTAAATGTCCGAACATGCGCGGCATCTTCCGCGCGAACCCTAATCGTAGCCGCGCCGGTTGCCCGGCATTCTCCCTGCGGCGATCTTGTGCGCGCCGAGGCCGCGGTTGCAGTCGAACCGTGCCGTCGACTTGCCGTCGGCAAGCAACGGCAACGTGTAGCGGTCGGGCGCCGGCGCGCGGCGCTTCAGGTGCATGATGCGGATACGGGTGATGCCACTTCGA
>CAWKAP010000004.1:0-663492 GCA_963847675.1 uncultured beta proteobacterium
CATGCCATTGGAGCCCCAGCACTTCAGGCCACCCGCACTGGTCACCGCACAGGTGTGTGCAGAGCCAGCAGCAATGGCCACGACCCCGCTCGTCAGACCCACCACGTCGACCGGCGCCAGTTGTTGGGTGTCGCTGCCGTCGCCGAGCTGGCCGCTCCAGTTGCCGCCCCAGCACTTGACGCCGCCGCCGCTGACCACCGCACAGGTGTGATCCGCGCCCGCCGCCACCAGGGTGCTGCCGATTGCGGCGGACGTCGCGGTTACGCTGTCGAGCATGAGCAGGACGCCGGTGCTGCCCGCCGCGGTGCGCGTGCTGTCACTTGGTGGTTGCGGCGAGTCCGCGTTCGACGGGGGATTGCCCACAGGGGCCGCACTCGCCGTCGACCCGGGCATCCGCGTCGAGGCGGGCCTCGTCTCTTCGGTCGCCTCGCTTCCTACACTCCATCCGGCGGCTGCGATGCTCAGGTCGAGCAGTCTCAGGTCCCTGGCTAGACCGCCCGCGCGCGCGTCGTCGACCGATGCAGTCGCCTCGCGCAGTCTTGCAGCGCCTCGTCGACGGAGAGCGCCGGGTGCTGCTGCTTGAGCAGCGCAAACGCGCCCGCCACGTGCGGCGCCGCCAGCGAGGTGCCGCTCAGCGTCTCGTAGCTGTTGCCGGGGATCGAGGAAGTGATGTAGCTGCCCGGCGCCAGCAGGCTCAGGAACGGCGCCACGTTAGAGTAGGTGGCAATCGAGTCGATGCCCGCCGGCACAGAACGACGTATCCGGACCGGCGGTGCAGCTGGCCCCGACGCTGATCACGTTCGACAGGCACGCCGGTGCCGCCAGTGCAGTGGTGGCCGTAGCGTTACCCGCCGCCGCCACCGTGGCGATGTCCACCGAGCGCAGCAGCGCGACGGCGTCGGCCAGCGCCGGATGCTCGGCGTCGCAGACCGTCTGATCGTCGTAGATGTCCTTGCCGGCCAGGCTCAGGTTCACCGCCGCAATACGCTGGGCGCTACCGAGTGCATAGA
This sequence comes from uncultured beta proteobacterium, assembly GCA_963847675.1. Taxonomy (GTDB): domain Bacteria; phylum Pseudomonadota; class Gammaproteobacteria; order Burkholderiales; family Burkholderiaceae_F; genus JADJWR01. The sequence goes on from CAWKAP010000004.1 coordinate 1,011, forward strand.
CCCGTTCCAGTGCCTTGAGTAGATCGCTGTCCCATGCCCCGATGCCGCTGCCGTCGGTCAGCCGGCTGTAGATCTGCAGCGCGATCAGGTTGGCCTCGGGCGCGATGCCACTGAGGCCATCGGGCACCGTCACGCCCGGCGACGATGCCGGCCACATGCGTGCCGTGATCGCAGTCGGCCAGCGCCGCATCGCAGTTCGTTGCAGAACCGGCCTGCGTGGACTGCTCCGGACCGCCCGGACAAAGCGACACCGTGGCCGGCTGCACCGCATTGCCAACCCAGGTGCTGGAGTAGCAGGCCTCGGCGACCACCCTGCCGGCGAGGAACGGATGGCTCGCATCGACTCCGGTGTCGGGCAGCGCCACGGTCCAGCCGGCGCCGGTCAGTCCCCGCCGCCAGGCCGCCTCGGCCCCGATCAGGGCCGTGCTGCGCACCAGCGTCGGCTGGCGCAGGCGGTCTTCGGTGACGACTCGCCACAAGCGGCGAGGCCACGAGTGCACGCAGCGCCTGCGCATCGACCTGCGCGGCGATGTACGGGAGGTACGTGTAGCGGGTACGGATGCTGGCCGCCGAGACGGGTGATGAGCTCCGCGACCTGATCCTGCGCGACGGCGATGCGGTGGCGCTGCGCCAGCGCCTGCGCGGCATCGAGGTCGCCTTCCGGACGATACGGCTGCTCAAGCGTGAGGCCAACGAGGACCCGAACCGGGGCGTGCGCCTCGACACGCTGCGATCAGCTGCTGCAGGGATTCGGTGGAGTGGGTTCGGCTGAGACAGCGACTGAGGCGAGCAGGGAGACTGCTGCCAGGAACATGCGCACGGCTCGCATCGCGGCCTCCGCGTCTGTCCTACCGCGCAGACGGCAAGCCGGAGCCGTGCCCATGCGGCCAGAGCCAGCTCCGGCCGTTTCACCCACCCGTACTTGCGCCGAGAGCTCAGGCCGCCGCAGGCTTCCTGCCGCGGCCGTCCGGTGAAGTTGAATCAAGCATCGGCCTGACGCGCGAGGGCCGCATTGATCATGGGCAAGGCTCGGCGCGGCCGTCTGCCATGCATCCCGGGATCTGGAGCGTAGCCGGTTGGCGAGGTCCCCACCATCGGATCGATGGCCGGTTTCAGCCGGTGCTGCTACGGCCCGAAGTTCTGGTTGATGCCTTCGAGGGTCGGCGTACCGGCCAGGTACTGCAGCGGTGCGTCCATCGTCTCGGGGACTTCTGTCACCTCGCGGATGATGTTCTGCGAGGCCTGGTAGGCGGGATCCAGCGCCAGCGAATCCGGATCGAGCGGATCGGTCGTCGGCAGCAGGTTGGAGGCCGCGCCGCAGCGCCTCGAGGAAGGCGACCGCCACCTCGGTCTTGTTCTCCATCCGGGGCCTTGCGCGCGAGCGCGTCCTGCCGTTCGGCCTGGTGATCGCACCGCGGCTCGACCATCGTCCTGCAGCGTCGGCTCGGTGATCTCCAGCAGGCCGTAGGTGAAGTCGGCGACGAAGTCCGAGCGCGACAGTGGCCGCCGTGATCAGCGCCGAGCCAGTAGTCCCTGCCGGCGGTATCGGCCGGCTTGCCGCCGACGTTCAGGTAGATGGCATCGACGTAGGCCGCGTCGTCCAGCGCGCCGTAGATCGCCGATGAAGCTCGGGTGATCGGCGAAGCCGGCCGCCATCGCGCGCATCAGCGTCAGGTCGTCCAGCCCCGAGGCGTAGGCCACCGCCTTCCAGAAGCCGAGGCCGTCGAAGTCGGCCGCGCGGGTGAAGAAGGCGATGTACAGCGCGGAGATCTTCTGCGGTGGTCGCCGGCGTGGCGAGTGAAGCGTCGCGGAGACGCTGCGCGCCGCCGTCATGCTGACCACGCACGTGCCGGTGCCCGCGCAGGCTCCCGACCAGCCCGCAAACGTCGATTCGACGCCGGCGCTGCCGACAACGTGACCTGGTGCCGTTGGCATAAGCGACGTTGCAGGTGTTGCCGCAGTCGATTCCCTCGGGACTGCCGGTAACCGTACCCGTACCGGTGCCGAGCCGGTCACCATCAGCGCGAAGACCGTCCCGGGCGAGGTCGTGCTGCTGAAAGTGCCATTGACGTCGCCAAGGGTCAACGTGGTCGTCACCGTGCCGCCCGGCGTGCCCGAGGAGGTGTGGCGCACACACACGCTCTGCGCGGGGGTAAGCGTGCCTGCGCTGCTCGTGAAGGTGCCGCTGCAGCCGATCGAGTACTGGCCGTTGACGACCGAGACCGCCGCGGCCGCGTCATATCCGCTCGGCGTGATCGCTTCGGAGGTGATCGAACCGTTGACCGCGACGCCGGTCCTGGGCGTGAAGCCGAAGGCATCCGGCGTCGTGTCGGGGATCCGGTCGAAGGTCGCCGTGACGCCGCGCGCTGCCGACATGCTGACCACGCACGTCCCCGTGCCCGAGCAGCCGCCGCCGCTCCAGCCTGCAAACATCGAACCGATGTCGGCCGTGGCGGTGAGCGTGACGGTGGTTCCGGAGTAGTAGTTCTCGACGCAGTTCGTGCCGCAGCCGATGCCCGCGGGGCTGCTGGTCACCATGCCGCTGCCGGTGCCGGCCTTGCTGACCGTCAGCAGGTAGATCGGCAGCGTCTTGCTGCTGAAGGTGCCGCTGACGCCACCGATGCTCAGCGTGGTCGTCACCACGGTGTTCGGCGTGCTCGATGCGGTGTGCCGCACGCATACCGACTGTCCCGGGCTGATCGTCCCCGCGCTGCTGGTGAAGGTCCCGCTGCAGCCGATCGAGTACTGGCCGTTGGCCACAACGACGGCCGTGGCCGTGTTGTATCCGCTCGGGACGATCGTGTCGGAAGTCACCGTCGAGCCAGGTGAGATGTCGGCCTGCGGTGTGAACCCGAAGACGTTCGGCGTGGTATCCGGGATGAAGTTGAACCTGGCCGTGACGCTGCGCGCCGCCGTCATGCTGACCACGCAAGCGCCGGTGCCCGAGCAACCGCTCCCGCTCCAGCCCGCAAAGCTCGAATCGCCGCCGGCTGCTGCTGCGAGCGTGACGCTGGTGCCTGAAAGGAAATCCGCGCTGCATGACTGGCCGCAGTCGATCCCCGAAGGACTGCTGCTGACCGTCCCGCTGCCGGTGCCGATCCTGTTGACCGTCAGTGCGTAGTTCGGCAGCGTCGTGCTGCTGAAGGTGCCGTTGATTCCGCCGATGGTCAGCGTCGTGGTGACCGTGGCGCCCGGCGTGCTCGATGCCGTATGCCGTGCGCACACGCTCTGCCCGGGGTTGATCGTGCCGGCGCTGCTGGTGAAGCTGCCCGAGCAGCCGATCGAGTACTGGCCGTTGGCGACCGAGATGCCCGCCGCGGCGGCGTAGCCGGTTGGAATGATCGAGTTGGAAGTCACGGTCGCGCCGAGGGCCACGCCGGTCTGCGCCGTGAATCCGAACGGGTCCGGCGTCGTGTCCGGCCCGGCGTTGAACTCGGCGGTGACATTGCGTGCCTCGGTCATGCTGACCGCGCAGGCGCCCGTTCCCGAGCAGCCGCTGCCGCTCCAGCCCGCGAACGTCGAACCGCTGTCGGGCGTGGCCGTGAGCGTGACGTCGGTGCCCGAGAGGAAGTCCTCGGTGCAGACCGCGCCGCAACTGATGCCGGCCGGGTCGCTCGCGACCGTTCCGCTGCCGTTGCCGGCCTTGCTCACGGTCAACGCGTACTCGTTGCTGCCGGAGAGGAAACCCAGTTCGACGAGCTTCAGGCCGGTGACGACGCCGCCGCTGCGCGTGTCGTCGATCGTGGCCGCGTTGTCGCGCAACAGCGAGATGCCCTCGGACACCGAAAGCGAAGGCGTCTGCTGCTTCAGCAGGGCCCATGCGCCCGCGACGTGCGGCGTCGCCATCGATGTCCCATTCCAGGTCTGGTAACCGGTCCCCGGGAACGACGACGTGATGTAGCTGCCCGGCGCAACCAGCGTGATGAACGAGGCGATGTTGGAGTAACTGGCCACCCCGTCGATGCCGGTCTGACACCGGCTGGAATCCGGCCCGGCATCGCAGCTGGCGCCGACGCTGACGGCCGACGAGATGCACGCCGGGTAGGACATCGAGGTCTTGTAGCTGTTGTTGCCGGACGCGATGACCACGGCGATGCCCGCCGCGCGGAGGTTGTCGATGGCGGTCTTCATCGCCGGGTTGGCGGAGTCGCAGGCGCTGTAGTAGCGGCTGCCGCCGAGGCTCATGTTCACCGAGGCGATGTTGAAGGTGCTGCGCAGCGCGTAGACGCGTTCGAGGCCCTTGATGATGTCGCTGTCGAACGCACCGAGGTCGCTCGTCGAAGTCCGGAGGCTGAACACCTTGATCGCGATCACGCTGGCGTCCTTGGCGACGCCGGAAAAACCGCCCGGCGCATTCAGGCCGGTGGCGATTCCCGCGACGTGCGTTCCGTGCCCGCAGCCGTCGATCGACGTGTTGCAGTTGACGCCCGAGCCCGTCGCCGTCGAGGACGACGCGCCGCCGGGACAGAGAGACTCGTAGGTCGAACTGGCGGTCGAGTAGCAGGCCTCGGACACCACCTTTCCGGCAAGGAACGGATGCGTCTTGTCGACGCCCGTGTCCAGCACGGCCACGCTCCAGCCCGCGCCGGTCAGCCCCGCATCCCAGGCGATCGGTCCACCGATCAGCGGCACGCTCTCGCCGAGCAGCAGCTCGTTCACCCGGTCCTCGTGGATCGCGGTGACCAGCGGCGAGTTCATCAGTCCGCGAAGGGCAAACGCATCGACTTCGGCGGCCAGGTACGGAATGAACTCGAACCGGCCGTGCAGGCGTCCGCCGAGCCCGGCGAGTGCAGCCATCAGGCGCTCCTGCGCCGTCGCAATACGTGTGCGCTGCTCGCCGGCCTGCGCCGCGGCCGTCAATTCGCCCTCGGCGCGGAACGGCCGGTCGAGCCCGACACCGACGATGATCCGCACACGCTCGTTCGATTCGGCGCGCTGCAGCAGTTGCTGCAGGGCTTCGCTCGGAACGGGCTGGGCGAGGGCGGTCGAGGCCGCCAGGAGGGTCGCGGCGAGCAGACCGACGAAGAGGCGCACGTCGCGCGCTGCCGCGTCGGCCAGGCCGCGGGCGCGGCGGCTCAGCGGCGCAATGAGCGACCTGAGAGGGTTTGGACTCACCGCGTTCCCTCCGGCTGCTGGCCTTGGCCGTAGTGCTCGAACTTCGCCAGCACCCGCGCCATCTCGTCGTCCGGCAGCCGCGGCGGCTCGCCGAGCGCACAGGCGGCGAGGTACATGCGCGCCAGATGCTCGACTTCGATGGCCAGCGCGAGCGCCTGCGGCAAGGAGGCTTCGCAGGCGATCACGCCATGGTGCGCGAGCAGGCAGGCCTTGCGCTCGGCCAGCGCTGCGAGCGCGTGATCGGACAGCGCCTGCGTGCCGAAGGTCGCGTAGGGTGCGCAGCGGATGTCGGCGCCGCCGGCCGCGGCGACCATGTAGTGGAACGGAGGGATGCCGCGGCCGTGGCAGGCGAGTGCGGTGGCCGACGGCGAATGGGTGTGCACGATCGCGATCAGTTCCGGTCGCGCGCGATGAATGTCGAGATGGAATCGCCACTCGCTGCTCGGTTCGCGCCCACCCGTGTGCGAGCCGTCGGCCAGCCGCAGGAAGACCAGGTCGGCGGGCTGCAGTTCGCCGTAGTCGAGCCCGGTCGGCGTGATCAGCAGGCCGGCGTGCCTGCCGCGCGTGCAGCGCACCGAGACATTGCCGGCCTTGTTGACGTTGATGCCGGCGTCGTTCATCGCGCGCGCGGTGTCGATCACCGCGCGGCGCAGTTCGTTCGAGTCCTCGGCCAGCATCTGATCGCCGGGCATCGGTGTTCGCTTCACGCAGCGGCGCGCGCCGGCGCGAAGAGACGTGCCAGTTCGGCCGGCCTCGCGATGCCGCGCTCGGTGACGATGCCGGTGACCAGTCGCGCCGGCGTGACGTCGAAGGCCGGATTCGCCACCGGCGTGGTCGCATCGGCGAGCGCGACCTGCGTCGGCCGGCCGCTCGCGTCGCGGCCGCTGACGATGCGCACCTCGTCCGCCGCGCGCTCCTCGATCGGGATCTCGCGCAGCGCGTCGGCCAGTTCCCAGTCGATCGTCGGCGACGGCACCGCGGCGTAGAACGGCACGCCGTTGTCGGACGCCGCCACGGCCTTCAGGTAGGTGCCGATCTTGTTGCACACGTCGCCGCCGCGGCTGACGCGGTCCGCGCCGACCAGCACCAGGTCGACCTCGCCCCGCTGCATCAGGTGCCCGCCGGCGTTGTCGGCGATCAGCGTGTGCGGCACGCCGTGCGCAGCCAGTTCCCACGCCGTCAGCAGCCCCTGGTTGCGCGGCCGCGTCTCGTCGACCCACACGTGCACCGGAACGCCGGCGTCGTGCGCCTGGTAGATGGCCGACAGCGCCGTGCCGTAGTCGACGGTGGCGATCCAGCCCGCGTTGCAGTGGGTCAGCACGCGCACCGCCTGCCGCGTCCGCGCGTGCGCCGCGGCGATCAGTTCCGCGCCGTGGGCGCCGAGCGCGCGGTTGATCGCCACGTCTTCCTCGGCGATGCGGCCGGCCTCCTGCCAGGCAGCGTCGGCGCGCTCGCCCGCCGGCAACGGCTGCAGCAGCGCGCGCATTCGGCTCAGCGCCCAGCGCAGGTTGACCGCGGTCGGCCGCGTGGCGAGCAGCATGGCGTGGGCGGCGTCGAGCGAGGCGTCGGCGGCATCGCGCTGCATGGCCAGGGCGATGCCGTAGGCGGCGGCGACGCCGATCAGCGGCGCGCCGCGCACCTGCATCGAGCGGATCGCGTGGGCGATCTCGTCGCAGCGCGCCAGCCGCAGCGTGACGAACGCAAACGGCAGTTGCGTCTGGTCGACGATGCGCACTGCATGCGGACCGTCCTCGGTGATCGAGCGCCAGGCAACGCCGTTGACCTTCATGCGGCCGATTCTACGGACGGGCGATGACTCGTTGCCGACGGCGGCAAGCGTCGTCGGACTAGCCGGATCGGACGGTCCCTTGGCCGGGACGTCGTCGTGGTCTCTGTTCGATGGGGGCGGCTGGAGCCTGCCGCGCGGCGGGACGGTCCAGGGGCCGTCCTCGGTGCCGGCGAGCCGCCGCGCCGATCAGCCGCGCACGCCGGCGCGGCCCAGCTGTGTCTCGAAAAGTTGCTGGCAACGGGCGCAGCGCAGCGCCGCCGGGTGCGCCTGCAGCCGGCCCAGGGCGATCGGCTCTTCGCAGTCGATGCACAGGCCGTATTCCCCGCCGTCGATGCGGGCCAATGCGCTCTCGATGTCGCGCAGCGCGGTGGCGGTGCGCGCGAGGTGCGTCACGTCGGCCTGCCGCTGCGTCTCGGCGGCCGCATCGTCGTCGGTCTCGTCCGCATGCCGTGGCAGTCCCGCTTCGTCGTGCCGGTGCTCGCCGTGGCCGTGCAGGCGCGCGTCCACGGCATCGGCTGCGGCGCGCTTCATCGCCAACAGTTGATGCCGGAACTGCTCGAGGGCGGCTGCGTCCAGTCCCGCTGATGACATTGCGGTGAACTCCGGTCGCGTTCGAGCCTAAGTGCCGGGGCCTCGGTCGGCTTGACCGGAGTCAACCGTGGCGAAAAGTCGTCACCGGCGCTCGTCAGTAGTGCAAATGGACGGATTCCTCTTGTTACGCCGTCGCTGCGCCGCAGCATAATCGCAGTTGTCGACGCATTTGCGCATTCGCAGGCACTCCGCCACATGCTTTTTTCCCACTATCTTCGCGCCGCGCTCGCGCCCCGCTCGGTGGCCCTGGTCGGCGCGAGCAGGCGCAGCGGTGCGCTCGGCACCTATGTCCTCGACAACCTCGTCGCCGGGGGATTCAAGGGCGAGATCTATCCGGTCAACCCGAAGTACAAGGAACTGGCCGGCCGGCGCTGCCATGCGCGCCTGACCGATCTGCCGCAGGCGCCGGACCTGGTCGTCGTGGCGACGCCGGCGCAGTTCGTGCCCGACCTGATCGACGACTGCGCCGCCTGCGGTGCGCGCGCTGCGCTGGTGCTGTCGTCCGGATTCGCGGAGGCCGGCGCGGCCGGCCGCCAGTTGCACGAGGAGGCGCTGGTGCGGGCACGTGCCCACGGCATTCGCCTGCTGGGACCGAACTGCCTCGGCATCATGCGGCCGGAGATCGGGCTGAATGCCACCTATGCGCGGGCGCCGGCGCGTCCCGGCTCGGTGGCGCTCGTGTCTCAGTCGTCGGCGGTCGTGGCCGCCCTGCTCGACTTTGCCGGCCCGGCCGGCTTCGGCTTCTCGTCGGTGATCTCGACCGGAGCCGGCACCGACGTCGAGTTTTCCGAGGTGCTCGACTTTCTCGCGCTCGACGGCGCCACGCGCAGCATCATTCTCTACGTCGAGGGCGTGCAGGATGCCCGCACCTTCCTGTCGAGCGTGCGCGCGGCAGCCAGCGTCAAGCCGGTGGTCGTGCTGAAAGTCGGACGCCACCTGGCCGGCTCGAAGGCGGCAATGAGCCACAGCGGCGCGCTGGTCGGCGACGATACGGTGTTCGATGCCGCACTGCGTCGTGCCGGCGCGATCCGCGTGCGCGCCTACTTCGACATGTTGTCGGCCGCCGAGGCGCTCGCCGAGGGCCGGCTTCCGCGGCCGGATCCGGGCAACCGGCTGGCGATCATCACCAACGGCGACGGCCCCGGGGTGCTGGCCGCCGATGCCGTGGCCGACAGCGAGGTGGTGCTGGCCGGCCTTTCCGCCGAGACGATGGCCGGCCTCGACAAGGTGCTGCTGCCGAACAGGTCGCGCGGCAATCCGGTGGACGTGACGCGCGAGGCCGACGCCGAGCGCTACGCGAAGACCTTCGAACTGGTGCTGGCCGACCCGGGCAACGACGGCGTGCTGGTGCTGTTCACGCCGACCATCGCGCTCGGCGCGGAGGAGACGGCACGCGCGCTGCTGCCGCTCGCGCTGGCGACCGACAAGCCGGTGATCACGGCCTGGCTGGGCGGCGAGGACGCTCGTCTCGGCCGCGCGATCTTCGATGGTGCCGGCCAGCCGACGGCGAGCAGCCCCGAGCGCGGCGTCGAGGCATTTTCGTACGTTTCGCGGTTCGTTCGCGGACGGCAGATGCGCCTGCAGGTGCCGCCGCCGCAGGTGGCCGACTTCGAGACCGAGGCGCAGGAAGCGCGGCGGATCATCGAACGTGCTTCCGGTGCCGGGCGCGCAGCGCTCGACGAGCGGGAGTCGAAGGCTCTGCTGGCCGCGTTCGGGATCGACACGGCGCGCACTCGGCTGGCCGCCACGGCCGAAGAGGCGGTGGCGCTGGCCGAGGAGATCGGCTACCCGGTGGCGCTGAAGGTCTCGGCCACCGGCGTGATGCACAAGAGCGATATCGGCGGCGTGATTCTCTCGGTGATGAACGCAAGCGAGGTGGCGCACGGTTTCGGCGCGATCCGCGCCCGCTGCGCCGAGCGCGCTCCGAGCGCGAAGTTTCACGGCGTGCTGGTCCAGCAGATGATCGTGCGGCCCAACGGTCGCGAGCTGCTGGTCGGGCTGGCGCACGACCCCACCTTCGGGCCGGTGATCAGCTTCGGCACGGGCGGCATCGCGGTCGAGGTGCTGCGCGATGCGGCGGTCGCGCTGCCGCCGCTGAACCGCTTCCTCGCCCGCGACCTGATCTCGCGCACCCGCGCGGCGAAGATGCTGGAGGACTTCAGCGGCAAGCCGGCGGTGGACATCGAGGTGCTGATCGACGTCCTGCTCAAGGTCTCCGATCTCGCCTGCGAACTGCCGTGCGTGCAGGAACTCGACATCAACCCACTGCTCGTCGACGAGCGCGGCGCGGTGGCCCTCGATGCGCGGGTGGTGCTCGGCGACGGCCCGCTCGCCCCCGACGCGACCTACTCGCACCTGGCGATCCACCCGTACCCGAAGGCGCTCGCGCGCACGCACCGGCTGCGCGGCGACGAGACCGTGCTGCTGCGGCCGATCCGGCCGGAGGACGCGCAGGCCGAGCGCCGCTTCGTCTCGCGCCTGTCGCCGCAGACGATGTACAACCGCTTCCACGTGCCGCTGCGCGAACTGACCACCGAGCGGCTGGTGCGCTTCACGCAGATCGACTACGACCGCGAGATCGCGTTCGTAGCCATCGACGCGACCGGAGAGCAGGAGGAAATCCGCGGCGTGGCCCGCTACACGCGCATGCCCGACGGCTTCAGCTGCGAGTTCGGCATCGTGATCGAGGACTCGTGGCAGGCGCGCGGGCTCGGCCACGCGCTGATGACCGCGCTCGAGGAGACCGCGCGCAGCCGCGGCCTGACCGAGATCATCGGCTACGTGCTGAAGGACAACGACAGCATGGGCAAACTGATGCGCGGCCGCGGCTACGTCGCCGTGAGCTCGCCCGACGACGAGGGCGTGCGTCGCTACGTGAAGCGGCTGCTCGGCGGCGCGGTGGCCGGCGCGGTACGTGCGCTGCGCGTCCAGGCGACCGAACGCGCCTGAGCGAGCCGCCGGGCGGCCCGTCACGCTCGATACAATCGTCGCGCTCCGGATGAGGTGCCTCCCGTCCGGCATTCCAGACAGCCGCCGCTCTCCCATGCCGTTCCGTTTCGCGCGACAGGCGTGCCTGTGGCTAGCCGCCGCGCTGGCGATTGCCTGGGCGTCGGTCGCTGGCGCGCAGGGCGACGGTCGCCCGTCGCGCGGGTTCGTGTGGGAGGCCACGCGCGGCACCGAGCGCGTGCTGTTGTTCGGCTCGATGCATGTCGGCCGGGCCGGCTCGGCGGCGGCATACGGCGCCGACCGCCCCGGCCTGCGCGATGCGCAGGTGATCGCCTTCGAGGCCAACGTGTTCGACGCGCAGGCCGCCCTGGCGGCCACGCAGCGCTGGGCGATGTACGCGGAAGGCAGCCCCGGTCTCGATGCGCATGTCGATGCCGCGCTGCTCGCGCGCATCGAGAAGCTCGCCGAGCGCGCCGGCGGCGGTGTGCCGCTGTGCTGCCGGATGAAGCCGTGGATGGTCGCCAACACGCTGATCACCCTGGAAGCGATGCGTGCCGGCCTGAGTCCCGCCTATGGCAGCGAGGCGCAGCTCTACCTGTTCGCGATGTCGTCGGGCAGGCCGGTGGTCGAGATCGAGAGCATCGAGGAGCAGCTGCGCCTGTTCGACGATGCAACGCCAGGCGCGCAGGTCGACTATCTCCGCAACACGGTCGAGACGATCGAAAGCGGCACCAGCCGGGCCGAGATCGAACGACTGCTGCAGGCCTGGGAACGCGGCGATGCGGGCGCGATGGAGCGGCTGGTCGACGAAATGGCGCGCAGCGAACATGCGGCGCAGCGTTTCCTTGCCGAGCAGATCGTGCGCGGCCGCCATCCGAAGATGGTCGCCGCCATCGAGCGTTTCGCCCGCAGCGGCCGGCTGCACCTGGTGGTGATCGGCGCGCTGCACTACTTCGGACCCGACGGGCTGCTGCAGATGCTCCGCGCCCGCGGCTACGCGCTGAAGCGGCTGCCGTGAGCGCGGCCTCGGCGCGCCTTGCGCACGGTGTCGAGTTCGCTTTCGGCGGCACGACGTGGCGGGCGCTGGCGCAGCGCGCCGCCTTCTGGCCGGCGCGGCGCTGGCTGGTCGTCGCCGACGCGCACTTCGGCAAGGCGGCCACCTTCCGCGCGCGCGGCGTGCCGGTGCCGCAGGGCACGACGCAGGCCAACCTCGCGCGGCTGGACGTGCTCATCGCGCAAACCCGGCCGCAGCGGCTGGTGTTTCTCGGCGACCTGCTGCATGCGCGCGAGGCGCACGGCGCGCGAAACGCTGCGGCAATTCGGGCACTGGCGCGGACAGCACGCCGGGCTGCCGGTGACGCTGGTGGAAGGCAACCATGACCGCCAGGCCGGTGTGCCGCCGGCGGCGCTGGGCATCGAGGTCGTTGACGAACCCTGGACGGTGGAGGGAATCGCCTTCTGCCACGTCCCGCAGCAGCTCGACGCCGTCCACGTCGTCGCCGGGCACCTCCATCCCTGCGTGCGCCTGCACGGAGCCAACGACACGCTGCGCCTGCCGTGCTTCTGGCAGCGTGACGGCCTGCTTACCCTGCCGGCGTTCGGCGAGTTCACCGGCGGTGCGTCGATCGAACGCGAAGCCGGCGACCGCGTGCTGGCGGTCGCCGACGGCCGGCTGATCGAGATTCCAGCGCCCGATCGGCGCGCGGCCTGAGCGCCGGGACGCACGCGGCCGCGCGCCGTCGCGGCCCGCGGCGGTCGCCGAGGAGGCTTCGGGAACTGCACTCCGGCTGATGAGAATCAACGCGCGGCAGCAAAGCCGCGCCGCGCAGCCCGCAACCGATCGGCCGTTGACATGAGTCACGGCCGCCCCGCCGCCGGCGATCAACATTGAAAAGCGTTCTCTCGGAGTACGAGCGGATGCACGCGATGTCGAACGCCACGTCAGCCGACAGGCAGCGCAGGCTCGATGCGATCCTCGAGCGTCATGGCCGGGCGCGTACCGAGCTGGTGCAGATCCTGCAGGAGGTGCAGGAGCCCGAAGGCTGGATCCGGCCGGAGGCGATCACTGCGATCGCCCGCGCGCTGGAGTTGCCCCGTGCGCGCGTCGAGGGTGTGGCCGGCTTCTACGGTTTCCTGCACCTTGCGCCCGGCGGCCGCTTCCGGTTGCGCTTCTCGGACAACATTACCGACCGCATGGCAGGCTCGGCGCCCCTGCTCGCGCGGCTGTGCCAGACGCTGTGGGTCGAGCGCGGCAGGCCTCCGAAGACGGGCTGGTGTCCGTGGACACGACGTCCTGCACGGGCATGTGCGACCAGGCGCCGGCGCTGCTCGTCAATGGCTGGGCGATCCCGCGGCTCGACGACGGCGCGCGTCGAACGGATTGCCGAACTGGTGCGCAGCCAGCAGCCGGTCGAACAGTGGCCGCGCGACCTGTTCCGGTCGAGGACAACATCCGCCGCAAGGACATCCTGCTCGGCGCCGGTCTCGCGCCGGGCGAGGCGATCCGCGCCGCACTGGCGCGCGGCCACGGTGCGCCGAACGAGCATGCGTCGAACGAGCGCTCGTGGCGCGAGGCGATCGAGCTCGCGCCGCAGGGCCCGCGCGCCGTGCGCGAGGAAGATCAGGCTCGCCGGGCTGCGCGGCCGCGGCGGCGCGGGCTTCACCACCGGCCTCAAGTGGGACGCGTGCCGCGGCGGCGCCGGCGACGCCACGCTACGTGGTGTGCAACGCCGACGAAGGCGAGCCAGGCACGTTCAAGGACCGCGTGCTGCTCAACGCGCATGCCGACCTGGTCTTCGACGGCATGACGGTCGCCGCCTATGCGGTCGGGGCGCGCCAGCGGCCTTCTGTACCTGCGCGGCGAGTACGAGTACCTGCTGGCGCCGCTGCAGGCCGTGCTCGCGCGCCGGCGCGGCGCGGGCCTGCTCGGGGCGGGCATCTGCGGACAGTCCGGCTTCGACTTCGACATCGCGATCCATCTCGGCGCCGGCGCCTACGTGTGCGGCGAGGAGTCGGCGCTGATCGAGTCGCTCGAGGGCAAGCGCGGCATGCCGCGCAACCGGCCGCCGTACCCGGTGACGCAGCGGCTATCTGAAGCAGCCGACCGTCGTCAACAACGTCGAGACCTTCTGCGCGGCCGCGCTGATCGCGGTGCGCGGCGGCGAGTGGTACCGGGCGCATCGGCACGCCCGCTCGGCGGGCACGCAAGATCCTGTCGGTGTCCGGCGACTGCGCGCGGCCCGGCGTCTACGAGTACCCGTTCGGCGTCGACCGTGCGCGAGGTGCTGGCCGACTGCGGCGCCGAGCGTCACGCAGGCGGTGCAGGTGAGCGGGCCTCCGGCATCTGCATCGACGAGACCGAGTTCGACCGGCGCATCGCCTTCGAGGACCTGCCGACCGCGGGCGCGTTCATGGTCTTCGACGAGTCGCGCGACATGTTCGAGGTGGCGCGCAACTTCGTGCATTTCTTCGCGCACGAGAGCTGCGGCTTCTGCACGCCGTGCCGCGTCGGCACGACGCTGCTGCGCAAGCTGATGGACAAGCTCGCCGACGGGAACGGCTCGCAGCACGACCTCGCCCAGATCGTGCGACTGAACCAGCTGCTGCAGGCGTGCCAGCCACTGCGGGCTCGGGCACACCGCGTGCAACCCGGTGCTCGACACGCTCAAGCGCTTCCGCCCGGCCTACGAGCGGCGGCTGCGTGTCGCTCGAGTTCGAGCCGGCGTTCGACCTCGACGGCGCGCTGGCGCGGGCGCGGGCGATGACCGGCCGCGACGACGCCGGGGCGCACCTGTCGGAGACTGAGGGCCGAGCCATGGAGCGAAATGATCGACGCAACGCACACCTTCATCCTCGACGGCGACGAGGTGCCCTTCGCGCCGGGGCAGACGGTGATGCAGGCCGCGCTCGCCGCCGGCCACTACATCCCGCACCTCTGCTACCACCCCGAGTTCAAGCCGCACGGCAGCTGCAAGGTGTGCACGGTGAAGGTCGAACGGGCACACGGTGGCCGCGTGCACGCTGCCGGCGCAGGCCGGCATGCAGGTCGAAAGCGCAGGCCGAGGAACTCGACGAGAAGCGGCGCACGCTGGTGCAGATGCTGTTCGTCGAGGGCAACCACTTCTGCCCGTCGTGCGAGAAGAGCGGCGACTGCAAGCTGCAGGCGGTCGCCTACGACCTCGGCATGCTCGACGCCGCACTTCGACCACTTCTTCCCGGATCGGCCGGTCGACGCCTCGCACCCGGACATCCTGCTCGACTTCAACCGCTGCATCCTGTGCGAACTGTGCGTGCGCGCCTCGGGCGAGGTCGACGGCAAGGACGTGTTCGCGCTCTCCGGCCGCGGCATCAGCAAGCACCTGATCGTCAACAGCCGAGAGCGGGCGGCTCGCCGACACCGACATCGCGCTCACCGACAAGGCGCGTCGACGTGTGCCCGGTCGGCGTGATCCTGCGCAAGCGGGTCGGCTTCGCGCACGCCGATCGGCAGGCGCCGCTTCGACGCTCGAGCCGGTCAGCGCGCCAGGCGCTGCGCGATGCGCCGCGGCCGCCCGACCGCAAGCCGCGCGGAGCCGAATGATGACAACCCGCGCGCAAGCTGAAGGTGGCGACGACCTCGCTGGCCGGCTGCTTCGGCTGCCACATGTCGTTGCTCGACATCGACGAGCGGCTGTTCGCGCTGCTCGAACGGGTCGAGTTCGACCGCTCGCCGCTCACCGACATCAAGCACTGCGGCCCCTGCGACATCGGCCTCATCGAGGGCGGCATCTGCAACGCGGAGAACGTGCACGTGCTGCGCGAGTTCCGCGGCAACTGCAAGATCCTGGTCGCCGTCGGCGCCTGCGCCATCAACGGCGGCCTGCCGGCGCAGCGCAACCATCTCGACCTGGCGGCCTGCCTGCAGGAGGTCTACGCGACCGAGCCGAGCCTGGCGCGGCGGCCGCATACCGAACGATCCGGAGCTGCCGCTGCCGCTCGACAAGGTGCATCCGCTGCACGAGGTGGTGAAGATCGACTACTTCCTGCCCGGCTGTCCGCCGTCGGCCGATGCGATCTGGAAGTTCCTCACCGACCTGCTCGCCGGACGCACGCCGCACCTGGGTCACGGGCTGATCCACTACGACTGAGCGCGTCGCATGAACAGCGGGCTCGAAACGGCTGCGACGCGCCTCGAGCATCTGCGCCGGGTCGCGATCGACCCGGTGTCGCGCGTCGAGGGCCACGGCAAGGTCACGATCCTGCTCGACGAGGACGACCGCGTGCAGCAGGTGCGGCTGCACATCGTCGAGTTCCGCGGCTTCGAGAAGTTCATCCAGGGCCGCCCGTACTGGGAGGTGCCGGTGATGGTGCAGCGGCTGTGCGGCATCTGCCCGGTGAGCCACCACCTCGCGGCGGCCAAGGCGATGGACATGATCGTCGGCGCGACGCGCCTGACGCCGACCGCGGAGAAGATCCGCCGCCTGATGCACTACGGGCAGATCCTGCAGTCGCACGCGCTGCACTTCTTCCACCTCGCCTCGCCCGACCTGCTGTTCGGCTTCGACTCGCGAGGCGGCACGGCGCAACATCGTCGGCGTCGCCGCCGAGCATCCGGAACTCGCGAAGAAGGGCGTGCTGCTGCGCAAGTTCGGCCAGGAGGTGATCCGCGTCACCGCCGGCAAGCGCGTGCACGGCACCGGCGCGATCCCCGGCGGCGTGAACAAGGCGCTGACGCGCGAGGAGCGCGAATACCTGCTAGCGGACGTCGTACCGCGTCGTCGCCTGGTCGCACGAGGCGGTCGCGCTGGTCAGGCGCCTGCACGAGTCGCAACCGGCGCTCTACAACAGCTTCGGCGCGTTCCGCTCGAACATGCTGAGCCTCGTCGCGGCCGACGGCGCGCTCGACCTCTACGACGGCGGCCTGCGCGCGCGCGACGCCGACGGGCAGCATCCTCTTCGACCGCGGCAACTACAACCGCTACTGGGAGCTGATCTTCGAGGAGGTGAAGCCGTGGTCGTACATGAAGTTCCCGTTCCTGCGCGCGCTCGGGCCGGAGGACGGCTGGTACAAGGTCGGCCCGCTGGCGCGGGTGCAGAACTGCGACCGCATCGACACGCCGCTGGCCGACGCCGCGCGGCGCGAGTTCGTCGATTTCGGCGGCGGGCGGCCGGTCCACGCGCCGCTTGCCTACCACTGGGCGCGGATGATCGAGATGCTGTTCGCCGCCGAGGTGATCAAGGATCTGCTGCACGACGACGACCTGCTGGGCGACGACCTGGTGACGCAGGGCGAGCGCACCGAGCGCGGCGTGGGGGTGATCGAGGCGCCGCGCGGCACGCTGATCCACCACTACCGGGTCGACGCAGAACGACCAGGTCACGCGCGCGAACCTGATCGTGTCCACCACGCACAACAACCAGGCGATGAACGAGGCGATCCGCCAGGTCGCGCGAAGCGCTACCTCGACGGGCGCAAGCTGACGGAAGGCGCTGCTCAACCACATCGAGGTCGCCATCCGCGCCTTCGATCCGTGCCTGTCGTGCGCGACGCATGCGCTCGGCCGGATGCCGCTGGCGGTCGAGCTCGTCGACGCCGGCGGCGCGACGATCGACAGGCTCGTCAAGGGCGGCGAGGCGGCCCGATGCTGAGCCTGCAGCCCCCGCCGGGCATGGCCCCGGTGCTGGTGCTCGCGATCGGCAATCCCAGCCGCGGCGACGACGCGCTCGGCCCGCTGGCGGCACAGCGGCTCGCCGTGCTCGGGCTTCCGGCCATCGAGGTCCTGACCGATTTCCAGCTCCAGGTCGAGCACGCGCTCGACCTGCTCGGCCGCGAACTTGTGGTTTTCATCGACGCCGCGGTCAGCGGTGACGCGCCGTATGAACTGACGTCGATCGCGCCGGCAGCGGATTCAAGCCACAGCAGCCACAGCCTCTCGCCGGCCGCCGTGCTCGATGCCTGCATCCGGCTTACGGGCAGCGATCCACCGCCGTCCCGCCTGCTTGCCATCCGCGGCTACGACTTCGAGCTCGGTGCGCCGCTCAGCGACGAAGCGGCCGCCAACCTCGACGCGGCACTGGCCGCCATCGTGACGGTGCTGCGCCGCCGGGGAAAGCGCGCGGGCCTGCAGGCAGCGCCGGCCTGACACCGCAGCATCGAGCGCCGCGCCACGGGGCGGCTGTCATCCGCTACGCTCCCGGCGTTCTGGTGCGCAGGTTGCCGGAGCATCCCAGTCACGCCGCCGACCCTGCGCGAAGGTCTACATCATGCTGCTCTGCCAGATCAGCGATCCGCATATCGTCGAAAGGGGCGCGCTGGCCTACGGCAAGGTCGACACGCCGAGCCACCTCGAGCGCTGCGTGCGCAAGATCCTCGCCCTGCCGCGCCGGCCCGACGTGGTCGTGGCCACCGGCGACCTGACCGACAACGCCACCGCCGGAGAGTACGGGCTGCTCGGCGAGATCCTTGCGCCGCTCGACATGCCGGTGTTCCTGGTGGTCGGCAACCACGATGACCGCGACGTGCTGCGCGCCGCGTTTCCCAGGCACGCCTACCTCGTTGGCGAAGACGGCTTCGTGCAGTACGTGGTCGAAGACTTCGCGGTGCGACTGGTCGTCCTCGACACGCTGATACCGGGCAAGCCGGGCGGCAAGCTGTGCGAACGGCGCCTGGCCTGGCTCGACCGCACCCTCGCGGCGTCGAACCGGCCGACGGTAGTCGCGCAGCATCATCCGCCGTTTGCCACCGGCCTGTCGTTCATGGACCGGATGAGCCTGGCGGATCCGGCCGCCGAGGGCGCGGTCATTTCGAAATACGCGTACGTCGAGCGGGTGATCGCCGGCCACCACCATCGCACGTCACAGGCGCGCTTTGCTGGCACGGTCGCCTCGATCTGCCCGAGCACCGCGCACCAGCTGCTGCTCGACCTGGTGCCCGGCGCCGACATCCGCTTCACCTTCGAGCCGTCCGGCTTCCAGCTTCACCTGTGGGACGGACGCCAGATGGTCACGCACACGGCGGTCGTGGAAGACTATCCGTCGTGGGGCGCGCGCGACTGAGCGCGTGGTTCGTGGGAGCTGCCACGGCCGACAAGCGCAGTCGGCAGGTCGGAGCCACCACGATTGCCGATGTTCGTCGCCATGACGGCACGGCGCTCGTTGCTCGTCTCGAGGGCGAAGGTCTGCGCGTGCCCTCGCGCCGTTGCAGCGAGCCCGTGGCAGCGGCGGCCAGCGATGCCCGGGGTTGATTGGCGCATCGAGGAGACTGTGTTGGAATGCGGCCGCTGACTTTTCGGGACCGTGATGACCAGTAATTCGGGTGGTTGGCGGGAATGGTGGCGATCGCTGCTGCAGCGCGACGGTGTGGCGCGCGGCGATCATCGCCGGCGGGCTGACCGCTGCGCTCGTGCTTCCGGCCATCGAAGGCAGCTATGGCCTCGTGGCTTTTGGCCCGCTCGGCACCGACCACGTGCAGCTGGCGTTCCTGCTCGGCGCCGTCACGGCGGCGATCGCCTCGATCGCCACCGCGGCGTTCGGCCGCGGGCCGCTGCTCAGTGGCTCCAGCGGCGCGCTGGCCGTGCTGACCGCCTCTTTGATCACGGCGCTGGTCGCGGACTCGCACTTCCTCGGTGCCGACGGCCGGCCCTTCGTGCCGTTCGTGCTGGCCTATGTGGCCGCGGGCGTGGTGCTGGCCGGGGTGCTGCAGGCGCTGCTCGCCGCGCTGAAGCTCGGCGGGCTCGTGTACTTCATCCCCTTCCCGGTGCACGCCGGCTACATCAACGGCTCGGCGGTGTTGATGGTCGGGGCGATGATCCCGCACGTGCTCGGCCTGTCCACCCTGCACGGGCACCAGGTCGACTGGCAGAGCTTTCGCTGGCTGGCGCCGCTGATCGCCGCCTCGGCACTGGTGGTCGCCCTGCGGCCGCCACGCTGGACGCGGATCATCCCGCCGTACCTGACGGCACTGCTGGTAGCCACCGGGCTGCACCACCTGCTGTCGCTCACCCCGCTGGCCGGTTCGCTCGGCCCGCTGCTGCAGGCGCCGGTGTTCGAGTGGCCGCACATCGACGCGATGGCGCCGGTGTTCGACCAGCTCGGCGAAGGCGTGCTGTACAGCAACAAGTGGCCGCTGCTGCAGTTCGCGGTGGCGGTGGCGATGATGTCGACGCTGCAGACCGCGCTCGCCGGCTCGTCGATCGACGAGTTCACGCGCAAGCGCCGCTACAGCGGGCGGGAGCTGTTCGGCCAGGGCGTGGCCAACATGGCGGTGGGCGTCTTCGGCGCGTCGCCGAGCTCTGCGTCGACCACCCGCAGCAAGCTGAACCTCGACGCCGGCGGCGACACGGTGATGTCGCGGCTGGTGTTCGGCGTCAGCCTGCTGGCGGCCCTGGCAGTGGGTCTGCCGCTGATGAACTTCCTGCCGATGGCGGCCGTCGCCGGCGTGTTCATCGCGCTGGCCATCGGCCTGCTCGACCGCTGGACCCGCGGCGGCGCGGCGATCCTGTGGCGGCAGGCGTTGAAGCGGCGGTTGCCGGTCTCGCTGGCGTGGAACTACGGCACGATGGTCGTCGTCGCGGCGATCACGGTGTTCGTCTCGCTGGCGGCGGCGATCCTGCTCGGCACGCTGGCGGCGATGGTGATGTTCATCCGCAGCAACAGCAAGCGGCCGATCCGCCAGGTGGTGCATGCTGATCAGCGCACCTCGCGCAAGATCCGGCCTGCCGCCGAGGCCGAACTGCTGCGTGCTCATGGCAAGAAGATTGCCTTGGTCGAACTCGACGGCGCCCTTTTCTTCGGCACCGCGGAGGCGGCTGACGAGGAGATCGAGCATCTGGCGCACGGCGTGGACTACCTCGTCCTCGACTTCGAGCGGGTCGGCGAGGTCGATGCCAGCGGCGCTCGTGTGCTTTTGCTGGCAGCTGATTTCGTCCAGAGCCACGGCAAGCAGCTGCTGCTGGCCGGCCTGATGCCGCACGATGCGCGCACGCGGATGATTCGCGGCATGGACGTGCACGGCCTGCTTGCCGATGCGCAGTTCTTCCACGACTCCGATCGCGCGCTCGAATACGCCGAGGACCGGCTGCTGGCGAGCCTGATGCACGGGGAGGAGGAACGGCCCGTGCTCCGGCTCGAGGAAACGCTGCTCGGTTCCGGGCTCGACGCTCATGAACTCGAGCTGCTGTCCTCGCTGATGATCGAGCGACGGATCGCCAAGGGCGAGGCGGTGTTCCACCGCGGCGAACCGGGCGACGCGATGTATGTCTCGTTGCAGGGGCGGATCGGCATCTGGCTCCCCGCCAGCACCGAGAAGGGGGCGGGAGGACGCAGCCGCCGCATGGTCACCTATGCACCGGGCGTGGCGTTCGGCGAGATGGGATTGCTGCAGGGCCGCTCCCGCTCGGCGGACGCAGTCGCCGAGGAGGACGCCGTGGTCCTCGAACTGTCGAAAGCAGGGTACGAGCGGATCGCGGCGGAGAACCCGACCCTGCTCAGCAAGATGCTGCTGAACCTTGGCCTGCTGCTGTCGTCGCGCGTGCGCGCGCTGACCGACGAACTGGAAGCCGTGCACGGCATCCGCTAGCGGGATCGCTATCGTTCGGTGTTGCGCGGTCGCGCCGGTGGCGTGCTTCCTGCGCGCCACGAAGAAGGAAACGGAAGATCGATGACGGCTCCGGCGACAGCCCGTCCGCACTGCGAAGCACTGCTGGCGCAATACCTGACCTCGCTGTACGGCGACCTCGGGCGCGACACCATCGACTTCCTGCGCGAGCACGTGCAGTGGGTCGAGATCGCGCCGGGCGAGGTGCTGATGGAGCAGGGCGCGCCCGGCGACTCGGCGTACCTGTCGGTCAGCGGCCGGCTGCGTATCTACATGGCCGATGAGGACGGCGTGCCGCGCGCGGTGCGCGAACTCGGGCGCGGCGAGGTGATCGGCGAGATGAGCCTGTACACGGGCGAGCCGCGTTCGGCCACCGTGGTGGCGATCCGCGATTCGGTGCTGGCGCGGCTCGACAAGCCGCACTTCGAGGCGCTGCTGGCGCGGAATCCGAAGGTGTCGATGGTCTTCACGCGCCAGATCATCGGGCGCCTGCAGACCCAGCATCTGCGCCGGCCCGTGCCGGCGCCGGTGACGGTGGCGTTGCTGCCGGTATCCGGAGGCGTCGACCTGCCTCGCGTTCGTGCAGCGCCTGGCCGTGGAACTGGCGCGCTTCGGTCGCGTGTGCGTGGTGGATGCGGCAAGGATCGACGAGAGTCTCGAACGAGACCGGCAGCGCGGTGAGCGAGGACGCGGCACTCGACCAGCGCATCGCGACGGCACTCGATGCGCTCGAAGCGGAGCACGATTTCGTGCTGCTGCAGGGCGATGCGACTCCCGACGCGTGGACGCGGCGTTGCCTCCGCCACGGCGACGAGGTGCTGCTGGTCGCGGATGCGACGCAACCGCCGGCGCTGCATCCGATCGAGCAGGCGTGCTTCGCCGGCAGATCG
The DNA here is from genome assembly GCA_963847675.1 of uncultured beta proteobacterium. Taxonomy (GTDB): domain Bacteria; phylum Pseudomonadota; class Gammaproteobacteria; order Burkholderiales; family Burkholderiaceae_F; genus JADJWR01. Next base: position 22,915 of record CAWKAP010000004.1, read on the forward strand.
GCGCGCAGCGAGGCGGCCGAGATCCTGGTCCTGCTGCATCCGGCGGACATCGCGTCGCCGCGCGGCGTGCGCCGGTGGACCACGCGCCGCCCGGTCACCGGGCACGTCAACATCCGCCCGGACCTCGAGCGCGACATGGCTCGCCTTGCACGGCTGATCAGCCGCAAGGCAGTCGGCCTGGTGCTCGGCGGCGGCGGCGCGCGCGGCTTTGCCCACCTCGGCATCTGGCGGGCGCTGAAGGCGCGCGGCATCGAGGTCGACTGCGTCGGCGGTACCAGCATCGGCGCGGTGATGGCCTCGCTGATGGCGGCCGATCCGCCGCTGGACAAGGCGATCGAAGTGGCGCGCGGCGCGTTTCGCGGCAATCCGACCGGCGACTACAACCTGCTGCCGCTGATGTCGCTGATCAAGGGGCGGCGCAGTCGCGCCGCGACGCAGCGCGCGATCCGCGAACTCGTTGGCGGGCCGATCGACATCGAGGATCTGTGGAAGGGCTACTTCTGCATCGCCAGCAACTACTCGCAGGGCCACGAACAGCGGCTGCGCGAGGGCGACCTCGGCCGGGCGCTGCAGGCCAGCAGCGCCATCCCCGGTGCCCTGCCTCCGGTGGTGCTCGACGGCGACCTGCTGTGCGACGGCGGCACGTTCAACAATTTTCCGGTCGACGTGATGCGCGAGTCGCGCGGGGTAGGCACGGTGATCGGCATCGATCTCGGCGTGCGCAATCCGCGCCGGCTGGAGTTCGAAGAGGTGCCGAGCAGCTGGACGCTCCTGCTCGACCGCCTGCGGCCGCGCAGCAGGCGGCGCTACCGGTTGCCGTCGCTGGTCTCCTACCTGTTGAATATCACCATCCTGTACAGCATCTCGCGCCAGGACCAGGCGCGCCGGCTGACCGACCTGTACTTCAATCCGCCGCTGAAACGGGTCGGCCTGCTGCAGTGGGCGCGGTTCGATGAAATCGTCCGGCAGGGCGAGCAGTACGCCGCCGAGATCCTCGACGGTCTGTCCCCCGAGCAGAAGGCCGCGCTTGGCATGGCGGGGGAAAAGGTGTGAAGGTCTGATGGTTTCAGAACAAGCGACACGGATTCACGACCTGACGAGCCGATGAGCGAACTGCGAGCGCTGCTGCTGACCGACGTCGTCGACAGCACCAAGCTGTCGGAGAAGATCGGCGACGCCGCGATGGCCGAGGTCTGGTCGGCGCACGACCGCGCCGCGCGCGACCTGCTGCCGGCCTGGCACGGCCGCGAGATCGACAAGACCGACGGCATGCTGCTGATGTTCGACACGGCGGCTGACGCGGTGAACTACGCGATGGCCTACCACCGGGCGCTGGCGGCGATGCCCACGCCGCTGAAGGCGCGCGCCGGACTGCACGTCGGGCCGGTGATCCTGCGCGAGAACAGCGCCGAGGACGTCGCGCGCGGCGCCAAGCCGCTCGAGGTCGACGGCATGGCCAAGCCGACCGCGGCGCGGGTGATGTCCCTGGCACGTGGCGGGCAGATCCTCATCACGCCGGAGGCGCGCGCCGACCTCGGCGAAACCCCGTTGAAGCTGGAGTCGCACGGCCACTGGGTGATGAAGGGCGTCTCAGAGCCGATCGAACTGTTCGAGATCGGCGACGAAGAAACACGCTTCGCGGCGCCGCCGGACAGCGACAAGGTCTACCGCGTGGTCCGCGTCGGCGAACGCTGGGTGCCGGTGGCGCAGATGCCGAACAACCTGCCGCAGCAGGCCACCTCGTTCGTCGGCCGCGAGCGCGAGCTCGACGAGGTCAAGGCGCTGCTCGGCACGGCGCGGCTGATCACGCTGCTCGGGATGGGGGGGCTGGGCAAGACGCGGCTGTCGCTGCAGGTGGCCGCCGAGGTCATGCCGCAGTATCCGGAGGGCGCCTGGTTCATCGATCTGCACGCCGATCCGCGAGGAGGCGCTCGTCGTCGACGAGGCCGCGCGCGTTCTCGGCGTGACCGAGGAGCCGGGCCGGCCGCTGCTGCAGACGCTGGGCGCGCACCTGAAGTCGAAGCGGCTGCTGCTGATCCTCGACAACTGCGAGCAGGTGATCCACGCCGCGGCCGAACTGGTGGCGGCGATCCTGCGCGCGGCGCCGCAGGTGTGCGTCATCGCTTCCAGCCGCGAGTCGCTGCGCGTGCCGGGCGAGCAGGCCTACCCGATCCTGCCGCTGCCGCTGCCGAGGAAAGACGACAGCCTGGAGACGCTGGCGAGGTCAACGGCGGTGCGGCTGTTCGTCGATCGCGCCAAGGCGCACAAGCCGGCGTTCGCGCTCACCGAAAAGGAGGCGCCGGCGGTCGCCGAGCTGGTGGCGCGGCTGGAGGGCATCCCGCTGGCGCTGGAACTGGCGGCGGCGCGGGTGAAGCTGATGTCGGTGGCCGACATCAACGCGCGGCTGAAGGACCGCTACAAGGTGCTCACCGGCGGCGCCCGTACGCTGCAGGCGCGGCAGCAGACGCTGCGGGCGCTGGTCGACTGGTCGTACGACCTTCTGAGCGACAACGAGAAGTGCCTGCTCGACCGGCTGGCCGTGTTCGTCGGCGGGTTCGACCTCGCCGCGGCCGAGGCCGTGTGCGGCGCCGAGCCGCTCGACGCGATGGACGTGCTCGACCTGCTCGGCTCGCTGGTGGAGAAGTCGCTGGTGATGCTCGACGAGCGGGACGACAGCAGCCGCTACCGGATGCTGGAGACGATCCGGGAGTACGCGATGGAGAAGCTGATCGCCCGCGGCGACGAGACGGCGACGGCGGTGCGGCACTGCGAGCACTACTTTGCGTTCGCCAAGGAAGCGCGCGAGGGCATCAAGACCGAGCAGCGGCACTGGATCGATCGGATAGAGGCCGACCTGGACAACCTGCGCGCCGCCACTGCACTGGCGCTGGCCGGTGGCGTCGACCCGTTCATCGCCATCAAGTTCGCCGTCGCCCTGAACGGATACTGGATGCTCCGCGGCCGAGCGACCGAGGGTCGCGAAGTCGTGCGCGCAGCGCTGGCATTGCCGGCGGTGCAGGAATCCGACATGGCGCAGGCGTGGGCGCTGTACGTTGGAGCGGCGCTGGCCGCGAGCCAGAGCGACCACGCGCAGGCAAGCGAGATGCTGGAACTTTGCCTGGCGCTTCGACGCCGGCTAGGCAATGAGGTGGAAATCGCGGCGACGCTATCGACGCTCGCGCTCGCGAGGCTGCAGGCCGGTGACGCGGCCGGTGCCACTGAGGGAGAGCGCGAAGCGCTGCAGGTCTTCAGAAAGCTCGGCGATCGCCGGGGCGAGGCGATCGGGCTCGTGCACCTCGGGCAGTACGCCCTCTGGCGTGGCGACGAGACTGCGGCGCGCGAGCACCTGGTGCAGGGCCTGCAGATTGCACGCGACATCGGCCACCGCGAGACCGAAGCCGAGTGCGAACTTGTGCTTGGCGCAGCCGACTGCGAGGCCGGAGATCCCGGTGCGGGCGGTTCGCGTCTCGAGCGCTCGCTGGAAATCTGCCGCGAGGCGGCCGACAAGCGCGGCGAAGCGAAGGCGATCTGGTTTCAGGGCCGGATCGCGCTGGATTCCGGCGACACCGCGGCGGCGCGGCAGCGGTTCAGCGAGGCGCTGCGCGCCTTTCAGGCGTTCGAAATGCGCGAGGAACTACTGGGCTGCCTTGAGGACCATGCCGCACTGCTGCTTGCCGAGGGTCGGCCGGGAGACGGACTGCGCCTGGCGTCGATGGCCACGGGCATGCGCGAGCGGCTGGAACTCGTGCCCTCGCGCAGCGCTTCCGAGCGTTGGCAGGCGCGGCTGGCTGCGCTACGCGCGGCGCTGCCGGCGCCAGAAGCCGAGAACGCCTGGGATGAGGGACGGAACTGGAGTACTGACGAGGCGGTTCGGGCCGCGCTGGCGGCTACCGCCACGCCAGCGTGAGCGCATCGCCAAAGGGCGCGCGCGATTCAGGCGCTGGCGTGTCTGGTCAGCAGTCGGCGAGCGCCGATTGCGAGGACCGGCGCCGGCGAATGCGTGCGACCCAGCCGGTCGCGAACAGCGCGCTGGCGATCAACGCCAGGCTGCCCGGCTCGGGAATAGCGACTGCCCCCTCGCGCAAGAGCCCCGTAAACACCGGCGTGCAGCAAGGGTCTTCCACGTTTGCGCGCCAGATCTGCAGATCTGGCGGGCCGCCGTTGCCGTTCGAAACGGCGGTAGCGCCGCCGGCGCCGCCAGGACCCTTAATGAACAATATCGGGCCGCTATAGGTCAGCGGGAGCGGCGTAGTGGGCAGAAGGGGATCGGTAATTTCTGCTGCCCCGTCAATGACGAATTGCAGCGCGAACTGATACACAGTTCCACTCGGCGTCAACCACTCCGAAAGTCCCGTCTGCAACTGCACGATCTTGTTGGCCGCGTACTCGACCTTGGTGACCGAATCTATCGCACCGTCCGGATTGAACGTCAAAGTCTCGTTGATATCAGCGCCAAGCAGCTTGCCTGTCAGCGTGACGGCTGCAGACTGCACGTTGACCGGTCCGCAAGGCGGGTCATCAGGCTCGCTTGATCCTGCACCGGTTGTTGGGCAATCGGTATCGACGGCGAACGTCCCTGACCACAACAAGTTCAGATTGAACGGCGGAGTCCCGAACGGCGGATCCCAGGCGCCTGTGTAAATCACCGCCTGCGCCGGCCCGACGCTGCACAGCAGCGCTGTCATCGCCGTGACCCCGGTCCACAGCACTCGTTCAAGGTAGGTCCGCACCGTCAGCTCCTGCAAAGGTTGGCGTCCGGGGCTGAGCCCCATGCGGCCGGAAAAATCGCGATCGGCGGAGAATGCAGCCGAAGCGCACTATAAGCAAGGCACGTACCAAGAATGCGCAAGATATTGTTTGCAATCCGCATTGACCTTCCGCCAACCGTTTCCGATCGGACCAGTGTAAGAAAAGCCGACAGTCTGGGATCGTCGGCTTAAGCCTGCGCACCTTGCCTGCGGGCCGGCTAGGAGCGGAGCCTCCACCCGCTGCAGGGCTGCCGCCCCGGCCAGAACGCGTAGGCATCCATCGCCAGCACGCCGCTGTCGATGCCGAGATCGAAGTTCTCGACCCGCGGCGCCGGCCCGACTGCACCGAACGCGAACGGCAACGGCAGGAAGTGCTCGTCGGTCGGATGCGCGCGGCGCGCGTGCGGCGCGAGTTCGAGCCAGCGGCCGAGGCGGTCGCGGTCGTCGCGGCGCAGGGCGTCGTCGACCCAGCCGGTGAACTCGCGCACGTAGGGCTCGGCTTCGGTTTCGGTCGGCTGCATCCGATGCTTGCGAGCAAAGGCGATCCATTCGCGCAGGTTGTGAGTGAGATGGCCGGAGCCGACGATCAGCACGCCTCCGTCGCGCAGCGGCGCCAGGATCTCGCCGAGTCGCAGGTGGTGCGCGGCGCCGAGTTGCGTCTGCAGTGAAATCTGCACGACCGGCACGTCGGCCTGCGGATACATGTGCAGCAGCGGCACCCAGGCGCCGTGGTCCAGCCCACGACAGCCGTTGCCGTTGGCGGGCATGCCGGCGGCACGGATGAGGTCGATCGCGCGCTGCGCCACCTCGGGCGCGCCGGGGGCCGGGTAGCGCAATTCGTAGAGTGCGGGCGGAAAGCCGCCGAAGTCGTGGATCGTCTCCGGCCGGTTTCCGGTCGTCAGCATCGGCCACTCGCTTTCCCAGTGCGCGGAGGCGACGAGGACGGCGCTTGGTCGCGGCAGGTCGCGGCCGAGCGCCGCCCACGCCGCACCGGCGCGCCCGGCCTGCAAGGCGTGCATCGGCGAGCCGTGCGAGATGAAGAGTGTGGGCAGCATGGCGGTGCTCAGGCCATCAGTAGCGCGCGGCGATCGCGCTGGCGCGGCAGGGTGCGACAGGCGAGCAACTCGGTCAACGGAGCGCGGATCAACCATCGATCAGGCGGTTTGCAGCTGCGGCCGAGTTGCGCCGCGCAGGTTCGCCAGCGCATAGGCGCCATCGCCAAGCAGCGCCTGGGCAACAGCGGCGGCGGTCAGGAAGGCGGGGTATTCCCAGCCGCCGTTCGGTGCCGAGAAGAGCCAGCCGTTGCCGAGATGCGCCCACGTCGCACCGAGCAGCACCGGCACCAGCGCCGCCGCGACCCAGCGCGAGCCAAGCCCGGCGATGAGCAGCACGCCACCGACCAGTTCCGCCGCGAACACCGCGTAGCCGAGGAAGCCCGGCAGGCCGATCGACTGGAAGAACTGCGCCGTGCCGGGCAGGGTGAAGACAAGCAGCTTGAGCAGTGCGTGGGCGACAAACATCGTGCCCAGCGACAGGCGCAGGACGAGGGCGGCGTAGGGGGCGGTGCGGTCTTCGATCATGGTTTTCTCCGTCAAGGGTTGGGTTCGGTCTTGATGGGCTCGTCCCGCCTGGTGCGGTCCGTCCACTAGCTCGAACTGTATTTGTCCGGATACAAGGGATAAATAGAGCATTCATGAAATATCTATCCTGAAAAATGGAATAATCAACCATGGATCGGCTGACCGCGATGCAGGCATTCGTCCACGTCGTCGAGGCGGGAAGCTTCGTGCGTGCGGCCGAGAAACTCGGCTCGTCGACCTCGTCGACCTCGCGCCTGATTGCCGATCTCGAAACGCACCTCGGGGCGCGACTGCTCAACCGTACGACGCGCAGGCTGTCGCTGACCGAAACCGGACAGGCGTACTACGAGCGCTGCGTGCAGCTGCTCGCCGACCTGGACGAGGCGGAAACGGCGGCCGGCGCGGCTGCCGTGGCGCCGAGCGGCCGGCTCAAGCTGACCTGCCCGTACAACCTGCTTGCGCAGCCGATCGCGCCGGCCCTGGCCGAGTTCAGCCGGCGCTACCCGCAGGTCAGCTTCGACGTCACCGTGGCGGACCGGGTCGTCGATCTCGTCGACGAGGGTTTCGATCTCGCGGTGCGCATCGGCGCGCCGGGCGGCGAGCAACTGGTCGCGCGCCGGCTCGGCGCAACGCAACTCGTCGCCTGTGCCGCGCCCGCGTACCTGGCGCGGCAGGGCACGCCGCGGCAGCCGGAGGAACTCGCCCGCCACAGCGCGCTGACATACGCCTACGTGTCGTCGCCTTTCGTATGGAAGTTCTGCGACGCCGACGGCCATGTGCACGAGGCGCGCGTCGCCGGACCGCTGCACGCCAACAGCGGCGAACTGCTGCTGGCCGCGGCGGTGGCGGGCATGGGCATCGTGTTCGAGCCGGACTTCGTGGTCGCGCCCCATCTCGCGCGCGGCGCACTGACGCGGGTGCTCGAGGACTTCGCCGGGACCGCGGCTCGACGTATGGGCGGTCTATCCGAGCCGGCGTCACCTGTCCGCCAAGGTGCGCGCCTTCGTGACCTTCCTCGGCGAGGTGTTTGCGGCCGATCCGCTCCGACCGTAACGGGACAAGGCGGTCTCGCGCGGCGTCAGCCCGCCCCGTCGCTGAAAGCCCGCGGCGGCGCCGCGGCTTTGCTGCCTCGCACCAATAGATGCCAGCCTCTACGCGGCTGCATTGACGGTCGCCCGCGGCTCGGAAATAGTACGAACGTTCGATTTTTTCTGTGCGCGGTGGTCGGTCCGCCGCCGGCTCTGCTCTCCACAAACCATGCCGCTGGCCGCCGCCATCAGTTCGCTCACCGCTCCGCTGCGTGATTCGCTGCGGCCGCGCAAAGGGGACATGACGCGCGCGGCGATCGTCGATGCGGCGCTCGCCATCGCCCGCCGCGACGGCCTCGAGGGACTGACCATCGGTGCGCTCGCCGCGCAGATGCGGATGAGCAAGAGCGGCGTGTTCGCGCATTTCGGCGCGCGCGAGGAACTGCAGCGGGCGGTGCTGGCCGAGTACGCGTCGCGCTTCGTCGACGCGGTGCTGCGGCCGGCGGTGCGCAAGCGGCGCGGACTGGCGCGCCTGCAGGCCATCCTGGACAACTGGCTTCGGCTGATGGCGCGCGAGATCGAGCAGGGCTGCCTGATGATCAGCGGCAGCATCGAGTACGACGACCGCCCCGGGCCGATGCGCGATGCCGTGGTCGACATCATTCGCGGTTGGACCGCCGAGCTGCTGCGCGCGATCGAGGACGCCAGGGCGAGCGGCGAACTGCGCGCCGACGTCGACGCCGCGCAGCTTGCCTTCGAGATCTACGGGCTGATGCTCGGCTTTCACCAGAACGCGCGCCTGCTGCGCGCCGCCGACAGCGCGCGCCGCGCGCGCGCCGGCCTGCAGCGGCTGATCGAGGGCGCGCGCAGCGCGCCTGGCGCCGACCGCGCCGCGTCAGGCCTTACCCGTTCCGTTTCCCGTCGCGCCACGCCCGTTGCCGGGCGCAAGGTGCGTGCATCGCCACGCTGAGGAGAAGTCATGCCCACCTACACGCCGCCCCTGCGCGACCAGCAGTTCGTGATGCACGAGGTGCTGGGCGTCGCCGAGCAGTACCAGCAGATGCCGCGCTACGCGGAGGTCGATGCGGACGTGATCAACCACGTGCTCGAGGAGGCCGGCCACTTCTGCGCCGAGGAACTGTTGCCGATCAACCAGTCCGGCGACGAGGAAGGCTGCACCTTCGACCCGAAAACGAAGGAGGTCCGCACGCCGAAGGGGTTCCGCGAGGCGTACGACCACTTCCGCGCCGGGCACTGGCAGGGGCTGTCCGCCGAGCACGAGTACGGCGGCCAGGGCCTGCCGCACCTGCTGCAGATCGCGCTGTACGAGATGCAGTACTCGACCAACCAGTCGTGGGCGATGTACCCGGGCCTGACGGTCGGCGCCTACGAGTGCCTCCATGCGCACGGCTCGAAGGAGGAGAAGGATCTCTACCTGCCGAAGCTGACCTCGGGGCAGTGGACCGGCACCATGTGCCTGACCGAGCCGCACTGCGGCACCGACCTCGGCATGCTGCGCACCAAGGCCGAACCGCAGGCCGACGGCAGCTACGCGCATCACCGGCGAGAAGATCTTCATCTCCTCGGGCGAGCACGACATGGCCGAGAACATCATCCACCTGGTGCTGGCGCGCCTGCCCGACGCGCCGGCGGGCACCAAGGGGATCTCCCTGTTCGTGGTGCCGAAGTTCGTCCCGCAAGGCAGCGGTGCCGAAGCGACCGTCGGCGAACGCAACGGCATCTATTGCGGCGGCATCGAGGACAAGATGGGCATCCACGGCAACTCGACCTGCCACATGGTCCTCGAGGCCGCGAAGGGCTGGCTGGTCGGCGAGCCGAACAAGGGCCTGAATGCCATGTTCGTGATGATGAACGGCGCGCGGCTGGCGGTCGGCGTGCAGGGGCTCGGCATCACCGAGGCCGCATACCAGAACGCGGTGGCCTATGCGCGGGACCGCGGCCAGGGCCGCTCGCTGTCAGGTGTAAAGGCGCCGGACCGGCCGGCCGATCCGATCATCGTGCATCCCGACGTGCGCAAGATGCTGCTGACGGCGCGCGCCTACGCCGAGGGCGGCCGCGCCTTCGCCTACTGGACCGCGCTGCAGGCCGACGCGCAACTGCATCACCCCGACGAGGACGTCCGCAAGTTCGGCGCCGACATGATGGCGCTGATGACGCCGGTGGTGAAGGCGTTCATGACCGACAACGGCTTCTACTGCGCCTCCGAGTGCCTGCAGGTCTTCGGCGGCCACGGCTACATCCGCGCCAGCGGCATGGAGCAGCTGGTGCGCGACGCGCGCATCAACATGATCTACGAGGGCACCAACACGATCCAGTCGCTCGACCTGCTCGGGCGGAAGGTGCTGATGGACAACGGCGCCAAGCTGAAGAAGTTCGGCAAGCTGGTGCAGGAATTCATCGAGCAGCACGGCACCGACCCCGACATGAACGAGTTCGTCACGCCGCTGGCCGATCTCGGCGACAAGGTCACCAAGCTGACCATGGAAATCGGCATGAAGGCGTTCCAGAACCAGGACGAGGCCGGAGCGGCCGCGGTGGACTACCTGCGCGTGATCGGCCACCTGGTGTTCGCCTACTTCTGGGCGAAGATGGCGCGCATCGCGCTGGAGCGGATCGATGCCGACGGCGCGAACGTCGATCCCTTCTACATCGCCAAGCTCAGCACCGCGCGGTTCTACTTCCAGCGCCTGCTGCCGGAGACCGCGTATCACATCCGCGCCGCGCGCTCGGGCGCGAAGAACGTGATGGAACTGGAGGCGGCACTGTTCTGAGGGCAAGTGCCAGGTGACCGCTGGCCGGAACAACACTCCCTCCCCTTCAAGGGGAGGGCAGGGGTGGGGATGGGTTCCGATCGGGCCCAGCCGGTTGCGAGCGACGCTCCCTCCCCTTCAAGGGGAGGGCAGGGGTGGGGATGGGTTCCGACGGCCGCTGGACGGCGCGGGCCCGTCGCAGGAAACAGAGGGAGAAATCAGTGAACAACTTCATCGTGAGAAAAGTCGCCGTCCTCGGCGCCGGCGTGATGGGCGCGCAGATCGCGGCGCATTGCGTCAACGCCAGGGTGCCGGTGGTGCTGTTCGATCTGCCGGCGAAGGACGGTCCGAAGAACGGCATCGTCCTGAAGGCGATCGACAACCTGAAGAAGCTGAACCCGGCGCCGCTCGGCAACAAGGACGACGCGCAGTACATCGAGGCGGCCAACTACGAGGAGCACCTCGAACTGCTGCGTGACTGCGACGTCGTCATCGAGGCGATCGCCGAGCGCATGGACTGGAAGCACGACCTGTACGGGAAGGTCGCGCCGTATATCGGTGCGGACGCGATCTTCGCGTCGAACACGTCGGGCCTGTCGATCGACGAAGCTGTCCGAGGTGATGGACGCGGATGCTGCGCGCGCGCTTCTGCGGCGTGCACTTCTTCAATCCGCCGCGCTACATGCACCTGGTCGAGCTGATCCCGACGCCGGCGACAAAGCCGCAGATCCTCGACGACCTCGGAGACGTTCCTGACCAGCACGCTCGGCAAGGGCGTGGTGCGCGCCAAGGACACGCCCAACTTCATCGCCAACCGCGTCGGCATCTTCGGCATGCTGGCGACGATCAAGGAGGCCGAGAAGTACGGCATCCCGTACGACGTCGTCGACGATCTCACCGGCTCGAAGCTCGGCCGCGCCAAGAGCGCCACCTTCCGCACCGCCGACGTGGTGGGCCTCGACACGATGGCGCACGTGATCCGCACGATGCAGGAAACGCTGCCGGCTTCGCTCGACCCGTTCGCCGCGCACTTCGCCACCCCGCCTGTTCTCAAGGCACTGGTCGACAAGGGCGCGCTCGGCCAGAAGGCCAAGGCCGGCTTCTATCGGAAGGACGGCAAGGTCATCAAGGTGCTCGATCCCGAAGAAGCAGGATTACGTCGAGTCCACCGGCAAGGCCGACGAGCTGATCGCCCGCATCCTGAAGAAGAAGGACCCGGCCGAGCGGCTGAAGCTGCTGCGCGAGACCGATCATCCGCAGGCGAAGTTCCTGTGGGCCATCTTCCGCGACGCGTTCCACTACATCGCCGTGCATCTCGAGTCGATCGCCGACACCGCGCGCGACGTCGACTTCGCGCTGCGCTGGGGCTTCGGCTGGTCGACCGGTCCGTTCGAGACCTGGCAGGCGGCGGGCTGGAAGCAGATCGCCGAATGGGTCAAGGCCGACGTCGACGCCGGCGAGGCGTTATCCAAGGCGCCGCTGCCCAAGTGGGTCTTCGAGGGCCCGGTCGCCAAGGCGGGCGGCGTGCACGGCAAGGACGGTTCGTGGTCGCCCGCACAGAAGAAGTTCGTCGGCCGCTCGCAGCTGCCGGTCTACGCGCGGCAGATCTTCCGCGCGCCCCTGGCGGGCGAGGGCGCCGCGACCGGGCACACGGGCGGAACGACGGTGTTCGAGGACGACTCGGTGCGACTCTGGCACCTGGAGCAGGGGCTCGGCGCCGAGGTGCTGGTCCTGTCGCTGAAGACCAAGATGCACGCGATCGGGCCGGGCGTGCTCGCCGGCATGCACAAGGCGGTCGAGACCGCCGAGGCCGGCTACCGCGGCCTCGTGATCTGGTCGCCCGACGAGCCGTTCTCGGTCGGTGCGGACCTGCAGGCGATGCTGCCGCGTGTTCATGAGCGGCGGCGCGAAGGCCATCGGCCCCGAGGTCGCCAAGTTCCAGCAGGCGATGATGCGGCTGAAGTACGCGCAGGTGCCGGTGGTCGGTGCGGTCAGCGGCATGGCGCTCGGCGGCGGCTGCGAAACGCTGCTGCACTGCGCGCGACGGGTGGCCAACCTGGAGAGCTACATCGGCCTCGTCGAGGTCGGCGTCGGCCTGATCCCGGGCGGCGGCGGCCTGAAGGAAGGCGCGCTGCGCGCGGCGGCCGCCGCGCAGGCGGCAGGCATGACCGACGTGTTCCCGTTCGTGCGCAACTGGTTCATGAACGCGGCGATGGCCAACGTCGCCAAGTCGGCGCTCGAGGCGCGCGCGATGGGCTACCTGCTCGCGTCCGACCTGATCGTCTTCAACAGCCACGAACTGCTGTGGACGGCGATCGGCGAGGCGTTCGCGATGAGCGCCACCGGCTACCGGCCGCCGCTGCGGATCAAGGGCTTCCCGGTCGCCGGCCGCTCGGGCGTGGCGACCATCAAGGGGCAACTGGTCAACATGCGCGACGGCGGATTCATCAGCGCGCACGACATGCAGCTGGCGACGTTCATCGCCGAGGTGCTCTGCGGCGGCGACGTCGAAGCCGGTGCGCTGGTCGACGAACAGTGGCTGCTCGACATGGAGCGCAAGCTCTTCATGCAACTGGTCGCCCACCCGAAGTCGCAGGAACGGATGATGGGCATGCTGCAGACTGGGAAACCGGTGCGCAACTGATGTCAGTTCCCCTCCCCTTCAAGGGGAGGGCCAGGGTGGGGATGGGGTCGCGAAGCAATGCTTGGTCAAACCAGCAAGGCGGCAAAGCGGTTCTCAACGTCGCTGCGCAAGCAACCGACCGACGCCGAGCGCCTGTTGTGGCAGCGAATTCGGGGCGAGCAACTCGGAGTCAGATTCCGCCGGCAGCATCCCTTCCTGAACTACGTTTTGGATTTTGTATGCCTCGAACGGAAGCTCGTGATCGAAGTGGACGGCGGCCAGCATGCTGAAAGCGTCAGTGACGAGAAGCGGGATGGCGACTTGCGAGCCGGAGGTTTCAGGATCCTGCGCTTCTGGAACAACGAGGTGCTGGCGCAGACCGATGCGGTGCTTGAGAAGATCGTCAGTGAATTGACCCCATCCCCACCCCCGCCCCTCCCCTTGAAGGGGAGGGGAGATGTGGGATCGACAGAGGACTCGATATGAAACAGATCCAGGATGCCTACATCGTCGCCGCCACGCGCACGCCGATCGGCAAGGCGCCGAAGGGCGCATTCAGGAACACGCGGCCGGACGACCTGCTGATCGCGGCGATCCGCGGCGCGATGGCGCAGGTGCCGTCGCTCGACCCGAAGGCGGTCGAGGACGCGATCGTCGGCTGTGCGATGCCGGAGGCCGAGCAGGGCCTGAACGTGGCGCGCATCGCGGTGCTGCTGGCCGGCCTGCCGTCGAGCGTCGGCGGCGTGACCATCAACCGCTTCTGCGCCTCGGGCCTGACCGCGGTGCAGATGGCGGCCGACCGTATCCGCGTCGGCGAGGCCGACGTGATGATCGCCGGCGGCACGGAGTCGATGAGCATGGTGCCGATGGTCGGCAACAAGCCGTCGTTCAACGCCCACATCTTCGAGCGCGACGAGAACATCGGCATCGCCTACGGCATGGGCATGACGGCCGAGAAGGTCGCGGCGCAGTGGAAGGTCACGCGCGAGGCGCAGGACGAGTTCGCCTAGCACTCGCACATGAAGGCGATCGCGGCGCAGAAGGCCGGCGAGTTCGCCGACGAGATCACGCCGATCGAGGTGGTCGAGAAGTTCCCGGACCTTTCCAGCCGCGAACTGGCCGTGGCGACGAAGAACGTATCTCTCGACGAGGGCCCGCGCGCCGACACCAGCCGCGAGGCGCTGGCGAAGCTGAGGCCGGTGTTCGCCGCCAAGGGCAGCGTCACCGCCGGCAACAGTTCGCAGACCTCCGACGGCGCCGGCGCGCTGATCGTGGTCAGCGAGAAGGCCCTCAAGCAGTTCAACCTGACGCCGCTGGCGCGCTTCGTCTCGTTCGCGATCCGCGGCGTGCCGCCGGAGATCATGGGCATCGGCCCGAAGGAGGCGATCCCGGTGGCGCTGAAGCACGCCGGCCTGAAGGCCGAGGACATGGGCTGGATCGAACTGAACGAAGCGTTCGCCGCGCAGGCGCTGGCGGTGATCGGCGACCTCGGGCTCGACGCGTCGAAGGTCAATCCGATGGGCGGCGCGATCGCGCTCGGCCATCCGCTCGGCGCCACCGGCGCGATCCGCGCTGCCACCGTCGTGCATGCGCTGCGCCGGAAGAACCTCAAGTACGGCATGGTGACGATGTGCGTCGGCACCGGGATGGGGGCGGCGGGGATTTTCGAGCGCGTGTAGGCAGTCGCATGCGCGCGATCGCGCGTGACGCGATGCGCTGCGCGCATCGCACGTGCGCTCGCGGCGGGAATGTTGGGCGGGCCACCTTCGGGCGGCCGGGCGGCGGCCCGCATGTCAACTGACACGACCCCTCCCCGACCCTCCCCCGAGGGGAGGGTGGCGGGGCGCAGTGCCTGACGGCGACGATGACAGCAGAGAGACAGAGAGCGTTGACAGGAGACAGGCAGATGACCATCCGCACCGAAACAGCCGACGGCGTGGCGCGCATCGAGATCGCGCGGCCGGAGAAGAAGAACGCGATCACCGTGGCGATGTACCAGCAGATGGCCGACGCCATCGTGGCGGCGCACGAAGACCCGTCGGCGCGCGCGATCCTGATCCACGGCCAGCCGGACATCTTCACCGCCGGCAACGACCTCGAGGACTTCATGAAGAACCCGCCGGCGGGCATGGACGCGCCGGTGTTCCGGTTCATGGCCGCGCTCGGCTACGCGGAAAAGCCGGTGATCGCCGCGGTCAACGGCGCGGCGGTGGGCATCGGCACGACGATGCTGCTGCACTGCGACCTCGTCTACTGCGCCGACAACGCGATGTTCTCGATGCCGTTCGTCTCGCTCGGCCTGTGCGCCGAGTTCGCCTCCAGCCTGCTGGTGCCGATGAACGCCGGCTATCACAAGGCGGCCGAGAAGCTGCTGCTCGGCGAGCCGATGAGCGCCGAGGAGGCCGCGGAGATGAAGATCGTCAACCGCATCCTGCCGCCCGGCGAGGTGCTCGGCTACGCGACGAAGCAGGCGGCGCGCTTCAACGGCCTGCCGCCGACCTCGGTGCGCGAGACCAAGCGGCTGATGAAATCGGCGTGGAAGGCGGTCACCGAGAAGGTGATCGAGGACGAGGCGAGGACGTTCGGCCGGATGCTCGGGAGCGCCGAGGCCAGGGAGGCGTTCTCCGCCTTCTTCGAGCGGCGCAAGCCGGACTTCTCGCGTTTCGGCTGAGGAACGACGATGAAGCTGCGCCGTGACGTCGACCTGGACTCGCTGAACGCGCGCGCCGCCGGTCGCCTGCCCGGCTGGTTCGGGCTGGAGGTGGTGCGACTGGGCGACCGCGAACTCGCGATGCAGCTGCAGATCCAGCCGCAGATGCTGGCGCCCAACGGCTTCCTGCATGCGGCGAGCGTGATCGCGCTGGCGGACACCGCCTGCGGTTTCGCGACCATCGCGCACCTGCCCGACGGCGCCGAGAACTTCACCACCATCGAGCTGAAGTGCAACTTCCTCGGCACGGCCGCCGAGGGCACGCTCGAAGCGGTCGCCACCGGCGTGCACCTGGGGCGCACGACCCAGTTGTGGGACGCAACGGTGAAAGAGGTGGCCGGCGGCAGGACACTCGCGCTGTTCCGCTGCACGCAGATGGTGCTGTGGCCGAAGAAATGACGGCAGGTCGCGCACGATGATCGACATCGTCGCCCGCTTCGCGCTTGTTTCCGCTGCTGTACGCGCAGGCGCAGGGGGTCCGCGCCGGCGTCGTGCCCCTGCCCGAGCCGCCGGGCCCGCGCAAGGGGCGCGAAGGGCGCGGAACCGATGCGCTGCGCCTGCTGGTGATCGGTGATTCGAGCGCGGCCGGCGTCGGCGCGGAGCAACAGGACGAAGCGCTCGCCCGGCCGCTGGCGAAACGGATCGCGCAGCGGCGCGACGGCGCGGTGCACTGGACGCTGCTCGCGCAGACCGGGCTGACCTCCGAGGCGGCGCTGGCCTATCTGCAGGACGGGGACGTGCCGGAAGCGGATCTGGCGGTCGTCGTCCTCGGCGTCAACGACATCACGCAGCAGGTTCCGGTCGCCGAGGCGCTGAAGCACCGCGGCAGGATCGCGATCTGGCTCAACGCCCACGCGGGCGTGACGCGGGTCTTCTTTCCGGCACTGCCGGAGATGGAACTGTTTCCTTCGCTGCCGCAGCCGCTCGCCTGGTGGGCGGGGCAGATGTCGCGGCGGAACAATCGCGCGCAGGCGCGCTGGGCCGAGTCCTGGACCCTCGCGGCGCCGCGGGTGCACCACGTGCCGATGGACGGCGTGATGCAGCCCGACCTGATGGGCGTCGACGGCTTTCATCCCGGCCCGAGGCTTTACGCGCGGGTCGCCGAACACCTGGCCGAGGTCATCGAGGGCGATGCCCGCCAGCGGCAACGAATTTCCGAGGAGATGCAATGAACCTGAACGGCAAGACGATCTTCATTTCCGGCGCCTCGCGCGGCATCGGCCTGGCGATTGCCAGACGCTGCGCCGCCGACGGCGCCAACGTCGCCATCGCGGCCAAGACGGCCGAGCCGAATCCGAAGCTGCCCGGCACGATCCACAGCGCGGCGCAGGAGATCGAAGCCGCCGGCGGCCGCGCTCTTGCGCTGCAGGTCGACATCCGCGAGGAGCAGCAGGTCGTCGACGCGGCGCGGGCCACGGCCGAGAAGTTCGGCGGCATCGACATCCTGATCAACAACGCCAGCGCCATCAACCTGACGCCGACCGAAGCGACGCCGATGAAGCGCTTCGACCTGATGATGGGCGTCAACGTGCGCGGCACCTACCTTTGCACGCAGGCCTGCCTGCCGTACCTGAAGCGCTCCGGCGAGCGCAAGCGCAACCCGCACGTGCTGACGCTGTCGCCGCCGCTGAACATGGACGCGCGCTGGTTCGCGCCGCACGTGGCCTACACGATGGCCAAGTACGGCATGAGCATGTGCGTGCTCGGCCACGCCGAGGAGTTCCGGCCGTACGGCATCGCGGTGAATGCGCTGTGGCCGCGCACCGTGATCCAGACCGCGGCGCTGCAGATGATTCCCGGCGTGAAGCCCGAGCACTGCCGCAGCGTCGACATCATGGCCGACGCGGCCTATGCCATCCTGACCTCGGATGCCGCGACCACGACCGGCAACTTCTTCATCGACGACGAGGTGCTGAAGAAGGCCGGCGTGACCGACTTCGGGAAGTATTCGGTGGTGCCGGGCTCGAAGCAGTTGCTGCCGGACCTGTTTCTGTAGCTGCCGCGCCGGTCTGGCCTCGACGACTCGCAGGGAGACGCGACGGCCCCCTAAGTATCGTCCGATATCGACTTCGGTTCCCTGGGGCGATTCCGGATCTGGTAAACGGGGCAAATTTGCCTGAAGTTCGTCCGTACTTTCCCGCGCCGAACGGCGCAGCGGAGAGGATCGCCTTCCATGTGCAGGAAGCCGAGGGAAGGTGACCGCCACGTGCTTCAGGTCAACGGCGCGGAGCACGGATTGCCTAACCTTCGTCCTTAAGCGCAGCCGTCCGAGCATGCGGGTGCAAGGCCGGCGCTCGGGAGTTTCCTTTCCGCCGCGCCGCTTCTTGCAGGACGCACGCCTCCGAACTGCGCCAAAGCGCCCCGAAAAGCCCTGAACGTGTGCTTGTCGCGAGGCGCTTCAACCATGCCTTGGCAAGAACAAGGGGAAAAGGAGGACACCATGGTTTCCAGGCGCAGTTTCCTTGCATACACGGGCGGCACGGCGTTGACTTTGTTCGCCTACGACAAGTTCGGCATCCGGAAGGTGCTGGCGCAGATTCCGGGCGGCACGCTGGATCCGCATTCAGTGCCGCAGTACCAGACGCCGCTGCTCATTCCGCCCGTGATGCCGACCGCGGGCAAGGTCAAGAAGAAGGGCGGGAAGAACGCCGACTACTACGAGATCTCGATGAAGCAGTTCGCGCAGCAGATCCTGCCTGCGGGCCTGCCGGCTACGACGGTCTGGGGCTACGGCGCGGTGACGTCGGACAGCAAGCGAGGCCTGCTGCTGCACAACGCGCCGTCGCTGACCATCGAGGCGCAGTACGACCGGCCGGTACGGATCAAGTGGATCAACGACCTGGTCGACGCCAACGGCAATCACCTGCCGCACCTGCTGCCGGTCGATCCGACCCTGCACTGGGCGAATCCGCCCGGCGGTACCGCGGGCCGCGACGCACGGCCGACTTTCACCTCCACACCGGGTTTCTACACTGGCCCGGTGCCGATGGTCACCCACGTGCACGGCGCCGTGGGCGTCGGTGACGAAAGCGACGGCTACGCCGAGGCGTGGTACTTGCCGGACACGAACGACATTCCGGCAGGTTATGCAACCGAGGGCACGTGGTACGACTTCTTCGCGAGCAAGGCGGCCGCGAACTTTGGCGCAACCTGGGGTCCGGGCTTTGCCACCTTCGAATACCCGAACCGAGGGCGCGCCGCGCTCGACTGGTATCACGATCACACCCTTGGCATGACGCGCCTGAACGTGTACGCGGGGCCCGCGGGCTTCTACATCATCCGTGGCGGCCCGGCAGGGGATGATGCGGTGCTCGACAGCCGCTTCGGTACCGAGGCCAGCTTGCCGGGACCGGCACCCAAGGCGAACGACAAGTTCCCGCCGAACAAGACCTACTACGAGATCCCCATCGCGATCCAGGACCGCTCGTTCAACGCTGACGGCTCGCTTTTCTATCCCGACACGCGCGAGTTCTTCGATGGGATCACGGGTCCGTACATCCCGGACACCGACATCTCGCCGATCTGGAACCCCGAGTTCTTCGGCAACATGATCATGGTCAACGGCAACACCTGGCCATTCCAGGTCGTCGAGCAGCGGCGGTATCGCCTGCGTCTGCTGAACGGTTGCCAGTCGCGCTTCCTGATCCTCGACTTCAGCCAGATTCCCGGCGTCGAGGCTGGGCGATCGGCAACGACGGCGGCTTCCTCGCCGCGCCGGTGAACCTCACGGCGACCAACGGCAACCGGCTGCTGATGGGTCCGGCGGAGCGCGCCGACCTGATCGTCGATTTCACCAGCGTGCCGGTCGGCAATTACGTGCTCGGCAACGTCGGACCGGACGAACCCTTCGGTGGCGGCGTGCCCGGCGTCGACTTCCCGGTGGCGGATCCGGCCACTACGGGGCAGGTCATGGAACTGCATGTCGTGCCATCACCTGCGCCCGACCCGACCACGCCGCCGCAGTTCCTGCAGCTGCCGGCGATTGTTCCGCTGCCTCCGGCGACGGTGACCCGGCCGCTGGCACTGCTGGAGGAGATGTCGGCGTTCTTCGCACGACGCCCCGGCCGAGGCGCTGCTCGGCACCGTGGCCGGCGACCCCAATGTGGCTCCTGGCGTCTGGGCGAAGCGGTTGTGGATGGAACCGGTCACGGAGAATCCTGCGCTCGGCGCGAGCGAGGTCTGGGAGTTCTACAACGCCACCGCCGACGCACACCCCGTGCATGTGCACGAGGTGCTGTTCGAGGTCCTCGGCCGTCAGGACATCTTCGTGAACGAGGCCACCCAGGAAGTGCAGGTGGTGCCCGGCTCGGTGCCGCAGCCGCCGGAGCCGTGGGAGACGGGTTTCAAGGACACGGTCATCGCCTATCCCGGACAGGTCACGCGCATCCGGATGCAGTTCAATACGCCCGGTCAGTTCGTCTGGCACTGCCACATCGTCGAGCACGAGGACAACGAGATGATGCGGCCGTATCGAGTCGGACCGGTACAGCCGGGTCAGCCAATCTAGCGGCGGCGGTTGCTTCGCCTGCTTCGCGCCCTGCCGGGTGATTGCCCGGCAGGGCTCGCTCTGTCTGTCGCACACCTTCCTCCGCAACGATCGACCTGACTTCGCAGTGGAGGACGGCTCGCTGGCGGTGGCGCCAGACCGATGCCACGCCGGAACGAGCGACGGCAGCTCATTCACGCGTCGTCAGCTTTCCGATCCCCGCGACCGCCGCCAGCACGACCGCGCCGGCCGCGATGCCGACGATGGCGTCCGCGATGAACGGCACGACCGCGCCGAGCGCGCCGGCATCCGACGCGATCGCTTCCACCGCGTGGTGAAGCGCCGGCACGCCGTGCGCGAGGATGCCGCCGCCGACGAGGAACATCGCCGCGGTGCCGGCGATCGACAGTCCTTTCATCAGGTACGGCGCGGCGCGCAGGATCGCACCGCCGAGCGCGCGACGCAGGCGCGAAAAGACGCCGTCCCCGATCGACTGGTGCAGATGCAGCCCGGCGTCGTCGAGCTTGACGATGCCGGCCACCAGTCCGTACACGCCCACGGTCATGATGATCGCGATGCCGACCAGCACGGCGATCCGCTGCGGCAGCGGTGCGGTGGCCACGGTGCCGAGGCTGATCACGATGATCTCGGCGGAGAGGATGAAATCGGTGCGCACGGCGCCCTTGATCTTTTCCTTCTCGATCGCCATCAGGTCGGCCGCCGGATCGACGAGCGCACGCGTTAGCTCCTGCCGATGCGCTTCGGCGGCGCCACGGTGCAACCATCGGTGCGCCAGCTTCTCGAATCCCTCGTAGCAGAGAAAGGCGCCGCCCAGCATCAGCAGCGGCGTCACCGCCCACGGCGCGAAGGCGCTGATGGCGAGCGCCGCCGGCACGAGGATCGCCTTGTTGAGCATCGATCCCTTGGCCACCGCCCACACCACCGGCAGTTCGCGCGCGGCGGCCACGCCGCTGACCTGCTGCGCGTTCAGCGCAAGGTCGTCGCCGAGCACGCCGGCCGTCTTCTTGGCGGCGACCTTGGTCATCACCGAGACGTCGTCGAGGATCGTCGCGATGTCGTCGAGCAGTGCGAGCAGGCTGGAAGCCATCGTCCGGTACCTGGGGCGGATGGATGCGAAGTCTGAAATGAGGGGCGGATGCGGATTGTGCCGCTCCCGCGGTCGCCGCGAGCCGCCCTGCTTTCCGCTATCGTTCAACGGAGGGGGCGGCGCAGCCGCGGAAAGATCGACCCCATAGACGCACAAGAGCAAGGAGATCGCCCGCCATGAGAGAACCGCTGCATCGCCTGCCGGCCGTGACGCTGGCGCAGCTGATCACTGCCGGCGAGGCGTCGCCGGAGACCGTCACCCGCTCGTTCATCGACGCGATCCACGAGCGCGAGCGCGACGTGCAGGCGTTCGCGTGGTTCGATGCCGACCGGGCCATCGCCGCGGCGCGCGAACTTCAGCTCGTGTCGCGCCGCGGACCGCTGCACGGCCTGCCGGTGGCGGTCAAGGACAACATCGACACGGCGGACATCGCGACCAGCTACGGCTCGCCGATCTTCATCGGGCACCGCCCGGTTGCGGATGCGGCCTGCGTGGCGGCGCTGAAGGATGCTGGCGCCTTCGTGCTCGGCAAGACGGTGAGTGCGGAGCTGGCCAATTTCACTCCCGGCCCGACCCGCAACCCGCACAACCTCGCGCACACGCCCGGCGGTTCCTCGAGCGGCAGCGCGGCGGCGGTGGCGGCGCACTTCGCGCCGCTCGCGCTCGGCACGCAGACGGCGGGCTCGGTGATCCGCCCGGCGGCGTTCTGCGGCGTGGTCGGGTACAAGCCGTCGCCGCGGCTGATTTCGCGCTCCGGCGTGAAGGCCAACTCCGACACGCTCGACGAAGTCGGCGTGTTCTCGCGCACGGTCGAGGATGCGGCGTTCGCCGCGTCGGTGCTTGCCGGCAAGCCGGTGTGGAAGGACCTGCCGTCGCAGGCGGTGCGGATGAACAAGGCACCGGCGATCGGCTGGGTCGCCACATCGCAGCGGACGGCCGCAGCGCCGAGCATGCTCGAGGCGCTCGAGCGGGCCGGGCTCAAGCTGCTGCAGAAGGGCGCGCGGCGCGCCGAGATCGTCTGGCCGCGCGTCTTCGACGGGCTGTTCGAGGCGCAGAAGACGGTGCAGCTGTTCGAAACGGTGCGCGCCCTCGCGCCCGAGTACATCTACCGCCGCGAGCAGCTATCGGCGAAGCTGGTGGGTCTGATCGACGAAGGACGGGCGATCGGCTCGCACGAGTATGTGCTGGCGATGCAGCTTGGCCGTGCCTGCGTCGCCGCGATCGACAGCCTGTTTGCCGAAGCCGACGTGCTGCTCACGCCGAGCGCACCGGGCGGCGCGCCGGCCGGGCTCGCCTCGACCGGCGATCCGGTGTTCAACCGGCCGTGGCAGCTGCTCGGCTGCCCGATGATCAGCCTGCCGGTACCGGCCTCGATCGGCACGGCCGAGGGCGGTCTGCCGCTCGGCATCACGGTGGTGGCAAGACCGGGCGATGACGCCCGCATGTTCACCGCCGCGGCGTGGATCGAGGCGCACTGGGCCGGTTGACCCTGCGGGCGGCCTGCCCGCAGCGCGACAGCGGCCGCCGCCGACTTCAGCGGCGCTTCTTGCCTGCCGCGGACTTCGCCGCGCCCTGCTGCATGGCTTCGGTCAGCCCGATCAGCACGCCGCTGGCCAGCGTGGCGAAGTTCTGCGCCATGGCGTGAGCGGCACGGAAGCCGGCGTCGCGCTGCGCGCGTGCGGCTTTCTGGATCTGGCTTCCGTACTGCTCCATCATCGCCATTACCTGTTGCCCGGTCGCCGTGCCGGCGTTCATCTGCTCCTGGAGTGCGCCGCTCCACTGCGACTTGAACGGCGAGCCGGCCCCTCCGGCCGCCTTCTTGACGGTCGCGAGGAACTCGTCCTCCAGGCGCTCGAGGTCGTCGAGCGCCTTCTTCAGGTGCGAGTCGCGGAACTCCCGCTCGCCGGTGATCTGGTTCAGCGCGATGCGGCTGGCCTGGACCGCCTTGAGCAGGGCGTCATCCATGCCGGAGAGCGCCTGCGCGAACACCTCGTCGGCATCGAGCTGGCCCTGGATCGCGCCGAGGTCCACGCCTTTCGTGACCGAGCCGATCACCGACTTGATCTGCGCCAGCGAAAGCTCGCGCGACTGCAGCGCCTGCAACGTGAGGTCGCGCACGGTCGAGCGCAGGCCCTCGCCCTGCGCCACTGCCTGCGCAGTCATCTGCGTGAGCATTTCATCGGCGTCGATCATCGGTTTCATTGTCTTTCCCTCCAGGTCGGATTGGTCCGGCATCGGATGGCGCGGCCATTCCACTCCGCTTCGCAGCGCGGGATGGACCACGACGGGTCATCGTATCCCGCGGGCACCGGGTGCGGCCATCCCCTGCGCAGGACCGCGCGGCGTACGCCGGCCTCAGCGGCCCGTGGCGCTGTCCAGCGGCGGCAGCGCGCGCGGGCGCCGCTCCGCGTCGGTGGCCACGTACACCAGCGTCGCCTCGGTGACCTTGACGACTTCGGCCTGCAGCCGGTTGCGCTCGGCGTAGACCTCGACCTCGACGGTGATCGACGTGTTGCCGGTCTTGAGCACCCGCGCATAGAACGACAGCAGGTCGCCGACGAAGACGGGGTTCTTGAACAGGAAGCTGGTCACCGCGATCGTCGCCACGCGGCCATTGGCCCGGCGCGCGGCGGGTATCGCGCCGGCGACGTCGGCGTTGGCCATGATCCAGCCGCCGAACACGTCGCCGTGGATGTTGGCGTCGGCAGGCATCGGCATCACGCGCAGCACCGCGTGGGTGTCCGGCAACCGAACGGGCGTGTCGTTCATCGGGCTTTTTCCTTCTTTCCATAAATGAGCCTGGTGCGGAATTGTCCACCCGTTCCGCGGTGCAGGCCTTCGCGTGCGCTGGCCATCATCGTCAATAATGCGGCTCGTTGAAGTGCGAAGCACCGTGTCATTTCCAATGAAGCAGGAAGCCCCGCGGCGGCCGCGTGCCGGGTTCAGTCTATGCGCGGCGTGAGGATGGCGCGCGGCCGCGAGCCCAGCGCCGCGCTGGCGCCGGGCGAGTCGCGCGGCGACTGGAGCACGCTGCGCGCGCTGCTGCCCTACCTGTGGCGCTACCGGGGGCGAGTGCTGTTCGCGGCCGGCTGCCTGGTGACGGCCAAGCTGGCGGTGGTCGGCGTGCCGATCCTGCTCAAGCAGATCGTCGACACGCTGGTGCAGCTGCCCGCCGGCGCGGTGCTGGCGGTGCCGGTCGCGCTGATCGCCGGCTACGGCCTGCTGCGACTGTCCACCTCGCTGTTCACCGAACTGCGCGAGTTCTTCTTCGCCAAGGTCACGCAGGCGGCGGTGCACACCCTCTCCCTGCAGACCTTCCGCCACCTTCATTCGCTCAGCCTGCGCTACCACCTGCAGCGGCGCACCGGTTCGGTCACGCGCGACATTGACCACGGCATCCGCGGCGTCACGACGCTGGTCAGCTTCACCCTGTATTCGATCCTGCCGACGCTGGTCGAGCTCTCCCTGGTGCTCGGCTACCTGCTGTGGCACTACGAGATCTGGTTCGCGGCGATCGTGGTCGCGAGCCTGTTCGGCTACATCACGTTCACCTTCTTCGTGACCAACTGGCGCACGCAGTTCCGCCGCCAGGTCAACGAGCTCGACGCCAAGGCCGCCTCGCGCGCGGTCGACAGCCTGCTCAACTTCGAGACGGTCAAGTACTTCGGCAACGAGGAGTTCGAGGCGCGCCGCTACGACGCCACGCTTGGCGAAAGCGAGCGGATGGCGATCAAGTCGCAGCAGTCGCTGAACCTGCTCAACAGCGGCCAGCAGCTGATCATCGCCACCGCCGTGACGCTGATCCTGTGGCGCGCCGCGCTCGGCGTCGCGGAAGGGCGGATGACCATCGGCGACCTGGTGCTGGTCAACGCCTTCATGATCCAGATGTACATCCCGCTGAACTTCCTCGGCGTCGTCTACCGCGAGATAAAGCAGGCGATGATCGACATGGACCGCATGTTCCGTCTGCTGCACGAATACCGCGAGATCGACGATGCGCCGGACGCGCAGCCGCTGCAGCTCGCGGGCGGCGCGATCCGCTTCGAGAAGGTCG
Source organism: uncultured beta proteobacterium (assembly GCA_963847675.1). GTDB lineage: Bacteria > Pseudomonadota > Gammaproteobacteria > Burkholderiales > Burkholderiaceae_F > JADJWR01. The sequence goes on from CAWKAP010000004.1 coordinate 48,023, forward strand.
ACTTCGCCTACGACCCGCGCCGCCAGGTGCTGTTCGGCGTCGACTTCGAGGTGCCGGCGGGGACCACCTGCGCGGTGGTCGGGCCGACCGGGTCCGGCAAGTCGACGCTGGCGCGCCTGCTGTTCCGCTTCTACGAGGCGCAGGGCGGCCGCGTGCTGGTCGACGGGCAGGACGTGCGCCGGGTGACGCAGGCCAGCCTGCGCGCCGTGATCGGCATCGTGCCGCAGGACACCGTGCTGTTCAACGACACCATCGAATACAACATCGGCTACGGCCGCCCCGAGGCGACGAAGGACGAGATCGTCGCCGCCGCGCGTGCCGCGCAACTGCACGAGTTCGTCAGCCGCCTGCCGGACGGCTACGACACGATGGTCGGCGAACGCGGGCTGAAACTCTCGGGCGGCGAAAAGCAGCGCGTGGCAATCGCCCGCACCTTGCTCAAGCGCCCGGCGATCCTGGTCTTCGACGAGGCGACCTCGGCGCTCGACAGCCGGACCGAGCGCGTGATCCAGGCCGAACTCGAGGCGATCGCGGCCGGCCGCACGACGCTGGTGATCGCCCATCGGCTTTCGACGATCGTCAACGCCGACCAGATCGTGGTGATCGACGGCGGCCGCGTCGTCGAGCGCGGCACCCACGCGCAGCTGCTCGCCGCCGGTGGCGCCTACGCGCGCCTGTGGGCGATGCAGGCGCAGCAGGAGGCACCGTCCAGCAGCGAGGCCGAACCGGTGCCGGCCGAAGCGGTGGAGGCCGAGCCACCGGCCTGACGAAGACGCCACGCGAGCTCATCGCCGACCTCGCCGTGCGCCATCGATGCACTGCTTGCACGTGAGCGCTGCATTGGTGCAATGCGGCGCAAAACAGGGAATGTAGGCATCGCCCTACGAAACAAGCGAATTGCTGCTGCCTCTGTCGCGGTGCTAGATTGCACGGCCGATCGCGTGCCGGGTTGCCGGGCGCGTCGAGGTTCGAAATCCAAACAAGGAGGCTCTGCCAACATGAACAAGACTTCAGTCAAAGCGCTGCTGGGCAGCGCGGCGATTGCCGCTGCGGCAGTCGCCACGCCGGCGCATGCCGGCAAGACGCTCGACGCGATCAAGGCGCGCGGTGCGGTGGTCTGCGGTGTCAACACCGGCCTGGCGGGATTCTCGGCGGCGGACAGCCAGGGCAACTGGACCGGTCTCGACGTCGACACCTGCCGCGCCATCGCGGCCGCCGTGCTCGGCGACGGCAACAAGGTCAAGTGGGTGCCGCTGACCGCGCAGCAAAGGTTCACCGCGCTGCAGTCCGGCGAGGTCGACATCCTCGCGCGCAACACCACGTGGACGTTGAGCCGCGACGCCTCGCTGGGCCTGAGCTTCACCGGCGTGACCTACTACGACGGGCAGGGCTTCATGGTGCCGGTCAAGAGCAAGGTCAAGAGCGCCAAGCAGCTGAAGGGCGCCACCGTCTGCGTGCAGTCCGGCACGACGACCGAGAAGAACCTGACCGACTTCTCGCGCGCCAACAACCTGAACATGAAGCCGGTCGTGTTCGAGAAGCAGGAAGCGGCCACCGGCGCGTACTTCTCCGGTCGCTGCATCGCCTTCACGACCGACGCCTCGGGCCTGGCCTCCATTCGCAACAAGGAAGCCAAGGATCCGAAGGAGCACGTGATCCTGCCCGAACTGATCTCGAAGGAGCCGCTCGGCCCGGTCGTGCGCCGTGGTGACGACGAGTGGTTCGCCATCGCCAAGTGGGTCGTCTATGGCCTGGTCGAGGCCGAGGAGTACGGCCTTACGCAGGCCAACGTCGAGAAGATGGCCAAGGAAAGCCAGGACCCGGTGGTGATGCGGATCCTCGGCACGTCCGAGGACACCGGCAAGCTGCTGGGGCTGGACAAGGACTGGATGGTCCGCGCCATCAAGACCACCGGCAACTACGGCGAGATCTTCGAGCGCAACGTCGGACCGAAGACGCCGATCGGCCTGCCGCGCGGTGTCAACGAGCTGTGGAACAAGGGCGGCATCATGTACGCGCCGCCGGTGCGCTGATGCACTGACGCGTGGCCCGGCGGGAACCGCCGCGGCCGCGCGCGCCGCGCTTTTCTCCGGAAGAGCGCTGCGCAAAGCCGGCGCGAGCAGCGCCGGCTTTGCGCAGGTCCGAACAGAGCCGTACAGCGGCCAACGTCGCAAGGAGTCGATGAATGCCTGAGCGCGCACCGCCGAAGCGGCGCGACTGGTCATGGCGCAGCCAGGCGTTCCGCGGGCTCGTCTATCAGTTCGTCGCCGTGCTGGCGATCGGCTTCGGCGTCTGGTACCTGGCGCAGAACACGCTCGCCAACATGGAGGCGCGCGGCATCCAGAGCGGTTTCGGCTTTCTCTCCGGCGCCGCGGGGTTCGATATCGGCGAGAGCATCGTGCCTTACGACGCGCTCGACCCGTACTGGATGGCCTTTCTCGTCGGCATCCTGAACACGCTGCGGGTGGCCGTCATCGGCATCGTGCTGGCGACCTTGCTCGGCACGATGCTCGGCATCGGCCGCTTTTCTCACAACGCGATCGTGCGCGGCATCTGCTACGGCTATGTCGAGTTCTTCCGCAACGTGCCGGTGCTGCTGCAGCTGCTCATGTGGTATCTGTTCCTGACCGATGCGCTGCCGCCGTTGTACGACGCCATCTCGATCGGCGGGCTGTTTTTCCTGAGCAACAACGGATTCGTCTTTCCGGTGCCGGTGTGGGGCCTGGGCCAGGCGCTTGCGGGGGTCGGCGTGCTGGTCGGCGCGGTGCTTGCCTGGTTCTATCGTCGCTGGGCCATGCGCCGCTTCGAGCAGACCGGCCAGCCCGGCAGCATGGTGCTCGTGCCGATCGCGATCGTGATTGCCGCAGGAGTGGCGGGCTGGATCGCCGGTGGCGCCCCGACGGCATGGAGCACGCCGGTGATCGACGGCTTCCAGACGATCGGGGGAGCGACCGCGACGCCGGAGTTCATGGCGGTGCTGCTGGGACTGGTCCTTTATACGTCGGCGTTCATCGCCGAGGTCGTGCGCGCCGGCATCGCCTCGGTGTCGCACGGCCAGGTCGAGGCGGCCGGCAGCATCGGCCTGTCGAAGGCGCAGTCGATGCGGCTGGTCATCCTGCCGCAGGCGCTGCGCGTGATCATCCCGCCGATGACGAGCCAGTACCTGAACCTGACCAAGAACTCGTCGCTGGCCGTGGCGATCGGCTACCCCGACGTGGTCTCGATCGCCAACACCGCGCTGAACCAGACCGGCCGCGCGGTCGAGTGCATCGCCATCATCATGGCCGTCTACCTGACGACGTCGCTGTCGACCAGTGCGTTCATGAACTGGTACAACAAGCGCGCGGCGATCAAGGAGCGCTAGATGTCGGCCGTCTTCCAACCGATCAAGCCGCGGCCGGCGCCGGTCAGGACCGAGGGATTCGTTCCCTGGATCCGCAGCAACCTGTTCGGTGACCTGCGCAGCAGCGCGGTCACGCTGCTGATCATCGCGCTCGCCGCGTACGTGCTGCCGGGCCTCGTCAATTGGGCGGTGTTCAATGCCGTCGTCGTCACCAACGCGGAAACCTGCCAGGCCGCGCGCGGCACCGGCGCCTGCTGGGGCGTGGTCGTCGAGAAGTTCCGCCTGATCATCTTCGGTCGCTACCCGTACGAAGCACAGTGGCGGCCCGAGGTGGCGACGATCCTGCTCGTGGCCCTGCTCGTCGTCAGCTGCATCCGCACGTTCTGGAAGCCGTGGCTGGCCGCGCTCTGGATCGCGGTCGTGCCGACCTTCTTCGTGCTGATGGGCGGCGGCTGGTTCGGGCTCGAACCGGTGACGACCGACCAGTGGGGCGGCCTGCCGCTGACCATCATGCTGGCCACCTTCGGCATCGTGCTCGCCTATCCGATCTCGATCGTCGTTGCGCTCGGGCGGCGCTCCGACCTGCCGGCGATCCGCTCGCTGTGCATCGTCTACATCGAGCTGATCCGCGGCGTGCCGCTGATTTCCGTGCTGTTCATGGCGAGCTTCCTGTTTCCGCTGTTCATGCCGGTCGGCAAGTCACCGGACGTCCTGCTGCGGGTGCTGGTCGGCATCACCCTGTTCTCCGCGGCGTACCTGGCCGAGGTCGTGCGCGGCGGCCTGCAGGCGATCCCGAAGGGACAGGTCGAGGCGGCGCAGTCGCTTGGCCTGACCTACTGGCAGACGCAGCGCAAGATCGTTCTGCCGCAGGCGCTCGCCATGGTGGTGCCGGGCATCATGAACAGCTTCATCGCCATCTTCAAGGACACCTCGCTGGTGACGATCGTGTCGCTGTACGAACTGACCGGCGCGCTGAGCCTGGCGCTGAATTCGGACGCGGACTGGCGGCCGTTCAAGATCGAGGGCTACCTGTTCATCACGTTGATCTACTTCGTTTTCTGCTTTTCGATGTCGCGCTACAGCCTGTGGATCGAACACCAGCTCGGCCGCAGCAAGACGCGCTAGGCGGTTTCCCTGCTGTTCGGGGCGAAAGCGGAGGACGGCCGGTTTCCCCCTCTCCCCTCGAGGGAGAGGGGCCAGGGGAGAGGGGTCAGTGAGCGACAGGCAGCGGATTTTCGCCAGGCAGATGCGCCGCGACGCCACCGACGCCGAACGCGTGCTGTGGCAGCGCCTGCGCGCCAATCGCCTCGCCGATGGCAAGTTCCGGCGCCAGCAGCCGATCGGCCCCTACATCGTCGACTTCGTCTGTCTTGCCGCGCGGCTCGTTATCGAAGTCGATGGTGGGCAGCACCTGGGAAGCACGAGCGACGCGGAGCGGGATGTCTGGCTACGCGAGCAGGGGTTCACGGTGCTGCGGTTCTGGAACGACGACGTACTGGCGCGCACGGAGTCCGTGCTCGAAGAAATACTCCGACATCTTCCCCTCTCCCCCGGCCCCTCTCCCGCCAGGGGAGAGGGGAGCTTCCTTGGGCCTCGCCTATGACGACGCAGCACATCATCACCTTCGAGAAGGTCAACAAGTGGTACGGCAACAATTTCCACGTGTTGCGCGACATCGACCTGGCGGTGAAGCCCGGCGAGCGGATCGTCATCTGCGGGCCGTCGGGATCCGGCAAGTCGACGCTGATCCGCTGCATCAACCGGCTCGAGGAGCACCAGGAGGGCACGATCCGCGTCGACGGCATCGAACTGACCGACGACATCAAGGCGATCGAGAAAGTCCGCCGGGAAGTCGGCATGGTGTTCCAGCAGTTCAACCTGTTTCCGCACCTGACGGTGCTGGAGAACCTGACCCTTTCGCCGATGTGGGTCGGCAAGACGCCGAAGAAGGACGCCGTCGAGCGCGCGATGCAGCAGCTCACGCGCGTGAAGATCGCCGAGCAGGCGAACAAGTATCCGCTGCAGCTGTCCGGCGGCCAGCAGCAGCGCGTGGCGATCGCCCGCGCGCTGTGCCTGACGCCGAAGATCATGCTGTTCGACGAGCCGACCTCGGCGCTCGACCCGGAGATGATCAAGGAAGTGCTCGACGTGATGGTCGAGCTGGCCAATCAGGGCATCACGATGCTGTGCGTCACCCACGAGATGGGCTTCGCCAAGGCCGTGGCCGACCGCGTGATCTTCATGGACGAGGGCCAGATCGTCGAGCAGAACACGCCGCACGAGTTCTTCGACAATCCGAAGAGCGACCGCACCAAGGACTTCCTCTCCAAGATCCTCGGCCACTGACGCGGCCCAGGCATTCAACGCGACAGCGCGAAGCGGCGCAGGCCGAGCGCCAGCCACGCGGCCAGCCCGACGCTCATCAGACCCAGCGAGGCGATCGCCAGGGCCAGCGTCGAGTGCATCACCAGCGGCGCCAGCACGCCGGCGACGATGCCGTTGGCCACGCTGCCGATCACGGCCTGCAGCGACGAGGCGAGTCCGCGCCGCTCGGGCACCACGTCGAGCAGCATCAGCGTGACCACCGGCGTCACCAGCGCCCAGCCGAACGAATAGACCGCGATCGGCAGCAGCGCCCACGCGGCGTGGGCTTCGAACAGGCCATTGGCGACGACGTTGACGAGCGAGATCGTCGTCATGATCGCGTAGCCCCAGCGCACCTGGCGGCGCGGCTCGATCCGGCCGGCGAGCCGCCCGCTCGTCCACGCGCCGCCCATGATGCCGGCGATGTTGATGCAGAAGAACCAGAAGAACTGCGTCGGCGACAAGTGCAGCAGTTCGCCGAGGAAGGCCGGCGCCGACAGCACGTACAGGAACATGCCGTTGAACGGCACGCCGCTGGCCAGCGCCAGCAGCACGAAGCGCGGACTGCCCACCAGGCTCGCGTAGCCGCGCATCAGGTTGCGGACGTTGAACGGCTGCCGGTCCTGCGCGTGCAGGGTTTCCGGCAGCAGGCGAACATTGGCGAGCCAGAGTGCGGCGCCGAGCGCGGCCAGGAACCAGAACACCGCCTCCCAGCCGATGTGCACGAACAGCACGCCGCCGATCAGCGGCGCGATCGCCGGCGCGAGGCCGAAGAACAGCGTCACCTGCGACATCACGCGCTGCGCCTCGGCCGGCGGGAACATGTCGCGGATCACCGCGCGCGAGACGACGATGCCGGCGCCCGTGGCGAGTCCCTGCAGCGCGCGAAAGGCGATCAACTGCGCCGGCGTGGCGGCCAGCGCGCAGCCGACCGACGCCAGCGTGAAGACCGCCACCCCTCCGAGCACGACCGGCCGCCGGCCGAAGCTGTCGGCCAGCGCGCCGTGGAAGAGGTTCATGAAGGCGAAACCGAACAGGTACGCCGACAGCGTCTGCTGCAGTTGCAGCGGCGTGGCGGGCAGCGCCTGCGCGATGCCGGAGAACGCCGGCAGGTAGGTGTCGACCGTGAACGGCCCGAGCATGCTCAGGCAGGCGAGCAGCAGCGCCAGCGCCCAGCGCGGCGCGGTCCACAACTGAGCGGCGTTCGGGTTCACGCGGGCGAAGGCAGGCCGGGGCCGGACGAGGGTACCCGAATAAGCAAATAGCGCAGCCCGGCGCAAGCGCGCCCGCGAATGTGCGACGCTCTCCAGTCCGCAAGAACAAGGAGATGCCATGAAAGCCGCCACCATCCTGCACACCATCGGCGATACGCCGCACATCCGCGTCAACCGGCTGTTCGGCAACGGCCACGAGGTGTGGATCAAGTCCGAGCGCGCCAACCCGGGCGGCTCGATCAAGGACCGCATCGCGCTCGCCATGGTCGAGGATGCCGAGGCGCGCGGCGTCCTGAAGCCCGGCGGCACGATCATCGAGCCGACCTCCGGCAACACCGGCATCGGCCTGGCGATGGTCGCCGCGGTCAAGGGATACAAGCTGATCCTGGTGATGCCGGACAGCATGAGCATCGAGCGCCGCCGACTGATGCTCGCCTACGGCGCCAGCTTCGACCTGACGCCGCGCGAGAAGGGCATGAAGGGCGCGATCGCCCGCGCCGAGGAACTGCTCGCCGCCACGCCCGGCGCGTGGATGCCGCAGCAGTTCGACAACCCGGCCAACGTCGCGGTGCACGCGCACACCACCGCGCAGGAGATCCTGGCCGACTTTCCCGAAGGCGTCGATGCGCTGATCACCGGCGTCGGCACGGGCGGCCACATCAGCGGCTGCGCGCAGGTGCTGAAGAAAGCCTGGCCGAAGCTGCGCGTGTTCGCGGTGGAGCCGGCGGCCTCGCCGGTGATCTCCGGCGGCGCACCGTCGCCGCACCCGATCCAGGGCATCGGTGCCGGCTTCGTGCCAACCAACCTGCACACCGCGCTGCTCGACGGCGTGATCCAGGTCGACGCGGAAGAGGCGCGCGAGATGGCCCGCCGCGCCGCGCGCGAGGAGGGCATGCTGGTCGGCATCAGTTCCGGCGCGACGCTGGCGGCGATCGCGAAGAAGCTGCCCGAACTGGCTGCCGGCAGCCGCGTGCTCGGCTTCAACTACGACACCGGCGAGCGCTACCTCTCGACCGAAGGCTTCCTGCCGACCGGCGCCTGAAGCGCTCGCAGCATCGCGTATTGCCGCCGCCCGCACGCAAGCGGATGATCGGTGGTGCCTGCCGGCGATCCGTCGCCGAGTCAGGTCCGCCCGTCCCGGCGCCATCGTTTCGCCGCCCCGCCGGGTCGGGAGCGATGTTTCCACCGCGGCGGCGCAATTGACCGGGAGGCAGGTGATGACCGAAGAACAGACGAACGTTCCTGTTTCTCATCCGGAAGCGAAGCACCTCAGGCACAACGTCGTCGACGCCGGGCGCGGCCTCGCCTGGTGGACCGAGGCGTGGCCGCTGTTCACCAAGGGCGCCGGGATCTGGATCGTGATGGCGCTGGTCCTGATCGTCATCCTGATCGTGCTCGGCTTTGTCCCCGTGCTCGGCGGGCTGGCGATCTCGCTGCTGCTGCCGGTGTTCGCCGGCGGCTGGATGCTTGCCGCGCGCAAGGTCGACGACGGCGGCATGCCCGCGGCCGGCGACCTGTTCAGCGGCTTCCGCGAGCACCTGGCGCCGCTGGTGGTGCTCGGCGCGCTGATGGTGGCCGCGTCGTTGCTGATCGCCTTCGTGGCGGCGACGCTGGGCGCCGGCGCGATCCTCGGCCTGATGGCCGGCGAGGCGCAGCACAGCGCGAACGGCGTGATGGCCAGCCTGACGGTCGGCATGCTCGGCGTGCTGGTGGCCTCGGCCCTCGGCCTGGTGGTCACGATGGCCATCTGGTTCGCGCCGGCGCTGGTCGTGTTCCGCAGCGTTTCGCCGGTGCGGGCGATGAAGGCGAGCCTCGCCGCCTGCCTGAAGAACGTCGTGCCTTTCCTCGTCTACGGCGTGCTGTACATCGTCGCCGCGATCGTGGCCTCGATTCCTTTCGGGCTCGGCTGGATCGTGCTGGTTCCGGTGCTGATGCTGACGGTGTACGTCAGCTACAAGGACGTCTTCGGCCACTAGGCCCCGGCGCTCCGAGCGCGACGGGCAACCGTTGGACCACTGCCGCCCCGGTTCCGGCGCGGGCGGGTACGTATCATCCGCAGCTTCCGCGAATCCGCATCCGTAGCCGCCCGCATGGCCGTCGCCGCATCCTCGCCCGCAATGCCCGTCAGCACCGCCGCGGTGGTCCCCTACGCGGCGACGATCTTTCTCTCGGCGTTCCTGCTGTTCCTGGTGCAGCCGATCATCGCCAGGCAGATCCTGCCCTGGTTCGGCGGCGCTTCTTCCGTGTGGACCACGTGCCTGGTGTTCTTCCAGAGCGCGCTGCTCGCCGGCTACGCCTATGCCGACGCCACCACGCGGCTGGGGGCACGGCGGCAGACGCTGCTGCACGTCGTCCTGCTCGTGGTTTCGCTGGCCACGCTGCCGATCCTCGCCGCCGAAAGCTGGAAGCCGCAGGGCGACGAGGCACCGATTGCGCGCATCCTGCTGCTGCTTACGGTGACCATCGGGCTGCCGTACTTCCTGCTCTCGACGACCACGCCGCTGCTGCAGTCGTGGTACTGGCGGCGCTTCCGCAGCGTGGTGCCGTATCGCCTCTTCGCGCTGTCGAACTTCGCCTCGCTGCTCGCGCTGCTCGGCTTCCCGGTGCTCGCCGAGCCGTGGTTCAACCTGCGCCAGCTGGGCCTCGCCTGGTCGGCGCTGTACGTGGCGTTCGTCGCGCTGTGCGTGGCCACGGCGTGGCGTTCGCTGCGCGAGACGCACAGCGGCGAAGGCGAAGCGCAGCGCGCCGGATCCCCGGCGGCGCACGCAGTGAAGGCTGCGCCGCCCAGCGGCGCCGAGCAGGCGCTGTGGCTGTCGCTTTCCGCAATGGGCTCGGTGATGCTGCTCGCGGTGACCAACCACGTCACGCAGAACATCGCCAGCGTGCCGTTCCTGTGGGTCGTGCCGCTGTCGCTGTACCTCGTCACCTTCATCCTCTGCTTCGACCATCCGCGCTGGTACGTGCGGCCGCTCTTCTTCGGCGCGGCGCTGCTGCTGGTGCCGGCGATGGCCTGGCAGATCGCCTCGCTCGACCTGCACACGGCGGCACCGCTGTTCTTCGTCGGGCTCTTCGTCGCCTGCATGGTGTGCCACGGCGAGCTGGCGCGCGCCCGGCCCGCGCCCGAGCACCTGACGCGCTTCTACCTGATGCTTTCCCTCGGCGGCGCCGCGGGCGCGGTGCTGGTGGCGCTGGTCGCGCCGAACGTGCTGCGAGGCTACTTCGAACTGAACGTCGCGCTGGTCGCGCTGGCCGTGCTGCTCGCCTTGCGACTCAGCGGCATGGCGCGCCTCGGTGGCTTGCTCGCCGCCGCGCTGACCGCGTATTTCGCGATCAGCGCCGGCATCGACTACGGCGCCGGCAAGCGGGTGATGGAGCGCGACTTCTACGGCGTGGTGCGCACGCACGACCGCGAGGTCGAAGGCGTGAGGTACCGCGCCATGCTGCACGGCGCGATCATGCACGGCGGGCAGCTGCTCGACGAGCAGTACCGCGGCCAGCCCGCCGACTACTTCGGCCCCACCTCCGGCTACGGCCGCCTGTTCGCAGCGCTCGATGAAGCGAGGCCGGCGCCGCGCAAGGTCGGCGTCATCGGGCTGGGCGCCGGCGTCGTGGCCGCCTACGGCCGCGACGGCGACACGATGACCTTCTACGAGATCAGCCCGAAGGTGATCGACATCGAGCGGCGCGAGTTCACCTTCCTGCGCGACTCGCCCGCGAAGATCGACGTCGTCGTCGGCGACGGTCGCCTGAGCCTCGAGCAGGAACTGAAGCTGTCGGGCCCGCGCGGCTTTGAGGTGCTCGGCATCGACGCGTTCTCCGGCGACTCGATCCCGATGCACCTGATCACGCGCGAGGCGATGGCGCTGTACGTGCGCCACCTCGCGCCCGACGGCGTGATCGTCTTCCAGGCCACCAACCGCTACATCGACCTGCTGCCGGTGATCCAGCGCCTCGCCGCCGAGCAGGGCATGGAGGCGAGGCTGGTTTCGGACTGGCCCGAGGACCGCGGCCGGCGTGAACTACTGGATGTCGTCGACCGACCAGGTGCTGGTCACCCGCGACGCGGCGCTGCTGCAGCATCCGCGCATCCTCGAGGCGGCGCAGCGCATCGAGGAGCGCTTCGACCTGCCGACGTTCACGGATGCGCAGCACAACATGTTCCGGATACTGAAGTAGCGGAGAGATGCTGCGGCCCACGCGGATCCCGGGCGTGTCAGAGCGGGGAACTGGGGTAGCCTCTCTACGGTCAGCCACTGGATCGTGCCCCTGCCGTTGGCCCAGGCAGAGCACAGTGAGTGGTTCCTGTGACGCAATGATGGATTGCCCACCCGCCTGTCGCCTGTCGCCCGTAGGGCTCGCGCATCTTGTGACGGCGCTTCTGCTCGTGGCACCGCAGGCGGCGATCGGCGTCGCACTCGCGGAACCGCGTTGTTCGGTTCGGCCGTACCTTCGCTTTCGGTTTCCCCGCCCTTGGCGTGGCGCACGGCCGATGCTTCCGGCCAGGAGGGACGTCAGATGCAGGAAGCCCAATCACCGATCAGGCAGGCCGCTCGCTCGGCGATCGAGGACCTGGCGAAGCGACTCGGCATCAAGCCGGAAGACATCGTGGTCGTCCGCGTCGAGGAAGTCGACTGGCCCGACGGCAGCCTCGGCTGTCCGCAGCCCGGCATGCGATACAAGCAGATGCTGGTCAACGGGACGTTCGTTCAGCTCAAGGTCGGCGAGCGGCTGTACAACTACCACGGCAGCGGCAGCCGCGCGCCGAGGCTCTGTACGTCGAAGGACGAGGTCCTGCCCGAGGATTTGAAAGGCAGCGCCCGGCCGGGCCGGGCAGGTGATCGACCCACGGCCGCCCTGGAAACGGCGCAGCGCGCGAGCGTCTCGGGGCCGGTCTCTCGAGGGAGACCAGCCCCGGGCCCCGAACCAATTAGCGGTTGTCGACCTCGATCTTCGTCAGGCCCAGCAGTCCGGAGGGACCGGTGTGGCGAGACCGCGCCGAGATGCCACTGCCCCGCCGTCGCACCGGACCAACTGACATTTACGGTTCCCGGGCCCCTTGAGTGTGCACTCGTCGGGGCGGCGTCGATGCTCAGGTTGCCACCGGGCGTTGCGGAGATGGCCCACGAGTACAGGTCGTAGTCGGAGTCGCCCCCCGGCGTCGACCACCCGTGGACATAGAGGCTCCACGTGCCATCCATCGGCAGGACGTACCTCGATCTCTTCGTCGGTGCCGCCGTTGGTGCTCGATGCGACGAGATTGCCGTTCGGGTCGTAGAGGAAGAGATCGAGGTCCGCGCCTGGACTCGGTCGCCTCCGGCGGAAGTGCGAAGCGCAATAACGCCGCGCCGGACAGGTTGAACTGGTGCAGGTTACTGAAGCCATCTCCCGGGTTGAAGGTCTGATCCGGATCCTGCACCACGTTGTCGCTGGTCACGGCGGCCGGCTCGAGCCCGTGGGCCGCAGCGGAGTACGAGCCTGTGTAGCCGAACCCGATGTCGAAGCTCGCCGAGCCGGACTCCCCGCTGCCCGTCACAGCCTCCGGCGCGGCAAACAACGCGGCACTGACCGAGATCGGGCTTCGGACGCTGTAGTTGCCCGTCTTGTCCTTCCAGGTCAGCGCACCGTGACGCCATTCACCTACCGGCGCCGAATCGTTGGTGATGGTGACCTCATAGGTGGCGGACTGGCCGCTCTTCAGCCGGATCGTCGAGGGGCTCACCGTGACGTTGTATCCCGGTGGCGTTTCGACCCAGGGCGTGTACTCGCGCCAGCCGTTCTCCTGGGCAACGCTGGTCACCGTGCGCTTGACGGTCTGGCTGCCCGCCAGGCCGTCGATGCCAATTGAAGGCAGGTTCAGGTCGCTCGGGTCCGACGGCACGCCGATCGACTCGAGAAACGCGCAGGTTCCGGTGGTAAAGACGCCCAGATTCGCACCACAGGTGAACGCGGCGTATTCGAACAGGCCGGCATCGTATGCGAGGCCCGGCTGGAACGCGGAGCCTTTGTGATTCGGACTGCCCGGCTTGACGTGGCCGGCGCCCATGTCGAACGGATCGGCCGGCGTCGCGCCGTCTTCCTTCATCACGTCCTGATACGCGGTGGTCATGATGGCCGACTTCGCCATCGCCGGGGTCCAGTTCGGATGGGCCTGCTTGATCAGCGCAAAGATGCCGGCGATGTGCGGGCTCGACATCGACGTGCCGGCGATGGCCTGGAACAGTTCGCCCGGCACATTGCCCGGGTCGGGGAACGGCGACGCACCGGCCAGGATCTGCACGCCGGGCGCGGTGATGTCGGGCTTGATGATGTCGCCGAAGACGTTCGGACCGCGGGAAGAGAAGGCGGCCATCCACGGCGCATCGACCAGGACTGCGGAGCCTCCGTTTATCTGCGCGACTGCAGACGCGCCTTCCGTCGCGATGTAGCTCTTGATCGCACTCCCGTCGGTGAAGTTGACGTGCACGGATGGAACCCAGTGCGTATCCGTGTTCAGGCTGTCCGCGTCGAAGGTGTTGTAGAGGATCATTCCTGCGCCGCCGGCCAGGTAGACGGCATAGCTCTTGGCGACGCGCGCATAGGTGCCGCGCTTGCACAGCACGATCTTGCCGGCGACGACGGTCGGATTGAGCGCGCCCGGAGCGCAGAGTTCGCTGCCGGCATCGGCTGCGTCGACGAGAGGCAACTCGCCGGTACCGCCGGTGATCGACGCGCCAGAAGAATTCCCATCCCGTCGCTGGAGGTGGCCGAACCTTCGAAGAAGCGGTTCTGCGTGCTCGCGCCCACGCTGGTCAGCCACGGCACGTGTGCCGGCGATGCCGTTCGTTGCCGGGGCGGGGCCGCTGTTGCCGTTGGAGGTGGCGACGAAGACGCCGGCGTCCGCCGCGAACAGGAAGGCGATCTCGTCGGCGCCAAGGGCGGCCGTCCGTCCGCCGCCAATCGAATAGTTGATCACGTCGACGCCGTCAGCTACGGCCTGGTCGATCGCCGCGGCGAGGTCGGAGGTGAAGCCGCCCAGGTTGCCGAGGCCCTTGTACGCGATGACGCGCGCGCGTGGCGCGACGCCGGAGATCGCGCCGCGCGGCACGCCGCCGATGCTGGCTTCGACCCCGCCGTTGCCGGCCGCCGTGGAAGCGGTGTGCGTGCCGTGGCCGTCGTCGTCGCGCGCCGAGTCGAACTCGTCGGGATCGGCGCCGATGAGAGCTCGATAGGTCGCAAGCATCTGCCGCGCGCCGAGCAGCTTGTTGTTGCAGGTGAAAGGCGCGTCGTCGGGGTTGTGCGCCGTATTGCCGAACTCGCAAGGCAGGCCGACATATGCCGGCAGCGATGAATAGCTGCCGTTGTCGGCGAAGCTGGGATGCTCGGGCCAGACACCGGAGTCGATGACGCCGACCACGACGCCTTCGCCCGTGGTGCCGGTCTGCCACGGGCCCGCGGGCGCAGTCAGGCCCAGGAAGGCGGGGCTGCTGTCGGTCTGCGGGTATCGCATGACGTCAGGCATCACCTTCACGACGCCCTTCTGCTGCTTCATCTTCCGCGCCTGTTCCGGCGTAAGCAGAGCTGAGAAGCCGTTCAGCGCGAAGGTGTACGCGTTGAGCTTGGCTGCGGTGCTCGCCCCCGCAGACGTCAGCGCCTTGTTCTGCGACTCCTTGAGGAATTTCTGGTACTTCCTGACGTGAGCGCTGTTGGGATTGATCTTGCCGCCCTTGCCCGGCTTGGTCGCGACATAGCCGCGCGTGCTGCCGTCATAGGTCACGAGCGGCGCCTGCTCCATCACGACGATGTAGCTCTGCTTGCCGTCCTTCCTGGCAAGCGCGGCGGCCGACTTGTCGGCGCTCCCCGCGGCCAAGGGCATCGCTGCCGCGGCGATCAAACCCGCCGCAAGCACGAAAGACGAAAATCTCCTCATGGCAACTCCTCCTCGTCTGAAACCTTCTGGTGCGCTCCCGCCACCGGCCACGAACACGGTCCCCGCAAGAGATTTCGGCGTGGCGGCACTGACTGGCTAACTGGGCTTTCGGAGCCGACGACGCCTCTGCTCGTGCCGGCTGTCGCTGCACTCGATGCGCACTCCGATTGCAGTGTTGGTGCGATGCTATCCACGCATCACTTGAAAGTCGATGACAGATCTTTTCTCTACCGTGGTTTTGCTAAGTAAGTACGTTTAGTAATTCCTGTCTACGAAGTAATACTATTTCTATAGTCATTTCAGTCAACGTTTGGCAGCCCGCGCTCTTGAATCCGGGGGTTTGGTGTATCGGCGACGTGCCCTGCTCCGAGAGCATGCTTCTGAGGTGGCGCAGTTCTGCGGATGCTCGGGGAACACGAACGGAGATGAAGCGGCCCGGCGCATCGTCGCCACGGACGACGGGCGCAGGCGCGGCCCTGCGCAGGCCCCGATCGCCTGTCCTTTGGCGCTGTAGGCTTCAACAGATCGAGGGAGATCTGCCGGATGAGCACGAGAAGCGCGATCGCCATGGCGCTGGCGGCAACCCTCGCCATCGGCTGTGGCGGCGGCGAAGGTGGAAGCGGGTCAATCAAGGGCGCTGGATCGCTCCCGAGGGATCAGGTCGCCGCGGCGCCGCTTGAATCCGGCGCGCCGCCGCCCGCCTACATTGGCGTAGTGAACACGGGGTTGAAACAGATCGTCGAGGCCGCGCTCGCCGACGCGGCGCGGCGCACCGGGCGCGACGCGTCGACGTTACAAGTGGTCAGCGCCGAGGCGGTGACTTGGCCCGACGGCAGCCTCGGCTGTCCCGAGCCGGGAATGAACTACACGATGGCGCTGGTGCCGGGCTATCGCGTCCGCATCCGGGCCGGCGCCGAAGTGCTCGACTATCACGCCAGCCGGCCCGGATATCTGGTGCTTTGTCCGCCCGGGCGTTCGGTCGATCCGGTTCCTGATGGCTCGGCGTAGTGCTATCTGCGCGGTCGAGCAGCGCGAGCGTCGCCGTGCAAAGCGATGAACGAAATGAAAACGCCCCGGAGATTTCTCTCCGGGGCGCGTCGCCAAGCGCCGCGCTCGCCGTTGTTTACGGCGTGTCGACGCGAACGATGGTCGGGGCCGGCATGCCCGCCGCGCCACCGTAGGCCACCGAGCCAAGGTATTTCGTCCCCGCAAGCAGCCCGGCGGTTGTGAGGGTGATCGCACCAGTCTGGCCAGTGACCGCCGTTACCGGCGCACCGACGGTCATGTTGCCTTCGGGCGCCGAGCCCAGCACCCAGGCGAACAGCTTGAACGGCGACGTGCCGGTCGGCAGGCCCCAGCCGTGCATGTACACGGTGTAGGTGCCGGCCCCGGGGTTGACGAGGTTGACCTCCTCGTCGGACCCCCCGTTGCCGCTGGCGCCCACCAGGGCTCCGCTCGGGTTGGTCACATAGAGGTCCACGTCGCTGCCCGCAGCCACGTCGCCGTCGAACAGCGAGAACCGCGCATAGGTGGTCCCCGCGGGGATCACCACTGACACCGCCACCGTGCCTGACGGGTCACCCGCCACAAAGGTCTGGTCCGGGTCCTGGGTTACCGTACCCGGGGTCACCGTAGCCGGAACCAGGCCGCGCGCCGTTGCCGTGAACGCGCCGTCGTAGCCGAAGGTCACGTTGTACGAGCCACTGACCTGCGTTGGGTGCGGCCAGCGCCACCGGCCGCACCACCATCGGCACCCGCACCGTCTGGAGGCCATTGGTCCAGCGCAACTGTCCGCCGGTGTAGCTGTTCAGCGCCGCCGTGGTGCGGCGTGAAGGTCACGCGTGAAGGTGCCCGGTCTCGCCCGGCCGCCAGCGTCAGCGACGACGGGCTGACCACGACGTTGAACCCGGCCATGCCGGTCACCGACGCGGTGAACGTGTCGGGGTTGCCGCTGACGTTGGTGACCTTGCGCGTCACCGTCTGCACGCCGGCCATGTCGCCGATCGCGATCGACGGCACGTTCAGGTTGCTGGGGTCGATCGGCGTGACACCGGTGCAGCCGCCACCGGGCTGCACGCCGCAGATGAAGCTCAGCCAGTCGCCAAATCCGGAGTCGAAGACCAGGCCCGGGTTGGCGGCGGAGTTGGGCTGCACGTGCCCTGCGCCCTGGCGGAAGATCACCAGCGGGTTGGTGTTCGGTCCGTCGAGAACGTCGCCGGCGGTCGTCATCAGCGCCGACTTGATCGCCATCGGCGACCATGACGGCTTGAGTTCCTTCATCAGCGCCGCCAGGCCGGCCACGTGCGGGCTCGACATCGACGTGCCGCTGAGCAGGTCGAACAGGCGGCCGTTGTAGCCCACCGGCGAGACCGCAGCCAGGATGTCCTGTCCCGGCGCGATGATGTCGGGCTTGAGCAGGTCGCCGTTACCGGCCAGCAGCGGGCCGCGCGACGAGAACGACGCCGTGAACGGCGCCGGCGCGTTGAAGACGATGGTCGCGGCGTTGATCGCCGCCGTCGGCTCGGCCGCCGCGGCGTAGGCGTAAATCGCCGCGCGGTCGGTGTTCTGCACGTGCACCGTCGGCACCGAATGGAAGTCGGCGTTGATCGAACTCGCGCTGGTGTTGGCCAGCACCATGCCGACACCGCCGGCCTGCTGCACCGCCAGGCTCTTGTTGACGCGCGCGGTCACGCCGCGGTCGCAGACGACGATCTTGCCGGCCACCTTGGCCGGGTCGAGTACCGCGACGCCGCCGTTGTCGACCGCCGCGAAGCACAGCGCCACCGCGGTCGGGTCGGCGCCGGCCAGGCCGGCGTCGGTCGATGCGATCAGCGGCTTGGACGGCAGCGCGGTCGCCACCGAGGCCCCGTTGTACGTCGCGCCGTTGCCCAGCGTGACCGAACCCTGGCCGTCGCGGTTGTGCGTGCCTGCCGCCACCGTGGTGATCCACGGAGAGGGGTGCGCCACCGTGCTGCTTGTCGGTCCGCAGTTTCCGGCCGACGCGGCAACAAAGACGCCGGCATCGGCCGCGAACAGGAAGGCGATCTCGACCGGGTCGCGGAAGTTGGTCCTCGTGCCGCTGATCGAGAAGTTGATTACGTCGACGCCGTCGGCCACGGCTTGGTCGATGGCCGCGACGCTGTCGACGCCGGCGCAGCCGCCCTCGCCGTTATTGCCCCAGCAGACCTTGTAGGCCGCGATGCGCGCCCGCGGCGCGATGCCGTTGATGCTGCCGAACACGGCCGCCGGGCCGGTGGCAGCGACGCCTTCGTTGCCGCCCGCCGTCGACGCGGTGTGCGAGCCGTGGCCGTCGGCGTCGCGCGGCGAGTTGAACTCGTACGGGAAACTGGCCTTGATGCCCGCATTGCCGCCGAAGCCGGCGTTGAAGAACTGCGCGCCGATCAGCTTCTGGTTGCAGTGGCTAGCGGTGAACGCGTCGCCAGGGGTGCACTTGCCGTGCCAGCCCGGGATCTGCTGGTAGCTCAGCTTGCCGTCCTTGCTGCCGTTGCCGTTGGCGCCGGTGCGGTCAGAGAAGCTCGGGTGCTCGGGCCAGATGCCGCTGTCGACGATGCCGATGATCACGCCCTCGCCCTTGGCCTTCGTGGCCCAGAAGCCGCTGGGGCCGCTCAGGCCCAGAAAGGCCGGCGTGCTGCTGGTGTCCAGCTTGCGCACCTCGTCCTTGGTCACGGCCAGCACGCCCTTCGTCTGTGCCAACTTCTCGGCCTGCGCTGGAGTCAACTCAGCGGCAAAGCCGTTGAAGACAAAGCCGTAGCTGTAGAGCTTCTTGCCGCCACCGACGCTTGCGAGCACCGCATCCTGCCGCGACGCCAGGAAGCTCATGTAGCTGACGACCGCCGGGGAGTTGGGGTCGATCTTCTGGCCCTTGCCGGGCCTGGTGGCCTTGAGGCCCTTGATGCCGCCCTTGTAGGCGGTCACCGGATCCTCGGCCAGTTGCACGATGTAGGCGTTGTTGAAGGCTCGCTTCTGGCCGGCCGCTTTTGCTTCTCCGCCAGCGGCGGATGTGGCGACCATCGGCACCGACAGCGACGCGACCGCCAGTAGCGCGGCGGTCGACAGCGTCAGGAAACGCTTTCTAGGCATGACTTCTCCTGCAAAGTTGAGGGACTTCTTGCTTACCTGACGGCTCGGAGATTGTTCCGCGAACCTGATCGGGAGGGTGTAGATCCGTCAGGCGCGCAGGACTTGCTCGACTGCAGGCAGCGGCCGCGCCAGTTCCCCCTTGGGTCTGATGCGGTGTCTCCCCTTAGGCAGCCCAGCCCTCTTGTTCTCTGATGAATCAAGAGCTGTGGCTTTGCGGCCCCGCCTCGCGGCGGGTGTGCCATTCGACCGTTGCAGTGGGGCGAGAACGTACCGTGGCTTTGCGTACGAAGCAAGCGCTAACGGGACTCACTTATGGGACTACTGAAGCCCAGCCACCAACGACGAGCAATGCTGGACGAGCGCGGCTCGCCGGGCGGCGGCCGAGTGCAGTGCAGCACTGCAACCGCCGACGCGAATCGCGGGCGATCTTGCAGCTCAGCGCGTGCAGGGCGGTGTGTCCTGAGCCGCGAGTCCGTACTTCTCGCTCGCCGAGCGTGCCAACGCCGAATCGATCGCCGACAGCGCCGCCAACACGATCGCATGCCGGTCGACCTCGAAGAACTTCCGCAGCGCCGCGCGTGTGTCGCTGCGGCCGAAGCCATCGGTGCCGAGTACGACATAGCGGTCGCGCAGCCAAGGCCGGATGAGGTCGGGCAGTGCGGCGACGTAGTCTGTGGCGGCAACGATCGGCGTGCCGTTGGCCGGCAACTGCTGCTCGATCCAGGCGATGTCGCTCTCGTTGCCCAGGCGCCGCTGCCGCTCGAGCGCCATCGCCTCGCGGCGCAGTTCGGTGAAGCTGGTGACCGAGTAGACGTCGGCGGCGATGTCGAAGTCGTTCTCCAGCAGTTCGGCGGCGGCGAGCGATTCGCGCAAGATCGTGCCGCTGCCGAGCAGGCGGACGCGCGCGGTGCCCTTGGGGCTGGGGCGGACGAGGTAGAGGCCGCGGAGGATGCCTTCCTTCACATCTGCGTAGCCTGATCTTTCCCCTCTCCCCCTGTGGGAGAGGGGGAAGGGGAGAGGGGGTTCGTCGCCACGTCGGTGTCGTCGGCCCCCTCTCCCCTGGCCCCTCTCCCGCGAGGGGAGAGGGGAATGGAAGAATTTCCCACGACGGGAGAGGGAAGAGGCAGACTGGGCTGCGCGTAGTTCTCGTTCATCACCGTGACGTAATAGAACACGTCCTCCTGCTCGCCGAGCATGCGGCGCATGCCGTCTTCGAGGATCAGCGCCAGCTCGTAGGCGAAGCAGGGGTCGTAGGCGCGGCAGTTGGGCACGGTGCTGGCGATCAGCTGGCTGGTGCCGTCCTGGTGCTGCAGCCCTTCGCCGGCGAGCGTGGTGCGGCCGGCGGTGGCGCCGAGCAGGAAGCCGCGGCTGCGCGAGTCCGCCGCGGCCCAGATCGCGTCGCCGACGCGCTGGAAGCCGAACATCGAGTAGTAGATGAAGAACGGCAGCATCGGGAAGCCGTGCGCCGAGTAGCTGGTCGCTGCCGCCACCCAGCTCGCCATCGCGCCGGCCTCGTTGATGCCTTCCTCGAGGATCTGGCCGTTGACCGCTTCCTTGTAGTAGCTGACCTGCTCGCGGTCCTCGGGCTCGTAGAGCTGCCCGAACGGCGCGTAGATGCCCAGCTGGCGGAACAGGTCGGCCATGCCGAAGGTGCGCGCCTCGTCGGCGATGATCGGCACGATGCGCGGACCGAGCGCCGGGTCCTTGATCAGCGCCGAGGCCATGCGAACGAACGCCATCGTGGTCGACATCTCGCGGCCGTTGGCTTCGAGCGCGAACTTCGCGAAGCTCTCGGCCTGCGGCGTGGCGAGTGGTTCGGCCTGCCGCTTGCGCACCGGCAGGTAGCCGCCGAGCTTGTCGCGCCGCGCGTGCAGGTACTTCATCTCCGGGCTGTCTGCGGGCGGCCGCACGAACTCGCAGTTGTCGACCTGCTCGTCGGTCAGCGCAAGCGAGAAGCGGTCGCGGAATTCGCGCAGCTGGTCCACGTCGAGCTTCTTCTGCTGGTGCGTGGCCATCCGGCCCTGGCCCGCGGTGCCCATGCCGTAGCCCTTCTTGGTCTTGGCCAGGATCACGGTCGGCTGGCCGCGGTGGCGCACCGCGTGCCAGTAGGCGGCGAAGATCTTCACCGGATCGTGGCCGCCGCGGCGCAGCCGGTCGATGTCGTCGTCCGAAAGGTGCGCGACGAGCTGCTGCAGCTCCGGATACTTGGCGAAGAAGTGCTCGCGGTTGAACAGCCCGTCGGTGGCGGCAAGCTGCTGGAACTCGCCGTCGACCGTCTCGTGGAACGCGCGCAGCAGCAGGCCGTGCTCGTCACGCGCGAAGAGCGGGTCCCAGTCCGAGCCCCACAGCAGCTTGATCACGTTCCAGCCGGCGCCGGCGTACAGGCCCTCGAGCTCCTGGATGATCGAGCTGTTGCCGCGCACCGGCCCGTCGAGCCGCTGCAGGTTGCAGTTGACGACGAAGACGAGGTTGTCGAGCCCCTCGCGCGCGGCGATCGAAAGCCCGGCGAGCGACTCCGGCTCGTCCATCTCGCCGTCGCCGACGAAGGCCCACACCTTGCGCCCGTGCGTGGCGAGCAGCCCGCGGTGCTCGAGGTAGCGCATGAAGCGCGCCTGGTAGATCGCGAACAGCGGCCCGAGGCCCATCGAGCCGGTGGGGAACTGCCAGAAGTCCGGCATCAGCCACGGGTGCGGATACGAGCTGAGCCCCTTGCCCGAGGTCTCGCGGCGGTAGTTGTCGAGCTGCTCCGCGGTGAGCCGCCCTTCGAGGAACGCCCGCGAATACACGCCGGGTGCCGAGTGCGGCTGCAGGTAGACGCAGTCGCCTGCCTGCCCGGCGCGGAAGAAGTGGTTGAAGCCGACCTCGAAGAGTTCCGCCGCCGACGCGTAGCTGGCGATGTGCCCGCCGAGTTCGCCGGCGGCGCGGTTGGCGCGCACCACCATCGCCAGCGCGTTCCAGCGCACCAGCGCCATCAGCCGCGATTCGATCTCGAGGTTGCCCTGGTACGGCGGCTGCTCGGCCAGCCCGATGGTGTTGATGTACGGCGTGTTGGCCACCGTCGGCAACTGCACGCGGCGGCGCCGCGCGTGCTGCACCAGCTTCTGCAGCAGGAAGGTGGCGCGCTCGGGGCTCGCTTCGCTGATCACCGCGTCGAGCGCGTCGAGCCACTCGCGCGTTTCCTGCGGATCGGCGTCGGCCTCGGGCAGCCGCCACGAGGCGATCGGCGAGAGCCGGGCGAGATCGTCGGGTTTCATGGTGGACCACCCGCGGCAAGGTTGACGCGATCGATTATCGCGCCCGCCGCGCGCGGCGGCGCTTCGATCAGCCCGCCTTCGGCTCGGGCAGGAACAGCGCCGGGTCGACCGCGGTGGCGTTCAGGTAGACGCTGAAGTGCAGGTGCGGGCCGGTGACGCGGCCGGTGGCGCCGACCTTGCCGAGTTCGGCGCCGGCCGCGAGCCGCGTGCCGGCTGTCGTGCCGATCTCGCTCAGGTGGCAGTACAGGGTCAGGAAGCCCTGGCCGTGGTCGACGATCACCGTGTTGCCGTTGAAGAAGTAGTCACCGGTGTCGATGACTGCGCCGTCGGTGGCGGCGACGACGGGCGTGCCGGTGGCTGCGGCGATGTCCATGCCGCTGTGCGGATTGCGTCCCTCGCCGTTGAACACGCGGCGCAGCCCGAACGACGACGAGCGCTCGCCCGGGCTCGGCACCTGCAGCAGCAGCGTGGCGGGCGCCGCGTCGGACCAGCGCCGCAGCACGGCCTGCAGGTGATCGCGCTCGCGCTCGTAGCGGGCCAGGTCTTCCGGCGAAAGCTGCACGTGCTTCGGCGCCACCTTCAGGTGCTGCGTGGCGTACTGCTTCGGTTTCACGCGCACGCGGACTTCGCGGCTGCGGCCGGCGTCGCTGACCTGCAGCCTGATCGTCGAGCCGGCCTTTGCCTGCAGCCCGATGCCGACCAGTGCCAACCAGTTCGCGCCGTCCTGCACGACGAGCACGCGGCGCCCCTCGACGGTCGCCCGCGGCGCGGCGGGGGAGGCACCGAGATCGACGCGGGCCACGCCGCCGGGCACCGCGGCAGTTCGCGGCAGGCCCGTGCCCGGAATCGCAGCGGCCCACGCGGGCGCCGCGCAAGCGGGCAGGGCGAGAAGGAAGTCGCGTCGCTTCATCGACCCGATGCTACCGGGGTGGCGCGTCATCCGTCGACGCGAACGGAGCGCCGCCCGCGCGTCGGCGGCGAGCCGCGATAATGCCGCCATGGATTCGCCGACGAAGATCACGCTGACCCGCCCCGACGACTGGCACCTGCACCTGCGCGACGGCGCAGCGATGGCCGACGTGCTGCCGCACACCGCGCGGCAGTTCGCGCGGGCGATCGTGATGCCGAACCTCAGGCCGCCGGTGACCACCACGGCGCAGGCGACCGCGTACCGCGACCGCATCCTTGCCGCCCTGCCGGACGGCATGGACTTCGAGCCGCTGATGACGCTGTACCTGACCGACAACACCAGCGCCGACGAGATCCGCCGCGCCAAGGCAAGCGGCATCGTGCACGGCGTGAAGCTGTATCCGGCCGGCGCCACGACCAATTCCGATTCCGGCGTCACCGACGTCCGCAGGTGCAAGGTGGCGCTCGAGACGATGCAGCGCGAGGACCTGCCGCTGCTGATTCACGGCGAGGTCACGGATCCGGAGGTCGACGTCTTCGACCGCGAAGTCCGCTTCATCGACGACGTGCTGCTGCCGCTGCGGCGCAGCTTCCCCGGCCTGCGCGTGGTTCTCGAACACATCACCACGCAGGACGCCGCGCAGTACGTGGCCGAGACCGAGGGCCGCATCGCCGCCACCATCACCGCGCATCACCTGCTGTACAACCGCAACGCGATCTTCCTGACGCCCGAGGGCCGCGCCGGTGTGCGCCCGCACTACTACTGCCTGCCGGTGCTCAAGCGCGAGCGGCACCGGCAGGCGCTGCTCGCCGCCGCGACCGGCGACAGCGCGCGCTTCTTCCTCGGCACCGACAGCGCGCCGCATCCGCAGGGCGACAAGGAAAATGCCTGCGGCTGCGCGGGCTGCTTCACGGCGGCGAGCGCGATCGAGATGTACGCGATGGCGTTCGACGAGGCCGGCGCGCTCGACCGATTGGAGGGCTTCGCGAGCTTCCGCGGCGCCGATTTCTACGGCCTGCCGCGCAACAAGGCCCGCATCACGCTGCAGCGGCGCGGCTGGACCGTGCCCGACGTGCTGAAGTTCGGCGACGCGACGGTGGTGCCGCTGGCGGCCGGCGAAACGTTGCCATGGCAGATGGCGGGCTGAACGCGCTGCGCATCGACTGGGACGCGCCGTGGCTGGCGCCGTTGCGCGACCTGCGACCGCACGTCGAACGCGCCGACTGGCGCGACGCCCTGTCGGCCGAAGCGCGAAGCCGCAGCGTGACGACGGCGCAGGGGCTGCCGATCGAGTTCGTCGTCCCGGACGACGCGGGCGGCGCCGCCTACGAGGCCCACATCGCGGCGACCGGCCGCGTGCCGACGCGCGACAACGCGCACGATCTCTTCAACGCGCTCATCTGGCTCGCGTTCCCCTTGACCAAGGCGGCGCTCAACGCGCGGCAGGCGGCCGAAATCGCGCGCGACGGCGTGCGCAGCCGTCGAGGACCGGTGCGCGACGCGGCCACGCTGATCGACGAGAGCGGGCTGCTGCTGGCCGCAGACGAGGCCGCCTGCACTGCGCTGATGCGGCTCGACTGGGACTTGCTGTTCGGCGCGCAGCGCGCGCGCTGGGGCAGCGACTGGATGCCGTTCGCCTTCGGCCACGCGCTGGTCGAAAAGCTGCTGGTGCCGTACAAGGGGCTCACGGCAGCGGTGGTGTGCCTGCCGGTGGCGGGCGCGAGCGCGGCGCAGGCCGACGAAGCCGCGGCACGGTGGGTGCGCGGCGGCGCCCTCGCGCCGTCGCTGCTCGGGCATCTGCCGGTGCTCGGCATCCCGGGCTGGTGGCCGGCCAACGACGCGCCGGATTTCTATGCAGACCGGGGCGTGTTTCGTGCCGCGCGAAAGGGTCCGGCGTCGGACGCCGTGGCGCGGGCATAGACTTGCGCGGTCTTCTCGAAGGGGGTGCAGATGAAAGTCGTCGTCACCGGCGGAACGGGTTTTCTCGGCCAGCGGCTGGTTCGCGCGCTGTGCGAGCGCGGAACGTTGACGGACTCGGCGGGGCGCGAGCGCGCGATCGAGCGCATCGTCGCCGTCGACCAGGGCCAGTGCGTCGAGCCCTTCGTCGACAGTCGCGTCGCCTACGCGCTCGGCGACATCTCCGATGCCGCGTTCGTCGGCGCCGCCGTGGCCGATGACACCGACAGCCTGTTTCACCTCGCCGCGGTGGTCAGTGGCGCGGCCGAGCGCGACTTCGACCTCGGCATGCGGGTCAACCTCGACGGCACGCGCCTGCTGCTCGAGGCCTGCCGCCGCGGCAAGCCGGCGCCGAAGGTCGTCTTCGCGAGCAGCGTGGCGGTGTTCGGCCAGCCCCTTCCGGCGGTGGTCACCGACGCCACCACGCCGACGCCGCAGACGAGCTATGGCACCCAGAAGCTGGCCAGCGAACTGCTGGTCAACGACTTTTCGCGCAAGGGCTTCGTCGACGGCCGCAGCGTGCGCCTGCCGACGATCGTCGTACGGCCGGGCAAGCCCAACGCGGCGGCGTCAAGCTTTGCCAGCGGCATCATCCGCGAGCCGCTCGCCGGCGAGGAATCGGTCTGCCCGGTCGAGCCGTCCACCGGCGTGTGGATGTCGTCGCCGGGCACCGCGGTGGCGGCATTCATCCACGCCCACGAGGTGCCGAAGGAACTGTGGGCCACGGTGCGCTCGCTGAACCTGCCGGGCATCACCGCGACCGTGGCCGAGATGATCGACACGCTGCGCGCTGCGGCGGGCGACGCGGTCGCCGGGCGCGTCAGGTTCCAGGTCGACGAGCCGATCGCGGCGATCGTACGCAGCTGGCCGGCGCGCTTCGAGACCCCCCGGGCGATCTGGATGGGATTTCCGCAGGACGCCGACTTCGCATCGATCCTGCGCGACTACATGAAGCACTACGCGCCGGCGCTGTTGCGCGGATAGACGAGTGTTCTCATAGCTGCCGCGGACCGGCCCGCCAGCGCCTGTCCGCAACCCCGCGCGGCGATCGAGTTCGGCGCGCAGGTGCCCGCAGTGAATTCAGCAGTGCCGGTAGCGGTTGATCTCGTCCCGCGTGCGCCGCGCGGCGGCAGCGGCGGCTTCGGCGAAGTCCTCGCTCGTGCTCGCGTAGAGGATCGCGCGCGAGGAATTGATCAGCATGCCGCTGCCGTCGGCCGTCCGGCCGGCGAGCACGCTCGCCTGCACGTCGCCACCCTGGGCACCGATGCCCGGCACCAGCAGCGGCAGTTCGCCGACGATGGCGCGCACGCGCGCGAGTTCGGCAGGATAGGTCGCGCCGACCACGAGCCCGAGCTGACCGCTGCGGTTCCATTGCGAGGCCGCCAGCCGTGCGATGCGCTCGTACAGCCGTTCGCCGGCGACGTCGAGCATCTGCAGGTCGTCGCCGCCCGGATTGCTGGTCCGGCACAGCAGGAAGAGGCCGCGGTCGGCGTAGGCGACGTAGGGTTCGATCGAGTCGCGTCCCATGAGGGGCGACAGCGTGACCGCATCGGCGCCGTAGCGCTCGAACACTTCGCGCGCGTAGTGTTCGGCGGTGGCGCCGATGTCGCCGCGCTTGGCGTCGAGCACCACCGGGACCTGCGGATGCTGCTGGCGCAGGTGGGCGATCAGGCTTTCGAGCTGGTCCTCGGCGCGGGCGCTGGCGAAATACGCGATCTGCGGCTTGAAGGCACACGCATACGGCGCCGTGGCGTCGGCGATCGCCGCGCAGAAGGCGAAGATCGCATCGTCGCGGCCGCGCAGGTGCGCAGGAAAGCGGGTCGGATCGGGATCGAGCCCGACGCAGAGCAGGGAGTCGGCGTTTTGCCAGCGCGACTTGAGCTTGTCGATGAAGGTCACGGCGGGGTCCGCGGCGGTTCGGAGCAGCGGCGCGGATTGTAGGCGCGGCCCCGAATGCAAAGGGCCAGCCGCCTGGCTGGCCCCTTTCCCTGCACCGAGTGCGAGGTTGGCCCGGCTTGCGCCGAGTTCGATGCGATGAGTCTACCTGCGCGATTCGGTCCGGCCAACGACTGGAAAGCGCCTAAGCACACTCACCTGAAGCCGGTGGTCACATCGCGCGTCGACCTTCCTCACGCCAGGACCCGTTCCTGCACGTACCCGCGCAGCAGATCGAGAAGTTCGTTGTCCTGATAGGGCTTGCCGAGGTAGGCGTTGACGCCGAGTTCCATCGCCATCCGGCGGTGCTTGTCGGCGGTGCGCGAAGTGATCATCACGATCGGGATCGACCGCGTCAGCTCGGTGCCGCGCACGTGGCGGGTCAGGTCGAAGCCGTCCATGCGCGGCATCTCGATGTCGACCAGCATCACGTCGGGGCGCACGTCCTGCAGCTGGCGCAGCGCGTCGACGCCGTCCTTGGCCAGCATGACCTCGTAGCCGCTGCGCTCGAGCAGCCGCTGCGTGACGCGGCGCACGGTCAGCGAATCGTCGACGACCATGACGAGAGGCGCGGCCGTCAGGGTGACGCCGGCTTCGCTCGTGGGCGCGGCGGGGGCGCGCTCTTCCCGCTGTTCCTTCGGCACCGCGGTGGACGCGTGCGTCAGCCGCGGTGGCTCGGGCGCGCGAACGATCAGCTGCACCGGGTTGAGGATCAGCACGACCTCGCCATTGCCGAGGATCGTCGCGCCGAGGATCCCGGCCAGCCTCGATACCTGCGCGCCGACGTTCTTGACCACCACTTCCTGGTTCGTGGAGACCTCGTCGGCGACGATTGCCATGCGATCGTCGCCCGAGCGCAGCACCAGCACGGGCACCTGCCGTCCCTGGTGCAGCGTCATGTCCTCGCCGAGCAGCTGCGCGAATGCGCGCAGCGCCACTTCGCCGACCCCCGGCAGATCGATGATGCCCTCGGTGATCGCCTCGGCAACGTCTTCAGGGCGTATGCGCTTGACGTGCTCGACCATGCCGGCCGGGATGGCGTAGCGGCGGCTGCCGACCGTAGCCAGCACGACCTGCGTGACCGCGAGTGTCAGCGGCAGGTTCAGCGTGAAACGCGTGCCGCGGCCGGTCTCCGAGGCGATCGCCACGCGTCCGCCGAAGCCCGAGATTTCGGTGCGCACGACGTCGAGGCCGACGCCGCGGCCGGCAAGTTCGGTGACGTCGGTGGCGGTCGTGAGGCCCGGCGCGAAGACGAGGTCCATCAGTTCGCGTTCGCTCGGCTGCTGGTCGGCGCGCAGCAGCCCGGTGGCCAGCGCCCGCGTGCGGATCCGGTCGAGGTCGAGCCCGGCGCCATCGTCGGAGATCGCGATGACGATCTCGCTGCCTTCCTGCCTGACCTCGAGCTGCAGTTCGCCCGTTTCCGCCTTGCCCGCCGCACGGCGCACCCCCGGCGTTTCGATGCCGTGCACGATGGCGTTGCGTACCATGTGCGCGAACGGCCCGGCCATGCGTTCGAGCACGACGCGGTCCAGTTCGGTACGGCCGCCGCGGATATCGACATTCACGCGCTTGCCGACTTCCTTGGCGGCCTGGCGCGCGATGCGATAGAGCCGCTCGGAGATGCTCGCAAACGGCACCAGCCTCACGCGCATCAACTGCTGCTGCAGCTCGCGCGTCAGCCGGTACTGGGCCGACAGGTCCGATTCGCTCGTCTGCATGCCCTTCATCATCGTCGACTGGATCGTCGCCACGTCTTCGATCGACTCGGCGATCATCCGCGTCAGTTCCTGCAGCCGCGTGAAGCGGTCGAACTCGAGCGGGTCGAACGTCGCCGACTCGCGCTCCAGCTTCTCCGAGCGCGCCTGGATCTGCGCCTCGGCCTGGATCTCCAGATCGCGCATCTGCGCGCGCAGCCGCTGGATGTTCTCGTTCAGGTCGGCCAGCGACGCCTTCACCGTTGTGGTGTGGTTCTCGACGCGCGAGCGCGCGATCAGCACTTCGCCGGCCTGGTCGACCAGGCGGTCGAGCACGTCGGCGCGAACGCGAACGAACGAAGGCGCCGAAGACGGGGCCGCAGCGGCTTCTGCCGGTTCCGCCTCGGCCGGCGCCGCTGCCGGCTCGGCCGCTGACGCTGGCGCTTCGGCGGCTGCCGCCGGTGCCACCGGCGCCTCCGGCTCCGCGGCGAGCGTCGGCAGTTCGACAACCACACCCTGTTGCAGGCCCTCGAACAGGGTCATTGCGACGTCGTATCTTGCGAGCAGGTCGTCGACCAGGCCTGCCGGCAGTTGCGGAAGCGCCATCGCCGCCTCGACGCGCGTTTCCATGTCGTGCATGAGTTCGCCCAGGCGCATCGCCCCGGTCATGCGGGCGCTGCCCTTGACGGTGTGCAGCAGGCGCATCAGTTCGCGCATCGGCGCGTGATCGGCGGGTTGCTCCGCCAGGGCGCGCAACCGGCTTCCCACGGTTGGCAGCAGATCCGTGGCCTCGGTGAGGAACACCGGGAGCAGGTCGGCGTCGATGTCGTCGGTCACCGAAATGGCGATCGCAGGCCCTGCCGCGGTCTTGATCGCCGCTGCTGCCGCATCCCGCGCAGCGGCCTCGTCCGGCGCAGCGGTAGCCTCCGCCGGTGCCGTCTCGCTGGCGCCGGCAGGCGCATCGACTGCCATGGCCTCGACGGCGGCCTCGGGTGTCGGACCGTGGTCGGCGACAAGATGCCGGGAGGCGCGCGCGAAGCTCACCAGGTCATGGATCGCAGCGACCTCGGCAGGCGCCTCCGGCGGATAGATCCCCGCGGCGAACTGATGCAGCATGCCGCGGATGCGCTCGATGACGCGCTCCAGCGAATCGAACTGGGCGCCGGTCAGCACGGCGGGCGTGACGTGCTCGGTGCTTCCCATTTCGTGCAGCAGGTCGTCGAACGGATCGGCCAGCGCCCAGACGGTTCGCAGGCCGACCGTGGCCGTGATTCCGGCCAGCGAGTGAGCGCATCGCATCGCGCTGGACGACACCGGCCGGTTCGGCTCGAAGCGCCATTCGGCGATGTCCTGCGCCAGTGTGCGAATGTTGTCGTCGGCTTCGCTGAGGAAGACGCTGTACAGGCCGTGGCTGATGACCACCGGCCCGATGCGACGCAGTTCTTCGCCTTCGGCAACGATCGGCTCGGCTGCCGGCGGTTCTTCGGCCTCGGCCGGCGGCGCCGCTTCGGCTTCGCCTCCCGCCGAAACCATATCCTCGGCGAGCCCCCATTTCCCCTCGACATCTTCGGTTGCAGGCTCGAGCGTCTCTTCGAACGCGATCTCGGGTGCCGGCTCCGCTTCCGGCGCGGGCATAGCGGCGGACTGCTCGACAGGCACATCGCCGCGGACTGCTTCCGCGGCGGCCGGCTCGGCGGTCGTATCGGGGGTCGACCCGATCAGAGACTCGAATTCCTCGAGGATGTCGATCTCGCTGGCCGGCTGGGCTGCCTCTTCGGCTGCGAGCGCCAGCAGCGCCGGATCGATCTCGAACGGCTTCCCGTCGCGCACGCGTTGCGCCGCGTCCACGAGCGGCTGCGGATCGATCGCGGCGGCAGCGTCGTGGCGGATGCGGCGGGTCCACTCACCCATCAACACACGCGCCGCAGCGGCCAGCGCGATCAGGTCGTCGGTGGCGGCGCGCTCCTGCGACAGCCAGGCGTTGAAGCACTGCTCGACCGCCCACGCGCCCTCGCCGAACTGCGCCAGTCCGACCATGCGGCTCGAGCCCTTCAGCGTGTGGAAGGCGCGGCGCACGGTGGTCAGGCGTGCCTTGTCGTCGCGCGCCGCGCGCAGCGCGTCGAGTTGCTCGTCGATGCCGGCCAGGACTTCTTCGGCTTCCTCGACGAAGATCCCCAGCAGTTCCTCGTCCGCGGCATCCTGCGTCTGCGGCATCGGCGCGGGCGCAGGCGGCTTCGGCGGCTCGGCCGAAGCCGGCGCCAGCGCCTGCGCCAGCCGGGCGGCCAGCGCGGCATCCGGCTTTTCCATCAGCTGCCGGGCCAAGGCGCCGGCATCGCGCGCACTGGCTTTCAGCGCCGCGTCATCGAGCAGGTCGGCGTCGTTGGCCAGCGTCTGCATGACCTCGTAGAGCTGCCGTGCCGATGCGGCATCGGCCGGTGCGGCCGTCAGGTGGACCGCCAACTCGCGCGCCTGTTTCAGATGCTCGCGGGTCGCGGACTCGACGTTGTCTTCTGCGGCGCCATGTTCGCTGGCGTAAGCCTGCAGCCCGAACTCGTCCTCCTCCTCCTCATCGGGCTCGGCGCCCGACGAGGCGGCCATGTCGGCGCTGAACACGGCGTTCGCCGGATCCCAGTCGAAGTGGCTGCGGGGCCGATCACTGTCCTGCTGCAGCGTTTCGACGAAAAAGCCGACGGCGCCGAGATTCCCGGCGAGGCGGCTGAAGTCGGCCTCGTCGAGTACAGTGGCCGGATCCGCATACCGCTGCACGGTTGCCCGCGCGTCGTCGAGCGCCGCCACGGCGTCGTCGAAGCCGAGC
Source organism: uncultured beta proteobacterium (assembly GCA_963847675.1). Classification (GTDB taxonomy): domain Bacteria; phylum Pseudomonadota; class Gammaproteobacteria; order Burkholderiales; family Burkholderiaceae_F; genus JADJWR01. The sequence continues at coordinate 79,515 of CAWKAP010000004.1, forward strand.
AGCGCCAGAACGCTGGCCGTCTGCTCGAGCTTCCCGTCGAGTGCACTGAGTTCGTCGCGCGCTTCGGGCTTGCGGAAGAAACGGTCGAGCTGCTGCTCGACTTCGCGCAGCAGCCCGTTCATCTCGGTGATGACCGTCTGCATCGTCAGCCGGTCCTGGGCCTTGCGCGCCAGTTCGGTGAGCAGCGGGTCGACTTCCGCCGGCGTCTCGCCGCCGCGGACGGCGTTCAGCCGCTCGACCATCGAGCGCGCGCGATCTTCGAAGCGTTCGTCGAGGCTGGGCAACTCGTCGACGCCGAGGTCGACGAGCAGCAGCGCCGTCGCGATCTCGATCGATATCGCCTCCTGGACCGAGACGGGCGCATCGGCAAGATCCGCCACGAGTCTGCAGATCTCGCCGAGCAGTTGCTCGATCGGCCCCAGTTCGAGCGCCGCGGAGGCGCTGCGTGCCTGCTCGATGCCCTCGATGAATGTCGCCATGTCGCTGCCGGCGGCAGTCTCGCTCCAGAACGACTTTGCCTCGGTCAGCGAGTGGCGCAGCACGCGCACCTGGTCGGCGTCGACCGGCACGAGTTTCGAGCGTTCGTAGTCGGCGGGCAACAGTGCGTCGAGGTCGTAGAGCTGGCGCACTTCGGCCACCCGCGCCACGTTCGGGTCGGCGCGCCCGATGTAATACAGCGCGTCGACGAGCAGGCGCTCGGCCACCGCGCTGCGGCCCTCGATCAGGCGGCGCATCTGCAGATTCACGCGCGCCAGCACCCGCTTCAGGTCGACGTCGACCTGAAGCGCGTCGGCTTCGAGCGCATCGAGCAGGCCGCGAACGACCCACCAGAAGCTGCGCGCCAGCCCGCGCTGCGGCAGCCGCTCGAGATCGAACAGCGAATCGCGCATGTCGCGGCGGGATTCCTGGTCCGACGGATCGCGCAGAAAACGGAGCAGGGAACCCTCGAACCGCGCCCGCCGCACGCGCAGCTGGTCGGCGGTCATCGGCATCACGCCGATCGCCTTCAGCGCCGGCCGCCGGGTCAGGTCGGGGAACATCAGGTCGGCCGGGTGCACGCGGGCCGCGCCGGCCAGTTGAAGAACGTCGCGGTAGTGGGGGAAAAGCCGGATGGGCTGATCGGCGCGACCGGCCCGCAACCCTTCCAGGTAGGCGATCAGTGCCTGCAGCGCGCCTTCGATTTTCTGCGCGGCAGCGGCGTCGCAATCGTCCGGCGCGCTCTCCCACCGCTTGAGCAGCTGCTCGATCGAATCCAGCAGCAGCGCCGCGCCGCGCAATTCGACCATGCGCAGCGCGCCGACCGCCTGATGGACCTGTTCGCGCGCCCGCCGCAGCGGCTCGACATCGCCCCCGGCGAGGAACTGGCGGACGCCTGCGACAGCCGTCTCGGTGGCAACGCGGATCTCGCCGGTGAGCCAGGTCAACGGCGCCGCGTCCGGGCCCGTCTCGATCAACTGCTGCGGCATCGTCATATTGCCCATTCGCACCCCCGGACGCTGGGCGTCAGGCGACCCGGAAGCGGGCCACCGAATCCTTCAGTTCACGCGCCAGGCCAGCCAGCTGGCCGATCGACTGGGCAGCGCGCCGCGTGCCCTCGGTGGTCTGCTCGTTGACACTGAGGATGCGCTCGATGGCCTGCGCCACGCCGTCGGCCGAGTTGGCCTGTTCCTCGGTGCTGCCGGCGATGCGCTCGATCAGTTCGGCAAGCTGCCGCGAGACCCGGCCGATGTCGGCAAGCGCGGTGCCCGCTGCATCCGACAGCTTGGTGCCTTCGACCACGCCGTGAGTGCTCTTCTCCATCGCCGCCACCGCATCCTGGGTGTCGGTCTGGATCGTCTTCACCAGGGCGGCGATCTGCTTGGCGGCCTCGGCGGAGCGATCCGCCAGCCGCTGCACCTCCTCGGCGACCACCGAAAAACCGCGCCCGGCCTCGCCGGCCGATGCCGCCTGGATGGCGGCGTTCAACGCCAGCACGTTGGTCTGCTCGGTGATGTCCGAGATGAGCTCGACGATTTCGCCGATCTCCTGCGAGCTCTCGCCGAGCCGCTTGATCCGCTTGGCGGTTTCCTGGATCTGCTCGCGGATCTCGTTCATGCCGGCGATCTGGTTGTAGACCGCGCGTTGTCCGCGCTCGGCGGCCTCCAGCGACCCTCTTGCGACGCGCGCCGATTCGCCCGCGGCGCGCGAAACGTCGCCGATCTGGGCCGTCATCTGCAGCACGTTGCCGCCGGTGTCCTTGAGCTCGCGCGCCTGGGCTTCCGAACTGGTCATCAGTCGGGTGGCAATGTCGCGCGCCTCGGTCGATGCCCCGCTGACCTGCTCGGCGGCCTCGTTGATGCGGCTCACGAGACCGCGCAGCTCCTCGATCGTGTAGTTGACCGAGTCGGCGATCGCACCGGTGATGTCCTCGCTCACGGTGGCCTGAACGGTCAGGTTGCCGTCGGCAACTTCCTGCAGTTCGTTCATCAGCCGCAGGATCGCGGCCTGGTTCTGCTCGTTGGCCTGCTTGGCCGCCTTTTCGAGCCGTTGTGCTTCGAGCCGCTGCGCCTCCGCCTCCAGCGCGCGGCGACGGCTGCCGCGCAGCAGCACCTGCATGATCAGCAGCACCGTGCCGACCGACAGCAGCAGGAAGAGCACGGCGGCGGCGAGGTAAAGCACGCGGCCTCCGAATTCGTCGGCCGACAGCGCCTGGATCGACGCCAGCTTCTGCCGGAGCGCTTCGGCGTTGCCCAGCATGGCGTCGCGCGCGCTGGCCGCTTCCGCCACCGCGGCGGCGGCCGGCAACCCGGCTGCGGCGGCGGTCTGCAGATCGGCGCTGATCTTCGCGATCGGTTGCAGCCGGTTGCGGGCTTCTGCGTCCGGGGTCGTCAGCAGGGTCTGGACGCTGTCGCGCAACTGGCCCAAGTCGCGGGCAATGGCCTGGCCAGGATCCTTCCCGCCGCGGCCGGCCGGCAGTTCGCTGGCGTTGTGTGCCAGGCGCCAGGCGGCGACGGAAAGCTGCGCGAGCACGCCGACTTCGCGTGCCGGCGCGTTCTGCTGCAGCTTGAGTGTCGTGACTTCGTCGGCCAGCGCGGTCAGACGTGGCGTGGCTTCGTTGATCGCGGCAAGCAGCGCGCCGTACGTGACGAGGGCCTTTTGCTGCGCCGCGATGCGCGCGGCCGCCGAATCGATGGGCTTCCAGGTCTCGGCAAAGCGGGACAGCTCGCCGGCCACCGGGCCGGACGTGTTGCGGCCGAGCGCCTGCAACAGTTCCCGCACCCGCTCGCGGCTGCCTTTCAATTCCTCCATCGCGTCGGCCCGGCCTTCGATCGCTCCGGTTGCCGCGCGGGCCATGCGCTGGCTGTGCACCATGACCGAACCGAGCTGCTCGGACACTTCGGTATGCATGCGCGCGGCGCGCTGGTCGAGAACCATCACGACGACGGCAAGCGCCACGAACAGCGCGAGCACGAGCACGAGCACCTGCAACTGCTGGCCGAGCGGCCGTCGTCCGAGGCCGGGCAGGTCCTTGCGCTGGGCGCGCTCCACCAGCCGCGAGGCCCACGATCCGCCCTTGGATCGGGACTGCGGCTTCGCACGTTCGATCTTCTGCGTCGGCGGCGACGGCGGGACGGCGGGCGCCGCTGTCGCACGGGCACTCGGCCCGGCGAACTCGGTGTAGCGGAACGGTTGCACCGTGATCGGCCCTGCCGCCTCTGGATTGCCGACCTCCTTCGCGCCCATGGTTCCCATCTCTTCCGCCATCCTTTCTGCACCTGCCCGGCGTTTCAGGCCGGGGTGTCAGTCGGTTCCGCCCGGTTGATGCGCCTACATGCCAATCGACGCGAAGCGCTCGTCGGCGACCAGTTGCGCCAGCTTCAGTTCGGTCAGTGTCATGCCGCCCGAATCGCGAAAACGAGCGCCTTCCCATGGCGCTGCGTCCTGCCTTTCCTGATCCTGCACGGCGTCGAGTTCCTTGGCGTTGCGCAGGCCGAACGCCCGCGTGATCAGCAGCGCGGCATTGACCCTGAGCGACTCCGCCAGCACCAGCAACTGCAGGCCCTGCTCGTCGCGCAGCGGCTCCCCGCCGGCCATCAGCGGCAGGTCGTATACGCCGACCAGACGGCCGCGCACATTGGCCAGGCCGCGGAACCAGGGTCGCGTCCACGGCACGCGGGCGATCGCCGAGCCGGGCACGACCTCGCCGATGGTGGTGATGTCGACCAGGAAGTTGCGGCTGCCGATGCGCACGCCGAGGTGGGCCGCCTGCATCGCGGCCGCCGGCGCTTCGCTCAGTCGCTGCGCCAGCTGCGCCGAGAAGTCGCGCAGGCTGGCGAGGTGCTTCGGGTTTTCCATCGGCGCGTTCACGTTCACCCTATCGCGGCGATCTTGCCCAGCAGTTCCTCGGCCTTGACCGGCTTGGTCACGTAGTCGCGCGCGCCCTGGCGAAGTCCCCAGATGCGGTCGGTCTGCTGGTTCTTGCTCGTGCACATGATGATCGGGATGTGCTGTGTGGCCGGGTCGCGCGAGATCTGCCGTGTCAGCTGGAAACCGTTCTGGCCCGGCATCACCACGTCCATCAGGATCAGGTCGGGCTCGGCCGCCTTGACCTTGATCAGCGCCTCCTCGGCGTTCTCCGCGGCTGCCACGTGGAAGCCGTTCTTGGTCAGCAGTTCGGTCAGGAAGTAACGCTCGGTGGGCGAGTCGTCGACGACGAGGACCTTCTTGATCGGCATGACTTCGGTTCCGGCTTCAGGTCAGGGCGGTCGCGTTCGCCGAGTACTGCAGCACCGCGGCGAGCAGGCTGTCCTTGGTGAACGGCTTGGTCAGGTATTCGCTCGAGCCGACCATGCGGCCGCGTGCGCGATCGAAGAGGCCGTCCTTCGACGACAGCATCACCACCGGGGTCTTGGAGAAGCGCGGGCTGCGCTTGATCAGCGCGCAGGTCTGGTAGCCGTCGAGCCGCGGCATCAGGATGTCGCAGAAGATGATGGCCGGCTGGTGGTCGTTGATCTTGGCCAGCGCCTCGAAGCCGTCGTTGGCCAGGATCACCTCGCAGCCGGCCTGTTTCAGGAAAATCTCGGCACTGCGGCGGATCGTGTTCGAGTCATCGATCACCATCACGCGCGTGCCGCGAATCGGGGTGAAATCCTTGGCCGTCATGCAGGGACTCCGGGGTGCGCAACGGGGGTTGACGGGGATCGTGAGTCAGGGCCGGCTGGCGGGCGGATGGCCTGAGTCCACCCGCTCGGCGCGCTTCAGATTTCGACCATCTCGAAGTCTTCCTTGCGCGCGCCGCATTCCGGACAGGTCCAGTTCGGCGGCAGTTGCTCCCAGGGCGTGCCGGCCGGGATGCCTTCGTCCGGCAGGCCGGCGGCCTCGTCGTAGATCCAACCGCAGATCAGACACATCCATGCGCGTTTGCCCGCTTCAGCCGCCATTTCCGCTCGCGTATTGCCGTGGGTTCGTGTTGACTCACATACGTGCCGAGCGATCATAGCCCGGCCTCTCCGCGGCGCGACCGGCAGAATGTTCATGCTTACGGTCTAGATCCAATCTCGGGTTGCGGGGCACTGCGACCCGACCCCACCGATCGCTGGCGCTGCCGGGTTGATCATGCGGCCGTGGCTTATGCAGGCAGGCGCCTGCGTAAACTTGCAGCCCTTTTCCCTCATCGGTGACCGACGTGGACCGCAACGAACAGCTTTTCAGCCGCGCTCAGCGGACGATCCCCGGCGGCGTCAATTCGCCGGTACGCGCCTTCCGTTCGGTGGGCGGCACGCCGCGTTTCATCACGCACGCGCAGGGGCCGTATTTCTGGGATGCCGACGGACGCCGTTACATCGACTACATCGGCTCGTGGGGGCCGATGATCGTCGGGCACTCGCATCCCGAGGTGGTGCGCGCCGTGCAGGAGGCGGCGGCGCGCGGCCTTTCGTTCGGCGCGCCGACCGAGGCCGAGGTCGCGATGGCCGAAGAACTGGTGCGCCTCGTACCGTCGATGGAGCAGGTGCGGCTGGTCTCGTCGGGTACCGAGGCCGCGATGAGCGCGATCCGCCTGGCGCGCGGCGCCGCCGGCGGCGGCAAGGGGCGGCGCAAGCTGATCAAGTTCGAAGGCTGCTACCACGGCCACGCCGACAGCCTGCTGGTGAAGGGCGGCTCGGGGATGCTGACCTTCGGCAATCCGAGCTCGGCCGGTGTTCCGGCGGAAATCACGCAGCACACGCTCGCGCTCGACTACAACGACTGCCAGCAGCTCGAGGACGCGTTTCGCCAGCACGGTGACGACATCGCCTGCGTGATGGTCGAGCCGGTGGCCGGCAACATGAACCTGGTGCGCGCCACGCCCGAGTTCCTGCAGACCATGCGGCGGCTGTGCACGCGGCACGGCGCTCTGCTCGCCTTCGACGAGGTGATGACGGGTTTCCGTGTCGCCCTGGGAGGCGCGCAGTCGCTGTACGACATCACGCCGGACATCACCGTGCTCGGCAAGGTGATCGGCGGGGGCATGCCGGTGGCGGCCTTCGGCGGCTCGCGCGAGGTGATGAAGCACCTGGCACCGCTCGGCGCCGTCTACCAGGCCGGCACGCTGTCCGGCAACCCCGTCGCGGTGGCCTGCGGCATGGCCACGCTGAAGCTGATCCAGGCACCGGGTTTCTACGAGCGCCTTGGGGCGGGCACGCAGGCGCTGGCGGACGGGCTGGTCAGCGCGGCGCGCGAGGCCGGGGCGAGTTTCTGTGCCGACCGCGTCGGCGGCATGTTCGGGATCTACTTTGCCGGCTCCGTGCCGGCCAGTTACGCGCAGGTCATGGCGACGGACAAGGACCGTTTCAACGCCTTCTTTCACGCCATGCTCGAAGCGGGCGTGTACCTTGCGCCGTCGGCTTTCGAGGCGGGTTTCGTCTCGTCGGCGCACGATGCATCGGTGATCGCCGAGACCGTGGCTGCGGCGCGACAGGCATTTGGCCGGTTGGCCTGAAGGAACTCGGCGGCATCGCCGCTGACGAAGGGACGATGACCCTGCTTGCCCGTTTCCTCCCGGCGTTGTTGCTTTGCGTCGCCGCTGCGTCCGTCGACGCGCAGCCGGTCCGTGTCGACAATGCCGAGGCCGAACTGGTCGCGGCCGTGGACGCCGTCGTTCCGGGCGAAGCGCTTGCCGTCGGCCTGCGGCTGAAGCACGACCCGCACTGGCACACCTACTGGCAGGTCCCGGGTGATTCCGGATTGCCGACCACGATCAACTGGAAGCTTCCCGCCGGATTCGCGGCCGGGCCGATCGAGTGGCCGGTGCCGAAGCGGTTGCCCGTCGGGCCGCTGGTGAACTTCGGCTACGAAGGTGAATTGCTGCTTCCCGTGCAACTCACCGTGCCGGCGCACCTGACGGCCGGGCCGGCGGTGCAGCTGAAGGCGCGCGCCGACTGGCTGATCTGCAAGGACGTCTGCATCCCCGGCGGCGCGGACCTGCAACTCACGCTGCCGGTGCGTTCCGCGGCGGCGCCGTCGCGCCACGCGGCATTGTTCGCCAGCACCCGTGCGCAGATTCCGCGCGCCGCGACGCTCGACGCCGCGTCGGCAACGATCGAGTCCGGCCGCATCCGGCTCCTGTACAAGCCGGCCGCGCCGGTGCGGCGGATGGAATTCTTTCCGCTCAAGGAAGCGCGCATCGAGCCGGCCGCGGCGCAGACCCTGCGGACGGAAGAGCAAGGCACCGCCCTTTACCTGACCGCGGCGCAGCCCGTCGCGGCCGAGTTCACGCGGCTGAAGGGCGTGCTGGTGGTCGATGGCGGGCCCGCCGCTGCCGACCAAGGCGGCTGGGCCGGTGTCATCGACCTGCCGCTGGTCGCCGGCGTCGTCCCTGAGGTGGCGGCGGCAGCACCTGTTGCGGCCGGCGACGGCGTCGCGCCGGCGATGACCTTCTGGCTGGCCCTGGTCGGTGCACTGATCGGCGGGGTCATCCTGAACCTGATGCCCTGCGTGTTTCCCGTGCTGTCGCTCAAGCTGCTCGGCCTCGTGCAGCAGCAGCGCGGCGCAGCCTCGGTGCGGGCCGCGCGAGCATCGCTGCGCGCGCACGGCGGCGCGTTTGCCGCCGGCGTCGTGCTGTGCTGCGTGCTGCTGGCGGCATTGCTCATCGCGCTGCGCGCAGCCGGCGCGCAGCTCGGCTGGGGCTTCCAGTTGCAGACGCCCTGGGTGATCGCGGCGTTGATGCTGCTGTTCTTCGTCATCGGTCTGAATCTGCTCGGCGCTTTCGAGTTCGCCTTCGGCGGGGCGCTGGCCTCGAGCGACGCTGCGCAGCGCCTGCAGAGCGATCACCTCGGCGGCAGCTTCGCCACCGGGCTGCTCGCCGTGGTGATTGCGGCGCCGTGCACGGCACCGTTCATGGGTGCTGCGCTCGGTTATGCGATCACGCAGCCGGCGCCGGTCGCCTTGGCGGTCTTTGCGGCGCTGGGCGTCGGCATGGCGTCGCCGTATGTCGCCTTGACCTGGGCGCCGGCGCTGGTCGAGCGGCTGCCGCGGCCCGGGGTGTGGATGCAGCGCTTCAAGCAGGTGATGGCCTTCCCGATGTTTGCCACCTGTGTCTGGCTGATCTGGGTGCTGGCGCAGCAGGTGGGCATCGACGCCGCCGCGCTGGTGCTCGGCGGCCTCGTTCTCGTGGCGTTGTGCGCCTGGGCGCTGGGGCTGGCGCAGGGCGGAGCCCGGCGCTGGCGCTGGGTCGCGCTGGCCGTCGCGCCGCTGGCGCTGTACGCCGTCTTCGGCGCGACGTGGCCGGGCACCACCGAGCCACCTCGTGACGCGGCGAGGATGGGCGAAGCGCAGGGCTGGCAGGCCTGGAGTCGCGCGGTGCAGGATGCCGAACTCGCGGCGGGCAAACCGGTATTCGTCGATTTCACCGCAGCGTGGTGCGTGACGTGCCAGGCCAACAAGCGGCTGGTGCTCAGTCGCGACTCGGTCAAGGCGGCTCTCGCGCGGCGCGGCGTGACGATGCTGCGCGCCGACTGGACCAACCGGGACGACGCGGTCACCCGCGAACTGGCGCGCTTCAACCGCAACGGCGTGCCGCTTTACGTCCTCTACGACCGCCGCGGCGCGCCACAGGTGCTGCCGGAACTGCTGACCGAACGCATCGTGCTCGATGCGCTGGACCGCCTCTGAATCGAACCAATGTCATCCGGGAGCCGATCATGCTGCGACGCGTGTTTCTTGCCCTTGCCCTGACTGTTGCCGTGCCACTGCCTGCGCTGGCGCAGCCGAGCCCCGGTCAGCCGGCGCCCGCCTTCTCGCTGACCGATCTCGATGGCCGCAAGGTCGCGCTAGGCGATCTGCGCGGCAAGTACGTGGTGCTGGAGTGGACCAACCCCGGCTGTCCGTTCGTGCAGAAGCACTACGGCAGCGGCAACATGCAGTCGCTGCAGAAGCGGTTCACGGCCGAGGGCGTGCACTGGATCGTCATCAATTCGACTGCCGTCGCGCACGCCGACTACCTGAAGCCGGCCGAACAGAAGTCCTGGCTGCAGCAGCAGGGCGCGGCCGTATCGATCGCGGCGCTCGATCCGGAAGGAACGGTCGGTCGCGCGTACGGGGCGAAGACCACGCCGCACATGTACGTGATCGACCCGAACGGCGTGCTCGTCTACGCCGGCGCCATCGACGACAAGCGCAGCACCAATCCAGCCGACGTGAAGACGGCCAATAACTATGTCGTGCAGGCGTTTGCCGAACTGCGCGCCGGCAAGCCGTTGTCGAGCCCGTCGACGACAGCGTACGGATGCACGGTCAAGTACGGCTCCTGACCGGTCACGGGTCACCCGTTCGCGTACACCCACTGCAGCAGCGCGTCGTGCGCGGCCTGGCCGCCGCGCGCGTTGGGATGGTTGATCAGCGCCACCACGGCGTAGCGCCGGCCGCTGGAGGCATGCACGTAGCCGGCCATCGCGCGCACGTCGACGAGAAGCCCGGTCTTGATGTGCGCGCTGCCGGCCGCACCGTTGCGCTTGCGCATCGTGCCGTCCACGCCGACCAGCGGCAGGGACGCCATCAGCTCCGGCATGAGGGGGCTCGCAAAGGCGTGGCGAAGGACGCGCGCGAGGCCGGCGGCCGAGATGCGCGCGTTGCGCGACAGCCCCGAGCCGTTCTCCAGCACCAGTTCGGGCATCGCCAGTTCACGACTTTCGAGCCAGGCGCGGAGGGCCGACTCGGCACGCGTCGCGCTGGCCGGTTGCCTGCCGGCCGGGCTGGCCAGCGCCAGGAAGATCTGCCTGGCCATCACGTTGTTGCTGAACTTGTTGACGTCACGGACCACTTCGGACAGCGGTGGCGATTCGTGCACCGCAATCCGGCGTGCGTCGTCGGGCACCGGCCCTTCGCGCAGCGTGCCGGCCCACACGCCGCCGGCACCCTGCCACAGCGCGCCGAACGCTGCAGCGAAATAGCGGCTGTGATCGAGCAGTGACAGGTGCCATGACCGCTCGCCGCAGGCGAGTGGAAATTCGCCGCGGAACACCGGCGACATCGGAACCGAGAAATCGGCCTTCAGGCGCCCGCGCCAGTCGCCGCAGGGACCGTCCGCAGTGCGCACGCTGTCGGGCAGCTTCATCCCGGCCAGCACCGGGGTGGCAATGACCCGGGCGCTGCGACTGTCAGCGTCGGGCACGAAGTCGAACCTGATCGCCTTGAAGTTCAACAGCAGCGCATCCGCGCCCGTGTTGTATGGCCGCAGAGGCTCGCCGTCGAACTCGCCGGGGTCGTGCGTGTTCGGATCGAACGCCGAGCGGTCGAGCACCAGATCGCCGCGGATCTCGCGAATGCCGTAGCCGCGGATGCGCTCGATCATCAGCCACAGGCTCTCGATCACCAGCTTCGGGTCGCCGCTGCCGCGCATCACGAGGTCGCCCTCGAGCACATCGCTCTTCAGCGCGCCGGCGGCGAAGGCTTCGGTGCGCCACGTGAACGCCGGACCGAGCAGGTCCAGTGCCGCGTAGGTCGTGACCAGCTTCATCGTCGAAGCCGGGTTCATCGGTTGCGACGCGTTCGACTCGATCACGACGCCGCCCGCAGCCAGGGGCAGCACCACGATCGATGATGACGACGCAGGAATCTTCGCGCTGCTCAGCGCAGCGCGGACCGCCTCGGGTACCGGCCGGCGTGCCTGCTCGTCCTGCCCCGGCGCCGAGCCGGCGAACAGGGCGATGGCAACGAGAACCGCCAGGGTGGCGCGGCGAGCGGCTTTCGGTGCGGCTGCCGGACGCCGGCGCGGCAAACAGGCGACGAGCGCAGTCATGCAGCGAGAATACTGCCGCGCGGCTGCGCCTGCGCTAACGGTTCAGCAGCGCGGAAAGCCGTCGCCTGAAAGACGACACCAGGGGCGCCTGCTCGGCAGCCAGATCGAACACCGACAGCATCGTGCGGCGACCGATGTCGTCGCCGAAAGCGCGGTCGCATTCGACGATCGCCAGCAGTTGCTCCAGCGCGGGCTCGAAGTCGCGCCGCGCAATGTGCTGGTTGGCCAGGTCGAAGCGCGCCTGCAGGTCGGCCGGGTTGGCCGCGATGCGCGCGAGCAGCACCTCGGCGTCGGGCAGGTCGGCCGCGCGGCGCTGGCTTTCCAGCTGCGTGTTCAGGGCGATCCAGCGCGGCTCCAGCTTGCCCGCCGCAGAAACGCCGACGAGGCTGTTCGCGGCTTCGTCGAGGCGGCCGTCGTCGGCCGAGTGCTCCAGAAGGACCTGCGCCAGGTCCATCCTGGCCGCGTCGCGGTGCGGATCGATGGCGACCGCAGCACGCAGCGCGCGCGCTGCGCCGTCCGCGTCGCCGCTGGCGAGCAGTTGCTGCGCCTTGCGGCGCTCGATCTCTGCCGGATCGGGCAGCAGACGGCCGATGAACTGGCGCAGTGCTTCCGCAGGCAGCACGCCGACGAACGAATCGGCGGGCTCGCCGTCGACGAAGGCGACGACATAGGGGATGCTGCGCACGCCGAAGCGGGTGGCGAGTTCCTGGTTCTCGTCGACGTTGATCTTGACGACCTTGAGACGCCCCTCGTACTCGGCCTCGGCCGCGGCCAGCAGCGGCGAAAGCGTGCGGCACGGGCCGCACCAGGGCGCCCAGAAATCGACCAGCACCGGCGCCTGGCGCGACGCCTCGATGACGTCGGCAGTGAAGCTTTGCTGCGTAGTGTCCAGCATGGTGCACCTCCTGCCCCGTCATGTCTGGGCGGATCGGCGCTGGCACAAGGGGTACAGCGTCGCAGCGCGGGCTGCTGACCTGGGTGCCGCCTCAGGCCATCAGCTGCATCAGCCCGAGGCCGGCGCGGCGATGGTGGCCGAATCCCTGGCTGATGCGTCGCTTGAACTCCTCGGGCTCGGCGACTTCGAGGGCTCCCTCGACCTGGGCGTAGTCGATCTTGACCTTCTGGCCGCGGTGGCTGAACCGCAGCGCCTGCATCGACACGTCGAGCATGAGCGGGGTGAACCCGTACTTGGTCGCGTTGGTTCTCAGCCAGGCGTCGACTTCCTGGCTGTTGCCGTAGGGCGCGATCGCCTTGTCGCCGCCGTCCATCGTGACCCGGCCGGCGCACACCTGCAGGGTGAACCGATACATCAGGCCCTCGGCAAGCTGGATGACGATCCGCTTGGGCTCGAGGGCACTGACCGCGGTCGCCGGCCAGCGCGTCCACGGCGCGGCCGACTGCACCCAGTAGCGTCCGGCAATCGTGCTGTCGGCGCGAAAGAGGAACTCGCCTTCTCCCGCCTTCTGCCCGAATACGTCCGCCAGTTCACGGTGCGCGGTGACCGGGTCGGTGTCCGGGGCGAAAGCGACCGCAGTCTCGAAGAATTCGAGCGCCGGGATTTCCAGCCGGGTGAAGCTCAAGACCGAATGAATGAATCCCGAGCGCCGTGTCAGCGTGCGTCTGAAGGCACCGTTTCCGCCGAAGAAGCCCACGATCGCTTGTCTTCCAGTTTGGCGACACGGCGGCTGCCCGCGGGGTCGCGGATCACCGCGAATGCAGTGACACCGGGCGCAAGCGTGCCGCAGCCACCGCGTAACGGGAAGCGGCCGCGTGGATTAGTCCCACGCGATGACCGACCGGCGCGCAGGAAACCGGTCCGACCGGCGCCGGTCGGCATCGCCGGCAACGGCCACCGATGCGGGCGGGTCATCGCGAAAGACCTGATCGGCGGCCGGCTTGAAGTCAGCCTCATCCGTCCCTATCATTAGCACTCGCCAGAGGGGAGTGCTAGCAAGGCTCGTGCTTCCCGCCCGTTGGCGCCTGGCGGAGATCCCCGCCAGACTGTTGTTTGTCAGTAATCACTCTCTTACGGGCCTCGGAAATCCGGGGCATTTTTGGCAGATCAGGAGAACTCATGAAAATTCGTCCGTTGCACGATCGGGTGATCGTCAAACGCCTTGATAACGAACGCAAGACCGCATCCGGGATCGTCATTCCCGACTCGGCGGCCGAAAAGCCGGATCAGGGTGAAATCGTCGCCGTAGGCCCCGGCAAGCGCGACGAGAACGGCAAGTTGATTGCGCTCGACGTCAAGGTCGGCGACCGCGTCCTGTTCGGCAAGTACGCCGGCCAGACCGTCAAGGTCGAAGGCGAGGAACTGCTCGTCATGCGCGAAGAAGACCTGATGGGCGTCGTCGCCTGAATCTCGTTCCTCCATGAATTCGGCCGCCCGAACGTGGCGGATCAACTGAACCTTTATCTGATCGGAGTTTTGCAACATGCCAGCCAAACAAGTCTTCTTCGGCGACGACGCACGCCACCGCATGGTCCGCGGCGTCAACCTCCTCGCCAATGCAGTGAAAGTGACCCTCGGCCCGAAAGGTCGCAACGTCGTGCTCGAGCGCAGCTTCGGCGCCCCGACGGTGACCAAGGACGGCGTGTCGGTCGCCAAGGAAGTCGAACTGAAGGACAAGTTCGAGAACATGGGCGCGCAGATGGTCAAGGAAGTCGCCTCCAAGACCTCGGATGCCGCCGGTGACGGCACCACCACCGCGACGGTTCTGGCGCAATCGATCATCGCCGAAGGCATGAAGTACGTCGCCGCCGGCATGAACCCAATGGACCTGAAGCGTGGCATCGACAAGGCGGTGATCGCCGGGGTCGAAGAGTTGAAGAAGATCAGCCGGCCCACGACCACCAGCAAGGAAATCGCCCAGGTCGGCTCAATCTCGGCCAACGCGGACGAGGAGATCGGCAGGATCATCGCCGACGCGATGGACAAGGTCGGCAAGGAAGGCGTGATCACCGTCGAGGACGGCAAGAGCCTGAACAACGAGCTCGACATCGTCGAGGGCATGCAGTTCGACCGCGGCTATCTGTCGCCGTACTTCATCAACAGTCCCGAGAAGCAGATTGCGGTCCTCGAGAATCCTTACGTGCTGCTGCACGACAAGAAGATCAGCAACATCCGCGACCTGCTGCCGATCCTCGAGCAGGTGGCGAAGGCGGGCCGGCCGCTGCTGATCGTGGCCGAGGAAGTCGAAGGCGAGGCGCTGGCCACGCTGGTGGTCAACAGCATCCGCGGCATCCTGAAGACCTGCGCGGTCAAGGCGCCGGGCTTCGGCGATCGTCGCAAGGCGATGCTCGAAGACATCGCCATCCTGACCGGCGGCACGGTGATTGCCGAGGAAACCGGCATGACGCTGGAGAAGGCGACGCTCAACGACCTGGGCCAGGCGAAGAAAGTCGAGATCGCCAAGGAGAACACCACGATCATCGACGGTGCCGGCGATTCGAAGGGCATCGAGGCGCGGGTCAAGGCGATCCGTGCCCAGATCGAGGAAGCGACCTCCGACTACGACAAGGAGAAGCTGCAGGAGCGCGTGGCGAAGCTGGCCGGCGGCGTGGCGCTGATCAAGGTCGGCGCGGCGACTGAAGTCGAGATGAAGGAGAAGAAGGCTCGCGTCGAAGACGCGCTGCACGCGACCCGTGCCGCGGTGGAAGAGGGCATCGTCGCCGGCGGCGGCGTGGCGCTCATCCGCGCCAAGCAGGCGATCGCCAAGCTGAAGGGCGACAACACCGACCAGGACGCCGGCATCAAGATCGTGCTGCGCGCGATGGAAGAGCCGCTGCGCCAGATCGTTGCCAACAGTGGCGACGAGCCGAGCGTGGTGGTCAACAAGGTCGCCGCGGGCAAGGGCAACTTCGGATACAACGCGCAGACCAGCGAGTATGGCGACATGGTCGAAATGGGCGTGCTCGATCCGACCAAGGTCACCCGCACCGCGCTGCAGAACGCCTCGTCCGTTGCCGGCCTGATGCTCACGACCGACGCGATGGTTGCCGAACTGGTCGAGGAGAAACCCGCGGGCGGCGGCGGCATGCCGGGCGGCGGAATGGGTGGCATGGGCGGCATGGGCATGGACATGTAAGTCCCGTGAGCGTCGGCAGTCGGCACGGGCCGGCTGCCTTTGCTCACGCGTCAGGGAATCGGCCCGCCTCGGCGGGCCTTTTCTTTGCGTGATCGCCTGGCCGCTCGGTGGCCCGCGATTTCGCGCAGAATCGCCGCTTCGACGGGCGCTGTCGTGCCCACGGCACACGATGAACGCGGATTCCGCTTCGACTCCGGCGGCCGACGGCCGACAGTGGCAACTGCTGATCGCCCTCGGCGTGACGCAGATCGTTTCCTGGGGGTCGATCTACTACGCCTTCGCGCTGCTGCTCGAGCCTTTGCAGCGTGACCTCGGCGCGGGCAAGAGCGAGATCGCCGGCGCATTTTCCGTGGCCCTGCTCGTCTCCGGCCTGTGCGCCACGTGGATCGGCCGGACCATCGATCGCCTCGGTGGGCGGCGGGTGATGACGCTCGGCTCGGCGGGCGCCGCGCTGCTGCTGGTGGCATTGGCGCACGTCCAGTCGGTGGCTGCGCTGTACACGGTCTGGATCGGCCTCGGCATGGTCATGGCAGCCACGCTTTACGAGCCGGCGTTCGTCGTGATTGCACAGGCCTTTCGCGCCGGCTACCGGCGCGCGCTCACCGTGCTGACGTTGTTCGGCGGCCTGGCCAGCACCGTGTTCTGGCCGCTGACCACCGTACTGATCGAGCGCCTGGGCTGGCGCGACGCCGCACTGTGTCTGGCGGCGATCAATCTCGTCGTCTGTGTGCCACTGCACCTCGCTCTGCTGCCGCGCACCAGCGGCGCCACCGCTTCGCCGCCGAGAGCGAAGGCCGGGACCGGGCGGGCAAGGCTGTGGGCCGACCGCCGCTTCCGCGCCCTGACCGTCGCTTTTCTCGCGCACTACGTGGTGGTGTCGGCCATTGCGGCGCACCTGATCGCACTGCTGCTTGCGCGCGGCATGACGCCGGCGGCCGCGGCAGGCATCGGCGCGCTGATCGGACCGATGCAGGTCGCGGGCCGCGTGGTCGAATTCGGTGCCAGCCGATGGTTGCAGGTCGGGCAGGTCGGCCGCGTCGCCGCGGCGGCGATGCCGTTGTCGCTTCTTGCGCTGTTATGGGCGGACGTGAGCCTGGTCGGACTCACCGTGTTCGCGGTGCTGTTCGGCGCCGGCAACGGGGCGATGACGGTCGTGCGTGGCGCCTTGCCGGTCGAGATGTACGGCCGAGACAACTACGGTGCAATCGCCGGCGCATTGGCCACGCCGGGCCTGCTCGCGCGGGCGGTGGGTCCGATCTTCGCCGCGTTGCTGTGGTCGGCGCTCGACGGTTACGAACCGGCGACCGTCGTTCTCGTTGCCGTGGCAGCGGCCGGGGCCGTTGCCTTCATCGTCGCAACGCGCACCACCGTGGAGTCCTTGCCCGCGGATCGGTGAGCGCCCGGTTTCAGTTTCGCCTGACCACCGCGTAGCGGGTCAGCGTTCTTTCCCTTGCGACCGCGTGGTCGACGACCGGCGCCGCATAGTCGGCGCCGACAACGCAACCGGCCAGGCGCTGCCGCTCAATCGACAGCAGCCACGGCGCGTGAATCTCCTTCGCCGACAGGTTGCGCAGCTGTGGAAGATAGCGGCGGATGAAGTTTCCTTGCGGGTCGAATTTCGCGCTCTGGGTAACGGGGTTGAAGATGCGGAAGTACGGTTGCGCGTCGCAGCCGCTCGATGCCGCCCACTGCCAGCCGCCGTTGTTTGAGGCGAGATCGAAGTCGATCAGCCGGCGTGCAAAGTAGTGCTCGCCCCGGCGCCAGTCGATGCCAAGGTCCTTGGTCAGGAAGCTCGCCGTGACCATCCGCAGCCGGTTGTGCATGTAGCCGGTCCGGTTGAGCTGCGCCATCGCTGCATCGACCAGCGGATAGCCGGTGCGGCCGTCGCACCACGCGGCGAACAGTTCCGGCGCATCGTTCCCAGCGGATGCGGTCGTACTCGGGCTTGAAGCTCGCCGTGACCACCTGCGGGTGGTGATACAGGATCTGCTGATAGAACTCGCGCCAGATCAGCTCCGACAGCCAGGTGGCCGCGCCGGCCGACGCCTGCGCCAGTCCGTGCGCGAACCGCGCCAGTTCGCGGATCGACACGGTGCCGAAGCGCAGATGCACCGACAGGTACGACGGCCCGCGCACGGAGGGGTAGTCGCGCGTCTCCCGGTAGCGATCGATGCGTGTCTTGAAGTCGTCGAACAGCGCCCGGCCGCCGCTGGTGCCGACCGGCACCTTCAGTTCGTCGAGGTCGCTCGGGGCGAAGCCGAGTGCTGCCAGCGGCGGCAATTCCGCCGTCACGGGCGGCGGGGCCAGCGCCGCGAGATGCTGCTGCACGCCGTACGCCTGCAGGTGGAACGGCGTGAGCGACTTCAGCCAGGCATTCCTGTACGGCGTGAACACGGAGAACGGCCGCCCGGCACCGGTCAACACCTCGTCGCGCTCGAAGATCACCTGGTCCTTGAACGTATGCAGCCGACGCCCGGCCCTGCCCAGTGCTGCAGCGACCGTCGTGTCGCGCTCGATTGCGTAGGGCTCGTAGTCGTGATTGGCGAATACGGCATCGACACGCAACTCCTCGGCGAGCCGCACGATCTGCTCGGCAGCGAGGCCGTGGCGCACGATCAGGGCACCGCCTTTCGAGCGCAGCTGCTCGTCGAGCTCGCGCAGGCTTCGATGGATGAAATCGACCCGGCGGTCGGAGCGCAGGCCCTCGGCCAGCAGGTCGTCGAGGATCGCGCGGTCGAAGACGAACGCGGCATAGACGCGCCGCGCGCTCTTCAGGCAGTGATGAAGGGCCGCGTTGTCGCCGAGCCGCAGGTCGCGGCGAAACCACATCAGGGCCGAGTCCATCGTCAGTCTGCAGCAAGCGGCTTCACGGTCGAGCTTACAATGTCGCCATGACCTGAACGATGCTCGGAACGCCGAGAGTCCATGGATCTGACGCACAAGTTCCTGATCGCGATGCCGGCGATGGCGGATCCGAACTTTTCCGGCGCGGTGGTCTACATCTGCGAGCACACCGAGAAGGGCGCGCTCGGCCTCGTCATCAACCGGCCGACCGAACTGACGCTGGAAAGCCTGTTCGACAAGATCGACCTGAAGCTCGAGATCGCGCCGTGGCGGGATGCGCCGGTGTACTTCGGCGGACCGGTGCAGACCGAGCGCGGCTTCGTGCTGCACGT
Source organism: uncultured beta proteobacterium (assembly GCA_963847675.1). Lineage (GTDB taxonomy): Bacteria > Pseudomonadota > Gammaproteobacteria > Burkholderiales > Burkholderiaceae_F > JADJWR01. The sequence goes on from CAWKAP010000004.1 coordinate 98,036, forward strand.
TCCGGCGGGCCACTACAGTTCGTCGCTGCCGGTGGCCGAGGACATCGCGTTGACCACCTCGAAGGACGTTCTGGAAGCGGTGGCCGACGGCAGCGGCCCGGCGAAGCTCTTCGTCACGCTGGGCTATTCCGGCTGGGGCGCCGGACAGCTCGAATCGGAAGTCTCGGCCAACGCCTGGCTCACCGTCGACGCGCAGCCCGCGATCATCTTCGATACGCCGGCCGACGAGCGCCAGACTGCGGCGTTGCGGCTTCTGGGCATCGACCCGGCGCAGCTGTCGGCGCAGGCTGGCCATGCTTGAACCGGCGTTTCCGGCCAGCCGGACCGCGACTCCAGTCTGTGTCCTGCACCCGTTGAACGAAGAGATCGTGCTCGGCTTCGACTTCGGCACGCGGCGCATCGGTGTGGCCGTCGGCAACGGCGTCACGCGGCAGGCGCGGCCGCTGGCGCTGATCGCCGACTCCGCGGAGGTGCGCTGGAGGCGGATCGGTGAGCTGATCGGTTCATGGCAACCGGCGCGGCTTGTGGTTGGAATCCCGCGCCATCCGGACGGGACGTCCCACGAGCTGACCGCCCGCTGCGAGCGCTTCGCCCGCCAGCTCGAGGGAAGATACCGGCTGCCGGTGGCGCGCATCGACGAGCGCTACTCGTCGACGGCCGTGACCGAGCGCCGTGACGACGAGGCGGCGGCGGTGATCCTGCAGCAGTGGTTCGACGAAGGATCTCACCTCGCTTCCATTCCTCCTCGCCCTCAGGCGGAGTGGGGAAGCGGTCGGTCGACGTCGCCTGGCGACCTCAAGAAAGAATGATCGAACTCGACGCCGAGGCGATCTACCGGAGCCTGGCGGCCCGCCTGCGCGAGGAGGTGGTCGGCCGCGACGTGCGGCTGGTCGGCGTGCACACGGGCGGCGTGTGGCTCGCGCAGCGGCTCAAGGAGGAGCTGCACGTGCAGTACGACGTGGGCATCCTCGACATCTCCTTTTATCGCGACGATTTCTCGCGCTCGGGGCTGAACCCGACCGTCAAGCCGTCGTCGATCGCCTTCGACGTCGAAGGCGCCGACATCGTGCTGGTCGATGACGTGCTGTTCACGGGCCGGACCGTGCGCGCGGCAATGAACGAACTGTTCGACTACGGGCGGCCGGCGCGCATCGACCTGGCGGTGCTGATCGACCGTGGCGGCCGCGAACTGCCGGTCGCGCCGACGGTGGTCGGCCGCGTGATCGAGGTGCCGCAGGAGATCAGCGTCGTGCTGTCGCGCGATGACGACGGCCGCCTGCACCTGACCCTGGAGCAGCGCCGTGACGTCTGAGTTCGGCCGCAATCCGCAGCTGAACCGCAACGGCGAGCTGCATCACCTGCTCTCGATCGAGGGGCTGCCGCGGGCGATCATCGAGCGCATCCTCGCCACCGCCGACGGATTCATCAACGTCGCCGAACGCGAGGTCAAGAACGTGCCGCTGCTGCGCGGCCGCTCGGTCTTCAACCTGTTCTTCGAGAACAGCACGCGCACGCGGACCACGTTCGAGATCGCCGCCCGCCGGCTGTCGGCCGATGTCTTCAACCTGGACATCATGCGCTCGAGCACCGCCAAGGGCGAGTCGCTGCTCGACACGATCAACAACCTGACGGCGATGCAGGCGGACATGTTCGTCGTGCGCCATGCGACCGGTGGTGCGCCGTACCTGATTGCAAGCCACGTGGCGCCGCACGTGCACGTGATCAACGCCGGCGACGGCCGCCATGCGCATCCGACGCAGGGCCTGCTCGACATGTACACGATCCGGCACTACAAGCGGGACTTCGCCAACCTGACCGTGGCGATCGTCGGGGACATCCTGCATTCGCGCGTGGCGCGCTCGGACATCCACGCACTGACCACGCTCGGCGTGCCCGAGGTGCGCGCGGTGGGGCCGCTGACCCTGTTGCCCGACGGGCTCGAACAGCTCGGCGTGCGCGTGTTCACGCGGCTCGACGACGGCATCCGCGACGCCGACGTGATCATCATGCTGCGGCTGCAGAACGAGCGCATGCGCGGCGCGCTGCTGCCGAGCGCGCAGGAGTATTTCCGCAACTACGGCCTGACGCCGGAACGGCTGCAGCTGGCCAGGCCCGATGCGATCGTGATGCATCCCGGTCCGATGAACCGCGGCGTCGAGATCGATTCGCGCGTCGCCGACGGCACGCAGAGCGTGATCCTGCCGCAGGTCACCTTCGGCGTTGCCGTGCGCATGGCCGTGCTGTCGATCGCCGCCTCGTCGCAGAGAATGCAATGAAGCTCGCCATCCGTCATGGCCGCGTGGTCGATCCGGCGTCGGCCCACGACGCCGTTGCCGACCTGTTCATTGCCGACGGCCGCATCGCGGCGCTGGGACAGGCACCGGCCGGTTTCGTTGCGGAGCTGGAAATCGACGCGCGCGGGCTCGTCGTCGCGCCCGGCCTGGTCGACCTGTGCGCACGGATGCGCGAGCCGGGCGCGGAAGGCGCGCTGAAGCGCGAGATGCGCGCGGCCCTGGCCGGCGGTGTGACCGGCGTGGTCTGTCCGCCGGACACCGATCCGCCGCTCGACGAGCCGGGCCTCGTCCGCATGCTGCGGCAGCGCTCACGCGAGGCGGCCGGCGCGCGCCTGTATCCGCTCGGCGCGCTGACTTCGGGGCTGACGGGCGACGTGCTCGCGGAGATCGAAACCCTCGCCGAGGCCGGCTGCGTCGCGTTCATGCAGACCAGGGCACTGCCGCACGACAACGGCGTGCTGCTGCAGATCCTGCGCTATGCGAAGACTTTCGACCTGCCGGTGTGGCTGCGCCCGGTCGAAGACACACTGGCCGGGGACGGCGTGGCCGGCGCGGGTCCGGTGGCCGGCCGGCTCGGCTTGCCCGCCGTGCCGGTGCTGGCGGAAACGGTCGCCCTGCATACGATCTTCGAAATGCAGCGCGAGACGGGCGCGCGGATCCACATTTGCCGCCTGTCGAGTGCCGCCGGCATCGAGCTCGTGCGGCAGGCGAAGCGCGAGCGCCTGCCGGTAACCGCGGATGTCGGCATTCACCACGTGCATCTGACGGACGTCGACATCGGGTACTTCAACCCCGACTTCCGCCTCGACCCGCCGCTGCGCAGCGAACGCGACCGCGACGCGATCATCGCGGCGCTCGCCGACGGCACGATCGATGCAGTCTGTTCGGACCACGCGCCGATCGCCGAGGACGACAAGCTGTTGCCGTTCGGCGAGGCGGCACCCGGCGCGACCGCGCTCGAAACGCTGCTGCCCCTGCTGCTCCGGTGGGGCGAGAAGGCGAGACTGCCCCTGCCGGCGGCGCTGGCCAAGGTCACGAATGCGCCGGCGCAGATCCTGAAGGAGCCGACCGGGAAGCTGGCGCTCGGCGCCAAGGCCGACGTCGTGGTCTTCGATCCCCAGGCGCGCTGGACCGTCACACGAGCCGAACTCGTCAGCCGCGGCGGCAACACGCCCTATTCGGGCGATGAACTGGCCGGACGCGCAATGCTGACGCTGGTCGGCGGCGAAGTCCGCTTCGACCGGAAATCGGGGTCAGACTCCAATTTCCGTTGAGTCCGTCTATCGGCTCGGACGGCGATGGGCGCCGGCACCGGATGGGCTGCACCGGACCGGCCGCGCCGCGATGATCGTCGCCAGTGCCGCTCCGGGAAATGAGAACGCTGCTGGCGCCGCTGCGAATCGTGCTGCTGCTCGCGCACGTCGTGGCCGGCATTGGGATCACTGTCGTGATTTTTCCCTGGCTCGCCGTGCCAAGGCGCAACCGCATCATCCGGGCCTGGTCGAGGGTCCTGCTCGTCATCTGCGGTGCAAGACTGCGCCTGACCGGACTCGTGCTGCCGCCCGAGATCGCGCACACCGGCGTCGAACCGGGCAGCCGCGGACGCATGCTGCTCGCCAACCATGTGTCATGGATCGACGTATTCGCGATCCACGCGGCGGTGCCGAGTCGCTTCGTCGCCAAGGCGGAGATCGGTGACTGGCCGCTGCTCGGCATCCTGGTGACGCGAGTCGGCACGCTGTACATCGAGCGCGGCCGGCGCCACGCAGTCGCCTCGATGAACCATCGCGTGCGCGAGCGGCTGAAGGACGGCGAGACGGTCGCAGTGTTCCCGGAGGGAACGACCACCGATGGCCGATCGCTGCTGCCGTTTCATTCCAACCTGATCGCGCCTGCGATGGAGGTCGGCGCCGAGTGCTGGCCGGTGGCGCTGCGTTATTCGGAGGACGGCGCGCCATCGTCTGCCGCAGCGTTCACAGGCGACATCGGGCTCGTGGCCTCGTTGTGGAACATCCTGGTCGCGCGCCGGCTGCAGATCGAACTGGCGTTTCTCGAACCCGTGCCGACCGCCGGCAGTCGCGACCGGCATCACGTTGCGGAGGCGGCGGCCGAGCGCATGGCGGCGTGGCTGGACGTGCCGCCGCCGCTGGGCCGGCGCTTCAACGCCGCGGCGAACCGGGGCGGCGATAAGGCGGGCAGCGAACCTGACGCAGGCGGCGGGACGGCCAGGCCAGCGCCGTGAGCGCGCCGCCCCAGACGCAGCCGGTATCGACGCATACGACGTCGTCGCGCAGCGCGAGCCCGAGGGTCGACCAGTGGCCGAAGACGACCGGCGTGCCGCGCGTGGCGCGCGCCGGGTGATCGAACCACGGCACGAAGCCGTTCGGCGCGGCGCCCGCGCCCTCCTTGACCTTGAAGTCCATCGTGCCGTCTGCGGCGACGAAGCGCAGACGGGTGAGGGCGTTGATCACGCAGCGCGCGCGGTCGGCGCCTTCGAGCCGGTCGTCCCACCGTGCCGGCCGGTTGCCGTACATCGTGGCCAGGAAGCCGCGATGGTCGTGCGCGCGCAGTCGCGCCTCGACCTCGCCGGCGAGCGCGAGGGTCTTCCCGGCCGACCACTGGGGCAGCACGCCGGCGTGAACGAACAGTGCGCCGGCCTCCGCATGCGCGAGGGGCCGCGTGCGAAGCCAGTCGAGCAGCGCGTCGCGATCCGGTGCGGCAAGAATTTCGGCCAGCGTGTCGTCGTCGTGCAGCGGCCGGATGCCGGCGGCCACCGCCAGCAGGTGCAGGTCGTGGTTGCCGAGCAGGGCGATCGCGCGGCGGCCGAGCGACCTGATGAAGCGCAACGAATCGAGCGACTGTGGACCGCGGTTGACCAAATCGCCGATGAAGAGCAGGCGCGATGATGCGGGCAGTTCCTCGAGCAGCTGCTGAAGGCTGTCCAGGCAACCCTGCACATCGCCGATCACCCACAGCGGCTCTTCGGCCGCGCTCACGCGCCGCGCACCTTTGCCAGCAGCGCGCTCGTCGAGCGCTCGAACTCGAACGGAATCGCCACCGTCCGTGCGCCCCATGAGCGCGCCAGCTGAGCCTCGGGGATCATCGCCATGTCGTAGTCGCCGCCCTTGACGTAGACGTCGGGTCGCATGACCTCGAGCACCGGCAGCGGCACGGACTCGTCGAACACGGTGACCAGCGACACGCTTTCCAGCGCGGCCAGCACTGCCGCACGGTCGGCTTCGGTGTTGATCGGCCGATCGTCGCCCTTGCCGAGGCGCCGCACCGAGAGGTCCGAATTCACGGCCACCACGAGGCTTGCACCGAGGGCGCGTGCGCGCGCCAGGTAGGTGACGTGGCCGCGGTGCAGCAGGTCGAATACACCGTTGGTCAGCACCAGTGGACGCGCCAGGCGCCCGACTGCCCGCGCCAGTTCACCGCGGGCGACGATCTTCGCTTCGAACAGCGGCGGCTCACGCATGAGCGCCCTCGCTGAGCATCGCGCGCAGCGTCTCGCTGTGCACGGCGTCGGCCAGCGAGGCGAAGCGCGCGGTGGCTTGCGGCGCCATCCCGGCCGGCGGCAGCGCTCGACCGTCGGTGCCGAGCAGCACACGGTGCGGCACGCCGGCGGCAAACGCTGCCTCGATGTCGGAGGCCTTGTCGCCGAACAGCACCGAACGCGCCAGGTCGAGCGACAGTTCGCGGGCTGCGGCAAGCAGCAGGCCCGGCGCCGGCTTGCGACAGCCGCAGGCGCGACGGTATTCGGTCAGCGCGGCCTGCGGGTGGTGCGGGCAGTGGTAGACGCCCGCCAGCGGGGCGCCGGCGGCGGCGAACCGGTCCGTCATCCACTCGGTCAGCCGCCGGAAGTCGTCTTCGGTGTACAGGCCGCGACCAATGCCGGACTGGTTGGTCACCACGACCAGCGCGAAGCCCCAGCGGTGCAACTGCGCGCAGCCCGACAGCAGGCCCGGCACGAACTCGAACTCCTCGCTGCGGAATACATAGCCGTGATCGATGTTGATCACGCCGTCACGGTCGACGAAGGCGGCGCGGCGCAGGCCCGGCGCGGCCGCCATCAGCCGTTGCCCAGCAGCCAGTCGACGTACGAGGCGACGCCCTGCTCGACGCTGGCCAGTGGCCGCGAGAACCCGGCCGCGCGCAGCAGCGCCAGGTCGGCCTGCGTATAGGCCTGGTACTTGCCGCGCAGTGCTTCCGGAAAGGGCAGGTATTCGATCCGGTTTCCGGCGACCGCTTCGGCGAGAGACAGCGGCGCCTCGCCGCCATGCCTGCGCAGCGCGTTGACGACCGCCAGCGCCACGTCGTTGAATGGCTGCGCGCGGCCCGTGCCGACGTTGTAAATGCCGGTGACCGGTCGCTCGAGAAAGAACAGATTGACGGCGACCGCATCGTCGACGTGGATGAAATCGCGCCGCTGCTCGCCGTCGGCGTAGCCGTGGCTGCCCTCGAACAGCCGCACCTTGCCGTCGGCGCGGAACTGCTGAAAGTGATGAAACGCCACCGACGCCATCCGCTCCTTGTGCGCCTCGCGCGGACCGTAGACGTTGAAGTAGCGCAGGCCGATCACCGGCGCGGTGAGCGAACCGCGCCGGCGGCGCACGATCTGGTCGAACAGGAACTTCGAGTAGGCATAGACGTTCAGCGGCCGCTCGTTCTCGCGCGCTTCCGCGTACACCGGCCCGAGCCCGTAGACCGACGCCGACGAGGCATAGATGAAGGGAATGTTCTGTGCCTGGCACCAGTCGAGCAGCTCGAGCGAGTAGCGGAAATTGTTGTCGAGCATGTAGCGGCCGTCGGAGGCCATCGTGTCCGAGCAGGCGCCCTGGTGGAAGACCACCTCGGGGCGACCGATCGCGCCGCGCGCCAGCAGCGCCCGGAAATCGGACTTGTCGAGGTAGTCGGCAATCTCGCAGTCGACCAGGTTGTGGAACTTCCCGGCGCGGGTCAGGTTGTCGACCGCGACGACGTCGGTCCGGCCACGGTCGTTCAATGCCTTGACCAGATTGGCGCCGATGAAGCCGGCGGCGCCGGTGACGATGACGGTCATGATGCTGGGGCCTCGGCGAAGAGCTCCTCGTACGATACCGTCGCCGTGCCCAGTTTGCCGACCACGATGCCTCCGGCGCGGTTCGCTGCGGCGACTGCGTCGTGCAGCGGCCGCCCCGCGGCCAGCATCACCGCCAGCACCGCGATCACCGTGTCGCCGGCGCCGCTCACGTCGAACACTTCGCGAGCCTGCGCCGGGACGCTCCAGGCCGGCCCGTCGCTGAACAGCGTCATCCCCTCCTCGCTGCGTGTCAGCAGGAGGGCCCGCAGGTCGAGCCCGGTGCGGAGCTTCTGCGTGCGCTGTTCCAGATCCGCGTCGTCGCGCCAGCCCCCGATCACTTCGCGCAGTTCGGCGCGGTTCGGCGTGACCAGCGTGGCGCCTGCGTAACGCGAGTAGTCGCCACCCTTCGGGTCGACCAGCACCGGACGGCCCGCTGCCCGTGCCAGTTCGATCATCCGCGCGATGTGGGCCAGGCCGCCTTTGCCGTAGTCGGAAAGCAGCACCACGTCGCACTCCGGCAGCAGGCGTCTGTACTCGTCGAGGTGCGCCGCAAGCACTTCCGCCTCGGGTGCCGTTTCGAAGTCCACCCGCACGATCTGCTGCTGGCGTCCGATCACACGCACCTTGACGGTCGTCGCCAGGCGCGGATCGGTGTGCAGGTGACCGCGGATCTCGCTTGCGGCCAGCAGCCGGCCGATGCTGCGTCCTGCATCGTCGTCGCCGACGACGGTCAGCAGCCGCGCCTGCGCGCCGAGCGCGACGATGTTGCGCGCCACGTTCGCGGCGCCGCCGAGCCGCTCTTCCGTGGAACGGACGTGAACCACGGGGACCGGGGCCTCGGGCGAGATGCGCTCGACGTCGCCGAACCAGTAGCGGTCGAGCATCGCGTCGCCGACCACGAGGACGCGACAGCGCGCGAGTTGCGCGGGCGACGGGGACGACGTCATCGAGGAAGGCTGCCGTGACACCTGATCAGGCAGGCATTGTCGCCGCGTGCGGGGCAAGGCGCGTCGCGGTCGTGTCCAAAGGACTAGGAACTGGCGTCCTCGCCCGTGCGCAGGCCCCGGGTGCCGGTTGCTTCGTCAGCCTGAAGCTGCCGCACGAGGCGGCGATAGCGCCAGAAATTCGTCGACGACCACATCCGCGCCAGGCTCGACAGGTGCCAGCGGAAATGGCGCCACGAACGGTGGCTCAGCTGCTGTGCCGCGTGGACCACCTGCACCTGCTGCACGAAGGCGAGCGGCCAGCCGGCGAGGCGCAGGCGCGCGCAGATGTCGAAGTCCTCGCAGTACATGAAGAAGCCTTCGTCGAATCCGCCGACCGCGGCGAAGGCGTCGGACCGGAACACCAGGAACATGCCGGCGAACCAGCGCGGGATATCGGGCGGCACGTAGTTCGGCATGCGGCGCTGGATCAGCTCTGCGGGCGTGATCAGGCTGCGGGCCGTGTCCGCGATGCGGCCATCGGGTTCGAGCACGGCCGGCGCGGCGACGCCGGCGCCGGCGCGCAGGGCGTGGATGAGCGCGGGGAAAGGATTGCCCATCAGCGCGATGTCCGGATTGACGACGGCGAAATACTCCGTATCGCACTTGCGGAACGCGGCGTTGTGATTCATGCCGAAACCGAGCGGAACGCGGTTGCGGATCACTTCGACCTGCGGCGAGCGCGGCCGGCTGGTCACCGGCGGAATCTCGGGCAGGTTCTGCGTCAGGATGACGCGCGCCAGCTGGGGCGCGTCGAGGCCTGCCAGGTCGGCAATCAGGGCGTCGACGAGAGCGTGCTGTTCATGACTGACTACGGAGAGAGTGACGCGGCCCTTGTTCATTCTGGGTTCGGTATCAGGCGACTGGATGTCGTGAGTTATTGGATTGTTGACACCAAGACCCGGCGGTACGGACCTGATGCCGCGCCCTGGATCTTGCCGGCACTTGAGCGGCGACGCGGATGATAACGTCAGCCATCGGTTGGAGTGGGGGCGTGGCAAGGCGCGCAAACGTTGGATGCGCCAATGCTGCCACTCGAAAAGCGGGCCGGCGGTAACAAATCATTAGCGCCCGCTAACCAATCCGCGTCATGGACGGGGGTGGAGGACGCCGAGCGCAGGACCGCGACGGGCCGTCGAAACTTCCGCTTACATCACGGGTTCGCGGTCGGCCTGTTGCACGGTCGACGCGCGGTTCACCCGAAGTGCTCTCCGCCGGCGAGCGCCAGGTCCAGTGCGACGTCCCATTCGGGCAGGGCCACGCCCCAGCGTTGCGCCAGCCGATCGCAGCAGAGCACGGAGTTCGACGGCCGCACGGCCGGTGTCGGGTATTCGGACCCGGGAATCGCGGTGAGCGACTTGAGGCGTCGCGCCGGGTCCTCGACCCGCGCCAGCATCTGCTGGGCGAAGCCATGCCAGGACGTCCTGCCGCCTGCGGTCATGTGAAAGACGCCGCCCCGTTCGGCCAGTGAAGCGGCGATCGACGGCCGATCGCGCCCGGCCCGGGCGACGATCGCCGCAATGCCTTCGGCGAGCGAGCGCGCCCAGGTGGGCGCTCCCCACTGGTCATTGACGACGCGCAGTTCCTCCCTTTCCCGCGCCAGTCGCAGGATCGTGCGCAGGAAGTTGTGGCCGCGCGTCGCGTACACCCAGCTCGTACGCAGGACGATCACCGGCGCGCCGGACGACATCACCGCATGTTCGCCATCCAGCTTGGTTTGCCCGTAGACCGACAGCGGGTGAGTGGCGTCTTCTTCGACATAAGCGCCCGCCTTGGCGCCGTCGAAGACGTAGTCCGTCGACAGGTGGATCAGTGACGCGCCCGCGCGCCGCGCTTCTTCGGCCAGAATGGCCGGCGCTTCGGCATTCACTGCGCGCGCGAGGGCAGGCTGCGATTCGGCGCGATCGACCGCCGTGTACGCGGCGGCATTGACGATCACGTCGGGCGAGACCTCGCGGACCATCTCGCGCACGGCGGCCGCCTGCGCCAGGTCGCACTGTTCGCGCCCGAACGCGACGACGTCGCCCAAGGTCTGCAGGCTGCGCTGGCACTCCCAGCCGACCTGGCCCTCGCGTCCCGTGATCAGTATCCGCATCCGTATCGTTCCATCGAGTTCCGACGGCCGTCCTCGCCGGTTCGGAGTCCAGTGTTCGCCTGCGCCTTCGTGAGGGCGCCCAAAGCGGCATCCGCCCACCGGCGCCGCGATACTAACCGTGCCGCGGACCCGAAGGCGATCAGCGCGGAGCCGCGACGTAGAATCGCGGCGCTGCAGCCGGATCCACACCTTCGCGAGTCGTCGTCGATTGCCTTTGTCCCATCGCGAGCGCGCCCCCGCAACGGCCGCTGGGTTCCGCTTCCGCACGGCCGACGGCGGCGTTGCGGCAAGGCGAACGGCCCCGTCCCGACGCTGGCAGTCCGGTCGGGCGACCTGCGCTGTCCGGGGTTGATGCCGTGAGCGCCGGATCCATGAATACCTTCGACGCCGAGGCGCCTGCCCTCTACGACCGCGAAATCGACGCCTCGCGGCGCACCTCGCTGTCGGTGCTGCTGGACCTGATCCGGCCGGGCAGCGACGTGCTCGACGTCGGCATCGGGGGCGGGGCGCTCGGTCAGTTCCTCGGCACGGCCCGCGGCTGCCGCGTCGACGGCGCCACCATCAGTCCGGTGGAGGCCGAACGCGCGGCGCCTCACTACCGGCGCATCGAAGTCGCCGACCTCAACGTGACCGGTCTCGATGCGCTGTTCACGGGCCAGCGCTACGACGCGATCATCTGCGCCGACGTCCTGGAGCACCTGCCACGGCCGACCGCGGTGCTCGATGCCTGCCGCAGGCTGCTGGCCGACGAGGGCCGGCTGCTGCTGTCGATTCCCAACGTGGCCTACAGCGGCCTGATCGCGGAACTGCTGGAAGGCGAGTTTCGCTATCGCAGCGAAGGGCTGCTGGACCGGACCCACGTCCGCTTCTTCACTCGCCGCTCGCTGCTGCGCCTGCTGGGCGAGCAGGGCTGGCAGGTCGACGCTGTCAAGCCCGTCTATCTCGACCTGCGCGACTCGGAGTTCCGTCCGCATTTCGACCTGCTGCCACCCGCGGTGCGCCGGTACTTGCTGGCGCGGCCCGACGGCATGACCTACCAGTTCATCGTGCAGGCCCGACCGGCCGACACGGCGGCGGCGACCCGGGACGCCGCCGCCGGCTTGCCGGAGCTGGACCAGGTCGCGTCGTACTCGTTGCAGCTTTATCTGAAGGAGGCTGACGGCTACGCCGAGGATCGCAAGCTCGTCGCCGCGGCGCGGATCGGCGAGCAGCGCCAGCGCGTTCGCTTCGAACTGCCGGCCGACCTGCCATCGCTGACCGGCCTGCGCTTCGACCCCGCCGACCGGCCGGGCTTCATGCACCTGTTCGCGATGCGCCTGCTCGACGCGAACTCGAGCCCCGCGTGGACGTGGGATGGCACGATCGAATCGTTGAAGTCCGGCGACACCCATGACGTCGTGTTCCACGCGCCGTGGTCGGCCGAGCGCGGCGTCGTCCTGCTGTTCACCGGCGAAGACCCTTACTTCGAGTTGCCGGTCGATGCGACGCATCTGACCGCGTGCGGCGCGCCAGCGACGCTGGAGGTCGAGGTCTCGTGGCCGATGTCGGCCGAATACCTGCTGTTCGTCGATGAGCTGCGCAAGCGCGGTCCGCGCGAAGAGGCGCTGGCGCATGAACTCGCGCAGGCGCGCGAAGAGCGGTGGCAGACGGCAGAGGCGGCGCTGCGCCTCGAAACCGACGTCGCGACCGCCCATGCCGAGGTGGAACGGCAGCGGGCGCAACTGGCGGAGGCAGAAGCGCGCATCGCCGAAGCGATGGCCGCGGCTGAAGCACTCGAGCAGGAGAAGGCGGACGCGATCGGGGCGCGCAAGGCGCGTGAGGCCGACCTGCGGCGCGCAGGACAGGAGGTCGCCTCGCTGGCGCACGCGCTCGATCGAGCCCGTGCACGCATCGACGACGCCATCGGGCAGCGTGAACTGCTGCGCCAGTGGGCGCGCGATATCGAGGGGTCGCGCTGGACCCGGCTCGGCGCGTGGCTGGCACGCCGGCTGGGCCGCGCCGGCAGTCCCCTGCTGCGCAGCGCCGCGTCGCTGCTGCCGGTGCAGCCGCCCCCGGCGCTGAACGCGCCGCGCGCGGCGGTCTCCGTGGTCGTTCCCGTGTACCGGGGCCTGGCCGATACGCAGACCTGCCTGGAGTCGGTCCTTCGCAGTGCGCCTGCGTCCAGGGCCCCGTTGCACGTCGTCATCGTCAACGATGCCAGCCCGGAGCCGGAGGTCGCGGCTTACCTGCGGGAGGCGGTCGGACGCGATGCGCGGGTCGAACTGATCGAGAACTCCGTCAATCTCGGCTTCGTCGCCAGCGCGAACCTCGGCATGCAGCGGCATGGCGACGACGACGTCATCGTGCTGAACAGCGACACCGAGGTAGCGGGCAACTGGATCGATCGCCTGCGCGAGGCCGCCTATCGCGAGCGCAGCATCGCCACGGTCACGCCGTTCTCGAACGCGGCCACGATCTGCAGCTACCCGAGGTTCTGCGTCGAGGGCCCGATGCCGGCCGACCTTTCGACCGCCGCGCTCGACCGCTATTTCGCCGCGGAGAACGGAGGCCGGGTGATCGACGTGCCGACCGCCGTCGGCTTCTGCATGTTCATTCGCCGCGACTGTCTCGACGAGGTGGGGCACTTCGATGTCGAACGATTCGGGCGCGGCTATGGCGAGGAGAACGACTTCTGCATGCGCGCCCGGGCCAGGGGCTGGCGCCACGTACTGGCGCTCGACACCTTCGTGCGGCACAGCGGCGGCGTGAGCTTCGGCGAAGAAAAGGAGTCCCGGGTACGGCAGGCGCAGGAGCTGCTGGCCGGCGTGCACCCGGACTACGCTCCGTCGGTCGCGCGGCACATCGCGGAGGACCCGGCGCGAACCGCGCGCCTGAAGGTCGACCTGGCGCGCATCGGGGCAGGCGGTCTGCCGTCGGTCCTGTTCGTTTCGCATACCGGCGGCGGCGGCACCGAGCGCCATCTGCACGAGCTTGCCGACGCGCTGGCCGGGCAGGCCAATGTCTTCCTGCTGCGACCGGTCGGCGCAGGCGAAACCGCGCTCGAGTGGCTGCGCGCGGGCGAGGGCTTCCAGCTCGGCTTCCGCCTGCCGGAGGAGTACGACGCACTGCTGCAGGCCTTGCGCGCGCTCGGCGTCGTGCACGTTCACTTTCACCATGCGCGCGGCCATTCGCCGCGGGTCATGGAACTGCCGCAGGCTCTGGGCGTCGCGCACGATTTCACCGCGCACGACTTCTTCGCGGTCTGCCCGCAGGTGACGCTGTCGGACGAGATCGGGCGCTATTGCGGAGAGCACGGGGCCGAGCAGTGCGGCAACTGCCTCAAGCGACGACCGGCGCCGGGCGGCGTTTCGATCGACGCCTGGCGTGCCGGTTTTCGCGGCCTGCTCGAGCAGGCACGCCACGTATTCGCGCCGAGCGAGGACGCCATGGCTCGCCTGCGCCGGTACTTCCCGTCGGTCACGCCGGAACATGCGCCGCACCTCGACCTGGATGCCGCGCCTGCGGCGCCGGACCCGCAGCCGCTCGCCGGCGCCCGGCCGCTGCGCGTCGTCGTTCTCGGTGCGCTGAGCCAGATCAAGGGCGCCGACCTGCTCGAGGCGACGGCGGCGCTGGCGGCGCAGCGTGGCAGCAGGCTCGAGTTTCACCTGCTCGGCTACGCCTACCGCGAACTGCGCACGCAGCCCGCGGCCCGGCTCACCGTTCACGGGGAGTACGCGGAGCGGGACCTGCCGGCGTTGATCGAGGCGTTGCGGCCCGACGTCGCCTGGTTCCCCGCGCTTTGGCCCGAGACCTACAGCTACACGCTCAGCGCGGCGCTGAATGCGCGCCTGCCGATCGTCGCCGCCGACCTTGGCGCCTTCCCCGAGCGGCTGGCAGGCCGACCCTGGACATGGGTCTGCCCGTGGTATTGGCTGTCGGAAGAGTGGCTGCAGTTCTTCGAACGCCTGGTGGCCGGGAACTTCGACCGGGGGAATGCGCCGCCCGTTGCGCCGGGAAGGCCGCGCGAGGCGCCGCGCTATTCCTACGCCGATGATTACCTGCGCGGACTCCGCCCCGCCCATGCCGAGGCAACGCTTTCGGCGACGTTCCTCGAGCGGCATCGCATCGGAGCCGCCCGTGCGGGCTGATCGCCGGCCACCTGCGGCGAACCGCGTTGTCGCGGGCGCGGGCCATGTCGCGCACCCGTCCGGAACGGAGCAGCCATGGCAGTCGGGCGTGGCATCATCCGCGCCTTCCGTGGGCTGCGCCCACCACCCACGCGGTCGGCAGACCGCAGTTTGTCAGACGGTCGGGCGGTGGTTGCGGTCCCGTCGATTTGCGAAGAGTCCATGATCTTTGTCACCGGCGGCGCTGGCTTCATCGGCGCGAATTTCGTTCACCAGTGGCTGGCTGCCGAGCGCGACGCCGTGCTCGTGCTCGACAAGCTCACCTACGCGGGCAACCTCGACAACCTGTCTGGCCTGCGCAGCGACCCGCGCTTCGACTTCGCGCAGGTCGACATCTGCGATCGCGCCGCCGTGGCCGGGCTGCTTGCGGCGCATCGGCCCGCGCGCGGTGGTGCATTTCGCCGCGGAAAGCCACGTCGACCGCTCGATCAGCGGCCCCGGCGAGTTCATCCGCACCAACATCAACGGCACTTTCGAACTGCTGGAGGCGGCGCGCGCGTACTGGTCGGCGCTGGACGCGGGCGACCGTGCGGCCTTCCGCTTCCTGCACGTATCGACCGACGAGGTCTACGGTTCGCTCGGCGAAGCCGACCCGGCGTTCTCGGAGACCACGCCCTACGCACCCAACAGCCCGTACGCCGCGAGCAAGGCCGCCTCCGATCACCTGGTGCGCGCCTGTCACCACACCTACGGCCTGCCGACGGTCACCACCAACTGCAGCAACAACTACGGGCCCTATCAGTTTCCCGAGAAGCTGATCCCGCTGATGATCCTCAACGCGCTCGAAGGCAAGCCGCTGCCGGTCTACGGCGACGGCGCCAACGTCCGGGACTGGCTTTATGTCGGCGACCACTGCGCCGCGATCCGGCGCGTGCTCGGCGCGGGACGCCTGGGTGAGACCTACAACATCGGCGGCAAGAGCGAGATGCGCAATCTCGACGTGGTTCACGCCATCTGCGCCGTGCTCGACGAATTGCGGCCGCGGGCGGAAGGGCCGCTACGCGGATCAGATCCGCTTCGTCACCGACCGGCCCGGGCACGATCGCCGCTACGCCATCGATCCGCGCAAGATCGAGGGCGAGCTGGGCTGGCGGCCCGCGCAGACGTTCGAGGCGGGGATTCGCCTGACCGTGCAGTGGTACCTCGACAATGCGCAGTGGACCGAGCGGGTCCGCAGCGGCGGATACCGGGACTGGATTCAGGCGAACTACGGCGAAAGGCTCGGCGAGCAGGCCAGACAATGAACAGGAAGGGCATCATCCTCGCCGGCGGCTCCGGCACCCGGCTGTACCCGGTGACTCAGGTCATCTCGAAGCAGCTGCTGCCGATCTACGACAAGCCGATGGTCTATTACCCGCTCAGCACGCTGATGCTGGCGGGCATCCGGGACATCCTCGTCATCTCGACGCCGTCGGACACGCCCCGCTTTCGCGAACTGCTCGGCGACGGCAGCCAGTGGGGGATCCGGCTCGACTACGCGGTGCAGCCCAGGCCCGAGGGGCTGGCGCAGGCGTTCGTCATCGGTCGCGACTTCGTCGGCAGCGAACCCGTGGCGCTGATCCTGGGCGACAACATCTTCTACGGCCACGACCTGGTCGAACAGCTGCGGCGTGCCAACGCCCGCACCGCCGGCGCCACGGTCTTCGCCTATCGCGTCAACGACCCCGAGCGCTACGGTGTCGTCGAGTTCGACGCCGATGGCCGCGCGGTGAGCATCGAGGAGAAGCCGAAGACGCCGCGATCCAACTATGCGGTCACCGGTCTTTATTTCTACGACAACGGCGTGCTCGACATCGCCGCCTCGATCAGGCCGTCGGCGCGCGGCGAACTGGAGATCACCGACGTCAACCAGCGCTATCTCGGCGCCGGCGCGCTGCAGGTGGAGATCATGGGACGCGGCATGGCCTGGCTCGACACCGGCACGCACGAATCGTTGCTGCAGGCGTCCACGTTCATCGAGACGATCGAGCAGCGACAGGGCCTGAAGGTCGCCTGCCCCGAAGAGATTGCCTACCGCGCCGGCTGGATCAGTGCCGAGGAGGTGCACCGGATCGCCGAGCCGCTGAAGAAGAACGGCTACGGCCAGTACCTGCTGGCGATGCTGCGCGAGCCGGCGATGCCTGCGGTGGCCGAGCGGCGATGAAGGCGACGCCGACCGCCCTGCCGGAGGTCCTGCTGCTGGAACCGCGCGTCTTCGGCGACGAGCGCGGCTTCTTCCTGGAAAGCTGGAATGCGCAGACGTTCCGCGAAGCCACCGGGCTGGACGTGACCTTCGTGCAGGACAACCATTCGTACTCGACCCGCAACGTGCTGCGCGGCATTCACTACCAGGTCGTGCGGCCGCAGGGCAAGCTGGTGCGCGTGGTCACCGGCGCGGTGTTCGACGTGGCGGTCGACCTGCGCAGGTCGTCGCCGAGCTTCGGCCGCTGGGTCGGCGCTGAACTGTCGGCGCAGAACAAGCAGCAGATGTGGATCCCGGCCGGTTTCGGTCACGGGTTCGTGGTGCTCAGCGACGCCGCCGACTTCCTTTACAAGACCACCGATTACTGGATCGGGCAGTACGACCGCACCGTGAGGTGGAACGACCCGCGGCTCGGTATCGACTGGCCGCTGCGGGGCGAGCAGCCCATCCTGGCCGCGAAGGATGCGCAGGCACCGCTGCTCGACGCCGCCGAGACTTTCGCGTGATGTGCCGCAGCGTGGTGCTCCCGGCGGTCGACCGGCGTCGGCCGGAGCCGCGAATTTCCATGAAGGCCGAATGGGCCGTCCTCGGACCCGTTCGGGAATCGACCTCCCGATGAGCGCGCATCCGGTCCGGATTGCCGTCGTGATCCCCTGCTACAACGAAGCCGTCGCGATCGGACGGGTCGTCAGTGGGTTTCGCGAGAGCTTGCCGCAGGCCGCGATCTACGTCTTCGACAACAACTCGAGCGATGACACCGCCGCCGAGGCGCGTCGCGCCGGCGCGATCGTCCGTCACGTCGGACTCCGCGGCAAGGGCAATGTCGTGCGCCGGATGTTCGCGGATGTCGACGCCGACGTGTATGTCATGGTGGACGGCGACGACACCTACGATGCCTCGGCCGCACCGGGCCTGGTCGAAAAACTCCTCGGCGAGGGCCTGGATATGGTCGTCGGGCGGCGCGTGACCGAGGAGACGGCAGCGTATCGGTCCGGACACCGGACCGGCAACGCGATGCTGACCCTGGCCGCCGCGGCGGTCTTCGGCAATGCCTTCGACGACCTCCTTTCCGGCTACCGGGTCTTCTCGCGCCGCTTCGCCAAGTCGTTCCCCGCGCACTCGGCAGGCTTCGAGATCGAGACCGAACTCGCCGTGCACGCGCTCGGCATGCGGATGCCGGTGGCCGAAGTGCCGACCGTGTACCGCGCCAGGCCGGAGGGCTCGCACAGCAAGCTCAGCACGTACCGCGACGGCGCCCGCATCCTCATGACCATCGGGCGACTGGTCAAGTCGGAGCGGCCGCTTGTCTTTTTCTCGGTCGGTTTCGGCGTTTGTCTCCTGCTTGCAGTTGTGCTGGCAGCGCCGATCGTGATGGTTTTTCTGGAAACGGGACTGGTGCCGCGCCTGCCCACCGCGATCCTGTGCGCGGCGCTGGTACTGCTCGGATTCATCCTGCTCGGCTGTGGCCTGGTCCTCGATACCGTCACGCGCGGCCGATGGGAGATGAAGCGCATCGGCTATCTCGCCATCGAGGGTCCGCGGCGGCCCAAGGCATGAGCATCCGGCGTCAGCTGCCGCGATTCGCGGTGGCGGGAACCGTCGGCTTCGCGGTTGATGCCGGCGTTCTGTATGCGGCGCTGGCCGTCGGTCTGGACTACTACTCAGGCCGGGTAGCTTCGTTCTTCGCCGCCGTGGTCACGACCTGGCTGATCAACCGGAACTGGACCTTCGAGTCGGGACGGCGGCAGTCGAAAGCTGCCGAGTTCGCGCGCTACTTCAGTGCCATGGCGCTCGGCGGAGCGGTGAATTACGCCGTCTATGCGCTGATCGTGGCCACGGCGCCGCGCACGGCGTGGCTTCCGCTCGCGGCGGTTGCGGCCGGTTCGCTTGCCGGACTGAGCGTGAACTTCGCGACGGCAAGGCAGTGGGTCTTCGGTGTCGCTGCGGCCGGCGCTCGCGCGGACGCGACGGGCGCGCAGGAGCCCGCGTCGGCTTTGCTGATGGAATCGTCGCAACCGCAGGCGTGGACCGCGGCAACTTTCTGGACCTTGCTCGCGGCGGGCCTGCTGGGACTGAAGTTCCTCGGCCTCGTGCTCGATCCGCAGCCCCAGTTCTTCATGGGCGACTCGGCGAGCTATCTGCACACGGCGCTGACCAACTGGGTGCCGCCCGATCGCTCGTATCTGTATGGCGTGGTCGTGCGCACGATCGTCGGCGACACCCAGTCGCTGGCGCCTTTGCTCCTCGTGCAGGCGACGGCGAGCGCGGCCACGGCCGTGCTGGCGGCATCGTGGTCGCAACTCGTCTTCAGGCCGGGCCGCACGGTCCTGTGCGTGGTCGCCCTTTTCTGCGCGCTCGATCCGTCGCAGCTGCTTTACGAGCGCTATGTGATGACAGAGACCTTCGCGCTCCTGTCGCTGGCGCTGATGATCGTCTCCCTGACCTGCGTGATCGTTCGCGGCCAGTGGCTCTGGATGCTGCCGGCAGCGGCCGCGGCCGCCACCGTGGTGGCCCTGCGCATGAGTCTCCTGCCGGTCGTACTTGCCAGTCTGGGGGCGGCGCCGCTTCTGGCACTGGCGGCGCGCACGCTCAGCCTGCGTCAGGCCATGCTCGGGGTCGGGGTCGCGGTCTTGTTCGTGCCGCTGGTTGCGCCGCTGGTGACGAGAATCCAGAGCGGTCCTTTCCTGCTGGCGGCGTGGAGTCCGCTGCTGACCCCGCGCGACTTCGCCGATCCGGCACAGGGCGAACGGGTCCTCGAGGGCATCGACGTGGCGAACCCCGAGCTCTTCGCGCGCGAGGTGAATCTCTGGCACCCGAGCGGGTTCATGTACCGCCTGACTGCAGAGGTGGCGGACCCGAGAGAACGCAGTCGCCTTGCGCGCGAGACGGCGCTGCGCGTTCTGTTCCGCGATCCGCTTGGCGTTGCCGGCCTTGGCTGGAGCACGTATGCGCGGCTGTGGGACCCGGCAATCCGCCTGCAACTCATGCATTGGGACGTCGGCCAGAATCCACTGGGCGGAAGCTTTCGCGAAACCCTGGCCAAGGCCTTTCGACTTGTCGCCGACGATCTTCCCAGGCCGACGCTGACTTCGCGGATCTATCTTTCGGCTGGCCTCTGGACGGCGATGCTGAGCCTCGTCGCGCCGGTTCTGCTCGCTGCGGCGACGTTGCGGCGATCGAGGAAGCAGGTGGCGGCGTTGATCCTGCTCGTCGGTGCGAGCGGGTTGATTCTGGTGATCACCAGCGTCCTCACGACCTTGCCGGTCGTCCGTTATCTGCATCCGCTCGGGTGGATGATCTCGGCTGCATTCCTGCCGGCGATTTTCGGCGCTCTTTCGGCCGATCGGTCTCGGCAGCGCAACGGGGCCGAACTCGCGGTTGCCTCCGCAGCCCAGGACCGCGGCGCCCGGTGACGGCCGCCTCGCTCGAAAGGTAAAGCATGCCGAAGAAGGACAGGTTGGCCTCCGCAGCGCGGAGGTTGGCGAAGGGAGCGATCCGGGCCATGACAGGCAACACCTATTCCGCCAGGCTCGACGCGCAGATCGAGCAGTACCGGCAGGTCGAGAACATTCATGACCTTCCCGACATCTTTCATTACTGGTCCAACAAGCACCTGCGGCCGCGGCTCAACGCCGTAATGGGCGCGGACAGCATCGCCGATTCATACGCGTTGCCGTTCGCCCAGGCTGTCTGCGCAGCGGGCTCCGAACGTCGGCTTCTGAGCATCGGGGCGGGAGACTGTTCTCTGGAAGTCACGGTCGCCAGGCGGCTGATCGAACTGGGCATCCGGGACTTTCGCCTGACCTGCCTGGAGATCTCGCCGCACCTGCTGGCAAGGGCGCAGGCGCTGATCGACAGGGAAGGGCTCGCGGAGTGTGTGCACGCACGCCGGACGGACATCAACGAGTGGAAACCGGACGCCCGCTACGCGGGCGTCATGGCGAATCACTCGCTGCACCATCTCGTCGAACTCGAGCACGTCTTCTCCGCGGTCGACGAGTCCCTGGAAGACGGGGGACTGTTCGTCTCGAACGACATGGTCGGGCGCAACGGCCATATGCGCTGGCCGGAGGTGCTGGAATTCGTCGAGGGCATCTGGTCGTTCATGCCCGACCGCTTCAAATTCAACCGCCAGCTTGGACGGTTCGAGGCGAACTTCGTCAACTGGGACTGTTCGAACGACGGCTTCGAGGGTATTCGGGCGCAGGACATTCTTCCGCTTCTTACGGCACGGTTCGGGTTCAGGGCGTTCCTCGGCTTCGGCGGCATCGTTGACGTGTTCGTTGATCGCGCCTTCGGCCATAACCTCGATCCGAGCTCGACGAGCGACGCTGCCTTCATCGACTTCCTGCAACTGCTCAACGATCGCCTTATCGATGGCGGAGTGATAAAGCCGACGACGATGTTTGCCGTCATGTGCAAGGAGCGCGACGTCGAGTCGAAGTGCTGGCGTCACTGGGGTCCTGAATTTTCCGTGCGGCCAGTCGGTTAGAGGTGCGAGGCGAGACGTCGCACGGGCGCTTGCCTCGCAAGACGCCGGCGCGCTGCGCGTGGTGCCGGGCTTTGGCCCCGGGCAGCGGACGGCTTGGTGGCCGTGCACCAGGGTAAGGGAGGCACGACCCTACAATTGCGGGCCTTTGCCCTGGTTCGCATGGGCTCGGCGCACGCTGCCTCGACCAGAACCTTGCTACGTTTCCAGACAATTGCTCCAGAAACTCGGCACCATGAACGACAATGCCCTTCGCGCCTTAGCCGCGGCAGGCAAGCCGGCGCTCGTGTTCGTTGTTCATGGCTGGGGCGGCGGCGTCCGGCGGCATGTCGACGATCTCGCAGCGCTGGTTGCCGAACGGGCCAACGTGTTCTTCCTGGAGCCGGCGACCGGTGCAACCGTCGGACTGCGGGAACGCGATTCCGGCGAGCGGCTCTACTTCGACCTTCCGAGCGACCTGCCGCTGCTTGCCGGGGTTCTGGCTTCGCTCGGCGCGGTCCGGCTCCACTTTCACCATCTCCACGGCCTGCCGCGCGCGGTGCTGGACCTTCCTCGCGCGGCCGGCCTGCCCTACGACGTCACGCTGCACGACTACCTCGCGATCTGCCCGCAATTGCAGTTGGTCACCGAGGCCGGCCGTTACTGCGGCGAGCCGGACGAGCGCGGTTGCGCGGAGTGTCTGGCGAAGCGGCCACCCCAGTGGCCGCTCGACATCCTGGGCTGGCGCGATGCCTTGGCAGCGCTTCTGCTCGGCGCGGCGAGAGTGATCGCGCCGTCCAATGACGTCGCCGCGCGTACTGCGCGCTACATCCCCGGACTGCAGATCGAGGTGTGGCCGCACCCCGAGCCGGCACTGTCGCTGCAGCCCGTGACGCGCGTGGCCACCCTGGGGATGCTGTCGCGCGAGAAGGGATTCGACCGGGTGCTTGCCTGCGCGCAGGACGCCCAGTCTCGCGGTCTGCCGCTTGCCTTCCGCGTGCTAGGTGCCACCGCCAAGCCGCTTCCGCCACTGCCGTTGTCGCGGCTGTCGATGAGCGGCGAGTACCAGGAGGGAGACCTTGCCGCACTGCTTGCCGCAGAGCGGCCCGATGTGCTCTGGTTTCCTGTCCAGTGGCCGGAAACCTACACGTACACGCTTTCTGCGGCCCTGGCGGCCGGCGTACCGATCGTTGCGTCGGATTTCGGGGCGCTGCCGGAGCGGCTGGCAGCTCACTCTGCCGTGCGCCTGCTGCCGTGGGACGCGCCGGCCGCGGCGTGGAACGAGGCGCTGCTGGCGGTGGCTTCACCGATGCCCGCGCGCGATCCGCTTGCCGTCGGCGCGGCGCCCGACGCCTACGTCGAGCGCTACCTCGCGCCTTTGCCGCGGTCGGCGGTGATCGCTGTAAGCGAATGGCCTGCGCTCGCCGTACGGAACCTGCAGCCGCCGGTTGCCGAGGGTGCGTCCCATCTTTCGCTCAATGAGCTGGCGGTTGCGGGCGCCCTGTGCGGCCGCTCCGAGGCGCGCGCTGTGCTCATCGACCGAGCGGCTCTGGCCGATGCCGACCTCGAAAAGCTCACGGCCGCGCTCGCGCAGGCGAGGGAAGAGGCTGACCATCTGCAATCGCATGCCTCGGAGCTCGGGGCTTCGCTCGCGCAGGCCGAGTCACACGCGGCGGCCATGGAGGCCGCGCTCGCGCAGGCCGGTTTGCGTGCGACGGAATTGGAGGCCGCGCTCGCGCAGGCGAGGCGCGAGGCGGGCGAGGCGCAGTCGCGCCTAGCGGAGCTCGACTGGCGCATGGATGTCGTCAAGGCCGCCCTTGCGCAGGCGGAGCGCGATGCTGCCGAAGCGCAGACGCGTGCGACGGATGCCGAGCGACGCGGAGTCACGCTCGACGGCGCCCTCGCGCAGTCGGAGCGCGATGCCGCCGCGGCGCGCGCACGCATCGTCGATCTCGAGCATTCGAGGAGCTGGCGGGTGACCGCGCCCATGAGGTACGTCGGCCGGCAGGTGCGGGTGGCTGCGGCGCGTGCGCGCGCCGGCTGGCACGGCTTGCGGCAGGTGCCGCGGCGAGCGTCGCTTGCGATGACGATCCTGCGCGACGATGGCCCGCGAGCGCTCGGTGCGCGGATCGCCTACAAGCTCAAAGGAGGCTCGCGCTTCCGGCCGGCCGCGCAGGCCTCCTACGCTCTGGCGACCGCAATCACGCCGCTCGAGTTTCCCCCGGTCGATGCGCCGCGTGTATCGATCGTCATCCCGATGTACGGCAAGCCACAGCTGACCTTCAGCTGTCTTGCGAGCGTGCTCGTGGAAACGCCGGTGGACGGCTGCGAGATCATCGTCGTCGACGACGCCTCGCCCGAGCCTGCCGCCGAGGCGTTGGCCGTGGTCAGCGGCGTGCGTTTCGAGCGCAATGCGGAGAACCTCGGCTTCATCGGCAGCTGCAACCGCGGCGCCGAACTGGCGCGCGGCGAGTTCCTGGTGTTCCTGAACAACGACACCGTCGTCACGCAGGGCTGGCTCGAGGCCCTGCTTGCCGTGTTCGAACGCCGCGCCGACGCCGGCCTCGTCGGCGCCAGGCTCGTCTATCCCGACGGCCGGCTGCAGGAGGCGGGAGGCATCGTGTGGCGCGACGGCTCCGCCTGGAACGTCGGTCGCGACGACGACCCGGAACGGCCCGAGTACAACTACCTGCGCGAGACCGACTACTGTTCCGGCGCCTGCCTGGCGATCCCGGCGGCGCTGTTCCGCGCGCTCGGCGGATTCGACAGGCGCTATGCGCCCGCCTACTACGAGGACACGGACCTCGCCTTCGCGGTGCGTGCGGCGGGATGCAAGGTCTACTACCAGCCGGCGGCGAAGGTCGTGCATTTCGAGGGCCAGACAGCGGGCACCGACCCGGCGTCAGGCATCAAGCGGCACGAGGCGCTGAACCGCGCGACGTTCCTTGAAAAGTGGGAGGCCGTCCTGGCCTCCCATCGCAGCAACGGGGTTCACCCCGAACTCGAGCGCGACCGCACGGCAGTGCGGCGCGTGCTGGTGATCGAGGCGTGCATGCTGACGCCGGACCAGGATTCCGGCTCGGTGCGCACGCAGGCGATGCTCGAACTCTCGATCGAAATGGGTTCGAAGGTGGCCTTCGTCGCCGACAACCTCGAGCATCGGCAGCCGTACGTGGCCGACCTGCAGGCGCGTGGCGTCGAGGTGCTGTTCGCGCCCTACATCACGTCGATTGCCGAACTGCTCGAAGCTCGCGGGCGCGAATTCGACGTCATCATCGTTGCGCGCCACTACATCGCGGTCAAGCACCTCGAGGCCATCCGCCGCTTCGCCCCGCGTGCGTTTGTCGCCTTCGACACGGTCGACCTGCATTTCCTGCGCAGCGAGCGGCTCGCCGAACTCGAGGGCAGTGCCGTGGCGAAGGCCGTGGCGCGCGCAAGCCGCGACGAGGAACTGGCGGTGATCGAGCGTGCCGACGTGACGCTCGTCGTCTCGCCGATCGAGAAGGAAGTGCTGCAGCAGGCCGCCCCGCAGGCGAAGGTCCTGCTGCTGTCGAACATCCACGAACCGATGGCCGGCGGCAGGCCGCTTGCGGAGCGCGAGGGCATCGTCTTCATCGGCGGCTTCCAGCATCCGCCGAACACCGATGCCGTGCTCTGGTATGCGCGCGAGGTGCTGCCGCGCGTGCGGCAGCGACTGCCCGGCGTGAAGACGGTCATCGTCGGCAGCAAGGTGCCGGCGACGATTCGCGCGCTGGCTGCGCCGGACCTCGTGGTCGCCGGGTACGTTCCCGACGTGGCGCCGCTGTTCATGGACTGCCGGGTCTCGATCGCGCCGCTGCGCTACGGTGCCGGCGTCAAGGGCAAGGTCAACCTGGCGATGAGCTACGGCGTGCCGGTGGTTGCGACCCCGGCGGCGATTGAGGGCATGCACCTGGCGCCGGGGGAGGACGTGATGGTTGCCGGCGATGCCGAGCAGTTCGCCGCCGCCATCGAGCGTGTCTACCGCGACGAGGCGTTGTGGCATCGGCTTTCCGCGGCGGGGGTCGAGAATGTCCGCCGCCATTTCTCGCGCGCGGTGGCGAAAAAGGCGTTGCAGGATCTTTTCGCACTTGCCGAGAGTGCAGCGGCCGGTCGCGGCTGACGGCGACTGCCCGCGTCGCGGCGCGATCCCCGCCGGGGCGCCCGCGGCCGCCCTTACTCCGGGAAGCAGGTGTCCGCGGGATCTCCGGCGCGCCGCGGCGGCAGCAGCCCCTGCTTGCGTGCGAAGGCGATGTTGGCGGCGAGGAAACCGTCCTTGTTGCCGCAGTCGTAGCGCGTGCCGGCGAAACGGTGTGCCAGCACTTCGCCATGGCGGATGCGGCGCGCGATCGCGTCGGTGAGCTGGATCTCGCCGCCGCTGCCGCGCTCGGTAGTTGCGAGTTCGTCGAAGATTTCCGGCCGCAGCACGTAGCGGCCGACGACGGCGAGCGTTGATGGCGCTTCGCTCGGTTGCGGCTTCTCGACCAGGCCGGTGACGCGTTCGGTGGCGCCGTCGAGCGGGGTGGCGGCGACGATGCCGTAGCGCGAGGTCTCGGCCAGCGGCACGTCCTGCACTGCCAGCACCGAAGCGCCGTGCTTCTCGTAGGCCTGCACCAGCTGGCGCGTCACGCCCGGGTCAGCGTCGATCAGATCGTCGGCCAGGATCACCGCAAAGGGTTCGTCGCCGACCACCGCCTGCGCGCACAGCACCGCGTGGCCCAGGCCGAGCTGCTCCGGCTGGCGGATGAAGACGAAGCTCACGCCGTTCGGTGTCGCCGAGTGCAGCGCCTCGTACAGCTCGTGCTTGCCCTTGGCCAGCAGTTCCTGCTCGAGCTCCGGCACGCGGTCGAAGTGATCCTCGATCGCGCGCTTGTTGCGGCCGGTGATGATGATCATCTGCTCGATGCCGGCCTCGGCCGCTTCCTCGACCGCGTACTGGATCAGCGGCTTGTCGATGACCGGCATCATCTCCTTCGGCATGGCCTTGGTTGCCGGCAGGAAGCGGGTTCCGAACCCGGCTGCCGGGAAAACCGCCTTGCGTACTCGCTTCATTGTCATCCTGCCGTTCCCGTCGAACGCATTCAGCTGCCCAGGCGCTGCTTGAGCAGCTGCTTGCCGATCTCCACGCCCCATTGGTCGAAACTGTTGATCTGCCAGACGACCCCTTGCACGAAAGTGCGGTGTTCGTACAGCGCCAGCAGCGCGCCGACCGAGAAGGCGTCGATGCGCGGCAGGGTGATGAAGCTGCTCGGCCGGTTGCCGGGCACCACGGCATAGGCGGGCTTGGCGCTGCCGGAAGCTTTCAACGCACCCTCACCCAGCGCCAGTGCATCGGCCTGCGCCAGAGCGTTTGCGAACAGCAGCCGTTCGCGCTCGCTGGCGGAACTTTCGAAACCCGCGCAGGTGACGAAGTCGACCGGCGAGAAGAACGTGCCCTGGTGCAGGAACTGGAACACGCTGTGCTGGGCCGTGGTGCCGGCCTCGCCCCAAACGACCGGCGACGTGTCGTAGGCCAGCGCCTGGCCGTCGCGGTCGACCCGCTTGCCGTTGCTTTCCATCTCCAGCTGCTGCAGATAAGCCGGCAGGTGGCGCAGCCGCTGTGCATACGGCATCACCGCGCGCGTGCGGCAGCCCCAGAAGTTCACGTACCAGGCGCCGAGCAGGCCGAGCAGCAGCGGCAGGTTGCGCTGCGCCGGCGCCTCGACGAAATGGCGGTCCAGTTCGGCGGCTCCGCGAAGCAGATCGTTGAACGCGGCCGCTCCGTGCGCGACCGCGATCGGAAACCCGCAGGCGGACCAGACCGAGTAGCGACCGCCGACCCACTCGGCGAACGTGAACACGAGGCTCGCGTCGACGCCGAAAGCCTGGGCGCGCTCGGGCTGGCTGGTGATCGCGGCGAGGTGACGTCGGACGTCGAGGCCGGCCGCGCGAGCCTTCAGCCAGTCCAGCGCGGCGCGGGCGTTCTGCAGCGTCTCCAGCGTGGTGAAGCTCTTGGAAATCGCGACGATCAGGGTCGACTCCGGCGCGGCCCGCGCCAGCGCGACGTCGAGTTCGACCGGATCGATGTTGCTGACGAAGTGCAGGTCGATCGGTCCGGAGGCTTCGCCGAGCGCCGTCGTCACCAGCCGCGGGCCGAGATCGGAGCCGCCGATGCCGATGCAGATCACCGTTTCGATCGGCCTGCCGCTCGCGCCCCTGACCCCGCCGGCGCGCAACCGCTCGGCGAAATCGAGCATGCGCGAACGTTCCTGTTCGACGACACGGCCGGCCTCCTGCCCGGGCGGCGCGCTGCGCAGCGCGGTGTGCCAGGCGGGCCGGCCCTCGGTGCTGTTGATCGGCTCACCCGCGAACAGCTGTTCGCGCCAGCGGGGCAGCTGCGCGACGTCGGCGAGCGCGAGCAACAGTGGCCAGGTTGCGTCGGTGGCCAGGTTGCGCGACAGGTCGGCTTCGATGCCGGCCGCCTCGAAGCGCCACTTGCGGCAGCGTGCCGGATCGTCGCGCAATGCGGCGTCGAGGTGGAACGAGGAAAGTGCGTCGCGGTGGCGCTGCAGTGCCAGCCAGGCGGGGGTCGTTGCGATGCTCACTGGATCGGGATCCGCGAAAACTCAACAGGACTGGGAACGAGGGCGAGGGGGCGGCGTCGGGCCGGTCGGTCCTCTGTCTTGGATTGATCGGCGCTCCCATCGAAAGACCTCGACAGGAATCCTGCCTACCCGGTGCGACCGTACTTGTCGTCGAAACGAACGATGTCATCCTCACCGACGTAGTCACCGCACTGCACCTCGATCAGCGTCAAGGGCACGCGGCCGGGATTTTCCAGGCGATGCCGGCTGCCCACCGGCACGTAGGTCGACTCGTTGGGTGCGAGCAGCACGTCCTTTTCGGCCACCGTCACCCGCGCGGTGCCGCTGACGACCACCCAGTGTTCGCTGCGGTGATGGTGCATCTGCAGCGACAGCGCCGCGCCGGGCTTGACCTCGATGCGCTTGATCTTGAAGCGCGGGCCTTCCTGCAGCGTCGTGTACGTCCCCCAGGGGCGGGCCACCGTGCGGTGCAGCCGGTGCGCCTCGTGGTCGCGCCGCTTAAGCTCCACCACGACGTCCTTGACCTTCTGCGTCGAGTTGCGGTCACAGACGAGCAGCGCGTCGGGCGTGTCGACCACCACCACGTCGCGCAGCCCCACCGCCGCCACCAGCCGGTCTTCGCTCTGGATGTGCGTGTTGATGCAGTCTGCGAGCACGACTTCGCCGCTGATCGTGTTGCCGGCGGCATCGGCGGGCAGTTCCTGCGCGACCGCTTTCCAGGAGCCGATGTCGCTCCATCCGAAGTCGCCCGGCAGGGCGACGACGTTCTCCGCCCGCTCCATCACCGCGTAGTCGATCGAGATGCTGGGGGCCTGCTCGAAGGCGGCGCGGTCGAGCTCGAGCCGCTGCGCGAACCGCGCATCGACCTTGCCGGCGGCCAGGGCCGCCCGCGCCGCGCCGATCACTTCGGGTGCGAGCTGCTCGAGCGCGGCGACGATGGTCTTCGGCGTGAAGCAGAACATGCCGCTGTTCCACAGGAACCGGCCCGAGGCGAGGTACTCCGTGGCCTTGTCGACGTCGGGCTTCTCGACGAAGCGCCTGACCGCAGCGGCGCCGTCGGCATCAGGCGCCGCGCATTCCAGGTAACCGAAGCCCGTCTCCGGCATCGTCGGCCGGATGCCGAACAGCACGATGCGACCGGCCAGTGCGAGTTCGCGCGCCTGGGCGACGAGCATCGCGAAGCGCGGCTCGTCCTGGATCAGGTGATCGGCCGGCAGCACCAGAAGGGGTTCGTCGCCATGTCCGGCTTCGGCGGCCCACACTGCTGCGGCGGCGATCGCCGGCGCCGTATTTCGCCCGATCGGCTCGAGCAGCAGCTGTGTCGAGTGCGGCGCGCTGCTGCCCATCGACTCGAGTTCCTCGCTGGTGCGGAAGCCGTATTCGCGATTGGTGACGATCAGGCAGTCGCGGCAGCCAGCGGCCACCGCGCGGGCGACCGTCCGCTGCAGCAACGACGCGCCATTGCCAAGCCTCATGAACGGCTTGGGCATGGCTTCGCGCGAGACCGGCCAGAGCCGGGTGCCCGAGCCACCGGACAGGATTACCGCGAGCATGGATGCCTTTTCAAGTCGAGTCATTGTCGGCGCCGCATGACGGCCAAAGCCCGGCGCGGGGAGCCCATTATCGCCGATGGTCTCTGAGCGAAGGCGCGCGCAGCGAACCGTACAATCAGCTCGTCGCCGTTACCCCGTGTCCGGAACGGCCGGCGCCGAAGTCCACCCCGTCTTCCCTGCTGCTCCCGCCATGACCGCCGCCATCGACGCTTCGCTCTTCAAGGCCTATGACATCCGCGGCATCGTCGATCGCACGCTGACGACCGATGCCGTGCGGCTGATCGGTGCCGCGCTCGGCGCCGAGGCGGCCGACCAGGGCGTGCGGGAAATGGTGGTCGGAAGGGATGGGCGCCTGTCGGGCCCGAAGCTGCGCGATGCGCTCGTCGAGGGCATACGGTCCGTCGGCACCGGCGTGGTCGACGTCGGAATGGTGGCCACGCCACTGCTGTACTTCTCGACCCACGTGCTCGGCACGGGCTCGGGCATCGAGATCACCGGCAGCCACAACCCGCCCGAGTACAACGGCCTGAAGATGATGCTCGCCGGCACGACCCTGTACGGCGAGACGATCCAGAAGCTCAGGCAGAGGATCGAGCGCGGCGCGATCCCGCGTGCCGGCCAGCCGGGCGTCCTGCGCACCGCAGATGTTCGCGATGCGTACTTCCAGCGCATCGGCACCGATGTGAAGCTGGCCCGGCCGATGAAGATCGCCGTCGACTGCGGCAACGGCGTGGCCGGCGCCTTCGCGCCGGCGCTGTACCGGATGCTCGGCTGCGAAGTGATCGAGCTTTTCTGCGACGTCGACGGCACCTTTCCGAACCACCATCCCGATCCCGCACACCCGGAGAACCTGCAGGACCTGATCCGCTGCCTGCGCGACACGGATGCCGAGATCGGCCTCGCCTTCGACGGCGACGGCGACCGGCTCGGCGTGGTGACCAAGGACGGCAACATCATCTTCCCGGACCGGCAGATGATGCTGTTCGCGCGCGGCGTGCTGAAGAACAACCCGGGGGCGGAGATCATTTTCGACGTCAAGTGCTCGCGCAATCTCGCGCGCGAGATTGCTGCGCACGGCGGTCGCCCGACCATGTGGCGCACCGGCCATTCGCTGATCAAGGCCAAGCTGAAGGAAACCGGCGCGCCGCTTGCCGGCGAGATGAGCGGGCACATCTTCTTCAATGACCGCTGGCCCGGCTTCGACGACGGCATGTACGCGGGGGCCCGCCTGCTCGAACTGCTGTCACGCGAGCACGATCCGTCGGCTGCCCTGAACGCGCTGCCGGACGCGGTCAGCACCCCCGAACTGCACCTGAAGACCGCCGAGGGCGAGAACTTCGCGCTCGTCGAGCGCCTCCAGCGCGAGGCGAAGTTCGAGTCGGCGCGCGAAGTGATCACGATCGACGGCGTGCGCGTCGAGTACGTCGACGGCTTCGGCCTGGCGCGCCCGTCGAACACCACGCCGGTGCTCGTGCTGCGTTTCGAGGCCGATGACGCCGCCGCACTGGCGCGTATCCAGGCCGACTTTCGCCGCGCCCTGCTGGCGATCAAGCCGGACGCGAAACTGCCTTTCTGATCGCTCGACGCGACGGCGCCTAGAATCGGCGCCGCTATGGCGGCGAGCGGCGAGCGTTTCCTGATCGTGAAGACGTCGTCGATGGGCGATGTCGTACACGCTGCGCCGTTGGCCAGCGACCTGGCGCGCCGGTTTCCCGGCGCGGCGATCGACTGGCTGGTCGAGGAAGGCTTCGCTGCGATCCCGCACATGCACGACGCCGTGGCCCGGGTCATCACGGTCGCCCTGCGCCGCTGGCGTGCCACGCCGCTGGCGGCCGGGACGTGGCGGGAGATCCGGGTTGCGAAGACACAGCTGCGCCAGCAGCGCTATGACGCGATCCTCGACTGCCAGGGCCTGCTGAAGAGTGCCTGGATGGCGCGCTGGGCGCGCGGGCCGAGATGGGGATTCGACCGCGCCAGCGCACGCGAGCCGCTGGCGGCGCTTCTTTATACGGCCGTGGTGCCGGTGGCCCGTGACCGGCACGCCATCGCGCGTAACCGGGCGCTGGGCAGGGCGGCCTGTGGCACCGATGCCGATACGGCGCCGTCGTTCGGACTGACGGCGCCGCCGCTGGTGGATCGCGAACTGGTCGAGAAGACGTCGGCACCTTATGCGGTGCTGCTCACCAACGCGAGCCGGGCGAGCAAGCTCTGGCCGGACGATCGCTGGCGTGCCGTCGAGAGCGCCCTGCATGCGCATGGCCTTCGCTCGTTGTTGCTCAGTGGCAGCGCCGAGGAGCAACGGCAGACGCAGCGCCGAGCCGCCGGCATGTCGAACGCGTGGGTCGCGCCCCGCGGCGGGCTCGACACCGCGGCCGCCGTGCTGGCCCGCGCCCGCGTCGTCATCGGGCTGGACACGGGACTGTCGCATCTGGCGGCCGCGCTGGGCGCGCCCACGGTCGGCATCTTCTGCGACTACGACCCGAGGCTCGTCGGGATCATCGGTCCGGCGCCGTGCGCCAGCCTCGGCGGTGTCGGCGCGGCTCCCACGAGCGAGACCGTGATCGCATCGACGCACGATCTGCTTGCGGCCAGTGGCGCCGCACTGGAGCGGCAGTGACGCCGACGCAACGGCTGGCACTTGTGGCCTACTCCGCGGCCTGGTGGCTGGCGGCGCCGCTGGCCGCGCTGTACCTGCTCTGGCGCAGCCTCGACCAGCGCGAGTATCGGCAGCACTGGGGCGAGCGTTTCCTCGGTCGCGGCTCGCCGCCGCCTGCGGGGCGGCCGCTGGTGTGGGTGCACGCGGTGTCGGTCGGCGAGACGCGTGCCGCGCAACCGCTGATCGAGCACTTGGCGAGTGAATTTCCGGACGCTGCGTTCGTGCTCACGCACATGACGCCGACCGGCCGCGCCGTCGGCCGGTCGATCGTCGCCGCCCTGCCGGGCCGCGTGGTGCAGCGCTATTCGCCGTACGACCTGCCGTTCGCGCTGGCCCGGTTTCTGCGCGAAGTGCGGCCGTCACTGGGCGTGGTGATGGAAACCGAGATCTGGCCGAACCTGCTCCACACGGCGCGGCGCGCCGGCGTCCCGCTGTTGCTGGCCAACGCCAGGCTCTCAGAAAAGTCGGTCGCTCGCGGACGGCGGGTTGCGCTGCTGCTCGAGCCTGCTGCGGCCAGCTTCGACCGGATTGCCGCGCAAAGCGAGGCCGATCGGGCGCGGATCGCGCAGTGGTACGGCGGGCCGATCGACGTCACCGGCAATCTGAAGTTCGATCTCGAAGTGGACCAGACGCTGGTTGCGGCCGGACGGGCACAGCGCGCGGCCTGGGGCCAACGGCCGGTCTGGCTGTGCGCCAGCACACGCGAAGGCGAGGAGGCACTGCTGCTCGCTGCCCTGGCGGACTATCGCGGGAAGTCGGCGACTGACCCCATTTTCCTGATCGTGCCGCGGCATCCATGGCGATTCGACGAAGTGGCGCGGCTGATCGAAGCGAAGGGCATGGCCTGCATGCGTCGCTCGCACGGACCGTGGCCCACCGACGTGCCGGCGGGCGCAGTGCTGCTCGGCGACACGATGGGCGAGATGGCGCTGTACTACGCCCTGGCCGAGGTGGCGCTGATCGGCGGCAGCCTGCTCGACTTCGGCGCCCAGAACCTGATCGAGGCGTGCGCGGTCGGCACACCGGTCGTGCTCGGGCCGAGCACGTTCAATTTCGCCCAGGTCGCTGCCGACGCGGTTGCCGCGGGCGCGGCGGTGCAGGTGCGAGACGCCGACGAGGCGCTGGCGGCGATGGACGAACTCTGCAGCGACCGCGGGCGGCTCGATGCGATGAGCATGGCTGCGCTGGCCTTCTCACGTGCCCATCGCGGCTCGACGGCGCGCGTTGCACGGATCGCGAGCGAACTGTTGGCACGCTGACCGGCGCGGCAAGTGCTGCCGGCGATGGACGGCGCCGATACGATTCGTGACAAACTTTGCAGGTCGGTTACCCGAGAGGCGGGTTAGTGTCGGCAGCCTGCGATGGCGCCCTCCACCGGGTTCCGGTGGGCTGCCCCGGGGCGGGCTGGCGGGCGCCCGGACCGCGGCGGAGTTCATATTGCTGATCGCTGAACAGTCACCCACTGCAGTTGCCGAAGAGCGATTCCTGCTCGGGCAGCGCCTTGTTGCCGAGGGGAAACTCTCCTCGCGCGACCTCGAGCGCGCGCTTTCCGCGCAGCGGGAAACGGGCGGCCTCCTCGGCCGGGTGCTGGTGCGGCTGGGGCTGGTTTCCGAACTCGACGTGGCCGACGCGCTGGCGGCGCAGATGAAATTGCAGCTGGTGCTGGCCGACGCGTTCCCGGCGGTGCTGCCGATGGTCAAGCAGGTCGCCCCGGGTTTCTTCCGGTCGCACCGCATCCTTCCGCTCGATGTCCGCGACGAGGTGCTGCACGTGGTGATGGCCACGCCGCAGGACGAGTTCGCGCTGCGGGCGCTGCGGCTGGCGAGCGGGCTGCAGGTGGCGGCCGCAATCGGCATCGAGTCGGAGATCGACGCGGCCCTGGCGCGCGCGCTGGAAGGCGAAGGGCAGCATGATGCGGAGATCGAAGAGGCGGACTCCGCAGCGGCAAGCGATTTCGTCGAGCACCTGCGCGACCTGGCCAGCGAGGCGCCGATCATCCGCCTGGTCAACGTGCTCATCAGCCGCGTCACCGACCTGCGCGCTTCGGACATCCATCTCGAGCCTTTCGACGACGGCCTGCATGTGCGCTATCGCGTCGACGGGGTCATCGACACGGCCGAAGTCATCGAGCCGCGGCTCGCGGCGGCCGTCGTCTCGCGACTGAAGCTGCTGGCGCAACTGAACATTGCCGAGCGCCGGCTGCCGCAGGACGGCCGGATCAAGACGCGCGTCAAGGGCCGCGAGCTCGATCTGCGCGTGTCCACCGTGCCGACGGTGCATGGCGAAAGCGTCGTGCTGCGCGTGCTCGATCGCGCCAGCATGCGTTTCAGCCTCGCCGAGCTCGGCTTCAGCCCGGACACCCTGGCGCGCTTCGAGGCGCTGCTGGCGCGGCCGCACGGCATCCTGCTGGTGACCGGTCCGACCGGCTCGGGCAAGACGACCACGCTTTACGGTGCGCTGTCCAAGCTCGACGCGCAACGCCCTGAAGATCCTGACCGTCGAGGATCCCGTCGAGTATCAGCTCGACGGCATCAACCAGATTCACGTGCATCCGCAGATCGGGCTGACGTTCGCCAATGCGCTGCGTTCGATCCTGCGCCAGGACCCGGACATCATCATGATCGGCGAGATGCGCGACGGCGAAACCGCGCAGATCGCGGTGCAATCGGCGCTGACCGGCCATCTGGTGCTGTCCACGCTGCATACGAACACGGCGGCCAGCGCGGTGGTGCGCATGCAGGACATGGGCGTCGAGCGCTACCTGATCACGTCCACGGTCAATGGCGTGCTGTCGCAGCGGCTGGTGCGGCGCCTGTGCGAGCACTGCCGGCAGCCGGCCGAGCTGCCCGCCGAGGTCGTTGCCAGCAGCGGGCTGGCTCGTTTCCTGCTGCCGGGTCAGGCGCCCTGTTCGGCGCCGAGGATGCGCGCACTGCCGCGGCACCGGATACTGGGGTCGCGCGGCTATTCACGAACTGCTCGTCGTCGACGAAGCGGTGCGCGAGGCCATCCTCCGCGGTGTTGATGCGTCGCAGCTGCAGGAGATCGCGCGCGGCGGCGGGCTCGTTTCCCTTTACGAAGACGGCTTGCGCAAGGTGGGCGCAGGCGTCACCAGCCTCGAGGAAGTACTGCGCGTGACGCAGGACCAGAGCGATGGCTGAATTTGCCTACAAGGCGGCGAGCGTCAACGGCGCCCTGGTCGAAGGGCAGATCGAGGCGCGCAGCCGCGACGAGGCCATACGTCGTCTCGTCGACCAGGGCCTGACGCCGGTCGGCGTGTTCGACCGCGCGGCCGCTCCGCCCGGCGTATCCGCCGGCACCGCGCAAAGAGCGCGCCGGCGCTGGTCGTTCCGCGCCGATCGGCCGACCCGTGCCGACGTGCACGCCCTGACCTCGGAACTGGCGGTGATGCTGCGCGCCGGTCTGCCGCTGGACAGCGCGCTGCGCGTGCTGCTCGGCATGGAGCACCGGCCGTCGGTGACGAAGCTCATCGGGGAGATTCTCGAGTCGGTCAAGGGAGGCATGCCGCTGTCGCGCGCACTGGCCGCCCGCGGCGAACTGTTCGGCGCCTTCTACGTCAACATGGTCCGCTCGGGCGAGGCCAGCGGCCAGCTCGGCGCCGTGCTCACGCGGCTGGTCGAACACCTGGAGCGCATGCGCGCCCTGCGCGAGAGTGTCGTTTCGGCACTGATCTATCCGGGCATCCTCTTCACGGTGGCCGTGCTGTCGGTGCTCGCGATCCTGATCTTCATCGTGCCGCAGTTCGAGCAGCTTTTCCGCGACGCGAAAGAGGCCCTGCCTCTGGCGACGCGCCTCGTGCTCGCCGTCGGGCATCTCGTCGTCGGCTACGGTCTGTACCTGCTCGTCGGGCTGGCGGTCGGGGGCTATGCGCTTGCGCGCTGGCTTCGCTCGGATGCGGGACAGCGCTGGTGGCAGGCCCGCCTTGCGCGGCTTCCCCTGCTGGGCAGGGTGCGCCACGAATACAACCTCGCCCGTTTCACGCGCACCTTCGGCACGCTGCTTGCAAACGGCGTGCCGATCCTGACCGCGCTCGGCATTGCCGGTGAGACCCTCGAGGATGCCCGGCTGCGCGACTCCATCAAAGGCGTGGCGCCAAAGGTGAAGTCGGGCGGGCGCCTTGCAGAGGCGTTGCAGAGCACCGGCAGTTTCGAAGCGCTGGCGATCAACCTCGTCCGGGTGGGCGAGGAGACCGGCAGCCTCGACCGCATGATGCTGGAACTGGCAACGATCCTGGACCGCAAGGTCGAAACCGGCATCAAGCGCGGCCTGACGTTGCTCGAGCCCGCCCTGATTCTTGGTCTGGGCCTGATCGTTGCCGTCGTGATCGTGTCGATCCTCATGGGAATACTTACCGTCAATGAACTTGCGATCTGAGACAACGAAGCGGACGCCGCGGCCATTCGGGCGGGCGATCGCGCATGCCAAACGCCGTGCGGGCTCCGCAATCCACCGACCGGCGCAGCGGGCGGGCGGCTTCACGCTTATCGAGCTGCTGGTCGTGCTGGCCATCCTCGGACTGCTGATCGGGCTGGTCGGGCCGCGCTTTCTCGGACAGCTTGGCGGCGCGAAGAGCAAGACAGCGGCGATCCAGATCGCCGACCTCGAGAAGGGTCTCGAACTGTTCAAGCTCGACGTCGGTCGCTTCCCGGCCAACGAGGAGGGCCTGGACGCGCTCGTGCGCAGGCCGCAGAACGCGCGCGGCTGGAACGGACCGTACCTGAAGGGCAGTTCGGTGCCGGAAGATCCCTGGGGCCGACCCTACAGATACTCGATCGCGGCATCGGGCGAGCCGGAGATCGCTTCGCTGGGCGCCGATGGTGCGCCGGGCGGCGACGGCGAGAACGCGGACGTGCGCAATGCCCATCAGTAGCCCGGCTGCCGGCTGTTGCGCATACATGGGCCGGGGGCTGGCGCCATGATTCGCGGGCGCGGCTTCACGCTGGTCGAGCTGCTGGTCGTGCTGGCCATCATCGGCACCTTGCTGGCGGTCGCGCCGGTTGCGCTGCAGCGCTATCGGGAATCGTCCGATTACAGGGACACGCTGCGAGCCATCGCTGCGGGGCTGAGCGAGGCACGTCACGCGGCGATCTCCGGTGGCCGGATCGTCGCTTTCAGCGTCGATCTCGGAGAGCGGCAGTACGGAATCGAGGGCAAGCCGCCTCGGTCACTGCCGGAGAGCCTCGTCGTGCGCGCCACGGTCGCCGACACCGATCTCGCCGACAACGTCGCGCGCATCCGTTTCTTCCCGGGCGGCAACGCGACCGGCGGCAGCATCGAAGTCGTGAGAGCGTCCGGCGCCGGCGCACGGTTGCGTACCGACTGGCTCGATGGACGGGTGTCGATCGAGGGGTTGATGCAATGACGCGCGCCGCGAACCGGTCGCGGGGCTTCTCGC
Organism: uncultured beta proteobacterium; assembly: GCA_963847675.1. Taxonomy (GTDB): domain Bacteria; phylum Pseudomonadota; class Gammaproteobacteria; order Burkholderiales; family Burkholderiaceae_F; genus JADJWR01. The sequence continues at coordinate 135,510 of CAWKAP010000004.1, forward strand.
TGCTGGAAGTCGTGGTGGCCCTGGCGATCATGTCGATCGTGCTGGGCGTCCTTTATCGGGCAGTCGGCGGTGGCGTCCGTACTGTCGGGGAACTGTCCGACTACAGCCGCGCGGTGATCATCGGTGAGTCGTTGCTGCAGATGCGCGACGCCGTGCCGGCCGAGGGCTGGAACGAGGCGGGCCAATGGGAGGGCTTCCGCTGGTCGGTGGCGAGCGCGCCGTACGAGCAGCAAGCCGGGTCCGCCGTTGCCCTGCATCGCGTGCAGGTCGACGTCCTGTGGGGTGACGGAATGCGAGAGAAGAATTTCTCGCTGGTCAGCCTGCGGCCGCAGCAGACGGCGCGCGAGGGGTCGGCGGCACGATGAGAGCTTCGCGCACGCACCGCGGATTCACTCTGCTCGAGGTCCTCGTGGCGACGGCGTTGCTGTCGCTGGTGATGCTGGGCCTGCTGACCGCGATGCGGTCATTCGCGCAGATGGAAGCGCGCATCGATGATCGCATTCGCGTCGATGACGATCTGCGCGTCAGCGAGCGGTTCCTGCGCGGCGTCGTCGCGGCAATTTCACCGCGCCTGCGATCCACGGAGGCGGGCGCGCCCCGGCAGGTGGACTTCGTCGGCGGCGCGGACTCCATGCGCTGGATCGGCGTGATGCCGGCAAGGCACGGCGCGGGCGGCCTGTACCGCTTCCATCTTTACGTTCGTGCGGCCAGTACCGAAGCGCCGGCGGCGCTGATGCTGGAGTTCGTGCCTTACGTTCCCGGTTTCGAGACGGCACTGGATCCGAGTGCGGTGCAGTCGCGGCCGATGGCCGTCGGCATCGGCGAAGTCCGCTTCCGCTATCAAGGCGGTCCGACCGAGGACGAGCAGTGGCTTGCCGAGTGGCCGCACGCGGACCGTATTCCGCGGCGTATCGGATTGAGCGTCCTGGGCGCTGCCCGGCCCTGGCCGGAGCTGGTCGTCGCCGTGACGCCGGTGTCCGGACCAATGTCCGTGGGTCGCGGCGGCGTGACTGCCGGGCCCGCGGTGGGACCTTCCTAGGCATGCGCGCCCTGCGTTCAGCGAACCCGATGTCCGGCCTGTGTGGACGATTGATGCTCGCTCAGGGGCCTGTGGTTCATGCGCTCGGCCGTGGCCGGCAACGAGGGCTGGCGCTCGTGGCGGTGCTGTGGATCGCGGCTGCGCTGATGATCACTGCCACCGGCGTTGTGTACGCGGTCCGCGGCGAGGTGCGGACCGTCGCTTCGTTCCGTGAACTGGCGGTGGCAGGCGCTCTCGGCGACGCTGGCGTGCTCCTCGTTGCGCGAGAACTTGCTGCCGCGCCGAAGCAGGAAGGCCGGTTGCAGCAGCACGAGGCGCAGTTCGAGCAGTCGACGGTCGGTGTGCGGGTCGTGCCCCTGACGGGACTCATCGACCTGAATGCGGCCGCCGAGCCGCTGCTGACCGACCTGATTGCGGTAGCCGGCGGCATGGACCGGAATCTCGCTGCTCCGCTCGCGCAGCGCATCATCGACTGGCGCGATGCCGACGAGCAGCCGCATCCCCAGGGTGCCGAGGATGCCGCTTATGCCGCGGCGGGCTCGCCGTTTCGCACGCGTGGCGGACCGTTCGAGTCACCCGAGGATCTGCTGCAGGTGCTCGGCATCGACTTCGACCTCTATGCCAGGCTGCGCCCCCTGATTACCGTCCATTTCCGCGGCGCCGGACGAGTCGATCCGGCGGCAGCGCCGCTCGCCGTCCTGCGTGTTCTTGCCTCCGGCAACGAACAGATCGCGGTCGATTACGCGAACGCGCGCGAGGCGAGCGGTCCGCTGGCGGACACGACCCGTTTCCCGGCGGCCTATGTTGCTCGCGCGCAGACCCCGCGCTACCAGATCGAAGCCTCCGTGGAGTTGTCGAACGGCGCGCGTCTGGTGACGCGAAAGGTTCTCGACATTGCCGCTGCCGGGGACGGATTGCCGTGGCAGACACTGTGGGTCGAGCGGGTCGTCGAACCGGCTCCCGAGGAATGAAAACACGATGGCGCTGACCCTCGATCGAAGCAGCCTGCGTCTGTTCGGCATCGACCTGACGACCGTGCCGGGGTTCCTGCGCGATGGCTGGGCCGAGGCGCTGCGCTGGCCGGCGTTCCGATGGCTCACCCCCGACGAGCCCATCCGCGTCATTCATGCCGACGGAACGGAATCCGTGCGGCAGGGGATGTCGGCCCGCAAGGTCACTGCGCCAGCGAGGGTTCGCTTCGTCGCCCTGGAACTGGCAGAAGAAACGGTGCTTCGGCGCACGCTGACGCTGCCGAGGCTGACCGAAGCCGAAGTACGCCAGGCCGTCGAACTCGACGTTCGCGCGTCGAGCCCGTTTCCCGAGCCGGACGTCGCCTGGGGATACCACGTCGAGCGCAACGACCGGCTTCGGGTCGAGATCGCCATGACGTCGCGGCAGCTGATCGATCAGCAGCTCGACACGCTTCGTGCGCGCCTGGGTGGCGCGCTTCCCGAAGTGTGGGTCGGCGGCGAACGGCCCTTCGCCATCCCGGGTTACGGCGAGGCGGCGCGACAGGCGAGTGCCCGACGCATGCGGTGGGCGCTGTTCGGGATGCTGATGGTGGCAGTCGTGCTGCTGGCTGCGCTCGCGATCACGCCGACACTGCAGCTGCGCGAACGAGCACTCGAGGCGAATCGCAAGAGCGACGAACTGTCACGCGCGATCAAGCCTCAGGCGCAGATGCGTGATGAGCTGGCCAGGCTCGGCGAACAGGTTCGCCTGCTGAGCAGGGCTTCCGAACAGCGTCTGGACGTCGTGGCCCTGATTGATCAGATCACGCGCCAGCTGCCGGACGATGCAGTGCTCAGCCGGCTGGAGATCGCTGGCGGCGTGGTCAGGATTTCGGGTCAGGCAGACAATGCCGCGCAGTTGCTGCAGACGCTGGGCGCGAACCCGGCGTTTCGCGACGTCCGGGCGCCCTCTGGGATCACGCGCGCGCCGGCGGGTAGCAAGGAGGGCTTCACGATCGAGTTCCGCGTTGCTACGGAGGGCAAGCAGCAATGAATCTGCTGCAGCGGCGGGCCCTGATTTCAGTCGCGATCACCCTTGGCGCGGTGCTGCTGCTGGCGCTGCTGGCGGGCCAGTATGTCGTGCAGAAGCATCGCTGGGCGGACGAAACGCTAGAGGATATCGAGCCGAGATACGCGCGCCTGCTGGGGCTGCGCGACACCGGGAGCCAACTGGAGCAGGCGTTGAAGCAGGCACGGGCTGCATTGCCCTTGCTCGGGTACACCGGCGAGCGCGACGCGGCCCAGGTAGGCAACGACCTGCAGCAGGTTGCGCGCCGGGCGCTGCAGACGGCGGGGCTCACGGTCGCATCGAGCCAGGTGCTTCCGCCGCGTGGCGAGTCCGGCTTCGAGCGGATCGGCGTCTCGCTGGGCGCCGAAGGCCCGCTCAGCGGGGTCCAGGTCGCGCTGGCGGCGCTGCAGAGCGAGACGCCACGGATGGGCTTCGAGAACCTGGTTCTTCAGACGACCCGGCGCGTCGCGGAAGACGGCACGCCGATTGTTTCCTGCAGCATCACGGTTGCCGTGCTGAGGTTGCAGAAATGAGAGTGGATGCGATGGGCGCGGTGCTCGCTTTCAATCTCGTCCTCGCGGGAGCGCTGGTCTACCTGTGGAGCGACGACGATCGGTCGCGCTGGGCAGAGCCCGATCCCTTGCCGCCCGCGCTCGAAGACGTGGCGGTGGCCAGGGCGGCCGAGCCGGTGGACATCTCGCGGTATCGCGAGACCTTGGAGCGCCCCCTCTTTGCGCCGACGAGAAAGGTTGCGCCGCGCAGTGGTTCCGGAGGCGAAGGCCAGGACGCGGTCGATCCCTTCAAGGACATTCGCCTGCTGGGCACCTACGGTGCAGGCGGTCATGGCGGGGTCATCGTGCTCAGGGATGGCAAGGTGGAGCGCGTTGCCATCGGGGCCAGCATTGGCGAATGGAAAGTCGCCGGGGAAGAAGGGCGGGGTGTTGCGCTGGTGCGCGGCAGCGGCGAACGGCGTCAGCTTGGGCTCGCATTGAACACGGCCGCGCCGTCCGTGCCAGCGGCGGCTGGCAAGGCCGGTACTGCCGAAGCGGCCGGTCAGGCTGCTGCGACCGGTGCCGCGCCGCCGGCGACATCACAAGCTGCGGCCGCCGGGCCGGCGAGGGCCGAGGGCGAGGCCGCGCGCGAGCAGTTGCGACGCCAGAGGCTAGAACGGATCAACGCCCGCCGTGCCCAGCGAGGGCTGCCGCCACTTACGGAATGAGAAGAACGATGCACCGTGTCTATCGATTTTTCCTGGTTTCTGCGGCGTGCGCGGCGGCAGTGCTTGCCGGGGCCTGCACAACGACATCTGAAGTGAACGGCTGGACGGCACAGGGCCAGGGCAACGCCGCCGGCGCGACTGCGCCCGCGGCTACCAGGCAGACGCAGCCCGTGTTCGCGGGCGACGGCGGCCTTCCTGCGGCGGATACCCCGAGGGCAAAGGAGGATAAGGCCACGCCGCCGCAGACCGCTTCAGGCGCTCGGGCGAGCGGAACCGCCGGCGGCAACGGGACAAACACGGCCACCGAGTCGGCAACGCGCTTCTATAAGGGCTCCGACGTCGTGCTCGCGCCGCCGCGTCCCGGCGTCCAGCGCGCCCCCGCGACGCAGGCCGTTTCGTTCAAGTTCGAGCAGGCGCCGGTGCGCGAAGTCATCCACGCCGTCCTCGGCGAACTGCTCGGCTTTACGTACGTCCTGCATCAACCGATTGGTGGGACGGTCACGGTTTCGACCGCGGCGCCGGTGCCGGCCGATCAGGCGCTTTCCGTTCTCGAAGCGGTGCTGCAGGCCAATGGCCTGCTGATGGCGCAGGACGGGGCCGGCGTGTATCACGTCGGTCCGCCCGAGGCGCTGCGCGGCGTCGTGCCGGCGCCCAAGCGCCTTGAGCAGTCGCCGTTGCCGCCGGGATTCGGCACGGTCATCGTGCCGTTGAAGTACATCGGTGCGTCCGAGATGGCCGAGATCCTTCGGCCGATCGCCCGGCCGGAGGCGCTGCTGCGCGTCGACATTCTGCGCAACCTGCTGATCCTGGCGGGCTCGCGCAACCAGATCGACGGTTGGCTGGAGATCGTTCGCATTTTCGACGTCGACCTGCTGAAGGGCATGTCGGTCGGCGTCTTCCCGCTGCAATACACGTCGGTTCGCGACATCGACAGCGCCCTCCGGTCGCTCGCGTCGTCCGGCGAAGGCGCGCCGCCGGCGGCGCGCGGCGCAACGGGCACTGCCGCGCAGGCACAGGCGCAGGCGCAGGTCGCGGCGGAAGCTTTGCCGAGGCACCCGCTGCTCGGCGCCGTGCGCGTGATTCCCCTCGAGCGATTGAACAGCCTGATCGTCGTTACTTCGCGGGCCGCGTACCTCGACGAGATCAAGCAATGGGTCGAGCGGCTCGATCGGCCGAGCGGAACGGAAAGCGAGCCGCGGCTGTTCGTCTATCAGGTGCAGAACGGGTCTGCAACGCATCTGGCGGACGTTCTGAACGGACTTTTCGGCGGGGGCGGCGGGGCGGTCGGCGCCGCAGATTCCGGAGTCGCACCCGGCTTGCGGCCGGCGATGGGGGCGACTTCAGGCACCTCTCGACTTGGCACCGGGGCGGTGGCCACGCCTTTCGCCTCCGGGCGCGCAGGGGCGGCCACCGGGCTCGCCGGCGGGGGCCTGCCCCAGACCGGCGTCCGCGCCGCCGGTACCGCGGGCGTCGCATCGGTTTCTCTCGGCACGGGCATTCGTATCGTCGGTGACGACCTGAACAACTCGGTGCTCGTCTATGCGCCGCCGTCGGAGTTCCGCAAGATCGAGGACACACTGAAACGGCTCGACGCGCCGGTCACCCAGGTGCAGATCGAAGCCACGATCGTCGAGGTCTCGCTGAGCGATGACCTTCAATATGGCCTGCAGTGGTACTTCACGGATTCGAACCGCGCCGGATTGAACGGGGTCGGCCAACTCAACACGAATAACCTCGGCGCCATCAGGCCGATTCAGCCCGGTTTCTCGTATTCGCTGATCGACAGCCTCGCGCAGGTACGGGTCGTGCTGAACATGCTCGCCGACCGTTCGCTGATCCGCGTGATCTCCAGCCCTTCGCTGGTTGTTGTCGACAACCACACTGCAGCGATCTCCGTGGGCGATCAGCAACCGATTCAATCAACAGAATCCATTACCGAGGGCGGCTTGAGAACCACGTCGATCGAGTACAAGGACACGGGGGTGATGCTGGCCGTCACGCCTTCGGTCAACACGGGCGACATGGTCACCATGACGATCAACCAGTCGGTGACCGATGTCGGCCAGATCGACATTGCCACCGGCCAGCGCGCGTTCCTCAACCGGCAGATCGGCAGCCGCGTTGCCGTCCGTTCGGGCGAGGCGCTGGTCCTGGGCGGGCTGATACGGGACAACAAGACCAAGGGAAGCACCGGCATTCCCTTCCTCAGCCAGATTCCGGTGATCGGCGCGCTGTTCGGCACCCAGACGGAAAATGGCACGCGGACCGAACTGCTGGTGGTGATCACGCCGCGCGTGATCCGCACGTCGCACGACGCGCGCCAGGTGGGTGTGGAGATGCGAGACCGGATGCGCGGGTTCCGCGCCCTGGTCGAAGAGCAGAGTCCGTTGCTGCCGAAGCCCCTCGTCGATCAGGTCGCCGCGCCTCCGCAACCGGCCACGCCGCCCCCGACGACCGAAAGCGGACCGCCTCGGTAGGGGTTAAGATCGCGCGCTTTTTTGCCGGACGGGCAGTCATTGCTGTGGATGGCTTTCTCTCGCCTGGGCCGCGCGGCTCGCGCCTAATCGCTGGCCATGCCGTCGTGAGGCTTTAGGGGAATTGGGTGAGTAGCGTCGGCGGGGCGCGCGATAGCGGTTCAACGGGATTGGAGATTCATGAGTCTTCGCTCGTTCGGTGCTTTCTGCCGGTCTTTGGCTGTTGGCGGCACTGTATCGCGGTGGGCTGTGCTTCGACTGGTACGGGAACGAGCCCCGCGGAGGAGGTCGTCCTCGAACGGGCACAGGCGCGGCTGGATGCGCTTCGCGAGCGCAACTGGGCGGTTGCCTACCCCTTCCTGACGCCGGCCTATCGCGCGATCGTCCCGCAACAGCGCTACGCCAATCAGTTCCAGGGTCCGATTCAGTGGGAAGCCGCGAAGGCCAAGGGCGCCAAGTGCGAGGAGAAACGGTGCCTTGTCGATGTTGAGATATCATTCCGGTTGTTGCTTCCAGGGCACTCGGATCGCGTTTCCTCGACCAATTTCGAGGAGGTCTGGGTGCTCGAAGACGGGCAATGGTTCAAGTTCGAGCCGGTCTGAGACCTAGGCCCAGGGACAACCGGCGCATCGACTTGGTTATGCATCGTATCCGTTGCATTCCCGCAACTAGTAGTTCGGCTGAACCGGCGGCTGCCTGCGGTCTCGTTGGTAGATTTTGTGGCTGCGTGTTAATTTTCAGGGGCGTTGCCCATTTTCGGTTGTGCGCACAACCTTCTATAAACAGGAGTCTTCATGAAGAAACGCATCATTGCTCTGAGCGTCGCAGCGGCGATGGGGGGGTTTGCCGGTTCGGCCAGTGCTGCCGAGGCACTGATCAGCTGGTGTTCGAATCCGCGCGGCGTCGGCCACATCCTGCTGGTGCCGTACTTCAGCACGCAGAGCGCGAACGTCACGGCGATCAACATCGTCAATACCGACACCGTCCGCGGCAAGGTCATCAAGGTCCGCTTCCGCGGTGCCTCGAACTCGGACGACGTGTATGACTTCCAGGTGTTCCTGTCTCCGGGCGACGTGTGGACCGCCGGCATCAGCCAGGGTGCCGACGGCCGCGCCGCAGCTGGCGACGACCGACAAGTCCTGCACGCTGCCGGCGAACGTCAACGGCTCGTTCATCATTGGCCGCACGGCGACGGCGGCGCCCGACCGCGAACGCCGAAACGCGCGAGGGCTACGTCGAAGTGCTGACGATGGCCGACATCGTTCAGGGCGCGAGCGGCTCGAGCAAGCGCGCACTGTGGACCGCCACCAAGCACGTCAATGGCAGTTGCGCCCTGCACGTCGTCGACGCTGACCGCGCTGACGCACGAGAACGCGGACACCTACATGGAGAAGTCCCGACGACCGGCCTGATGGCGAACTGGACGATCGTCAACGTCGCCCGCTTCCTCGTTTACTCGGGTGCCGCCGCAGCGATCGAGGCGCAGAACATCTGCCACGGGCTCAGCGGTCGCAGGCAACCTCGTCTACTGGGATCAGCGCTCGACTCCTCTGACTTCGGCTGAAGTCACGGCCAACACGGCGGATCCGCTGCTGGTCGGTGGTTACGTTGCGGGTGCGCGTTACGACTTGCCTGACCTGTCGACCCCGTACCTGGGAAGCTGCTGCACGCCGGCCGCCCAGGCGCTGGCACTTGAGCGACTCGATCGCGGCGCGCACGATCGCCGGCGAGTTCAACAACCTGAGCTCGCTCGGTGCGTCGACCGACTGGGTGGTTGCCTTCCCGACCCGCCGTTACCACGCTGCCGTCCGTTACACCAGCTCGGGTGGTACGCCGCGGTACGGCGCTTCCAACCCGTACTTCAACTCGGGCAACACCGCGATGAAGGGCTACCAGCTTTGCTCGTCGCTGGGTCTGAACGCGCTTGGCTTCTTCGATCGCGAAGAGAAGTCGCCTTTGGTTGACGACATCGTCATTTCGCCGGGAACGCCGGTGTCGCTGTCGCTGTGCGGCGAGGTCGCGGTGCTGGGCATCAACGGTGGTATCGACGCGGCCGGAATCGCCGCTTCGGCGACCTTCGGCAGCCTGACTCGCGCGAATGCCTCCAACGGCTTCGTCGGAAGGCTGGGGCTACTTCACCACGCCGACCGCGTATGGTCTGCCGATGCTGGCTCGACCAGTTCACGCGCTACAGCAACACGACGACGAACGTGTACTACGGCACGTCGTATCCCGGCGCGTGTTCTCGAGAAAGGCATGATGGCTCCGTAACCGGACGCTGGACTGTGTTTGGCAAGGGCGGGGGTAACCCCGCCCTTTTTCTTTCCAGAGCGCGCCCGTCCGACGGCGCATTTGTTCCTGACTGGCTATCCGAATGCTTCCAACTCTTCGCTCTTGTCTTTTCGTTGCTCTGCTTTCCACCTCGACCCTGGCATTGTCCGCTGACCGCACGGTTGCCTCCGTGCGCGGAGGCGCATCGATCACCTCGGCTGAACTCATCGGCGAGGTACTCCTGCTTCCGCACGCAGGCCCAGGCGCAGGTCGTCGCGCATCCGGCGGACCTGGCCAACTTTGCACAGAACATGGTCGTGCGGCGCGAGCTTGCACGGCAGGCCGAGGTCGATGGCCTGCACGAACGACCCGGCGGTCGCGGCGGCGCTGAACGCAGCGCGCGAACGGGTGCTGGCCGAGGCCGCGCTGGCGCGGGCCAGAGGGGACGCCGCCGGACCCGGCGGCGCTCGAGCGACTGGCCCGCAATCAGTACGATGCGACGCCGGAGAAGTTCACCACGCCCGAGCAGGTTCGTGTCGAGCCACATCCTCATCAATGCGAAGGCCTGCGAGGCCGAAGCGCGTGCGCGGGAAGTGCTTGCCTTGGCCCGGCAAGCCGGGAGCCGACTTTGCGACGCTCGCGAAGGAGAAGTCCGACGATCCGGCCAGTGCGGCAAAGGGCGGAGATCTGGGCTTCTTCAGTCGCGGCAAGATGGCGCGCGGCCGTTCGAAAGCGCCGCTTTCGCGCTGAAGCAGCCCGGCGAACTGAGCGATGTCGTCAAGACCGAGTTCGGCTATCACGTGATCCGGCTCGAGGAGCGCAGGCCGGCCAGCCGCCAGCCGTTCGAGGACTGTCCGTGACGGCTTGATGAAGAGCCTCGCCGAGAGCGAAGCGCGTACTCGGCGACAGCAGGTGCTCGACAAGCTCAATGCCGGAATCGAGATCGACCAGACGGCGATCGAGGCCTTGGTTGCCGCCGGAAAAGCGGGCGAAGACGAACTAGATAGTAGCAGAGGGCCGACGCTCGCCAGCCGCGAAGCGCCGATCAGATCGACCGCAGCCAGGCACATTGGCGCCGCATCCATTCAGACAATGCGAGGCAACGGCGAGGCGCTTGCGAGCGAGTCACTACGCGCTCCACTGTTGCCGCCGTGCACGCGAACCGTTAGCGGCAGGCGTCTCAGCCAGCGCGCTCAGTAACGAATGAAGTCGCTCGCCAAAGAAATCACGGGACTCTGGAGCGCCCGCTCGCTGCTCTTCGTCATGGCGGTGCGCGACCTGAAGGCGCGTCATGCGGGCTCGGCGTTCGGCATGGTCTGGCTCTACGCACAGCCGCTGCTGACGATCGCGGCGTATTTCCTGGTATTCGACATCGTGTTCAAGCTGCGTCTCGGCGAGGGCGCGCCGACGCGCGCGGTCGGCGCATATCTGATCGTCGGGCTGGTTCCCTGGCTGGCATTCTCCGACGCCGTTGGACGAGGCATGATGAGCCTCATAGACGCCGGCGCACTGCTGCAGAAGAACCCGATGCCGCCAGCGCTCTTCCCGACCCGCGCCGTGCTCTCGAGCGCGGTGGTCTTCGTGCCCCTGCTTGCGGTCCTTGTACCGATGTACGGCCCGCTGCATGGATTCAGCCCGGCGCTGGTGCTGCTGCTGCCTCTGCTGGCGATCGCGGTACTGACCTGGTGCCTGCTGGCCTACGCGCTGGCCATCCTGGCCGCCGCGTTGCGCGACGTGACCCAGGTGGTGACGTTCGTGCTTGGCGTGGGCATCTTCCTGTCGCCGGTGCTGTTCCCGCCGAACATGTTCCCGGCGGGAACGGCCTGGGTGCTCTGGTTCAATCCGATGACCCCGACGATCCTCGGCGTGCAGAGCATTCTGCTCGCAGGAGACGCTCCCGGTACCGGAGTCTGGCTGGCGATGATCCTGTGGCCGACTGCGTTGGCGGTCGTGCTGGATCGCCTGATCGCACGCAGCCGGGAACAACTGATCGATTGGCTCTGACGCGTGCCGATGCCGCCTGCGTTGACCGTTTCCGGGTTGGGCAAGCTCTACAAGCTCTATGACACGCCGCGCGCGCGCCTGCGGGCGCTGGTCACCGGGCGCGACATGCACCGGCCGCACTGGGCACTCAAGGATGTTTCCTTCTCGCTCGAACGCGGCCAGTGTCTGGGCGTGATCGGTGTCAACGGCGCCGGCAAGAGCACGCTGCTCAAGCTCGTCGCAGGAACCCTGCAGCCGACCACGGGCAGCATTCACCGTGGTGGCAAGGGGCGTGTCACTGCAATCCTTGAACTCGGCGCCGGATTCCACCCCGACTTCACCGGGCGCGAAAACCTGCGCTTCGCCAGCGCGCTGATCGGCATTTCTGCCGCCGAGGTGGCGCGCCTCGAAGACAGCATCATCGCCTTCGCCGAGATCGAAGACGCCATCGACCGTCCGGTCAAGACCTACTCGTCGGGCATGACGGTGCGACTGGCGTTCTCGCTGGTGACTGCGGTCGAGCCTGACATCCTCATCATCGACGAGGCACTGGCGGTCGGAGACCAGCATTTCCAGAAGAAATGCGTCGAGCGGATCGACTCGTTCCGGCGCAACGGCTGCACGATCCTTTTTTGTTCGCACAGCCAGTACCACATTCGGCAGGTCTGCAATGCCGCGCTGTGGCTGGACGGCGGCAGTGTCCGCGTGATGGGCCCGACCGAAATGGTCCTGGCCGCGTACGAGTCCCACGTGCGCCTGCTCGACGCACGGCAACCGGGGGCAAAAGGGGACGCGGCTCTTCCTGTGCCGACGGCGCTCGATCCGAGCCGGCGCGGCGCCATCCGGGATCTGACCATCGGTCCGCTCGGCGCGGGCACGCCGCCATTGCTGCAGGGCGATGCGCTCGAGGTCAGCGTCGTGGCCCATGTCGCCGGCGACGAGCAACCGAATTTTGCGGTGATGCTCGAGCAGGTCGGGGGCGTCGGCATCACGTCGGTCGCGACCCACGTCGACGGAACGCGCGCGTCGCGACAGCCCGACGGTACGTGGCGCGCGACAGTCACGTTTCCGGATCTGCCGTTGCACAGCGGAGAGTATGTCGTCAGCGCCTATCTGTTCGATGCCCACGGCATCATCGTGTACGACGAGTGGCTCCAGCACGCGCGATTCCTGTATGCCTCTCCGGCGCGCCTGCCCGGGTTGGTGTCACTGAAGCATCGCTGGTCATGAGCCTTGCCCGGCTGCGTGCCGAAGCGCGCGATCTGGTCGAACTCGTCCTGATTCCGGGCCTGGCCGCCGTGCTTCCGTGGCCGGTCTGCTTTCGCATCTTCCGCGTCCTTTGCCGCGCAGACTTTCTCTACCGTGACGACTGCAGAGAGGCGCTCGCGCAGGCGCGCGAGCGCGGTTGGGTTCGCGACGAGCCCGCGCGCTGGCTCCAGCGCTGCCGTCTCGTGGTCTTGATTGACCACGCGGACTACTACCTTTCGTTGTCACGCTCTGATCGCTGGATGGCCCGGCACCTGCTGGTCAGCGGTGCGTGGCCGGACGCGACCGAGCCTGCCATCCTCTGCACCTTTCACTGGGGCGCAGGCATGTGGGCGCTGCGCCACGTGGCCGCACACGGGCTGCACGTGCACCTCGTTATCGCGCCGCACTCGCGCGCTGCCTTCGAGGGGCGCGCGGTGCGTTTCTGGTACTACACGCGGCGGATCGCTGCGATTCCCCGCGCGCTCGGCCGGGAGGCGATCGAGGCGACGAGATCGCCGCGGCCCATCCTGAGGGCATTGCGGAGCGGCGAACAGGTCGCGGCCGTCGTCGATGTTCCCGCCGACCAGGTTACGGCGAGCGAATCGATCGACTTCCTCGGTCTGCGCGCGCGTGTTCCGCGCGGCCTGCTGCGGATGGCCTGCGACTCGGGCGTGCCGGTGACGGTCTATCTGCTCGGCATCCGTCTGTCCGACGGCAAACGCACGCTGCGAATCCACCGCCTGGGATCACGCGACTCGCTGGAGTCGCTGATCAAGGAAGTCTTTTCTCATCTCGAAGCAGCGATAGAGGAAGAACCTGCGGCGTGGCACTTCTGGCGCGTCGCACCGCGATTCTTCGAGCGTGCCGGCGGTTAGCATTCCGCTGCCGCGCTCGCGCCCAGGCCCGCCGTGCCCGCCGGGCCGGCGCTTTCAATCAGCGGGCTCGGGTCGACTGGAACAGCGCGACGATCTCGCAGGTTCGCAAGACGTCTTCGTCGTGAAGATCGAGCAGGCCATCCGGGATAGGTTCGGTCGTCCGCCGCCGTTTATCCCAGACAAGGGCGAAGCCGTTGCGCTGGAACAGCGCCACGAGTTCGTCGGCCGTCACGCGGTTCAGTTCCCGGTAATGGCGGAAGATGAACCGCTTGTACTCGTCGAACGACCTCGACCGGAACTGTTCCGTGATCTCGTCCGCCGGAACGGTGCCTTCCTCAGCGGCCATGACGAACCGCTCCAGTTCGTCCGCGGCCATTTGCAGGTGGGCCCAGGGCGCGGTCGCAAATCGACCGAGATGAGAGCCCTGCGGCGAGTAATAGAGCGGATCGACCTGCAGGAAGCAATAACCGCCCGGCGTCAGCACCGTATGGAAGTCCGCGACGACCCGGTCGAGGATGTTTCGATCGACATGCTCGAACACCGACCAGGACATGATCGCGTCGACGCGCCCGACGGGTGCCAGCGACTCGGTGGGCTGAATGCGCCTGAACTCGAGCGCGCGCGGCAATTGCTGCAGCCGGATCTGCTCTCGAGCGAGGCGAGGCAGGCATTCGAATCCCGGATCGATGTCCACGCCGATGACCCGCTTCCACCGGTGCCGCAGCATCAGTCCCAGCGCGGTCGTGCCGTCGTAGCAGCCGAAATCCAGCAGGACCGACGCGGACGGCTCGAGCAACGGCGAGAGGGCTTCGTTGACGACGTCTGCGGCGTAGCGGAAGTGGCTCGCGAACCACTCGTCGGTGAGTTGGGCGTCCGTCCACTCAGCGGTCCGACCGACAGCGTCGCGGCCGGACGCCGAGAACCATCGGCGCAGCCGTGCAAGCATCGGCAGGCGATCCGTCATTCGTTGACGACTGCGTGAATCGCGGCGTGCAGCCTGTCCGAGCCGAAGTCCGGGTTGCCGGGGTCGATGGCGAAGATGTTGCGCTTCGAATCGTCGCGCACACCAGGAGGGCGGGCATCGACGAAGAAGGAAAGGAACGTCGCACCGTGCCTTCGGTGGCGTTCAAACGTGTCCCTGACCTCATCGGGCGACATGGCCTTCAGCGGGTGGAACTCGGTGATTCCGTAGCTGCGTCGGCTCGTCGAACTCAGCCAGTCCGGAAACGAAGTGCCGTAGGTCGCCTCGCCGTAGAGGCTGATGCCCAACTGAAGGCCGCCGGAATCTTTCAGTGAGGCGTCGACGGCAAACTTGGTCGTGTCCCAGCTCGGGTTGACGAACGGCGCGATCTGGTGCGTGTACAAGGGCACGTCGGCCAGGCAGGAGTCGCGGACCTGACGCTCGAAGTGGGCCAGGTAACGGACGACCTGCTCGCCGCGAAACTCGTGCCACAGCGGCACGAGCGGGTTGTAATAGAGCGATGTCAGCTCCTGCGGGTGGTCGATGCTGCCTTCGATGCCTGTCGCGCCGGAGCCGGCCGGCACGGCCGCGCTCGGGTGGATTTGCGGTGACGGTTGGTCGCGGTCCATGACGACCACCCTGCGTGAACCCAGGTTCGCCAGCCTTCCGTCGGCCCCCTCGACGAGAAAGTCGAGCCGGTGGATTCCGGGCGGCAGTTCGGTGAAGTCGAGATCGAAGCGCCAGCCGACATCGGCCGTTCCGAAAGACGGTCGTGCCTGCAGCACGTCCTGCCGGCCGTACCGCGCCGGCACTCGCGCAATCAGAACGCCGTTCCGATGGATCCGAATCCATGGCGTTTCCGCGGACCTGCGCACCGGATCGAACGCCCAGCCGATGAGCGGCAACCTGCCGTGGGCAAAGGAATCGATGTGCTCGCTGAAGCGCCGCAGGCGGTCCACGCGGATGTTCTTGCTCGGCGGCTCGACCTCGGCAAACGACGCGTAGCTCTCGCCGATGGCCCGGTTCAGCGAGCCGATGTCGCCGAAGCGCTTCGCCAGGAATCCCCGGAAGCCTCCGATCGACGCCTCGCTGTAGTCCGAGATGACGTACGGGCCGCCGACGCCCATGCCGCGTTCGAAATCCGCGTGGAAGTGGTGCAGTTCGCCGAGCAGGGTCACCGCCCTGATCTTGTCCCGGTCGCTCGCAGGCAGGTGACAGATCGAGTCGAGAACCTGCCCGATTGCCATCTGCCGGTAGCGCGTGATGTCGTTGCTCGTCGACGCGAACGTCCACGGATAAACGTTGATCGAGTAATAGCGGTCCTTGGTCATCGATCCAAGCGTCGAGGTCGACATGTTTGCAGGATCCCGGGACAGGTCCTCTTCGATCGGTGCGCCGATGCCGAAATGGGTCGAGAACAGGTGCAGCACCACCGGCCGGTTCGTTTCCTGCACCGTCCGTGCCAATCGGTCGACTGCGCGCTGATCGACCTGCCAGGCGGATCCGGCGCGCACGAGCAACTGGAGCAGCGGAACCGGCATGGTGTAGCCGACTTCGTACTGCCCGTTCGCACTGACTGCCGGGCCGATTCCGGAAAGGGTCGTTTCGACGATACTGGCTGCAGACCGGCCCGATTCCCGGCACTGCGCCGCCAGCTCGGTCTCGTCCTTGGGAACAGGCTGGCCCTCCGCCGGAGCGCACAACTCGATGCCGTGGATCATCGGTGCCAGCAGGAGCCGCGACCGGGTTTCCTGGGTCGCCCCGGGACAGCCCGACAGAAGGAAGAGCAGCGCGGTGCCAGCTGTTGCGGCGGCGAAGCGAAGCGTCCCCATCAGACGAAGCCGCGCATCACGCCGGGGCTTTCCTGTGTCAGCAGGCGCTAGTCGCATGGGGACGATGTCGATGCGGGGGCCTCGCCCAGACCCAGCAACATTCAGCCTCGATCCACGCGCCGGAATGCGGGCCGGCGTCGGCCCGTCACCAAGGCTGCCTGGCGGTAGCCGAACAGGTTGGCGCACCCCGCAAACGTTCAGCGCGTCAGCAGCGCGTTCACCGCCCGCAGGTCGTCCTCGGTCAGGGCGCCGACGGAGGCCTTCAGGCCGAGGCCGTTCAGGAGGAAGTCGTAGCGTGCCCTCTTAAGGTCGCGCTGGGTGACTACAAGCTGTGTCGTGGCGTTCAGGACGTCAAGCAGGATCCGGACGCCGACGCGGTAGCCGAGTTGCGTCGACTCGAGCTGCGTGCGCGCCGACCGCTCGGCCGATTCGAGCGCCTGCACCTGGGCCAAACCGAAGTTGACCCCGGTGAATGACGCCCGTGCCGCGTTGGCGGCGCTGCGGCGGGCAGTCTCCAGGTCGCTCAGCGACTTGTCCTCAAGTGCGACCGCCTCGCGCACACGGCTTTGCGTCAGGCCACCCGTATAAAGCGGGACATTCAGGCGCAGGCCGACATTGCCCGTATTCGCCGTGAAGCGGCCGTCGGTCGTCTGCGTGCCGTTGAAACGGTTGACGTTGTAGCCGGCAACCAGGTCGACCGTCGGTTTGTAGCCGTCCTTGGCGCGCTGGATCTCGCGGCTGGCAATCTCGCTGGAAGCGCGGGCGATCTGGACGCCGAAGTTGGCCTCTTCCGCCGCCTTCACCCAGTTGTTGATCTCGTTCGGCTGCGGCAGATCGAGCTTCGGAGTGTCGCCGAGCGCGGCGAGCACCTCGGGCGTTCGCCCGACGATCGCCGTCAGCTCATTGCGACGGACCAACAGCGTGCCGACGGCGACCTGCAGCTGCGCGACGATCTGGTCGTAACGGGCCTGTGCCTCGTTCGTATCGACGATCGTCTTGGTGCCGACCTCGAATTCACGCTTGGCCTGCGCGAGTTGCTGCAGCGTCGCTTCCTTGGAGACTTCCAGGGCCGTCACCTGGTCGCGCGCCGTGAGCACGTTGAAATAGGCGGTTGCAAGGCGCAGCGCCAGGTCCTGCCGCGCCTGCGCGAGCACGCTTTCGCCCTGCACGACGACCAGCTTGGCCTGCTCGAGCGCCTGCCAGTTCTGCGGCCGGTATACCGGCATCGAAAGCCCGAGGCCGGCGCCGAAGTCGTTGAAGGTGTTGCCGATGTCGGGACTGGTCGCGTCGTAGCGAAAGATGTTGGCGCGGCCGGTCAGGTCGACGTTGGGCAGCAGCGCGGCACGGGCCTGCGGCTCGCGTTCGAGCGTGGCCTGGTACTGGGCGCGCGCAGCCGCATACTGCGAGTCGTTTGCCAGCGCCTCGCGATACAGCGCCAGAATGTCGTTGCGCTGCGCAGTCCGCGCGGCCTCGCGCAGGGGTGCCGCGGGGTCATCGAGCTTGCCGCTCCCGGTCTGCGCCTCCACGCTCAGCGACATCGCCAGCGCCGTCGCGCAAGCGACGGCTGCCAGCGACGCCGTTCGAACTCCCCGTCTGCGCGATGTCATCGTGCTCTCCTTCGTAACCCTGTTCCGTTGACTTCAGTACGTGGCCATCTTGGGGTCGACCTGGCGCGCCCACGCGTCGACTCCACCACTGAGGTTATAGACATCGGCAAAGCCCTGGCGCCAAAGCCACATGGCGACGTGCGCACTGCGTACGCCATGGTGGCAGATGCACACGACCGGCTGCGCGGCGTCCAGTTCGCCGATCTGGTCGGCCAGCGTACGCATCGGCAGCAGCCTGCTGCCGGCGATGCTGCAGATCTGGTACTCCCACGGCTCGCGCACGTCGAGCAGCTGCGGCAAGGGACGCTCCGGGTCCTGCAGCCACTGCGCGAGCGTCGGCGCCGAGATCGTCTTCATCAGAAGCGAAAGCGCGGCGGCCGCATCGCGTTGGTGAGCGGCTTGGCCACCGTCTCGAACAGACGCAGCGTTTCGTACGCCGCATCGGTCACGCGGGTGACGATCTGTGCCGACATCACCGGCGGCTCGCCGACGATCGCGGCCATACGGCCCCCGATCTTCAACTGCGCCAGCAGCTCGGGCGGCAGCACGGGCAGCCCGCCGGAGATGATGATCACGTCGTACGGCGCTTTCGAGGGCCAGCCGCGCGCGCCGTCGCCCGTTTCCACCCGCGCGTTGCGCACGCCGTTGCGCTCCAGGTTGGCTGCGCCAAAGGCCGCCAGCAGGGGATGTATCTCGATCGTGAGCACGTGCTGCGCCCTGTGCGCGGCCAGCGCTGCCATGTATCCGGAGCCCGTGCCGACCTCGAGCACATGTTCGTGCGCGCGAATGCCGAGTTCCTGCAGCAGGCGCGCCTCGACCTTCGGAGCGAACATGCGCTCACCGGTATCGACGCCGTCGACCCGCAGCGGAATCTCCATGTCGGTGAAGGCGAGCAGCCGGTAGGCCGGCGGCACGAACAGCTCGCGCCGGACGGTCAGCAGCAGGTCGAGGATCGACTGGTCGAGCACCTCCCACGGGCGGATCTGCTGCTCGACCATGTTGTGGCGCGCCTGCTCGAGGTCAAGCGACGGCCGCTCGGATGTCATCGGGTGGATCTTCTCCTTGAAAGCGGGCGAAGTTTAGCAATCCGCCCGCGTGCGCGACGTCGGTTCATGCTGCGAAAACCACGCTCTGTCGCGCCTTTTCCCGCTGCGGGGGGCGCAAAATGGCGTGGCACTGCGCCGGATGTCGCGCGGCCCTGTGCGGCAATGGCATGGCGAAGAACCCGTCGGACGCTTCCGCTCGGGCATCGCGCCTCGTCCAGCCGACGCACCGCCGCCCGTTTACGTTCGGAATCACGTCGGCGCGCGACGGCTCATTACACTGCGTCGAGTACGGATGACTCGACTGGGCGCGCGACTGCGTTCGGCTATCCCGATGGCAACCCTGATTCGACGGCCCGGCGCCATTGCCGTGGTCGTACTCGCGATAGCCGCAGCGGCTGCCGCTTACTTCTGGACGGCGCGCGAGAACACGCAGGCACCGGGCTATCGCCTGGCCAAGGTCGAGCGCGGCCCGCTGACCGCCACGGTCGCCGCCTCCGGAACGTTGAATCCGGTGACCTCGGTCCAGGTGGGCACGCAGATTTCCGGCCAGGTCAAGGAACTGTTCGTCGACTTCAATTCTCCGGTCAAGGCAGGCCAGCTGATCGCCCGTATCGACCCCGAGACGTTCCAGTACCGCGTGCGGCAGAACGAGGCCGACCTCGAGGCGGCGCGCTCGGCAGCGGCGCGCGCGCAGGTGGCGCTGGCCAACGCGCAGCGCGAGCTGGCGCGGACGCGTGAGCTGGTGGCGCGCGAATTCGTCTCGCCCGCCGACCTCGACCGCGCGCAGGCGCAGTTCGATCTGGCCAAGGCCGAGCTTGGCAACGCGCAGGCGGTGGTCGCGCAGCGCGCCGCACAGCTTGCCTCGGCGAGGGTCGATCTCGGGCGCACCGAGATCCGCGCGCCGGTGGACGGCGTGGTGATCAAGCGAAGCGTCGACGTCGGCCAGACGGTCGCTGCGAGCCTGCAGGCGCCGGAGCTTTTCGTGATTGCGCGCGACCTTCGCGACATGCAGGTCGAGACGTCGATCGACGAGGCCGACGTCGGTCGCATCCGGGTCGGCCAGCGCGCGACCTTCACCGTCGACGCCTTTCCCGGCCGGACCTTCAGCGGCGAAGTGCGTCAGGTGCGCAAGAGCGCGCAGACGGTGCAGAACGTGGTGACTTATACGGTGCTGGTTTCGGCGGCCAATCCCGATGGCCAGCTGATGCCGGGCATGACCGCCAACGTGCGCATCGTGACCGACACGCGTGAATCGGTGCTGAAGATCGCCAACGCCGCGCTTCGCTTCAGGCCACCCGGCGAGAGCACCGCGCCCGGGGACGTCAAGGCGGGCGCCGCGTCGCCACCGGCGGGCGGGAGCGGAGGCGGCGGGCAGTTGCAGCAGCTGCGCCAGCGCCTGGTGACCGAACTGAAGCTCGACGATGCGCAGCAGGCGCGCGTACAGGCCATCTTCGACCAGATGCGCGGCCGGTTCATGAGCCTGCGCGAACTGCCCGAGGACGCCCGCACGCGGGCCGCGGCAACCGTTCGTGCGGAGATGCGCGCCGGCATCGAGGAGATCCTCAGGCCGGAGCAGAAGGCGCGCTACGCGGAAATCCTGGCTGAGACCGCGGGCCGCAGCGGCCCGGCGGCGCGTGGCCGCATCTGGGCGCTGGCCAGCGGCAAGCCGCGCGCTATCGACGTGCGCACGGGGCTCACCGACGGCACCGCGACCGAAGTAAGCGGGGAGGGAATCGAAGAGGGCATGGAGGTGATCGTCGGCATGCAGGGTGCTGCATCGGCCCCGGCGGCAAGAGGTGCTGCGCCGCGGATGTTCTTCTGAAGCGGTGAAGGGTGAACGGTGAAGGGTGAGCGGTGAAAGGTGAAACGTCGGCAGCCGGCACGCGACGCCTCGTTGCCGGCGCGGCTGTTTCTCCATGTTCCTCTTTGTGCGATTCGCGTTTCACGGTCCGATGAACCTCATCGAAGTCACCGACCTCGGCAAGGACTACGTCCTCGGCGATACCGTGGTGCACGCGCTCGACGGCGTGACGCTCGCCATCGGCGCCGGGGAGTTCGTCGCCGTCATGGGGCCGTCGGGCTCGGGCAAGTCGACCTTCATGAACCTCATCGGCTGCCTGGACCGGCCTTCGCGCGGCGCCTATCGCCTGGCCGGCGAGGACGTGGCGACGATGGATGCCGACGCGCTGGCGGCGATCCGCAATCGACGCATCGGCTTCGTCTTCCAGCAGTTCAACCTGCTGGCGCGCACGTCGGCGCAGGAGAACGTGGAACTGCCGCTGATGTATGCCGGGCTGCCGGCGGCGGAACGTCACGAGCGCGCCACCGCCCGTCTCGCGCAGGTTGGACTCGGTGACCGGGCCGGACACCTGCCTTCGCAGCTGTCCGGCGGCCAGCAGCAACGGGTCGCCATCGCCCGTGCGCTGGTCAACGATCCGGCGCTGATCCTCGCGGACGAGCCGACGGGCGCGCTCGACTCGCGCACGTCGCTGGAGATCATGGCGTTGCTGCAGCAGCTGAACCGCGGCGGCATCACGATCGTGGTGGTCACGCATGAACGCGACATCGCCGCCTACGCCAGCCGGCTGATCGGCTTCCGGGACGGCCGCGTGCTGAGCGACGAAAGGCAGGAGCCGCGCGACGCAACCGCGGACCTGACGCGTGACGATGCGCTGCGCGAACCTGTGTGAAGGGCTTGCCACGGATGAACACGGATTACACGGATTAACGCTTGATCGATGGGATTACCGGTCTCGTTTGACATCCCTGACGGCCGCTCGGCACGATCAGATCCGTGAAATCCGTGGCTGAACCCGCATGAATGCCCTGATGGTCCTCCGCGTCGCGCTGAACGCGCTGCGCGTGAACAAGTTGCGCACACTGCTGACGATGCTGGGCATGATCATCGGCGTAGCGGCGGTGATCGCGATGATCTCGATCGGCGCCGGCGCACAGGAACGCGTGCGCGAGCAGCTCCGCAACCTCGGTTCGAACCTGATCCTCGTGCTGCCGGGATCGACGACCGCCAGCGGAGTGCGGCTGGGCTGGGGCGCGGCGCAGACACTCACTGAAGAAGACGCGCGCGCGATTGCGCTCGAGGTCGAGGGAGTCGTGGTGGCTGCGCCGGCCGTGCGCGGCACGGGTCAGGTGGTCGCCGGCGGCGCCAACTGGTCGACGCAGTTCTACGGCACGACCAACGACTATCTGGTCGCCCGCGACTGGCCCATCGCCTCCGGCCGCGCGTTCGAGGACGCCGAGATCTCCGGCGCCGGGAAGGTGGCGCTGATCGGGCTCACGACCGCGCAGCAACTGTTTGGTGACGCCGACCCGGTTGATCAGGTGGTCCGTGTGCGCAAGGTTCCGCTGACGATCATCGGAGTGCTCGAGCGCAAGGGGCAGAACGCGCTCGGCCAGGACCAGGACGACATCATCCTGATGCCGATCTCCACTGCGCGGGCGCGCGTGCTCGGCCAGGCGCAGGGACGGCTGCGGCGCGTCAACTCGATCTCGGTGAAGGTCGCCGATGGCGTCGACATGAAGCTCGTCGAAGAGCGGATGCGGGACCTGCTGCGGCAACGGCAGCGGGTGGCGCCGGGTGCCGACGATCCGTTCACGATCCGCAACCTGACCGAACTGCTGCAGGCCCAGGAGGCGGCCAGCCGGGTGCTGACGCTGCTGCTTGGCGCGGTGGCCTCGGTGAGCCTGCTGGTCGGGGGCATCGGCATCATGAACATCATGCTGGTGAGCGTCACCGAGCGCACGCGGGAGATCGGTCTGAGAATGGCGGTCGGTGCGCGCGGACGCGACATCCTCAAGCAGTTCCTGGTCGAGGCGATCACGCTGTCGATGATCGGCGGGCTGATCGGTGTCGTGCTCGGCATCGGCGCGTCGACGGCGATCGCCGAGTTCGCCGGCTGGCGCGTGGACGTGACCTCGCAGGCGGTGCTGCTCGCGGTGGGCTTCTCCGCGGCGGTCGGCGTATTCTTTGGCTTCTATCCGGCGCGCAAGGCGTCGCGGCTGCTGCCGATCGAGGCGCTTCGCTATGAATGAGCGGCCGTCGGCGGGGGCGGGGCTTCCGTGGACCGCAGGTTCGCCGTGCGGTCGGCCGGAAAGCAGCACGGCGCGTTGTCGGTGGGTAGGGCCGCACGAGGCCGCGCCGCGGGGGACCTGATGATTCGCATTGCAGTTGCCGTCTGGCTTGGTTTGCTTATGGTGGCCTGCGCCACGATGCCCGGCCCGCGCTCGTTCACGCTTTCGCCGGGCGACATCGAGCGGCAGATCGAGGCCGATCTCGGCGCGACGTTCGAATTGTTCAAGGGACTCGACGTCCGCCGGCCCGAGGTCGCGCTGATGCCGGTTTCCGGGCGCCTGCAGCTGACATGGACCGTTCGCGTGCCCGACGGGCCGACCAGTTCTCCTCTCGGAGTGGCGGTGGCGTTGACCGGGAAGCCGGCGCTGAATGCCGCGCGAAGCGGAGTCGAACTGACCGAGGTCATGCTGGAAGACGTTCGCGTCACTGGCGTGCCGGTGCTGTTCAGTTTCGGGCTGGCGCAACTCGGCGATCGCAAGGGCGCGACGCTGCCCAACCTTCCGCTGATGGTGCTGCCGGCGGAGCAGCTGACGCGAAGTCAGGTGGCTTATGGCGCCACCGGGGTTACGGTCACGTTCACCGGCCTGCGCGTCGACCTCGAGCCCAAGTAGACCGACGCGGGCCGAGCGCAGCCGGCGCCTTTGTGCCGGTTGCCGGCGGCGCGGATAATGCGCCGGTTCTTTTTCCGGCGCGGAACCGCGGTTCCCGCGCACCGATCTCCCGGAGCTCGCATTGGACTGGCTGCTCGCCTTCAAGGCCCTGCTGCTCGGCGTCGTCGAGGGGCTGACCGAATTCCTGCCGGTGTCCAGTACCGGGCACCTGATCGTCGCCGAGGATGTCGTCCGGTTCACGATCGCCACGCGCGAGGCGTTCATCGTCGCCATCCAGGCCGGCGCCATCCTGGCCGTGTGCTGGGAATACCGCCAGCGGCTGACGCACTTCCTGCTCAACTTCCATCGCGACGCGAGCGAGCAGAGACTGGCGGTCAATGTCGCGGTCGCCTTCCTTCCGGCGGCGGTGATCGGAGTGCTGGCCAAGAGCACGATCGAGCGCTTCCTGTTCAAGCCGCTGCCGGTGGCCATCGCGCTGGTGATCGGGGCGCTGGTCATCTTCTGGGCCGAAGCGCGGCACAGGCGCAGCTACGGCGAACTCGACCTGGCGGGCAGGCGGCGCGCGCGTGTCGAATCGCTCGATGACGTGCGACCGTGGGACGCTCTGCGCATCGGCCTCGTGCAATGCCTGGCGCTGATCCCCGGCACCAGCCGCTCGGGCGCGACGATCATCGGCGGCCTGCTTTTCGGCCTCTCGCGCAAGGCGGCCACCGAGTTTTCGTTCTTCCTCGCCATTCCGACCGTGATCGGCGCCAGCGTCTATTCCGGGTTCAAGGCGCGTGCCCAGTTCGTCGCCGCCGATCTGCCGCTTTACGCAATCGGCTTCGTCGCCGCCTTTTTCTCCGCGCTCTTGTGCGTGCGCTGGTTCCTGCGCTACGTCAGCCAGCACGATTTTCGTGCGTTTGCGTGGTACCGGATCGTTTTCGGCGGCGTGATCCTGCTCACCGCGTACGCCGGCTGGGTCGACTGGACCCAGTGAGTCGCCGGCGGGCAGGTGGGGCTCACGGCATCGCGGCGCGGGCCGCGTGGTTCCGGCCCGGCGGGCCTCTGCCTCAGCGGCGAACGAACACCAGATCCCACACACCGTGGCCGAGTCGCCTGCCGCGCGCGTGGAACTTCGTGGTCGGACGCGACGCCAGCGGATTATCCGGCGCCGAGCGCGTAGCCATCGTGCAGGTTGCGCAACAGCGGTTCCGCGTCCAGCACGTCGAGCATCTGCTCCGCATAGTGCTGCCAGTCGGTGGCGCAATGCAGGTAGCCGCCGTGGGCGATGCGACCGGCGAGCAGACTGACGAAGGGCGGCGCAATCAGCCGCCGCTTGTGGTGGCGCGCCTTGGGCCACGGATCGGGGAAATAGACATGCACGCCGGCCAGCGCGTCGGCGGCAATCATGTCGCGCACGACCTCGACGGCGTCGTGCTGAATGATGCGGACGTTGGCCAGTTGCAGCTCGTCGACGCGCCGCGCCAGGGCGCCGACCCCGGCTGCGAACACCTCGACGCCGAGGAAGTTCACGTCGGGGCGTGCCTGGGCGATCGCGGCGGTGGTCTCGCCCATGCCGAAGCCGATCTCCAGCACCGTAGGCGCGTGGCGACCGAATGCCGCATCGAGGTCGAGCAGCGCCGGGCGATAGGCGATGGCGAGCCGGGGCAGGATTTCGCTGTGTGCGCGTCGCTGCGCCTGCGTCACTCGTCCGCGGCGCAGTGCGAACGATCGGATGTGCCGGTGCGGCGCGCCGGCAGCGGGGCCATCCTCGTCGTGCTCCGGCGAGTCTTTCTCCGCTTCGTTCACGTCGTGACGGTGGGCTCGATGCGCACTTCGAAGTTCACCGAGTTCGACATGAAGCAGTTGGCGTGCGCCTTTTCATGCAGCGCACGGGCGCGCTCGACCTGCGCTGCGTCGGCCACCTTGACCTGCGGCCGAAGCACGACCTCGACCATGCGCATCTTGCCGTCGCGCATCGCCAGCCGCCCGGTGCCGTGATCGCTGTAGGCGACCAGACTGACGCCGGAGCGTTCGCAGACCGCGAGGTAGGTCAGGTGGTGGCAGGCCATCAGCGAGGACACCATCAGCGTCTCGGGGTTGTGCCGCCGGTCGTCGCCGTGAAAGACCTCGGGCGAGGAGCCAGCGAGCTTTGCCTTGCCGGCGAATTCGAGGTCGAAGCTGCGCGTCAGCCTGAGGTGGCCGTCGACCTGCGTCGCGTGACCGGTCCAGTGCAGGTCGCCCTTGAAGATGTGTTCGTGTGCCATATCGGCTGCGTGGTTGGTGCCGCGGCGGCGCTCACCGCCGGCGGATCGGGAGGGGCGATGGTGTGGAGCGGGCGAAGGGAGTCGAACCCTCGTCATCAGCTTGGGAAGCTGAGGTAATGCCGTTATACGACGCCCGCGCTAAACGTTGTGATTCTAGCCAACCGCGTCGCGGCGGGCAGGGCCGGCGCAGGTAACATCGGTCGTCACACAGCCGTCTCGAGCCGCCGGCCATGATCCTCTCCGAACCCGCCCTGGATCTCGTCTTTCGTGAGGCGCGCACGCACAACCGCTGGCTGGACAAGCCGGTGGACGACGAAACGCTTCGCGCGCTCTACGACCTGCTCAAATGGGGCCCGACCAGCGCCAACTGCTCTCCGGCGCGAATCGTCTTTCTGCGCTCGCGCGAGTCCAGGGAGCGGCTGCGTCCGGCGCTCTCGGCGGGCAACCTCGACAAAACGATGGCCGCGCCGGTGACCGCGATCATCGGCTACGACCTTCGCTTCTTCGACAAGCTGCCGCGGCTCTTTCCGCACACGGACGCGCGAAGCTGGTTTGCCGGCAAGGACGAAGTCATCCACACCACGGCGTTTCGCAATGGCACCCTGCAGGGCGCCTACCTGATCATCGCGGCGCGCTCGCTCGGGCTGGACTGCGGGCCGATGTCGGGTTTCGACCACCACAAGGTCGACGCGGAGTTCTTCCCGGGAACTACGGTGAAGTCGAACTTCCTGTGCAACCTCGGCTACGGGGATCCGGCGGGATTGTTCGCGCGCAGTCCCCGCCTGCCGTTCGACGAAGCCTGCCAGCTGCTCTGAGTCTCCGCCACGCCGTCGGCGGCGGTCAGGCCGTGAAGCCGGTCTTCTTGTGGGTGCCGTCGCAAAATGGCTTGTTGCCGCTGGCGCCGCAGCGGCACAGCCACGTCTTGTCGCCGCAGGCGAAGCGTTCGCCGTCGGTCGTCGTCAGCTCGAACCAGCCGTCGACGCGCAGCGGGCCGTTGCTGATCGCGTTCAGCACCAGGTCACCGCCAGAGGCCTGATCTGCCGCCTCCGGTGGCCTGGCGCAGCGCCCGGCGTCGGCGAATCCTGCCCGCGCATGGCTGCCGTCACAAAAGGGCTTGTTGCCGCTGGCGCCGCAACGGCACAGCGCCACCTGCGTGAACTCCGCGGCCGGCGCGCCGTCCCCGGCGGAATACCGGATGCGGCCGTGCAGTATCAGCGGTCCGTTTTCGGTGAGGCGCCCCGTGTTGGGCGGCGATTTCGTGTCTTGACTCATGTGGATGCCGCGCGATTTGGTCGGATGTCAGAGACCCAGGCAGACGTACTTGATGACGAGATACTCCTCGATGCCGTACTTTGACCCTTCGCGGCCGATGCCGGACTGCTTCACGCCGCCGAAGGGCGCGACTTCGTTGGAAATGATGCCGGTGTTCACGCCGACCATGCCGTATTCGAGGCGTTCGGCCACGCGCATGACGCGGCCGACGTCACGCGAATAGAAGTACGCAGCGAGCCCGAACTCGACGCTGTTGGCTGCGGCGATGGCCTCGTCGTCGTTGCCGAACCTGAACACCGGCGCAACCGGGCCGAACGTTTCCTCGCGTGCGACGACCATCTCGGCAGTGACGTCGGCGAGCACGGTCGGCGTGTAGAAGGTTCCGCCGCGCTCGTGCTTGCTGCCGCCGGTGACGACGCGCGCGCCCTTGGCCACCGCGTCGGCCACGTGTGCCTCGACTTTCGCCAGTGCGTTGGCGTCGATCAGTGGCCCCTGCTGCACGCCGGCCTCGAATCCCGAGCCGACCTTGAGCGTGGCTGCCTTGGCGGCCAGCTTCTCGACGAACGCGTCGTAGATGTCGGTGTGCGCAAAGAAGCGGTTCGTGCACACGCAGGTCTGCCCGGCGTTGCGGTATTTGGAGATCAGCGCACCTTCGACCGCGGCATCGAGATCCGCGTCCGGAAAGACGATGAACGGCGCGTTGCCGCCGAGTTCGAGCGACAGCTTCTTCAGCGTCGGCGCGCTCTGCTGCATCAGGATCCGGCCGACCTGCGTCGATCCGGTGAAGCTGAGCTTGCGCACCGTCGGCGAGTCGCACAGCACCTTGCCGACCTCGATCGAGCGCGCCTCGTCGGCCGGCAGCACGTTGAAGACACCGGCCGGCATGCCGGCGCGCTCGGCCAGCTCGGCCAGGGCGAGCGCGGACAGCGGCGTCTGCTCGGCCGGCTTGACGACCACCGTGCAGCCGGCCGCCAGCGCCGGCGCGCACTTGCGCGTGATCATCGCGTTGGGGAAGTTCCACGGCGTGATCGCCGCGCAGACGCCGATCGGCTCCTTGAACACCAGCAGGCGCTTGTCGCTCTGCACGGTCGGGATCACGTCGCCGTAGACGCGCTTGCCTTCCTCGGCGAACCACTCGACGAAGCTGGCGCCGTAGGCGATCTCACCGCGCGACTCGGCGAGCGGCTTGCCCTGCTCGGCGGTCATCAGCTGCGCCAGGTCTTCCTGCGCCGCCATCATCAGTTCGAACCACTTGCGCAGGATTCCGGCGCGCTCCTTGGCGGTCCGGGCGCGCCAGGCCGGCATCGCCTTCGCGGCGGCGTCGATCGCGCGCTGCGCATCGGCCGCACCGCAGTTGGCCGTCTCGACCAGCAACCCACCGTCGGCCGGGTTGTCGACGGCGAACTTGCCGTGTGCGCCGTCGCACCAGGCTCCGTCGATGTAGGCCTGCGCGCGCAGCAGCGCCGGATCACCGAATTTCGGCAATGAAGAGACTCGCTGCAGCATGGTGTCCTCCATGGTGTTTCCGGGGAGGATACGCCGCGGCTGCGCGCTATTCTTGCTGCGGATCAGCAGGCTCGAGGTGCCGATGCGGTTCGATTCACTGAACCCCGAGTTGCGGCAGTGGCTGCAATCCTCCGTTGAGGCCGGCCACGACCGGCAGGTGCTGCAGCAGGCCATGCACACTGCCGGCTACGACGTCGGTTTCGCGCGCCAGGCCGTAGAAGCGGCGCTGGCCCAGTTGCGATCGGCGGCGCCGGCGGTTGCGCGGGCCGAATCCCCGGTCGCGGACCTGCTCGCCGAGCCGCCGAACACGATCGCCACCAGCGACCGGACGGTCGAGGTCCTGATGGCGCTCAAGTCGCCGCGCATCGTGCTGTTCGGCAACCTGCTGTCCGCGCAGGAGTGCGCGCAGATGATCGAAGCGGCGCGAGTCAAACTCGAGCCCTCCACCGTGGTCAACGCCGAAACCGGCGCCTACGACGTGCACCCGGATCGGACCAGCAGCGGCACGCACTTCGAACGGGGCGAGAACGAACTGATCGCCCGCGTCGAGCGCCGGATCAGCGAACTGATCGACTGCCCGGCAGAAAACGGCGAGCCGATCCAGGTGCTGCACTACACGCCCGGCGCCGAGTACAAGCCGCACCACGACTACTTCGACCCGACGCAGCCGGGCAACGAGGTGGTGCTGGCGATGGGCGGCCAGCGCGTCGCCACGCTGGTCATGTATCTGAACGACGTTGCCGCCGGTGGCTCCACGGTGTTCCCGACGATCGGGCTCGACGTGCTGCCACGGCGCGGTTGTGCCGTCTACTTCTCCTACGTGGACGAGTCCGGCGCGACCGACGACCGGACGCTGCATGGCGGCAGCCCGGTCGTGGCCGGCGAGAAGTGGATCGCCACCAAGTGGCTGCGCCAGCGCCGCTATGGCCGGCCGGGTGCGTGACTCCGGCTGCGCAGGCACTGGTCCTCAGGCGAACATCAGCAGGTCCGGGCGTAGCAGCAGCAGGGCGCCCAGCGTCAGGAGCAGGACGCCGCCGATCAGGTTCGACGCGCGCGTGTACTTGCCGCTCAGGCCGGTGAGTTGCAGGGTCTTCATCGCCGCCACGAAGACCAGCAGGTCGTCGGCCATGAAGACGAGGATGTACAGCGCGATGTAGGCGGCGTACTGCCAGGCCGGCAGCCGGTTCATCGCCAGCACCTGCGAATACACGGCCGGGATGCCGGCCGAACAGACGGCTTCGACGAGATTCACCGCGAAGGCCAGCAGCACGATGCCGGCCAGCGCCGGCAGGAAGCTGCGCTCGGAGGCAAGCGTGCGCAGGCGCTCGAACACCTGCCTGCGGCCCGCCGGCGCGGTGACCTTGCACACCGCTTCCTTGTTGACGAAATACTCGCGGATCCAGTAGGCGCCGCCGGCCAGCGCCACGAGTCCGATTGCCGCACGCACCCAGACCACCGCGCCCAGGAACAGCAGCACGTTGAGCCACGCCACCATGAACAGGAAGTACACGAAGGCCGACGTCGCGATGAAAGCCGAGCCCAGCACCCACATTCGCGCGCGGTCCCGCATGCCGAGCAGCAGGCCGATCAGGAACACCAGTGCCCACATCGCGCAGGGGTTGAAGCCGTCGAGCGCTGCCAGCAGCACCGTGAGTGCCGGCAGCGACAGGTGGCGCAGTTCGACGTCGCCGAGCAGCGGCACGGAAAGCCGCTCGGGAAGCGCACGGGTCGCGGCCGCAGTCGACGGCGCCGAGGAGCCGGGTTCGCGCGCCGACCAGGTCGCGCGCAGGTCGGACACGGGATCGGCGCAGCGGCGAACGAGGCAGTGCTGGATGAGGGCCAGGTACTCGGCACCCGTGCTCGCATCGTCGTAGAAGCCGACCACTACCCGCTCGCCGATCAGCACCGCCGGCACGCCGGTGTCGAGCGCGCCGATCCGTGCCATTGCGGCCGCAAACAGGCCGCGGTTCTCCGGGCTGCGCGTCAGTTCGAGCACGTGAAGCTGCACGCCGGCCTTGGGCTGCGCCTCGCGGCGCAGGAAGTCGACCGCCTTCTCGCAGTGCGGACAGCCGTCGCTGACGAAGGCATAGACGTTGACGGCGCGCTGCGCCCACGCGCTGGCGCTGAACAGCACACCAGCGGCGAGCAGCAGGCCGGCGACTGCGAGTCCCCAGGCGCCGATGTGCGCAACCCACCCCCTTCGCGGCAAGGCCTTCCACCCGCGAGCGCGCAACACGGTGAGCGTCAGCGTCACAAGGGCCAGCTTCGCGCATCGTGGCGTGGCCCGCGTTGACAGCCCTCAAGCGACGCGCGAGACAGGAAGCGACCGCCGCGAGCGGGCGTCGTCGCCGGCGACGCGACGCGTCAGCGCACGAAAATGGGAACCTGACGAGGAAAGAAACGGGACTGGTGGGTCGTGAAGGACTTGAACCTTCGACCAACGGATTAAAAGTCCGCTGCTCTACCGACTGAGCTAACGACCCGTCCGGGAAGCGCGGCTGAGACGAAACGGCCGTCGCGACAGAGAGCGCGAATTATCCCGATCGGCGCAGGGGCCGTCAAACCGAGGTCGGCATCTTCACGCGCCGCGCTCGACGCGCCATTGCTGGTACTTCAGCGCGCATACGGCGCCGGCGACGATCGACGCAAGCGCCAGCATCGAGCCGATGGACAGCGTCGAGACGCCGCTGACGCCCTGACCGATCGTGCAGCCGAGCGCGGTCACGCCGCCGAAGCCCATCAGGATCGCGCCGACGATGTGGTTGGCGGTGTCCTCGGTGCCGTGAAAGCCCTCCCAGCGGAATTCGCCGCTCGCCACTGCCGCCAGACCGGCGCCGAGCGTGACGCCGAAAACCGCGACCACGCCGAGCGTCAGCACGTTGCTGCGGTCGGTGTAGAGCATCAGCCAGTCCAGCGCATGCGCCATCGGCGCCACGAACGACAGCGACTCCATCCGTCCGGAATAGGTGCCGACGAAGGCTTCCTCGAGCGTGCGCGGGTGCTCGAGCACGTGGCCGAGATTCCCGGAAACGAACCACACGCCGGCGACGATGCCGCCGATGGCCAGTCCGGCGAGCACGTTCTCGAAGGTCCGGAACTCGCGCGAGGCCAGGGCAAATGCCGCAAGCACCGCGCCGATGGCCGACCCCGCGATCAGCTGAACCGTCGCCAGCGGCACGCCAGTGGCGCGCGCCAGCAGCGCCGGCAGGTCCTGCCGTTCCGCGAACAGCACCTGCACGGGCTCGATCGCATCGACACGCGCCACGGCGAGCGCACCGCGCAGCGTGATGTAGGCCGTCACACCGAGTACGACGAACACGACGAGCGCCTTGAGGCTGCCCGCGCCGATGCGAACCAGGGTGCGGCTGCCGCAGCCGCCGGCAAGCACCATGCCGAAGCCGAACAGGAAGCCGCCGATCAGGTACGAAGCGACGAGCACACGCGGCCCCGTGTAGATCGATTTGCCGATGTCGATCATGCCCGTCCCTGCGAGCAGGTTCGTGCCGATGATCGCCACGGCAATCGCGAGCAGCCACTGCCGCATCCTTGCGGAGTCGCCGAAGCCGACCAGGTCGGCGACCGCGCCCATCGTGCAGAAGCGCGTTCGCTGCATCACCGCTCCAAGGACAAGCGCGAGCGCGAACGTCGACCACAGCACGGTCGATCGCAGCGTGTCAACGTCGGCGTCGGAAATCGGCATCGGCAGCTCGCTCGACGCGCCGCCGGCGGGATCGGAGCACGGGGCTGCGACGCGGCGGCCGAAGCACGCGCGGCCTCCGCCACGCCGCTGCGCCCCCGCCGCTACCTGCGCCCGAGGACCTTGAGGCGCTCGTCGGCGACCTTGGCCGACTCGGTGCTCGGATAGTCGGCGATGATCTTCTGCAGCGCTGCGCGTGCGCGCGCGGTGTCCTTCAGCTCGACGTGGCTGGCCGCGATGTTCAGCAGTGCATCCGGGGCCCGTGGCGAATCGGCGTAGCGGTCGACGACCACCTGCTGGGCGGCAATCGCGCCCTTGTAGTCCTTCAGGGCGTAAAGCGAGTTGCCGAGCCAGTAGTTCGCCGATGCGGCGTGGGCGGACTTCGGCCAGCGGGCGAGGAAGGTCTGCAGGCTGCTGGCCGCGCCGCGGAAGTCGCTGGCACGGAACTGCGTCAGCGCCGCGTCGTAGGCGGCCTGCTCGGCGCGATCCACGGTTGCCGGCTTGCCGTCGACGGTCGTCGCGATCGGCTCGAGCGCCTTCATCCGCGAGTCGAGGTCCGCGTACAGGTCGCGATTGCGCTTCTGCAGCGTGACCACCTCGTTGGTCAGCGTCTCGACCTGGCCGCGCAGCGAGGCGATCTCGCGCCGCTGCGAGTCGATCGTGTTGGCCAGTTCGAGCTGAGCCCGGTTGGCGGCCTCGAGCCGCTCGAGGCGCGTGGCGAGGTCGGCGTCCTTCTCGCGCAGCTGCTTCTCCATTTCTGTGACGCGGGCGCGCAGGTCGACGATCGCCTTGCGCGCCTCGTCGTCGCCGAACAGGGCGTGCGCCGGCGCAGCCAGTGCGCCCCAGGTCAGTACCGCTGCGGCCAGAAACCGCAGGGTCGTGCCCACCTCCTTGAACCGGTCACGGGCCACGGGTCACGGCTCACTTGTAGTTGAGGTCGGCGCGCCTGTTCTGCGCCCACGACGCCTCGTCCGAGCCGGTGGCCACCGGCTTCTCCTCGCCGAAGCTCACGGTCTCGATCTGCGTCTCGGCCGCACCGAGCAGGCGCAGGCGGCTCTTCACCGCTTCGGCGCGCTTCTGGCCGAGGGCGAGGTTGTACTCGCGGCTGCCGCGCTCGTCCGCGTTTCCTTCGATCACCACGCGCCGGTTCGGGTTGGCGACGAGGAACTTGCCGTGCGCCTCGACCAGGCCCTGGAACTCGGGCTTGACGAGGAAGCTGTCGAAGTCGAAGTAGACGCTGCGCTTCGAAAGCGGGCTGGCCGGGTCGTTGAGGGGGTCCATCCCCTGCGGCGCGGTATCTACCCTTGCCACCGCGCGCGTGTCCGTCCCCGCATCGCCGGGTTTCGCTCCCGGAGTCGTGGCACTCGCGTCGGTGACCGGCGCAGGCGGCTGCTCGTCCAGCGGCGTGCTGGCACAGGCCGCGAGCAGCAGCGCCGCGGCCGCGCAGGTGGCCAGTCGCATCAGGCGGTTCGGTGTCATGAATTGCCTCCTTGGTTACTTGATGAACGGGCCCCAGGTCGGTTCCCTGACGTCGCCGCTCGGCCCGCTCAGGCGCACGCGCACCCTCGCGTCGACCGACGCGGTTGCCAGGATGCCGCGGCGGCCGACTTCCGTCGCATACAGCAGCATGCGCCCGTTGGGGGCAAAGCTGGGCGACTCGTCGAGCGCGGTGTCGGTCAGTGCCAGCTCCTGACTGGTGAGCAGGTCGAGCACGTGCACCTGGAAACGACCGGCGCGACGGCCGACGTAGGCGAGCAGCCGGCCGTCGGGGCTGACCTCCGGGCTGACGTTGTAGTCGCCGCTGAACGTGACGCGGGCGACGCTGCTGCCGTCGGTGTTCATCCGGTAGATCTGCGGCCCGCCGCCGCGATCCGACGTGAAATAGATGAACTTGCCGTCGGCCGAGAATGCCGGCTCGGTATCGATGCCCGCCGAGCGCGTGAGCCTGCGCACGTTGGAGCCGTCGGCGTTGATCAAATAGATCTGCGAGAGCCCGTCGCGCGTCAGCACGACCGCCAGCGACTTGCCGTCGGGCGCCCAGGCCGGCGCCGAATTGCTGCCGCGGAAGTTGGCCAGCACGCGCCGCTCGCCGGTCGTGATCGTGTGCACGTAGACGACCGGCTTGCGGCTTTCGAACGAGACATACGCCAGCCGCGTACCGTCGGCCGACCACGCCGGCGACATGATCGGCTCGCGCGAGCGCAGCGCCGGCTGCGCGTTGGCGCCGTCCGCGTCGGCGATGTGCAGCTCGAAGCTGTTCTTGCCGAGCTGGACGACGTAAGCGATGCGCGTGGCAAACACGCCGCGCTCGCCGGTCAGCTTCTCGAAGATGCGGTCGGAAATGCGGTGCGCGTTCAAGCGCAGCTCGGCGGCGCTGGAGACGTACGACAGCGCGTCGAGCTGCGTCTGCTTGACGGTGTCGTACAGGCGGAAGCGCAGGTCGAAGCGGCCGTCGGCGAGCCGTGCGACCGAGCCGACCACCAGCGCGTCCGCGCCGCGGCCCTTGAACTCGGTGAAGCTCACCGCCGCCGTTTCCGAAAGCGGCGCGGGGCCGGCGTCGATCAGGCGAAACAGCCCGGAGCGCTGCAGGTTGGCGCGGATGATCTCGTCGACCGGCTGCGGGATCTCGCCGTCGCGCTTGAAGCTGGCGACGGACACCGGAAACTGGTTCGAGCCGACGCCGGTGATCTCGACGCGCAACTGCGCAGCCGCCGGCGACAGCACGAACAGCGCCGCCAGCAGGGCGAGCGCGTGAGCGAAGAATCTGGGCATCGATCGGAAATTATAGAAAGGCGGGCCGTGGCGCCTGGGCCGGGAAGTCCGTACGTCTACTGCGCATCGACGGGACGGAAGCGGATGATCACGGTACGGTCGACCGTGCCGTCACGCTTGCGCGGAAACGGATCGGTGCGGCGGATCGCCCGCTCGACTGCCTCATCGTAGCCCGGCAGCCCACTGGGTTTCAGTTTTCGCACGGCGTGAATTTCCCCGGTGGGCAGCAGGTCGACCTGGAACTCCGCATAAACGCTCGACGGCGTGTTTTCCGGGACGGCGAAGACGATTCGCGGCCGGATCAGTCCAATCAGCTGGGCTGCGTAGCTCGGGTCGCCGCGTCCGCTGCCGGCCACCGAGGCGATCGCGTCCGGGCTGCCTGAAGGGCTGCCCGCGCCGGCCTGCGCCAGCATGCGTGCCTCCTCGGCCTTGCGCACCGCCTCGCGGCGTTCTTCCTCGCGTTTGAGTTCGGCGGCCCGGGCCATCGCCTCGGCCTGCTTCTTGCGCTCGAGTTCGAGCTGCTTCTTCTCGGCTTCGAGGCGTCTTGCCTCGGCCTCGACGCGTTTCCTTTCCGCTTCAACGCGTTTCTTTTCCGCCTCGGCGCGACGCTTTTCGGCCTCGATCTTTTCCAGGTCCGGTGCTGGCTCGACCTTGGGCGGCGCCTTCTTCTCCTGCTTGATGACGATGTCGGCGTCCGGCCGCTCCTTTTCGGGTTCGACCTTCACGGGTGGTGGCGGCGGAGGAGGCGGCGCGACAGCCACCGGCTCGGGCGCCGCGGCCCACAACTCCACGACCACCGCGCCTGCCGGCTCGGTGCGCCACTGAACCGAGATCCACAGCGCGCCGACCAGCAGTGCGTGCATGCAGAGCGCAAGCAGGAACGCCGCTGACGTGTTCTGCTCCGACCGCGGCTGCTGCGGTCGCTGCTCAGCAATGACGGCGGCCATCGACCTCGGGCTCGTTGCCGGACGTTTCGTGCGCGGGGCGCAGGTCGGCGGACAAGGACTTACTTCTCCGGTTGCACGGCGAGACCCACGCGCGCGATGTTCTCCTTCTGCAGCGCGCTCATCACCTTCATCACCTGCTCGTAGCGTACGTCCTTGTCGGCCGCGATCACTACCGGCGGCTTGAGGCTGACGTCGGGCTGCGCCTGCTGCCGTTTCCTGATCAGCGCCACCGTGCCCGGCAGGTCCGCCGCGAGCTGCTTGCCGCCTTCGCGCAGCGAGACCTGGCCATCGACGCGGACCACGATTTCCAGCGGCCGGTCAGGCGCGCGGCCCGACTTGCCTACCGAAGGCAGGTTGACCAGGCCGGGGTTCACGAACGGCGCCGAAATCATCAGGATGACCACCAGCACCAGCATCACGTCGATGTACGGCACGACGTTGATGTCGGCGAGCAGGCGCCGGCGGCTGCCGGCAACGCGACGGGCAAGCA
Source organism: uncultured beta proteobacterium (assembly GCA_963847675.1). Taxonomy (GTDB): domain Bacteria; phylum Pseudomonadota; class Gammaproteobacteria; order Burkholderiales; family Burkholderiaceae_F; genus JADJWR01. The sequence goes on from CAWKAP010000004.1 coordinate 171,718, forward strand.
GTGCCATCTATGAACGGGCAGGCGGGGTCGATGGGGTCAACGCGCCGCTCCTCTACCGCTGTCGCTGCAGGATGTTCGAGAACTCTTCGATGAAGGTCTCGAAGCGGGTCGCGAGGCGGTCGATGTCGTGCGCGAATCGGTTGTAGGCGACCACCGCAGGGATCGCGGCGAACAGACCGATGGCGGTGGCGATCAGCGCCTCGGCAATGCCCGGCGCCACCGAGGCCAGCGTGGCCTGCTCCAGGTTCGCCAGCCCGGTGAAGGCATGCATGATGCCCCACACGGTGCCGAACAGCCCCACATACGGGCTCACCGAGCCGACCGAGGCGAGGAACTGCAGCCGGCGCTCGAGCGCGTCCATCTCGCGCTGGTAGGCGGCGCGCATCGCCCGCCGGGCACCGTCGAGGATCGCCGGGCCGCTTTCGCCGCCGCGGCTGCGCAGCTTGAGGAACTCGCTCATGCCGCCCTCGAAGATGCGCTCCAGCGCGCCCGTCTTGTGGCGCCGGTTGGTCGCCTTTTCGTACAGCTTGGCCAGTTCCGCGCCGCCCCAGAACTCGCGTTCGAAGCGCTCGGTTTCCTGCCGCGTCGCGCGGATGGCGAAGCCCTTGCCGAAGATCACCGTCCACGAGGCCAGCGAGACCAGGATCAGCAGCGCCATGACGACCTGCACGACCAGGGTCGCCTTGGTGATCAGCACGAGGATCGACAGGTCGGCGGCGGCGTTCATTGGCGGGTCTCAGGCATGGGCTGAAGCGAGGGGCGCGGCAATCCGCTCGAGGATCTGCTGTGGCAGCCGCACCGGGGCCAGCCGTGCGGTATCGACGCAGGCGACTTTGACGCGCGCCGCCGCGAGGAGTTCACCTTCGCGGCGGGCCTGCTGCCGGAAGACGAGATAGCTGCGCGTCCGTTCGGCGATCGCCGCATCGATCGCCAGCGCGTCGTCGAGGCGCGCCGGCCGCAGGTACTGGACCGCGAGGTCGGCGACCACGAACTGCAGGCGCTCACGCGCCGCAAGCTGCCGCTGATCGATGCCCAGAGATCGCAACCATTCGGTGCGGCAGCGCTCGAAGTACTTGAGGTAATTGGCGTAGTAGACGATGCCGGCGGCGTCGGTGTCTTCGAAGTAGACGCGAACGTTCCAGCGAAAGACAGCGGTGTCGGTGACAGCGTGCTCCACGGCGGCCGAGTGTATCGCGCGGGCCGCCGTGGCCGGCGCTCCGAGATGTCTGCGAGCGGGAAACCGGGATGTCGCGACTACAATCGCGCGCTTCGATTCCGCGGCGCCCAGGCCGCGCCTGCGGCAAGGAGGGTCCTGATGGCGAACAACACCGCGCTGCCGAGGTTCGGCGCCGCCTTGCTGGCGCTGCTGGTTGCTGGCCGGCTGCAGCCGGGTGACCAACAGCCCGCATCAGCAGGGGGCGGAAGCGACCAATACGCTGTTTACCGCCTTCACCTCGCGCTCACCGAAGTACCTGGACCCGACCAGCTCGTACTCCAACGACGAGACACCCTACACCTACCAGATCTACGAGCCGCTGTACGGCTATCACTACCTCAAGCGGCCCTACGAACTGACGCCGCGCGCGGCAGAGCGGGTCGTGCTGCCGCGCTACCTCGACGCCAACGGAAACGAACTTCCCGCCGACGCGGCGGGCCCGACGATCGCGGAGAGCGTCTACGACATCCCGATCCGCAAGGGCATCCTGTTTGCGCCGCATCCGGCGTTCGCGAAGGACGCCGCCGGCAACTACGTCTACCACGCGATGAGCGCGGGCCGACGTCGCCGACAAGTACCGGATCGCCGATTTTCCGCTCGACCGGCACGCGCGAGCTGACCGCGCACGACTACGTGTACGCGATCCGGCGCCTCGCCACGCCGCGCATCAAGTCGCCGTCGTTCTCGCTGATGAGCGAGTACATCGTCGGCCTGAAGGAGTACGGCGAGCGCATCGCCGAGATCGACAGGGCGCTGCGCAAGGACCTCGCGCCGACCGACCGCGACCTGCCGATGCTCGATTTCCGCGCAGTACGCCTTCCGCCGGCGTCGAGGCGCTCGACGACCACACCCTGCGCATCCGCATCAAGGGCAAGTACCCGCAGTTCAAGTACTGGCTGGCGATGACCTTCTTCGCGCCGATCCCCTGGGAGGCGGAGAAGTTCTACGCGCAGCCGGGCATGGCCGAGAAGAACCTGACGCTGAACTACTGGCCGGTCAGGCACCGGGCCGTACATGCTGACCGAGTTCCTGGAGAACCGGCGCCACGTGCTGCAGCGCAACCCGAACTTCCGCGGCGAGCCGTATCCGTGCGAGGGCGAGGCCAAGGACAAGGCCGAAGGCATGCTCGACGACTGCGGCAAGATGACCCCGTTCGTCGACCGGGTCGTCTTCAACATCGAGAAGGAAGCGATCCCGCTGAAGACGAAGTTCTTCCAGGGCTATTACGACGCGCCGCAGATCGAGCGGCTCGACGTCGGCACTGGCTTCATCGTCGAGATGGCCGACTCGGCCGACAAGGAAGCCGAGTACAAGGCCAAGGGCATCCGCCTGCCGACGACGATCGAGGCCAACACCTGGTATCTCGGCTTCAACATGCTCGATCCGGTGGTCGGCGACGGCGACACGCCCGAGCAGAGCGCGCGCAACCGCAAGCTGCGCCAGGCGCTGGCGATCGCCATCGACTGGGAGGAGCACATCGCCATCTTCGAGAAGGGACAGGGCGTGGCGGCGCAGGGCCCGCTGCCGCCGGGGCTGTTCGGCTATCGGGAGGACGGGCCGGCGGCGTTCAACCCGTTCGTCTACCGCAAGGTCGACGGCCGGCTCGAGCGGCGGCCGCTCGAGGACGCCAAGAAGCTGCTGGCCGAGGCCGGCTACCCCGAGGGCCGCGACGAGAAGAGCGGGCGGCCGCTGGTGCTCAACTTCGACTACCTGAACGCGCTGACCCCGGCGGCGCGCTCGCTGATGGACTGGTACCAGAAGCAGTTCGCCAAGATCGGCGTGCAGCTGGAGATCCGTGCCACCGACTACAACCGCTTCCAGGACAAGATGAACAAGGGCAGCCACCAGATCTATCTTCTGGGGCTGGCTCGCGGACTACCCGGACGCCGAGAACTTCCTGTTCCTGCTCTACGGACCGAATGCCAAGTCGCTGACCAACGGCAATGGCGAGAACGCGTCGAACTACCGCAACGCGGAGTTCGACAGGCGCTTCGAGCGCATGAAGTTCGAGGAGGACGGGCCGGCGAAGGCGAAGCTGATCGACGAGATGATCCGCATCGCGCAGGAGGACGCCGTGTGGAGCTTCGGCTATTTCCCGACCTCAGCGGCCGCCTTCCACCAGTGGGTGCACAACGGCAAGCCGACGCAGATCATCCGCAACCACATCCAGTACCTGCGTGTCGATCCGCAGCTGCGCGTGCAGAAGATCGCCGAGTGGAACCGGCCGGTCTGGTGGCCGGTGGTGCTGATCGTGCTCGGGCTTGCCGCCGGCGTGGTGCCGGCATTCCGCGCCTACCGGCGACGGGAGCGCGAGAACGCCGCACGCACGCTGGCGCGAGAGGCGCCGGCAGGGGCGGCGGAGTGAAGCAACACCGGTTGATCCTGCGGGCGAGTGTCATTCCCGCGCAGGCGGGAATCCAGCGTCTTTCGCATGAAGACGCTGGGTCGCCGCTTTCGCGGGGACGACACAATCTGCGGCCGGCTGTCATTCCCGCGCAGGCGGGAATCGATTCGGGTTCGACTGCCGTTGGGTTCCCGCTTGCGCGGGAACGACACCTGAAGGCCTGAACGTGCTGAACTACATCCTCCGCCGCATCGCCTACGGCGTGCTGATCCTGGTCGGGGTCAATCTGTTCACGTTCATCCTCTTCTTCGCGGTCAACACGCCCGACGACATGGCGCGGCTGAACATCGGCGGCAAGCGGGTGACGCAGGAAGCGATCGAGAAGTGGAAGGTCGAGCGCGGCTACGACAAGCCGCTGCTGATCAATGCCGGCGACGCCGGGGCACGCCAGTTCACCAACACCATCTTCTTCGAGCGCTCGGTGCAGCTGTTCGCCTTCAGGTTCGGCGCCTCGGACAGCGGCCGCGACATCGGCTACGAGATCCGCCAGCGCATCGGTCCGTCGCTGGCGGTCGCGATGCCGACCTACCTGCTCGGCGTGATGGCGACCGTCTGCGTGGCCGCTGCTGATGGTGTTCTTCCGCGCCACCTACCTCGACTTCTGGGGCGTCACGGGGGCGGTCGTGCTGATGTCGATCTCGGCGCTGTTCTACATCATCGTCGGCCAGTGGTTCTTCTCGACGCTGCTCCGGCTGGTGCCGATCTCCGGCTTCGCCGGCGGCTGGAACCTGTTCGTCTTCCTCGCCCTGCCGATCGTGATCGGTGTGGTGGCGCGGCTCGGCGCGGACTCCTTGCTGTACCGGACCATGTTCCTCGAGGAGATCGGCAAGGACTACGTGCGCACGGCGCGCGCCAAGGGACTGTCGGAGGCGGCGGTGCTGTTCCGGCACGTGCTGCGCAATGCGGCGCTGCCGATCCTGACCTCGACGGTGGCCGTGCTGCCGCTGCTCTTCCTCGGCAGCCTGATCATGGAAAGCTTCTTCGGCATTCCCGGACTGGGCAGCTACACGATCGACGCGATCAACGCGCAGGACTTCGCGGTCGTGCGTGCGATGGTCTTCCTCGGGTCGGTGCTGTACATCATCGGCCTGATCCTGACCGACATCTCGTACACGCTCGCCGACCCGCGCATCCGACTCGCCTGACCGGAAAGCCGCCATGCCGAAGCTCGTCTTCCTCGTGACCGACGTTGCGCTGCTGCTGCTCCTGCTGGCGCTGGCGGCCTACGTCTGGCACGCGCGCCGCTCGCCCGACCTGCGCGCGACCTGGCGGCCGGTGTTCCGCGACGCGGCGGCGATGAGCGCGCTGGTCGTGCTGTCGCTCTTCCTCCTCATCGCGGTGCTCGACTCGATCCACTTCCGCCCGCTGCTGCCGCCGGCCGAAGGCGCGGCCGCCGATGCGCCGGCCGCCTACTCGACGCGGACCTACTCCTTCCTCGACCAGCTGCTGCGCAGGCCGATGGAGGGGACCGAGCGCACCTACTCGGCGCCGCTGTCGTACCAGTCGTACAGCAAGGAGACGATCGAGGTCGACGGCAAGGCGGTGCGCGAGTTTCCGCGCCTGGCGCACGGCGGCGCGCACCTGAAGAACCCGGCGCAGCAGTGGCTGCCCGACCTCGTGCGGCGCTCGGCGGCGGGTCTTGCCGCCGGCGCGGTGGCGGCGGCGCTGGTGGCCGCGGCGGTCGCCGCCGTGCTCTCTCGGATCAGTCAGACGGCGTTTGCCGAGTGCTGGCGCGCCATCTGGCGCCGCGAGACGGAGGCTCCGCTGCGCGCCGTGCTGCTCACCGCGGGCGCGCTGCTGCTCGTCGCGGGATGGATCGCGGCGATCTGGCCTGCGTATCACGTGCTCGGCACCGACCGGACCGGCAACGACGTGCTGTACCAGGCGCTGAAGTCGGTCCGCACCGCGGTCGTGATCGGCTCGCTGGCCACGCTGGCCACGCTGCCGTTCGCGATCGCCTTCGGCATTCTCGCCGGCTACTTCAAGGGCTGGGTCGACGATGCGATCCAGTACCTGTACACGGTGCTCTCGTCGATCCCCGGCGTGCTGCTGATCGCCGCGTTCGTGCTGATGATCCAGGTGTGGATCGACAAGCACCCGGAGCTGTACGAGACCGGGCTGGAGCGCGCCGACGTGCGCCTGCTGCTGCTGTGCGTGATCCTCGGCGTCACCGGCTGGGCGACGCTGTGCCGGCTGCTGCGCGCCGAGACGCTGAAGCTTTCCGAGCTCGACTACGTGCAGGCGGCGCGCGCCTTCGGCGTCTCGAACTTCGGCATCATGCGCCGGCACATCTTCCCCAACCTGATGCACATCGTGCTGATCGTCGCGGTGCTCGACTTCTCCGGCCTGGTGCTCTACGAGGCGGTGCTGTCGCTACGTCGGCGTCGGCGTCGACCCGACCACCGCCAGCTTCGGCTCGATGTTCAACCTGGCGCGCACCGAAATGAGCCGCGATCCCGCCGGTGTGGTGGAACCTCGCTCGCCGCGTTCGTCGTTCATGCTGGCGCTGGTGCTGTCGGCGCAACCTGTTCGCCGGCGCGGTGCGCGAGGCGTTCGATCCGCGCTCGCGGGCGTTCCGGCCGCGGCTGGCGCGCCGGACTCCGCGTCCCGCGGCGAGCGGCCGCGGGCAAGCATGACGGCCGGTCGCCGGCGGCGACGCGGAGCGGCCTGATGCTGCGGATCGAGAACCTGCACACCGTGCTCGACACCGACCACGGCCTCGTGCGCGCGGTCGAGGACCTGACGCTCGCGATCGAGCGCGGCGAGACCTTCGCGCTGGTCGGCGAATCGGGCTGCGGCAAGTCGATGACGGCGCTGTCGATCCTGCGCCTGCTTCCGGACAACGGCCGGGTCGCCGAGGGCGCGATCCGACATCGGCGAGGTCGACGTGGTGCAGCTTCCGGAAGCGAAGATGCGCGACGTGCGCGGCCGGCGCGTGAGCATCATCTTCCAGGAGCCGGCGACGAGCCTGAACCCGGTGATGAAGGTCGGCGACCAGATCGTCGAGGTCGTCGAAAGGCACACGTCGGTCAAGGGCGCCGCAGCGCGCGAAAAGGCGGTCGATTGGCTCACGAGGGTCGGCATTCCCGAGCCGGCGCGCCGCATCGACGACTATCCGTTCCAGCTCTCCGGAGGCCAGAAGCAGCGGGTGATGATCGCCATCGCGCTTGCTGCCGAACCCGACCTGGTGATCGCCGACGAGCCGACCACCGCGCTCGACGTGACGATCCAGAAGCAGATCCTCGACCTGCTGCGCGACCTGCAGGCGGAGCGCGGCATGGCGATGCTGCTGATCACCCACGACCTGGGCATCGTCGCCTCGATGGCGCACCGCGTGGCGCTGATGTACGCAGGACAGATCGTCGAAGTGGCCCCGACCGAGCGAGTTCTTGCCCGCCCCCTGCATCCCTATGCCCAGATGCTGTTCGCCGCGCTGCCCGACACGGCCAAGCGCGGCCAGCCGCTGGCAGCCATTGCCGGCACGGTGCCGAGACTGGATCGCGAGTTCACGGGTTGCCGTTTCGCCGATCGCTGTCCGCGCGTGTTCGACGAGTGCCGGAACACTGGCCCCGCGCTGTATGAGCCTCGCGCCGGCCACCAGGTCCGCTGCCTGCTCCACGCGACCCCCTCGTCCTCTCGCGGGAGAGGGCCGGCGAGAGGGGGTGCTGGCTGCCCACGCCGCTCGAGCCGACGCCGCTCCGCCAGCCCCTCGCCCCTAAGGCAGGGGGAGCAACCGAGCGCAGCCCTTCTCGAAGTCCGCGACTACAAGCGTCTGGTTCCCGATCCGCAAGGGATTGCTGAAGCGCACCGTTGGCTACGTCAAGGCGGTCGACGGCGTGTCGTTCTCGATCGCGCCGGCGCGATCGCTGGCGCTGGTCGGCGAATCGGGCTGCGGCAAGACGACCATCGGCAAGAGCATCCTGCAGCTGCTGCGCGGCATCGCGCGCATCGAGGGAACGGCTGCGCTCGACGGGACAGCGGCTGGACCAGCTGGACGGCGAAGACCTGCGCCGGGCGCGGCGCGAGATGCAGATCATCTTCCAGGATCCGTTTGCGTCGCTGAACCCGCGCATGCGCGTGGCCGAGATCATGGAAGAGGGCGTGGCCTCGCTGCGGCCGGAAATCGCCGCGGCCGAGCGGCGCGACCGCGTGGTCGAGCTGCTGAAGAAGGTCGGCCTCCACGCGGACAGCGTCGACCGCTATCCGCACGAATTCTCCGGCGGCCAGCGCCAGCGCATCGCGATCGCGAGGGCGCTGGCGGTCGAGCCGAAGCTGATCATCTGCGACGAGCCGACCTCGGCCCTGGACGTTTCGGTGCAGGCGCAGATCCTCAATCTGCTGGCCCAGTTGCAGCGCGAGTTCGGCGTGGCGTACCTGTTCATCACGCACAATTTCGGCGTGGTCGAGTACCTGGCGCACGACGTCGCAGTGATGCAGGCCGGGCAGATCGTCGAGGCCGGGCCGGCCGAGCAGATTCTCGAGCGGCCGCGCCACGCCTATACGCAGACGCTGCTGGCCGCCGTGCCGAGACTGGCGCGGGCGGCATGACGTTCGCCCGCCGGACCGTTGCGGTCGGCGTGTTCAGGTGTGGCTGCGGATAGCCGCGGGCCGGTCTCCACGACTGATGGCGCAGCGGCTGACGCCCTCTCCGAGCGCCGCCCAGGACGAAAAAAACCCGCGCGATCTCTCGCGCGGGTTGGATGAAGCGACGGCTCGGTTTCTTAAAACTCGTACTTCGCCCCCAGCGTCCAGACCCGGCCCAGCGGGTTGTGGAACCGGTCGTCGTAGGCGCGCGCCTGGAAGCGTGCCGTCTGGTTGGTGAACGGCGGATCTTCGTCGAACAGGTTCAGCACGCCAAGCCGCAGCTGCAGGCCCTTGATGCCGGTGTATCCGAACGACAGGTCGAACACGTTGTAATTGCCGACCGTGTTGTCGTTAAACGGCGCCGGGACGTTGTTGCTGTCCTTGTAACCGGAGGTGTACCGCCAGGTGAGGCCGGCGTTGAAGGCATTCATCTCCCAGCCGAGGGTCGTGACCTGCTTGAACCGGAACACCGGGCCGGGGCTGCCGCCGTCGTCCGTGAATCGCCTGTTGTAGTTGCCGACCGGGTTGAACCAGGTGCCGTTGGGTTCGATCTGGAACTCGTACTTGGTGACATAGGTCCCGCGCCAGTTCAGCGCAAAGCGCCCATACTGCGTCGCGCTCGGGTTCCAGTTGAACTGCATGTCGAAGCCGGTGGTCTTGGTGTCGCCCAGGTTCAGGTTGGTGTTCAGCACATAAGCCAGCGGATCGCCGCCCGGGATGTTGCAGCCGGGGATCGTCGGGATGCGCGCCGGGTCGGCATTGCTGCAGCGGACGAACAGGTTGGCGTACTTGGCTGGATCGCCGAAGATCGCCGGATCGCCGATCACGCCGATGTTGTTGGTGACCGTGTAGTCCCAGTAGTCGACGCCGAACGAGACCTGCGAGATCGGCTGGAACACGAAGCCGATGGTCCAGGCGTTCGATTCCTCCGGCGTCAGCGCGGTGTTGCCGCCCTGCAGTTGCTGGAACTGGATGCCGCAGTCACGCGAAGCAATGCCTCCCGCCGCCGTATTGACCACCCCATTCGGGCACAGCACCGGATCGTCGTAGCGCGAGCCGGTGAACGTGCTTTGGTTCGGCAGATACAGCTGCGTCAGCGTCGGCGCGGCAAAGCCGGTGTTGTACGAGCCGCGCAGAAGCAGGTTCTGCATCGGCGTGTACTTGAACGAGAACTTCGGGTTGGTCGTGCTGCCGAAGTCGCTGTAGTCGTCGTAACGCACCGAGGCGCCGAGTTCGAGGTTCTTCAGGACCGGGAACGCCATCTCGAGCGCCACGGCCCAGATGTCGCGGTCGCCCTCGCGCAGCGGGGACGATCCCGCCAGGCCGGAGGTCGCCGTCTGGCTCGCCTTGGCGACGTCGGTCGTGAACTTCATCTCCTCCTTGCGGAACTCGGCGGCCGAAGCCGATGCTCATCGGGCCGCCGGCAGGCTGCCGAACTGCCGGCTGGCCACGCCGGTCAGGCTCGACAGGGTGCCTTCGCCGGTCTGCAGCACGCCGTCGACCGAGTTGGCCAGCAGGAAAGCCTGCGCCTCCGGGGTCTGCGGGCCGAACGGGTTCAGGTACGGCGCGCCATTGATGCCCCGCATGCCGTCTGCGCAATGCCGTGGTTGTCGCGTAGCCGCTGATGAAGGTGGTGGAGATCTCCGAGTTCGACCACAGCGCGTTCGCCTGGTAGTCCCAGCCGGCGACGATGCCTTCGAGGCTGGCGACGAAGCGCTGCGTGTCGTTCTCTCCTTCCTGGTGTCGCCCGCCCAGCGTCGTCGTGCGCCAGCTGATCGAGATCGGTTGCGTGGGATCCAGCCCCGTGTTGGTGATCGGCGTGATGCCGTTGCCGGGGTAGAACGGGCTGCTCGGCGTCATCGTCAGGCCGCCTTCCGGCGACGGCGCGATGGTCCGGTCGATGTTGTTCCTCGAATAGAAGTACTCGGCCGTCGCCGTGTGGTTCGGGCCGAGCGCCAGCGAGCCGCGCAGGATGCCCGACCACTGTTCCTGGTTCGGCACCACGGTGGTGTACAGCTGCGTGTCGGCGCCGCATCGGTTGGTGCCGAGTCCGGCGATCGGGTCCGCCGCAAGGATCGACAGCGGTGGGCCACATTCCGGCAGCGACGGATTCGTGTTGGACACCTTGGTGACGCCGCCAACCACCTGGCTGTAGTTGGCCGGGAACGTGGTCGGGCTCAGCCCGTTGAAACCGCGCTCCGGGATATAGGACGTGCGCATGAAGTCGCGCTCGGTGCCATACATCGACTCCTGCTTGCGGTAATTGAACCCGCCGTAGACGTTCCAGCCGTCCTTGGACAGGTTGCCGAAGCCGGCCAGCACGTTCGCCGTGTAGATCTCGCCGCCGCCTTCTTCCGGAAGCTGCGCTTCGCCGGCTACCGCCACCCCCTTGTATTCCTTGCGGGTGATGAAGTTGACCACGCCTGCGATCGCGTCCGTGCCGTACGTCGACGAGGCGCCGTCCGTCAGCACCTCGATGCGCTCGAGCGCCGCAATCGGCAGCGTGTTCAGGTCGACAGCGACCGCCGAAAAAGGATTGGGCACGACGCGCTTGCCGTTCAGCAGCACCAGCGTGCGCTGCGCGCCAAGGTTGCGCAGAGACGCATACGAGGCGGCGCCGTTGCCCTGGCTGACGGAACCGGAACTGACCAGGCCGGCTCCCCCTTGCGTGACCAGCTTCAGCGCCTGTTCGGCATTGGTCACGCCGGCGTTGCGCAGTTCCTCGACCGTGATCGTGGTCGTCGGAAGGGCCGTCTCGCCCTCGATCCGCCGCAGCAGCGAGCCGGTGATTTCGACGCGTTCCAGTGACTGCGCACCGCTCGCCTGGGCGAGCGCATTCGGCGCCAAGCCGATGAGGCCGCTGCCGAGGGCAGCGCTCACCGCAAGGCTGATCTTCTTTGCTCTAACCATGTCTCCGCTCCTCCGAACTGGTTCGATTCGATACCCGGAAGCGTGGCCCGAGGGTCACGCCGACTGCTTCAACGGGTGCAAAGGCTGGAACGCACAGAGCGCACATGAGATTCGCGACCAGCGGCGTCCCACGAGACAGCGCAGCGGACACCAGATGCACGAACTCCGCCGACGATCCTCACCCCCCGAGGCGCGGAAGAGTAACTGCGTGTAACGACGTAGGTTCGTATCTCATTTGAATGTAGGGATTCGCAAGGGGCGATTGTTGCGAGGAGCCAACAGCAGCCTCGCGGCCAAACGAATGGCCCACTTGCTGCGCTGCAACATTCATTGCCCGGCTTTGCCAAGAACGTGCCCCCGTCGCTAATTCCGCCGTCGTGAAGATCGGTCTTGTTCGCGCCTCAGTGGATCGCTGCGTCGGCGGGCTGATCGCGTGCCGCAGCTGAACGGCAGCCGGGTCCCTCGCGCTGCGACCCCAGCGCTTCGTTCGGTCGCGCGTTACTACTTGGAGCGCTCCGTGCTACTGCGTAGGACGCCGCGCGACGGCGTTGTGTCGTGTCCTCCATGCGCAACAGATCGCTTCTCGTGCTCCGCGCCTTTGTTGCGAATTGTTGCCACGTGATGACTCGACAGCCAGAATCGTGAGCGGCAGTCGGGCTAGTGCGGCCTATCGACGCGGGAGCTTTATCCGGATGGATAGGGCACGCCGGGTTGGCTGGCCGCGCAGGCGCCGACGGCAACGTTTCTGGAAGGCCGTTTTTTTTTGGGGGAGTTGACAAATGAAACTGCAATTGAAGCCTGTCGTACGAGGTCTGGCGGTCGCGTTTGGAGGGCTGTCGACCGTGATGACGCCGCCTGCGCTTGCCCAGCAGCAGCAGCAACTCGAGCGGGTCGAGATCACCGGATCGCTGATCAAGCGGGTCGAGGGAGAAACTGCACTGCCCGTGTCGATCATCAAGGCGGAAGACCTGGAAAGGGCGGGTGTGAAGACCGCCGAGCAGGCGGTACAGTTCATCGCGCAAAACCAGTCGCTAATCAACTCTTCGCGATCGATCGGGACAACGAACGGCGGCGCTGCCTTCGCGGATCTGCGCGCGGCAGGCCCGGAGCGCACCCTCGTCCTGCTGAATGGACAGCGGGTGGTCAAGAATCCGTATTCGGGTATCGCCACCGACCTGAACGTGATTCCGACGGTGGGCATTGCTCGCATCGAAGTTCTGACCGACGGCGCATCGTCGATCTACGGCACCGATGCCATCGCCGGCGTGATCAACATCATCACGCGGCGCGATTACCAGGGCATCGAGGTCGGTGGCTCCGCCAAGCTTCCGCAGGATGACGGTGGCGAGCAGTACAACGGAAACATCACGCTTGGATTCGGCTCGCTGGCCAAGGACGGCTTCAACGTCTTCGGCGGATTTTCCTACACGAAAGAGAATGCCATCCGCGCGGTGGACCGGGACTACACGGCGAGCGGCATCATCGAGGACAAAGGCGTCTATCTGACGAGCGGAACCAGCTTCCCGGGCAACTACAGCCAATCGGCCACGGGGGTGTCGACCAACCCGACCCTGCCGGGCTGCGCTCCTCCGGACTCGGTGCTGATTCCAGGGATCTTCGGGCCGAATTCCTGCCGCTTCGACTACACGCGCTATATCGACATCATGTCCGAGGTCGAGCGCTGGTCGCTGTTCGGGCGCGGATCGCTTGCTCTTGGAAGCCATACCGCCTCGGTCGAGTACTTCCGCGCCTACAACAAGGTGGGGAACAACGTGGCGCCGACCCCGCTGACGAGCCTGCCGATGAACGCCAATAACCCGTATTACCCGGGCGGTTCGGCGGGGGTTCCGATCACCAATACGAATCTCGATCCGACGCTGCCGATCTCCGTCGGCTGGCGGATGATCCCGGGCGGCCCGCGTGCCAGCGAAATCGAGAACACGACGCAGCGCGTGCTCGGCGAAATCGAGGGTCCGATCGGAACCAACTGGAACTACAAAGTCGCGGCCCTTTACAGTGATTCGCAGGTCGACAACACGTTCACCAACGGCTATGTCAGCCGGCCGGGGATCATCGCCGGTCTGGCCGGTGCCAACGGCGCGCCGTTCCTGAACCCCTTCGGTGCGCCGACAGCAGAGCAAAGCGCCTACATCCAATCGCAGAAGGTCCTCGGCCAGGTGCAGGACATCTCCGGCGACCTGTGGGGCGTGAACGGCACGATCAGCGGCGAACTGATGCAGCTACCGGCCGGCCCGCTGAGCGGCGCCCTGCTGGCCTCCTACCAGAAGGAATCGATCGACTTCACGAACAACTTCACGCTGATCCGCCAGGCGGCCAGTTCCGGCCTCGAACTCGCCGAGAATACGAGCGGCAGCATCCGCAACTACGCGCTCGCCGCAGAGCTCAACGTTCCGATCCTGCGCAACGCGCCGTTCGCGAAGAGTCTCGAAGTACCGATTTCGGTGCGCTACGACAACTATGATCAGTCCGGCAGCACCACGAATCCCAAGATCGGCGTCCGCTGGCAGACGATGGATAACCTGCTGCTCCGCGGCTCCTACAACACGGGCTTCCGGGCACCGGGCGTCTTCGATCTCTTCGCGCCGAACAGCGTCACGTTCACGAGCAACTCGTACAACGATCCGGTGCTGTGCCCGAACGGCGTCCCGGTGGCGGGCGCCGACCCGTCGCGTGACTGTGGCCAGCAGTTCCGTCAGTTGCAGGGCGGCAGCCTTCGGTAGAACCCGAGGATTCCGATTCGTGGTCTCGGCTTCGTGTTCGATGTCACGCGCAATGCGTCGTTCAGCATCGACTACTTCAACAGCAAGGTGAAGGGCACGATCGGCGCGCTTCCCGAGACGGCAATCTTCGGCGACACGGCGGCCTATGCCGATAAGTTCGTGCGCTGCAGCCAGTTGTCGCCGTCAGATTTTGCGGCCATCGATGCGTGCCAGCCGGGCCTTACGGTCGATCCGCTCGCCTACATCGTCACGACGACCGCCAATCTGGGCGACATCAAGTCGCAGGGCTTTGACCTCGCCGTCAATGCCCGCACCGACGCCTCGTCATACGGCCGCTTCTCGTTTGCGCTGAACGGCACGTACCTGACCAAGTGGGAGCAGCAACTGGTCAAGGACGGCGACTACTACAGCGCGCTCGGCAGGTATTCGGTCGAACTGAACTTCCCCGCGCCCCGCTGGCAGCACGTGATGCAGGTGGGCTGGGAATCGGGTGCGTGGACGACGACGCTCTTCAACCGGTTCAAGGCCGGGTACGACGACTACAACCTGGATACGCTCGACGACGACATCTACGGTCAGAACACCGTGGGCAACTGGAGCGTGTACGACGTGACGGTCTCCTACTCCGGCGTCAAAGGGCTGACGCTGACCGGCGGCGTGCTCAACCTCATGGACAGGCGCGGGCCGTTCACCAACCAGAACGCGACCTTCCAGACGGGCTATGACCCGCGCATTTCCGACCCGGTCGGCCGTGCGTGGTTCCTGCAGGCGCGCTACAAGTTCATGTAATCGGTCTCGGCGCACCGAAAAGCCCGCGGGTTTGCCTGCGGGCTTTTTTTTCGCGTGATCGAAACGAGTGCCTGCTGCGGTGAAGAGGTGGGACTCGATTCGATGCCGGCCATCGAGCCAGGCCCTGTTCAGTGCGGCAAGAGCGCAGCGCGCCTCAGACGATGGCGCCTGAGCGCCGGACAGGAGCGAAACGCGCTGGGATGCCGCGCCGTGGTGCGCGCGCGAGTTTCAGCCAGGTTGGCGGCGGCCTATGCTGCCCGCCGCTATCAGGCCGTTCGAGTTGTCACGAGACCCGCATCCACAGCCGGGCGAGATCGGCCGTGCCATCGGTCCCGCCGACGGCTTTGAACGTCTGCGCCGCCTTCTGCTTCTGCCCGGCCCGTCGCTGGGCAATGCCCAGATGCAGGTTGGCATCGGGTGGATGCCGCAGGCCGCCTTTCTTGATGCCGTCCTGGATCAGCTTGATTCCCTTGTCGTACTGACCCATGCCGGAGTAGGCGAGACCGACACGGACCAGTGCGTCGCCGTCCTTTGCCTCGTCTTCGGCGGCCGCCAGATCCTTGGGCGCATCAGTGGCGCGCTGGCTGGCGAGCGCCAGCAGCCGCTTCTGCCGCTCGGCGTCTTCGCCCTTGCCCAGCCTGCCGCTGGCAAATCCTTCGTCGAGAACCCTCTTGGCCTCTGCCGCCTGACCCTGCTGCAAGGCGAGTTGCGCGTACTCCATGAAATCGGCGGTCGACTCCAGGGTGTTCGTCACTGCCCGAAGGCGGTACACCTCGAGGCTCAGCCGGGACGAGAAGCCCGGCTTCGATTCGATCCGCCGCAGCAGGTCGGCCCAGTATTCGCGCTTCGGGTAGTAAGCGACCAGTCGCTCGAGCGCCGCGATGTAAGCCGCGCGGTCGGCCTCGTTGCGGCCGGCGATGTTGGCCAGCAGCTGCAGCATGTCTTCCGGCGGTTTCTGCCCGGCACGCTCGGCGGCCTGCACGTCGGCAAGTGCTTCGCGGTTGGCGGCCGCCAGGTCGCCGGCCAGGAAGTACGACTGGATCAGCAGCGTGCGCGAAGCACTGTCGCCGGGATTCGCCTTCAGGGCGCGCTGCGCCCAGTTCGCCGCGTTCTTGTAGTCGCGCCCACGGTAGTAAAGGCCGGCCAGCGTTGCCGCGTAGCGCCCCTGCTCAGCCTCGGACAGTCGCCCCGAATTGATCAGTGCCTGCAACGACTTGATCGCCTCATCGCTGTTCCCCGCGGCGACGGCCGCCGAGGCCCGCATCTGATCGATCAGGAAGTTCTCATAGGCCGTGCGCTTCGGTATGGCTTCCGCCTCACGCAGCTTGGCCAGGGCGTCGTTGTATTTGCGGGCCTTGATCAGGTCGCGCGCCGCCTGCAGTGGCTTGCCCACCTCGGCGCGCACGGTCTCCTGCGCGTAGGCCGAGGCGACGCTCAGGCCCGAGTCCACATCGATCTGCAGGCTGAATGCTGCGACGAGCGCGGCAGCAGTTGCGGTCAGGCGGGCTTTCCGGCGCAGTGCTGAGGGCAACATGTGTCGATACTCCAATAAGAAGTTTTGCCGATTCAGCCGCATCCCCGGCATTTGGCGCGATGACGACGGCACGGTCAGCGTGCCCACCGCTGCCTGCGACAGCGATCGGCCACTTGCCCCGCGAGGCGGCGGGCGCCGGAGCGGAGAGTCGCCGATCTGCCGCTGGTTCCGACTCTCGACGCAGCCCTACTTCACGAACTGCTCGTTGCCGACCAGCCCGAGCTTCGTGACGCCGAGCCGCTGCGCGGAGGCCATCACCGCCGCCACGTCCTTGTACTCGGCGAGCTTGTTCGGCCGCAGATGCACCTCGGGTTGAACGGGAGTCTGGGCCGCGGCGACCAACCGCTCCTCGAGCGCCGCCCGGCTGGGAACGATCTCCCCGTTCCAGTAGACGGTGCCGTCGAAATCGACGTCGATCGTCACCACCACCGGTTGCTCTAGTGGCGGCGGCGGGGTGCCGACCGGCATGTTCAGGTTCACCGAGTGCAGCTGGATCGGGATGGTGATGATCAACATGATCAGCAGCACGAGCATCACGTCGATCAGCGGCGTCGTGTTGATGTCGACCATCACGTCCGGCTCCTGTCCGCCCCCGCCGGTCCCTACATTCATGGCCATCGTGTTCTCCTTAGCTGCTGCGGCAGGTTGCGCATTGCCAACGCCGCCGGGGCTTCATCACCAGGCTAGCTGCCAATCCCGCTTGGTGGCTCGGTGACGAACCCGACCTTCTGGATTCCGGCGCGCTGGCAGGCGAAAACCACGCGGCCGACGTACTCGTAGCGGCCACCGAGGTCACCGCGGATGTGCACCTCCGGCTGGGGCTGCTGAGTGGCGATCCCCTTGAGCCGGTTGAAAAGATCGTCGTTGTCGCGGACCTTCTGCATGCCCCAGTACACGTCGCCGTCCTTGGTGACGGCAATCTCGACGTTCTCCGGCGCAGTCTGCCGCGGCAAGTTCTTCTCCTGCGGCAGCTGCAGCGCGATCGATTGTGTGACGACCGGGATGGTGATCAGGAAGATGATCAGCAGCACCAGCATCACGTCGACCAGCGGCGTGGTGTTGATCGCCGAGATCGCTTCGTCTTCGCCTTCGGCGGGACCGACGGCCATTCCCATGACAGTTCTCCAGGCGCCTGGCGATCAGCGTCCGCGCGCGGCGGCGGGGGCTTCCCCGCTCTTGCCGAGCAGCACCGCGTGCACGTCGGAGCCGAAAGCGCGCACCGTTTCCATCAGCACCTTGTTGCGGCGGACCAGCCAGTTGTAGCCCATCACCGCGGGCACGGCGACGGCAAGTCCGAGCGCGGTCATGATCAGCGCCTCGCCGACCGGACCCGCGACCTTGTCGATCGACGCCTGACCGGCAATGCCGATGGCGGTCAGTGCGTGGTAGATGCCCCAGACCGTGCCGAACAGCCCAACGAACGGCGCGGTCGAGCCGACCGTGGCCAGAAACGCCAGGCCATCCTGCAGTCGATTGTTGATGTTGTCCACCGAGCGCTGAACCGACATCGTGACCCACGTGTTGAGGTCGATGTTTTCGGTCAGGGCGCCTTCGTGGTGCGAATTGGCATCGATCCCGGTTTCGGCGATGTAGCGGTAGGCGCTGTTCGCCTTCAGCTTCGCGGCCCCTTCCTTGAGGGACGCGGCCTTCCAGAAGCCAGCCCCCATGGCGCGGCCCTCCCGGCCGAGCTTGGACTGCTCCCAGAGCTTGACGAAGATGATGTACCAGCTGCCCATCGACATGATGACCAGGATGATCAGCGTGCCCTTCGACACCCAGTCGCCGGTCCGCCACATGGCTTCGAGCCCGTACGGGTTCTCGACGGTCTCCTTGGTCACGGTCGGTACCACGCCGACGGCGGGTGCGGGTGTTGCCGGCGTTTCCGCGCTCGGCGCCTTGGTCGCGTCCTGCTGGGCAACGGCCGTCATCGGCGCAATTAAGCCGGCCGCAGCGAGCACTACTGCAAGGCAGGCTGCCTGGCGGCGAAGAAAGGACATCATCGGAAACTCTCCTTGTGGGACGTCTGGGTTAACAATTCGCGCTCATGGGCGCGGTGTCTGTGCGAAAGCCTCTTGAGCTGCCTCACGCGAAATCAGCGGATCTTAAAACTCACCGGCGCCTGAACCCGCACATCCTGCCCCTGGCCCTTGCAGGTCAGGCCGGACTGGACAGCGGTGAGGGCGACGCGGTTGAAGAGGCGATGGGACGAGGACTTGATCTCGACGTCCTTGATCTCACCACCGCCGGTGACCGTGAACTCGATCAGCACCTCGCCTTCTATTCCGTCGAGCAGCGCTTCGCGCGGATACCTGATCGAGGACATCACTTCGACGTAGTTCGGGCACACGACGCGCGCGCTCTTCGGGCCGGACGGCGGCGGGGGCGGAGGTGCTTTGGCTACGGGAGGAGGCGGCGGCTGGATCACCGGCGCCATTGGCGCCGGCGGCGCCTCGCGCGTGACCGCCGTGATGGCCGGAGCCGGTGTCGGCGGCGGCGCGATGTTGATCTCGGGCGGCGGAATGAAGGGCGGCGGCGGCGCGGCCAGCTTGGGCGGCGGCGGCACGATCTCGGCCGGCGGCGGTGGTGGCGCCTTGACCTCTTCGATCACCTTGACTTCGATGGGGCCTTTGACGACCTCGACGATCTTGCGCGCCAGGCCGTTGACAAGGCCGTAGACAAGCAAGGCGTGGAACAAGATGACCCCGCCGATACCGACCAGATGCCTGGATGGATTGCGCTGTTGACGCGCGTAATCCATGGCGCCTCCTCAATGGCGGTTTGCAAAGCGCGCGAGTGTAGCTAGGTCCCGGCCCTCGTGCACGAGGGCGGCGCAGCACCAGGATCGGGTGGCGCGCGGAGCCCTGGTTGGCTGGTGGAAGCGCAGATGCGCCAAGGGGCGCCTTCCGGCGCCCCTTGGCTGCGGGGACTCGGTATCGTTCAGCTGCGGGAATGACTGACGACCTCGTCCCAGGCCGTCTGTTGCGTCGGAAACACGACCGACTCGTAGTAGTCCTTCAGCGCAGCGAGTTCCCGCGCCACGGGAGGCGGGAATCCCGTTCGGTCGCCCCGGCCATCGAGAAGCAGTTCCTCGAAGTACGTGCGGCACGCCATTGGCGTCGACCAGCGGGTGCACAGCATGTTGGCGATGTGCGGGAAACGCGTGGCGGTCTCGTGAGGGCGCAGCTTCTCGGGCAGTTCGGAGAGCCAGCGGACCGCTGCCAACCCGAGCGCGCCTGCCCCCGGCGATGATTTCTTCGACACGTGAGTAACCCCTTCCAAAGAGGATCCGTCCGCCATGGGTTGCCTCCGCTGGGACCAAGACCGGCGCCTATGCTGATCCATGTGCGCCATCGCGGCAATATGGGATGTGCGGTCGGGTGGGCCATTGCCGCCCGGTGGCCGCTTTTCGACGGCGAGCGGTGGCCGGTCTCGCGTCGCTGACGCGGCGGCGGAACAACTGGTCCGGGTGTTCCTAGAACAGCCCGCCCGTTTCCTGGCTGCGCGGCTCCGCGAGGCCGAAGTGCGCATAGGCAAGCGGCGCGGCGACCCTGCCACGCGGCGTGCGCTGCAGAAAGCCCTGCTGTATCAGGAAAGGCTCGACGACGTCTTCAAGGGTGTCGCGTTCCTCCCCGACCGCGGCGGCGAGGCTTTCGATCCCGACCGGACCGCCGCCGAAGCGGTCGATCAACGCGCTGAGCAGCTTGCGGTCCATCACGTCGAGGCCCCGCACATCGACCTCGAGCATGGCAAGCGCGCGGTCGGCGACGGCAGCGTCGATCGCGCCGTCCTCGCGAACCTCGGCGAAGTCGCGGACGCGGCGCAGCAGGCGGTTGGCGATGCGCGGCGTGCCACGCGAGCGACGGGCGACTTCGCGCGCCCCTTCGGTGTCGATGCGTGCGTTCAGCAGGCCTGCCGACCGCGTCACGATGGTCGCAAGCTCTTCGTCGCTGTAGAACTCGAGCCTGGCGACGATGCCGAAGCGGTCGCGCAGGGGATTCGTCAGCATGCCGGCACGGGTGGTGGCGCCGACCAGCGTGAAAGGCGGCAGCTCGAGCTTGATCGAGCGTGCCGCGGGTCCCTCGCCGATCATGATGTCGATCTGGAAATCCTCGAGCGCCGGGTAGAGGATTTCCTCCACGATCGGGCTGAGCCGGTGGATTTCGTCGATGAACAGGACGTCGTTCTTCTCGAGATTGGTGAGCAGCGCAGCGAGGTCGCCCGGCCGCTCGAGCACCGGACCGCTCGTGGCGCGCAGATTGACGCCCATCTCCGCGGCGACGATGTGTGCCAGCGTGGTCTTGCCGAGTCCGGGCGGGCCGAACAGCAGCACGTGGTCGAGCGCCTCGGCGCGATTGCGCGCGGCGGTGACGAAGATCTCCAGTTGCTCACGGATCTTCCGCTGACCGACGTACTCGGCGAGCCGCCGCGGCCGCAGCGCGCGCTCGACCGATTCTTCGTTCGGTGATGCCGGTTCGGTCGAGGTCAGGCGGGTGCTGCCGGTCATATGACGTTCGCCGCGGTCAGGCTTTGGCCAGCGACTTCAGCGCGATGCGGATGCCATCCGACAGGCCGGTATCCGCCGGCAGTTGCCGCACGGCCAGGGCCGCCTCACGTTCCGAATAGCCGAGAGCGATCAACGCGCGCAGCACGTCGGTGCCGAGCTCGGTGGCAGGCGCGGCGCCGCCCAGCGCTCCCGCAGGTACCGTGCCAAGCTTGCCTTTGAGTTCGAGCAGCAGGCGCTCGGCGGTCTTCTTCCCGATGCCCGGGACTTTCGTCAGCCTCCCGCTTTCCTGCAGCGCCACCGCTTGTGCCAGCTCGCCGATGCTCATGCCCGACAGCACGGCAAGCGCGGTGCGGCTGCCCACTCCGGCGATGCGGATGAGCTCGCGAAACGCCTGTCGCTCTCCGGGTGTGAGAAATCCGAAAAGCTGATGCGCATCGTCACGAATGGTCAGGTGGGTCAGCAAGGTGACGCGCTCGCCCAGTGCGGGCAGGTTGTAAAACGTGCTCATCGGCACGTCGATCTCATAGCCGACGCCGCCGGCCTCGACCAGTACCTCGGGCGGATTCTTCTCGATCAGCGTGCCGGCGATGCGACCGATCATGGCGCGCAGTTCAGCCGGCCAGCCGCACGCCACGGCTGCGCCAGGCACTGCGCGACCGGCGGTTGCGCGAGGTTGCCGAGAGCAGCGGGCCGCTCACGGCAAGCAAGCGGTCCGCGTGCAGATCGCAAACGGCGCAGGCCAGCGCATCAGCGGCGTCCAGTGACGGTGCCGCCGACAAGCCGAGCAGCCGCTGCACCATCATCTGCACCTGCTCCTTGCCCGCCTTGCCGTAGCCGACCACGGCCTGCTTGACCTGAAGCGCGGTGTGTTCGCGCACCGGCAGTCCGGCGGCCACCGCGGCACAAATCGCCGCGCCACGCGCCTGGCCGAGCAGCAGCGTGGACTGCGGATTGACGTTGACGAAAACCTTCTCGATGCTGGCGCGGGCCGGTCGTGTCTCATGGATCACCGCACTGAGTCCGGCAAGGATCGCGGCCAGGCGGTCGGGCAACTCGCCGGCCGGCACGCGGATCACGCCGGCATCGACACACACCAGGCGTCCGGCCACGGATTCGATCACGCCCCACCCGGTGCGATTCAGGCCGGGATCGATGCCGAGGATGCGCGCGGAAGTCGCCACGCGGCGATTCTGCCACGCGCTGCCGCGGCGAGTGCGTAATCGACTCAGTGCCGGAAGTGGCGCACGCCGGTGAACGCCATCGCGATGCCGCGTTCGTCGGCGGCCTTGATCACTTCTTCGTCGCGCATGCTGCCGCCGGGCTGGATCACGCAGACCGCGCCCGCGTCAGCGACTACGTCCAGCCCGTCCCGGAACGGAAAGAATGCATCGGAGGCGACCACCGAGCCGGTCAGCGAAAGCCCGGCCTCCTTCGCCTTGATCGCGGCGATGCGCGCCGAATCGATCCGGCTCATCTGGCCGGCGCCGACGCCCAGGGTTCTGCCGCCGCCGGCGAATACGATGGCATTGGACTTGACGAACTTGGCCACCCGCCACGCGAACAGCAGGTCTTCGGTCTGCTCCGCCGTTGGCTGACGCTGCGTGACGATCTTCAGGTCTGCCGTCAGGAGGATCGCAGTGTCGGCCGTCTGCGCCAGCAGGCCGCCACCCACGCGCTTGAAGTCCAGGTCGTTGTGCGCCGCGCCGGGGCTCACCGTCAGCAGCCTGACGTTCTGCTTGGCCGCGAGGATCTCTCTTGCGCCGGCGTCGAAGGCCGGCGCCAGAACGACCTCGACGAACTGGCCGGCGACGGCCCGAGCGCAAGCGGCGTCGACGCCGCGATTGAAGGCGATGATCCCGCCGAAGGCGGACGTCGGGTCGGTGCTGAAGGCCTTGCCGTAGGCCGAGGCAACGTCGGTGGCGGTGGCTACGCCGCAGGGATTGGCATGCTTCACGATGACGCAGGCGGGCGAGTCGAAGGCGCGCACGCACTCCCAAGCCGCATCGGCATCGGCGATGTTGTTGTACGAAAGCGCCTTGCCCTGCAGCTGCACACAGCCGGCCAGCAGGCCGCCGCCGACCGTGCGCTCGCGGTAGAACGCAGCGCTCTGGTGCGGGTTCTCGCCATAGCGCATGTCCTGCGCCTTGCTCCACTGGCGGGTGAGCGTCTGGGGGAAGGTTGTCGGACGCTGCCTGTCGTCGAGCGAAGACAGGTAGTTGCTGATCGCGCCGTCGTAGCGGGCGGTGTGGGCGAAGACCTTCTTCGCAAGCTCGAATCGCATCGACGAACCGACGCGGCCGTGCCCGCGCAGTTCGTCGAGCAATGCCGGATAGTCTGCCGGGTCGACCAGCACCGCCACCGCGCCATGGTTCTTCGCCGCGGCGCGCAGCATCGCCGGGCCGCCGATGTCGATGTTCTCGATGGCCTCGTCGAAGGTGCACTCGGGACGCGCGACCGTTTGCTCGAACGGGTAAAGGTTGACGCACAGGATGTCGATCGGATCGATCCCATGCTGCGCCATGGCGGACATGTGGTCGGGCAGGTCGCGGCGCGCCAGCAAGCCGGCGTGGACGCGCGGATTCAGCGTCTTGACGCGGCCATCGAGGATCTCCGGAAAGCCGGTGTAGGCGGCGACCTCGGTCACTGCGATGCCGTTGTCGGCGAGCAGCTTTGCCGTGCCGCCAGTGGAAAGGATCCGGTAGCCGAGGCTCGCCAGCCCCTGCGCCAGCTCGACGACACCGGTCTTGTCGGACACGCTGATCAGGGCCTGCTTCATCGCGCCGTCTCCGCCTTTGCAGTCGCCGGCAGCAGGGCGGCCGCGCCGTGGCTTGCGAACGCCATCGTTCTCAGTCCAGTTGGTAGTCGGTCAGCTTCTTGCGCAGCGTGTTGCGGCTGATGCCGAGCAGCTCTGCCGCCGCCGACTGATTGCCGCTGGTCCGCCCCATCGCGAATTTCAGCAGCGGCCGCTCGACGGCCTGCAGCACCATCTCGTGCAGCGCATGCGGCTTGGCCCCGTCGAGGTTGGAGAAGTACTCGTCCAGGCTGCGCAGGATGCACTGCTCGATCGTCTCTCCCCTCGTCGCGTCGCGGTTCGGCGACGCCGAAGCGGCTGATGGCCCCTCCGCGCCATTGGTGGTTCGCCTGCCGCTTCGCGGCGGCCCCTGTGGCCCCATTCGGTTCTCCTTGTGAGGTGCATCTTGTGTTCCCGCCGGGCCGCCGACGAAGCGACCCCGCGCTGCCGTGCCCGCCTCTGCCGGCGAAGGTTGCCGAGACCATGTGCTCAGTGACCGCACGGGAATTGCTCGCGCAGCGCGCCGTAACGGCAGCCGTGTTCGCGCAGGAAATCATCGACCGCTGCCGCCTGCGCGGGCGGCTCGTCGATCCGGTTCATTCGGTCGCAGAAGCTGTCGCCGCCGACCAGCCCGCGCGTGTACCAGATGATGTGCTTGCGGGCCGTGCGCACGCCCTGCGCAGCGCCGTAGAAGGCGTAGTGCTCCTGCAGGTGCTCCTGCAGCAGCGGTCGCACCTCGTCGACGGTCGGTGGCGGCAACGACTCGCCGGTCGCCAGGAAGTGCTCGATCTCGCGAAAGATCCATGGGCGTCCCTGCGCGGCGCGCCCGATCATCACCGCGTCGGCGCCGGTGGCCGCAAGAACGTCTCGTGCCTTGTGCGGCGAGTCGATGTCACCGTTGGCCACGACCGGAATCGAAACGGCGCACTTCACTGCGGCGATCGTCTCGTACTCGGCGTGGCCCGCGAAACCGCAGGCCCGCGTGCGTCCGTGCAGCGTCAGCATCCGGATGCCGGCGTCCTCGGCCAGGCGGGCGATGCGGATCGCGTTGCGATTCTCGGGCGACCAGCCGGTTCTGAACTTCAGCGTCACCGGCACGGCCACTGCGGCGACGACCGCGTGCAGGATGCGCGCCACCAACGCTTCATCGCGCAGCAGCGCCGAGCCGCTCGCCGCCGCGCACACCTTCCTGGCCGGGCAACCCATGTTGATGTCGATGACCTGCGCACCGCGATCGACGTTGTAGCGCGCGGCCTCGGCGAGCATCAGCGGGTCGGCGCCGGCCAGCTGCACGGCAACCGGGGCGCACTCGCCGTCGTGGTTCAGGCGGCGCGCCGTCTTCTCGCTCGCCCACAGCTTAGGGTTCGATGCCGCCATTTCGGCCACCGCGTATCCGGCGCCGAAACGGCGGCAGAGGCGCCGGAACGGCCGATCGGTGACCCCGGCCATCGGCGCGACGAATACGCGAGTGTTCAGCTCGTGCGAGCCGATGCGCATGGGGGTGGGCCAACGGGAAGGCGGTTCAGCGGGGAGGGACGAATTGTAGCCAAGCACGGCGCGACGTCAGCGCCGCGAATGCGTGTCGGGCACGCGGCGCACGATTCGGCCCGTCTACGACCGTATCCCGAACATCAGCAGTTCCGCGAACTCACGCCGCAGCGCAGGCACCACGTCGAGCAGCGCCAGCCCGAGCCCGCGGCCCAGCGCCAGCGGTGCGAAGTCGCTGGCGAAGAGTGCCGGCAGGCTGCCGGTCAGCGTCGTGATCACCGCACGATCGGTCCGCCGCCGCCGCGCATATCGCGCGAGCGCGGCGGTGACCGGCGGACCGTGCGCGAGTTCATCGGCCAGGGTCGCACAGTCGCGCACGCCGAGGTTGAACCCCTGCCCGGCCACTGGATGCAGGGTCTGCGCTGCGTTGCCGAGGGCAACCACGCGATGCTGGTGGACTTCATGCCGCCGCCGCTGCGCGAGTGCCACGGCCCGCAGCGGACTGATCGCCGTGACCGTGCCGATCCTGGATCCGAGTTGCGCCTGCAACTCGCCGAGCAGCGCCTGGTCGGGCAGGCGGACCCGGCGCTGAGCTTCGTCTGCATTCATGCACCAGACGAGGGAGAGGCCGCGGCCGTCACCTGCGCCGAACGGTGCGGGAGTCGGCAGCAGCGCGAGCGGACCGTCACGCGTGAACCTTTCGAACGCCGCACCGGCGGGCAGGTCGGTGCGCACGGGTCGAAGGCGGACGCTGCCCAGCAATGCCCGGTCCTTGCCGGCCTTCAGCCGATCGTCCGTCGTTGGCTCTGTCCCGCCTTCGGCGTGGATTGCCAGGTCAGCGGCAAGCACGTTGCCGTCGGAGAGCAGCACCTCGACGCGGTCGGGCCGCTGCCGGACTTCGGAAGCGGTGACCGGCCTGAGCACCTCGATCGTCGGCTGCGCGGCGACGCCCGCCGCGAGCGCCGCAAGTAAATCTCCGTACAGCACGGTGGCGCCGAGGTCGTGGCCGTCGAAGTCACCCGCCGCGATCCGGGTCGTGCCGAAGTCGCCGGCCGAGCTGACCCGCACTTCGCGGATTGCCGCGCGCGGCGGCACGTCGGCGCGCAGGACTGGCGCAAGGATCTCCCACGACCCGCGCGACAGTGCCAGCAGCCGGGCGTCGCGACGCGCCTGCTCGAGTGGCCTGGCGTCGAGCACGCAACAGCGCATCCCACGCTGTGCCAGCAGTGCGGCACAGAGCAGCCCGACCGGGCCGGCGCCGATGACGATTGCGTCGCGCATCGCGCCTTTCAGATGGCGGGTGGCATGGATGATTCCTGCGTGCCCGAGTCGCTCAATTCGGCATCGAGCGCATCGAGCTCGGCAGGCGTGCCGACGTTGTGCCAGCGGCCGCGAAAGTGCTCACCGCTGACACGGCCCTGCTCGACGAAGCGGTACAGCCACGGGAACAGCCTTGCGCGACCGCGGCCCACGCCGCTGAACAGCGCCGGCGAGAAGATGCCGATGTTGCCGTAGGTGAAGTGAGGTCGCTGCATCCGGACGCGGCCGCCAACCAGGCCCATGTCGCCGTCGCTATGAAACGGCGGATTGTCGACCAGGACCAGATGCGCGTCGGCGGTGCCGCGGGCGATTGCCGCCAGCGGATCGGCGAGACTTCCGTAATCGAAATCAGTCACGATGTCGCTGCTGGCAGCGATGAAAGGAGCCGCGCCAAGGAGGGGCAGCGCCTCGACGATGCCGCCCAGCGTCTCCAGCGCGCGCTCGGCGCTGCTGCCCTCGCGCGAATAGCGCAGCCGTGTCCCGTAGCGTTCACCATCGCCCAGCGTGTCCTCGATCTGCTGCGCCAGATGCGCGGTGTTGATCACGATCTCGCGCACGCCTGCGCGCACGAGCGCCTCGATCTGCCATTCGATCAACCTTCGGCCGCCTGCCCGCAGCAGCGGCTTGGCCGTCGTATCGGACCGTGGCCGCATTCGTTCGCCACGGCCGGCGGCGAACAGGAGGGCCTTCACGACGGTAACCGGCGTTCGCCGGCCGGTGCGTCGCGGTGCTGTTTGCCTGGCCGCGGCATTTGTCCCGCTGCCTCGCGGCAGCGGGGCATGAGAGTGAAGCGACCCGGGCGATACGCGCTGCGCCGTGTCGGCCGCTCGAGATGACGGTTCATCGCGTTTCGATCAGAAAGTGAGGCCGACCTGCGCCGGAACGCCTTCAATCTCGTCGAGCAGCCGGGCCAGCGGCGTCAGCGGGCGGTAGCGGCGCGCCACCGCGCGTGCGTAGGCAATGAAGCGCGCCGTATCGGCCAGATACTGCGGCTTGCCGTCGCGGTAGTTGATGCGGGCGAAGATGCCGAGCACCTTGAGATGCCGCTGCAGTCCTGTCCACTCGAAATCGCGATAGAAGTCGGCGAAGTCCGGTCCCACCGGCAATCCGGCCCGCCGGGCACGCTCCCAGTAACGGATCGTCCAGTCGAGCACGCGCTCCTCGGGCCAAGAGATGAAGGCGTCGCGGAACAGAGACACGAGGTCGTAGGTGATCGGGCCAAAAACCGCGTCCTGGAAATCGAGTATGCCGGGATTCGGGCTCGTCACCATCAGATTGCGCGGCATGAAGTCACGGTGCACGTACACCCGCGGCTGCGCCAGGCAGGAGTCGATCAAGTGACGCCAGAGCGATGCCAGCATCTCCCGCTGCGCCGGGTCTGGGTCGCGCTTCAGGTGCCGTCGCAGGTACCACTCGGGGAAAAGATCGAGCTCACGCCGAAGCAGGGTCTCGTCATAAGGCGGCAGCGCATCGGCCCGGCTCGCCAACTGCCAATTGACCAGCGCGTCGGTCGCCGCCCCGAACAGCTCGTCGGCATTGGCTTCGTTCAGGGCGGAGAGGTAGGTGGTCGTGCCGAGGTCGGTCAGCAACAGCAAGCCCTGCTCGGGATCATGGGCCAGTACGCGGGGCGCATTGAGGCCGGCCTCGTGCAGCAACCCGGCCACGCGCACGAAGGGGCGTGTGTCTTCCTGCGGGGGCGGCGCGTCCATGGCAATCGCCGTGCCACCTGCGACGCCGCGCGCATCGACCCGGAAGTAACGGCGAAAGCTCGCGTCGGCTGAAGCCGGGCGCAGCGAGTCCGGCTGCAGCGACAGCGCCGCCGGCAGGCTCGCCAGCCAGCGCTGCAGCGTGTGCAGTCGTGCGTCGTTCGTTGGGGTCATGCGGTGGCGGCCGATCGAATTCGCAGGGAACTTGACGGATACCGACGGGGCGGATTCGCGATATTCGAAGGCACGATTCCTATAATAGCCACGCCTTGTTGCGGCGCTGGCCGCGACCGACGATCACCGCGCGGCCTCGCCTTCGATTGCGATCTTCCCCGTTACTGCTTGTGCCCGCGACGTGCCTGCTTGTCTGGGCGGCGGCAGCACGCGCCGAAGAGCCGCGGCTGCGGCTCGAGCGCGCGCTCGGCGAGGGCCGGGCAGCGACCGCGGTCGGCGGCGCCGCCTACGTGCGAGCCGAGCGCCTGCTCGGCGAAGTCGAGGAGCGGCTGACGCTCGAAGGCGAGGCCGAGGTCAGGCGCGGCGGCACCGTCCTGCGCGGCGACCGGATCACGTACACGGTGGCCACCGACGAGGTCGAGGCGAGCGGCAACGTGCGCGTGTTCCGCGACGGCGTGGCCTTTTTCGGACCGAGCCTGACGCTGCGCATCGATGCACGTACCGGCGCAATGCCGGAGGCCGGCTTCACCTATGCGCCGCATCACGGACGCGGGACTGCGAGCCGGATCGAGTTCCTCGAAGGCGACCGGCTGCGCCTGGAGGACGCCGTGTACACCACCTGTGCGCCGGGCGATGACTCGTGGTGGATTCGCGCGCGAAGGCTGACGATCGATCGCAACGACGAGGTCGGCATCGCCAATGGGGCGTCGGTGCATTTCCAGGGCGTGCCGATCCTCGCTTCGCCCTATTTCCAGTTTCCTCTCGGCGATCGCCGCCGCAGCGGCCTGCTGACTCCGTCGATAGGCATCAACAGCAAGCTCGGCGTCGAGGCCATCGTGCCTTACTACTGGGACATCGCGCCCAATCGCGACGCGACCATTTCGCCGCGTGTGATGAGCAAGCGGGGCATCCTGATCGGCACCGAATTCCGCTACCTCGAGCCGAACTACCTGGGCACGATTGAATACGATCTCGTTCCTCACGATCGGGTCACGGGCGACTCGCGCAGCTACATGGCGGTGCGCCATCTGTACGACAATGCCGGGGGACTGACCGGCGGCGTCAATTACGCCCGGGTATCCGATGACCTCGTTCCCTCCGACTACGCCCGGACGATCGCCGGGGCGTCGAGGCTGGTCCTGCCGCAGGAGGCGTTCCTGCGATACGGGCAAAAGCAGTGGAGCACGCTGCTTCGCGTCCAGAAGAACCAGACGCTGCAGGACCCGTACGAGCCGGTCGTCAAGCCCCACGAACGCGTTCCCCAACTGAGCTTGAGCGCCACCGCACCGAGGTTCGCCGGCTTCGACGCCGGTCTGGTGATGGACGCGACACGCTTCGAGCATCCGACGCTGGAGGACGGCTCGCGTTTCATCGTCAACCCGACGTTGTCGTATCCGCTGCGCGCGCCCGGCTATTTCCTCGTCCCGCGCGTGCAGTGGCACGCGACGTGGTACGAGCTCGACGATCCCGCCCGACTGGACAAGCGGCCGGCCCGCTCGCTGCCGCTGACCTCGGTCGACGCTGGACTCGTCTTCGAGCGCGAGGGGCGCTGGTTCGGCGAATCTTCGCTGCAGACGCTCGAGCCGCGGCTTTTCTATGCCTACACGCCGTACCGCGATCAGTCGACGCTGCCGGTCTTCGATACGGCGGAGGCGGACTTCAACTTCACGCAGCTGTTCCGCGAGAACCTGTTCTCGGGCAATGATCGGATCAGCGAGGCCAACCAGCTGACGGCGGCGCTGGTCGGACGCGTGCTCGATCCCGTTACCGGAGCCGAGCGGCTGCGCGGCGCTGTCGGGCAGCGTTTCTACTTCGCCTCCGACCGGGTGACCCTGCCTGCCGCGACGGCACGTTCTGGATCCGAGTCCGACATCCTCGTCGAGTTGCGGGGAGTGATCGCACGCGCGTGGATCACCGATCTGTACGTGCAGCACTCGACGCTCGAGCGGAAGCTGGTGCGCGCCGCGGCAGCGCTGCGCTGGCAGCCGCGGGCGGGCTCGGTGCTCAGCCTCGCCTACCGGTACAAGCTCGACGAGATCGAGCAGGTCGACTTTGCCGCCCAGTGGCCGATCGCGGCGCGCTGGTATGGTGTCGGCCGCGCCAATTATTCGATCCGCGACGGGCGCTGGGTCGAACTGCTTGCGGGCTTGGAGTACCGCGACGACTGCTGGGCAGTCCGCGTGGTCGGCCAGAGCTTCGTCACCCTCGGTGAAGGCACGACCACCGCGCTGCTGTTTCAGCTTCAGCTCAATGGCGTGGCATCGATCGGCACGGGCCTGCTCGATCAGCTGCGGCGTAGCATCCCGGGCTACGAGCCAATCGATCCGCGCCAGACGTCGTTCGGGCGCTATGAGGACTATGAATAGGACCCTTCTTGCCTTGCTGAATCGATGCGCTGCTGCCGGCGCGCTTGCGCTGGCGTGGGCTGCGGCCGCCATCGCCCAGGCGCCCGTCCCCGCGCCTGCTTCAGCCGCCACGCTGAGACCGCTGGACCGCATCGTCGCGGTCGTCAATGACGAGGCGATCACCGAATCCGAACTCGAGGCGCGCACGCAGATCGCGTTGTCGCAGTTGCGCCGGCAGAACATCGCGGCACCGCCGCCGGCCGCGCTGCGCCGCCAGGTGCTCGAGCGGATGATCGTCGACCGGGCGCAGATCCAGCTGGCGCGGGAGTCCGGCGTGCGCGTCGACGACGCGACGGTGAATGCGGCCGTGGCCCGCATCGCCGAGCAGAACGGGTCGAGCCTGCCGCAGTTCCGCGACCAGCTCGAGAAGCAGGGAATCTCCTTCGTCCGCTTTCGCAACGACGTGCGCGACGACATCATCACGTCGCGCCTGCGCGATCGCGAGGTCGACAGCCGCATCGTCATCTCGGAGGGCGAGATCGACAATTTCCTCGCCGAGCAGGCGGGCGTGAACGCCGGCGCGGTCGAATACAACATCGCGCAGATCCTGCTGCGCGTTCCGGACAACGCCTCGACCGACCGCATCGAGGCGACGCGCCGGCAGGCCGAGGGCCTGATCGGCCAGCTGCGTGGCGGTGCTGACTTTGCCCGCCTTGCCGCCAGCACTTCCAACGCCCCGGAGGCGCTGGCCGGCGGGGCGCTCGGCTGGCGGACTGCCGACCGGCTGCCGACGCTGTTTCTCGATGCGGTGAAGGACCTCAAGACGGGCGAACTGGCGCCGCTGGTGCGCAGCCCCGGCGGCTTCCATATCCTCAAGCTGGTCGGCAGGCGCGACGCCACGGAAGGCCGGCTGGCGACCGGGCCGGTCGAGCAGACCCACGCGCGTCACATCCTGCTGCGCGTGTCGGAGTTGACGCCGGAGGCGGAAGTGCGGCGCCGGCTGCTCGATCTGCGCGAGCGCGTCGTCAGGGGCGGACAGGACTTCGGCCAGCTCGCACGACTGCACTCGGTCGATTCGACGGCCACGCGCGGTGGCGACCTCGGCTGGCTCTATCCCGGCGACACGGTGCCGGAGTTCGAACGCGCGATGGCGCTGCTGAAGCCGGGTGAGGTCAGTCAGCCGGTCGCGTCGCCCTTCGGCTGGCACCTTATCCAGGTGATGGAACGCCGTACCGAGGAATCGCCGGTCGAGCGCAATCGGCTGGCGGCGCGGCAGGCGCTGCGACAGCGCAAGGCCGAGGAGGCGTACCTGGAGTGGATCCGCCAGTTGCGCGACCGCACTTATGTCGAGTACCGGCTCGAGGACGCATAGCCGTCCTTCCTGGCGCGGCGCGAGCGCCGCTGCCTGGGGTCGCGACACCTTCAGATGAACGGGCCGATCGCAGTCACGACCGGCGAGCCGGCGGGCATCGGGCCGGAGATCGCCGTCGTTGCCGCAGCCGCTTCAAGCCGGCCGACGTTGCTGCTCGGCGATTCGCGACTGCTTCGCGAGGCGGCATCGTTGACGGGCATCCCGTGGCCGCTGCCTCCCTGCGTCGCGATCGAGCACATCGCGACCGAGGTGCCGGCAGTCGCCGGCCGCCTCGACACACGTAACGCGCGATACGTGCTGCGCATGCTCGATGCCGCGATCGACGGATGCCGGCGAGGGCGATACCGGGCGATGGTCACCGCGCCGGTGCACAAGGGCGTGATCAACGACGCAGGGGTGCCTTTCACCGGCCACACGGAGTTCCTGGCCGAGCGCACGAACGCGTCGCACGTGGTGATGCTGCTCGTCGGCGGCGGCATGCGGGTCGCGCTCGCCACGACCCACCTGCCCCTCGCGCACGTGGCGGCCGCGATCACGCCCGATTCGCTCGCGGCCACGCTCGACGTGCTGCACCGCGACCTGCGTGCCCGTTTCGGCATTGCGCAGCCGCGCATCGGCGTCGCCGGGCTGAACCCCCACGCGGGCGAAGGCGGCCACCTCGGGCGCGAGGAGATCGACGTCATCGCGCCTGCGCTGGCCGCCGCGCGCGCGCGCGGCATCGACGCCACCGGCCCGTTGCCGGCCGACACGCTGTTCGTGCCATCCACGCTGTCGCGTTTCGATGCCGTGCTGGCGATGTATCACGACCAGGGCCTGACGGTGCTCAAGCACGCCAGCTTCGGACACGGGGTCAATGTCACGCTCGGACTGCCTTTCGTTCGCACGTCGGTCGATCACGGCACCGCGCTCGATCTGGCCGGCAAGGGCACCGCCGACGCCGGCAGCATGAAGGCAGCGCTGGCGCTGGCGGACCGGCTCGCGTCGGAGAGCGCCGCCCACGGCGAGACGCCGACGGCCGCGCGTTGATGGAAGGCCATCGCGCCCGGCGGCGGTTCTCGCAGAACTTCCTGCACGATGCGCACTACGTCGAGCGTATCGTCGCCGCGATCGACCCGCGGCCAGGGGAGCGCATCGTCGAGATCGGTCCCGGGCTGGGCGCGCTGACCGCGCCGCTGGTCGAGCGCGCGGGCGCGATCACCGCCGTCGAGATCGACCGTGATCTTGCCGACCGGCTGCGCAGCCGCTTCACTCCGCAGCAGCTCGACCTGATCGAAGGCGACGCCCTCGAACTCGACTGGGAGGCCCTTGCCGCTGCCGACGATCGGCCGCTGCGCGTCGTCGGCAACCTGCCGTACCACATCTCGACGCCGCTGCTGTTCGTGCTCCTGCCGATCGCGCCGCGCGTGCGCGACCAGCATTTCATGCTGCAGAAGGAGGTGGTCGACCGGATGGTCGCCAAGCCGGGCGGCAGGGACTACGGCCGGCTGTCGGTGATGCTGCAGTTCCGCTACCGAGTGGCACGCCTGCTCAATGTTCCGGCGGGCGCCTTTGCGCCGCCGCCGAAGGTCGATTCGAGCATCGTCCGCCTGGTTCCGAAGCCGGAAGCCGAACTGGCGGCCGTCGATGCGACGGCGTTCGCAAGGATCGTCACGGCCGCCTTCGGCCAGCGGCGCAAGACGCTGCGCAATGCGCTGGCCGATCACCTGACGGATCGTGCAATCGCCGGCTGCGGCATCGATCCGGGCGCCCGCGCCGAAACACTTTCGGTCGACGCCTTCGTTGCGCTGGCGAAGCGTGCGGCGCTGCCCGTCGCAGACTGAGAAGGTCGCTACTGCGGCTGGAAACCCGCTTCGCCGAACTGCCACAGCAGGAATGACAGTACGTCGGCCCGTTCGGCGTTGCGTTGGTCTTTCGTGCTGCCGATGCCGTGGCCCGACTCGTAGTCGAGGCGCAGCAGCACGGGCCTGCCGCTGGCCGTGGCCTGCTGCAGGCGTGCGGCGGCCTTCGTGCTCTCCCAGACCTCGACGCGCGGGTCGTTCACGCCGTGCGTGAACAGCACGGCCGGATACTTCACGCCTTCGCGGATGTGCTGGTAGGTGCTCATTTCGAGCAGCGCGCGGAAGCCCGTCTTCGGTCTTGTGCGTGCCGAACTCGGGAATGTTCGGCACGCCGTTCGGCGTCAGTTCGGCGCGCACGGTGTCGAAGACTCCGACGGAAGCGACGACCGCGGCAAACAGCTCCGGGCGCTCGGTCATCGCCCGGCCCACGAGGATGCCGCCGGCGCTGCCGCCCCAGATGCCGAGCTTTGCCGGCGACGTGTAACGCTGCTTGATCAGGTACTCGGCGGTCGCGATGAAATCCTTCCAGGTGTTCGGCTTTTGCGCCTGCTTTCCGGCGCGGTACCAGTCCTGCCCGAACGCGCCGGAGCCGCGCGGATTGGCCACCGCGAAGATGCCACCGCGTTCGAGCCACGCGAGTCGCCACAGCGAAAACCACGGCTCCTCGGTGATGCCGTAGCTGGCGTAGCCGTACAGCAGCGTCGGGTGCGTCCCGTCGAGTTCGATGCCCTTCCTGTGGATGATCGAAAGCGGCACCTGCGCGCCATCGTGGCTGGGCACGAGCACCTCGGTGGCGACATAGTCCGGCAGCTCGTCATAAGGACCACGCGGCTGCAACTGCGTATTGGTGATGTCGAACCCGGCCTTGGCGCCGGCGACGCGATAGATCTGCGACGCGCGGGTCCACGACTGCAGCGACAGCAGCACACCGGAGATACGGTGATCGACACCGGCAAACTCGAAGCTCCCCGCCAGCGGCAGCTTCACTTCGACGGGTCCGGCGTCCTTTCCCGGCCCGATGTGAAACAGCCGCGACACCGTGCCGTCGCGTCGGCTGGCATACAGCCCGTCGGCGGCGCGCACGAGCCCGGTGATCACCCCCGGGCCTTCGGCCATTGCCACGCGCGCCTTGGCGAGGTCGGGCGCGACGAGCGACGTCTCGACGATCCTGAAGCGGGAAGCGCCCTTGTGCGTCATCACGAAGAGCCGGTCGCCGATGACCTCGAAGTTGGTCACGTCGTCGCTGCGGTCGATCACCTTGCGCCACTTGGCGCGGCCGGCCGTGACGTCGGCGAGCGGCGCCACGTACAGCGACAGTTCGCGGTCGGTGCCGTGCGAAACGTAGCCACCCGCCCAGCGCGTGCCCGGCAGCGGAAAGACATACGGGGATTCGCCACCTTCCTTGATCGACACACCGGGCGTGTCGAACGCCAGCACGGTCGGTGCCTTGTCGACGTCGGCCCCGAGCCTGACAAACAGCGAGCGCAGCTTCTGGTCGCGTTCGACGTCGGCCATCCCCGGCTTCATCTCCTGCTGGCGGGTGAAGAAGAAGCCGCTGTCGTCCGGCAGCCAGGCCACGCCGCCATAGCGCGCGCGGGTGATCGGCCCCATCACGCGGCGGCCGGTCTCGGTGTCGATGACGTGGATCTCGGCCATCTCCGAGCCGCCGGCCGACATGCCGTAGGCGAGCAGGCGGCCGTTGTTCGACGCGACGAAGTAGTTGATCGCGTGCGGCTGCCCGGCTTTCCTGCCGATCGCCTCCGGGTCGACGAGCAGCTTTTCGGCGCCGTCGAGGCCCTTGCGCACGTAGAGCTTGAACTGGTTGTCGGTTGCGCCGCGCTTTTCGTAGAAATACAGGTCGCCGGGGCGGCGCTGCACGTCGACCACGCGCGCAGCGACGGCATCGTCGAAGGTCCTGATCCGCTCCGCCAGCCTGGCGCGCCCGGGAATCCCGTCGAGGACCGCGCGTGCGTAGTCGGCCTGCGCGCGCATCCAGCGACTGACCTCGGGATCGTCGCGGTTCTCGAAGTGACGGAACGGATCGTTCAGCGTCACGCCGAAGTAGGTGTCCTGCACCGGCCGCGGCGCTGCGGCCGGCGGCGGCTCGATCGACAGGGCAACCAGCGGCAGGGCGCCGATCGCCGCGGCGAAGCAGCGCTTGAACATCGACAATCCTCGCGCAGTGGGCGGCGGCTCAGTGCCGCGTCTGGATCAGTTCGATCTTGTAGCCGTCCGGGTCGGTGACGAAGGCAATGACCGTCGTACCGCCCTTTACCGGACCGGCCTCGCGCGTGACGTTGCCGCCCGCGGCCTTGATCTTCTCGCAGGCCGCATACGCATCGTCGACGGCAATGGCGATGTGGCCGAAGGCGCCGCCCATGTCGTACTTGTCGACGCCGTAGTTGTAGGTGAGTTCGAGCACGGCATGCTCCGATTCCGCGCCGTAGCCGACGAAGGCCAGCGAGTACTTCTGGTCGGGACGATCGGTGGTGCGCAGCAGTTGCATGCCCATCACCTGGGTGTAGAAGTCGACCGACCGTTGCAGGTCGCCGACGCGCAGCATCGTGTGCAGGATTCTCATGGCGGATCTTCGGGGGGAAGGAGAAGGCAGGGCCGCAGCGTAGCGCAGGCGGCAAGGCGACCGGCAGGCGCTGCGACGGGCCGCGCAGTTCAGACCGGCAGCGATGCCAGGTCGAGCTTCTTCACCTCGTCGCGCGCCGATTCGAATCCGGGCAGCAGTTCGCCGACCGTCCGCCAGAAACGCGGGCTGTGGTTCATCTCCTTCAGGTGCGCCAGTTCGTGCGCGACCACGTAGTCGATCACGGGAAGCGAGAAATGCACCAGCCGCCAGTTCAGGCGGATGTGGCCATCCTGCGTGCACGCACCCCACTGCGAGCGGGCGGAGGAAAGCGACCACGAGCGCGGCCGCGCGTCGAGTCCGGCCGCGAGCAGTTGCAGGCGTCCATCGAGGACGCGGCGAGCCTCAACTTTCAGCCACGACAGCACGGCGTCGCGGACCTGTGCCTCGCCGGCCTGTGCGGGCAGCGCAATGTGCAGTTCCGTGTCGCTGGCGCCTTCCGCAAGTTGCGTGCGCTCGGCCGCGGGACGCACGCGCAGGGTCACCGTGCGGCCGAGCAGCAGCAGGGTGCCTCCGTCACCGAAGCGGACATGCGGCAACGGCTGGCGCGCGCGCCACTCGCGCCACTCGACCAACTTGCGGCGGATCCAGCGTTGCTTCTCGGCGATCGCTGCTTCGATCTCGGCGAGGCCGACCCAGCGCGGCGCGGCGATCGTCAGGCCGCGATCGTCAATGGTGAAGCCGATCGAACGGCGACGCGCGCGGCGCAGCGTGTATCGAATTGGCTCGTGGCCGACGTCGACCTGGCGGTCGCCAAGGACTGCGGGCGGTGCGGACGGCGTGCCCGCCCGCTCGCCGAAGTCGAGGGGCAGCTGCTGCGCTTGGAGTGGCGCGGTGCGCTTCAAATGGCCGTGGTGGGACTGTTGCGGTTTTTCGCGTCGACCCGGCTGGCGCCGACGTAAGGCCCGCCGTAGCGATGTGGCGCGAGCCGCCGCATCTCCGTTTCGATCCAGGATTCTACGAGCGAGGCGACCTGATCGACGGTCCGGCCTTCGGTCGAGATCGGGGCGCCAATGCTGATCGTGATCTCGCCCGGTGTCTTCAGGAAGGCACGGCGCGGCCAGACTTCGCCGCTGTTGACTGCGATCGGCACCACGGGTGTCCCGGTGCGCACGGCCAGTCGGGCACCTCCGGTCTTGTAGCGTCGCGTCGAGCCGGGTGGCGTGCGCGTGCCTTCCGGAAAGATCACGATCCACCAGCCGTCGCGCAGATGCTCGCTCCCCTGGCGGACCACCTGCTCGAACGCGTCCTGCCCGCGGCTGCGGTCGATATTGATCATCTTCAGGGAAGCCATCGCCCAGCCGAAGAAAGGCACCAGATGAAGCTCGCGCTTGTAGACGAAGGTCAGCTGCCGCGGAACGAACGAGGGCAGCCAGAACGTCTCCCAGGTCGACTGGTGCTTGGGCAGGAGGATCGCCGGTCCGTCGGGCAGGTTCTCCCAGCCCTCGACCCGCCACGTGATGCCGCAGACGCGCCGTGCCGCGAGGATCGCGAATCGCGTCCAGCGCGTGCACAGCCAGTAGCGGGTGGACAACGATGTCACGTAAGCAGCAAGTACGACCAGCGCCCACGGAATCACCGTCACCGTCAGCAGGAGCAGGTACACCGCCGAACGCAGGTAGCTCATCGGAAATTGGGGTCAGACTCCAATTTCGCCGGAGGCCGTTCTTCCGCCGAGCCGACGACGGTGATCAAACTGCGTTCGACATGGATGCATCTTGCGCAGGAAATCGGAGTCTGACCCCGATTTCTAGCCGGCGGCGAGCAACGCCAGGTCGGCGATGCAATTCATCTGCGCGCGAAGCTGGGCGAGCAGTGCCAGCCGGTTCGCGCGCAGCTTGGCGTCGTCGACGTTGACCATGACGTCGTCGAAGAACTGGTCCACGGGCAGCTTCAGGGGGGCCAGCGCCTTGAGGCTGCCGGCGTAGTCCCCTGACGCCAGGAGCTGCTGCGCCTGCGGCGATGTCCGTGCGAAAGCTTCGGCGAGCGCTTTTTCCGCCGGCTCGAACAGCAGCCCGGCGTCGACGCTCACCGCGGCGCCTTCCGATTTCCTGAGGATGTTGCCGATGCGCTTGTTGGCTGCGGCCAGGCTCTCGGCCTCCGGCAGTTGCATGAAGGCGCGCACGGCGGCCAGCCGCTCGGCGACGTCGTCGATCCGCTGCGGCGCCAGCGAGACCACCGCCTCGACTTCATTGGCGCTGTAACCCTTCTCGCGCAACAGGCCGCGCAGGCGGTCGTACAGAAAGCCGGCGAGTTCGGCGGCGGCCGGCTTGAATGACTTCATGCCGTTGAAGGCCTGCGTGGACGTCGTCAGCAGGGCATCGATCTGCAGCGGCAGCCTTTTCTCGCTCAGCATGCGCAGCACGCCGATCGCGTGGCGGCGC
This sequence comes from uncultured beta proteobacterium, assembly GCA_963847675.1. Taxonomy (GTDB): domain Bacteria; phylum Pseudomonadota; class Gammaproteobacteria; order Burkholderiales; family Burkholderiaceae_F; genus JADJWR01. The sequence continues at coordinate 210,456 of CAWKAP010000004.1, forward strand.
AGCGCGAACGGGTCTCTGTCGCCGGTGGGCTTTTCGCCGACGCCGAACAGGCCGACCACAGTTTCCAGCTTGTCGGCCAGCGCCACGCAGGTGCCGACCGGGCTGGCTGGCAGGTCATCGTCGGCGAAACGTGGCCGGTAATGCTCTTCGATCGCGTCGGCCACATCGGCGGGTTCGCCGTCGTGCTGCGCGTAGTAGCGACCCATCAGGCCCTGCAGCTCGGGGAACTCGCCCACCATCTCGGTGCGCAGGTCGGCTTTCGCAAGGCGGGCGGCGCGCTCGACATGCGTGCGATCGACGCCGAGCATCTTGGCGATTTCCACGGCGATGCCGGTGATCCGCTCGACACGCTCCAGCTGCGAACCGAGCCTGGCGTGATAGATGACGTTCGCCAGCAGCGGCAGGCGCGATTCGAGCGTGCGCTTGCGATCCTGGTCGTAGAAGAACTTGGCATCGGCCAGCCGCGCGCGCACCACGCGGGCGTTGCCGGCGATGATCGCAACGCCGCCGTCGTTCGCCTCCAGATGCGACACCAGCAGGAAGCGGTTCAGCAGCCGGCCCGAATCGTCCTGCAACGCGAAGTACTTCTGGTTCTGCTGCATCGTCAGGATCAGGCACTCCTGCGGCACGGCGAGAAACTCCGGCTCGAACTCGCTGGCGTAGACGACCGGCCATTCCACCAGCGCCGTGACTTCGTCGAGCAGCGCCTCCGGCACCAGCGGCTTCGCGCCCAGGCGCGCGGCGGCACCGTTCAAGAGTTCGGCGATGCGCTGGCGACGTTGCGTGAACGAGGCGATGACCTTGCCTTCGCGCTCGAGCTGTTCGGCGTAGCCGTCCGCGCTTGCGATCTGGACTGGCCCTTCGGCGTGAAAACGATGGCCGAAGGTCTCGCGGCCCGCTTCGAGCCCGAGCGCCTGCACCGGCACCACGTCGGCGCCGTGCAGCGCCACCAGCCGGTGTGCCGGTCGCACGAACTGCACTGTCGTTGCACCGTCGGCGAGCTGGTAGCTCATCACTTTCGGGATCGGCAGCCGCGCGATCGCGTCGAGAAGCGCGTCCTGCAGCCCCGCCACGAGTGCAACGCCAGGCTTCACGCCGGCGTAGATGAGCAACTCCTGCTTGCCGTCGTGCTCGCGCACGAGCTGGCGGTGGTCGACATTGCCGCCGAGCGACGACAGCTTCTTCAGCAACGCCGGCGTCGCGTTGCCATCCGCATCGAGGCCGACCGACACCGGCACGAGCTTTTGTCTGAACGGGGCATCGGGCGAACGCGCCGCCACTTCGGTGACATGCACGGCGAGTCGTCGCGGCGCGCCGAAGGCCGTTGTTCGGCTGCCTGCAGCAAGAAAGCTTCGCTCACGCAGGCCCTTCTCGATGCCGGCGGCGAACGCATCGGAAAGCGCCTTCAACGCCTTCGGCGGCAGTTCCTCCGTGTGCAGCTCGACGAGCAGCGAGGCGTTCACGCCGCCTCCTTGCGTACGCCGGCCGGCAGCATCGGAAAACCGAGGCGCTCGCGCGACTCGTAATAGGCATGCGCCACCGCGCGCGCGAGGTTGCGGATGCGGCCGATGTAGGCGGCGCGCTCGGTGACGCTGATCGCGCCGCGCGCGTCGAGCAGGTTGAACGTGTGCGCAGCCTTCAGCACCATCTCGTACGCCGGCAGCGCCAGTTGCGCGGCCATCAGCCGCTGCGCCTCGCCTTCGAACAGGCTGAACAGCCCGAGCAGCTTCTCGGCGTCCGACTGCTCGAAGTTGTAGGTGCTCTGCTCGACCTCGTTCTGGTGGAACACGTCGCCGTAGGTCAGCACGCGCTCGACGCCGCGTTCCTGCCAGGTGGTCCAGACCAGGTCGAAGACATTCTCGACGTCCTGCAGGTACATCGCCAGCCGCTCGATGCCGTAGGTGATCTCGCCGGTGATCGGCCGGCATTCGATGCCGCCGACCTGCTGGAAGTAGGTGAACTGCGTGATTTCCATGCCGTTCATCCACACTTCCCAGCCCAGCCCCCAGGCGCCGAGGGTCGGGTTCTCCCAGTTGTCCTCGACGAAGCGCACGTCGTTCTTCTTCAGGTCGAAGCCGAGCGCTTCGAGCGAGCCGAGATACAGCTGCAGGATGTCCGGCGGCGAGGGCTTCAGCACCACCTGGTACTGGTAGTAGTGCTGCATGCGATTCGGGTTCTCGCCATAGCGGCCGTCCTTCGGCCGCCGCGACGGCTGCACGTAGGCCGCGCGCCACGGCTCGGGGCCGATCGCGCGCAGGAACGTCGCGGTGTGCGAGGTGCCGGCGCCGACTTCGAGGTCGATCGGCTGCAGCAGGGCACAGCCCTGTGCGTTCCAGTAGTTCTGCAGGCGGAGGACGGTTTCCTGGAAGGTGATCATCGAAGTGACTGCGGTGACGACCACCGCCGGTCGGCGGCAGGGCGGTGAATCTTAACGGCTGCGGGCGGCGCGGATCGCCACGATCCCACCGGCAAGGAGGCCGAGCAGGATCATGCCGAGCGCGGGCGCATCGCCCCAGCGCAGGTAGGGCGTACTGCCGCTGTGGCCGTGCAACTCGCCGCGGAGCACGCCGTGGGTGCGATGAGGCAGCTGCGCCACGACGCGACCCTGCGCGTCGATGATCGCGGTAGCCCCCGTGTTGGTGGCGCGCAGCACCGGCCGTCCCGTTTCGAGCGCACGCATCCGCGAGATCTGCAGGTGCTGTGGCAGCGCCAGCGAGTCATCGAACCAGCCGAGGTTGGACAGGTTCAGCAGCAGCGTCGGCGCCCGCGCGGGATCGCGCCACGCCTGCCGGATCTCGGCTCCGAACAGATCCTCGTAGCAGATGTTCACGGCAATGCGCTGGCCGGCGATCTGCATCGGCGGCTGGTATGCGTTGCCACGCTGCTGGTCGCCGATCGGCATCTGCAGCAGGTCGACGAACCAGCGGAAACCCGGCGGAATGAACTCGCCGAAAGGCACGAGGTGGCGCTTGCTGTAGCGCTGCGGCCCGCCGCCGCCGGGTGTCAGTCCGACTGCGCTGTTGTAATACTGCCCGCGCGGCTCCTCGATGAAGATGCCGAAGATCAGGGCGCTGCCGTGGCGAGGGATCTCGGCGAGGGCATCGATCGTCGGCTCCGGCAAATGAGCAAGCGGCAGCGGGAAGACGGATTCGGGCAGCACGACGAGGTCGGCGGGTTCCGCAGCGCGCAGCAGCGGCAGGTAGGCCTCTTCGCTGAGTTTCATGCCGCCGTCGGCGAACTTCAGGTTCTGCGGCACGTTGCCCTGCAGCAGTCTGACCCGAAGCAGATCACCGGCCGGCTGCGTCCATTCGATTCGACGCAGCGCTTGTCCACACGCCAGCAGCGCGAGCACGAGCAGCGCCGTTGCCAGGACCGGCGCGCGGTCGCGGCCCCGCGCCATCCATGCGAGGCTGCCGGCGATCAGCGCCGCGACGAACGTGACTCCGTGCACGCCAAAGACGGGCGCGTAACCGGCCAGCGGACCGTCGGTGTGCGCGTAGCCGCTGGCCAGCCACGGAAAGCCCGTGAGCAGCACGCCGCGCAGCCATTCGCTGCCCGCCCATGCGGCGGGGAGGACGAGGAAAGCTTTGACTGCCTTGCCAGTGGCGAGCCGGGTGGCCAGCCCAAGCGCAAGCGCCGGATACAGTGCCAGGAAGGCGCAGAACGCGGCAGTGGCCGCCGCGGCGAGCGGCGCCGGCATTTCGCCGTAGACGTGCATGCTGACGTAGACCCAGGACACGCCAAGGCCGAACCATCCCAGCCCGAAAGCGAATCCGGCCAAGGCAGCCTCGCGCGGCCGGATGATCGGCAGCGCCAGCGCGAACAGGCCGGCCAAAGCCAGCCACTGCAGCCAGGGAAGTTGCCACGGCGCGAAGGCGAATGCATGGACGAGGCCAAGCAGCGCGCACAACAACGTACGGCCAAGGGGCGTGTCAGTGATTGCGGTCGCCGCAGAGAAGAGAAGCTTGGTCGGCAAGGGGACGGCCGGTCGGATCGGGGCGCGCGCAGTCTAGCGACGGCGGTACCCGTTGGCCGTGCGCGGACCGGCGCAAGCCAGCCGCGGGTCAGCGGCGCGGAGCGAGGCGGGCCAGCAGCCTGGCAGGGGCGCGTCGCGGGGCCTGAACCGCGCGCAGCCACAGAACGATTTCGAGTGCTGCGCCGACGAAGAACAGCACCATGCCGGGGCCGGTCAGGTCGGCGACGTAGCAGGCGAGCGCCAGCAGCAGCACGGCGACGGTGATAAGGTGGCTCATCATCTTCGGATGGACTCCCCGGCCTCGGTCATTGCTCCGGCCGCGACTCGGCATCGGCAAACTCGCGGGCAACCGTCCGCGGCACTCTCGTGATCTGCAGCAGGTGGACCTGGCGCGCGTCGGCGCGCAGCACCTCAAAGCGCAGGCCGTCGATCTCCATGTGGTCGCCGCGCTTCGGCACGCGGCCGATGTGGTCCGTGACCAGTCCGCCGATGGTGTCGAACTCCTCGTCCGAGAACGTGGTGCCGAAGGCCTCGTTGAAGTCGCCGATTTCGGTCAGCGCCTTGACGCGGAAGCGGTCGTCTTTCTCCGCGACGATGTTGTCGGCGGTTTCATCGAAGTCGTACTCGTCCTCGATGTCGCCGACGATCTGCTCGAGCACGTCCTCGATGGTGATCAGTCCCGCCACGCCGCCATACTCGTCGACCACGATCGCCATGTGGTTCCGGTTGGCGCGAAAGTCGCGCAGCAGCACGTTCAGCGGCTTGGACTCCGGGATGAACACCGCCGGGCGCAGCATCCCGCGCACGTCGAAGTCTTCCTCCGTGTAGTAGCGCAGCAGATCCTTGGCGAGCAGGATGCCGATCACATGGTCCCGGTTGCCATCGAAGACCGGAAAGCGTGAATGCGCAGTCTCGATGACGCGGCTGATCCATGACTCGACCGGCTGGCCGACGTCGATCATGTCGGCCTGGGTGCGCGGCACCATCAGGTCGCGGGCGCGCAGTTCGGAAACCTGCAGCACGCCTTCGATCATCGACAGCGCGTCGGCGTCGAGGAGGTTGCGGCTGTGCGCCTCCTGCAGGGCTTCGAGAAGCTCCTGGCGGTTTTCGGGCTCGCGGAAAATGAACGCGGTAAGGCGTTCGAGCAGCGTCTTGCGCTTCTGTGACGGCGTGAAGCGGCTAGAGGGAGGTTCTGACATCAGCGCCGGACGACCGGCCGCGCCCGCGCCGATGCATCCTGAGTGGAGACCGATCGAGAATACACGACGCTCGGAAGTCACGACATCCGTTAGTGTGCGCAGCCACGCCCCGGCTGCAGCAGCCGACGATCACCGAAACACGGGGTGTGGCGCAGGGGCGGGCAGGGGCAGGTGGGCTGCACCGGCGCACATCGCATGCACCGTCATTCGCATCGGCGTTTGCGGGGTCGGGCCGCTGCAGCGCGGTAGGGATCGGGCCGGCGGAGCTTGGCAAGGACCTCGATCTCGAGCGCCTCCATCCTTCGCGCTCGGTCGACGCGGTCGTGGTCGAGGCCGTGCGCGTGCAGCACGCCGTGCACGACGAGGTGCGCCAGGTGGTCGCTCAGGGTCTTGTGCTGTTCGCGCGCTTCGCGCCGGATGACCGGCACGCACAATACGATGTCCGCGCTGACGGCCGGCGCATGCGCGTAGCCGAAGGTCAGCACATTGGTGGCGTAGTCCTTGCCGCGGTAATCGCGGTTGAGGCGCCGCCCCTCGGCGGCGCCGACGAAGCGCAGCGTGATCTCGGCGTCGCGCTCGAGCGCGACGGCAATCCAGCGCGCCAGTGTCGTGCGAGCCGGCAGGCCCTGGAAGCGCGACCGTCCCTGGACGGAAAGGCGCAACCCGGGCATCAGCCGGCGCGGGGTCGCCGGCTGCGCTCGGTGCTCTGCGGCGCGCCGCTCTCGCCAAGGGCATCCGCCGCCTCGTAGGCCTCGACGATGCGCGCCACGAGCGGGTGACGCACCACGTCGGCCGCCGTGAAGTAGGTAAAACCCAGCCCGCGCACGCCGCGCAGGATGTGCTGCGCCTCGATCAGCCCGCTGGAGGAACCGCGCGGAAGATCGATCTGCGTCACGTCGCCGGTGACGACCGCCTTCGAGCCGAAGCCGATGCGGGTCAGGAACATCTTCATCTGCTCGGGCGTGGTGTTCTGCGCCTCGTCGAGGATCACGAACGCCTGGTTGAGCGTGCGCCCGCGCATGTAGGCGAGCGGGGCGATCTCGATCGTCTGCCGCTCGAGCAGGCGCTGCGTCTTGTCGAACCCGGCCAGATCGAACAGCGCGTCGTACAGCGGCCGCAGGTAGGGATCGACCTTCTGCGACAGGTCGCCCGGCAGGAAACCGAGCCGCTCGCCCGCCTCGACCGCCGGCCGCGTCAGGACGATGCGCTCGACGGCATCGCGCTCGAGCGCGTCGACCGCGCAGGCCACGGCGAGATACGTCTTGCCCGTCCCGGCCGGGCCGATGCCGAAACTGATGTCGTGCTCGAGAATCGACGCCAGGTAGTCGCGTTGCCTCGGCGTGCGCCCATGCAGCTCGCGGCGCCGCGTGTGCAGCTTCGGCAACGTCTCGGCGTCGGCGTCGGCCGGCATGGTGGCACCGCCACGGCGCTCGACGAAGTACAGCTGGATGTCGTCGACCGACACCGGCCGCTGGGCCTGGCCGAGGAAGTGCTGCAGGACGTCGATCGCCTGCTGCGCCTGCGGCTGCCTGCCTTCGATGCGGAACTGGTGGCCGCGGCGACGGATGGCCACCTCCAGTTCGGTTTCGATCTGCCTCAGGTTGGCGTCGAGCGCGCCGGTGACGTTGGCCAGTTCACTGTTGTCCGCATCGGCGGAGAACGCCAGCACCTGGCGGGACGATGAGCGGCGGGCCACGCGGGTCGGCAGCCTCTGGCTAGGCGGTCAGCGCTGCGTGGCGCTGCATCTCGCCACGCAGCGAATGCGGCAGCGCTCTCGTGACGCGCACGTCGATCATGCGGCCGACCAGACGCGCGACGTCGGCATCGCCCGGAAAGTTGACGATCCGGTTGTTCTCCGTGCGGCCCATCAGTTCGGTCGCATCTTTCTTCGACGCTCCCTCGACGAGGATCCGCTGCGTCGAGCCCACCATCGCCGCGCTGATCCGGGCGCTGCTTTCGGTGATCGCCGCCTGGAGCCGCTGCAGGCGCGCGAGCTTCGTCTCCGGCGGCGTGTCGTCGACGAGATCGGCTGCCGGAGTTCCGGGTCGGCGGCTGTAGACGAACGAGAAGCTCGCGTCGAAGCCGATGTCGGCGGCGAGCTTCATGGTGCGCTCGAAGTCTTCTTCGCTTTCGCCCGGAAAGCCGACGATGAAGTCCGAGGAAATCGAGATCCCGGGCCGGATCGAGCGCAGCCTGCGGACGATCGACTTGTACTCGAGGACCGTGTAGCCGCGCTTCATCGCCGCAAGGACGCGGTCCGACCCCGACTGGACGGGCAGGTGCACGTGGCTTGCCAGCTTCGGCAGTGCGCCGTAAGCGTCGATCAGGCGCTGGCCGAATTCCTTCGGGTGCGACGTCGTGTAGCGGATCCGCTCGATACCGGGAATCTCGTGAACGTACTCGAGCAGCAGGGCGAAGTCGGCGCTCTCTCCGTCGGCCATCCGGCCGCGGTACGCGTTCACGTTCTGTCCCAGCAGCGTCACCTCCCGCACGCCCTGGTCGGCGAGGTCGGCGACCTCGGTCAGCACGTCGTCGAACGGGCGCGAGACTTCTTCGCCGCGCGTATAGGGCACCACGCAGAAGCTGCAGTACTTGCTGCAGCCTTCCATGATCGACACGAACGCGGTCGCCGCGTCGACCCGCGGCGGCGGCAGCGCGTCGAACTTCTCGATTTCCGGGAAGGAAATGTCGACCTGTGCTGCGCCCGTGCTGCGGCGGCGCTCGATCAGCGCCGGCAACCGGTGCAGCGTCTGCGGCCCGAACACCACGTCCACGTAGGGTGCGCGCGCGATGATCGCGGCGCCTTCCTGGCTCGCCACGCAGCCGCCCACGCCGATCACCAGGCCAGGCCTGCTGCGCTTGAGCGCGTGGGCCCGGCCGAGATCCGAGAAGACCTTCTCCTGCGCCTTTTCGCGCACCGAGCAGGTGTTGAACAGCACGACATCCGCCTGCTGCAGATCGTCGGTCAGCGTGATCCCCTCGGCCGCGTGCAGCACGTCGGCCATCCTGGCCGAGTCGTACTCGTTCATCTGGCATCCGAAGGTGCGGATGTACAGCTTCTTCGTCATCGCCCTTCAGCGCCGGCGCGCTTCCTCGGGGCTCAGTACCCACACCATCCGGATCTGCCCCTGCTTGTCGAGCTGGTAGCGCACCGGCGACTCCGCCGGGACCTGGTTGGGCGTCACCGCCAGGTTGTTGGGCATCACGACGCGCGCGCCTGGCGCCAGCCGCATCAGCTTGCCGTTGATGTAGGCGCCGGGAAACGTCGCCGCCGTGTACTTGCCATCCAGCGCATCGGCCGGGATCTTGCGCGCCGCGACCTGCGCGGACGCCATGGCCGCGGACAGCAGCAGTGCGACAGCTCCGGCTAGCAATGAAGCGATGCGCATGTGGAGGTCTCAGCGCCGCGGTAGGTGAGGGGGTGGTGGCGGATCAGGGACTCGAACCCCGGACACAAGGATTATGATTCCTCTGCTCTAACCAGCTGAGCTAATCCGCCTGGCCAGACAATTCCGCCCTGCGGCGGAGGGCGCGAATTATCTCGGTTCGGGCTGGCAGGGTCAAATCGGCCGCGCCGCTTGCGCTAAATCGGCGAAGGCGCCCGCGGCATGCGCGGAAACCGCACGCGGAACAGCGCGCCCGGCGCGTTCGGATCGTGCACGCGCGACGGCGTGTGGATGCCGACCTGCGCATCGTGCTGCTCGGCGATCTCGCGCACGATCGCCAACCCAAGACCGCTGCCTTCGACATGCGTTCCCAGCACGCGATAGAAGCGGTCGAACACCCGCGGCCGCTCCGCCTCGCTGATGCCGGGTCCGGTGTCCTCGACTTCCAGCACGACCTCGTCCCCGTCACGCAGGACGCGCGCGGTCACCGCGCCGCCGGCCGGCGTGTAGCGCAAGGCGTTGTCGATCAGGTTGCCGAGCATCTCGCGCAGCGTCAGCGGCGCGCCGAACACCTCGGCAGGCTCCTCGCTCACGTCCACGCCGAGATCGATCTGCCGCTCTATCGCCTGCGGAACCCAGTCGCGGACCACTTCCCGCGTCAGCCGCGCCAGGTCGACCGCCTCGAACGAGGGTGCGTCGGCGCCGCGGTGCTCGGCGCGGGCCAGCGCCAGCAGCTGGTTGATCAGACGCGTCGCCCGCTCGGTCGCTGCGGCGATCTGCCGCAGGCTGCGCCGCAGTTCCGCCGGGTCGGTCTGGCGCAGCGCCAGCTCGGACTGGGTACGCAAGCCCGCCAGCGGCGTCTTCATCTGGTGCGCCGCGTCGGCGATGAAATGTTTCTGCACCTGCATGCTCGCCGAAAGCCGTGCCAGCAGGTCGTTGAACGACTCGACCAGCGGCGCGATCTCCTCGGGCGCGCCGCGGGGGTCGATCGGCGATCGGTCTTCCGGTTTTCGACGGCGGATGTGCGCCTGCAGCGCGGTCAGCGGCGCGAGCCCGCGGGTAAGCGCCAGCCAGACCAGCAGCACCGCAAGGGGCAGTACGGTGAACTGCGGCACGATCACGCCCTTGATGATCTCGTTGGCGAGCTGAGTGCGGCCTTCGAGCGTTTCCGCCACCTGCACCAGCACGGGTGGCTGGTTTCCGATGCGAACCCACGTGTAGGCGACGCGCACTTCGCTGCCATGCATCTTGTCGAAGCGAAGGCGTGGCGCGCGGGTGCCCGTGTCTTCGTCGGTCGGCAGCGGGATGTCCGCGTCTCCGGCGACCAGTTCGCCGCGCAGGCCGAGCACCATGTAGGACGTCGAAACCGTCGAGTCCGGCCGCAGCACTTCGCTGACGTCGATACCCAGATTCAACTGCACCGCGCCCTGCTTGACCTCAACGTGATCGGCGAGAAGGCTGACCGTTTCGGCCAACTTGCGGTCATAGGGCGGGTTGGAAATCTCCTGCGCGACGACGAAGGTCAGCGTCACGCTCATCGGCCACAGCACCAGCAGCGGCGCCAGCATCCAGTCGAGGATCTCGCCGAACAGCGAGCGCTGCTCATCGGGTCGGCGCAGCGGATTCGTGGGTGCCTGAGCTGTTCCGGGCGCCGCGGCCGGTATTGCGGTCGCTGCAGGCCGGGCCGGCGGCGGAAGGGTCTGGTCGGGCATGTCAGGGCGTCAGCCGGAGCGCGCCTACGGCGTTGCCGGGGTCGCCGCACTCACGCGGCGCTTACTGCCGGGCCACCGATCGTGCCCTCGCCGGGTTCGACGACGCGCTGCATGCTGTAACCGAGTCCGCGCACGGTCACGATCCGTATCCCGCCCGGCTCGATCTTCTTGCGCAGGCGGTGCACGTAGACCTCGATCGCGTTGGTGCTGACTTCCTCGCCCCACTCGCACAGGTGATCGACCAGTTGCTCCTTGCTGACCAGCCGGCCGGGACGGCTGATCAGGATTTCGAGCAGGCCGAGTTCACGCGCCGAAAGTTCCAGCGGCAGGTCGTTCAGCGTTGCGACCTTGCCCGCCGGATCGAGCGCGAGCGGGCCGTTGCGCATCAGGGCCTGCGCTCCGGCCAGCGAGCGACGGGTCAGCGCGCGCACCCGCGCTTCCAGTTCGGACAGGGCGAACGGCTTGGCCATGTAGTCGTCCGCGCCGAGGTCGAGCCCCTTGACGCGCTGTTCGATGCTGTCCGCAGCGGTCAGGATCAGCACCGGAATCCGGGAATTCCGAGCACGCAGCCGGCGCAGCACCTCGAGCCCGGCGAGTGCCGGAAGCCCGAGATCGAGAATCAGCACGTCGAAGTGCTGCGCGGCCAGCGCACTGTCGGCCGCCTGGCCGTTGCCAACGACGTCGACGGCATAGCCGGCTGCGCGCAGCGACCGCGACAGGCCGTCGGCCAGCACCTCGTCGTCCTCGGCGATCAGGATGCGCACTTGATATGCTCCGCGCCGGTCGGCAGCTTGGCTGGCCAGCGGTCTCCGCGTACGTCGATGGTTCAGCGGCCAGTCTAGGCGGCGGCTCGGGGCGCCGCAAGGAACGGCCGATCGACGTGAATATTCCGCTTGACGCCAATACTGGATGAAACTACAGTGATACTGTAATTTCATTCAGTATCCGCCGGCAGTGTGGCCGGCGGATTTCGTGACGGCGAGCGGAGGCGCAGATGGACGACGGAAGGAGCGGTCTGGTGGCAGACAGCAAGGAGCGGCAGAAGGCCCTGGCGGCGGCGCTGGCGCAGATCGAGAAGCAGTTCGGCAAGGGCTCGATCATGCGGCTCGCGGATGGCGAAGTCGCCCAGGATATCGATGTCGTGTCCACCGGCTCGCTGGGCCTCGACGTCGCGCTCGGCATCGGCGGATTGCCGCGCGGGCGCGTGGTCGAGGTCTACGGACCCGAGTCGTCCGGCAAGACGACGCTGACGTTGCAGGTCATCGCCGAAATGCAGAAGATCGGCGGCACCTGCGCGTTCATCGACGCCGAGCATGCGCTGGACGCGCAGTACGCCGCCAAACTCGGCGTCAACCTGCACGATCTGCTGATCTCGCAGCCGGACACCGGAGAGCAGGCGCTGGAGATCGCCGATGCCCTGGTGCGCTCGGGCAGCGTCGACCTGATCGTCATCGACTCCGTGGCTGCGCTCACCCCCAAGGCGGAGATCGAGGGCGAGATGGGCGATTCGCTGCCCGGCCTGCAGGCGCGCCTGATGAGCCAGGCGCTGCGCAAGCTCACTGCCACCATCAAGCGCACCAACTGCCTGGTCATCTTCATCAACCAGATCCGGATGAAGATCGGCGTGATGTTCGGCAACCCCGAAACCACCACCGGCGGCAACGCGCTGAAGTTCTATGCCTCGGTGCGGCTGGACATCCGCCGCATCGGCTCGATCAAGAAGGGCGAGGAAGTCGTCGGCTCCGAGACCAAGGTGAAGGTCGTCAAGAACAAGGTCGCGCCGCCGTTCAAGCAGGCCACCTTCGACATCCTGTACGGCGAGGGCATCTCGCGCGAAGGCGAGATCCTCGACCTCGGCGCCGAGCACAACATCGTCGACAAGTCCGGTGCCTGGTACAGCTACGGCGGTGAGCGCATCGGCCAGGGCAAGGACAACGCCCGCGAGTTCCTCCGTGAGCATCGTGAGATGGCGCTGGAAATCGAAAACCGCATCCGAGAGAAGCTGGGCGTCGGGGCACGAGCCGCGCCGGCCGCGGCAGCGGCAGCGGAGTGATGTGCATCGCCGTTGCAGCTTTGGGCAAGGCTGACCCGCGCCGGCAGGTTGTGCCGGTCGGCCACGGCCGGAGCCAAGGCCGCATGCGGGGAAAACTCGGAGTCGTCCGCCGGACCGTGCCGTCCGGCAGCGCATAGCCGTTCGTTCCCATGCCGGTGGACGACGACGCCACCGAAGTTCCACGGCGCCCGCGCAAGGAGAAATCGCTCCTCGCGCGGGCGTTGGGCTATCTGGCACGGCGCGAGCACAGTCGGGCCGGACTGTCGCGCAAGCTGTCGCCCTATGCGGAGACGACCGAGCAGCTGCAGCGCCTGCTCGACGAACTCGAATCCAGGAAGCTGCTCTCCGATCGTCGCTTCACCGACGTATTGGCACGTAGCCGTGGCGAGCGCTTCGGCACCGCACGCATCCGGCAGGAGCTGCGCGTCCATCGACATCGACGATGCGCTGGTACGAGAAGCCGTCAGCGACCTGTCCCGCACTGAACTGCAACGCGCGCGCGTCGTGTGGCGGCGAAAGTTCGGCGCGCTCCCTGCCGATGCGATGGAGCGGGCGCGCCAGATGCGTTTTCTCGCCCAGCGCGGATTCAGTGGCGAGGTGATCCGCCGCATCGTCGGCGGTCGCGACGAGGACTGAATCCCTGCGTCGCGCGCCGGCACCCGCCTTAGCTCGGAGCGATCGCGGCTGCGAGCGCGAGCAGCGAACGGTCGCTGCCTGCCGGGCCGAGCAGCGAGATGCCGAGCGGTGCCCCGAGCCGTGAGGCGAGCGGTAGGCTCACCTGCGGAAAACCGGCCAGTCCCGAAAGGCACAGCATCTTGATCGCCGCGTTGCGATAGGCGTCGAGTTCGCCCTCGTCGGCGGCCAGCAGCGGCGCGACATCCGGCATCGTCGGCATCACCAGCACGCCGTCATTGCCGAGCAATTCGGCCAGATGCCTGCGGTAGGCATCGCGAAAGCGCATTGCCGCTTCGACCTGCGCGTCGGTGACCTCTCTTCGACCATGCGAAGCGCTCGGCAACGCCGGGGCCGAGCGGCGGCGCGAAGCGTTCGATGAACGGGCCGTCGGCGGTCCACGCTTCCCGCCCCTGCAGGTGGCGAAAGCTCCAGTACATCTTGTCGAACGAGTCGAGGGCGGCGTCGCAACGCTGCGCGGCGCCGGCCACCGTCTCGACGCGAGCCAGCGCCGGCGCCAGCGCCGCCGCGACTTCGTTCCCGAGCAGGTCCCAGACGTCCGCCGGCCGCAGCAGCCGCACCTGCTGCGGGAGCGGCGCGGCGTCGGCGCCGAGCAGGACATCCGCCACGCGGCCGAAGGTCCGCGAGTCGCGGGCAAAGAAGCCGCAGCTATCGAAGCTGGGCGCGAGATCGAGGCAACGCTCGAGCGAGATGCGTCCATGCGTCGGACGGACGCCGAACAGGCCGCAGTGACTCGCCGGCGCCCGCACGGAGCCGCCGGTATCCGACCCAAGCGCGAAGTCGCACAACCGGTTCGACACCGCGGCCGCCGAACCGCTCGACGAGCCGCCGGGAATGCGGTCGGGCGCGCCACCGTTGACCGGCGTGCCGAAATGCGCGTTGCGCCCGTTCATCGAGAAAGCCAGTTCGTCGGTGTGCGTCTTGCCAACGAACCGCGCGCCGGCATCGAGCAGCCTCTGCACCGTCGGCGCGGTCACGGTCTTGATGCCGGACAGCGCCAGCAGCAGCGGATTGCCGCCGCCCGTGGGGTAGCCCGCGACGTCGAACAGGTCCTTGACCGCGAAGCTCAGGCCGGCGAGCGGGCCGGCGTCCGCATGCTCGACCGGTGCGACAGGGTAAGGGAGGAAGGCGTGCGCGGGGTTTTCGGGAAGGCGCATGGCGTGATGGGCTCCGCAGGTGAATCGGCCGGCCGCGAGCATAGTCGCGGCGCGCCTAGATGCGTCGATACCGCGCAATCGACGGCGACGGATGCGACGGCTCGGCAGGCAATAATCAGGTTACTCGCAGTGCAGAACCGGCTGGACATGGCGTCATCGCTCGCGCGGATGCGCCGCGACCGGCGAGGCATTCAGGCGAAAACGACCTCCGACGACAGGCAGGCAGTGATGGAACAGCAGACCGCTTCACATTTCGGCACCGAGATCATCCTGCTCGCGGAGCAGCTCGCCGGGCATTCCGATGACCCCGCTGCGCTGACCGTGGCCTACCTCACTCGTGCGCATCAGACCGCCGGTGCCGAGATCGCGGGCTGGATGATCGGCGCCGGAATGCAGGTTCGTATCGATGCGGTAGGCAACATCATCGGCCGCTACGCGGCGGTGGACCCGGACGCGCCGGTCCTGATGACCGGCTCGCATTTCGACACGGTGCGCCACGGCGGCAGGTTCGACGGGCGCCTCGGCATCCTGGCGCCGATCGTCGTCGTCAGGCACCTGCACGAGCGCGGCGAACGACTGCCGTTTCACATCGACGTCGTCGCCTTCGCCGAAGAAGAGGGGCTGCGCTTCCGCTCCAGTTTTCTCGCTTCCAGTGCTCTCGTCGGCCAGTTCGATTTCGCGCGGCTCGACCAGAAGGACGCCGACGGAGTCACGCTGCGCGAAGCGATGTGCGCCGCCGGCCTGCCGGGCACCGAGGAGGCGATCGCGGCCTGCGCCATCGATCCGCTGCGGCTGCTCGGCTACATCGAAGTGCACATCGAGCAGGGACCGGTGCTGCTCGACCGCGGGCTGCCGGTTGGCGTGGTCACCTCGATCGCCGGCAACGTGCGCCAGCGGATCACGGTGACCGGGCTCGCCAGCCATGCCGGCACCACCCCGATGAACATGCGCCGCGACGCGCTTGTTGCGGCGGCCGAGATGATTCTTGCCGTGGAGCGCCGTTGCGCGGATCCGCGCGATGGCGCCCGCGGCCTGGTGGGTACCGTGGGCATGGCCGGCGTGCCGCAAGGGGCCGCCAACGTGGTCCCAGGACGCTGCGAGTTCTCGCTGGACGTGCGCGCTGCCGACGACGCGACGCGCGACGCGGCCGTCGCCGACATCGATGCCGAACTCGCCCGTATCGCGACGCGGCGCCGTGTCGAACTGTCGGTGTCGCAGTCGATGCGCGTGTCGTGTGCGGCCTGCTCGCCGCGGCTGATGGAGCGGCTGGCCGAATGCGTCGCAGGCGCCGGCGTGCCGGTGCTGCGGCTGGCCAGTGGCGCCGGCCACGATGCGATGGTGATGGCCCGCGTCACCGACGTGTGCATGTTGTTTGTCCGCTGCGGCAACGGCGGCATCAGCCACAACCCGCTGGAAACCATGACGGCCGAAGACGCGGACGTCGCGGCGCGAGTCCTGCTCGATTTCTTCCGCAGGACAGGAGGCCAGCGCGGCGGATAGCGCGTGTTCCAGAGCAGGGCGGCGGCCTGGCTCGCGATCTCGTCTCTATCGCGGTGCTAACATCTGCGCGCCGGGCCGGACGACGTCCATTTCGTTGCGCCCGGCTTTCTTTCGTCTCGGCCATGTCCGGAAATCCCTCGCGCCGCTTCGTCACCACGCGATCCATGCGTGTCGGGGCACAGGGGTGCGTCGACGGAATTGCGATGGCGAGCAACTGACCGTGCTGGCACACGGGGCGGCAGAAAAGAGAAAACCACCGAGGGGCGGCGAAATGAAGATCCATGAATACCAGGGCAAGGAGATCCTGAAGCGCTACGGCGTGGCGGTGCCGCGCGGCGTGGCCTGCTTCAGCGTCGACGAGGCGGTCACCGCGGCCGAGAAGCTCGGCGGGCCGGTGTGGGTGGTGAAGGCGCAGATCCACGCCGGCGGGCGCGGCAAGGGCGGCGGCGTCAAGCTCGCCCGCTCCAAAGACGAAGTGCAGGCCCATGCGTCCAGCATCCTCGGCATGCAGCTGGTCACGCACCAGACCGGACCGCAGGGGCAGAAGGTCCGCAGGCTGCTGGTCGAGGAGGGTGCCGACATCAGGAAGGAGCTGTACGTCGGCATGGTGATCGATCGGGCCACCCAGCGCGTGTGCCTGATGGCCTCGAGCGAGGGCGGCATGGACATCGAGGAAGTCGCCGCGAAGACGCCGGAGAAGATCCACAAGGTATTCGTCGACCCGGCGCGCGGGCTCACCGATGCCGAGGCCGATGATGTCGCCGTGAAGATCGGCGTGCCGGCGGCGTCGGTGCCGCAGGCACGCACGGTGCTGCAGGGGCTGTACAAGGCGTTCTGGGAGACCGACGCGTCGCTGGCCGAGATCAATCCGCTGATCCTGACCGGCGACGGCCGCGTCGTGGCACTCGACGCCAAGATGAACTTCGATTCGAACGCGCTGTTCCGCCATCCGGACATCGTCGAACTGCGCGATCTCGACGAAGAGGATCCGGCCGAGGTCGAGGCATCGCAGTTCGACCTGTCCTACATCCAGCTCGACGGCAACATCGGCTGCCTCGTCAACGGCGCGGGGCTCGCGATGGCCACGATGGACACCATCAAGCTGTTCGGCGGCGAGCCGGCCAACTTTCTCGATGTCGGCGGCGGCGCCACGGCCGAGAAGGTCACCGAGGCATTCAAGCTGATGCTGCGCAGCCCCAAGCTGAAGGCGATCCTGGTCAACATCTTCGGCGGCATCATGCGCTGCGACGTGATCGCCGAAGGGGTGGTCGCGGCGTCGAAGGCGGTGTCGCTGAACGTGCCGCTGGTGGTCCGGATGAAAGGCACCAACGAAGCGCTCGGCAAGAAGATCCTCGCCGACTCCGGCCTGCCGATCATCTCCGCCGACACGATGGCCGAGGCCGCAGAAAAGGTGGTGGCGGCGGCGAAGGGGTAGAAACCGGCCTCGGTGTCATTCCCGCGCAGGCGGGAATCCACAGATGCTGACGCGGAGTTACTTCGTCTATCTGTTGGCAAGCCGGCGCAATGGAACGCTGTACGTCGGCGTAACGAACGATTTGACGAGAAGAGTCTGTCAACACAAGCAGGGCCTGGTCGAGGGGTTCACAAAGAAATACGGGGTCAAGATGCTCGTGTGGTACGAGCAGACCGAGAGCATTGAATCGGCGGTCCTTCGTGAAAAGCAGATCAAGAGGTGGAACCGCGATTGGAAGATCGAACTGATAAGGGCGAGCAACCCGCAGTGGAGAGATCTCTACGAGGAAATAGCGAAGTAGGTGGATTCCCGCTTGCGCGGGAATGACACACCTCCGCACCAAAGCCGTGAGCCGAAGAGGAATCGAATGAGCATCCTGGTCAACAAGAACACCCGCGTGGTCACGCAGGGGATCACCGGCAAGACGGGGCAGTTCCACACGCGCGCCTGCCGCGAGTACGCCAATGGCGCCAACTGCTTCGTCGCTGGCGTCAACCCGAAGAAGGCCGGCGAGGACTTCGATGGCGTGCCGATCTTCGCCAGCGTGCGCGAGGCGAAGGAAAAGACCGGCGTCAACGCGTCGGTCGTCTACGTGCCGCCGGCGGGTGCGGCCGCAGCGATCTGGGAGGCCGTCGAGGCCGATCTCGACCTGGTGATCTGCATCACCGAAGGCATCCCGGTGCGCGACATGGTCGAAGTGCGCGACCGCATGCGCAAAGAGCATCGCCGCACCGTGCTGCTCGGACCGAACTGCCCCGGCGTGATCACGCCCGACGAGATCAAGATCGGCATCATGCCCGGCCACATCCACCGTGCCGGCCGCATCGGCGTCATGTCGCGCTCGGGCACGCTGACCTACGAGGCGGTGGGACAGCTGACCGAACTCGGACTCGGCCAGTCGACCGCGGTGGGCATCGGCGGCGACCCGGTCAACGGTCTCAAGCACGTCGACGTGCTGAAGCTCTTCAACGACGATCCGGACACCGATGCGGTGGTGATGATCGGCGAGATCGGCGGCTCGGACGAGGAGACCGCGGCCGAATGGGCCAAGCGGCACATGAAGAAACCGATCGTCGGCTTCATCGCCGGCGTCACCGCGCCGCCCGGAAAGCGGATGGGCCACGCCGGCGCGATCATTTCCGGCGGCAAGGGCACCGCCCAGGAGAAGCTCGCCGTCATGGAAGCCTGCGGCATCAGGACGACCAAGAATCCATCCGAGATCGGCAAGCTGCTGAAATCGGTGCTCTAGGAAGGCGGGCTGGCGCGGTCTGATAGAACCGCTGCGGCCGCCGGCAGCCACGATCGCCGCATCCGATGATCGAATGGTTTCTCGCGCTCGACTGGAACGCGATCGTCCAGATCATCCTGATCGACATCCTGCTCGGTGGCGACAACGCGGTGATCATCGCGCTCGCCTGCCGCAACCTGCCCGCAAGGCAGCGGCGGGCGGGCATCGTGTGGGGCGCGGCGGGGGCGATCGTGCTGCGGGTGATCCTGATCACCGTTGCCGTCGCGCTGCTGCAGTGGCCCTTCCTCAAGCTCGTCGGCGGCATCCTGCTGCTGTGGATCGGCGTGAAGCTGATCGCGCCAGCCGACGATGGCCATAGTGCCGAGAAACTGCACGGCAGCGACCGGCTGCTGGCGGCGATCAAGACGATCATCGTCGCGGACTTCGTCATGTCGCTCGACAACGTGATCGCCATCGCCGGCGCCGCCGAGAACGCCGACCCCAGCCAGCGCACGGGCCTGATCATCTTCGGATTGCTGGTCAGCGTGCCGTTCATAGTCTTCGGCGCGCAGGTGATCCTCAAGCTGCTCGACCGCTTCCCGATCATCGTGACGGTCGGCGCCGCGCTGCTCGGCTGGATTGCCGGCGGCCTCATCGTCGGCGACCCGATCGTCGTGCCTATCCTGCCGGACGCAGCCACGCTTAAATACGCGGCCAGCGCGGTCGGCGCCGCTTTCGTCGTCGTCGCCGGCCGATGGCTGGCGCGCCGGCGGGCCGCGGCCGGTCATCCCGCGCAGACCTGAGCGCCGCGGCGGGCAAGCTAAGCTCCGGCATCCCCCATGGCCCAGTCGACGAACTTCACACTCGAGTACGCGTTGGTTTCGCATCCGGGCCAGATACGGCCACTGAACGAGGATGCGATCGGCGCTCGTCCCGACCTCGGCCTGTTCGTGCTCTGCGACGGGCTCGGTGGCTACAACGCCGGCGAGATCGCCTCGACGATGGCGGTCAGTTCGCTTCTTTCGAGCCTTCCCGACGACTATGCAAAAGCCCAGGCAGCAGGGACGCCCTTCGACGCGCGCAAGGCGCTGTCCGAGCGGCTGATCGAGGTGAATGGCCTGATTGCGCGCGCCGCCGCCGAAAGCACGGCCTTCGAGGGCATGGCCACCACCGTCGTCGCCGCCTGGATCCTCGGCGACCGGCTCTGGGTCGCGCACGCCGGCGACTCGAGGCTGTACCGCTTCCGCGAGGGCGTCCTCGAGGGTCTCACGCGCGATCACTCGTTCTCGCAGGAACTGCTCGATGCCGGCATGGTCACCGAGGAAGAGGCAAGGGTCCTGCCGGCGAAGAATCTCGTCACGCGCGCCCTCGGCGCAGCCGGCGACGTCGAACCGGAAGTCAACGACTACCCGCTGCGTGTCGGCGACGTGCTGATGATGTGCTCGGACGGGCTGACCGAGATGATCGACGACGTGCAGATTGCCGGCGCGATCTTCGCGTCCGTCCCCGACGTGCAGCGCGCCGGGCAGCGGCTGGTGGACCTGGCCAATGCTGCCGGGGGGCGCGACAACGTCTCCGTGGTCGTCGTTCGTCTGGCCGGGCGAAGGGGCCTCGAGCCGCGTCGGGTGCCGGTGCAACGCAGCGGGCAGCGGGGATGACACGTGGTGGCCGGTAACGCCTTATGGCTGACTGGCCAACCCGGGTCCGCACTGGCAGAATCGGTTGGCCGTTCGCAACAGCGGCTGTTCGCAGCAGACCAGACACATGCCTAGACTCGTCCTCAGCCTTGACGGCGTCGCGCTGAAGGAGGTCCCTATTGTCAAGGACCGGACGACGATCGGCCGCCGCTCGCACAACGACCTCGTCATCGACAATCTCGCGGTCAGCGGTGAGCACGCGGTGGTGGTCAAGGCCGGCGACGACTTCTATCTCGAAGATCTCGGCTCGACCAACGGCACGACCGTCAACGGCCAGCCGGTCAAGAAGCACATGATGGCGAGCGGCGACGTCATCGACATCGGCAAGTACCGCTTGAAGTTCGTGGCCGATGACGGCGAGGCCGCTCGCGGTGGCACGGTCGACTTCGACACGTCGCAGCCGCTGAAGCGCGAGTTCTACGGCCCCAGCCCGTCGACGATCCCGGTGCGCCAGCCGCCCGGCCCCGCGCCGGCCGAAGCGGCGCCGGCCAGTGCGGTGATCCGCATCCTTTCGGGTGCCAACGCCGGCCGCGAACTGCCGCTGGTCAAGGCGCTGACCACGATTGGCCGTCCCGGATACCAGGTCGCGGTGATTACCCGGCGACCGTCCGGCTATTTCATCGCCCACGTCGAGGGCGACGTCTTCCCGAGCGTGAACGGCGTGAACCTCGGCTCGGCCGCACATACGCTGAACGACAAGGACGTCATCGAGCTGGCCGGCGTGAAGCTCGAGTTCCTGAACCCGAGCGCCGCCTGAGCGCACGGCTGCGAAGCCGCGCAGCGTCCGCGAAGCGACGCAATACGTCAGCAACTGACGAAAATCGTCACCCCGGGCGCCCACTAACTGACCAGATTGTGTCAACTGCGCCTGTTTGAAGGCCCTTTTGACCCTGGCACGGAACTTGATAGCTATGGGACATCGGCATCATGCCGGTGGACTACCCCCCAAGAGAAAGGAGCTGCAACCATGAATGCGAAGCGTCAACTGCAAGGCGGTTTTACCCTGATCGAACTGATGATCGTCGTGGCGATCGTAGGCATTCTCGCCGCCATCGCGATTCCGCAGTATCAGGACTACACGGTCCGTGCCCGGGTGTCGGAAGGTCGTGAACCTTGCCTCGGCCGCCAAGGTCGGTGTCGCTGAGTACTACAACACCCAACAGTACCTGGCCGAGCGCCAACGCGTCGGCCGGCGTCGCTGACACCATCAGCAGCACGTACGTGTCGAGCGTCGTTATTTCCGGCAACGGCGTGATCACGGTCACCTACAACGCCGGACAGCGGCGCTTCCGGCACCGTCACGTTGACGCCGTCGGCGGGAAGCGGCTCGGTCACTTGGACCTGCTCAGGCTCGATCGATGCCAAGTACCGTCCGTCGAACTGCCGTACGTAAGCGGGACTAAGCTTTCTATCCAGCGAAAGGCGGCGCGAGCGGAGGCTCGCGCCGCTTTTCTTGGTCTTCGTCGACAAGTCGTCCTCTGGCGCGGCCTCGTGTCAAGCTGCGACGGCGCGCTTTGCCGGTCCCGCTGCGGCGATCGATGAGGAGCAACGTCGCCTGGCGCGCTGTTCTCGGCTTTTGCGGTTGCGCTCGGCCTGAGCGTCGATCGCTGGCTACCTCAATTTCCTGCGCGAACTGCCCTCGGGCGACTTTCATGCGCGAATGGGGTGCGCTGGTCTTCTTCTGCTGTGCGGCCGCTGTGTCTCGCGCCGGCGCTGCCGCGGCGCTTCGCTGTCAATCCGCTGCTGCTGCTCCTGCCCGCCGCGCTGGCGCACGCTGCTTGGCGTGCAGGTGGCTGCTCGGCATGTACGGCGCACTGGCAGACGCCGGCCTTCTGGTTCGGTTATCTTGGCCTTGGCCACGCTGGCGCTGTTGCTCGGCCAGGGCATTCGTGCCGCTGGCCTTGCGGCCGAGACCGTGAACCGGCTCGCCTGGGCGCTGGCGATCGCGCCGCTGTCTTAACTGCATCGCGCAGCTTATTCAGGCCGTCCACCAGGCGAGGGATTTCGCGCCCTTTGTCGTGCCGCTGGTGACCTGCCGGCCCTACGGCAACATCGGGCAGTCGAACCACGCGGCGACGCTGGCCTGGCTGGGGCTCGCCTCGACGCTTTACCTGCACGGCAGCCGCCGGCTGCCATCTCCATTTGCTTTGCCGATGATCGCGTCGCTGCTGGTAAGTGCGGCGCTGACCGCATCGCGGATGACTTGGCTGCTTTTGGGTTTGGTTGTCGCCACTGTCGTCATGCTGCGGGCTTGGCCGGGGGGCGCTCGTCGTGAGCGTCTGCTGACGGCGGCGATGCTCGATATCCGGCTTCGTCGTTGCTACCGTGGGCGTGGCGAATGTACTCGAGGCACTCGGACCGAACTGTGTGTCCGGCCTTGACCGACTGGCAATTCGGCATGACGCAAGTGTTGGGCAGAGACTCGAACTGTGGCAGCAGGCGATCACAGTCTGGTTGTCCAGCCCGTCGATCGGCGTCGGCGCCTTTGGATTCGGGCCAACAGTCTATGCGCTCGAGTCGCTCGACCTGCCTCGTGGAACCGACATATACGCCCACAATATCGTTCTGCAGATCCTGGCCGAGTTCGGACTCGTCGGCGCCGGCGCACTGGTTGCGGTAGCGCTGCTGCTAACCCTCTGGTTGATCCGGGCTCGACGGCAGCTTTCAGCGCACGATGCGTTTCTGCTGCTGGTAGTAGCCAGCATTGCCACGCATTCGATGCTGGAGTTCCCGCTCTGGTACACCTACTTCCTGGCGCCGTTCTGCCTGGCGCTTGGTTTACTGACCCGGCCCGAGTGGGCGCACCGGGCCCCGTTGCTTTCGTTGCGGATGCTGCTTCTCGCCACCGCTGCGGCTTTGCTGGTGGTCGCGGGGTTCCTGTTCAACGACTATCGCAATCTGGACCGTTTGGTCTGGATAGAGATATTCCGCCGCGACATGGCAGTAGCTCCGACCCCCGAGATCCGCGCGCGGATCGACGAAGCGCTTGCCGATGTCCGTCTGTTTCGTGTCAGGGCCGAGTTCTTCGCGTCCCTCAGCGAACCGCTCACGGCGGACGACCTGCCGCGCAAGATCAGTCAGACTGACCACCTGCTGAAGCGGGAGATGTTTCCACTGCTTATCGTCCGACGGATCGCGCTTGCGATTCTCGATCGCGACGAAGCGACGGCGCGCCGGCACTTGAGGCGAATGCTGGCAGTCTTCCCGAGCGACACTGCGCGTCTGACCGAGCCGCTGCGGCAGATGGCGCTGCATCACCCGGACGAGTTTTCAGCCCTCGGACCGATGCTCGACGAGGAACTCGCGCGCAGGCCGACACCGCCCTCGTAGTGCGTCTTTCCGGAGCACTTGCGTCAGTCGCTCGAAGGACTTCGGGCGACGGTCAAATCCGTTCTCGGGTAACGCGAGCATCGCCCAAGCGAACTAGATCGACCGGACGGCTCGTGGCGATCGCTGCAAGTGAGGAAATACTTACAATCCAAGGCTGATCGGCATTCGGTCTGTTCCTCGCGCAGAGAAATGTATGAAGGCAGTGATACTCGCTGGCGGCCTCGGTACACGTATCAGTGAAGAGACCGGCGTGCGGCCGAAACCCATGGTCGAGATCGGCGGCAAGCCGATCCTCTGGCACATCCTGAAGATGTTCTCGCATCACGGAATCGACGAATTCGTGATTTGCCTCGGCTACAAGGGATACCTGATCAAGGAATATTTCGCGAATTACTTTCTGCATACGTCCGATGTCACCTTCGACATCGCAGGCAACTGCATGGAAGTCCATCAACGGCACGCGGAGCCATGGCGGGTAACACTGGTCAACACTGGCGAGTTGACTCAAACGGGTGGGCGACTCAAGCGTGTTGCTCGTTATCTCGGCGAGGGATCTTTCTGTTTCACTTATGGCGACGGCGTAGCGGCGGTCGACATTCGTTCTCTGGTCGAATTTCACCGCCGGCAGGGCCGCGTCGCGACCGTAACTGCAGTGCAGCCTCCGGGACGCTTCGGCGCTCTTGACATCGACGGGCAGACGATTACTCGTTTCGAGGAGAAGCCGCATGGCGACGGTTCGTGGGTCAACGGTGGCTTCTTCGTGCTGGAGCCGGCAGCCCTTGATTACATCGAGGGTGATGAGACGGTATGGGAGCGGCGACCTTTAGAGCGTCTTGCTGCCGACGGTCAGCTTTCGGCATACACACACAGGGGGTTTTGGCAGCCTCTCGACACTTTGCGTGACAAGCTAAAACTTGAAGAACTATGGCAAAGCGGGAATCCGCCTTGGAAAGTCTGGAACTGAAGCGCTGCTTCGGTGGGGTCTACGACCGGCGGAGGGTGCTGGTCACCGGACACACCGGCTTCAAGGGCTCGTGGTTAACGCTTTGGCTGAGCGGCCTCGGCGCCGAGGTAGCCGGGTTGGCGCTGGCGCCGGATACAGAACCGTCCCATTACAAGTTGCTGGCTCTTGGCTTGCCGGAAGCCATAGTGGATCTGCGCGATGCCGATGCGGTTCAAGTCGCCATCAATCGCTTCGATCCTGAGGTGGTTTTTCATCTTGCCGCACAGCCGCTCGTGCGGCGCTCGTTTCGCGAGCCTTCGGCGACGGTGAGTACCAACGTAATAGGCCTGGTGCACCTTCTCGAAGCCGTGAGGAGGTGTCCTTCGGTGCGCGTAGTCGTCAACGCGACGACCGACAAGTGTTATGAGGTTGACGGGCGCGCCGGTGGGTACGGCGAAGACGACCGGCTGGGTGGTTACGACCCTTACAGCGCGTCGAAGGCTTGCGCGGAGATCCTGTCGTCGTGCTGGCGACGCAGCTTCTTTGGCGCGGACGCTAGGCCGGGCAAGTCGCCTGTCTTGCTTGCGACGGCACGAGCTGGCAACGTCACCGGCGGCGGTGACTGGGCGGAGGATCGGCTGGTCCCGGATCTTGTGCGCGCGGCTGCGGCTGGCCGGTCAACGGAGATCCGCAATCCATCGGCAGTTCGTCCTTGGCAGCACGTGCTGGAGCCGCTGTCCGGCTACCTTCTGCTCGGGCAACGACTGCTTTCGGGATCTGCGGAGTTCGCGAGTGCCTGGAATTTCGGGCCAGCTGAGGAGGGGCAGATTTCGGTGCGAGAGGTCTGCACTGGACTCGCTAGGCGCTGGCCCGCCGTGCGCATCCAGCCTGATGAAGGGAGCCATCCGCACGAAACCCACGAACTGCGTCTGAACTGGGACAAGGCGCAGCGTGAGCTCGGCTGGCGCCCCGTTTGGGACGTTGACCAGATGCTCCAGCGAACGGCCGACTGGTATCGCAGCTATTACGAAAGCGGCCAGCTGATTTCGCGAGACCAGCTGAACGCCTTTGTTCTCGACGGGCGCCGGGCAGGAACTCCATGGGCAGCGCACTGAGGATCGAAGCGACGCCCCTTGCTGGCTTGGCCGTGATTGCGGGCGAGCCGCATGTGGACGAACGCGGGCGCTTCGTACGCGTCTTTTGTGCTGATGATTTCGCAGATTTGCGCCGCGATCTCTGCTTTGTGCAGGTCAATCTGTCACGCGCGACGCAGCGTGGGACCCTCCGCGGTATGCACTTCCAGGAGGCGCCGGCGGCCGACGCCAAGCTGGTTCGCTGCGTACGCGGCGCGGTCTTCGATGTCGCGGTCGACCTGCGAGCGGGGTCGTCCACGTTTCTGCGCTGGCATGGCGTCGAGCTGAGTGCAGCGAAAGAACGCGGCGTCTTCATCCCTGAGGGTTTCGCGCACGGTTTCCAGGCACTCACGGACGACGCCGAGTTGCTTTATCTGCACACAAAAGCGTATTCGCCGGCTCATGAAGGGGGCGTCCGCTACGACGATCCACGACTCTGCATTGAGTGGCCGCTGCGCGTGATCAACGTTTCCGAGCGCGACCAAGGCTTTCGTCCGATCGAGTTCGCATTTGGCGGAGTCCGCTTGTGAACTGCCGGTTCTGTTCAACTGAGCTTCGCGACGTCTTCGTCGATCTTGTTGCGGCGCCGCCGTCCAACGGCTATCTGACCGCCGAGCAGATCGACGGGCCGGAAACGTATTTCCCGCTGAAGCTATACGTCTGCCGTGCCTGCCGGCTGGTGCAGGTTCCGGCGCACCAGTCGACGGAACTGATCTTCGCACACGACTACGCGTACTTCTCCTCGTACTCAACGACCTGGGTGGAGCATGCCCGTCGATACGTCGCCGAGGTTGTAGGGCGGCTCGGACTGACCCACGATTCCCTCGTCGTCGAGGTGGCGTCGAACGATGGGTACCTGCTTAAGCATGTCGCTGAGCGAGGCATCCGCTGCGTCGGCATCGAGCCCACGGCGAGCACGGCGAAGGCGGCGCGCGCCAAAGGCATCACGACCGTCGAGGCATTCTTCGGTCATCGGTTTGCCGGCGAATTCGTGGCCGAGCACGGGCGCGCCGATCTACTGTTGGGCAACAACGTCTACGCTCACGTCCCAGACCTGAATGACTTTACTGCAGGGCTCAAGCTGGCGCTGGCCGAGCGCGGAACGCTGACGCTCGAGTTTCCACACCTGATGCGGCTTGTCGAGCAGAACCAGTTCGACACGATCTACCACGAGCATTACTCCTACTTCTCGTTCACCACGGCCGAGCGTGTGCTGGCCGCTGCTGGCCTGCGGGTCTTGGATGTCGAGGAACTTCCGACCCACGGCGGGTCGCTGCGCTTATGGGTCGTGCATGCCGAAGACGAGCGCCGCTCGCTAACAAGCGTATCGGCGCTTCGCGAACGCGAGGCGGCCACCGGCATGCTGAACGACGCTTACTACGCAGGCTTTCAGTCGAAGGCCGATCGGGCTAAGAACGACTTTCTGGCTTTTCTCTTGGAGGCGACACGCCAAGGAAAGCGGGTTGCGGCGTACGGCGCCGCCGCCAAGGGCAATACGCTGCTGAACTACGCGGGAATCAAGCCCGATTTGCTGCCCTACGTCGTCGATGCGTCGCCGCACAAGCAGGGCAAGTTCCTGCCCGGATCGAGGATTCCGGTCGTGGCAGAAGATAGGTTGCGCGCGGACCAGCCCGAATACGTCGTGATCCTTCCGTGGAACCTCCGGGCTGAGATCGAAGCCCAGCTCTCGTACGTCAGGGAATGGGGTGCGCAGTTTGTGAGCGCAGTGCCGGAGCTTCAGGTCAGATGAATCGCATCTACTACACGAAGCCGTCGATCACCGAGCTTGAACAGCGCTATGCTGCCGATGCGGCTGCAAACGGCTGGGGCGAGCGCTGTTACGAATACATTGATCGCTTCGAACGACTGTTTGCCGCGCACCTCGGCCTGCCGCACACGATCGCCACGTCAAGTTGCACCGGCGCGCTTCAACTTGGTCTGGCCGGCCTCGGCATAGGCGCGGGTGACGAGGTCATTCTCGGCGACATCAACTGGATTGCCTCGGCAGCGCCCGTCGTGCACGCTGGTGCCAAACCAGTCCTGGTCGATGTCTTGCCCGACACATGGTGTGTCGATCCAGCAGCCGTCGAGGCGGCGATCACGCCTCGTACCAAGGCGATCATCGCCGTGCATGTGTACGGCAACCTGTGCGACATGGACCGACTGCTTGCCATTGGTACGCGTCACGGAGTCGCCGTTATCGAGGACGCGGCCGAGGCGATTGGGTCGATCTGGCACGGGCGACGGGCCGGGTCGATGGGCCGCTTTTCCACCTTCTCGTTTCACGGCACAAAGACTATTACCACTGGTGAAGGCGGGATGTTCGCTACAGGTGACACGGCGCTATACGAGCGGGTCCTGACGCTGTCGAACCACGGCAGGGCGCGCGGCGAGAAGCGGCAGTTCTGGCCGAGCATGGTCGGCTTCAAGTTCAAGATGAGCAACCTGCAGGCGGCGATCGGATGCGGACAGATGGAGCGCATCGACGAACTCGTCGCCGGCAAGCGTCGCGTCTTTGAGGAATACCGCGAGCGGTTGGCTGGCCTGCCACTGAGCATGAATCCTGAGCCGGCAGGAACCGTGAACGGTTTCTGGATGCCGACCATCGTGGCTGATGAAGGTGATAGGTTTGATCGAGAGCACGTGTTGCATGAATTCGAAGCAAACAACATCGATGGCCGAGTGTTCTTCTGGCCACTGTCGATGATGCCATTTCTCAGTTCGCAGACAGAAAACAGAATCAGTAGTAGGTTGTATTTACGCGCTATGAACTTGCCAAGCTATCAGGATATGCAAGACTCTGATATAGAACGAGTAGTACTGTGCTTGTCAAGAGCATTCCCGGGGCATTGAAGCAGAAAAAGACCTTGCGCTTCAGGTGATCGGCGTAGCAGGAGTGAAGCACAGTCGGTCGTCTCGGTCAGGGAACGGGTGCCTCGCACTCGCCAGGTAAATTGACTCATTTGGAGTGAGGCGGATATGAAAGTCTATCTTCTCGGTGCTGCAAATCCGGAGACGATTCGCATGATCCGTGCCGTGCAAAAAACTTCTCCGAACATTGAATTCGCTGGTTTCTTGGACAACGATGCCTCAAGACAGAGTTCAACCTTTCACGGCATGCCCGTGCTTGGCGGCCTTGAGCTGGTTCCAAAGCTAGCGCAGAGCGGCGTCGGGTTCGTTAACCTGATCACCGGCAGTACTCGATCTCGCTATGAAACCACACGGCAGATCGTGTTGGACGGCGGGTCGCTCACAAACTTCATTCATCCATCCATCGATCTGACCATGACCCAATTGGGCTGCGGGAATTATCTGCAGGAGGCCGTCATCCTGCAGGCAGAGGTTAGTGTCGGGGATAACAGCAGCATCCACATGGGCGCGGTAGTCGGACACGAGTCCAAGATTGGGCATTCGGTGTTTGTGGCGCACGCAGTGAGCATTTCTGGCTGCTGTGAGGTGGGCGATGGCACGTTCATCGGAACAAACGCAACGATCCTTCCTCGCGTGAGGATCGGGAAATGGGTCACGATAGGTGCCGGTGCAGTCGTTACGAAGGACATTCCGGACCGGGCTGTTGCGGTTGGCAATCCAGCACGGGTTCTGAGGTTCGCTGATGTTCCCTATGCAGACGGGAAAGTCTGCTGAGACTCGCTACCGGTTGGAGTTGCTGATATGAGTATCAACGAGGAATTTGAGAAAGAGGTCGGGCGGAATATTGCAGGATTGAAGCAAGATTTGGAATTGAATCAACTTACAAACTCGTGGATTCGTGCCATTGTTCCTCATAAGTACACGTACAACTTCACTTGGATGGGGCGCCCGGTCATTCAATTTCCGCAAGATATGTTTGCGATGCAGGAGATTATATGGGCGGTACGGCCGGACCTGGTTATTGAGGCCGGTATTGCTCACGGCGGCTCGCTCGTCTAC
The DNA here is from genome assembly GCA_963847675.1 of uncultured beta proteobacterium. Classification (GTDB taxonomy): domain Bacteria; phylum Pseudomonadota; class Gammaproteobacteria; order Burkholderiales; family Burkholderiaceae_F; genus JADJWR01. The sequence continues at coordinate 239,867 of CAWKAP010000004.1, forward strand.
TACGCCTCTCTTCTGGAACTGGTCGGTCACGGGGAGGTCGTTGGAATCGACATCGACATTCGCGCCCATAACCGAGCTGCCATCGAAGTTCACCCGATGAGCCGAAGGATCCGGTTGATCCAGGGGTCGTCCATTGATGAAACGGTTATCGCTGAAGTGCGCGCACTAGCTGAAGGAAAGCGTGCCATCGTAGTGCTCGATTCGAATCACACGCACGAGCATGTGCTGGCTGAGCTACGCGCTTATGCGCCGCTGGTTTGCGGCGGTGGCTATTGCGTGGTAATGGATACCGTCATCGAAGACTTGCCAAGCAGCTTTTTTCCTGACCGCCCATGGGGTGTGGGCAATAGCCCGAAGACGGCGGTGCACGCCTTTCTCTGCGAGGATAATCGGTTCGAGATCGATCGCGATGTCGAGGCAAAGCTTCTGATTACCGTTGCTCCCGACGGCTACCTTAAGCGTGTCCGCTAGCTAGCGTGGCCTCCGGCCGGTGTCGACGGTAAGCCGCAACGTTGTCGCGAACCTCGCCGGCCAACTCTGGTCGGCGCTCATGGGGGTGCTGTTCGTCCCCGCCTATATCCATCTGCTTGGGCTCGAATCCTTTGGTTTGGTGGGCTTTTTTGTCACCTTGCAGGCGCTAGCCGTTGTCTTCGACCTTGGCCTCTCGGGAACCGTCAATCGGGAACTCGCGCGGAGAGGGGCAGAGGATACCCAGGCAACGCGCGATCTAGTTCGCACGCTGGAATGGATCTACTGGCCTCTAGGCGCAGTTGTCGCTCTGCTGATCTGGTGGAGCTCAGGTCTTCTGGCGGAGAATTGGTTGCAGCCGGTTGGTTTGCCGACGCGCAGCGTTGAGCTTGCGGTTGGCTTGATGGGGGCGGCAATCGGCGGGCAGTGGCCGAGTGCCTTTTATGCGGCGGGATTGAACGGCCTGCAACGGCAAGCGCTCTCGAACGGCCTTATTGCCCTCTTTGGCACGTTGCGCGGCGCGGGCGTCCTTCTGCCGCTCGTCTTTGTGGCGCCGACCGTCGAAGTGTTTTTCATCTGGCAGGCTGCGATTGCGCTTCTGCAGAGCGTCGTTCTCGCACGAACGCTCTGGCGTAAGTTGCCACCGGGCACACGCGTCGCTCACTTTTCGGGTGCGGAAATCTCGCGGGTCGGCGCTTTCACCTTCGGGCTGACAGGCATCGCCGTGCTCTCCTTCGCGCTGGCGCAGACGGACAAGGTGATTCTCTCGCGGCTCGTCTCATTGGACGCTTTTGGTGTCTACGCGCTAGCGGCCTCGGCGGCGGCAGCGCTGTCGCGGCTGGTCCAGCCTTGGTTCAGCGCCATATATCCGCGCCTGTCGCAGCTGCATGCCAGCAACGACCGCGATTCGCTGCTTGCGACCTACCACTGGGGCACGCAGTGGCTGGCGGTCACGGTCCTGCCTGTTGCCGCGGTGACCGTGGCATTTGCGCAGGATCTGCTGAGCCTGTGGACGCGCAACGCGGAGCTGGCGGCGGCGGCGGCGCCGCTGCTGGCCCTGCTGGTCGCCGGGAGCGCGCTCAACGGCCTGATGCACCTGCCGTATGCAATGCAACTGGCGCACGGATGGACGTCGCTGGCGCTGCGCGCGAATATCGTCGCGGTGGTCATCGCCATCCCGGCGATCTGGTGGCTAAGCAGCCATTTCGGCCCGGCTGGTGCGGCGGTGGTATGGCCACTGCTGAACCTCGGTTATCTATCGATCGCCGTGCCCGCGATGCATAGAAGAATTCTCAAGGGGGAACTGGCGGGCTGGTACTGCAACGACGTGCTGCCGCCGGCGCTGGCGAGCGCGCTGATGGCCGTCACGCTGCGCCTCATTGCCGGCCCGTTGCCCGATGGTGCGGTCGGCGTGGTAGCTCTCGCCGCCATCTACGCGTTGACCACCGCGGCGGCAGTGGCCTCGTGCCGTCCTCGACGGCACGAGGTCCTGCGGTGGGCGAGCAGCCGCTTTAGCGGCGCCTGAAGTCAGGCGGCCGTGCTGCGACCCACTTCGGCCCGACCAGCGGCCCACGCCAGTCTCCTGCGCGCGGTGACAAGCAGAATTTGCACGAGCTTCCACGGCATGGCCAGCGCGTACAGGAGCCTCTCCGGGCCGCGCGCCAGACGCTGGTACTGGGCGACGTAGCGCAGCCACTCCCTCAGCTTCCAGAGCGGAGAAAGCAAGCCGCTATGACCCGAGACGTTGTGCTTCTGGTTGCCGACCTGGATGCCGAATAACTTCTCGGCGACCGCTGCGACATGGCCGCCTTCGAGCAGCGTGAACGTGAAGAGATTGTCCGAATAGGCGAAGCCGTGTCTTGAGACGAATGCGGGCCAGGAGAACCCGGCCAGCGGCTGCCGCCTCAGCAGGCCGTACATCAGGCAGGGTTTTCCCTTCCACTCGGGCTCAACAAAGAACCGCCACTGCCGCAGCAGCCGCGATCCGCAGGCGAGCTTGCCGATGCGCTCGTGGAAGCCCTCGTACAAGGGCAGTCGCTTACCCGTAGGGTCGATCCCCGTGATGTCGCAGAAGGCGATCGCGGCGTCCGGATCCTTCGTCAACTCGGCCAGCAGGCGCGCCACGAAATCGGGGTGGTGCCAGTCGTCGTCGGCGCACCACATGAAGTACTCACCGGTCGCCTGCTCGAGAACGAACTGGAAGTTCGCCGTGGCGCCGAGATTGCTCGGTTGCCGGAAGTACCGGATTCGCTTGTCGGATGCGGCGAAGCTGCCGACAACCTCATCAACGGCGCCGCCGTCAGTGGCGTTGTCGGAGACGATGATTTCCAGGTTCCGGTAGCTCTGCCCGGTGATCTGCGCGAGGGTCGTCCGCAGATCCTCGGGACGCGAGTAGGTGGGGATACCGACGCTGACAAGAGGCGTGGCTTGCGCGGCGGAAGTCGCGGCGGCGTGAGGCATCTGGTCCGTTCTCATCGCATGGTTCTCCGGCGCGCCCGTCAAGCATCACTGCCAGCACAAGCGCGGCGGTCAGAGCAGCAGTCTGCGCATCGCATTAGCGTAGGCGAGCAGTTCCTGGCTGCTAAGCGGTGCAAGCCGGCTAATACGTTCCGCGATCAATCTTTCCTGCCTAAAGAGCCGGAGCGTGTGCAGGAGCAGTGACTTCGCGAGACTTCGAACGTAAAGAAAGGCCGTCTTCAGTAACCCGATTGCGTTCGGCCCATGCATGCGCAGCACTTTCCGTTCCAGCCGGTAGGAGCGGGCGAACTTCTCGAAGCTGAAATTCGGTGCCAGGTAGTAAAAGTAGAGCAGCTCGGGCAGAACAAGGTAACTCGACTTCTTGATCGTTCGGCAGGAAAAGCTCGCGATCCTCTGCCCGATTGAAGTCGGCCCTATAGGGATTCTCTCGGCACCAGGATGCCTTGGCCAGGATCGAGGCATGGACAAGGTGACTTCCATTCTTGAACATGACAAAGGGATCTGGGGTAAAAGGACTTTCGCCAAGGTGGAGTTTCCCCATCGGCTGCCGTGCGCCATCGATGTAAATAGTGCCGGTGGAGACAACATCGCATCCGGTTTCGGTCAGTGCCTTGAACTGCCTTTCAAGTCGAGCCGGGTGCGACAGGTCATCTGAATCCATGCGGGCGATGAATTTACCCCGCGCCAGTGAAGTGATCTGATTGAGCCGGTAGGGTAGTCCTCGGTTTTCACCGTCTGAAACAAGTCTCACTTTGGAGGCGCCTCGTTCGTCTGCCCAAGATGCGGAGGCCCGATGCGCTGCCTCCAGGGATCGGTCCGTCGAGCCGTCGTCCATCAGAATCAGTTCGAGATTGGGGTAAGTCTGTGCGCGGACGGAGGCCGCGGCGAGCTCGAGGGTCTTCGCTGCATTGAAAAACGGGATGCCTACAGTGATAAGAGGGTATTCAATCACCAAGGTATCTCTTGGCGCTATCGCTACTTGCGTGAGAGCATGACATTCCAAACGTGGCAGCTCGGAATCGTACCGCCAGCAACGGTCGCATTCGGCGCCAGTTGGATGAAGACATTCGCTTGACCGACCGCCGCTGCCGTGCGCCCGTTGGAGCCGGTACATTGCGCTTCGAACGACATTAGTCCCCAGACCGCTGTCGTGGCAGCGACGGCTGGCGCATCGAGCACGTTCTTCTGAACTTGCTTTGGCTTCAGGCCGGTCGCCGCAGTTGGGCTCGCGCGGGGGCGAAAGGCCGCGTGCCGCGCCGCGGGACATGAGGGCTCTAATCGATGCAAGTTGCAGCGTTGCGACTGCTGTTCGTAGTCACTGAGGACTGGTACTTCGCCATGCACTGGCTCGCGCTTGCGCGATTGGCGAGGGAGGCCGGCTACGAGGTTGCAGTCGCGACCCGCGTGCACAGCCACGCTGGCGCCATCCTCGAAAGCGGCGTGGAGCTTATTCCCCTGCGGCAGCTGCGGCGCTCCAGCCTGAATCCGTTCGCGGAGACTGCGGCGGTGCTTGAGTTGGCGCGCGTCATTAGGCGCTGGGATCCGGCGATTGTGCACTTAGTGGCGATGAAGCCGATTGTTTACGGCGCCGTTGCGATGAGACTTGGCCGTCGAGCCCCTTGCGTGAACGCGCTCGCCGGGCTCGGCTTCATTTTTCTCCAGGACAGCGGCTTGGCGCGGTTCCTGCGGCCATTGGTTAAGCGGCTTCTCCGTTTCGCGCTTGGCGCTCAGCACTCGCTGACAACGGTGCAGAACCCGGACGACAAGGCTTTGCTTGTGAGGGAAGGATTGGTCGAGGCCGACAAGGTGAAGCTCATTCGCGGAGCGGGAATTGACCTCCGGCGCTTCCCATTGTCACCGCTGCCAGCCGGCAGACCATTGGTCTTGCTCATGTCGCGCATGCTTTGGGAAAAGGGCGTTGGCGAGTTCGTCGAGGCAGCAAGGATCATCGCGAGTCGTGGTTTAGATGCCCGCTTCGCCCTCGTTGGCGAACCGGACGACGAGAACCCAGCCGCGGTTCCGCGCACAATGCTTCGGAAGTGGGCCGATGAGGGCATCGTCGAATGGTGGGGCTTTCGCGCCGACGCGTCTAATGTACTGGCGCAAGCGCACTTGGTGGTTCTCCCAACGACATATCGAGAAGGGTTACCTACAGTGCTCACGGAGGCTAGCGCTACAGGGCGCCCGACTATTGCTACGGACGCACCGGGCTGCCGGGAGGTCGTCAAGCACGGAGTCAACGGACTACTCGTTCCGCTCCGGGATGCTGCGAAGCTCGCTGAGGCAATCGCAGAGCTCTTGCTGGCTCCAGATCTTTGTCAGCGGATGGGCCGTCAGGGACGCATGCTTGTCGAGCGCGACTTTTCTATCGAGGCGGTGGCCGCAAGCACGCTTGAGATATATCGGCAGCTGCTGAGAGCGCGAGACACCTGATAGTGAACGATCGGCAACGTGGACGTTTCGCCTATCCGCCAGTTCGGTGCGTTTTTTGGATCGAACTCAATCCCATCTGGCCCCTTACAGGCGGAGTCGCAGGAATGCGTGGCACTGTCCCCGTCTAACTGTGTGGCATGTCGGTGAAAAACGTACTGGTCACCGGCGGTTCCGGCTTAATTGGTCGGGCCCTCGTCGCGGAGTTGCGCCGTCGCGGTGCTTCAGTTAAGAGCGCCGTGCGCGGACGGGCAGTGGAGCAGAACGTTGGCGAAGAAATCGAAGTCGGCGATCTGTCCGGTTCGACTGACTGGTCGACTGCGCTGCGCGACGTCGACACCGTGTTTCACCTCGCCGCTCGCGTGCATCAGGTCAGCGAGCGTCACAGCGACAACGCGGCCGCGTACCAGCTCGCCAATACCGAAGCGACGGTCGCCCTCGCGGAGGCGGCAGTTGGCGCGGGGGTGCGCCGCTTCGTCTTCGTGAGTTCGGTCAAGGCAATGGGGGAGGTCTCGACGGGTCGCCCATTGATCGAAGACGATCCGCCGCACCCAAAGGATGCCTACGGCCGCAGCAAGCTCGATGCGGAACTCGCACTGCAAAGGCTTGCCGGGCAGATCGAGGTGACCATCGTTCGCCCGCCGCTGGTCTATGGCCCGGGCGTGCGCGCCAACTTCCTCAGTCTGCTGAAAATCGCCGCGAGCGGATGGCCGCTGCCACTCGGCTCCGCAACGGCCGCCCGCAGCATGGTCTTCATCGACAACCTCGTCGACGCGCTGATTGCCTGCGCCACGGTGCCGCATCGCTCGCCAGCGACATATTTCGTGTCGGACGGGCGCGATGTCTCGGTAGCGGAACTTGTCGGCCTGCTGCGTGCAGAACTGGGTCTGTCACCTCGCTTGTGGGCACTGCCTGGAGGTCTCGTTCAGGCGACCGCGCGCCTGCTCGGACGCGCCGATGCCGCGCAGCGACTGTTTTCGCCGCTGCAAGTCGACATTGACCGGATAAGGAGCGAACTCGGCTGGTCGCCGCCGGTGTCGCTTGAAGACGGTCTGCGGGCGACGGTGCGCTGTTTCGTGAAGGCCCGCGCCGCCGGCGAAATCTGACATGGGCGCCGCCCTGCTGCCGCTGCTCTGCCTGGTCCTGGTTGCCGTGGTCTTGAAACTGCTGCTGGACTCGGGCCTCGCGGCGCGCATGGCCATCGACCTGCCCAACGAGCGCTCGTTGCACGCGGCGCCAGTTCCGCGCATCGGCGGGGTCGTGCTCGTTGGGGTGGCCCTCGCGTGCGCCGCTATCGCTGCCCCGGGGCTAGGCCCGCTCCTGGCGATCGCAGCCGTGCTGTGGATCGTCTCCGCTTGGGATGATCGCCGAGGGCTGCCTATTGCGCTCCGGTTTGGAGTTCACCTTGCTGCCGCCGCTGGCGCCGTCGTCATGCTGCGGATCGATGCGCCGCCCTGGACCATCTTGTTCGCAGCGTTGCTCCTTGCGTGGGCGATGAACCTCTACAACTTCATGGACGGCGCCGACGGCCTCGCCGGCGGCATGTCGCTGTTCGGTTTCAGCGCGCTCGGGATTGCGGCGCTGGATTTGTCACCGGACCTCGGTGTCGCCTGCTTCTGCATCGCTGCGGCAGCGGGCGGTTTCCTCTGGCACAACTTCCACCCGGCCCGCGTGTTCCTTGGTGATGCCGGCTCGATTCCGCTCGGCTTTCTTGCCGGCAGTCTCGGGCTGCTCGGCTGGTCGCGCGGCCTGTGGCCGCCGTGGTTTCCGCTGCTGGTGTTTTCGCCGTTCGTGGTCGATGCCACGCTGACGCTCATTGCGCGCCTGCTGCGCGGCGAGAAGCCGTGGCAGGCGCATCGTGAGCATGTCTACCAGCGCATGGTGGCCGGCGGCCTGGGGCATCGGCGGACGGCGTTGCTCTGGTACGCGCTGATGGCCGCCTGCAGCGCGAGCGCCTTGCTCGTCCTTGAGCTCAGCGCCGCGCTGCAGTGGGCGCTCATGGCGGCCTGGGCAGTCATCTATGGCATCCTCGCCGCCGTGACGAAGCGGCGATTCCCTTTGCGGCAGAAGAGCTAGACGAGCAATGGCCCGGACCGCCGCACCCCGCTTGATCCCGTTTGCCGTCAAGCCGTTGGCGTTGCTCGGCGCGGACCTGGCGTCGGTGGCTTTCGCCTGGCTGGCCGCCTTCTGGCTGCGCTTCAACCTGCAGTTGCCCGACGAGTACCTCGCGCTGGCGCTGCGCAGCCTGCTCTGGGTGGTGCCGATCTACGGCGTCGCCTTCCTCGGCTTGGGCCTGTATCGCGGCATGGTGCGCTTCTCCAGCCTGCCCGACCTGCTGCGTATCGGCCGGGCGGTGGCGCTGGCGGCGGCGACCGTGGCGGTGGTTGCCTACCTGGCGCAGTTCGACCTGCTGATCCCGCGCTCGGTGATCGTGCTGTCGCCGATCCTGGTCGTGCTGGCCGTGGGTGGGATGCGCGCGCTGTACCGCGCCTGGCGCGAGGCGCAGGACGCCGCGCGAGGCCGGCGGCGCGCAACGGCGAAAACTCTTCGTGCTCGGCACCGGCGAACCCGGCGCGAGGCTGATGCGCGAGCTGGCCGCCTCGCCGCAGTGGCACGTCGTCGGCGCTTTCGACGACCGGCGCGAGGCGCACGGACGCGAGATCCACGGCGTGCCGGTCCTCGGTGCGCTGGCCGACGTCGAGCGCCTGGCGCGCGAGATGGACGTGCGCGACGCGGTGATCGCGATGCCCGACGCCTCGACCGAGCGTCGCCAGCAGGCGGCGACGACCTGCATGCGGGCCGGGCTCAACGCGCTGCTGCTGCCGGCGCTGTCCGACCTGATCGAGGGGCGGGTGACGATCGAGAACATCCGCCGCATCAATCTCGAGGACCTGCTCGGCCGCGATGCGGTGCGCATCAACAGCGCCGAGGTCGGGACAGATGCTCGGCGGTGCCGTCGTGATGGTCACCGGCGCCGGCGGCTCGATCGGCTCGGAGCTGTGCCGGCAGGTGGCGCGCTTCGCGCCGGCACGGCTGGTGTTCTACGAGCACAGCGAGTTCGCGCTGTACCGGATCGGCGAGGAGTTCAGCGAGCTGTTTCCCGAGGTGCCGTTCGTGGGCTTCGTCGGCGACGTCAAGGATGCCTCGCGCGTGCGCGAGGTGATCGCGGCGCAGCGGCCGGCGATCGTGTTTCACGCGGCGGCCTACAAGCACGTGCCGCTGATGGAACGCGACAACGCCTGGCAGGCGGTCAGGAACAACATCTTCGGCACGTACACGGTGGCGGCCGAGGCCGTTGCCGCGGGCGTCCCGCGCTTCGTGCTGATCTCCACCGACAAGGCCGTCAATCCCACCAACGTGATGGGTGCGACCAAGCGGGTGGCCGAGATCGTCTGCCAGTCGCTGCAGCCGGCCGACCGCTCGACGCTGGTCAGCATGGTGCGCTTCGGCAACGTGCTCGGCAGCGCCGGCAGCGTGATCCCCAAGTTCCAGGAACAGGTGGCGCGCGGCGGGCCGGTCACCGTCACGCACCCGGAGGCCACCCGTTACTTCATGTCGATTCCCGAGGCCTCGCAGCTCGTGCTGCAGGCGGCCGCGCTCGGTGTCGGCGGGCAGATCTTCGTGCTGGAGATGGGCCGGCCGGTGCGCATCCTCGACGTGGCGCGCACGATCATTCAGCTCTGCGGCCGCAGCGAGGAGGACATCGAGATCCGCTTCGTCGGCCTGCGGCCGGGCGAGAAACTGCACGAGGAGGTGTTCAGCAGCGACGAGCTCACGGACCGCACGTCGCACCCGAGCGTCCGGGTGGCCAAGGCGCGACCGGTCGACGTCGCGGCGCTCGACGCGCTGCTGGCCGACTTGGGTGTGCAGATCCGCAGCGACGGCGAGGCGCGCCACTTCCTGCGCACCTGGGTGCCGGAGTACGTCGAGGCGCCCGGTGACGAGACGGCCTAGGCACGGCGTCCGAGGCGGGCGCCGCGGAGCGCTCCCTGCATAATCGCGGCGAGTCGCCTGTCCGGTTCCGCTTCGAGTGGCCTTCTTGGCTCCGCCCCTTTTTGCGTTCCTTCTGACCGCACTGCTGATCGTGTTGCTGCGCCGGCCCGCGCAGCGGCTGCGCCTGCTCGATCATCCCGGCGGGCGAAAGCGCCACAGCGAGTCGGTTCCGGTGACCGGCGGCATCGCGCTCGCCCTGGGGTTCTTCCTCTCGCTGGTGGCTTTTTCCGGTGCGCTGGCCGAGGTCGCGGTCTTCCTGGCGCTGATGGCCGTGCTGGCGGTCGTCGGCGTGATCGACGATCTGGTCGAGGCCTCGCCGCGCGCCAAGCTGGGCGTGCAGCTTCTCGCCGCGGTGCTGATGACGACGTGGGGCGAGCACCGCCTGGTCGATCTCGGCGACCTGTTCGGCCGTGGCCCGCTGCGACTCGACGGCGGGTCGATTCCGTTCACCGTCTTTGCGACGCTGGCCGTGGTCAACGGGATCAACATGCTCGACGGGATCGACGGCCTCGCCGGCGGTCTGGTCGCGGTGATGCTCGGCTACCTCGCCATCTTCGCCTTCTGGCTCGGCGAAGCCGAATCGGTATCGGTCATCGCGACCCTGCTCGGCGCGCTGGCCGGCTTCCTGCTCTTCAACCTGCCGCATCCGTGGCGCGGCGCGCGGCGAACGTTCATGGGCGATGCCGGCAGCCTGGTGCTCGGCTTCGCCGTGGCCTGGTTCACCATCGACCTGACGCAGCAGCGAGACGTGGCCGTGCCCCCGGTCGTGATGCTGTGGGTCGTCGGGCTGGTGCTGTTCGACCTGTTCACCGTCACCGTGCGGCGGCTGCTGCGGCGGCGCAGCCCCGTCGCGGCCGACCGCGCCCACATTCATCACCTGCTGCAGCGCTGCGGTCTGTCGGACAGAGGCGCGTTGGCGCTGTTGATCGCCGCCAACGCGCTGCTCGGCGCAATCGGTGCCGTCGGCTGGCGCGCCGGTGTGTCCGAGCCCGCCCTCTTCGCGGCCTACGTCGCGCTCGGCCTTGCCTACTTCGCCGTATTCATCAAGGCGGGCTGGCTGCTGCGCCGCTGCCGCAGGGCCGCCTTGCGCTAGACCGGCGCGGGCTCTGCCTGCCGCGCTTCGACCCGGTCGATGACGCCGCCCCCGAGGCAGCGCTCCGCCTCGTACAGCACGGCAGACTGCCCCGGCGTCGCCGCCCATTGCGGCGAATCGAAGGCGAGCGAGAAGCGCGTGCCCTCCACGCGGGTCACGGTGCAGGTCGCGTCGGCCTGCCGGTAGCGGGTCTTGGCGGTCAGCCGCGTGCCGGCGGCGGGCGGCTCGCCACCGATCCAGGCGGCATCGGCGGCAACCAGCCGGCTCGCCAGCAGCCACGGGTGCTCGTGGCCCTGCACGATCCACAGCGTGTTGGTCGCCATGTCCTTGCGGGCGACGAACCACGGCTCGCCGGAGCCTTCGCGCGTGCCGCCGACGCCGATGCCCTTGCGCTGGCCGAGCGTGTAGAAGGCGAGCCCGACGTGCTCGCCGACCACCTTGCCGTCCGGCGTGCGGATCGGCCCGGGCTTCAGCGGCAGGTAGCGGTTGAGGAACTCGCGGAACGGCCGTTCGCCGATGAAGCAGATCCCGGTGGAGTCGCGCTTTGCCGCATTCGGCAGGCCGATCTCGCTGGCGATGCGCCGCACGTCCGACTTGTGCAGGTGGCCGACGGGAAACAGCGTCCTTGCCAGCTGGCCCTGGTTCAACCGGTGCAGGAAGTAGCTCTGGTCCTTGGTCGGATCGACGCCGCGCAGCAGTTCGAAGCGGCCATCGTGCCCTTGCACGCGGGCGTAGTGCCCGGTGGCGATGTGCGCGGCCCCGAGGCGCAGCGCGTGATCGAGAAAGGCCTTGAACTTGATCTCGGCGTTGCACAGCACGTCGGGGTTGGGCGTGCGACCGGCCGAATACTCGGCGAGAAAACTGGCGAAGACGCGCTCGCGGTACTCGGCGGCAAAGTTGACTGCCTCGAGGTCGATGCCGAGCACGTCGGCGACCGAGGCGGCGTCGATCCAGTCCTGCCTCGACGAGCAGTGCTCGTCGTTGTCGTCTTCCCAGTTCTTCATGAACAGGCCGACGACCTCGTAGCCCTGCTGTCTTGAGCAGGTACGCGGCAACCGACGAGTCGACGCCGCCGGAAAGGCCGACCACGACGCGCGGTTGGGTCATTTCGAACTTGTCGTCCCGGCGCAGGCCGGGACCCAATCTGCGGCGCCGTGAACTTGGGCCCCGGCCTGCGCCGGCGACGGGGCGACGATCGGGGCGACGCTTGGGAGGAGCGCCGAGGGGTGCGTGAACAGCAGATCGATCGGGAACCGCGCCCCGCGCAGATAGTCGTCGACGCAGCGCTGCACGAGTGGGCTGCGCTGCTGCGCAGCGCGTGCCGCGATTTCCTCGCGCGTCAGCCACAGCGTGCGCAGGATGCCATCGTCCAGCGCGCGTCCTGAGTCCTGAGTACCAAGCTCGCCGCAGAACGCGAAGCGCAGGTAGGTCGTCGTGTTACCGAGCGGCTGCGATGCGGCGCGCCATAGATACACGCCGACAAGGTGCGTGGGCGTGAACGTGAACGCCGTCTCCTCCAGCGTCTCGCGCGCAGCGGCGGCGAGCAGGCTTTCGCCCGGATCGAGGTGGCCCGCCGGCTGGTTCAGGCGAACGCCGTCATCGGTCTGCTCTTCGACCAGCAGGAAGCGGCCGTCTCGCTCGATGACGGCGGCCACGGTGACCGACGGTTTCCACGGATCCGGCATGTTTTTCCAGGGCAGGCGCTAGCCGCGCCGGTGGATGGGATGGGACAATCGCGTAAATTCTAGTCAGCCTGGCCGGCGCCATCGGCCTCGCGGCGCAAGAAACAAGCAGGGAGACCTCCATGCAGATCGGGGTGCCGGCCGAGACGAGGCCGGGCGAGACGCGCGTTGCCGCGACCGCCGAAACGGTAAAGAAGCTGGTCGCTGGCAAGCATTCGGTGCTCGTTCAGTCGGGCGCGGGGCTCGCGGCCAGCCAGACCGACGAGATGTACGCGGCCGCCGGCGCGCAGGTTGGCTCGGCGGCGCAGGCGCTCGGCGCCGAGATGGTGCTGAAGGTACGCCTGCCGACAGCCGAGGAACTCGGGCAGATGAGCAAGGGCGCGGTGCTGATCGGCATGCTCGAGCCGTTCAACGCCGACGGCATCGCGGCGATGAACGCGGCGGGCCTGACCGCGTTTGCCCTGGAAGCCGCGCCACGCACCACGCGGGCGCAGAGCATGGACGTGCTGTCGTCGCAGGCCAACATCGCCGGCTACAAGGCGGTGCTGCTCGCCGCGAATACGTACGGCCGCCTGATGCCGATGATGATGACGGCCGCCGGCACGATCAAGGCGGCGCGCGTGGTGATCCTCGGTGCCGGAGTGGCCGGCCTGCAGGCGATCGCCACCGCCAAGCGGCTCGGCGCGGTGATCGAGGCCTCCGACGTGCGACCGGCGGTCAAGGAGCAGATCGAATCGCTCGGCGCGAAGTTCATCGACGTGCCGTTCGAGACCGACGAGGAGCGTGAGATCGCCAAGGGCGTCGGAGGTTATGCCCGGCCGATGCCGGAAGCGTGGATGAAGCGGCAGGCCGCCGAGGTGGCCAAGCGCATCGCGCAGGCGGATATCGTGATCACGACTGCGCTGATTCCCGGGCGGAAGGCGCCGGTGCTGGTCACTGAAGCGATGGTGCAGTCGATGAAGCCCGGCTCGGTGATCCTCGACATGGCGGTCGAACAGGGCGGCAACTGCGAGATCGCCGAACTCGGAAAGACCGTGACGAAGCACCATGTGCACATCATCGGCGTGCCCAACCTGCCGGCGACGGTACCGGCCGACAGTTCCGCGCTGTACGCGCGCAACCTGCTCGACTTCCTGAAGCTGGTCGTCGACAAGGAAGGCAAGCTCGCGGTGAACCTCGAAGACGACATCGTCGCCGCGTGCCTGATGTGCATGGGCGGCGAGATCCGGCGGAAGGGCGCGTGAGGCGCTTGCGCAGCGCCGAAGTGTCATTCCCGCGGAGGCGGGAATCCAAGGCCGCTTGCGTGTTCCGTGCTGCAATCCTTGAACGTCGCGCAAGTGCAGGGGTTGCCGCTTGCGCGGGGACGACACGTGACCGTGCCGCGCAGCACTGACCTGATCCGCCAGCGGGCCGCGCGGCTGGCGTCGCTGCTCGGCATCGAGCAGGCCATCGTCGGCGGGCCGATGGCCGGCGTGAACACGCCGGAACTCGCTGCTGCCGTATCCAACGCCGGGGGGCTTGGCTCGATCGGCTGCGGGATGATGAGCCCCGAGCAGATCGAAGCGGCGATCGGGCGCATCCGTGAACTCACGGACCGCCCGTTCGCGGTCAACCTGTTCATCACGCCGCACGCGGCTGCGGACGAGGCGCAGATCCTGCGCATGCAGGCCAGGCTCGCCCGCTATCGCACCGAACTCGGCCTGCCGCGCGGCAGGATCCCGTCGACATTCGCGCCGGACTTCACGGCGCAGTTCGACGCTGTCCTGGGTGCGCGCGTGCCGGTGTTCTCGTTCACCTTCGGCGCGCTCGACGCTCCGCGTCTCGAGGCGCTACATGCGCAGGGTGTCAAGGTGATCGGCACCGCGACCTGCGTGCAGGAGGCAGTGCAGCTTGCCGGACTCGGCTGCGATGCGGTCGTCGCGTCAGGGATCGAGGCCGGCGGCCATCGCGCCACCTTTGCCGTGCCCGCGGAGGCGGCGCAGGTCGGGCTGTTCGCACTTCTCCCGCAGGCCGCGGCGGCGGTGGAAGTGCCTCTGATCGCTGCCGGCGGCGTGATGACCGCCGAGCAGATCGCGGCCGCGCTGCTGCTCGGCGCGAGCGGGGTTCAGCTGGGCAGCGCGTTGCTGCGATCGCCGGAGTGCGGCGCTTCGGACGCTTACAAGGCGGCTCTGGTCGGGCTGGGCGACACGGGCACGCGGCTGACGCGCGCCTTCAGCGGGCGCTGGGCGCGCGGTGCGGTCAACCGCTTCATGCAGGAGATCGACGCCGCCGGCGACATTCCCGACTATCCGATCCAGAACCGCCTGACCCAGGACCTGCGTGCGGCGGCCAATGCGCAAGGCAGGGCCGAGTACGTTTCGCTGTGGGCCGGGCAGGCAGCCGGCCTCGCGGCCAACGATCCCGCCGGCGAGATCGTGCGCCGGCTGCAGCGCGAACTCGAAGAACTTCTGTAGGAGCACACCGTGGAAGCCGTCAACCCCACCGTCATCAACCTGATCATCTTCGTGCTCGCCATCTACGTCGGCTACCACGTGGTGTGGAACGTCACGCCGGCGCTGCACACGCCGCTGATGAGCGTCACAAATGCGATCTCGGCGATCATCATCGTCGGCGCGATGCTGGCGGCGGCGCTCACTGAAACCGTGCTTGGGAAGAGCATGGGCGTGCTGGCGGTCGCGCTGGCGGCGGTGAACGTCTTCGGCGGCTTCCTGGTCACGCGTCGAATGCTGGAAATGTTCAAGAAGAAGGCGCCGAAAGCAGAGAAGGGCGAAAAGTGAAACGTGAAACATCGAGGAAGTCCGCGATAGCCCAACCTTCACATTTCACCCTTCACGTTTCACCGGCCCGGAGGGCCAGAGCATGAGCCTGAACGTCGTCATCCTGCTGTACCTGGTCGCCTCGGTGTTCTTCATCCAGGCCCTGAAGGGCCTGTCGCATCCGACCACCTCCCGCCTTGGCAACGTGTTCGGCATGGTCGGCATGGCCATTGCGATCTTCACTACCGTCGCGCTCGTCTACAAGCTGGCGCCGGAGATCGCCACCATCGGCATGGGCTGGATCCTCGTCGGCCTGGTGGTCGGCGGCGGCATCGGCACCTACATCGCGCGCACGGTCGAGATGACCAAGATGCCCGAGATGGTCGCCTTCATGCACTCGATGATCGGCCTGGCCGCGGTGTTCATCGCCGTTGCCGCGGTGGCCGAGCCGTGGGCGTTCAACATCGTCGAGCACGGCGGGCCGATTCCGCTCGGCAACCGGGTCGAGCTGTTCATCGGCGCGTTCGTCGGCGCGATCACCTTCTCCGGGTCGGTGATCGCCTTCGGCAAACTGGCCGGCCGCTACAAGCTGCGCGTGTTCAAGAGCGCGCCGGTGACTTTTCCGGGCCAGCACATGCTGAACCTGGCACTGGCCATCGCCATGCTGGTCTTCGGCCTGTGGTTCGCCGGCACGCAGCAGTGGCTGCCGTTCTGGGCGATGCTCGCCATCGCGTTCGTGCTCGGCGTGCTGATCATCATCCCGATCGGCGGCGCCGACATGCCGGTGGTGGTGTCGATGCTGAACAGCTACTCCGGCTGGGCCGCGGCGGGCATCGGCTTCTCGCTGAACAACTCGATGCTGATCATCGCCGGGTCGTTGGTGGGTTCATCGGGCGCGATCCTCAGTTACATCATGTGCAAGGCGATGAACCGCTCGTTCTTCAACGTGATCCTCGGTGGCTTCGGCCAGGAGAGCGGCGTTGCGGCAGTGGCGGGAGAGCAGCGTCCGGTCAAGTCGGGCTCGCCCGACGACGCGGCTTTCCTGATGGCCAATGCGGAGAGCGTGGTCATCGTGCCTGGCTACGGGCTGGCCGTGGCGCGCGCGCAGCATCCGCTGAAGGAACTCGCCGACAAGCTGATCGAGAAAGGCATCCGGGTGCGCTATGCGATCCACCCGGTGGCGGGGCGGATGCCCGGGCACATGAACGTGCTGCTGGCCGAGGCCGAGGTGCCCTACGACCAGGTTTTCGAGATGGAAGACATCAACTCCGAGTTCAGCGACACCGACGTCGTGCTCGTGCTGGGTGCCAACGACGTGGTGAACCCGGCTGCGAAGGACCCGAAGTCGGCGATCGCCGGCATGCCGATCCTCGAGGCCTACAAGGCGCGGCAGATCATCGTCAACAAGCGTTCGATGGCCGCCGGCTACGCCGGCCTGGACAACGAGCTTTTCTACATGGACAAGACGATGATGGTCTTCGGCGACGCCAAGAAGGTCGTCGAGGACATGGTCAAGGGCGTCCAGTGACCGCCGAAGTCCGCGGCGACCGCGAGCGGCCCGACACGCGGCTTCAGGCCTTGGCCTGCCCGGACTTGCTCTCGCAGGTGCTCCAGCCGAATGGCAGGTAGGCCAGGCAGAAGCGGAACAGCCCCGTAGCCAGGACCAGAACGCCGATGTAGCCCCAGGCGCCGATGACGTTCAGCGCCGCAAGCACGATCAGCAGCGCGCCGACGGCAATGCGCAGGATGCGGTCGATGCCGCCTACGTTGGCTTTCATCGTTTTCCCTCCAAGGAAGCGCCGGACAGATTATCGTCCAATGGGTTCGCGCCAAGCTGCTGACGGTAGGTTATCAGTGTTGTGTCACGAACCGAAGTCGACCGGAGACTGCAGATGAACTCAGAGGAAACTCGAGCGGTGCTCGCCATCACCCTGATGGCCGCCTACGCCGATGGTCAAAAAGCGGACGCCGAGCGCGACGAAATCCGGCGCGTGGCCGAGGCGCTTGGCGACGAAGCCGGCGATCTGAATCTTCCTTCCCTCTACCAGGACGTGCTGCTGAAGCGCATCGATGTGGCGAGGGCTGCGGTGATGCTGGACAGCAGGGAAACGCGCCAGCTCGCCTTCGAACTGGCGGTGGGCGTCTGCGATGCCGATGGCCTGCGCAACGAGCAGGAGACGCGGTTCCTCGCCAATCTCGGTGCGGAGCTCGGCCTGACGCCGCCGCAGATGGCCGAGCCGGCTGCCGTTGCCGATGCGCTCGTGACCCTGCCGTTGCCGGCGACGACAACGCCGGCCGGGGAAGCGCCCGGCGGGCCGGCACAGACGTCACGGGAGCCCGTCGTGGCGAGCGTGCCTGCCGACAGCGCGGCGCTGGACAAGTTGATCATCAACGCCGCGATCCTGAACGGTGCCCTCGAACTGCTGCCGCAGTCGATGGCCTCGATGGCGATCATCCCGCTGCAGATGCGCATGGTGTACCGGATCGGCAAGGCACACGGCTACGAACTCGACCGCGGTCACATCAAGGACCTGCTGGCGGCGATGGGCGTCGGGCTCACGGGGCAGTACCTGGAGGAGATCGGCCGCAAGCTCATCGGCGGCATTTTCGGCAAGGTGGCCGGACGCATGGCCGGCGGACTGGCGCGAGGCGCCACCGGCGTGGCCTTTTCGTTCGCCACCACGTATGCGCTCGGCAAGGTTGCGGTGCGCTACTACGCCGGCGGCCGAACGATGAGCACGCAGATGCTGAAGGACGCCTTCGACGGCGTGGTGCAGGAGGCGCGCGGACTGCAGGGCCGCTACCAGCCGCAGATCGAGCAGCAGGCGCGCAGCATCGACGTGAACCGGATCGTGCAGATGGTGCGCGAGAGCTGATCCCCGAGCCGATGGACATGCCGGGGCCATTGGTGCCCGACGCATCCGGGCCGGCCGATCTCGAGCGCCGCTTTGCCGGCGTGGCGCGGTTATACGGGGAGGCGGGCCTGGCGCGGCTGCGCGTTGCCCGGGTCGCGGTTGTCGGAATCGGCGGCGTCGGCTCGTGGGCCGCCGAGGCGCTGGCGCGAAGCCACGTCGGTGCGATCTCGCTGATCGATCTCGACCACATTGCCGAGAGCAACACCAACCGGCAGATCCACGCGCTCGGCGACGCCTACGGCAGGGCCAAGGTGCTTGCGATGGCCGAGCGCATCCTGGCGATCGACCCGTCCTGCGCGGTGCACCCGGTCGATGCCTTCGTCGACGCCGACAACGCGGCCGCGCTGGCGGCAGGACACGATGTAGTGCTCGACTGCATCGACCAGGTCAGCGCCAAGGCCGCGTTGATCGCGGCCTGCCGCGTTCAGGGAATCGCCGTCGTCACCTGCGGTGCGGCGGGTGGCCGCCTCGATCCGACCCGCCTGCGGCAGGACGATCTCGCGCGCGCGAGCGGCGATCCTCTGCTGGCGAAGGTCCGCTACCGCCTGCGCCGGTATCACGGGTTTCCGCGCGAAAGCGGCGGACGGGTGCGCAGGTTCGGGGTCACGGCGATATATTCGGACGAGCCGATCCGCGTGCCGCAGGACTGCTCGCCGCAGGCGCGGCTGGCCTGCGCCGGCTTCGGGTCGACGGTTGCCGTGACTGGGGCGATGGGATTTGCCGCCGCGGCGGTGGCGCTGCAGCATCTTGCGTGCATGCCGGGTCGCCTCGACGGGACTTGATGACCATCAACTGCGGCGAATGTCGGCCGCTTAGCATGAATTCGAGGTCGCGGAGAAACCGACATGTTCAAGAAAATTCTGTTGCCGACCGATGGGTCCGAGTTGTCCACCAAGGCGGCGCAGGGTGCGCTGAAGATGGCCGGCGAGCTGGGCGCCGCGGTGGTCGGGCTGACGGTCGTGGAGCCGTATTCGTACTCGACCCTCTCCGAGTACCGCCCCGAGACACTCGAGGCGTTCGAGGCGCGCAACGCCCAGGCAGCCGAGCAGAGGCTGGCGCCGATCGTGCAGGCCGCCAAGGACGCCAAGGTTCCGTGCGAAACGGTGACCGTCAAGTCTTTCTCGCCCTATGAGGCAATCATCGAAACCGCCGGCAAGAAGGGCTGCGACGTCATCTTCATGGCCTCGCATGGGCGGCGCGGATTGAGTGCGGTGCTGCTCGGCAGCGAGACACAGAAGGTGCTGACGCACTCGACGATTCCGGTCTTGGTGTATCGCTGATACACCACCTGTGGCGGGCATCGAGCCCGCCCTCGGACGGGCCAGCCACCGGGAGGTGCCTGGCCCTCCGTCTTTCTTGCGGCTGCCGCGGCGCGAACGCTAGATGTTCTTCTCCCGCCCGGCCCAGAACGGCGCGCGCATCTCGCGCTTGAGCGTCTTGCCGGCAGCGCTGCGCGGGAAGTCCTTCATCACCAGAACGCGCGCCACGCGCTGGTAACGCGCCGCGACGTGGGCGTTGATCCACTCGCGCAGTTCGTCTTCGGTGGCGTGCCCGTCGGCGTGCAGGATCACCGCGGCCACCGGCGTCTCGCCCCACTTCTCGTCCGGCACGCCGAACACGGCGACCTCGGCCACCGCCGGATGGCGCGCGGCGATCTCCTCGACGTCGCGCGGGTAGACCTTCACGCCGCCCGAGTCGATCATGTCTTTCTTGCGGTCGACGAGGTGCAGGTAGCCCTCCTCGTCGACGAAGCCCATGTCGCCGGTGAGCAGCCAGCCGTTGCGGATCGCCTTTTCGGTGAGATCGGGGCGGTTGTGGTACCCGCTCATCATGATCGGGCCGCGGCCGACGATCTCGCCGATCTCGCCGGTCGGTACGTCGGTGCCATCCTCGCGCACGATGCGCATCGAGAAGAAGGGCGGCGGGACGCCGACCGAGCCTGCCTTGCGCACGGAGTCGGCGACGTCGAGGATGGTGACGAAGCCCTCGGTCAGTCCGTACAACTCGTAGAACCGGCCCGGCAGCAGGCGGTTGAGCCGCTCCTTCTGCTCCTGGTGCAGCGGCGCGCCGAGCGACAGGATCATCTGCAGCGAGGCGAGTTTCTCCGCCGCGAAGCCCGGCGCGTCGAGCAGCGCGACGATCTGCGCCGGAACCATCATCGTGTGCGTGACCCGGTGGCGCTCGATCAGGTCGAGCGCGTCGGCGGCGTCGAACTGCCGCGCCAGCACGTAGTGCGCGCCAAGGTGAAAGCACGGCATCAGCGTC
This sequence comes from uncultured beta proteobacterium, assembly GCA_963847675.1. Lineage (GTDB taxonomy): Bacteria > Pseudomonadota > Gammaproteobacteria > Burkholderiales > Burkholderiaceae_F > JADJWR01. The sequence continues at coordinate 259,947 of CAWKAP010000004.1, forward strand.
ACGTAGGCGCCGTTGAATACGATGGCGCCGGTGTGCAGGACCACCGACTCGGGCGTCATCCGCCACGCTGCGCCCATCAGCAGCGCATACATCGCGCGCACGAAGTGCGTGTGCATGATCCCCTTCGGCATTCCGGTGGTGCCGCTCGTGTACATGATGTTGAACAGGTCGTCCTGCTGTACCGTCACGCGTGGCGCAGCGTCCGGCGACGCCGAGCGCAGTTCGGCCAGGCTGAAGCAGCCGGGCTCCGCGCCGTCGACGAGCACGATGCGACGGCGCAGCACCTGCGGCAGCTCGTCGCCGATCGAGGCGATCACCGGCAGCATCGACACCTGGGTGACCAGCGCGGCGGCCTGTGAATCGGCGAGCAGCGCGCGCAGCCCCGGGCCCATCAGCAGCGGCGACAGCGGCACGTTCACCGCGCCGAGCGAAGGCACGGCGAAGGTCAGTTCGACGAGTTCGCGGCAGTTGCCGAGCAGGCTCGCCACCTTGTCGCCGTGCCGGATGCCAAGGCCGGCCAGCGCGTTTGCCGTGCGGTTCACGCGCTCGGCGAACCGGGCGTAGGTGTGCGTGGTCCCGTCGAAGGTCAGCGCCGGTGCTGCGGCGCGGAAGCGGGCCTGGCGGTTGATCAGCGAAGCCAATTCGAGCATTGTTTCCTCCGGAATGCGGTCCGGACGGCAGAAGTTTGCCGCTTGCGGCGGCGGACGCAAGTACGATCGGGCGCGGTTTGCGCTCGGTCAAGCGCGCCGGGGGGCCGCCGCCTTACCTTTTCGCCGTCAAACCGGTTGGAGAACACCATGAGCCAGGCCGCGCCCAAGACGCGACACGACGACATCTTCGTCGGTTTCAAGCCGATCGACGACCTGCACCACGAGTTCCAGGCGATCGTCGATGCGCTGAACGACCCGGCCGAGGCCGACTACGGCGAGCACCTGCTGGCGCTGCACGAGCACATGCTCCGCCACACCGCGCTCGAAGAGCAGTACATGCTGCAGGAGAACTATCCGCACTACGGGGTGCACAAGCGCGAGCACGACCGTTTCGTCGAACGTCTGGCCGAGATGCGGCGCCGTTTCGACGCTGGCGACGTCGACGGCGTGCGGCACTACGCGCATGAACTGATGGGCTGGTTCGCCGCCCACGCGCATAACCAGGACGCGCCGCTGGCGGCTTACCTGAAGGGCGAGTCAGGCGCGCGCTGAGCGGAGCCGCACCGGCGCGCTCATCCGCGCCGGCCGTGCCGGCCTTTCACGCCGGAATCCACAGCACCGGCAGATCGGGCAGCGTGCGAAAGATGCGCGACAGCGAACCGTCGGTGACGAGCATCGTCGCCTGATCGATGTCCGGCGCCAGGTAGCGGTCGCGCTCGAGCTCTGGGCACCTCTGCCGGACCAGCGCGTGCGCGGTTTCCAGCGCCGGCGAACTTTCCAGCGGACGAAGGAACTCGACGCCCTGCGCGGCGGCGAGCAGTTCGATGCCGAGCACGTGCGCGGTGTTGCCGATCATCGGCAGCAGGCGCCGGGCGGCGAAGGTGGCCATGCTGACGTGGTCCTCCTGGTTGGCGGAGGTCGGCAGGCTGTCGACGCTGGCCGGGTGGGCCAGCGACTTGTTCTCGCTGGCCAGCGCCGCGGCCGTGACGTGGGCGATCATGAAGCCGGAGTTCAGGCCCGGATCGCGCGCGAGGAACGGCGGCAGGCGGGACACGCCGGTGTCGATCAGCATCGCGATGCGCCGTTCGGCAATCGCGCCGACCTCGGCGATCGCCAGCGCCATCGCGTCGCACGCCAGCGCCACCGGCTCGGCGTGGAAATTGCCGCCGGAGATCAGTGCGCCATCGCCCGAGAAGACCAGCGGGTTGTCGGTCACCGCGTTCGCTTCGCGCAGCAGCACCAGCGCCGAGTGACGTAGCTGATCGAGACAGGCGCCGACGACCTGCGGCTGGCAGCGCAGGCAATAGGGATCCTGGACGCGGTCGTCGCCCTCGCGGTGCGAGGCGCGGATGCCGCTGCCGGCCAGCAGGGCGCGGTAGTACTGGGCCACGTCGATCTGCCCAGGCTGACCGCGCAGTTCGTGGATGCGTGGATCGAACGGACCGTCGCTGCCGCGGGCTGCGTCGACCGTCAGCGCGCCGATGACCAGCGCGGCTTCGAGGACCGGTTCGAAGGTGAGCAGCGCGTGCAGCGCAAGCGCCGTGGACGTCTGTGTCCCGTTGATCAGCGCGAGGCCTTCCTTCGCCTGCAGTCGCAGCGGCTCGATCCCGGCCGCCGCGAGCAGCGGCGCTGCCGGCGAGCGGTGGCCATCGACAAGGAATTCGCCTTCGCCGATCAGGGCCAGCGTCATGTGCGCCAGCGGCGCCAGGTCGCCCGAGGCGCCGACGGAACCCTGGCTCGGTATGTACGGCACCAGGCCGGCGTTGTGCACCTTGACCAGCGTGTCGATGACCTGCAGTCGCACGCCCGAGTAGCCGCGCGCCAGGCTGGCGGCCTTGAGGGCCAGCATCAGCCGGACCACCGCCGGCTGCAGCGGTTCGCCGACGCCCACGCTGTGCGAGCGGATCAGGTTCAGCTGCAGCGTGGCGAGATCGGCCTCGCTGATCTTCGTCGACGCGAGCTTGCCGAAACCCGTGTTGACGCCGTAGACGGCGGCCGAGCCGGCCGCCGCACGCTGCACGACTGCCGCGCTGGCGGCGACCGCCGCATGCGCGGCCGGGTCGACCTCGATCGGCACGCCGCCGGCATGGATCGCCTGCAGGTCTTCGAGGCGCAATGCGCCGGGGATCAGTTTCATGGGTTCGGAAAGGAAGAGCATTTGCCACGGATCAACACGGATGAACACGGATCAAGGATCGGTTCAATCCGTGCAATCCGTGGCAAAAGGTCTTGCCACTATCCGTGTTCATCCGTGTTCATCCGTGGCAAGGCAGTCACCGCCCCAGCATCGGCATATTCACACCCTGCTCGCGGGCACAGGCGATCGCGTCTTCGTAGCCGGCATCGGCGTGACGGATCACGCCCATGGCCGGATCGTTCCACAGTACGCGTTCGATGCGCCTCGCGGCGGCGTCGGTCCCGTCGCAGACGATGACGACGCCGGCATGCTGCGAATAGCCCATGCCGACGCCGCCGCCGTGGTGCAGGCTGACCCAGGTGGCGCCGCCGGCGGTGGCGACCAGCGCATTGAGCAGCGGCCAGTCGGAAACGGCGTCGGAGCCGTCGCGCATCGCTTCGGTCTCGCGGTTCGGGCTGGCCACCGAGCCGGAGTCGAGGTGATCGCGGCCGATCACGATCGGCGCCTTCAGTTCGCCCGACTTGACCATCTCGTTGAACGCCAGCGCGGCGCGGTGCCGCTCACCGAGCCCGATCCAGCAGATGCGCGCCGGCAGACCCTGGAAGGCGATGCGGCGTTCCGCCATGTCGAGCCAGCGTTGCAGATGGGCGTCCTCCGGAAAGAGCTCCTTCAGCCTGGTGTCGGTCTTGCGGATGTCCTCGGGGTCGCCCGACAGGGCCACCCAGCGGAACGGTCCCTTGCCGCGGCAGAACAGCGGCCGGATGTAGGCCGGCACGAAGCCCGGAAAGTCGAAGGCGTTCTTGACGCCTTGGTCGAACGCGACCTGGCGGATGTTGTTGCCGTAGTCCACCGTCGGCACGCCCATGCCCTTGAAGGCGAGCATCGCCTGCACGTGCACGGCGCAGCTTCTCGCCGCCGCCTCCGTCAATGCCGCGTGCTGCGCGCTGTCGGCCTGGGCGGCGCGCCATTGCTCGACGGTCCAGCCGGCGGGGAGATAGCCGTTGACGAGGTCGTGCGCCGAGGTCTGATCGGTGACCAGATCCGGCCTGATGCCGCCGGCCTGCGCGCGCCGAACCAGTTCCGGCATCACTTCGGCAGCGTTGCCGAGCAGGCCGATCGAAACCGCCTTCTCTTCGGCGGTGTATTTCTCGATTCTTGCTAAAGCATCGTCGAGGCTCGTCGCCTGTTCGTCCAGGTAGCGTGAACGCAGGCGGAAGTCGATGCGGCTCTGCTGGCACTCGACGTTCAGCGACACCGCGCCCGCAAAGGTGGCGGCCAGCGGCTGCGCGCCGCCCATGCCGCCCAGGCCGGCGGTGAGAATCCACTTGCCGGCAAGGCTGCCGCCGTAGTGCTGGCGGCCGGCCTCGGCAAAGGTTTCGTACGTGCCCTGCACGATGCCCTGGCTGCCGATGTAGATCCACGAGCCGGCCGTCATCTGCCCGTACATCATCAGGCCCTTGCGGTCGAGCTCGCTGAAGTGCTCCCAGGTGGCCCACTTCGGCACCAGGTTCGAGTTGGCGATCAGCACGCGCGGCGCGTCGGGATGCGTGCGCAGGACCGCGACCGGCTTGCCCGACTGCACCAGCAGCGACTCGTCCTCGGCGAGTTCGCGCAGCGCCTTCAGGATCGCCTCGAAGCAGTCCCAGTTGCGCGCCGCCTTGCCGATCCCGCCGTAGACCACCAGCGCGTCGGGGTTCTCGGCCACTTCGGGATCGAGGTTGTTCTGGATCATCCGGTACGCGGCCTCGATCTGCCAGTTGCGGCAGGTGAGCGCGGCTCCGCGCGGGGCGCGCACCGGGCGCGGGCGGGCGATCTTCGGGGCGGAAAGGTCGGTCATCGGCAGCCCTTGTGGCGAGGCAGGAGAATGGCGTGACTGTACTTGTCTAGACAACCATGGTCAAGAGTCTGCGCGGAAGCCCGGATCGCCTGTCGGCGCGACGGGCCGGCCTCCAGCGTTCTTGTCTAGACAGGTCTGCGCAAGTACGATCGCGGCATGAACGCCGCCGCCGCCCGCGCCGCCGCACCGTATTCACGCGTCAAGGAATTCCTCAAGGCCGGACTGGCGGCCGGCCGCTGGCGGCCAGGCGAGCTGATGCCCTCCGAGGCCGAGCTGGTGGCGAAGTTCGGCGTGAGCCGGATGACGGTGAACCGTGCGCTGCGCGAGCTGCTGTCCGAAGGCCTGGTCGAGCGCGTGCAGGGAGTGGGCACGTTCGCGGCGCAGTTGCACCGCATCTCCTCGACCCTCACCATCCGCGACCTGCAGGAGGAGATCGAGGCGCGCGGCCACCGGCACCATGCCGAGGTCCACCTGCAGCGCAAAGAGCCGGCAGTCGCCGCGCTGGCCGCCAGGCTCGGCCTTGCGACAGGCAGCCCGGTGTTCCACACGCTGATCGTGCATCACGACAACGGCGTTGCGCTGCAATGCGAGGATCGCTACGTTAACCCCGCCGCCGCGCCGGATTATCTGAGCGTTGATTTCAGCTGCACCACGCCGACGCGCTACCTGCTCGAGGTGGCGCCGTTGTGGGAGGCGCAGTACACGATCGAGGCGAGCCGCGCCACGGCGCGGGAAGCGAAACTGCTCGGCATCGGACGCGACGAGCCGTGCCTGGTCGTCGTCCGCCGCACGGTCAGCCGCGCGGCGCCGATCACGCTGGCGCGGCTGGTGCATCCGGGGTCGCGCTATCAGCTCGCAGGGAGGTTCAGCCCATGAGCGTTCGGACCATCCGCCTCGACGAGGTCGAGCCGCAGCGCTGGCGCAACGGTGGCGGCTTCACGCGCGAACTGCTCGCGTGGCCACGCGTCGAGGCGTGGCGCCTGCGGGTCAGTGTCGCCGACGTGGAATCCGACGGTCCGTTTTCGGTGTTTGGTGGCGGTGTCGAACGCTGGTTCGCGGTACTCGACGGCAACGGAGTCGAACTGACCGTCGACGGGGTCACGCAGCACCTGACAGCGGAATCCGCGCCGCTGCGCTTCAGCGGCGAAGCGCCGACTGAATGCCGGTTGCTGGACGGCCCGACGCGCGATCTGAACCTCATGCTGCGCGGAATGCGCGGCGGCATGTTCCCGGCCGGAGCGGATGAGCCCTGGCGGCCGCGCGCCGCGCAGTGCGGGCTTTTTGCCTCGGTGCCCGGAAAATGCGTCGGCTCGACCGATATCGTGGCGCCGGCGCGCTGCCTGCTCTGGTTCGACGAGGCGCCGGCCTCGCTCACTTTCATCCCGGACCGCGCTGATGCGGCGGCGATCGGATGGTGGCTCGCGGCCACGCCGCAGGAGAACGCCGCGTGGGCCTGACGCTGTGGCGAAATGCACGCCTGGCCACGCTCGACGGCGAGTTGCCGTGGGGGCTGGTCGAACGGGGCGCCATGATCACCGAAGGCAGCACGCTGATCTGGGTCGGCGCCGAAGCCGAGCGGCCGCCCGGCCTGCCGGTCGAAGCCGATCACGATCTCGCGGGTGCGCTGGTGACGCCGGGGCTGGTCGACTGCCATACGCATCTGGTCTATGGCGGACACCGCGCGCGCGAATTCGAACTGCGGCTGCAGGGTGCGAGCTACGAGGAGATCGCCCGCGCCGGCGGGGGCATCCTCGCGACGGTCGCCGCCACGCGCGTGGCGAGCGACGACGCGCTGTTCGGGGCCGCGCGCGGCCGCGCTCTGGCGCTGATGGCCGAGGGTGTGACCACGCTCGAGGTCAAGTCCGGCTACGGTCTCGCACGCGAGCACGAGGCGCGCATGCTTCGCGCCGCGCGACGGCTCGGCGCCGAACTGCCCGTGACGGTCCGCACCTCGTATCTCGCCGCGCATGCACTGCCGCCCGAGTTCGACGACCGTGCCGACGATTACATCGGCGCCGCCTGCGACTGGCTGACGGCGTTTCATGCCGAGGGTCTGGTCGACGCGGTCGACGCCTTCTGCGACCGCATCGGCTTCTCGCCGGCGCAGACGCGGCGCCTGTTCGAGGCCGCGCGTGCGCTCGGGCTGCCGGTCAAGCTGCACGCCGAGCAGCTCTCCGACCAGGGCGGCGCGCAGCTCGCTGCCGAGTTCGGCGCGCTGTCCTGCGATCACCTGGAACACCTGAGCGACGCCGGCGTGGCGGCGATGGCGCGCGCCGGCACCGTGGCCGTGCTGCTGCCGGGCGCCTTCTACTTCCTGCGCGAGACGAAGCTGCCGCCGGTCGAACGGCTGCGGGCTGCGGCAGTGCCGATCGCGCTCGCCACCGATCACAATCCCGGCTCGTCGCCGACGCTGTCTCCGCTGTTGATGATGAACATGGCCTGCACGTTGTTCCGCCTGACGCCCGAGGAAGCACTGCGCGGCGTCACCGTCAGCGGCGCACGGGCACTGGGCTTCGCCGACCGCGGCCGCCTTGCGGCGGGCCAGCGCGCCGACTTCGCGGTGTGGGACCTGGAACACCCCAACGAACTCGCTTACCGCTTCGGCGGCGGCAATCCCTGCCGGCGCGTCGTCGTGGCGGGACGCGAACGAACATCATGAACGACTGGATCTACACCTTGCACCCCGGCTCGCGTCCGCTTCTGGTGAGCCTGCCGCATGTCGGCACGCGCATCCCGGATCCGCTCAAGCCGCGCCTGGTCGAGCGCGCGCTGGCTGCAGAAGACGCCGACTGGCATCTCGACCGGTTGTATGGCTTTGCACGCGACCTCGGCGCCAGCGTGATCGTGCCGCGTTACTCGCGCTACGTGATCGACCTCAATCGCCCGCCGGAAAACACGCCGATGTACGCCGGCGCCAACAACACCGAGCTCTGCCCGACGCGCTTCTTCAGCGGCGATCCGCTGTACCGGGACGGCCAGGCGCCGGACGACGCTGAGGTGCACTCCCGGCTCGACGAGTATTGGCGTCCTTATCACGGTGCGCTGGCGGCCGAACTTGCGCGGCTGAAGGACGAGCACGGCCATGCGGTCCTGTGGGACGGTCACAGCATCAAGTCGGTGCTGCCGTGGCTGTTCGAAGGCAGGCTCCCGGACCTGAACCTGGGTGCCGCGGGCGGCGCCAGCTGCTCGCCGTCGCTGCGTGCCGCCCTGATGCGGGTGCTTGAAGCACAGGACCGTTACACGCACGTGACCGACGGCCGTTTCAAGGGCGGCTACATCACGCGGCACTACGGACAACCCCAGGGCAGGGTGCACGCGGTGCAGCTCGAGATGTGCTGGTCCACGTACATGGCCGAGCAGCCGCCCTACGAAATCGATCCGCATCGCGCGGCCGGGCTCGAGCCGCTGCTGCGCGCGCTTCTGCAAACGGCGATCGCCTGGAGCCCTGATGCCTGACGCGCGGCCGACGGCACTGTGGGCCCCTTGGGCGTGGCTCGCCGATCCGGCCGGCAAGGCAGGCTGGCGCGAGCACGTACTGCTTCGCATCGGCGGCGACGGCTGCTGGTCGGAGATCAGCACGGGCGTTGCCCGGCCGCCCGCCGACGCGCAGACGCTGCCCGGCCCGTTGCTGCCCGGCGTCGTCAACGCGCACAGCCACGCCTTCCAGCGCGCCTTCGCCGGGCTCGCCGAGCGGCGCGAGTCGGCGTCCGACGACTTCTGGTCGTGGCGCGACAGCATGTATCGCGTCGCTTCGCGCATAACGCCGGACGAGCTGCGCGCGGTCGCCGCCCAGCTCTACGTCGAGTTGCTGATGGGCGGCTACACGCACGTGTGCGAGTTCCACTACCTTCAGCACGATCGCGACGGCGGCGCATACGCGGATCCTCTCGAACTGTCGTGGGCGCTCGCCGACGCGGCGGCCGAGGCGGGCATCGGCCTGACGGTGCTGCCGGTGCTGTACGAGCGCGCCGGATTCGCGCAGCCCGCGTTGCGCGACGAGCAGCGGCGCTTCGCAGCGCGCGCGCCGGACGTCTGGCGGATCGCGAACGCAATCGCTGCCTGCGGCCGGCCGCTGGTGAACGCGGGGCTGGCAGTTCATTCGCTGCGCGCGGCCGCGCCCGAGTCGATCGCCGAACTGCGCCGCCTGGCCGAAGGCTTCGCCGGTCCGATCCACGTTCACGTCGCCGAGCAGACCGCCGAGGTCGACGACTGCATCGAGGCCACCGGTGCGCGTCCGATCGAATGGCTGGCCAGGCAGGGCATGCTCGATGCGCGCTGGCACCTGGTGCACGCGACGCACACGGTGCCGAAGGAAATCGAAGACGTGGCCAGGAGCGGCGCTGCCGTGGTGATCTGCCCGACCACCGAGGCGAATCTCGGTGACGGCCTGTGCGATCTGCCCGGCTGGCTCGCTGCCGGCGTGCCGATCACGATCGGCTCCGACAGTCACGCCTCGCGCGATGCGCTCGAGGAACTGCGTTGGCTCGAGTACGGCCAGCGCCTGGCTCTGCGCCGCCGCAACGTTGCGGCGGCACCGCAGGCGGGCGTCCCGTCGACGGCCGAGCGGTTGTTCACGCTCGTCGTCAACGCCGGCGCAGCGGCAGCGGGACAACGCGCTTGGGGACTGCAGGTCGGTGCGCGCGCCGATGCGCTGATCGGCGACACCGCAGACGCTTCATCGCTCCTCGGCGTGCCCCCGGAGCGGCTGGTGGATGCGCTCGTGTTCTCGAGCCCGGGCCGGCCGTGGCGCGCTGTGCTGGTGGCCGGCCGGTGGGTCATCCGGGAGCATGGGCACCCGGCGCGCGATCGCATCGCCCACCGCTTCGAGGCCGCCATGCATTCGATCTGGGGCGCGCACTGATCCTCGGTTCGTGTTTGCCGGCGCCACCACGGCCGGCCATGGGACGTGTCGGCTCGTTCTTTCCGCCGGTCAAGTTGCCGTCGGGCCGGCCTGTTCCGCGCCGCCGCGCTCAGTAGAATCCGCGACTCCGAATAACCCGCCGGGCGAAACGATGATCCCTGGAGCAAATGCCGCGCGCATCAGGCGCGCGCTGCCGTCCGCCGTCGCGGGCCTGCTGTTGTGGACTGCCGCAGCCCAGGCCAGCGTCGTCGTCGTGCTGAATTCCGGCGACGCCACGGTCTCGCTGCTCGACCAGGACAAGCGCACGGAACTGAGCCGGTTCGACGTTGGCAAGGAGCCGCACCACCTGATGGCGACCCCGGACGGAAAGACGCTGATCGTCGCCAATGCCGCCAGCAACGACCTGCACCTCCTGGATCCGGTCAGTGGCGCGGTTCAGCGCCGGGTTCGCAACATTGCCGACCCGTACCAGATCGGCTTTTCGCCTGACCGGAAGTGGTTCGTCGCCAACGCCTTGCGTCTCGATCGGGTCGACATCTACGGCGCGGAAGGCGACGAGTTGCGGCCGGTCAAGCGCCTGCCGCTGGCGCGCACGCCGAGTCACATGGCGTTTTCGTCCGACAGCCAGTTCGTCTTCGTCACCCTGCAGGAAAGCGACGAGGTCGCGGCAATCCGCCTGGCCGACCAGAGCGTGCTGTGGAAGATGAAGGTCGGCCGGCTGCCTGCCGGCATCTGGATGACGCCGGACGAAAAGCACCTGCTCGTCGGCGTGATGGGCGAGGACTACGTCGAGGTGATCGACTGGCGCAACCGCACGTCGGTCAGGCGCATCGTCACGGGCAAGGGCGCGCACAACTTCCGGCCGCTCGGCGACGGCCGCCACGTCTTCGTCGGCAACCGGGTGGCCGGCACGGTCAGCCTGATCGACCAGCAGACGCTGGAGAAGAAGCACGACATCGTCGTGCCCAACGGCCCGGACTGCATGGAAGTCAGTGCGGACAGGAAGTGGCTGTGGATCACCCAGCGCTGGGGCAAGACGGTCGCCGTGGTCGACATCGAGGCGCGCCGTATCGCGCATACGATTCCGGTCGGCCGCTCGCCGCACGGAATCTTCTTTTCCAACTCCGCGCCCTGGCGCTGAGTGGAAGGCTGCGCAAAGGCGATGGGTCGAAGCGGCGTCGCCGGCCGGCTTCGGCCACTCTTCGGGGCCGTCTGTGCCCTCGCCGCACTGGCCGGGCCGGCGACTGCCGAGCCGCAGTGCCGCGGCTACGTTTACCTGACGCTCGATACCGGCAACATGCGGCATGCCGACGACATCGCCGACATCCTGCGCCGGCATCAGGTAGTGGCGACGTTTTTCCTGGCCAACGAGAAGACGCCGCGGGGCGATTCCTCCCTGGATCCGTCTTGGTCCGGATACTGGAAGGCGCGCGCCGGGGAGGGCCACGCCTTCGGCAGTCACACGTGGAGGCATGGGCGTTTCCTCGCCGACGACGGCGACGTCGTCCGCTACCGGCCCCAATTCGGTGAAGACGCAGGCCGGACGATCGCGCTCACGCCCGCGGCGGTCTGCGAGGAACTCCGTCGCGCGGAAGCGGCATTCTCCGCGTACACCGGCCAGCGGCTCGATGCGGTGTGGCGCGCGCCCGGCGGCCGCACCACGCCAGCGGCGCTGGCAGCGGCGCAGGACTGCGGCTTCGCGCATGTGGGCTGGGCGCCGGCTGGCTTTCTCGGCGACGAACTTCCCTCCGAGCAGTATCCGAACAGAGTGCTGCTCGCGCGCGCACTGCGCGACATCCGCGACGGTGACGTGCTGATGGCTCATCTCGGCATCTGGTCGCGCAACGACCCCTACGCGCCGACGCTCGATCCCCTGATCTCCGGCCTGAAGCAGCGCGGCCTGTGCTTCCGCACACTGCGCGAGCATCCGGGCTATCGCGAGCAGGCGCCTGTCGCCGGCCAGCTGGCCGCATCGGCCGCGCGAAGGCGCTGAGCCCGATGTTCGGCAGCCTGCAGCGCGTCTTCGACGTCGTGCACTCGTGGCTGTTCGAGACGGCGGTGCAGCCGCTGCTGTTCGCCGCCGGCGCGTCGTACTGGATGGAGGAGGCCTACCCGGCGACCGAGTGGTTCCTGCTCGGCATGGTGCAGGTCGTGCTGCTCTACGCGCTGCTCCGGCCGCTGGAGACGATGTTCCCGGCGGAGCAATGGAACAGCCGCCGCGGTACCGGTGTGGACATCATCTACACGCTGCTGCATCGGCTCGGCGCCTTCCCGCTGCTGGTGTTCCTGCTGCTGAGGCCGCTCGCCGACGCGGCCACCGGCTGGCTGCGCATGCATGAGTTCACGCCCTTCAATCTCGACTCACTGTGGCCCGGCGTGACCGAGGTACCGATCGTCGGCTTCCTGGTCTACCTCGTCGCGCTCGACCTGCTCGACTACTGGCTGCATCGCGGCCAGCACCGCGTGCGCTGGTGGTGGGCGCTGCACGCGCTGCACCACTCGCAGCGCAAGATGTCGTTCTGGACCGACGACCGCAACCATCTGCTCGACAGCCTGATCATCGATGCCATCAAGGCGGCAGTGGCGCTGGCCATCGGCGTGGAGCCGGCCCAGTTCATCGGTCTCGTCGTCGCCGCGCGCGTGCTGCAGAGCGTGCAGCACGCCAACCTGCCATGGACCTACGGACCGCTCGGCTACGTGCTGGTGAGCCCGGTGTTCCATCGCGTTCACCACGCGATCGGCGTCGGTCATGAGGGGCGGCGTTTCGGCTGCAATTTCGCGGTGCTCTTCCCGGTCTGGGACCTGCTGTTCGGAACCGCCGACTACCGCCGCGCGATCGAGCCGACCGGGATTCGCGACCAGTTGCCGCCACCGCAGGGCAGCGCCCACGAATACGGCGAGGGCTTCTGGCGCCAGCAGTGGCTCGGACTGCGGCGGATGGTCGATCCGGCAGCCTGATCCTCACAGGCCTGGCCGCGGGTCCCCGGGGCGCGTCGCGCGAAGGCGCTCCGCTCGGAATCGCGGATACCATCGCCGTCTTTCCTTCAGCATGAGGGCGTGATGCAGCGGATCGGCCTGATCATCGTCGGCGACGAGATCCTTTCGGGCAAGCGCGCAGACAAACATCTCGCACGAGTGATCGAAATCCTTGCGGCGCGCGGACTGAGGCTGCGGTGGGCGCAGTATGTCGGCGACGATCGCGAGGCGATTACCGAGCTGCTGCGTCGGTCGTTCGCGAGTGGCGACATCGTGTTCAGCTGCGGCGGCATCGGCGCTACGCCCGACGATCACACGCGGCAGGCGGCCGCAGCGGCGCTCGGCGTCGACATCGAACTGCATCCGCAGGCGGCGGAACTGATTGCGCAGCGCTGTGCAGAGATGGCCGCGGAGGGCCGCGGCAGCGCCGACATGAGCACGCCCGAGAATCGGCAGCGGCTCAAGATGGGCGAATTTCCCCGCGGCGCGAGGATCATTCCGAACCCGTTCAACCGCATTCCCGGCTTCTCGGTCGGCACGCACTACTTCCTGCCGGGATTTCCGGCGATGGCCTGGCCGATGATCGAGAAGATTCTCGACGGCGAGTTCTCGGCGCTGTTCAACGCGGATCGGAGCGGCGAACGTTCGATGCTCGTCTTCGAGACTGCCGAGTCGCTCGTCGTGCCGATCATGGAGGACGTCGAGGCGCGCTATGCGGGCATCAAGGCGTTCAGCCTGCCTTCGCTCGGCGACGGGCAGGATGACCGCACGCGACGACGGCACATCGAACTCGGCGTCAAGGGGGATCTGGCGAGCGTCGACGCCGCGTTCGAGGCCATGCGGCGCGGCGTCGAGGCGCTTGGCGCGCCATTCGAACCGACACAAAAAAAGCCCGGTTCAGAGAACCGGGCTTGAAAGCACCACCAAAGGAGGAGACAGAGGATTCCGGACTGGCGTCCGGAAAAGTGGTGCCAAGGAGACAATCGTTACGTTTCGGGTCCTTCTTTGCGCTTCAGCCAAGGCTGGACGATCTTCAGGCGCCCGTGTTTCATGCTGATGACCGGACGGGTAAGCGTGTGTTCACGCTCGAGTTCGACCTTGCCACGTCTCAAAGTTAGCAGCGGGGGAAGGGCGTGCCCATCCCCCGGTCGTCTTAGGCCGCCTTGCGGGATTTCGGCTTGACCACGTCGTTGGCAGCCTTGACCGTCGCGGCGGTCGCAGCGTTGAAATTCGATTCGGCCATGTCGGCGGCCTGCTTGGCAGCCTTGTTGAACGTGTCGTAGGCGGTATTGGCCGCAGCGACGGCGCTCTTGAACATCGACGCGACCGGCTCCGCGCCCGTCGGGGTGTTCTTCGAGGCGAACTCGATCATCTCGGCGACCTGCTTGTTGTTCTGCGCGATCTGGGTCTCGAAGATCTTCGAGAAATCGGCGCCGGCGCCGGAAGCGATGCCGTAGACATTGCGGTTGTAGCTGACGACCTTCTCGAGCGTCGGCTGGGCCAGGCCGCTACCGACCGCGAGGAAGTCCTGAACGTCTTTCACGCCGAGCATGACCTGCGTCTTCTCGGCCGACTCTTCCATCAGCGCCTTGGTGGCGGCCAGGTTCAGGTCGACCAGTTTCTCGGTCGCTTCGAACATCGTGTGCGACAGCGCAAACAGCGCGTCCAGTTGGCTTTTCTGGAATTCGGCAACTTGTGCGGGGGTGCTGATCATCTTCAACTCCTCGTAGGGCTCGGTGGATTGGTCTGGAGAACTGCGTTGCGCTGCTTTCTGATTTGTGCGGCGCACAAACGAATTGTTGGGGAAGTTGACTGCCGTGTCAAGCAAAATTGTTGCAGCGCCGCATAGCCAGAGAGATTTATATAAATCTTTATTAATCATATACATAAGAAGTTGCTCTGGGGCCAGGATCAACTGGACCTAGTCGATATTGCCGCACCGCGGGAGTCAGGAGCCTCATTGCCTGGCTCGCTAGAATGCCTGCTCTAGACGGGAGCCAGCGCTGAACGCCTTCTACAGCGATCGATTCGTCCTTCCCCTCCCGCCGGGCCACCGCTTTCCGATGGCCAAGTACACCCGGTTGCGCGAACGAGTGCAGTTCGAACTGCCGCAGGTCTCGCTGCTCGAGGCGCCGGCCGCACAGGACGAGGACCTTCTGCTCGCGCACGATGCCGATTACGTCCAGCGCGTCGTTGCCGGCGGACTGTCGGCGGCCGAGCAGCGGGCGATCGGCTTTCCCTGGACAGCGGAGATGGTCGAGCGCTCACGTCGGTCGGTCGGTGCGACGCTTGCGGCATGCGCAGTCGCGGCGGCCGAAGGCGTTGCGGCGAACCTTGCAGGCGGCACGCACCACGCGCAGCGCGACCGAGGGCAAGGCTATTGCGTGTTCAACGATTCGGCGATCGCCGCGAAAGCGCTATGCCGCCGGCAGTCGCAGGAGCGGGTGGCGATCATCGATCTCGACGTGCATCAGGGTGATGGCACTGCAGCCATCGTCGGCACCAGCCCGCATATCTTCACGCTCTCGCTGCATGGCAGCCGCAACTATCCGGCGCGCAAGGTGGATGGCCACATCGATGTCGGCCTGCCCGACGGAACGGGCGACACCGCCTATCTCGATGCGCTCGACGCCGCACTGGCGCAGATGCTGGCGCGGTTTGTGCCGACCTTCCTGATCTACCTTGCCGGCGCCGATCCGCACGAAGACGACCGGCTCGGTCGATTGCGGCTGACTCTCGACGGTCTTCGTTCGCGAGATGCGTGCGTGTTCGACCTCGCAGCGCGGCTGGGCGTACCAGTTGCGGTGGCCATGGCCGGAGGTTACGGGCGCGACATCGAAACCACCGTGCAGGTTCACCTGAACACGGTGAAGGCAGCCCACGGACACTGGATGCGGTGTCGTCAGGCAGGCGCGAGGGGTACCGGCCTTGGCTGAGCGCGGCCTGTGGCCGGCTGGCCGGGCGGGCGTAGCGGCGATGCCCGTGGTCTTCGTGCTTCTGTGGAGCACGGGATTCATCGTCGCCAAGTATGCGGCGCCACATGCACCGCCCCTGTTGTTCCTGCTTTGGCGCTACGCGACGGTTGTCGTGGTGCTGGTTCCGATCGTTACGTTGACGGGTGCCCCCTGGCCGCGCAACCTGGCGTCATGGCTGCACGTGGCCGTCGTCGGTGTCCTGCTGCAGGCAACGTACCTCGGTGGCGTGTGGTGGGCGATAGCGGAGGGAATGCCGGCCGGTGCCTCGGCGCTGATCGTCGGCCTGCAGCCGCTGCTAACGGCGTTTCTTGCCGGAGCGGTCGGTGAACGGGCCACCGCCCGGCAATGGATCGGCCTCATGCTGGGTTTCGGCGGCGTCGCGCTCGTGCTGTCGGATCGCTTGACCCTTCAGGGCGTCGGTCACGTGCCGCTTCTCGTCAACCTGCTGGCGCTGGCCGGCATTACCCTGGGCACGCTGTACCAGAAGCGCTACTGCGCGCACATCGACCTGCGCACGGGCAGCGTGATCCAGTTCGGCGCCTCGTTCCTGGTGACCCTGCCGTTCGTTCTGGCAGGTGGAAACGTGAACGTCCGCTTTGCCGCGGAGTTCTGGTTTGCGCTCGCCTGGTCGGTCCTGGTGCTTTCGCTGGTCGCGATGGCGCTGCTGCTGACTATGATTCGTCGCGGGCGGGCAACCGAGGTTGCGAGCCTGATGTACCTGACGCCGCCCGCGACGGCGTTGATGGCGTGGGCGTTGTTCGGCGAGGCGCTCGGATTGATGGCATGGGCCGGGGTGATCGTCGCCATGAGCGGCGTGGCGCTGGTGCTGCACAGGAAGAGAAACGAGGGGGCACGTTGAGCGAGCGGGCATCGGCGCACAAGCGCGCGCAATACCGTCATTTCCTGCCGATCCAGACTCGCTGGAGCGACAACGATGCGTACGGGCACGTGAACAACGTCGTCTACTACAGCTGGTTCGACACGGTGGTCAACGAATACCTGATCGCCTCCGGCGCGCTGGACATCCAGACGAGCACCATCGTCGGCCTGGTCGTCGAAACGCAGTGCAACTACTTCAGCGAGCTGGCGTTCCCGCAGCGCGTCGACGCCGGCATGCGCGTGGCGCACGCCGGCAGGTCGAGCGTGCGCTACGAACTCGCGTTGTTCGGCGCCGATGCGGACACGGCGAGCGCGCAGGGGCATTTCGTTCATGTTTACGTGGACCGCGCGAGCCGCCGGCCGGCGCCGCTGCCGCCCCCGCTGCGTGCTGCGGTCGAGCGGCTTCGGATCTGAGGCCGGCCGGGGACGAAACGACAATTGGGAGATGGGAATGGGCAAGAAAAGAATCGCGGTCATCCCCGGCGACGGCATCGGCAAGGAAACGGTTCCCGAGGGTCTGCGCGTGCTCGACGCGGCGGCGCGCAGGTTCGGGCTCGACCTGCACTACGACCACTTCGATTTCGCGTCCTGCGACTACTTCGAGAAGCACGGCGCGATGATGCCGGCCGACTGGAAGGACCGTATCGGCGCCCACGACGCGATCTTCTACGGCGCCGTCGGCTGGCCGGCGACGGTCCCCGATCACGTGTCGCTGTGGGGTTCGCTGATCAAGTTCCGTCGCGAGTTCGACCAGTACATCAACCTGCGGCCGTGCAAGCTGATGCCCGGCATACGTTCGCCGCTGGTGCGCGCGGACGGAAGCGCGCGCGTGCCTGGCGAGATCGATTTCATCGTGGTTCGCGAGAACACGGAAGGTGAATACTCGGCGGTCGGCGGCCGCATGTTCGAAGGCACCGAGCGCGAGTTCGCCATCCAGGAAACGGTGATGACCCGAATCGGCATCGACCGGGTGGTTCGCTTCGCCTTTGACCTTGCCGCGCAGCGCCCGCGCCGGCATCTGACCTCGGCGACCAAGTCCAACGGCATCTCGATCACCATGCCCTACTGGGACGAGCGGGTCGAGGTGGTCGCTGCGGACTACCCGCAGGTGTCGATGGACAAGTTCCACATCGACATCCTTACCGCGCACTTCGTGCGCTTTCCGGAGCGCTTCGACGTCGTCGTTGCGTCCAACCTGTTCGGCGACATCCTTTCCGACCTCGGACCGGCCTGCACCGGGACCATCGCGATCGCTCCATCGGCCAACCTGAATCCAGAGCGGAAGTTCCCTTCGTTGTTCGAGCCGGTGCACGGCTCGGCTCCGGACATTGCCGGCAAGGGGATTGCCAACCCGATCGGCCAGATCTGGTGTGCGTCGATGATGCTCGACTGGCTCGGCCATGCCGATGCCGCGGCGGCCGTGCTGAAGGCGATCGAGTCGGTGCTGGCAGCTGGTCCGGCGCACGCGCCGCTGACGCAGGACGTCGGTGGCACCGCGGGAACCGCAGATCTCGGCCGCGCCATCGCCGAATCGGTCTAGCCAGAACGTGCTTTACACGCCCGGAGGGGCACGATTAGACTCGCGCAAATTCAAGCGTTTGCGAGATGAATTTGAGAAGTTAGAAGAATGAAATCGCGGGCGCTTGTGATCGCTGTCGTGTGGCGACGCAGAAAAACCGCTCTTGCGTGACGGAATAGTGGCCTGACTGCCGGCGCAGCCGGGATGGGGAGGGGAAGGAACGTGCGGTATCTGATCGTTGCCTTGTTCAGTTGTGCCGTGATCGCGACTCTCCCAGGCAGCGCAGTAGCGCAGCAGGGCGCAGGCGGTTCCGCGGCGACCAGGACTGCGGCAGGCATCAACAAGACCGTCGCTCAGAAGTCCACCAGCGCTTCCAGCAATCGGGCGCGGTCCCGCAAGGCTGCGCGCCGTGTCCGGCCCAGCGAGGGACAACTGGCCGGGCTGCATCGCACCGACGACCCGCTGGACCTCAAATCGTCGGTGGCCTTGGTCGTCGACCAGGACACCAACGAGGTGCTGTTCGAGAAGAATCCGAACGCCGTGCTGCCGATCGCGTCGATCACCAAACTGATGACGGCGCTGATCACGGTCGACGCCGAGCTCGATCTCGAGGAACAGCTCGAAGTCGAGCGCGCGGACCGCACGATCGATCGTATGCGCTCCCGGCTGAATCCCGGCGTGAAGCTGACCCGCGGGCAGGCGCTGCACCTGGCGCTGATGTCTTCCGAGAATCACGCCGCGCAGTTGCTGGGACGGACCTATCCGGGCGGGCTGACGGCGGCGGTGGCGGCGATGAATGCCAAGGCGCAGCTGCTTGGCATGCACGACACGCACTTCGAGGATCCCACCGGTTTGTCGGCGGAGAACCGTTCCTCGCCGGCCGATCTCGTGCGGATGGTGAATGCGGCCTACCAGCATCCGGTGCTGCGCGAATACTCGACGGCCAGCGAGCTCACCCTGCCGATCGGCAAGCGGGTCGTGCGCTATGGGAATACCAACGGCCTGACCAAGAACCCGGAGTGGGACATCGGTCTTCAGAAGACCGGCTACATCTCCGCCGCGGGCCGCTGCCTGGTGATGCAGGCCGTGATCGAAGGCCAGCGGATCGTGATGGTGTTGCTCGATTCGGTCGGGAAGTACTCGCGTATCGGCGACGCGCAACGCATCCGTCAGTGGCTCGAGGCAAACAAGTCCGGATCCGGCTCACCGCCGGTGTGACGCTGACGCGTCAGTGCCTGGGCCGCGCCGGTAACGACGTGCCGGCATCCGCGCCCGGGATGTAGCCAAGCTGCTGCGGAGACCTGCTGGGCCGCGGTAATCAGGTCCGCCGACCACTCGTCATTCATCCGCTCGGCCGGCGCCGACAGGGACAGCCCGGCGATCACGCGCCCGGAATCGTCGCGGACCGAGGCGGCGATGCAGCGCACTCCCAACTCAAGTTCCTCGTTGTCTCGCGCGTAGCCGCGTGCCCGCACCAGCGACAGTTCGCGCTCCAGCTTGGGCAGATCGGTGATCGAGTTGCGTGTGTGGCCGGCCAGCCCGGTGCGCGTGGCATACGCGCGCACCAGGCGCGGATCGTCGGCCGCGAGGAAGAGCTTGCCGCTCGAAGTAAGGTGCAGCGGCGCGCGTCCGCCAATGGCGCGCACGACCTGCATGCCGGAGCGTTCGCTGTAGGCGCGCTCGACGTAGATGATCTCGTCGCCCTGGCGCACCGACAGGTTGACGGTCTGGCCGGTGCGCTGGTGGAGCTCCCGCATCGCTTCGATCGCTGCCTCACGGACCGATAACCTGGCCTTCACGAGGTTGCCGAGTTCGAGCAGGCGCATGCCGAGGCGGTACGTTCCGGGCTGCTCTCCGCGATCGACGAAGCGACCCACCACCATGTCGTTTAGTATCCGGTGCGCCGTCGAGGGGTGCAGCCCCGTCGTCAGCGCAAGCTCTTTCAGGCTGACTGAACCTGTGCGCTGTGCCAGCGTGTCGAGCAGGTTCATCATCCGCTCGATCACTTGTATCGCGGTTTTCTCGCGCGCCGGCGCGGCATTCGAAGGACGATCGTTCATGTTGCGCCGCAAAGTTCGGAGGACGTAATTCTATGCCGCAATACGAAATGAAGCCAGCGTCGTCCTCCCGCTGCAGCACGGGGCGTCCCGCGCCCCGTTTTTGAGGTGACCGTCGTGCGTGTGGGACTGTTCGTCACCTGCCTGGTCGACGTGGTGCGACCGGAGATCGGCTTCGCTGCGTTGAAGCTGCTTGAAGACGCCGGCTGCACGGTGGAGGTGCCTGCCACCCAGACCTGCTGCGGCCAGCCTGGCTACAACTCGGGTGACGCAGCGGCCGGCCGCGCGCTGGCCAGGAAGGTGATCGACGAGTTCTCCGGCTTCGACTACGTGGTCGTGCCATCCGGGTCGTGCGGCGGCCAGATCAAGGTCCATTTCATCGAGCTGTTCAAGGACGATCCGGATCTGAAGGCGCGTGCCGAGGACCTGGCGGCGCGCACGTACGAGCTGACGGATTTCCTGGCCAGCGTGCTGAAGATCGAGCGCCTCGACTCCGGATTCAGCGGGCGGATCACCTACCACGACTCGTGCTGCGGTCTGCGCGAGCTCGGCGTCTCGGCGCAGCCACGACAGCTGCTGGCACTGCTGCCGGGCGTGCAACTGACCGAGATGAACGACTGCAGCCAGTGCTGCGGGTTCGGCGGCACCTTCTCGATCAAGTACGGCGACGTTTCCGGCGCAATCGTCGACGAGAAGTGCCGCAACATCCGCGCCTCGGGGGCGGAAGCCGTGGTTCTCGGCGACCTCGGCTGCATACTGAACATCGAAGGACGACTGCGCCGAACCGGCGATGAGACGACGCGCGTTCTGCACGTCGCCCAGGTGCTGGCGGGCGACGCCTGAGCCGGCCGGGCTGCCCCTCGGGCGAGTCGCTGATAGCAGGGCGCGAAGCAGTCACGGAAGCGGAGATCGGCGATGCAGGTTCAAAGCATGCACTTCAAATCGCGCGCGGCGATGAAGCTCGCCGATGCGCGGCTGCAGAAGAACCTCGGCGCGTTCGCCGACCGGGTGATAAGCGCGCGCGCAGCAGCGATCGCCGAGCTCGACGACTTCGAGGGCACGCGCGATGCAGCGGTCGAGCGGCGCAACCGGCCGCTGGCCAGCCTCGACGTATGGCTTGAGCGCTTCGAGCGCACCGCCACGTCTCGCGGCGCGACCGTGCTCTACGCGCAGACGCACGAGGAGGCGGCGCGTCTCATCGTCGACATTGCACGCCGCCATGGCGTGAAGAAGGTCACCAAGTCGAAGTCGATGGTCTCCGAGGAAGTCGAGCTGAACCAGGCCCTCGGGGCGGCGGGCATCGAGTCGGTCGAGACCGACCTTGGCGAGTACATCCTGCAGATCAGCGACAACGAACCGCCATCGCACATCATCGCGCCGGTCATTCACAAGGACCGCGAGGAAGTGTCGGATCTGTTCGCGCGCACCCACGGCAAGCCGCGCAAGACCGAGATCCGCGAGCTGACGCGCGAGGCGCGCGAGGTCCTGCGCGGCCACTTTCTCTCTGCCGACATGGGGGTGACCGGGGCCAACTTCCTGATCGCCGAGACCGGGTCGGTCGCGCTGGTCACCAACGAGGGCAACGAGGGCATGTGCACGGTGCTGCCTCGCGTGCACGTCGTGCTTGCCGGCATCGAGAAGGTGTTGCCGACGCTCGAGGATGCGGCCACGATCATGCGGCTGCTGGCACGCTCGGCGACCGGCCAGCCGATCTCGAACTACTTCTCCCTGCTGACCGGGACGCGCGCGGCCGGTGAGCTCGACGGCCCCGAGCACCTTTACTTCGTGCTGATGGATGCCGGGCGCACCGGGCTGCTCGGTGGCGAGTTCCAGGCCATGCTTCGCTGCATCCGCTGCGGCGCCTGCATGAACCACTGTCCCGTGTATCAGAAGATCGGCGGTCACGCCTACGGCTGGGTCTATCCGGGGCCGATGGGCTCGGTGCTCACGCCGAGCTACGTCGGCATCGAGAACGCGCTGGACCTGCCTCAGGCGGCGACGCTGTGCGGGCAGTGCAGCGTCGTCTGTCCGGTGAAGATTCCGCTGCCCGATCTGCTGCGCAAGCTGCGCGAGCGCCAGGTCGAGCGCGGCCTTCGGCCCTGGTACGAGCGTGCCGCGATCCACGCCTGGGCGTTCACGGCAATGCGTCCGTCGCTGTACCAGCCGCTGACGCGCATCGGTGCCCGCATGCTCAAGTGGCTGGGCGGCGACAAGGGTCGCATCCGTTCGCTGCCGATGGCCGGCGGCTGGACCGCGCATCGCGATTTCCCGGCGCCGTCGGGGAAGACTTTCATCGAGCAGTACCGCGCCCGCAAGGCCGGCGGCTGACGCCAGCGCGCGTTGGCGTGCTCGTTTTGTGGTCTGCTATTGCGCCGCAGCCGGCGCTTCGACGGCCTCGGCAACCAGTTCCGCGATGTCGCGCGTGCCGATTTTCTCGTCGCAGCCGAGCTGCGTCGTGGCGTCGCGGATCATCGTCGTGCAGTAGGGGCACGCGGTGGCGATGAGTTGCGGCTGAAGCGGCAGGGCCTGCTCGACGCGGGTTACGTTGATCCGCTTGCCGATGTGTTCCTCCATCCAGAAGCGGCCGCCGCCGGCGCCGCAGCACATCGAGTGCGTGCGGTTGAGCGGAAACTCGAGCGGCGCATCGCGGCAGACGGCGGCAAGCACGCGCCGCGGCGCGTCGTACTCGCCATTGTGGCGGCCGAGGTAGCAGGGCTCGTGGTAGATCACCTTGTCGAACGCCGCCCGCAACCGGATGCGGCCGGTGCGGATCAGCTCGTCGATCAGCTGCGTGTGGTGGATGACCTCCCAGCGGCCGCCGAACTCCGCGTACTCGTTCTTCAACGAATTGAAGGCGTGCGGGTCGCAGGTCACGATGCGCGTGACCGCCATGCCGTTCAGCGTCTCGACCAGGCTCTGCGCCAGCGTCTGGAACAGCATCTCGTTGCCGGCGCGGCGCACGCACTCGCCGGTCGAGCCTTCCGCCGGCCCGAGGATCGCGAAGCGGACGCCGGCGGCGCGCATGACCTTCACGAACGCCCGCGCGACCTTCTGGCTGCGGTCGTCGAAGGACTGCGCCGAGCCGACGTAGAACAGATAGTCGAGTTCCTTCGCCTGCTCGGCCGACTCCAGCAGCGGCACATCCAGGCCCTTTGCCCAGTCGGCGCGCGTGTCGGCGGGCAGCCCCCACGGGTTGCCTGCGCCTTCGTAGTTGTCGAACAGCGTCTTCAGTTCGGCCGGGAATGCGCCTTCCATCATCACCTGGTGCTGGCGCATGCGGAAGAACTTGCCCAGGTGCTCGAGTTCGATCGGGCAGGCATGCTCGCAGTAGCCGCAGGTCGTGCACGCCCACAGCGTGTCTTCCTTGATCACGTTGCCCACCAGCGGCGGCAGATCGTCGGTCTTGCGCGCGACGATCGCTTCCCGCTGCTCGAGCAGGTGGTGCTTGACGCTGTCGTGCACCCATTTGAGTGCCAGCGGCTTGTCGGTCAGGAAGGTCGGGCAGGCGTCCTTGCAGCGACCGCACTCGGTGCAGGTGAAAGCGTCGAAGGCGTCCTTCCAGACGAGGTCGGCAGCGGTGCGCACGCCGACCTTCATGTCGTCGCCTGCCTCGTCGCTCATGATCTTCTCGAGGTCGACCGACGGCACCTTGTTCAGCGGCGTTTCGCGGCTGAAGAACACCGCCGGCAGCGCGGTGACGATGTGGAAGTGCTCCCCGGCCGGCAGCAGCACCAGGAAGCTGAACACCGTCAGCATCTGGATCCAGTAGGAGACGTGGTAGCCGCCGGCGAGCGTCTCCGGCGAAAGTCCCGCCAGTGCCGCGGCGATCGCCGAGCCGACGAAGGCGAACGACTGCTCGTGCGCGATGCCGCTGTCGGTGCCGCCGAGCAGGGCGAACTTGAAGCCGTCGTAGAGGAAGTCGGTGACCATGATCGTCAGGATCAGCGACAGCACGACGATCGCCTCGCGATTGGCCTCCAGCCGGCGCGGCTTCAGGACGAAGCGGCGCCAGAAGGCGTACAGGACGGCCACCGTCACGGCGACCTCGACGAGGTCCTTGAGCGCGGCATAAACGCCGCCCGCAGCCCCCGGATAAACGAACGTTGGCGAGTAGCCGATCACCAGCAACTGCACCTTGCGCACCAGCAGCGTCATGAAGCCGAGGAAGATCACCGCGTGCATGACGCCCGGTTTCGGCTCGCCGGCGATCATCCGCGACTGCAGGAAGCCCAGCGACAGCAGCTTGCCGAGCCGCTTGCCGGGCTGGTCCCAGCGCACTTCGGGCTGCAGCGCGGCGACGATCGCCAGCTTGCGCCAGGCGAGATAGCCGAACCCGGCCAGCCCGAGCAGCATGATCAGCGTGATGGGGACCGGTCCCATGCCATGGCTCCTTGCGTGATTACCGCGGCGCGGCAGGCGCCTCGATGCGGACACGCGCACAGGTCACGCGTGCCCGGCGCGGCAAGCGCAGGCAGACGCGGCGATTTGCGCATGGCCGCGAGCATCCGGCCCGCTTACGGGCGGCGTCAACGCCGCTTTGAGGGAGTGTTGATCCTCGCCAAATCAGCCGTTGCCTGCATGCACCGCGACGGGCGTGTACCGGACGCCCTGGTCGTCGGCTCTCGACTCGAGCAGGACTGGCGTGCCGGCGTGCCAGAGGATCGGCGGCTCGATGGCACTCGCGATTTCGCGCGCGGCCTCGCGCGGCACGTTGCGCAGCAGCGTGACGTGCGCGACGAATGGCTTGCGATCGAACGGCACGCCGAGTTCATCAAGCAGGTCGCGCGATCGCGTCGCCAGGGCGTCGAGCCGCGGATCGGTGCCGCCCACCCACAGCACGCGTGCACCAGCGAAGGCGCCGACGGCGTCGAGCGACCACACGAACGGCGCGGCGGGCTCGGCTGCCAGGCGCGCCGCCACTTCTCGTGCGGCATCGACTTCCAGCGCGCCGATGAACGCAAGCGTCAGGTGCAGGTTCTCGCGCCGCATGCGCCGCGCGGACGGAAAACGAAGGCACTGCTCATGTGCGAGGCGGTCGAGGCGATCGAGCGCTGCCTCGTCGGGCTGCAACGCGACAAAACAGCGGATGGCCGGCGAGGCGGTGCCGGCCTTGGAGGCACGGCCTCTCAGGCTGCGCGTGCGGCCGCCTTGTCCCACCTGCCTGCCTGCCGTCGATGCCGCAGGATCGCCCGCCGGCATTCGCCGACCAGTCCCGGCCCACGGTAGATGATTCCCGTGTAAAGCTGCACCAGCGCAGCGCCCGCCGCCACCTTTGCCACGGCGTCGTCGCCGCTCAGGATCCCGCCAACGCCGATCACCGGCAGTGCACCCTTCAGATGGTTCGCCAGCAGGCGGACGACCTCGGTCGAACGCGCGGCGAGCGGCGCGCCGGAGAGCCCGCCGGTTTCATCGGCATGCGGCAGGCCGGCGACCGCGTCCCGCGCCACCGTCGTGTTGGTGGCGATCACCGCATCGACTTCGTGCGCGACCAGTGCATCGGCGATGCGCGGCAGGTCGGCGTCGTCGAGATCCGGCGCGATCTTCACCGCAAGCGGCACGCGCCTGCCGTGCTCGTCGGCGAGCTGTTTGCGCGCCTTGCGCAGACCCTTGAGCAACGCGGTCAGTTCGGTGCCGCCCTGCAGCGAGCGCAGGTCCCTGGTGTTGGGCGACGATATGTTGACCGCGACATATCCCGGGCGATCCAGCAGCAGCGGATAGACGCGCCGCAGCCCGATCAGGTAATCATCGAGCGCGCGCTCGATCGGCGTGTCCGCGTTCTTGCCGATATTCAGGCCGAGCACGACGTTACGCGCGCGGGCGGCGGCGACACGGGCGACAAAGCGGTCCAGACCGAGGTTGTTGAAGCCCATGCGGTTGATGAGCGCCCGCGCCTCCGGCAAGCGGAACAGGCGCGGAGCCGGATTGCCCGGTTGCCCTCGTGGCGTGACGGTGCCCACCTCGACGAAGCCAAAGCCGAAATCGGCCAGCGCATCGATGTGCTCGGCGTTCTTGTCCAGACCGGCGGCCAGCCCGACCGGATTCGGAAAGCGCAGGCCCATCACCTCGACCGGATCGTCGGCCACGCGCGGCCGCAGCAGGCAGGTGAGGCCAAGCGCATGGGCGCGCCCGAGGTTCGCGAAGGCGACGTCATGCGCCGTTTCCGGGTCCAGCGCGAAGATGAACGGGCGGGCGAGGTCGTAGAGCACGTTGCGGTCCAAGGGCCGGCGCGCGAGCCGGGCTACCGGCGTTCAGTCGGTGCGTCTGATCCAGCGGCCCTGCTGCAGGACCTCGATCGGACGGAACTTGGCCTTGTAGGCCATCTTCGGACTGGCCTCGATCCAGTAGCCGAGATACAGGTAGGGCAGCCTCAGCAGGCGGCACTGCTCGATCTGCCAGAGGACGTTGTAGGTGCCGTAGCTGGCGTGCGAATCCGCCGTGTCGAAGAACGTGTAGACGGAAGACAGTCCGTCGTTCAGCACGTCGATGATCGATACGGCGCACAGTTCGCCGCGCCCGTCAATTTCGGTTGCCGGCGCGCGGAACTCGACCAGGCGCGTGTTGACCTTGCTCTGCAGGAGGAACTGCGAGTACTGCTCGCGGCTGTCGTTGTCCATTCCGCCACCGGCATGGCGCGTCGACTGGTAGCGCAGGTAGAGGTCGTAGTGCTCCTGGTCGAAGGCCAGCCCGACGACCCGCGCGGTCAGGTCGCGATGCTGGCGCCAGGCTCGGCGCTGGCTGCGGTTTGCCACGAAGGCATCGACCGGCACGCGCACCGGGACGCAGGCGTGACAGCCGTCGCAGTGCGGGCGGTAGGTGAAGATTCCGCTGCGGCGAAAGCCAAGCCGCACCAGCTCGGAATACACGTCGGCATTGATCAGATGCGCAGGCGTGGCAACCTGCGAGCGTGCCTGCCGCTCGTCGAGGTAGCTGCAGGGGTAGGGCGCGGTGGCGTAGAACTGCAGCGCCGAGAACGGCAGTTCCTTGAGGTTTGCCACGTCAGTACGCCCGCAGCAGGTCGGTCACCACTTGGCCCCGGTAGCGCAGCCAGTCGATCGGCGGCTGGCGCACCGCTGCCGCGACATGGGAGCAGAACTGAGCACGCGCAATGCCACGGGCGCCGAGGGACGCAAGGTGAGAAGTCTCCTGCTGGCAGTCTAGCATCGGCACTTTTTCCAGCCGCAGCAGCTGCACGAGGGCGGCAAGCGCGATCTTCGAGGCGTCGGGCTCGACGCTGAACATCGACTCGCCGAAGTACATCCGGCCGATTGCGACCCCGTAGAGCCCGCCGATTCGCCGGCCACCGCAGAACACCTCCACGCTGTGCGCCAGTCCGCGCCGGTGCAGGTCGCTGTAGGCGTGGAACATCTCGTCGGTGATCCAGGTGCCGTCCTGGTGGCGTCGCGGCGCTGCGCAGCCGCGCATCGTCGCTGCAAAGTCGACATCGACGCGGACCTCGAAGCGGCCCGCGTTCAGGCCGGAACGGATGCGGCGCACCAGGGAACGGCGCGCGACGAACTCCTCGGTGAACAGCACCATGCGCGGATCCGGGCTCCACCACAGCACCGGATCGGTTTCGCTGTACCAGGGAAAGATGCCGTGCGAGTAAGCATCAACGAGCGTGTCGGCATCGATCTGCCCGCTGGCGGCGAGAAGGCCGTTCGGGTGCGCGAGACTGCGTTCGACCGGCGGAAACGGATCGTCAGGCGTCAGCCACGGGATCATGATCTCCCGGCCTGCGCGAGCCTCGCCGGCGCATCGATCGCGTGCACGTGGGTGCCGAACTCGCCTCGGGCGCGGTCGGCGAAGAAGAGCCTGAGCGTCTGCGCCACCGTGCGGAACGCCAGTTCCGGCCACGGCACCTCCGTCTCCCTGAAGAGCCGCACTTCCAGGCTTTCCGCGCCGGGCGCGAAGTCGAGATCGAGCAGTTCGGCGCGGAAGAACACGTGCACCTGCTCGATGTACGGCACGTCGATCATCGTGAAGAGCGGACCGAGCGTCACGCGGGCGCGCGCCTCCTCGAGCGTCTCGCGCAGCGCGCCCTCCTGCGTCGTCTCGCCGACTTCCATGAATCCCGCCGGCAGAGTCCACTTGCCGTAGCGAGGCTCGATCGCGCGCCGGCACAGGAGCACGGTGTCCTGCCACACCGGGATCGTGCCGACCACCGGCCGCGGGTTCACATAGTGCACGGCGCCGCAGTGCTCGCAGACATCCCGCTCGCGGTTATCGCCGGTGGGCACGCGCCGGGCGATCGGCTGCCCGCAGGCGGCACAGAATCGGACGAGGACGCGGCTCATGGCGCGGCCAGTCTAGCAATGGCGCTCGTCGGCGCTCGTCGTGCTGCGGCGGGGGTGCCGGCGCGGCCACTCGGAGAAATTGGCTATAATTCGCTTCTCGGTGGCGCCGACCAGCGTCCGCCGGTCCAGATACCGCGGGGTGGAGCAGTCTGGCAGCTCGTCGGGCTCATAACCCGAAGGTCGAAGGTTCAAATCCTTCCCCCGCAACCAGATCAACGGCCCTCCTCGTGAGGGCCGTTTTCTTTTCAGCGCCTCGGCCCAATCGGCGGTCCCATGTGGCAATGGGGCGGGCCAGTTCGGCGCCGATCGTTCCGATTGGATCAAGGCGCGGCGTGCCGGACGCCCCTAGACTGCCTGGGTCGTCGATACCCCCACAGGAATGCGAGGATGGCCAGAGCCCCGAAGATCGAGGACCCGTCCTGCTCGGAGTGCGCGCAGCTGAACTGCTACCGGCACGACAAGCAGTACCCGTCGTTCTGTGTCACCGAGGAAACTGACCCGGCGCTGGTCGAGGAAACCCGGCGCACCTACGCTGGCGACGAACTCGACGGCCGGCTGGCGCGGGCGGCGGCCGAAGTCGAGGGCCGGTTCTACGGAAAGATCTCGCGCTGCGAGGAGATCGTCGCCTTCGCGCATCGCATCGGCGCGAAGCGCGTCGGCATCGCGACCTGCTTCGGGCTGATCGAGGAAACGCGCCTGTTTGCGAAGATCCTGCGCCTCGGCGCGCTCGATCCGGTCACCGTCCTGTGCAAGGTCGGCTCCGTCGAGAAGGAAACGATCGGCATCCCGGACGAGCTGAAGATCAAACCCGGCTCCTTCGAGGCGGCCTGCAACCCGATCCTGCAGGCGAAGACGCTGAATGCGGAGAAGACGGACTTGAACGTGATCGTCGGTCTGTGCGTCGGTCACGATGCGCTGTTCACGCGCCATTCCGAGGCGCCGGTGACCACGCTGATCACCAAGGACCGGCTGACCGGCCACAACCCGGCCGTCGCGCTGTACACGCTGCACTCCTACAGCAAGCGGATCCTCGACGCCGAGCGGATGCGGGAACTGTAAGCCGCGCGGCGCCGTCCCGCGACGACGCTCTCCCCGTGCATGGCCCGCCGGGTTACGCTGCTTCCCAGCAGGCGGCAAGCTGCCGGAACGAGGAGGAGAAGATGCCGGACACCGTGCGCAAGGTGCATTACTTTTCGACATCCGTCCCCGACAAGCCGGGTCAGACCTTCAAGGTGCTGGCCTCGCTGGTCAGTGGAGGCGTGAACCTGCTGGCCTGCGCCGGCACGTCGCATGGCAGGCGCGCGCAGATCGACATCGTGCCCGACGACACGCGCCGCTTCGCCGCAGCGGCGAAGAAGGCCGGGCTCGCCTTCAGCCAGAAGCGGGCCGGCTTTCTGATCCAGGGCGACGATCGTCCGGGTGCGCTGGCGGACAACCTCGAGATACTCGCGAACGGCGGCATCAACGTCGCGGCCGTCGATGGCCTGTCGGCGGGCAGCGGCCGGTGGGGCGCGATCATCTGGGTGGCGGACAAGGACGTCCGCCGCGCCGGCAGCCTGCTGCGCGCGAAGGCGAAGTAGACCGGCGACGCAATCGAAAGGGCGACCGCTGCCGTGCGTCGCGGCGTCCGCCGTCGCAGGCAGGCCGTGGCCGGCACAGGCGTCAGAAGCGCATCACGATGCTGGCGCCAATCGCCCACGTCCGGCCGCGTTCGGTGACCGCCTCCTTGCGCGGAAAGAAGTAGCCGACGGTCATGTCGGCGAGCAGCCAGTCACGGTAGATCGGTTGCTCCCAGCGGGTGCGAAAGCCGTACTCGGTCACGTCGACATCCAGGCCGGTTTCCCCGTTGACGAGCGCCTCGAGCGACAGCAGCCGCTGGCTGCCGAAGCTCTTGTACAGGCCGACGCTGCTCGACCACTCGACACCCTCGGTCTCCTGCGACAAGGTCGCCGCGCTCTGCCAGCGCAGCGCCAGCGACCGGCTGAATGCGTGGTCGTAGAACAGCGCAGTCGTCGAGCCGAAACCGTCGTCGACCGTCCAGAACACCGTTTCCTTGAAATCGATGCTGTCTCGTTCGCCGAGTTCGAACAACCGCTGGTAGCGAGCTTGCGCAAAGGGCTTCAGGCCGCCACGAAACCCGGCACGCAGCAAGAGCGTATCCGCGATCTGCCTGCCGAGACCCGCGAAGAACGACTGGTCCTCCCGGGTTTCCGGCAGCAACTGCTCTCTTCGGGTAAATGCGTCGGGCTTGTCGGTAATCACGTCGCGCTCGTTGTCGCGGCCGATGAACAGGAAGCCTTTCTCCCTTACGTTAGGCAAATTGACGCGTACCCCGAACCGCGTCAGATACTCGATGCCCTCGTCCTGGCGCCAGAGGCCGCCCAGCTGGATGCGGCCGGTGACGCGTCCGCCCTCCTCGAAGGGCTTGTCGCCGAACCAGCTGTCGATGCCGCGGGCGGCCCACTCGACGGCGTCGTGCACCGCTGCGCGTCCGGTGTCGAGCGCGCCAGTTGGTTCCGAGCTTGTCGAATCCGGCGCGCCCTGGCTCGGCGGGTCGCTGCTCACCGACGCAGCGCTATTGCCCGCCGGTGGCGCTTGCGCGACCTGGCCGAGAGGCGCCGCTGACTCAGCAGCGGCGCTGTAAGGCGCCAGACAGATCCCGATCGCGAGGCTGAAGGCAATCGGGCGAAACATACGCGTCACTTCAAACTGCAATCCGAATCGCCTCTGGTCCTGCCCGTCGCCGGCCGCGCAGGGAGCGACGCCTCGACGTCTGTCGCCGCCATCGGTGCCCTGGTGAACGCGTGAAGACGCTTCTCAGCGCCGGCGATCGCGGCGAAACCGTGACGATTATGCAGGCAATCCACGCACGGCTTGTTGACGCAGCACGCGATGTGCTCGACGGTGGCAGCCGGATGCCAGAATGCGTGCTCGTTCGGCCATGCGTGGTGTCCCTGCCGACCGGCCGGGACGTCCGCGACGGGCGAGGCATTTCGGCGACCCCGCGCAACGTTCAGGAAATCAGTTGATGACGACGGCGATCGATTCGCTCCGCGCGAGGCAGATCCTCGACTCGCGCGGCCGGCCCACCGTCGAGGTCGACGTGCGCCTGGCAGACGGCAGTTTTGGTCGCGCCTCGGTGCCCTCCGGCGCGTCGACCGGGACCCACGAAGCGCACGAACTTCGCGACGGCGGCAGCGGCTACGAAGGTCGCAGCGTGCGGCACGCGGTGGCGAATGTCCACGGTGCAATCGCTGCGGCCATCCAAGGCAAGGACGCCTCCGACCAGCGTGGCATCGATGCGCTGCTCGTCGAACTCGACGGCACGGCGCGGCTCGAGCGGCTCGGCGCCAACGCGGTCCTCGGCACGTCGCTCGCCGTCTGCCGCGCGGCGGCAGCGAGCCGGCGCCAGCCGCTTTTTTCCTACATCGCCCGACTGGCGGGGACGCCGGAGATTGCGCTACCGATGCCGATGGTCAACATCCTGTCCGGCGGACTGCACGCCGGACGCGGCATGGACGTGCAGGACTTCCTCGCGATCCCTGCCCGTGCGCACTCGATCGACGAGGCGATCGATCTCGTCAGCCGCGTGCGCAGCGCGGCGGTGCGGGTGATGGAGGAGCGCGGACTGTCGACGCTCCTGGCCGACGAGGGTGGACTCAGCCCGGGACTCGCCAGCGGGCGCGACGCGTTGCAGCTGCTCGTCGAGTCGATCGAGGCTGCCGGGCTTCGGCCGGGGGCCGACATCGTGATCGCCATCGACGTCGCAGCGACCGCGCTGTGGGACCGCGCCGCCGGCGTCTACCGGCTGGCACGCGAGGGACGCGTTGCCACGAGTGACGAAATGATCGCCATCGCGGAAAGCTGGGTGAACGAGTTCCCGATCGTTTCGATCGAGGATGCGCTCGACGAGGAAGACTGGCCCGGCTGGCGGCGGCTCACCGAGAGGCTGGGCCGCCGCATCCGCCTGGTCGGCGACGATCTTTTCACGACCAACCTCGAACGCGTCGAGCGCGGCATCGCACAGGGCGTGGCCAACGGCGTGCTGGTCAAGCTGAACCAGAACGGCACGCTGACCGGCACGCTCGACGTCGTCGCCGCCGCGCGCGCCGCAGGCTATGCGCCGGTGATCTCGGCGCGCTCGGGCGAGACCGAAGACCCGTTCATCGCCGACCTGGCGGTCGGCACCGCCGCGGGGCAGATCAAGATCGGTTCGGTGCGCTGCGGCGAGCGGCTCGCCAAGTACAACCAGCTGCTGCGCATCGAGGAAGAAAGCGGCGCGCCGTTTGCCGGCATGACGGCGATCACGCTGTGAGCGCGGAGCCGACGCAGCCCATGGCGCCCGATGCGCGGCTCGAGCGCTTCCTGCGCGGGCAGGGGTTCCTCGCGGCGGGGGAGATCGCGCGCTTCACGGCACTGGCCGGCGGCGTCTCCTCGGACATCTGGCGCGTCGATCTGCCCGACGGGCGCGCGATCTGCATCAAGCGCGCGCTGCCGCAGCTGAAGGTGGCGGCCGAGTGGTTTGCGCCGGTGTCGCGCAACGCCTACGAGTGGGCGTGGATCGAGTTTGCCGCGCGCCACGCGCCGGGCGCGGTGCCGGCGCCGCTGGCGCACGATGCCGAGGCCGGCCTGTTTGCGATGGAGTACCTGGCGCCGGACGACCATCCGGTGTGGAAGCAGCAACTGCTCGACGGGCGCGTCGAGCCGGAAACGGCTGCAGCGGTCGGCCGGGTGCTCGCCACGCTGCATCTGGCGAGCAGCCGGGACCCCGCGTGCCCGGGCGCGTTCGACAGCGGCACCAACTTCCATGCGCTGCGCCTCGAGCCGTACCTGCTCGCCACGGCCCGCGTACATCCGGCGCTGGCGCCCGCGCTCGAGGCTCTCGTCGAGCGAACCGCTGCCACGCAGGTCGCGCTGGTGCACGGCGACGTCAGCCCGAAGAACATCCTCGTCGGTCCGCGTGGGCCGGTGTTCCTCGATGCCGAGTGCGCGTGGTTCGGCGATCCGGCGTTCGACATCGCCTTCTGCCTGAACCATCTGCTGCTCAAGTGCCTGGTGCGGCCGCGCGAGCGGGACGCGCTGCGCCGGTCGTTCGATGCTTTCGTCGACGCGTACTTCGAAGTGGCACGCTTTGAATTGCGCGCGGCGCTCGAGGGGCGCGCCGCGAGCCTGCTGCCGGGCCTCTTCCTGGCGCGCGTCGACGGCAAGTCGCCGGTCGAATACCTGACCGACGAGCACCAACGCGAACTCGTGCGCAAGGTCGCGGCGCCGATGATCCTGCGGCCGCCGGCGCGGCTCGACGAGGTCCTGGCCCGTTGGCACGCGGCGCTTGCCGCCGCCGACTGAGCGGTGGCTACCCCTTGATTGCGCACGCCGGGATGCCCGATATGACGTGCATCAACTAAATCGGTATTCGAATACCGATATTATCCGCGGATTGCCGGCTGCCCCGGGCGGGCGCCGCGCGTCGACGCGATGCGAGGGAGCATTTCAATGACTGAAACCGCCTTGCCGCCGCAGATCGCCGTCCGCGCTCTGCAGTCCAGCGATCTCGAAGCCGTGGTCGCCATCGACCACGCGATCGAGGGTCGGCCGCGGCGCACCTACGTGCGGCGCCGGCTCGACGCCGCGCTGCGCGAGCCGGCGCGGCACGTGCAGTTCGCGGCCACCGATGCGGACGGACTGGTCGGCTACCTGCTGGCGCGCGTGCTGGGCGGCGAGTTCGGCCGCGAGCAGCCTGGCCTGCGCATCGAACTGGTCGGCGTGCGCCGCGACCGGCAGCAGCACGGCATCGGGCGGCGGCTGCTCGATGCGCTGGTCGACTACGCGCGGCGCAAGGGCCTGGCCGAGCTGCGCACCGCCGCGGTGTGGAACGACCACGCCATGCTGCGCTGGTTCGACGCGATGGGCTTCGAGCTGTCGACCGATCGCATCGTCGATTGCCCGGTCGGCGCCGGTGCGTACCGGCCCGAGCGGGACGACGCGGTCGGGCTGCCCGCCGGTTCCGGGCCGGGACACGAGGTCGACTACAGCGCGCCGGCCGGCAACGACTACGAGAAGCTGGCGCGCGACTCGGCCGACCTGCGCGCGATGAAGGCGGACGACCTGCCCGCCATCGTGCGCATCGACCGCCTGCTCACCGGCCGCGACCGCGGCGAGTACATGCGCACGCAGCTTGCCGAGGCGCTCGACGACTCCGCGATCCGCATCTCGCTGGTGGCGCGCCTCGACGACACCGTGGTCGGCTACCTGATGGCGCGCACCGACCTCGGCGACTACGGCCGCACCGAGCCGGTGGCGATCATCGACACGATCGGCATCGATCCGGAGTACGCGCACCGCGGCGTCGGCCACGCGCTGATGTCGCAGCTGTTCGTCAACCTCGGTGCGCTGCGCGTGGAGCGGGTCGAGACGATCCTCGCCCCGCGCGACCTGGCGCTGCTCGGCTTCCTGTACGACTGCGGCTTCGCGCCGTCGCAGCGGCTGGCGTTCGTTCGACGGCTTACTTGACCGCTGTACCGCGCGGGTCCGGGGACTGATGCAAAGCGGCTTCTCTTCCGGCTGAGCTTGCGTGCTCAGCTCCTCGCGAGCGCGGCAAACTCTTCGGGCGTCATTCCGGACGCGCGAATGAGGCTCCGGAGCGTGCCCTTGGCAATCTCACGGTGATCCGGCACCGACAACGACGCGATGTGCCCTTCCTTTACGAGGATGATGTGGCTACCGCGCTGGCGGGCGACCAGCCAACCCGCGGATTCGAATGCCCGCACGACCTCGCGTCCGCTCAGTGTCGGCAATGCCGACATCAGACCGTCACTTCGACTTCGCGGGTCTCAACGGTGAGGGGCATACCGCGCTCGGCGCGGACCTCGAGGCAGTCTGCGATGGCCTCTCGCACGTTGACCAAGGCTTCATCGCGGGTCGTTCCCTGGCTGACGCAGCCTGGAATCGCCGGGCACTCAGCGACCCATGTACCGTCGTCGTCTCGGATTACGGTGACGAGAAACTTCATGAATGCATCCCCTTCGGATGTGCGGACTATATCAACCGCCCTGACGCTGGTGAATGCGAAGAAGCTCAGCCAATCTGCCGATCGGGTATCGCATTTCAGAACTTAGGAGGGCAGCGCCCTTTGACCCGGTAGTCACGCATTGAACCCGCCGCCGCTGGCGGCGGTGTGCAGGTGTCGAAGTCCACACAGGAGGCACCTGCTTCAAAAGAAGACAGTTGTTCTCTACCTTCAAGGCACCGTCGCGGACAGAGCGCCAGGGCAGTATCCGTCTTTGAACCGGCCGCGTCCATGCACCAAGGCAGTCTATGGTCAATCGCATCGGTGCTACGGACTTTTGTTATCGAAGTCGCGGGTGACTCGCATCTCCAAAGTGCGCGCCCGGTCACGCAATCGGCATTTGCGATGGCCGACATGGCAGTGCGTGAAGGCCGCGTAGTCGTTGGCTATAGGAAGAGGGGCCCAACGAGGTCCGCACCTGCGCTGCTTCCGACTACTGTCAGCATCTCGGGCGCTTCGCCAACGAAGTGCATCGCCTTTGCGCCTGTCGTCTCGTCCAGCAACCTGATTCCAGAGGGAGCGGCAACAGGTCCGAACGCTTGCGGTGAAACGCCGAAAGTGGCATCGCCGATCACCGCGGTGGCCGTGGCGAAGTCCAGCGCCCCCAGCGCGCCGTCACGCCCGTAGTGGTACGCCAAGTCTCCGCCCAAGGCGTGTGTATTGCTGCCGGCAATTAGGGCGACCCCGAGCGTTGCATCCGGAATGGCCCAATCGCCAAGCGATGGATCGGATGCAAGTGCAGTATTGAATGCGCCAACCAGCGCAGCGAAATCGAACCACGCAACGCGGTGATTGAACAGCGGATCTGCTGAAGACGCATCGTAGTTGTCACTGGAATCGACGACCATCTGCAACGTCGCGACGGTGCCGTTGCCGGTTGCCGCGTACCAGTTCGTGAACTTCAGGCTGTCGCCCGTTCCTGCGACATTGATGAACAAGTCATTGCCTGTGCGTGCCAGCCTCAGGTCGTCGTAACGCACACCGCCCAGCGTGATCGTGTCGTTAGCTTCGTTCAGCCCGGTGCTCGGCGTAGGCGCGCTGACGGAATCGGCGCCGTGGCCGCGGTTGAACGCGATGAGGTCCGCGCCGCCGCCCAGCGTCAGCGTGTCGTTGCCGGTGCCGCCGGCGAGAAACTCGCGACCGGTGCCGCCGGTGAGCACATCCGCGCCGTCGCCGCCGTCGAGCACGCTGTTGCCGCTCGAGTCCGTCAGCGTGTCGTTGCCGTCGCCGCCCTGGACAACGTCGTTGCCGGCGCCGCCGTTGAGCACATTCGCGCCGCCGTTGCCGCGCAGAAGATTGGACAGCGCGTTGCCGGTGCCGTTGATGGACGCAGAGCCGGTCAGCGCCAGGTGCTCGACGTTGGCCGGCAGCGTCCAGGTCACGGATGACTGAACGCTGTCGGTTCCCTCGTTCGCATTTTCGACAACCTTGTCCGACGTGGCGTCAACGACGTAGCTGTCGTCGCCGATGCCGCCAGACATCGTGTCGGCACCTGCGCCGCCATCCAGGATGTCGTTGCCGGCACCGCCCGTCAGCACGTTGGCCGCCGCGTTGCCGGTGAGCCGGTTGTCGGCTGCGTTGCCCGTCCCGTTGATCTTTGCGGTGCCGATGAGCAAGAGGTTCTCGAGATTGGCGCCGAGCGTCCAGGTGACGCTCGAGCGGACCAAGTCGGTGCCGCCAT
This sequence comes from uncultured beta proteobacterium, assembly GCA_963847675.1. Lineage (GTDB taxonomy): Bacteria > Pseudomonadota > Gammaproteobacteria > Burkholderiales > Burkholderiaceae_F > JADJWR01. Next base: position 296,879 of record CAWKAP010000004.1, read on the forward strand.
CCGGATGCTCGGTGACGACGTCACCGGTGGCGTTGACCGTGTAAGTGTCGTCGCCCGCGCCGCCGACCAGGGTGTCGTTTCCGGCGCCGCCGTCGAGAGTGTCGTCGCCTTCGCCTCCGATAAGCGTGTTGTTGGCGGTGTTGCCGAGCAGGACATTGGCGAGTGCGTTGCCGGTGCCCTGGATTGCGGCGGCGCCAGTCAGCGTGAGGTTCTCGACGTAGTCGCCCAGCGTCCAGGCGATGCTTGCCAGCACGAGGTCGACACCCTCATCGGCAAGTTCGACCACGGAGTCGCCCACGTGATCCACCACGTAGGTGTCGTTGCCTTTGCCACCGATCAGGACGTTGGCTGCGCTGTTGCCCGTGAGCACGTTGTCGAGCGTGTTGCCCGTGCCGTCGATCGCCGCAGTTCCCGTCAGCGTCAGGCTTTCCACGTGCTCGCCCAGCGTCCAACTGACGCTTGCCTGGACCAGGTCGATGCCTTCGTCGGCCAGCTCGACGACGACCTCGGCCGTGGTGTCGACGACGTAAGTGTCGTTGCCCGCACCGCCACGCAGCGTGTCCGCGCCGGCGCCGCCATTGAGCACGTTGGCGGCCGCGTTGCCGAGGATCTCGTTGCCCAGCGCGTTGCCGGTGCCGTTGATGGCTGCGCTGCCGGTGAGGATCAGGCGCTCGACGTTGGCCGGCAGCACGTAGGTGACTTTCGACTCGACGGTGTCGTCGCCCTCGTCAGCGAGCTCGGTGACCGTGTCTCCGGTCGAGTCGACGAGATAACGGTCATCGCCGGAACCGCCGATCAGCTTGTCGCTGCCCACACCGCCATCGAGCACGTCGCTGCCGGCGCCGCCGGTCAGCGTGTTCGCCCCCGCGTTGCCGGTCAGCACGTTATCGAGCGCGTTGCCCGTCGCGCTGAGACCGGAAGTGCCGGTCAGGACAAGATTCTCGAGGTTGGCGCCGAGCGTCCACGTCACGCTGGAGCGGATCGTGTCGGTGCCTTCATCGGCAAACTCGATGACGACGTCGCCGGTGGCATTCACCACGTAGGTGTCGTCGCCAATGCCACCGATCAGGATGTCATTCCCGCTGCCGCCGTCCAGCGTGTCGTTTCCGCCGCCGCCTTCGAGCGTATTGACGGCACTGTTGCCGGTGAGCGCGTTGTCGAGGGAGTTGCCGCTGCCGTTGATCGCGGCGTTGCCGGTCAGTACGAGCTTCTCGACGTGGTCGCCGAGCGTCCAGGTGATGCCTGCCTGGATCAGATCGGTTGCCCTCGTCGACGTTCTCCACGATCTCGTCGGCCGCGTTGTCGACCACATAAGTGTCGTCACCGAGGCCGCCGACCATTCGGTCGGCACCGAGGCCGCCGTTGAGCACGTTCGCCGCGGCATTGCCGGTGATCCGGTTGGGCAGCGCATTGCCGGTGCCGTTGATCGTGGCGCTTCCGGTGAGTGTCAGGTTCTCGACGTTGTTCGCCAGCGTGTAGGTGACGCTCGCTTCGACGGAATCGGTCCCCTCGTTGGCCAACTCGGTGATCGCATCGCCGGTCGCGTCGACGAGGTAACGGTCGTCGCCAGGCCCGCCGATCAGCTTGTCGGCACCGGCGCCGCCGTCAAGAACATCGTTGCCTTCCTTGCCGGTCAACGTGTTGTTGGCGCTGTTTCCGGTCAGGACGTTGTCCGACGCGTTGCCGGTTCCGCTGATGCTGCTCGTGCCCGTCAGCGCCAAGTCTTCGATGCCAGTTGGAAGGGTGAAGGTGATCTTGCTGAGAACGAGGTCGTGCCCGGAGCCTGGGTTGTATGTCGTTTCGTCGACGAAGTCGCTTGTGGAATCGACGACATAGGTGTCGTTGCCGAGCCCGCCGTACATCCTGTCGGAGCCGGGGCCGCCGTCGAGAAGATCGTCGCCCGCGTAGCCCCAAAGAAAGTCGTTTCCTGCGAGTCCATTGATCTGGTCGCTTCCGGATCCGCCCGCAAGTGAATCGACATCGCTCGTTCCATTCAGAACGAGGTCCTCAATCAATACCGATACGTTGAAGGCGAGCGGCTCGCTCCGAGTGCCCGAATCGTCCGAGGCAACGATCCTGACCGGGATGCTGGTCTCGCCCTCGATGCGGCCGGCGGTTACCTGGACGCGCCATTCGCCACTGCTTGCGGTGGCCGGCCCGACTGCCAGCCAGGCCGGCAGAGGGGTGCCATCCCCCTGTGCGACCGTGTACACGAGGGGATCGCCGTCCGGGTCGCTGATCAACGCTGCGATCGGCCCCAGAGAAACCGGGCCGGACGTCTCGGTGATTGTCAGGTCCTGCAAGCTTCCGATCCGCTCGGGCGCTCGGTTTGGCAGCGCCGGGAGGATCGTGATGGTCACCGGGATGGATGCCGTTACCTCAAAGATGTCCCGCCACTCGGCCCGAAACTCGTATGTCCCCGCTAGTCCGTAATTCGGCGTTCCGACAAACCCAAAAGGACCGCTGTTCGCTCCATTCACCTGACCCAGCTCGTCCAGATCGATCGAGCTCAGGGAGGAGATGCTGTCCTGTTCCGACATCATGTAGAAGACGAAGCCCGTGGCATCCCACGGATCGGTGTCGACGACCGCTCCTTGCGGGAACACGAAGGAGATTTCCTGCCCCTCGTACGCCGTGATCGTTACGGGTTGAGGCAGCAGCACCTGCGGCGCGTTGTTGGTCAATGAGGCACCAACCATCGCCTCGATCTGTGTCGTCGACCAGGTCTGCCCAGAACTGAATTGAATCGTGTCAATCGTCGCCCCTTCGAACCACCATTGGAAAAACACCGAGTCAGCACCGCCAAAGATGGACATCAGCAGACCGCTTTCGACCCGGTTGAAGGCAACATCCGCCGGCGTGATCCCGGCACCCAGTAGAAGCTTGTCAGTGCCAGTCGCAGTGTCGTTGTGAATGACATCGCGACCGTCGCCAACGTTGAACATGTACGTGGTACTGCCTGACGCACCGACGACGAAATCGTTGCCCTTTCCGCCGGTCAGGACGAGGCTTCCGGCGCTTCCGGCGATGTAGTTGTCAAGAGCATTTCCGCCGCCACTTAAACTTGCAGAATTAGTTCCCGACAACGACAGGGCTTCGACGTTCGCCGGCAGTTGGTACGAAATGAAGGACGTGACGGAGTCGTAGCCTTCGCCCGGCTGCTCGTTGACCTGGTCGCCGGCCGTTTCGACGAAGTACTCATCGTCTCCCGGACCGCCGTACATTCTGTCCGCGCCCCCGCTGGCGTCGAGGGTGTCGTTTCCCGTGCCGCCGTAGAGCGTATCCGCGCTGTAGCTGCCCCTCAGGCTGTCATTGCCGGCCAGACCGTAGATCGAAACGGAAGCGTAGTAGGAGCCGGACGGCTCGTAGCGAAACCAGTTGTTCAGTGCATTGCCGGTCGCGATGAATTCGCCGCCAGAACCGGGGGGATTCATTCGGATGGTCTCCACACCCCTCGGAAGCGCGTAGGAGATGGTCGCGTCAACGGTGTCGCCCCATCCGCTCGAACCGGTCAGCGTTTCGACGACCGTGTCGGCTGCGTTTTCGACCAGATAGAGGTCTTCGCCCACGCCGCCCATCATCAGGTCAGCGCCTGGGCCACCGTCGAGTGTGTCGTCTCCGCGTCCACCGATCAGTTCGTCGTCGCCCCCGCTGCCGTAGAGCGTGTCGTCACCACCGCCGCCGACGAGCACGTCAGGCCCAGGACCGCCTTGCAGCACCAGCGGATCTGTCAGGCTCGCCTCGATCATCGCGGTCGTCCACACCGTGCCGTCGGCAAACTCGACCCGGTCGAGCTTGTGCGTGACGGTCTGGCCGCTGTCGTTGACCGAGTCGGCCAGGTACCAATCGGCGATCGTGATCCGGTCCGCAGTCCCGGCCACGATCAGACGCAGCGATGAGCCTGCGCGTTGTCCTTCGATGTCGTCCGGAGCGATCCCGGCGCCGAAGCGGAGGGTATCGACGCCGCCGCTCGCATCGGTGTTGTCGAGCGTATCCGCGCCGTCGCCGCGGTTGAACACGTAGGTGTCGTCGCCCGCGCCGCCGATGATGTAGTCGTTACCGAGGCCGCCAATCAGCGTGTCGTTGCCGCCGCTGCCTTCCAGGTTGTCGTCACCGCCACCGCCGTCGAGCAGGTCGTCGCCGTGCGCAACGAGCGGGTCCCCGACAGGCACGAAATAGTCGCCGAGCAGCATGTCGCTGCCGTCGCCGCCATACAGCCGGTCGGCGCCGCCTCCGCCCTCGATGATGTCGTTTCCCGCACCGCCGTCGACGACATCGTTGCCATGCGCCGCTGCTGATACGAAGAGGGTCGCGTCGTCGCCCTTCAGCCAGTCGTCGCCATCGCCGCCGTTGATCGTGTCGTCGCCGCCCCCGCCGAAGGCCGCGTCGTTGCCGGCGCCCGCGTCGATGACGTCATTGCCGTGAGCTTCTTCCGGCACACGGTCGGCCCGCCCGTCACCGTAGAGCGTGTCGTTGCCTTCGCCGCCGGAGAGCGTGTCGCCCGCCCCGTCGCCGGCGATCAAATCGTCTCCGTCGCCTCCGTCGATGGTGTCGGCACCATGCGCCGCAACGACAACGTGCGACGCATCGCCGTCTCCGTAGAGCTGGTCGTTGCCGATGTTCCCAAAGAGTGTGTCGCCGCCGCCGTCACCGATGATCAGGTCGTCTCCGTCGCCTCCGTCGATGACGTCGGCGCCGTGCACCGCGATATCCACGACCGAGCCGGCGTTGTCGCCCAGGATCTGGTCGTTGCCCGCGCCGCCGAGCAGCGTGTCCGCGCCGCCGTCGCCGGTCATCACGTCGTCGCCGCTGCCTCCGTCGAGGAAGTCGTCGCCGTGCGCGGTCGCTTCGAGCGCTCCGTCGCTGGTGTCGCCGAACATGAAGTCGATGCCGGCGCCGCCGTACAGCACGTCATTGCCGCCGCCGCCGACCAGCACGTCGTTGCCGTCTTCGCCATCGAGGAAGTCGTCGCCGTGGTACTGGGCGGGTACGTCGGTCGCATCGCCCAGCAGCTGGTCGTTGTCCGCGCCGCCGTACAACACGTCGCTGCCGCCGTCGCCGAACAGCAGGTCGTCGCCTGCGCCGCCGTCGAGGTAGTCGGCGCCACTTGCGGCCGGATCGGTCTTCGCTGGCGATCCGTCACCGCGCAACTGGTCGTTGCCGCCGCCACCGAAAAGCGTGTCGTCTTTTCCGCCGCCGATCAGGTTGTCGTTGCCGTCGCCGCCGTCCAGATAGTCGTTGCCCAGGTCTTCGGTCGCCAGGCCGGGCTGCGGGCTGTCGCCCCAAAGCATGTCGTTGTCGGCACCGCCGAGGAGCACGTCATCCTTGCCGCCGCCTTCCAGGTAGTCGTCGCCGCCTTCGCCATCGAGGTGGTCGCTGCCGTGAAAAACGCCAGCCAGTTCCGCCGGCATCGCATCGCCGAAGAGGCCGTCGTTGTCGGTTCCCCCGTACAGGACGTCGTCGCCGCCGTTACCCACCAGCTGATCATTGCCACCCTCACCGTCAAGATAGTCGTTGCCGTGGAACTGGCCGGCGAGTGTGGCTGCGTCGTCGTCGCCGACCAGCAGGTCGTTCTCGCTGCCGCCGTACAACTCGTCGGCCCCGCCGCCGCCGATCAACTGGTCATTACCGGAATCGCCGTACAAGCGATCGTCGCCGTGCACCGCGACCGGCGCGTGGCGAACGTCGCTGTCATCGCCCCACAAGAGGTCGTCGTCGGCGCCGCCGATGAGCACGTCTGCGCCGCCTTGTCCCTTGAGTATGTCGTCGCCGGTACCCCCGTCGAGTACGTCGTCGCCGTGCTTGTCGGCAGGTGTGCTTTCCAGGTAGCCGGCCAGCACGATGCCGTCGCCGTGCAGGACGTCGGCACCGTTTTCGCCGAACAGCCGGTCGTTGCCGCCCATGCCACGGAGTTCGTCGTCGTCCGCGCCGCCACGGGCGAGGTCGTCACCGCTGCCTGCAAAGATCCAGTCGTTGCCGGCGCCACCGTCCAGGAAGTTGCCGGCGTCGTCGCTGACCAGGTTCATGTCGACGCCGGCCAGCATCCAGCCCAGCAGGCCGTTGCTGTCGGGAGCGGTCGGGTCGTACACGACCCAGCCGAAGCCTCGCGCGCGTTCCGGGCCGTAGGCCACCGGCTGCGGCGAGTTCGGGCTGATGGGCGCCGCCCAGTTGCTGCCGTAGTGCGAGCCGAACACATAGTCGTTGCCGGTACCGCCGACGATCGTGTCGCGCTCGCTGCCGCCGAGCAGCAGATCGTCGTTGTCACCGCCGTCGATCCAATCCTCGCCGCCGCCACCGCCGGCCGCATCGTTGCCGCCGCCGAGCTCGAAGCGGTCGACCCCGGCACTGCCGAAGAACAGGTCCGGCTGCGGGCCGGGCACGCCGTTCGGATCGGGCACGTAGTTGATGCCGTCGCGCAGGTAGGTCGATCCGCTCGGATCGAGCGCCTTCACGAAGTCGCCGGTGAACGTGTTCTCGGGCGGCGGCAGGCTGGCCTGCGTGTCGGACAGCGTGATGCCGAGCTGGCCGATGGTGTAGTTGCGGACGGTGATCGTGTCGGCGCTGCCGGTCTTGAGGATGTACAGGGTGCCGGTGCTGCCGCCGCTGACGGCCGGCGCGAAGACGTACGTGTAGTCGCTGTCGTCGCTGACCCAGGCGTTGCTCTGGCCGGGGATCTTCTTGCCTGCGGGAAGAGCATTGCCGTCGACCTCGATCCGGCCGGCGCCGTCGCTGTCTTCGATGGTGTCGTGACCGAAGGTGCCGGTGAACTGGTAGAGGTCGGCGCCGGTGCCGCCAATGAGCGTGTCGTTGCCGGCGCCGCCGTCGAGGGTGTCGGCGCCCGAGCCGCCAATGAGAAGATCGGGGCTGCCTTCGCCCGCAAGCGAATCGCCGCCTTCGCCACCCAGCATAGCGTCGCGCTTGTCTCCGGTGCCGTGCGCGGCGAGTGCTCCATCGCCGGATTGCACGGTCCAACGCCATTCGCCTTGCCGAAGTGCAGCCAAGTGCCCCGTCTGGCCCTCGAGGCCGGTGAGGGAAACGGTGGCTTCATACAGGCGCAGCCGCGCCTCATTCAGATCGCTGTGACCCTTAAGGAGGAACTGGACACCTCCAGCCAGCGCAGTGAATTCGCGCGTCGCTGACGAATCATTCGCCTGAGCAAACTGCGCGCCAAGCGCTGCGTGATACATCGCCGCGTTCATCGCGGGCGCGCCGGCAGTGCCGCTGCTCATGATGATCGCCACGTCTTGTGTGAGGACGTCAAGGGAGCCGAGTCCGGCGAGCTGGCGATTGACGAGAGACTCGAGAAGTCGCGGTTCGACTCCGCTCGGCGGACGCGCCGACATCAAAGCGGAGCCGAACACTGCCGGCAGCAGGCCGGCTTGCGAACGTACTGCTTCAAGAAACGAGGCGCTTGAGACAAACGCCGTCAGCAAGGTCTGCGAGTGAAGATCTACGGCGCGGTCGATCAGTCCCCAAGTCGGGGTCGTTTGCGCCTGCGGGTCGAGTGCGCGTTCCGTGCCGACGATCTTGCCTGTCGGCACGAACGGGTTGGCCAAGCCAAATGCTGCCAGAAGCTGGGATGGCACGACCGATAACGCCTCGCCCGTGACGAAAACGTGCCGTACCTGATCATCGCGTAGAAGTCGGCTTGGACTTGCCAGCAAAGCGCCCGTGGGATCGATCGCGACATAGCTGGCGAACGCGCTGGGTACGGAATAGCCTGCGGCAAGCAGAGCCGCCTTCAGCTGTGTGGCCACCGCCAGCGAGTCGGCGTGGCGCAGAAACGGAGCGGCATCGAACGTCACGGCTGGCTTGTCGAAGTAGACCGACATCAGCGCCGCGAGACCTCCGCCAAGAGAGTGCCCGGTGAACGTCACGGGCATCGAGGCGTATGCGGGATTGCTAATGAGATCGAGATAGAACCTGGCGGCGGCAAGGACCTGCGGAGCGAGGATCAGACCACCGGCGGCGGGGAGGTTTCCCTGCAGCCAGTCTCGGGCGAAGTTTTCGATCCTGCTGTGAAACTCACCCGTTGTGCCGCCAAAGGCAACAACCAGTTGCGTGCCATCGGTGTAGGCGCGGGCGAGGAAGCCACTCGCTCGCGCATTCTCGCCTTGTGCGATCTGCCAATCACCAGGCAACACGATTTCATTTGCAGCGGAAGCTACATCGGGACTCGCCGCATAAGCATTTCCCGAAAGTTGAGCCGCAACGACGTCTCCGATCATCCTCGTCTCCCCTGTTTCTCTTATTTAGTTCTTTGTCAATTGGCGGTCCGGAGTGCCGTGGGTACCTTCGAGTGGTGGCGGCGTCTCATCTGTCCGAAAGGCCTCAAGCGGCTTCACGCCGAGCTTCTCGTACCGCGCCTTGTGTCCGGCGCACCAGGTTCCGCCTTTGGTTCGATCAAGAAACCTTTTCATCCCGCCACCACTGCCGCGGCTGCCATCACGCTGTGCCTTGATCTCCAATGTGACGAGGCCTGACACATCGTCGCTGCGGTCTCGTTCGTTGAAGATTCCGTGCAGGAGGTTGAAGTCCAGGTCAGCGGGCAGTTCGGCGTAAGTGGCGCGCCGCCAGCCGCTGTCCTGCCAGCGGTAGATGAGCAGATCCCTTTCTGGGAAATCGAACCAGATGCAGACGATCTCCGAGCCGACGGGAACCACGACGTAGGGGACACCATCGATAAGATCAAACACTGCAGGCATGAAGCCGGCGCCGGGTGACTTCCAATACGCGCCCGAGGGACGGTGGTAATACTCCACCAAGGTGATCGGACCGCGGTGCTCGAAAAGGACAATGGGAGCCCGCGCACGGGCGGCCTTGGCCTCGAGGACGATGATTGACCCGTCGTGCGACCTCACTTCCTCTGTCCAGCGCACGACATCGGGGCCCGGGGAACAGGCAAGCAACGAGACGACTGGAAAAATCGTGCAGAGGAAGATGCGGAGCAACGTCATCTCGGCTCCGTGAAGAGGCGTTTCGTCATGCCGCGCAGTGCTCGGATGCAGGCGACGCGACCGACGGACGATCCAAGCGCGCTTCGCCGCAGTCGCCGGTACTGCCATGACGATGGGGAACGGCATGCATCTTTGGCCCGCCGGCGCGGATCGGGGACTGCACGGCTGGAACCGGCCATGGATGCATCACGGCTTGCGTCCTTCAACGTTCCCGTAACGCCGCTCGACAGGAGAGTGGCAGCGTCACTCGCGACAGCTTGGCGCACGTTGCCGGCCTGGATCTGGCCGGCGGCGGCGGTGCCGGTGCCGCCGATCAGGGTGTCATCGCCGGCGCCGCCGTCGAGGGTGTCGGCGCCCGAGCCGGCGTCGAGTACATCGCGTCCGCCGCCACCATCGAGGTTGTCTACGCCACCAAGCCCGCCGGCATAGTCATCACCTTCTCCGAGAGCAATGGAGTCGCCAGCCGTGCCGCCAAGGACGATGTCGAGCTTGCCGCTCGCATCTGCGAAGCCCAAAGCTGCGCCGTCCGAAATCACGAGGCGTTGCTTCTCCCATGCGCGCGCCGCTTCCGCGCCGCCACCGGACAGCAGATCGACCATTTCACGCAGCAGCTCATACGTACGCTCGAAGCCTCGGCCATGCCAATCCGCTGCACCGAGGGTAAGGTCCAGGCCGCCGTCGCTGCTCTTGACGGCCTCCCCGACTTGCGCGTCGAAGCCGTTGCTCATCTGGTAGTAGTGCGCCATCGTCGTAGCGAGCAGCGCATCGCTCACCGTCGCGCTGGCAGTGACGAACTTGTCGGAAATGTCCTGCACGTCGCCGGTGAAGTGGGTCAGCATCCCCGTGTCGTGCTCGAACTTGAGCAGCAGGCTGAAAAGGTCCTGTTCTTCCGTTGAACGATCGCGCCCGAACAAATGCGCGTCGTCCATCAGGGCGAAAAGCCGCGGCAGCGTGACGATCTCTGCGGCAAAGGCAATGTTGCTGAGCATGGCCCACGCGAGCAGCATGGAGTGAAGCTGCTCGCCAGAGACGTAGGTGCTGGCAGGCTCCCGAATCCAGCGGTGTTTCCGTGACCGACGATGGCCGTGTATTCGTAACGCAGCGCCGCCAGCGCTTCGTTGGTGACAAAGAAGTGCGAGACTCATAGCCTCGCGTTGCGCAAAGACCTCCAGCAATGTCGAGGACGCTCTTGCAGCGAGATACTGCTGCCAGGCCGCATCGGCAATGCCGGCGGCGGCGAACTTCTCCGCGTACTGGTCGATGGCCGAGCCGACGAACGCCGAAAGCTGGAACGGCGCCGTGTCGAAAGTGGTCGCCGGAAGCGCGAAATAGGCCGCCATCAGGGAGGCCAGCCCACCGCCGAGCGAATGACCGGTAAACGTGATCTGGCCCTTGTTCGCCAGACCGACGTCAGGGCGGTTCAGCACCTGCCAGTAGAACTGGGCAGCCTGCAAGACCTGCGGCGAATAGGCCCCCAAGGCTGCGGGCACATTGGCCTGCAGCCAGTCGTTGTCGAGCTTTGACTCGACGTTGGTGCCGGCGTAGGCAATGACGATTGCTCCGCCGGGGCCGCGATAGGCCACCGCGCTGAAGCCGGTGATCGGGTCATCCGACGGTCCGCTCGACGGAGAGGCAGCGATCTGCGTCCAGCCGGGTGGGGCAGCGATACGGTTGCAGTCAGAAGCACGTTCCGGTAGGCCGCGGCTGCGAGCTCGTGCCAGCAGTACGGAGTTCAGACGGTCATTAGCTAACCTCCTCGGCAGATCGGTTGCTTTGTAATCACGATCGATTCGAAAGAACTCGGGTGCCCCGCGCGCCTCAGTCTTGTTGTGTCGTTCGGCATCGGCTGGCGTAACCCGCTTCGGCGGTTCGATTTCGATATAGACCTTGTACAAATTGCGCGTCCGTCCCCAGGCCCAGTCCGGAATGGCGATCGCCTCAGCCTCGGCACCCGGGCGCAGGCGGAAGGCGACATACAGGCTCTTCGCCTTGCCCTGGTACTTCCTGACCCAGTCGCAGTTCCACGCCGTGCCGATCATGACCAGATCGCGTGTCTGCGGATCCCGGTCCAGAACAACTGGATCAATCCATTCTTCCAGCGAATAGCGCGCGCCAGCAACGTCCGACAGGTCCACCTTGGACAACGATGGTGGAGTCCTCCGTCGCCCAGCCCGAGCGCAGCGGGTTGTACGGTTCGCCACTGCGCCGATAGCGCGCGGTGCGATCGAGCAGTAGCGTTTCGCCGCTGGACAGAACGACTTCCTCCTCCCAGCGGAACACCTTCTCGTTGGAGCAGGCCGCCAACAGCAGCGATGCACACATCGCGCCCAACCAAGCGCGCCGCTTCATCGCACCTCCCGGACAAGCCTCATCCCGGTGTTCAAGAAATCGGAGGCGAACCGAGCAATACGCACGAAGTTCGCAATCCTGTTATTTGGGGTGGAACCGAGTGGCGCAGTGCGCGGGCGCCGCTGCTGATGGCGGCTGCTTGGCATGTCTCCTCCTCGCGTGGCACGGCTGGCGTCTTGGGCGCCAGTCACACGGCCAGGCAAAGCGTAAGCAAAAAGGCGTACGCAGCGCTACTGGTCTCCCGCGTGAATATTCAGGACGCGTTCGCCGCGGCGCAGCATTGGCTACTTGGGCCGCTGCTGCATATCCATGGCGCGAAGTCCGCGATGGAATGCCTATAGGCAGAGATCAGAAGCAGATACTGCAAGTGCTGGTCGCTTCGAGCGTCAGTCGCTCCTTCGAGTGCAATTCGCCCTGACCCGCCAGCGGCCATGCAGCGGAGCCGTGGCCTGCGCAGCTACCATTCGACCGGGCGTCACGACACTTCGTGGCGTCGACCAAACTGGAGCACTCGCCCATGGGCCACCGCCTCTCGCAGATCGCCACCCGCACCGGCGACGACGGCACGACCGGGCTCGGCGACGGCAGCCGCACCGCCAAGGACAGCCTGCGCGTGGCGGCGATGGGCGACGTCGACGAGCTGAACTCGGCCATCGGCGTGCTGCTCGCGGAAACCCTTCCCGACGAAGTGCGCGCCGATCTCGTCGACATCCAGCACGACCTCTTCGACCTCGGCGGCGAGCTGTGCATCCCCGGCTACACGATGCTGAAGGACGCGCAGGTTGCGCGGCTCGATGCGCGCCTGGCGCACTACAACGCGAACCTGCCGCGGCTCGCGGAGTTCATCCTGCCCGGCGGCAGCCGCGCCGCGGCGCTGGCGCACGTGTGCCGTGCCACTTGCCGGCGTGCCGAACGCGCCATCGTCACGCTCGGCAAGGCCGAGGCGATCAACGCCGCGCCGCGCCAGTACGTCAATCGCCTCTCCGACCTGATGTTCGTGCTGGCGCGGGTGCTCAACCGCGCCGCCGGCGGCGACGACGTGCAGTGGCAGCAGCGCAAGAACCAGTAGTTTCGTCAGGCGCGGCGCGGCAGCGGCAGCCGCTGCGCGACGCCGAGCGCGAGCGCGGTGCCAACCAGAACGATGGCGCCGCCGACCACCAGGCGCAGCGTCAGCGGTTCGCCGAGGAACACCGTGCCCCACAGCGTGGCGAAGAGCGGGATCAGGTAGGTGACGTTCGCGGCGCGCATCGCGCCGACGTTGCGGATCAGTCGGAAGTACAGCAGGTAGCCGGTGGCGGTGCACAGCACGCCGAGCACGACGGCCGCACCCCACACCGGAGCCGGCGGCGTCTCGGCGGGCCAGGTGATCAGCGCGGCCGGCGCGAGCAGCACGGCGGCGACGAGCTGGCTCCCGGTGGCGGTGGCGAACGACGGCACGTCGGCCAGCGTGTGCTTGGCGATGTGCGCCGACAGCGCGTAGAAGAACATGCCGAGCAGCGCGGCGAAGATCGCCAGCGTGTCGCCCCACAGCGCGCCGGAGGGATCGATCTCGATGCGGTTGCCGACCAGCACCACGACGCCGACCGCGCCGACGGCGAGTCCGAGCCACTGCGTGGCGCGCACCTGCTCGCGCAGGAACACGGCGGCGATCAGCGCCGTCCACATCGGCACGGTCGCGTTGAGCACCGAGGCGAAGGCGGCGGTCAGCGTCAGCATCGCGTAGGTGACGAGCACGAAGGGCACGGCCGAGTTCACCACGCCGATGACCGCGATCCGGCGACCGTGCCGGCGCAGCGCGCCGAGGTCGCCGCGCAGCGCCAGCAGCGGCAGCAGGAACAGGCCGCCGACCAGCATCCGCACCTCGACCAGCGCCACCGCCCCGAAGGCCGGCGCCGCGATGCGCATGAACAGGAAGCTCGAGCCCCAGATCGCGGCGAGCAGCACGAGATCCACGGCGTCGCGCGACTTCATCGACTCTGCTCTAGCGCGAGCAGCTTCGCCTTGCGGTCGAGCCCGCCGGCGTACCCGGTCAGCGATCCGTCGCGTCCGATGATGCGATGGCACGGCACCACGATGCCGATCGGGTTGGCGCCGATCGCCGCGCCGACCGCGCGCACGGCGCTCGGCTTGCGGATTGCAGCGGCGATCGCGCCGTAGGTCGAGGTCGCGCCGAAAGGCAGCGCCAGCAGCGCGCGCCACACGGCTTCCTGGAACGGCGTGCCGTGCGGATCCAGCGGCAGGTCGAAGTCCTTTCGCCTTCCTGCGAAGTACTCGGCCAGTTGCGCGCGTGCCCTGGCCAGCACCGGTGCGTCGTCGGCGCGCTGCCAGTCCGGCTGCCGCGGGCGGTCGTGCTTCTGCCCGGGGAAATGCACGCCGGTCAGCGAACCGTTCTCTGCCGTCAGCAACAGCCTGCCGAGCGGACTCGTCATTTCCGTATACAGGGTCGTCATGATTTCTCCAGGGAACACCACAGGTGCATCACTGCGTAGGCGCGCCACGGCCGCCAGGGCTCGGCGACGCGTTCGATCGCTGCCGCGCGGCGCTCGCGCAGCGCGCGCATCACGCCCACGTCGCCAGTTGGGAATGCGTCGGGCCAGTGCAGCGCGCGCATCGCGATCGCCTGCACGGTCCATTCGCCGACACCCGGCAGCGTGCGCAGCGTCTCGATGGTGCGCTCGACGTCGACGTTCGGTGTCAGGCAGATCCGGCCCGCCGCCACCTCGCGCGCGAGCAGCACGATGGCCCGCGCGCGCGAGGCGATGATGCCGAGCGCCGCGACATCGGCCGGCGCGCATTCGGCAAGCCGCGGCGCGTCGGGGAAAAGCCGCGTCACGGCGGGGAAGGGCGTTTCGATGGGCGTGCCGAAGCGCTCGACCAGGCGTCGCGCGAGCGTGCGCGCCGCCTTCACCGCTGACCTGCTGGCCGAGGATCGTCCGCACCGCAGTCTCGAAGCCGTCGAAGGCGCCGGGCAGTCGCAGCCCTGGCCGCGCAGCCGCCAGTTCGCCAAGCCCGGCGGCGACCGCGTCGGGCTGGCAGTCCAGATCGAAGGCGTGCTTGCACGCGGCCAGCACGCGCGGCAGCGCCGGCGCCAGCCGCGCATCGACGCGCGCCTCGATGCCCGCACGGGATGCCGGACGCAGTTCGATCCAGCCGGCCAGCGGCTTGCCGTCGGCGCCGGTGACGGCGATCGACCGGCGCAGGCGCCGGCCTTCGACCTGCTCGACGCCATCGACTGCGCGGGCGGCGAAGAAAGCGAGCAGCCGAGCGTGGTCGAACGGCGCACGCGTGGCGAGCCGGAAGCGATGGAAGTCGACGACCGACGGGCGCGGCGCGGCGCGGCGCAGCGCCGTCGGCTGCAGCCGGTAGCGCGACGCGAACAGCGTGTTGAAGCGGCGCACGCTGCCGAAGCCGGCAGCCAGCGCGACGTCGGTCACCGGCATCTGCGTGTCGGTCAGCAGCCGCTTGGCGAGCAGCAGTCTCGCGGTCTGCGCGTAGGCCACCGGCGTGACGCCGTACTCGGCCTCGAAGACCCGCCGCAGGTGCCGGTCGGTGACGCCGAGGCGGCGCGCCACCGCATCGAGCCCGTCTTCGCTGGCCAGCCCGTCGTCGATCAGGCTCGCTGCGGCGCGCGCCAGCTGCCGCGACGCATCGACCAGCGCCAGGCCCGGCGCGAGTTCCGGCCGGCACAGCAGGCACGGGCGGAAGCCCGCGCCCTCGGCCGCCGCCGCGCTGGCGAAGTAGCGCTGGTTCTCGCGTCGTGCCGGACGCGCGCCGCACACCGGCCGGCAGTAGATGCGCGTGCTGGTGATGCCGACGAAGAAGCGGCCGTCGAAACGCGCATCGCGGGCGCGGGTGGCGCGGAAACAGGCGTCGGGTTCGAGTTGCATGGCCGCACTATGAACGAAACGGCGAGCCCTGGCTCGCCGTTTTCGGACATCGTTAGGCAGCCGCAGCGCGATCGGCGCGGCCGCCGAGCCGGGGTCACTTGCCCGACGGGTTCGCCGCGCGCAGGCGCCGGCCGCGGACGCCGGCCGCAAGGCGCTCGAGCAGGCTCACGCTGTCGTCCCAGCCGAGGCAGGCATCGGTGATCGACTGGCCGTAGACAAGCGGGCGGCCCGGCGCCAGGTCCTGGCGGCCACCGACCAGATGGCTCTCGACCATCACGCCGACGATGCGCGACTCGCCGTCCTCGAGCTGCCTTGCGATCGCCTCGGCCACCGCGATCTGGTTCTCGTGTTTCTTGCCCGAGTTGGCGTGCGAGGCGTCGACCATCAGGCGCTGCGCGAGGCCGTTCCTGGCGAGTTCCTGGCAGGCGGCCTCGACGCTGGCGGCGTCGAAGTTCGGCGATCTTCCGCCGCGCAGGATCACGTGGCCGTCCTCGTTGCCCTTGGTCGAGACGATCGCCGAGTGCCCGCCCTTGGTGACCGACAGGAAATGGTGCGGTTGCTGGGCGGCGCGGATCGCCTCGGCCGCGACGCGCACGTTGCCGTCGGTGCCGTTCTTGAAGCCGACCGGGCACGACAGGCCGCTCGCCAGCTCGCGGTGCACCTGGCTCTCGGTGGTGCGCGCGCCGATCGCGCCCCAGCTGACGAGATCCGCGATGTACTGCGGCGTGATCATGTCGAGGTACTCGCAGCCGGCGGGCAGCCCCATGGCGTTGATCTCCATGAGCAGCTCGCGCGCGACGCGCAGTCCGTGGTTGATGCGGAAGCTGCCGTCGAGGTCCGGGTCGTTGATCAGGCCCTTCCAGCCCACGGTCGTGCGCGGTTTCTCGAAGTACACCCGCATCACGATCTCGAGATCGTCGCGCAGGCGTTCGCGCTCGCCCTCGAGCCGGCGCGCGTATTCGAGCGCCGCCTTCGGATCGTGGATCGAGCACGGGCCGATGACGACGATCAGGCGGTCGTCCATGCCGTGCAGGATCGCGTGCAGCGCCGAGCGCGCAGCGAAGACGACCTGGCCGACCTCCTCGGAACAGGGGAATTCGCGGATCAGGTGCGCCGGCGGCGACAGCTCCTTGATCTCGCGGATCCGCAGGTCATCGGTCATGTAACGCATGGCTCTTGCTCCGTCCACTTGGGGCTCCTGTGCTGCCAGCCTGGCGCCCGGCGAAAAAAAACCGCCAGGTGCTTGAGGCCTGGCGGTTGGGGTCGATGGGGTGGTTCGTCTATGCGCGCCGATCGACTCTTTCCGCCAGTGGCCGGAAAAAGCCGTAAAAGGAGAAGAACGAACGCAGCATGTCAGTCGAAACCCCGAGTGGCGCGGACTCTACCCGATCCATTGCAGTGCGGCAAGCCGACTCAGAAGCGGTAGCGCAGGCCGATATTGGCGCGATTGGTCAGGCCGCTGCCGTAGTAGCCCTCGGCCTCGCCGGCAGCCTCGGTCACCTGGTATCCGCCGTAGAGCGACATCGACCGCGACCACAGGTAATCGACCTCGACGCCGAGGTCGAGCGCGCGGCCTCGCGTGGTCGCCAGCCCATCGAGGGCGAACCCAAGCCGCCAGCGCGGCGACCAATGCCCAACGCCGGCCAGATGCACCATCGGCAGCGAGCCGAAGTCGGTCCGGTCGGTACCTGAAATCGTCGGGCGAAGTCCGCTCGCCGGTTCGGCGAGGTTGGCCGACAGGCCCAGTTTCAGCGCCCAGTTGGGCTTGGCGAGCAGCGTGTAGCGATAGGTGGCGCGCACCGAGTCCAGGCTGCCGTCGGCGAACGGTTCCGCGCCAGCGAAGCCCGAGAACTGGGGACCGAGATGCGGCTTCGATCCGGTGCTCAATATGCGCAACTCGTGCGCGCCGAGCCCGGCGGCGGCATCGAGGCGAAGCGACAGAAGCGGCGAGCTCCAGCGCACGGCCATCAGCGACTGCTCGGCGACCGGATCCCCGGCGAGCCCGTACATGAGCGGAGTCCCGGCCAGGGTCGTGTCGTCCGCCGCCTGCGCCGCGGCGCCGACCGATACGGCCAGCAACGCACCCAGGATGGCATGGCGACTGCGGGCGGGGCTCATGTCCGACTCCTTCCGGCTCAAGGGCGACGATGCGCCTATTGAACGCCTGTGCCGCAGGTTTGCCAAGAGTGAAGCGGATGGGAGGCCGGAACTGTGGCGAAACGGCAGCGACGACCGGCCTAGGGTACGAAGAAGTAGACCGTCGCGTGGAAGAACACGGGTGCGGCGAAGGTTATCCCCTCGAGGCGCTCCAGTACTCCGCGCGACAGCGCAACGCCTTGATCCCATTGCCGTTCGCCCAGGCTGCGCTTGACCGAAGCGAGCACCAGTCCGCCCATCACGCTGGCGAACACGGTCGCCGCCGACATCAGCGCGGCTTGCCACCATGTGAAAGGGGTCATCCACCAGAGCAGCGTGCCAAGCACGCCAGCCGCCGCGCCGCCGATCAGCACGCCCTCGCGGCTCTTGTTCGGGTTCGAGCCCAGCGGCGTGCGGCCGAAACTGGCGCTGGCCATCACCGCGAACATGTCCGACATCTGCACGATGAGCAGGAAGTAAAGGAGCAGCAGCGGCCCGCGTCCCTCGTAGCCGGGCGGCTCCAGCGTGGCGATCGCCGGCGCGTGCGAGACGCAGTACACGCTGAGCATCAGGCCCCACTGCACCTTGGCGACGCGCTGCAGGTACAACTCGGTGTCCTGCCGCCAGGCCATGATCATCGGCAGGATCAGGAAGAGATAGACGGGAATGAACACGGCGTACAGCTGGTACCAGCCGCTCGCCACCAGCACGTACTGCGCCGGGATCACGACGTAGAAGGCGACGATCAGTGCGATGTGATCGGCCGGTTTGATCGGCGTCAGCGCCACGAACTCGCGCAGCGCAAAGAACGAAGCGAGCGCGAAGATCACCGCGAGCGCCGCCTCGCCGAGCGCGAAGCCGATCGCGAAGAGCAGCACGATCATCCACGAGGCGTGGATTCGTGAATTGAGGTGCCCGATCCAGGTGAGCTTGACCGCGTCGGTGGTGCGCAGGGTCAGCCAGGCAACCAGTCCGTTGGCCGTGGCGAACAGCAGCACCAGTCCGCCGAGGACGAGGAAGAAGGTCTGCTGCAGCGTCAGTTCCATTGCCGTGGCCCCTCGTCAGCCGGCCAGCGCGACGACCGCGTCACGGGCGCGCTCGACGAAGCTTTCCTTCGCCTCGCCCTCGATGCGCGCCAGCGGCGCGCCGAAGCGCACCGTGCATATCGTCGGCACCGGCAGCAGTGCACCCTTCGGCATGCTGCGGTGGAGGTTCTCGATATACACGGGGATGAGTTCGACCGCGGGGAACGACATCGCCAGGTGGTACAGCCCGCTCCGGAAAGGCCCCGGCAGCGGCTGCGGCGTACGCGTGCCCTCCGGAAAGATGATCAGCGAGAAGCCGTGCTCGAGCGCCTCGCGCAGCGGCTCCAGCGGATCGGCGTTCGGATCGTCGCGGGCGCGGTCGATCATCACCACGTTCAGTTCGTCGCGCGCGATGTGGCCGCGGATGCCGCCACGGTCCCAGTAGTCCTTGGCCGCCACCGGGCGCGTGTTGGCGCGCAGTTCACGAGGCAGTGCCGCCCACAGCACGACCGTGTCCATGTGGCTGGTGTGATTGGCAAAGTAGATCCGCTGCACCGCGCTTGGCGCGCAGCCGATCCAGCGTGGATAGGCGCCGACCAGCAGGCGCACCAGCCAGACGATCGGGGGAAGAAAGCGAAAGGGAATCGGCACGTCGCGCCCGGCCGCGTCTTACGCGCGGCTCATGATCGGACGGATTATGCCGAGGCGACTGGCGCGGCGCAGACCGGGCGCGAACTCAGCCGGTGCCTCCGACGGTCAGTCCCTCGATGCGCAGCGTCGGCTGGCCGACGCCGACCGGGACGCTCTGGCCGTCCTTGCCGCACGTGCCGATGCCCGAGTCGAGCTGCATGTCGTTGCCGATCATCGTCGCGCGGGTCAGCGCGTCCGGGCCGTTGCCGATCAGCGTGGCGCCCTTCACCGGCGCGGTGATGCGGCCGTTTTCGATCAGGTAGGCCTCGGCCATGCTGAACACGAACTTGCCGTTGGTGATGTCGACCTGGCCGCCACCGAAGTTGCTGGCGTAGATGCCCTTCTTCACCGAGCGGATGATCTCCTCCGGATCCTTGTCGCCGCCGAGCATGCACGTGTTGGTCATGCGCGGCATCGGCAGGTGGGCGAACGACTCGCGGCGGCCGTTGCCGGTCGGCGCCACGCCCATCAGGCGCGCGTTCAGCGTGTCCTGCATGTAGCCGCGCAGGATGCCGTCCTCGATCAGCACCGTGCGCTCGGTCGGCGTGCCCTCGTCGTCGATCGACAGCGAGCCGCGCCGGTCGGGCAGCGTGCCGTCGTCGATCACGGTCACGCCGGGCGAGGCGACGCGCTGTCCGACGCGGCCGGCGAACGCGCTCGAGCCCTTGCGGTTGAAGTCGCCTTCCAGCCCGTGTCCGACCGCTTCGTGCAGCAGGATGCCCGGCCAGCCAGGCCCGAGCACGACGCTCATCACGCCGGCGGGCGCAGGGCGCGCGACCAGGTTGGCGAGCGCCATGTCGACGGCGGTATCGACATACTGCTTCAGCACGGCCTCGTCGAAGTACGAGAGGTCGACGCGGCCGCCGCCGCCGGAGAAACCCTGCTCGCGGCGGCCGTTCTCCTCGACGATCACCGTCAGCGAGAGTCGCGACAGCGGCCGCACGTCTGCGGCGAGCAGGCCCTCGGCCGCGCGGTCCTGCCGCGCCACCAGCACGACCTCGTAGTCGCCGGCGAGATTGGCCATCACCTGCCTGACCCGCGGGTCGCGCGCACGCGCCATCTGCTCGATGCGTTCGAGCAGCCTGATCTTGTCCGCGGCAGCCAGTGCGGCAACCGGGTCGACCGCCGCATACAGGGACGCCGCGCGACGCGGGTTCAGACTTGCCACTTTCGATGCGCCGCCGCCGGCGTGCGCGATGGCGCGCGCGGTCTCTGCCGCCTCGAGCAGCGCCGCTTCGGAGAGGTCGTCGGAGTAGGCGAATGCGGTCTTGTCGCCGCTGACCGCACGCACGCCGACGCCTTGCTCGATGTCGAAGCTGCCGCTCTTGACGATGCCTTCTTCGAGCGCGAACGACTCGCTGCGCAGGTACTGGAAGTACAGGTCGGCGAAATCGGCGTCGTGCTCGAAGATCAGCCCCAGCGCTCGCCGCAGCACGGCTTCGTCCAGCCCGTACGGTTCGAGCAGCAAATGTCGGGCGATGGCAAGGTGGTCGATCGGGGCGTCGGCGGGCTTCATCGGGCGTGAGGGCGAAATCGGCGCACCGGAGCGGAGCGCCTGATGGCGGGGAGCGAAGTTTACTTCCCGCCCGTTGACTGGCGGACGAAACCCACATTGGGGTGAAGCGCGCCTGCTCAACCCTTTCAACGAACGGGCCTGCGGCCCACGATCAGCGGTCGAACCAGCGGATCCGGTTCGATTCGAGCGGCACCCTGGCGTGCGGGTGATGCGGCACCAGCCGGGCGGTGAAGTCCGACGCCGGGCGCTGCGTCTCGACGTGGACGCGAAACATCACGCCGTTGACTGCGCCGGGAACCGGTCCGGTGGGCTGCATCGGGAACGCCGCCTGCGGCTCGCCCGCAGTCGGCTCCGCATACAACTGCGCAGCCACGGCGTCGCCGGCCAGGTCGCCCAGGTAGACGGGCAGCGAGAAGGTCCAGCCGTCATCGTCGCGCACCACTTCCAGCGGTCCCGCGTGCACTTCGTGCCAGCGGTGGCGGATCTGCCGCTCCCACTGCCACAGCGACTGCGCCAGCGTCGCGCCGTCGGCGCTGCGGCGGGCGTAGTCGTCCGCGGCAGGCAGGTAGTAGTCGCGCACGTACTCGAGGAGCATCCGGTTGGTCGAGAACTGCGGCGTGAGCTGCATCATGCTGGCGCGCAGCCGTGCGATCCACTGGCGCGGCAATCCTGCCGCGTCGCGGCGGTAGAACTCGGGCACGACTTCGTTTTCGAGCAGGCGATAGAGCAGCTCCGCCTCGCGCTCGTCGTCCTGCGGGCCGCCGATCTCGGCGCCGCCGTTCACGCCCCAGCCGACCTGCGGCGAATACGCCTCGTCCCACCAGCCGTCCAGCTCCGACAGATTGAGGCCGCCGTTGACGAGGACCTTCATGCCGCTGGTTCCGCACGCCTCCCACGCCCGCCGCGGCGTGTTGATCCAGACGTCGACGCCCTGCACCAGGCGCGATGCCAGCGCGATGTCGTAGTCCTCGAGGAACACGGCGCGCGCTCGGACGTCTTCCCGGTGCGCGAATGCCGACCATTGCGCGATGTAGCTCTTGCCCAGTTCGTCATGCGCATGTGCCTTGCCGGCAACGATGAGCTGCACCGGGCGCGCGGCATCGCCGAGCAGCCGCGCCAGGCGCTCGGCATCGCGCAGCAGCATCGCCGGCCGCTTGTATTCGGTGAAGCGGCGCGCAAAGCCGAGCGTGAGCGCGTTGGGATCGAGCACGTCGCGGCTGCGCGCCAGCGTCTTGCGGTCGGCGCCGCGCTGGGCCAGCTGGTTTTCCAGCCGCTGACGCGCGTAGTGCACGAGGTCGCGCCGTGCCGCCGCCCGCATGTCCCACAACTGCTCGTCGGGCACGGCGGCGATCCCTTCGCCGAGCCGCTTCGTCTCGCCGAGCCAGCGTTTCTTGCCGCAGGCGTTCGTCCACAACTGGTCGGCGTGCTCCGAATCCCACGACGGCATGTGCACGCCGTTGGTCACATGGCCGATCGGCACCTCGCGCTGCGGCCAGCGCGGATACAGGCCGCCGAAGATGCGCCGGCTCACCTCGCCATGCAGGCGGCTCACCGCGTTGATGCGTGCGCAGGTGCGTGCGGCAAGGAAGGCCATGTTGAACGGCTCGTCCGGATCGCCGTGCTGGCGGCCGAGCGCCAGCAGATGCTCCGGCGGCAGGCCAAGGTCGTTGGCGTAGTCGCGGCCGTACTGCGCCAGCAGCTCGACCGGGAACGTGTCGAAGGCGGCCGCGACCGGTGTGTGCGTGGTGAATACGTTGCCGGCGCGGGTGGCCCACAGCGCGGGCCAGAAGCCGACCTTGTGGCGGCGCATGAAGGCGCGCGCGCGCTCGAGCGTCACCAGCGCGGCGTGGCCCTCGTTCAGGTGGCAGACCGCGGGATCGAGGCCGAGCAGTTCGAGCAGCCGCCAGCCGCCGATGCCGAGCGCGATCTCCTGGGTCAGCCGGTTCTCCTTCCCGCCGCCGTACAGCTGGCCGGTGATGCCGCGGTCGGCCGGACTGTTCAGTGGATCGTTGGAGTCGAGCAGGTACAGCGGCACGCGGCCGATCTGTGCCTTCCACACCAGCAGCCGCAGCGTGCGACCGGGCAGGTCGACCGGAACGACCAACCGCTGGCCGTCGGCTGCGCGCACCGCGCTGATCGGCAGCGTATCCGGGAGGTTGGCTGGATACAGCTCGATCTGCCGGCCGTGCGCATCGAGCATCTGGCGGAAATACCCTTCCTGGTAGAGGAGGCCGATGCCGACCATCGGCACGCCGAGGTCGCTCGCCGTCTTCAGGTGATCGCCCGAGAGCACGCCGAGGCCGCCCGAGTAGACCGGCAGCACCTCGGTGATGCCGAACTCCATGCTGAAGTAGGCGATCGGGCCCTGGAAATCCGCGGGCCGGACGTCCTCCCACGGCGTTCGCGTCTGCAGGTACTCGCGGCACTTGCGCTGGACGCGGTCGAGTTCCTCGAGGAAGCGCGCGTCACCGGCCAGTTCCTGCAGGCGCCGGGCGGGCATCAGCTGCAGTATCAGCCAGGGGTTGCGCGTGCGCGTCCACAGTTCGCCGTCGAGCATCTGCCACAGCGAATCGGTGCCATGGCACCAGCTCCAGCGCAGGTCGAGGCTCAAATCGCCGAGGGCGCGGATCGGCTCGGGAAGCTCGCGCAGCAGCGAATGGGTCATGTCGTTTCAGCCTTTGATTTCCGGAAGCCCGGCCCTCGCGGACCTGCCGGCCAGGGGTCAGGCGAAGACGCGGTGCGCGAGCGCCGGCAGGCTGGCGCGCACCTGCGCGATGCGGGCAGGATCGACCTCGCCGGTGATCACGCCCGGGCCCTCGTCGATCTGCGCGACGGTCTCGCCCCACGGATCGAACAGCACGCTGTGGCCGAAGGTCGCGCGCCCGTTGACATGCCGGCCGCCCTGGGCCGGCGCCAGCACGTAGCACAGGTTCTCGATCGCGCGCGCCCGCAACAGCGTGAGCCAGTGGGCGCGACCGGTGGTGGCGGTGAAGGCGGCCGGCACCAGGATCAGGTCCGGCTCGCCGAGCGAGCGGTACAGCTCGGGGAAGCGCAGGTCGTAGCAGACCGAGAGGCCGACCTTGATCCGCGGTCCGCCTTCAGGCGCGACCTCGAACGAGCGCAGCGTTCGTCCCGGCGTGATCGTCTTTGCCTCGTCGTAGGACTCGTCACCGGTGGCGAAGGCGAACAGGTGGATCTTGTCGTAGCGCGCCACGCGCGCGCCGTCGGGCCCGTAGACGAGCACCGAGTTCATCACCCGGTCCGGCTGCGGCGCCACCAGGGGCACCGTGCCGCCGACGAGCCAGATCCGGTGCCGCGCCGCCGTCTCGGCGAGGAAGTCCTGGATCGGTCCGCTCCCGTCGGCTTCTCGCGCGGCGACCTTGTCGGTCTCGCGCCCCATCAGGCAGAAGTACTCGGGCAGCGCGACCAGCCGCGCGCCGTGCGCGGCCGCATCGTCGATCAGTCCTGCGGCGTCGCGCAGATTGGCGGCGACGTCCGGCTTCGACACCATCTGCACGGCGGCGACGCGGATCGTCGTTGGCGACGCGATTGGGGACGGGCTCGACATGACGGCAAGGCGCACGGTCGGGGGCTGCAGTCGAGCTTACAACAGCGCGCCACCGCCGACGCTCCGTAAAATGCACAGCAGATTCACGAGGCGGCACAAGCAGCGGCGAAGACGAGGTTTTCGCCGTGCCCTGGACAACGAACGATGATCGACGAGCCTGTGCGCGCCGGCTGCGCGCGCGCGATGCAGCTGTCGCGCTTCGTTGTCCGCGCCCTCGCGGCCGAGGCGGGCGCGGGATCGGGCGAAGCGCAGCTGTTGCAGCGGCTGTGCGAGCTTGCTGCCGAACCCTGGTCGGCGAGCCGACTGCAGGCCGAATACGAGTCGCTCGTAGGAGCGGGCGACGGCGACGAGGCTGCACTGGCGCAGCGGCTGCGCCGCCTGCGCCGGCGCGTGCTGCTCGGGCTGGCGGCGCGCGACATCGGCGGCGTGGCCGAGCTCGCCGAAGTGGTCGGCACGGTCACCGCATTGGCCGAGTTGGCTGTCGGCGAAGCCTTGCGCCTGCACGCGCCGCTGCTGGCGCAGCGGCACGGCGTGCCGCTCGCCGCCGACGGCACGCCCCAGGACCTGCTGGTGGTGGCAATGGGCAAGGGCGGCGGCGGAGAACTGAACGTTTCGTCCGACCTCGACCTGGTGTTCGTCTACGACGAGGACGGCGAGACCGGCGCGCACGGCGAATTCACCGAAGCACCGCGGCCGATTTCCAATCACGAGTTCTTCGAGCGGCTCGGCAAGCGGCTGATCGCCGCGCTGTCGGACGTCACCGCCGACGGTTTCGTGTTTCGCGTCGACATGCGCCTGCGGCCGCACGGCGACGCCGGGCCGCTCGCCGTGTCCAACGCAATGCTCGAGGAGTACCTGCTGCGCGAAGGCCGCGACTGGGAGCGCTTCGCCTGGCTGAAGGGCCGGGTCATCTCCGGCCCGGTGCTCGCCGACGCGGCGGCCTTCGAGCGGCAGCGCGCCGCGCTCGAGTCGCTGGTGCGGCCATTCGTGTTTCGCAAGTACCTCGACTTCAGCGCGATCGCCTCGCTGCGCGACCTGCATGCGCAGATCCGCGCCCAGACGCGGGCAAAGTCGGCGCGCCGCGCCGGCGGTGTGGACGCGCACGATGACAACGTCAAGCTCGGCCGCGGCGGAATCCGCGAGATCGAGTTCATCGCGCAGACGCTGCAGGTGATCCGCGGCGGGCGCGACGCGCGCCTGCGCGACCGCGCCACGCGGCCCACGCTGGCCACGCTGGCGCAGGTCGGCGTGCTGCCGGCGGCGCTCGCCGAGCGACTGGCCGCGCACTACGTCTTCCTGCGCCGGCTCGAGCATGCGCTGCAGTACGTCGACGATGCGCAGACGCATCAGCTGCCGGCCGACGAGACGGCGCTCGCCAATGTGGCGGCGATGCTCGGCCTGGCATCGGCAGGCGAGTTGCGCGAGCGTTTCGATGCGGTGACCGAGGAGGTTGCCGCCGCGTTCGACAGCGTGTTCATGACGCCGCCGCAGGAAGACGCCGAGATCTCCGTGAGCGGCGACGAGGCGGCGTTGCTCGAGCGGCTGCGCGCTGCGGGCGTGGACGATGCGACGGCATGCGCCGCGCGCGTCCGCGCACTTCTCGAGGCGCGGCGCGTGCTCGCGGCCACCGGCCCAACGCGGGCGACGATCGAGCGGCTGATCCTGCAGGCCGTGGCCCGGCTGGCCGAACTGCCGCGCACGGTGAGCGTGGACGAAGTGCTGGCGCGGCTGGCGCAGCTGCTCGAGTCGATCGCCGGCCGCGGCACCTACATTGCGCTGCTGGCGCAGTATCCGCACGCCTTCGAGCGCGTGCTGCGCCTGCTGGCCGCCAGTCGCTGGGCCACCGACTACCTCGTGCAGCGGCCGATCCTGCTCGACGAACTGCTCGACGAGCGGCTGACCGACCTCACCAACGACAGCGCGGTCGACTTCCGCGAGTACGCGGCGGAACTGCAGGCGCACCTGGCCGAACTCGGCGACGACGTCGAAGGACGGATGAACCTGGTCCGCGACGAGCACCACGCGCAGGTGTTCCGGCTGCTGATCGCCGACCTCGACGGCCGGCTGTCGGTCGAGCGCCTCGCCGACCACCTGTCGGCGCTGGCCGACGCGACGCTGGGCGCGGTGCTGCACCAGGCATGGCAGGTCGCCCCGCGCCGGCACGTCGAGGTGCCGCGCTTCGCGATCCTCGGTTACGGCAAGCTCGGCGGCAAGGAACTCGGCTATGCCTCCGACCTGGACCTGGTGTTCGTCTACGACGACGACTCGCCCGACGCGGCGCCGAATTACGTCGGGCTGGCGCGCCGCATCGTGCTGTGGCTGACCACGATCACTTCCAGCGGTGTGCTGTTCGACGTCGACCTGCGGCTGCGGCCGAACGGCGAGGCCGGCATGCCGGCCGTGCCGATCGAGGCCTTCGAGCAGTACCAGCGGCGCGAAGGCGGCAGCGGCGCGTGGACGTGGGAGCATCAGGCGCTGACCCGGGCGCGCTACGTTGCCGGCGATGCCGCCATCGGCGCGCGCTTCGAGCGGCTGCGCAACGAGGTGCTGGCCATGCCGCGCGAGCGCGGCCCGCTCGCGGCCGACGTGATCGACATGCGCCGGCGCATGCTGGAAGGCCATCCGAACCGCAGCAATCTGTTCGACCTCAAGCACGACCGCGGCGGCATGGTGGACGTCGAGTTCATCGTCCAGTTCCTGGTGCTCGCCCATTCGAACACGCAGCCGCGCCTGCTGGGCAACCTCGGCAACATCGCGCTGCTGCACATCGCGGGCGAGCTTGGCCTCGTCGACGCGCGCCTTGCCGCCGAGGTCGCCGACGGTTATCGCACCTTCCGCAGGTTGCAGCACGAACTGCGGCTGAACAACGCGGCCTATGCACGCGTGCCGCCCGACACGGTGGCCGGCGAGGCGGTCGCGGTGAAGTCGCTTTGGCGCGCGGTGTTCGGGACCGACGGTCCCTGACTTCCGTCTTCGCGCCAGGCCCCCGGCGCGCGCTCAGCCGAAGTGGCGCAGGGCCAGATAGATCGCCATGCCGACGCCCATCGTGGCCATCATGCTGCGCGTCGCCAGCATGACGGCAATACCGGCCGTGCCGGCGACGAACTTCGCGTTGGCCAGCGAAATCGCCCACGCACCCTGCTCGGTCAGCAGTTCGGGCGCGATCAGCGCGGTGAGCGCGCAGGCCGGCGCGAAGCGCAGCGCGTGCTGGACGCGCTCCGGCAGCGGGATGCGGTCACCGAAGACCATCATCACCGTTCGCGTGGCGAGCGTGATGGCGGTCATGCCGATGATGGCGAGCCAGACGTCCAGGGTGCTCATGCCGTCCTGCCGACCCGGTCCACGAGGATGTCGACGACGATCGCCGCGCTGATGCCCGCGGTCACGGCCACCACCAGCCCGAGCTTCAGCGGCGCGCCGGCGGCGAGCACGGCGACCACCGCCGCGACGAGAGCGCCTGACAGCGCGGCAGCGCCGACGATCATCGGCAGCACGAGCGCGGCAAGCGCCAGGATGGCGACGAAGTCCAGGCCCCAGTCGCCCGGGATGCCGCCGCCGAGGAAGATCCCGGCAATCGACGACGCCTGCCACACCACCCAGGTACCGGAGGCGATGCCGAGATAGAACCAGGTCCGCTCGCTGCTGCCGGTCGCCGGCAGCGGCTGCGCCGACCAGCGCGAGACGCTGAGCGCGAAGCTGACGTCACCGGTGACATAGCCGAGCGCGATCCGCTTGGCGAGCGGCAGATGGCGGAAATACGGGTACAGCCCGGCCGAGAAGATCACGAAGCGCAGGTTGACCACTGCGGCGGTGAGCAGGACGACCCACACCGGTGCGCCGGTGGAGATCAGCGGCAATGCAGCGAGTTGTGCGCTGCCGGCGAACATCAGCAGCGACATGCCGAGTGCCTGCCACTGCGTCAGCCCGCTCTTGACCATCGCCACGCCGGTGACCAGGCCCCAGGCGGCAAGCGCGATCAGTGCCGGCGCCACCACGCGCAACCCGGCCAGCCACGCCGTGCGCCGCGCCTGCGCCGTGTGCGGGTGGCGGCCGAACAGCGCGCGCCCGATCATCGCCGCGTCATGCCGGCGACAGCGGGACAGCCTGCGGCGGCGTGCGACGGTGAAGCCAGACCAGCGCCGCCGTGGCAAGGGCGAGCGCCGGCAGCGAATACAGGTTGAGATCCGTCCAGCCGGTGGCCGAAAGCAGCGCGCCCGAGGCCGCCGACGAGGTGATCATGGTCAGGAACACGGCCAGGTCGTTGATGCCCTGCGCGCGCGCCTTCTCCGCCGGTCGGTAGGTCGAGGTCAGCAGCGCGGTTGCGCCGGTGAACATGAAGTTCCAGCCGACGCCGAGCGCAAAGAGCGCGATCCAGAAGTGCCAGTAGCTGAGTCCTGCGTGCGCCACCGCGACGGTGACGAACATCAGCGCGCAGCCGGCGAGCATCACCCGCTCCCTGCCGAAGCGGCGCAGCAGCGAACCGGTGAAGAACCCAGGGGCGAACATCGCGATCACGTGCCACATGATCACGTCGGCGGCCTGCGGGTAGCCGAAACCGCATACCTTCATCGCCAGCGGCGTGGCGGTCATCAGCAGGTTCATCGCGCCGTAGCTGACGGCGCCAACCACCACGGCGACGACGAAGGCCGGCTCGCTGACGATCTGCTTCAGCGGCCGTGCCGGGCCGCCCGTGGCGGCGTGCGCCGCCTGCGGGATGCGCAGGCGACTGGCGATGGCGCAGGCGACCAGCGCCACGATGGACAGGGCGAGGTAGGTCCCGGCGAACGCGGTCGGCAGGGCCTCGCGCGTGAGCTTGCTCATTTCGGGGCCGATGATCCCGCCGGCGAGTCCGCCGGCGAGCACCCAGGCGATCGCGCGCTCCTTCAGGTGCGGGGCGTAGGCGTCGGCCACGTCGGCGGCGGCGAAGCGCATGTACTGCGCGAAGGCGTTGTACAACCCGACGACGAAGGTGCCCGCGCACACCAGCACGAAGCTCCCGGTGAACACGCCGACGGCGGCAATCGTCGTCCCGATGAAGCCCATGGTGGTGCCGAACATGAAGCCGGCGCGGCGGCCCCAGCGTCCCATTGCCAGCGACGCGGGCAGCGTGGTGAGCGCAGCGCCGATGATGTAGGTCGTCACCGGCAGCGTGGCCAGCAGCGGGGTCGGCGCCAGCGCCAGGCCGACCAGACCGTTGACGGTGATCAGCGTGACGTTGTTGACGTAGAGCAGCGCCTGGCAGGTGACGAGCAGCAGGATCTGGCGGTGCGCGCTGGACTGATCGGAGGACACGGCGGCGATTGTAGGGGGCCGGTCGCCGGCGACGCGCCCGGCTAGAATCGCGGCCTGCGAGATGGGAGAAGAAAGATGTCGATGGCCGACCGCGACGGGTTCATCTGGTACGACGGCAAGCTGGTGCCTTGGCGCGATGCGAACACGCACGTGCTGACGCATTCGCTCCACTACGGCCTGGCCGTCTTCGAGGGCGTGCGCGCCTACAAGACCGAGATCGGCACGGCCGTTTTCCGCCTGCCGGAGCACACCGAGCGGCTGTTCAACTCGGCGAAGATCTTCATGATGGACATTCCGTACACGCGCGAGGTCATCAACGAGGCACAGCGCGAGGTGGTGCGGGCCAACAAGCTCGAATCCTGCTACCTGCGGCCGCTGGCGTTCTACGGCTCGGAGAAGATGGGCGTCAGCCCGAAGGGCGCCAAGGTTCACGTGGCGATCGCGGCCTGGCCATGGGGCGCTTACCTCGGCGAGGAAGGCCTGCAGAAGGGCATCCGCGTCAAGACGTCCTCGTACGCGCGCCACCACATCAACGTATCGATGGTGCGCTCGAAGACGGCGGGCCACTACGTCAACTCGATCCTCGCCAACCTCGAGGCCACCAACGACGGCTACGACGAGGCGCTGCTGCTCGACACGCAGGGCTTCGTCGCCGAAGGCGCCGGCGAGAACCTGTTCGTGGTGCGCGACGGCCAGATCTTCGAGCCGCAGATGGTCTCGGGCCTGAGCGGCATCACCCGCGCGACGATCATCGAACTGGCGCGCGACCTCGGCTACACGATCACCGCCAAGCCGATGACCCGCGACGACGTCTATCTGGCGGACGAGGCATTTTTCACCGGCACCGCTGCCGAGGTCACGCCGATCCGCGAGGTCGACGGCCGTCAGATCGGCGCCGGTCGCCGCGGCCCGCTGACCGAGAAACTGCAGACCCTGTTCTTCGACGTCGTCAACGGCCGGGCCGAGAAGTACCGTCGCTGGCTGACCAAGGTATGAGCACCACGGCAGCCGGGTTGCCGGTCGTCGAACTCGCGGCCAGCGATCTGCCGGCGTTCTGTCCGAATCCGCAGATGCCGGTGTGGAACCACCATCCGCGCGTGTTCCTCGACGTCGTCACCCGGGGCGAGGCGATGTGCCCGTACTGCGGCAC
Source organism: uncultured beta proteobacterium (assembly GCA_963847675.1). Classification (GTDB taxonomy): domain Bacteria; phylum Pseudomonadota; class Gammaproteobacteria; order Burkholderiales; family Burkholderiaceae_F; genus JADJWR01. The sequence continues at coordinate 327,449 of CAWKAP010000004.1, forward strand.
GCGCTATCGCCTGAAGGCCGGCGAGAAGGTCGCGGGCCATCACTGAGGCCGGGGGCGCGATCGTGTCGAGGCTCGTCAAGCCGCTGCTTTTCGCCTCCAGCGATGAGTGCGAACAGGCCTTCTACGAAGCGCTCGAGGCCGCCGACGCCGACGCTGCGGTCGACCTCTGGCTCGACGACGCCGACGTGTGCTGCGTGCATCCGAACGGGCCGCGCCTGGTCGGCCATGGCGCGGTGATCGGCTCCTGGCGCGCCATCCTGGCCAACGGTCCGCTGCGGGTTCGCGCGGCGTCGAAGAAGACGCTGGAAACGCCGATGATCGCCCTGCACAACGTGGTCGAGGAAGTCCTCGTCCAGCAGGGGCGCTCGCAGAAGATCGTGCACGTGATCGCCACCAACGCCTACGTGAAGACGCCGTCCGGCTGGAAGATGGTGCTGCACCATGCCTCGCCGGCGCCGGAGGGGCAGGCCAGCGAAGTCGAGTCGCCGACGGGGCCGTTGCATTAGGCGCGGCGCGATGTACGCGATCCTGCGCGATCGCACGTGCACGCGACCGCGGTGAGAAGTCAGGCGCGCCGCCTTGGGCGGCTCGGCGCCGGCGCGCAGGACAACTGACAGACGAGCGGCGCGCGGGGCGCGCCGCAACCTTTGCCGGCCCCGTCCCTTCGTTCATGCCGCTGATCGAGTCGAGTTACCGCGCGCCGTTGTGGCTGCCGGGCGCGCATCTGCAGACCATTGCGGCGGCGCGGCTGGTCCCGCTGCCGCGGGTCGAGTACCGGCGCGAGCGGTGGGATACGCCCGATGGCGACTTCATCGACGTCGATTCCCCGTTGCCCGAACCTGCCGCGGTCGATGCGCCGGTGCTGGTGCTGTTTCACGGGCTCGAAGGGTGCTCGCAGTCGCATTACGCGCGGGCCATCATGCGCGCCGCTGCCGACCGCGGCTGGCGCGGACTGGTGCCGCACTTTCGCGGCTGCTCGGGCGAGCCGAACCGCCTGCCGCGCGCGTATCACTCCGGCGATGCGGAGGAGGGTGACTGGATCCTGCGCCGAGCGCACGCGCGATATCCGGCCGCGCGGCTGCACGCGGTCGGCATCTCGCTCGGCGGCAACATGCTCGCCAAGTGGCTCGGCGAGCGCGGCACCGATGCGAGCTTCGTCGCCGCGGCAGCGTCGATCGGCTCGCCGCTCGACCTGGCGGCCGGCGGCGCGGCGCTGGCGCGCGGCTTCAACCTCCTCTACACGCACATGTTCCTCGCCACGCTGAAAAGGAAGGCACTGGCGAAGGCCGCCCGCTTCCCGGGCATCGCCTCGGCCGACGCGATCCGAACCAGCCGCAACCTGTACGAGTTCGACAACGCCTACACGGCGCCGGTGCACGGCTACCGCGACACCGACGACTACTGGGCGCGCGCCTCGGGAAAGCCGCATCTCGGCGGCGTCGCCGTGCCGCACCTCGTGCTCAACGCGCGCAACGATCCGTTCGTTCCGGCGGCAAGCCTGCCGCTGCCGCACGGCGTTTCGCGCTTCGTGCACCTCGAGCAGCCGGACGAGGGCGGCCACATCGGCTTTGCCTGTGGCCGCTTTCCCGGCGGGCTCGGCTGGCTGCCGCAGCGGCTGTTCCGCTTCTTCGAAGAGGGCCTGTAGCCGCTTCCTAGCCGCGACCCACGAACGGCATGTTGGTGGCCATGATGGTCATGAACTGCACGTTCGACTCCAGCGGCAGGCCGGCCATGAAGACCACCGACTGCGCCACGTGCTCGACGTCCATGCGTGGCTCCACCGCGATGCGGCCGTCGGCCTGCTGGACGCCTTTCGTCATCCGCTCGGTCATCTCGGTGGCCGCGTTGCCGATGTCGATCTGTCCACAGGCGATGTTGAACGGCCGGTTATCGAGCGACAGGCACTTGGTGAGCCCGGTGACGGCGTGCTTGGTCGCCGTATAGGCGGTCGAGTTCGGCCGCGGCGCGTGCGACGAGATGGAGCCGTTGTTGATGATGCGGCCGCCCTGCGGCTGTTGCTTCTTCATGTGCTTCACCGCCTGCCGCGCACACAGGAACGACCCGGTGAGGTTGGCGTCGACCACCGTCTGCCACTGCTCGACGCTCAGTTCGTCGATGGGCACCGCCGGCGCGCCGGTGCCGGCGTTGTTGAACAGCAGGTCGACGCGGCCGAAGCGCTGCACCGTCGCGTCGAAGAGCCGCTCGACCGCGGCGGGATCGGTGACGTCGCAGGGGAAGACCAGCGTTTCCGAAGCGGCCGCGGCGGCGGTCGCCTCCAGCGCGTCCTTCCGGCGCCCGGCCAGCGCCACGACGAAGCCGGCGCGGGACAGCGCCAGCGAAACCGCGCGACCAATGCCGGTGCCGGCGCCGGTGACCACCGCGACCTTGCGTGCTTGCTCACTCATCGTTCTTCTCCTCGATCGGTTCGGGCGAGCCGCGAGCTTATCGGCTCGCGCGCGCCGTTGCAGCGGCGCCTGCCGCTAAGCTTTCGCCCATGGATCCGAGCGTGCTGGCGGCGATCGCAAAGTGGCCCGACGTGCCTGACGTCTTCGGCTGGCTGTCGCTCAGCGCGCGCGGCGAGTGGCGGCTGCGCGGGGCGCCGATCGCCAATCCGGCGATATGCGAATTCATCGGCCGCAACTACGCCGCGGACGAGCGCGGCCGCTGGTTCTTCCAGAACGGCCCGCAGCGCGTGTACGTGACGCTCGAACTCGCGCCGTGGGTCTATCGCGTGCAGCCCGATGGCGGGCTGCACGCGTTCACCGGACTCGCTCCGCGCCAGCTTCAGGCCGCCGCGCTGGTCGATGGCGCCGCGTTCGTTCTGCTGACCGACCTCGGTGCCGGCAACATCGATGACCGGGATGCTGCGCAATTTCTGTCGGCACTGGCGGACGGCGACGGGCGATCGCTCGACGGCGCCGCGCTGGAGGACGCGCTTGGCGGCGATCAGCCGGTCTTTGTCGCCGCTGCGCGCCTGGGGCTGGGCGCCGCGCTCGTGCCGCTGCGGCGCATGGCGCCGCCGGAGTTAGAGGCGGCGTTCGACTTCCACCGCCGACCGGCGCCCGGCTGAAGCGCGTTCAGTCGAACACCGGCGTCTCGACGCCGAGCACCTTGTGCAGCTTGGGGCTGGTGGTGGTGTACTGCAGGTGGATCTTCCTGTCTGGGAACACGTAGCTGGCCGCGCCGAAGGCGGCGAGCGCCGCCTCGTGGAACCCGGACAGGATCAGCTTCTTCTTGCCCGGATAGGTGTTGATGTCGCCGACGGCGAAGATGCCGGGCACGTCGGTCTCGAACTTCTCGGTGTCGACGACGATCTGCTTGCGCTCCAGGGCGAGGCCCCAGTGCGCGATCGGCCCGAGCTTCGGCGACAGGCCGAAGAAGACCAGCAGCACGTCGAGGGGCACGCGGCGGGTGACACCGTCGGGCGAGGTCACGCGGATCTCGGTCATGCGGCCGTCGCGCTCCTCGAAGCCGGAGACCGTGCCGATCGATGAACTGCATCTCGTGGTTGTCGACGAGCTCGCGCATCTTCGAAACCGACGCCGGCGCGGCGCGGAAACCGTCGCGTCGGTGCAGCAGGATCACGCTCTCCGCCTGGCCGACGAGGTTCAAGGTCCAGTCCAGCGCGGAGTCACCGCCGCCGCAGATGACCAGGTTCTTCCCTTGAAACTGCGCCGGATCCTTGACGCGATAGTGAAGCTGCGCGCCGTGGAACCTGTCGATGCCGTCGACCTTCAGCAGGCGCGGCTGGAAGCTGCCGACACCGGCGGCGATGAAAACGGTCCTCGTCAGGAAGCGCGTGCCGGCGGACGTCTGCACGTAGAAACGGCCGTCGCCCATCCTCTTGAGGCTCGTCACTTCCTGGCCGAGATGGAAAGTCGCGCCGAACGGCTCGATCTGCTTCATCAGCGCGTCGGTCAGTTCCTGCCCGGTGCACACCGGCACCGCCGGGATGTCGTAGATCGGCTTGTCGGGATACAGCTCGACGCACTGCCCGCCGACGTAGGCGAGCGAATCGATCACCTGGGCGCGGATCTCGAGCAGGCCGAGTTCGAAGACCTGGAACAGTCCGACCGGGCCGGCGCCGACGATCACCGCGTCGGTTTCGATCGGCGCCGGTCTGCCGGCGCCGTGCGGCACGTCGGCAGCGTGATGAGAATGCGTATCCATCGAGAAGGCTATCGGGCGGGCAGAGAAAGAGCAGGCGCGATTTTCGCCGATTTCCGCGGTCGCCTCAGGTGGCGCACGCGCCGGCTGGCGACAGCCAGCGCTTCAGTTCCGGCCGCGCTTGTCTTCGTCCGGCGGCGCGCGCCCGTCGCGGGCGAGCTGCCCGCGGGCCTCGCGCAGCTGCTGGTTGAGCTGGCGCAGCCGCGCCTCGACTTCGGACATCGTGTAGAAGTCGGCGTCGTTGGCACGGCGTGCCAGTTGCAGCTGGTCGATCGCACCCGGCGTTGCGCCGAGCAGCAGATACAGCTCGGCCGTGGCCTGGTGCTGCAGCGTGCGGCGTCCGAGCCGCTCGTAGCTCCTTGCGAGCAATTCGTACAGGCGCGGGTCGCTGCGCGAGACCGCGAGCTGGTCGCGCAGGTAGGCGATCAGTTCCTCGTGCTTGTCGCTCTTCTGCAGCAGGTTTGCGTAGTGCAGCGCCGTCAGCCTCGACAGCGGATAGCGGGTGGCGGCCTCGCGCGCCAGTCGCACGGCCTCGGCGCGTCCCGCTTCGTCGCGAGCGGCGGCGAACATCGTCTGCGAAACCAGCTTGTCGAGCATCGGCGACGGTGCCTGGCTCGAGCGGCGCGCCTTGGCGGCGGCGTCGAGCGCGGCGGCGTGCTCGTTCAGCATGGAGCTTGCCAGCGCCAGCCCGTAATAGGCCCCGGCCACCGACGCGGCACTGCCGCCTTCGATCTGGCTGCGGAAGTGCAGCGCCGAGTCGCGCAGGCCCTGCGGGCTTTCATCCTGCAGCACGCGCAGCCGCGCGCGCACGAGGTGAAAGTCGATCGAGTCAGGTCGTTGCCGCACGCGTGCTTCACGTGCGCGATTCTGGATGTCGCTCAGGCGCTCGACGGTCAGCGGGTGGGTGCGCAGATACTCGGGGGCGGCGCTCTCGTACACGCGCGTGCCCTGCTGCAGCCGCGTGAAGAAACTGGCCATGCCGGCGGGGTCGAAGCCGGCGCCGAGCAGGATCTGGAAGCCGACCCGGTCGGCTTCGCGCTCGGCCTCGCGCGAGAAGTTCAGCTGCTGCTGCACGGCCGCGGCCTGCCCGGCCATGATCGCCGCCTGCGTCAGGTCGCCGCTCGAGGACGAGCCGCTGCGCGCCGCGAGCAGCGCGAGCAGCAGCGCGCCGATGGCGATGAAGCTGCCTTCGCGCTGCTTGGCCAGCATGCGGGCGATGTGGCGCTGCTCGACGTGGCCGATCTCGTGCGCCAGCACCGAGGCCAGCTCGGACTCGTTCACTGCGCCGAGCACGAGGCCGCTGTGCACGCCGATGAAACCGCCGGGCAGCGCGAAGGCGTTGAGCATCGGATCGCGCATGGCGAAGAATTCGAAGTCCGAAAAGCGCGCCGGGCTCGCCGCGACGAGCCGGAAGCCGAGCGAATTCAGGTAGTCGAACGTGTCCGGATCGGGCAGGTACGCGGGATCGCGCCGCGCCTGGAGCATGATCTGTTCGCCAAGGCGGCGCTCGTTGGCGGGCGAAAGATCGTCGGCGGTGACGTCACCGAGAGCCGGCAGGTCTGCCATCTGGGCGCGCGCCGGGGCAATCCCGCCGGGCGCAGCAAGCGCGCAGGAGAGAAGGGTGACGATCAGTCGACGGGCAAAGCCGGGCACGGAGGCTGTTGCAGGACGCGCGGCAGGGCGCAGCGCTATGCGTTTGTATGATAGATGCAAGCTCAGACCGCCCGGGCTCTCCATTCGTTCCGGCTTGTAACCGATTGCGCAGGCCGGCCCTCGACAAGGGCAGGTGTTCCGCGCATTGCGGGAAGGCAGTCCCATGAATCCACTGACCCATTTCGACGCCAACGGTGATGCGCACATGGTCGATGTCGGCGACAAGCCGCTTACGCACCGGGTTGCGGTGGCCGCCGGTCGCATCCGCATGTCGCCCATGACGCTGGACCTGATCCGTTCCGGCACGACGAAGAAGGGCGACGTGCTCGGCGTGGCGCGAATCGCCGCCATCCAGGGCGCGAAGAGGGCCAGCGAACTGATCCCGCTGTGCCATCCGCTGTCGATCACGCGGGTTGCGGTCGACTTTTCCCTCGACAGCGAGACGAGCAGCGTGCAGTGCACCGCGCGCGTGGAAACGCGCGGCCAGACCGGCGTGGAGATGGAGGCGCTCACCGCGGTGCAGATCGGCCTGCTGACCGTCTACGACATGGTCAAGAGCGCCGACCGTGGCATGGTGATCGAGTCGGTGCGCCTGCTCGAGAAGCACGGCGGCAGGAGCGGAAGCTTCGTCGCCGACGCAGAATGACAAGGCGCGCTGCGGCCGGGGGCCGCGGCGGCGATTGAGGAATCGACCGGCATGACCGAGAACGTTTCGCTCGGCGAACGCATCGCCCAGCTTTCCGGCCTGCTGTTCGATGCCGGCATGACCTACCTGCCGAGCATCGTCGGCGCCGTGCTGCTGCTGATGCTCGGCTGGGTCCTGGCCAGGATCCTGCAGGCAGTGGCGCAGCGGACGCTGTCGCTGGTCGAGGCCACGCTGGCACGCGTGCTCGGCGAGGGCCGCGCGTCGCGGCTGCGGCTGGCGCGCTCGGCCAACGTGCTGGGCACGATCGTCTTCTGGGCGGTGATGCTGTTCTTCGTCACCGCGGCCACGCAGGTGCTCGGGCTGGCCACCTTCACGCAGTGGCTGGCGCGCCTGCTCGAATACCTGCCGACCCTGTTGGCCGGCTTGCTGATCGTCATCGCCGGCTACCTGCTGTCGCGCTTTGCTGCCGACCTCATCCTGACCACGGCCGGCCGCATTGCGCCCGCGCAGCGCACGGTCGTGGCGCGCGCCGCACAGCTGACGATCCTGATCGGCGCGATCCTGATCGGTGCCGACCAGATCGGCATCAAGGTCACGTTCCTCGCCATCTTCGCCGCCGCGGCGCTGCTGGCGGTCGCCGGCGGCGTGATCGTTGCCACCAGCCTCGGAGCACGAACGCACGTCGCCAACCTGATCGGCGCGCACCAGTCGCGGCAGTCGTTCGCCGTCGGCCAGACGATCCGCGTAGCCGGTCATGAGGGGCGGATCCTCGAGATGACCGCGGCTTCGGTCGTGCTCGAAACCGAAGGCGGACGGCTGACCCTGCCCGGCCGCATGTTCAGCGAGGACGCCGTGCTGCTGGTCGCACGCGGGAGCGATGGTGACTGAGCTCGACGACCTGACGCACGCCTTCGTCGCCGCGCATCCGGTCGACGCGGCGCGCGAGCTCGAGCGGCTGGACGCGCACGACGTCGCGGCGCTCTTCGAACAGGCGCCGGCGCGCCTGTCGGCGCCGGTGCTCGAGGCGATGATGCCGCCGGTGGCGGCGCGTTGCCTCTCGATCGTCACGGCCGCGCGCGCGGCGCTGCTGCTCGGCGAGCTCGGCGCGCCATCGGCGGCAAGCATCCTGCGGCAGATGGCCGAGCCGCAGCGCAAGGCGCTGCTCGATGCGCTGCCGACCGCCGCCTCGCTCGCCTGTCGGGTGCTGCTGCGCTATCCGGAGGATGCCATCGGTGCCCTGGTCGACACGTCGGTCGTCGCGCTGCCGGCGGGAGCGACCGCCGCCGAGGCCCTCTCCGCCGTGAGACACCGCGAGGCCGAGACCGCCACCGACGTCTACGTGATCGGCGACGACCACCGGCTGCTCGGCGCGGTCGCGCTGCCGGCGCTGCTGCGCGCGTCTGGCGAGCAGCGCCTGCAGTCAATGCTGCGGCCGGTCGCCACACTGCCGGCGCTGATGCCGCTGGCCGGCGCAATCGAGCACCCGGCGTGGCGCGAATCGAGCCTGCTGCCGGTGCTCGAACACGGAGGACGTTTTCTGGGTGCCCTCTCCGCAGCGACGCTGCAGCAGGCGGTGGCGGCGCGGCCGGGGCCGGTCGGTGGCGCCGAGCAGTCGCTGGCCGGCGTGCTGGGCGAGGGTTACTGGTCGGCGGTGTCCGCGCTGGCGCAGGCGATCGTCGCGCTGCTGCCCGCTCCGGGCGCGAGGAAGGATTGAGCGAAGCCGTGCTGCCCGCCGTCGCGGCGCTCAGCCGGCGCTTCCTGCTCGACTATCCGCGCGAGGCGGCGCGGCTGATCGAGAAGATGCCGGCGACGGAGGCCGCGCAGCTGCTGGCCGGGCAGCCGGCGAATGCACTGGTGCGCGTCTGGCAGGCGCTGACGGCCGACTCGGCGGCGGCGACGCTGCAGGCGCTGCCGCCAGCGCAGGTGCGCACGTTGCTCGCCGAGACCGAACCCGCAGCAGCGGCGGCGGCGCTGGCGCAGTTCGACGACGCCGAGCGAAACCGGCTGCTCGGCCAGGTCGACTCGCAGGTGGCCGACGAGCTGCGTGCGCTCCTCGACTACCCCGAGCACGTCGCCGGCCGCATGATGGATCCGCGGGTGACTCCGCTGCGGTTGCAGATCACGGTGGGCGAAGCCTTGGCGCGGCTGAAGGGCATCAGGAGCCGGGGCCTGCGTGAACTGTTCGTCGTCGACGAGCAGATGAAGCTCGTCGGACGGGTCGAGATCCAGGACCTCGCGGTGACCGACGATGCGACACCGCTCGCGCAGGTGATGCGGTCGTTGCTGGCGGTCGCCAACGACCTCGATCCGCGCGAGGAATTCGTCGAGCGGCTGCAGGCCAAGCCGATCACCGAGCTTCCGGTCGTCAACATCGACGGCCGCTTCGTCGGCGTGATCCGGCAGGCGGTGCTGCTCGCGGCGCTCGAGCAGGAAACGAGCCTCGACGTGCAACTGATGGTCGGTGCCAGCCGCGACGAGCGCGCGCTGTCGCCGCCGGGTTTCGCGGTGGCGCGCCGCCTGCCGTGGCTGCAGATCAACCTGCTGACCGCTTTTCTCGCTGCCGCGGTGGTGGGGCTTTTCGAAGGCACGATCGCCAAGTTCACCGCGCTGGCGGTCCTGCTGCCGGTGGTGGCCGGCCAGTCGGGCAACGCCGGCGCGCAGGCGCTGGCGGTGACGATGCGGGGGCTCGCGTTGCGCGAGGTCACGGTGCGGCACTGGCCGCGCATCGTCGGCAAGGAAGCGGTCGTCGGTCTGGCGAACGGGTTGGCGGTGGCGGCCACCACCGCGCTGGGCGTCTACGTCTGGAGCCGATCGCTCGGTCTCGTGCTGGTGTGCGCGATCGCGATGGTGATCTCGATGCTGGCCGCCGGGCTGGCCGGCGCACTGGTGCCGGTGCTGCTGCGCCGGTTCGGCCAGGACCCCGCGCTGGCGTCGTCGATCATCCTCACCACGGTGACCGACATCGTCGGCTTTGCCTCGTTCCTCGGCATCGCGACGCTGCTGGCGAGCCTGCTCGAAGCGGCGCCTGCATAAGCATTCGGCCTGCTGCGGCGATCGTGGCGCGCGCTGGCCCTCGACCGGGCCTTCTTGGCTGACAGTCGTCGCCGCTCCTCATGTCGGGTTGACCGCACGACCTGCGGCTAGACAAACGACACACTGACCGTCAAATCCTTCGACCACGCGTAGCTTGCGAGCGCGCGATTGACCATCTCGGTGACGGAGGCGATGCAGGCCTCCCGCTGTTCCCTGGTCGGCTTCTTCTCGCCGTCGGCTGGCTTCAGCGTGATCATGACCTGCTGATTGCTGCTGACGACGGTCACCATGACCCTGACCCGTAACGGCCAGCTGTCCGTGACGATCTTGATGTTTTCGGCGAGGTAAACGCGCAACCACTCCGCACGCGTCGGCGTATACGGCGCATCGAGATCGGCCGAAAGTGCCTGTCCTGCCGGAAGCAGGATGCAGAGAGCCAATGTCGTCAGTAGCTTCTTCATCTGGTGCATGTTGCTCTCATTGGAAGTGCGGCTTTGCCTCGGTTGCCAGCGGCCGTCATATCACGTTGCGTTCCCGCAGCGGACGCTGTTCGACGATCCGCTGCGGCGACAGGGGCGCGAGATCGAGGCTGTCGTAACGGCCAAGCGCAACGCGCTCGGCGAGCGCCCTTCCGACCGCCGGCGCCTGCTGGATGCCGTGCCCCGAAAAGCCGCAGGCGACGAACGCGTTGGCGCAGCCTGGCAGCGCGCCGACGATACCGTTCTGGTCGAAGGTGTTGTACTCGTAATAGCCGGCCCAGGCGCCGGTCGCGCGCAACGCCTCGAAGGCCGGCACGCGGCGGGCAAGCGTCGGCCAGATCACGTCGTCGAAGAGGCCGTGGTCGATCGCCTCCAGCGGCGCATCGTCGATGTCGGCGCCGCGCGGCGGGGCGCCTCCGATGAAGCCGCGCCCTTCGGGCCTGAACCACACGCCGCTCGGGTCGATGACCAGGGGGCATGCGGGCAGTGCGGCAGGCGAGGTGAACACGAACACGTCGCGCTTGCGCGCGACCACCGGCAGGGTGAAGCCGAGCTGAGCCGCGAGCGGCGCCGACCACGCGCCGCCGGCGATGATCAGCGCATCACCGTCGAAGTGGCGGCCGTCGCTGGACGTGCAGACTGCGGAACCTATCGCCGACTTGGTCGATTCGACAGACGTCCTGGGTCTCGAAGGTCGCTCCGAGTGCGATCGCCTTGCGCCGGAACGCCGTCAGCACCGCGTAGCCGTCGAACCAGCCTTCTCCGCCTTCGCCGAGCGAGCCCGCGGCGAGATCGTCGGTTGCCAGCCAGGGCAGCCGCGCGTGCAGCGCCTTGGCGTCGAGCAGGCGGGCGGGAACGTTGCAGGCGGCCTGCACGGCGTGATTGGCGCACAGGACGTCGAGTCCGGCGCGGGTCGCGAGAAACAGGTAACCGCGCTCGGTCAGGCCGATGTCCGGACGCTCTCCATCGACGGCCAGTTCATCGCCGATGCGCCGATAGAACTCGAGGCTCGCCTGCGACAGGCGGATGTTGATCTCGGTGGAGAACTGCTGGCGGATCGAACTCGCCGACAGTGTGCTCGAGGCCCGGCTGTAGGTCGGGTCGCGTTCGAACACCGTCGCGCGTATTCCATGTCGGGCGGCGAGAAAGTACGCCGTGACCGCGCCCATCACGCCGCCACCGATCACGAGCACGCGCCCGTTCAAGCGCGCACACCTAGAATTCCGCACATGCTGCGATTCTATTCAGCCGATGAAGTGCACGCCGCGCTCGATTACGCGCGACTCGCCGAGGCGCTGGCGCAGGCGTTCGCTGCCGGGGCGCAGGTCCCTGTTCGGCATGTGCATCGGCTGGGCGAGTCGGACAGGCTGCTGCTGATGCCCGCATGGAGCGACGCGGCGCTGGGGGTCAAGCTGGTCACCGTGATGCCGGGCAACGGCGCGCGCGGCGTCGGCACGGTGCAGGCGATCTACGTCCTTCTCGACCGCACCACCGGCGAGCCGCTGGCGCTGCTCGACGGCGAGGCGCTGACCCTGCGGCGCACGGCTGCTGCCTCGGCACTGGCGGCCCGCCATCTGGCGCGCGAGGATGCGCAGAACCTGCTGCTGGTGGGTGCCGGCCGGCTGGCACCGCATCTGGCCTGTGCGCACTTCGCGCTGCGGCCATCGCTGCGCCGCGTGTTCGTCTGGGCGCGCAATCCGGCACGGGCACAGACCGTCGCGCAGTGGCTGCGCGACCAGGGCCTGCCGGCCCAGGTCGCCGAGCACCTGGAGCCCGCGGTGCGCGAATCGCATATCGTCAGCTGCGCCACCACCGCCACGACGCCGATCGTTCACGGCGCCTGGATCGAGCCCGGCACGCATCTGGATCTGGTTGGCGGCTTCACGCCGAACATGCGCGAGGTCGACGACGCCGCGGTGGCGCGCGCCCGCATCGTCGTCGACACCTACGCCGGCGCACTCGCCGAGGCCGGCGATCTCCTGGCGCCGCTGGCCAGCGGCGCCATCGGCCGCGCAAGCATCGTGGCCGAGCTGGCCGAACTCGTGCGCGGCACTGAGCGCGGCCGCACGAGCGCAGCCGAGATCACGCTGTTCAAATCGGTCGGGACGGCGCTGGAGGATCTTTGTGCTGCCGCGCTGGTCGTGCGCAGCGGCTGACACGCCGGCGGATCAGCGAGCGCCGAACACTACTTCGGCGGCGCCGTGTCGATGAAGCTCTGGCGGGCGGCGAGCTTGGTGTACAGCTTGTCGAGGCTCGGGTGCCGGGCGCGCCAGTCGATCTGCGGGAAGCGGAAGTCGAGGTAGCCGAGCGCGCAGCCGACCGCGATGTCGGCGAGCGAGTAGACGTTGTTGTGGCACCAGTTCTTGCCTTCGACGCCGTGCGCCATCGCTTCGAGCGCGGCATTGACCTTGCCCATCTGGCGGTCGATCCACTTCTGCGACTGCTGCTCCGGGGGGCGCTGCGTCTGTTCCAGGCGCACCGCAATGGCGGCGTCGAGCAGGCCGTCGGCCAGCGCTTCCCAGGTACGCACCTCGACGCGCTCGCGGCCGGTGGCCGGAATCAGCTTCGCCACCGGCGTCATGGTGTCGAGGTACTCGACAATGACGCGCGAGTCGAAAACGGCACCGCCGTCTTCCATGATCAGGCACGGCACCTTGCCGAGCGGATTGGACTGCTGGATCTTCGACTCCGGCGACCAGACGTCCTCCTGCTCGAGCTGGCACTCGATACGCTTCTCCGCCATGACGATGCGCACCTTGCGCACGTAAGGGCTGGTGAGCGAACCGACGAGTCGGAGTCGGTGGGACAAGGTCTTTTCTTTTCGCATTCTGGAGTCCGGAATCAGTATATCAACGCACTCGGGACGAGCCGCCGCAGTGGCTCGACGCGTGGCACTCGGGTGACGATGCCGGCGCCGATGCTAGACTTTTTTCCCCGTCATCGGCTGAGTTCGACGCTGTCGGTGTTGGGTCGATGCCGCGTCAAGAGGCGATTGCCCCCGTGCCGATTCCGCTGGAACTTTCCGCGCTGACCGCGCTGTCGCCGCTCGACGGCCGCTACGGCGCATCGACCGCGGCGCTGCGCGACGTCTTTTCCGAGTTTGCCTTCATGCGCGCGCGGGTGCGCGTCGAGGTCGAGTGGCTGCTCGCACTCTCGGGACTCGGCCTGGCGGAACTGCCGGCCCTGCCGCCGCAGGCGGCCGAGCGCCTGCGCGCATTGGCGAGCGGATTCACGATCGCCGACTGCGCAGAGATCAAGGAAACCGAGCGCGTCACCAATCACGACGTCAAGGCGGTCGAGTACTGGATCCGGCGCCGCACGGCCGACGTGCCGGCGCTCGCCGCCGCGGCCGAGTTCATCCACTTTGCCTGCACCTCGGAGGACATCAACAACGTCGCCCACGCGCTGATGCTCGCCGACGGCCGCGTGCTGCTGCTCGAGCGGCTGCGGGGGATTCACGAGGCGCTGCGTGCGCTGGCGCATGCGCACGCCGAAGTGCCGATGCTGTCGCGCACCCACGGCCAGGCCGCCTCGCCGACGACCGTCGGCAAGGAGTTCGCCAACGTCGCCATGCGGCTGGCGCGGGCGATCGCGTCCATCGAGGCGGTGGCGCTGACGGCCAAGATGAACGGCGCGGTGGGCAACTACAACGCCCACCTGGCCGCCTACGCGGACGTCGACTGGGAACGCGTCGCGCGCGGCGTGGTCGAGTCGCTTGGCCTGTCCTTCAACACGCACACGATCCAGATCGAGCCGCACGATGCGATGGCAGCCCTGTTCGACGCCATCGCGCGCGCCAACACCGTGCTGCTCGACCTGGACCGCGACCTGTGGGGCTATGTCGCGCTCGGCTACTTCCGGCAGAAGCTGAGAGCAGGCGAGATCGGCTCCTCGACCATGCCGCACAAGGTCAACCCGATCGACTTCGAGAACTCGGAAGGCAACCTCGGGGTGGCCAACGCGCTGCTGCGCCATCTGGCCGACAAGCTGCCGGTGTCGCGCTGGCAGCGCGACCTGACCGATTCCACCGTGCTGCGCAACCTCGGCGTCGCCTTCGGCTACTGCATCGTCGCCTACGTCGCCTGCCAGCGCGGGCTGGACAAGCTCGAGCTGAACGAAGAGAGGCTGGCCGCCGACCTCGATGACGCGTGGGAGGTGCTGGCCGAGCCGGTGCAGACGGTGATGCGCCGCTACGGCGTCCCCGGCGCCTACGAGAAGCTGAAGGAACTGACGCGCGGGCGCGGCATCGAACGCGATGCGCTGCGCACCTTTATCGCCGGACTGCCGATACCGGCCGAGGCGCGCACGGCGCTGCTGGCGCTGACGCCGGCGACGTACATCGGCAAGGCGGCGGAACTGGCGAGGCGAGCCTAAGAAATCCCACGCTGGCGGAATAAGTCCCCCGTCGGCACTGTTCTGTACCGGACCGGTCCGCGCGGACCGGCCGCTCCTTCAACCCGTGACGAGGATGACGATGCTCAAGGTTGTGCTTTCGGTGGCCGCACTGGCGGCCGTATCCCTGCCTGCCCAGGCGCAGTTCGCGAAGCCCGAAGACGCCATTCGCTACCGCCAGTCGGCGTACGTGCTGATGAACAACCACATGGGACGGATCGCCGCCCAACTGAAGGCCGACAAGCCCGACCTGGCCGTCATCCGGCGCAGCGCCGGCATCGTCGACTTTGCCTCGCAGTTGCCCGGCGAGGGCTTCGTGCCGGGCTCGGAAAAGGGTGGTAACCCGCCGACGCGCGCCAAGCCAGAGGTCTTCACCGACCCGAAGGTGCGCGAGGTGGGCAAGGCAATGCGCACGGAAGTCACCAAGCTGGTCGAGGTCTCCAAGGGCGGTGATGTCGGCGCCATCCGCAAGCAGTTCCAGGCCACCCTCGACTCCTGCAACAACTGCCACGACGACTACCGCAACAAGTAGTGTGGCCGGCAGGCGCCGCCGCGAGCGCGCCTGCCGGAAGCAGAAGCCCCCGGGAGCGCCCGCCGCCTGCGTCTACAGCAGCACGACGTAAGCGGTCAGGGCGACGGCGACGCCAAGCAGCACCGCCGCGCGCATCCACAGTGCCGCGTCGTCGCTGACGGGGTGCGCCTCGACGCCGCGCCGGTCGCCGGTGATCATCGGGCCGATCAGGTTGTCGCGCCGGACGACAAAGTAGAACAGCACGGCCGCCAGGTGCAGGCCGACGAGCGCGTAGACGGCCAGTTCGCCCCAGCGGTGCAGCGTCGACAGCTTCTCGCCGGTGGCGTTGCTCACCAGCTTCGCCAGCGGGCCTTCGGTGAAGCTGCCGTCGTTGGTGAACAGCCCGACAGCGCCCTGCAGCAGTAGGACCAGCAGCATGATGACCACCGACAGCGCGCCGAGCGGGTTGTGCCCGGCGCCGTCGTGCGGATGCCGTCCAGCCAGGTACGCCAGCACGATGCGCGGCCCGCGGACGAAATGCGCGAGCCGGGCGTGGCGGCTGCCGGCGGCGCCCCACAGCAGGCGGAACACGAGCAGCGCCAGGATCGCGTAGCCGCTGCGCATGTGCCAGTCGAGCCACAACCCGCCGAGCTTGGCGGTCGCGACGGAGACGCACACCAGGGCGAAGAGCGACCAATGGAACAGCCGCGTCGGCAGATCCCAGATGCGGATCGGGCCGGCGCTGACCGGCAACGTCTTCTCGGCAGGGCGCGTCATCGAACTGCAAACAGCGCCGCGGTCGAATCCATTCCCGCTAGGGCAGGATCTCCGTGGCCGGATCTTCCTTCCTGACCGGCCGGACCAGATCCTCGCGCTTCACGCCGAGATACATGGCGATGGCGGCGGCGACGAAGATCGAGGAGTAGATCGACAGCCCGATGCCGATCGACAGGGCGAGCGCGAAGCTGTGCAGCGCGGGCCCGCCGAAGAAGAGGATCGACAGCGTCATCGCCAGCGTCGAGCCGTGCGTGATCATCGTGCGCGAGATGGTGGCGGTGATCGCCGAGTCGATCACCTCGGTCACGCTGGCCTTGCGCATGGTGCGGAAATGCTCGCGCACCCGGTCGAAGATGATCACCGACTCGTTGACCGAGTAGCCGAGCACGGCGAGCAGCGCTGCCAGCGTCGGCACGGAAAACTCCCACTGGAAGATCGCGAACAGACCGACCACCAGCACGACGTCGTGCAGGTTGGCGATGATCGCCGCGACCGAGAACTTCCATTCGAAGCGGAACGCGAGATAGACCATGATGCCGAAGCACACCAGCAGCAGCGCCAGCGTGCCGTCGTGCGCGAGCTCCGCGCCGACCGCAGGGCCGACGAACTCGACGCGGCGCAACTCGACCCCGGCCTCCTGTGCCCTGAGCGTGGCGATCACTTCCTCGGCCTGCTGGCCGGCGCTGGTGCCAGGCCGGACCGGCAGACGGATCAGCACGTCGCGCGACGTGCCGAAGCTCTGCACCTGCGCGTCGCCCCAGTCCTTGGCTGCGATCGTCGCGCGGATGCTCGGCAGGTCGGCCGACTGCGGATAGGCGACTTCCATCACCGTACCGCCGGTGAACTCGATCGACAGGTTCAGCCCGCGGGCGAAAAGCGCGCCGACCGCGACGACGAAGGTGATGACCGAGATCGTGTTCAGGATGCGCGAATAGCGCATGAACGGAATCGTGCGGCTGATGCGAAAGAACTCCATGGTCGGCTCCCTTCGCTCAGGTCTTGATGTCGGCGGCGCGGCGCCCGGTCCACACCTGGCCCACGGAGATCGTCGCCAGCCTGCGGCGCGATCCGTAAACGAGATTCACGATGCCGCGCGACACGAACACCGCCGAGAAGATCGAGGTCAGGATGCCGAGGCAGTGCACGACCGCGAAGCCGCGGATCGGCCCCGAGCCGAGCATGAACAGGAACACGCCGGCGATCAGCGTGGTGATGTTCGAGTCGAGGATCGTCGCGAAGGCCTTCTCGTAGCCTTCCGTGATCGCCTGCTGCGCGCCGGAGCCGCGGCGCAGTTCCTCGCGCACGCGCTCGTTGATCAGCACGTTGGCGTCGATCGCCATGCCCAGCGTCAGCGCCACCGCGGCAATGCCCGGCAGGGTGAGCGTCGCCTGCAGCAGCGACAGCAGGCCGACGAGCAGGCCGAGGTTCACCGTCAGCCCGGCCACCGAAATCAGCCCGAAGACGCGGTAGTAGAAGATCATGAATATCGCGATCGACGATGAATCCCGCCAGCGTCGCCCTGAAGCCGCGCTCGATGTTCTCCTTGCCCAGGCTCGGCCCGATCGTGCGCTCCTCGACGATATCCATCGGCGCGGCCAGCGCCCCGGCGCGCAGCAGCAGCGCCAGGTCGTTGGCCACCTGCGTGCTGTCCAGCCCGGTGATGCGGAAACGCGAGCCGAGCTCGTCCTGGATCGTGGCCACGGTCAGGACTTCGCCGCGGCCCTTCTCGAACAGCACGATCGCCATCGGCTTCTTGATGTTCTCGCGCGAGACCTTGCGCAAGTGGCGTCCGGCTGATTCGTTCAGGTCGATCGATACGGCGGGCCGCTGGTTCTCGTCGAAGGTCGCCTGCGCGCCCTGCAGCTGCTGGCCGGAGAAGATCACGTCCTTCTTGAGCACCACCGGGGCGCCGCGGCCGACCGTGAAGCGCTCGGAGCCGAAAGGCACGGGCGAGCCGCCCACCACCGCCGCCTGGCCCTCCGCGGAGACGTCGACCAGCCGCGCCTCGAGCGTGGCGGTGCGACCGATGATGTCCTTGGCCCGCGCAGTGTCCTGCACGCCGGGCAGCTGAACCACGACGCGATCGGCGCCCTGCTGCTGGATCACGGGTTCCGCCACGCCGAGTTCGTTGATGCGGTTGTGCAGCGTGGTGATGTTCTGCTTCAGCGCCGCATCGGCGACGGTCTTTGCGGCGGCCGGCGTCATCGTCGCCACCAGCAGCAGGTCTGCGCCGCCGACATCCTCGCGCAGCGCCAGGTCCGAGAAGCTGTCGCGGATCACGCTGTCGGCCTTCTTGCGTGTCTCGTCGTCGCGGAACCGGATTTCGAGACGGTCGTCGACACGGCTGATGCCGGTATGGCGCACGTCCTTCTCGCGCAGCATCGTGCGCAGGTCGCCGACCAGCGCGTCGAGCCGCTTGGTGACCGCCTCGGCGGTGTTCACCTGCATCAGGAAATGCACGCCACCGCGCAGGTCCAGACCGAGGTACATCGGCAGGGCGCCGGCGCTGGCCAGCCAGCGCGGCGAGCGCGACAGCAGATTCAGCGCCACGACATAGGTCGGCTCCCTGGGATCCGGATTCAGTGCCGTTTCGAGGGCGTCCCGGGCCCGGATCTGCGTGTCCGTATCGGCCAGCCGCACACGCGCGGTGACGTTCAGGCCGACGACGTCGAGGTAGGCGGATTCATAGGCCACGCCGGCCGATTTCAACGTGCCTTCGACGCGCGCCAGCAGCCCGGCATCGACCTTGACGGTCGGCCGCTGCGACGAGACCTGCACCGCCGGTGACTCGCCGAAGAAGTTCGGCGCCGTGTAGACGGCGCCGAACAGCAGCGCCACCGCGATGATGAGGTATTTCCAGAGAGGGTAGCGGTTCATTGGTCATCGGCCTCGTGTACGCACCGCTGCGCGGCGCACGTGCACTCGGCCAAGAGGAGTTGGCGCGCCGGCCCTCGGTCGGCCGGCCATCCGGCGCGATGACAAAGGCGACGCAAATGCAGGCGGGGCGGCATCCTGCAACGTCACAGGCTCTTCATCGTGCCCTTCGGCAGCAGCGTCTGCACCGCCGTCCGCTGCATCGAGATCTCGACCGGCTTGCCGTCCACGGCGGCGATCTGCAGCGTGACGTACTGCTCGGTGAGTTCGGTGATCTTGCCGATCATTCCCCCGGCAGTCATGACCTCGTCGCCCTTGTTCAGCGCCTCGACCATCGCCTTGTGTTCCTTCTGCCGCTTGGCCTGGGGCCGGATCAGCAGGAAGTAGAAGACGGCGAAGATCAGCACCATGAAGGCGATCGAGGTCCAGGCGCCTTCGCCGCCCGGGGCTGCCGGCGCGGTCTGCGCCAGTGCATCGGATATGAGGAACATGTGGTCTCCGGAGCATCAGGGCCAGCGGGCCGGCCGGTGAATCGACGATGAAATGGAAGGTTGTGGCGGCCGCGCGGCGCCGTCTGAAGCGCCCCGCCTGTGCAGGGCCGGCCGGCTGCGGAAGCGCGGATTATATCCAGCGGGGTCGACCGCGCCGCCGCGTCCCGTTCGCGCACCCCGTCAACGCGAGCCGGCGGCGCGGTTCCGGCGCAGATCGCGGGCGAAATCCTCGAACCTGCCGGACTCGATCGCGGCGCGGGCGCCGCGCATCAGGTCCAGGTAGAAGTGCAGGTTGTGAATCGTGTTCAGCCGCGCTCCGAGGATCTCGTTGATCCGCTGCAGGTGGTGCAAATATGCGCGGCTGAAGTTGCGGCAGGTGTAGCAGGCGCATCCCGGATCGAGCGGACCGGTGTCGTCCTTGTATCGGCTGTTGCGGATCTTGACGTCGCCGATCGCCGTGAACAGCCAGCCGTTGCGAGCGTTGCGGGTCGGCAGCACGCAGTCGAACATGTCGATGCCGGACGCGATCCCGGCGAGCAGGTCCTCCGGCGTGCCGACCCCCATCAGGTAGCGTGGCCGTCGCTCCGGCAGCCTCGGCGCCGTGTGATCCAGCACGCGCAGCATCTCGTCCTTCGGCTCGCCGACCGATAGCCCGCCGATCGCGTAGCCGTCGAAACCGATGTCGACGAGCCCAGCCAGCGACTCGTCGCGCAAAGCCTCAAACATGCCGCCCTGCACGATGCCGAACAGGGCATTGCGATTGCCGAGCCGGTCGAATTCATCGCGGCTGCGCCGCGCCCAGCGCAGCGACAGCCGCATCGACTCCGCGGCGTGACCGTGGGTGGCGGGGGTGCCGTCGACCTCGTACGGCGTGCACTCGTCGAAGACCATCACGACATCGGAATCGAGCACGCCCTGGATGCGCATCGATTCCTCGGGTGTCAGGAACAGGCGGTCGCCGTTGACCGGCGAGGCGAAGCGCACGCCGTCCTCGCTGATCCTGCGCAACTGGCCGAGCGAGAAGACCTGGAAACCGCCGCTGTCGGTCAGGATCGGCCGCTGCCAGCCCATGAAGCGGTGCAGCCCGCCGTGCCTGCCGATCACGTCGAGGCCGGGACGCAGCCAGAGGTGGAACGTGTTGCCGAGGACGATCTGCGCGCCGAGCTCGTCGAGCTCGCGCGGCGTCATTGCCTTCACCGTGCCATAGGTGCCCACTGGCATGAAGGCCGGCGTGTCGATCGCGCCGTGCGCCAGCTGCAGCCGACCGCGGCGCGCGGCGCCGTCGAGCGCCAGAAGATCGAAGCTCAGGCTCATGCGCCGCTCCTTTCGAGCAGCATCGCGTCGCCGTAGCTGAAGAACCGGTAGCGCCGCAAGATGGCGTGGGCGTATGCGGAGCGGATGCGCTCGATGCCGGCGAAGGCGGACACGAGCATCAGCAGCGTCGACCTGGGCAGGTGGAAGTTGGTGATCAGGCGGTCGACGATGCGGAACTCATGGCCTGGCGTGATGAAAAGGCGGGTCTCGCCGCGGCCCGCGGCGACGCGGCCGTCGCCAGCGGCGGACTCGAGCGCGCGCAGGCTGGTGGTGCCGACCGCAGTCACCGGCCGCCCGGCGGTCCTCGCCGCATTGACCGCATCTGCCGTCGCCGCGGGAATCTCGAAGCGCTCGGCGTGCATGCGATGCTCGGCGATCCGCTCGTTCCGCACCGGCTGGAAGGTTCCGGCGCCGACATGCAGTGTCACGAACACGCAGCGTGCGCCGCGACCGCGCAGTGCCGCCATGAGCTCCGCCGTGAAATGCAGGCCGGCCGTGGGCGCGGCCACCGCCCCGGGGCGGCTCGCGTACACCGTCTGGTAGCGCTCGGCATCGTCGGCCGCGTCGCCGTGCGTGATGTACGGCGGCAGCGGCACGTGCCCCATACGATCGAGCGTGGCCGGCACGTCGTGCGAGAAGGCGAGTTCGAAGAAATCCTCGTGGCGGCCGATGACGATGGCGGTCACGATGTCTTCCTCTCCGAGCAGGATCTGCGCGCCAATCTTCGGAGTGTGGCTGGTGCGCAGCAACGCCAGAGCGCGCCGGTCGTCGAGCAGGCGCTCGACGAGCACTTCGACCCGGCCACCGCTCGGCTTGCGTCCGAACAGGCGCGCCCGGATGACCCGCGTGTCGTTGAATACGAGCACCTCGCCGGGCTCGACCAGGCGCGGCAGATCGGCAAAGAGCAGATCGGCGAGCTCGTGCGGCATCACGTGCAGCAGTCGGCTCGCCGCGCGATCGGGCAGCGGATGCTGCGCAATCAACTCCTGCGGAAGTTCGAAGTCGAAGTCGGCGAGCGTGAGCCCGGCGGCGTCCACGGCTTGACCGGCCATGAGCGGGAGGAGGTGTCAGGTGGTGCCGGAAGAGGGAATCGAACCCACACTCTGTTGCCAGAACCGGATTTTGAGTCCGGCGCGTCTACCAGTTCCGCCATTCCGGCGCGGGAACCGGATTATGTCCGAATCGACTCTGCCTGCGGTGCGCGCACCGCGATGTTCAGATTTCGAGGTTGTCGATCAGCCGCGTCGCGCCGAGCTTGGCGGCGGCGAGCACGACGAGGGGCTCGCCTTTGGCGACCTGTCCGCTGGCGGGCGGCTTGAGGTCCATCTGGCGGCGGATCGAGACGTAGTCCACCTTCCAGCCGGCCGCGGCCAGCTCCCGCTGCGCATCGTGCTCGATCGCCGCCACGTCGATCTGCCCCGCGCGCAGCCGGTCGCGCACTTCGTTCAGCACGCCATAGAGCCGCGGCGCTTCCTTGCGCTCGGTCTCCGACAGAAAGCGATTGCGCGACGACAGCGCCAGGCCGTCGGCATCGCGCACGGTCTCGTGCGCGACGATCTCGGTCGGCAGCGCGAACTGGCGGCACATGTTGCGAATGATCATCAGCTGCTGGTAGTCCTTCTTGCCGAACACGGCCACCCGCGGCTGCACGCACGAGAAGAGCTTCAGCACCACGGTGGACACGCCGACGAAGAAGCCCGGCCGGAACTCGCCTTCGAGAATGTCGCCGAGGTCGTGCGGCGGGTTGACGCGGTAACTCTGCGGCTCGGGGTACATCTCCGCCTCGGTAGGCGCGAACAGCACGTAGACCACGTTCTGGTGCTGCAGCTTGTCGATGTCGTCCTGCAGCGTGCGGGGGTACTTGTCGAAGTCTTCGTTGGGACCGAACTGGAGCCGGTTGACGAAGATCGAAGCGACCACCGGATCGCCGTGCTGGTGCGCCATCGCCATCAGCGACAGGTGGGCAGCATGCAGGTTGCCCATCGTCGGTACGAAGGCGACCCGGTTTTGCCCGCGCAGCTGGTCGCGCAGGTCTTCGATCGATCGGACAACCTTCATCGCTCTTGTTCCCGGGGGCGGCGCGCGGCCGATATTAACCGCATCATCCTGTCATACCGCCGCGTTGAAGTATTCGCGTCGTCCGCGCATCTTCTCGATGCGCGAGACGAGCAGCTCGTAGTCCGCGTCGCTGGCGATCGGGTTCAGGTGCTCGGCGTTGACGACCAGCAGCGGCGCCGCGTCGAAGTGGTGGAAAAAGCGGGCGTAGCTCTCGACAAGACGGCACAGGTAGTCCTCGCCGATCGCCGACTCGTCCGGGTTGCCGCGGCGGGCGATGCGCTCGATCAGCGTTTCCGCCGGCGCCTGCAGGTAGATGACGAGGTCCGGTGCCGGTGCGCGCGGCGCCAGCTGCGCATACAGCTGCTCGTAGAGCCTCAGCTCGTCGTCGGCCAGCGTCAGCCGGGCGAACAGCGGGTCCTTCTCGAGCAGGAAGTCGCCGACGACGTGCGTGCGGAACAGGTCGGGCTGCCGCAGCTCGGTCAGCTGCTGGATGCGCTGGAACAGAAAGAAAAGCTGGGTCGCCAGCGCATGGCGAGCCGGCTCGCGGTAGAAGCGCGCCAGGAATGGATTCGCCTCCGGCTGCTCGAGCAGCAGATGGGCGCCGATCGACATGCCGAGCCGCCGCGCCAGCGACGTCTTGCCGACGCCGATCGGCCCTTCGACGACGACGTGCCGGAAGCGCGCGGCGATCGGACTCACCAGTCGTCCTCGACGCCGGCCGGGCGGATCTCCGCTCCGGAGGCGAGGCGCGGACGGGCAGGCGCAAATGCCGGCGCGCGCCGCGCGAAGCCGGCCGCGAGTGCGCGCACTGCCGCTGAACCGCCCGCCAGACTCATGGGCTGATGTTCAGGCGTCGGGCTCGACGCGATCGAGGCGCTGATCGAGAAGACCGCCGAGCAGCCGCGAGGCCGCCCCCAGTCCCGGCAACTCGATGTCCGGCGCCACATCGAGCAGCGGTCGCAGTACGAAGGCACGTTCGTGCATGCGCGGGTGCGGCAGCGTCAGCGGCGTGCTGCGCATCAGCAGCGGGCCGTAAAGCAGCAGGTCGAGATCGACCCGGCGCGCGGACTTCAGCTTTGCATCGGCGTCGCGGCGCCGGCGACCGAGGCGCAGTTCGATGTCGAGCAGCGCGAGCAGCAGCGCGTAGGGCTCGGTCGACGTGTCGAGCGCCACCACCGCGTTCGTGTAGTCGGGGCCTTCGGCATCGATCGGGGCGCTGCGATAGAAAGGCGAGACGGCGACGACCGCACACTCCTGCAAGGCGCGCAGCGCCTCCACGGCGGCAGCCAGCGTGGCGATCACATCGCCTTCGTTGGCGCCGAGCCCGATGTATGCCCGCTGTCCGGCCATGGTCGCTGTCAGGAAGAAGGGGTTCGCTCTGCGTCGGCCGCGGATGGGCCGGCGGATCTGGGCCGCCGCCGGCGGCGCCGGCGCTTGCCGTCGCCCTGTGCCGGCGCCGGCGCCGCCGACAGCAGGCCGGCGCGGCCCTGCTCGTCAGCGTGCATGAAGTCCCGCCACCAGGTCACCAGTTCAGCCGGCGCCTCCTCGGCAGCGCCGCGCAGGGCGAGGAAATCGTATCCGGCGCGCAGCCGCAGGTGGCTGAGCAGCGCCAGCGGCGCGCGTCCGGTACGGCGCTCGAAGCGGGGCTGCATCATCCAGATATCGCGCATGTCGGCGACGAAACGACGCTGGATCGCCAGCTTCTCGGTCTGCCGGTCGAGCACCTCGTCGATCGCCGCATCGAGCGCCGGAATGCGGTGCTGTCCGCCGGCCTCCAGGTCCTTCCAGCGTTTCAGCACCTCGTGCCAGAGCAGGCAGGCGAACAGGAAACCGACCGCGATGTGCTTGCCGGCGCGCACGCGTTCGTCGGTGCGCGACAGCGCCAGCATGACGAAGCGCTCGCCTTCCGGCTGCTCGAGGATCACGTCGAGCAGCGGCAGGAGGCCGTGGTGCAGGCCCTCGGCGCGCAGGCGCAGGATGCAGGCCACCGAGTGGCCGCTGGTCAGCAGCTTCAGCATCTCGTCGAAGACGCGCGCCGGCGGCACGTTTTCGAGCAGCTCGGCCAGGCGGGAGATCGGCGCGCGCGTGGTCTCGTCGATCTCGAAGCCGAGCTTGGCGGCGATGCGCACCGCGCGCAGCATGCGCACCGGGTCCTCGCGGTAACGCCCCTCGGGGTCGCCGATCATGCGCAGGCGGCGGCGCTTGATGTCCTTCACGCCATCGTGGAAGTCGACCACCGTCTCGTGGGTCGGGTCGTAGTACAGCGCGTTGATGGTGAAGTCGCGCCGCGCGGCATCGTCGGCCTGCGTGCCGAACACGTTGTCGGCGAGCATTCTCCCGTGCGCATCGACCGCCTGCTCGCCGTTCGCTCCGGCGCGAAAGGTCGACACCTCGATCGTTTCCGAGCCGAACATCACGTGCACGAGCCGGAAGCGGCGGCCGATGATGATCGCGCGCCGGAAGTGCGACTTGATCTGCTCGGGCGTGGCATCGGTGGCGACGTCGAAGTCCTTCGGCGTCACGCCGATCAGCAGGTCGCGCACGGCGCCGCCGACGAGGTAGGCATGGTGCCCGGCCTTCTGCAGCGTCTCGCACACCCGCAGTGCCGAGCGCGGCACCTGGTCGCGGCGGATGCCGTGCTCGGCGGCCGGTACCTGCTTCGCCTTGGTCACGCGCCGGCGGCGCGTGAAAAGCGTCTGCACCCTCTCGACGAAGCGCTTGATCATCGGGACGCGACCGTCACCTCGGTCGGCGGCGTCCGGCGGCGCAGGGGTGCTGTGGCAACGGTCATCACGCGCGGATTCTACGTTTCACCGGCCGCCAGCCACTGGCGTACCAGGGCAACCGTCAACGG
Organism: uncultured beta proteobacterium; assembly: GCA_963847675.1. Classification (GTDB taxonomy): domain Bacteria; phylum Pseudomonadota; class Gammaproteobacteria; order Burkholderiales; family Burkholderiaceae_F; genus JADJWR01. Next base: position 352,698 of record CAWKAP010000004.1, read on the forward strand.
CCGCTTGCTGGCCAGCGCGAAGCCGTCGAGTGCGTCGAGCGCTGCCGACAGGGCACGCATGTCGCGCGGCAGGTGAGTGAGGAGGTAGCCGATCACGTCATCGCCGACGGCAAGACCTCGGCCGCCGGCCTGTGCGCGCAGTGCCGCGGCTTTCTCTTCGTCGGCGAGCGGGTGCAGCTGGTAGACGAGCCCCCAGGCGAGCCGCGTGCGCAGGTCCTCGCGCAATGGCAGTCGCGCCGGCGGCACGCCGCCGGTGGCAACGCAGGCGGCGTCTGAACGAGCGCGCACCGCATTCAGCCGGTTGAACAGGGCCACCTGCGCCGAGTCGCCGAGGGCCTCGACGTCGTCGACCAGCGACAGCCCGGCGGCATCGGACAAGTCGGCCGGCTGCCAGTCGCTGGCCCCCGCCGCCGCCGCAAGCGCCTGCAGCAGATGGCTGCGGCCGCTGCCGCGTTCACCCCACAGGTAAATGATGCGCTCGCGTGCCGTGCCGGCGGCCAGCCGCCTGAGCATCTCGACGGCCTCGGCATTGCGTCCGACGACGAAGTTATCCAGCGTCGGCGTCGCCCGTTGCAGCAGATCGAGCACTAATTGGCGCGAAGCGTTCACGCAGTCCCGCCGGTCCAACTCCGAACAGCGCCGCCGCCGGTGGAAGGTCGTGGGGTAACGCTGAGGCGCATGAAATTCGCCGACGACATGACGCCGCCAGTGTAGTGGTCGGCTTCGGTCGGCCCGGCGACGCGCAGGCCGCAACGAGCAGCACGGCAAGGTGGCCGCATGATCGGTGAAGACACGTAGGCGCCTCCGCGAGCGGGTCGGCGTGGAAGCTCTGGCGCACAAGCGCGCCGTTCGGACGGTGGCACCACGCCGACGGAATCCCGCGCCCTGATTTTCAGGGTCGCCCATGTCGCTGCGTACGCTGAAGGTTAAACTGGCGACGCATCGGTGGCAGAGCCGACGCGACACTGCAGAATTTCGCGCAATTATCAAAAGTAGGAGGAGCAACGTGAACCGATTCCTGACTGCCGCAGTCGCGGCCTTCTGCACCGGCCTGGCGACGACGGCGCTGGCGCAGAACATCTCGATCGGCACCGGCGGTACCGGCGGTGTCTATTACCCCATGGGCGGGGGCATTGCCGCCGCGCTGTCGAAATATGTCCCGGGCATGCAGGCCACCGCCGAGGTGACCGGCGGCTCGGTCGACAACCTGAGACTGATCGCCACCGGCAAGCCGTACATCGGCCTGTCGATGGTCGATGCGGCCCAGGACGCCTACAAGGGGGAGCAGAAGTTCTCCGGCAACAAGGTGCCGCTGCGCACGCTGATGATCCTCTATCCGAACCGCATGCACGTGGTCTCGGTCGATGGCACCGGCGTCAGCAAGATCACCGACCTGAAGGGCAAGCGGGTGTCGACCGGCTCGCCCGGCAGCGCCACCGAGGTGATGGCCTTCCGCGTGATCGAGGCCGCGGGGCTGGACAAGGACAAGGACATGAAGCGTGAGCGGCTCGGCGTGGCCGAGTCGGTCAACGCATTGAAGGATCGCAAGATCGACGCCTTCTTCTGGGTCGGCGGGCTGCCGACCGCGGCGGTGACGGATCTCGCCGCCACGCCGGGCACCAAGATCAAGATGATCGACCACGCCGACCTGGTGCCGGCGATGAACAAGAAGTGGGGCAACCTCTACGTCGAGGATTCGATTCCGAAGGCCACCTACAGCGGCATGGACGCCGACAACAAGCAGGCCACGGTGATGAACATCCTGGTCGCGCACGAGAACATGGACGAGAAGACCGCCTACAACATCGTCAAGACCATCTTCGAGAAGCGCGACGACCTGATCGCCGTGCACAAGGAGGCGGCCAACTTCAAGCTCGAGAACCAGAAGGCATCCGCCACGCCGGTGCCGTTCCATCCGGGCGCCGCGAAGTACTTCGCCGAGAAGGGCGTCAAGGTCAACTGACCTTCGCTTCTCCATCGTCAGGCCCCGTCGGCCGCGGCGCGGAAGCTGGGCTTCTGCGTCACGGGCCAGCGGGGCCTTTCTTGCGTAGCACCCGACAGGGGCCGACGTGAGCAACGAACACTCGCATCTGCAGCACCCGCCTGATGTCGAAGTCAGCGAAGAGGCGCTGGCGCGCGCCGAGGAGTTCATCGAGGAGGAGGAGGGGCACGCCAACAAGCTGAAAGGCGCGCTCGGCGTCTTCCTGACGCTCGCCGCCGTGGCGGTGTCGCTGTTTCACCTTTACGCGGCCTACGAGATCGTCCCGACCCAGACGCTGCGCCCGCTGCACGTGGCGATGATCCTGGCGCTGTGCTTCATTGCGTTTCCGGTGGCCAAGCGGTTCCGCCACCGCATCATGTGGTGGGACTGGCTGACGGTGCTGGCGTCCTTCGCGATCGTCGCCTACCTGATCCACGGCGGCGATGACTTCACCGACCGCAACACGCTGCCGAATTCGACCGACATCGCCTTCGGCGTCGCGTTGATCGTGCTGGTCATGGAGTCGATGCGGCGCACCAACGGCTGGATCATGCCGATCGTCACCTCCTGCTTCATCGCCTATGCGCTGTTCGGGCCGTACCTGCCGGCGCCGTGGACGCACAAGGGCTACGAAGTCGGCCGCCTGGTCGGCCACATGTACATGACGCTGGAGGGGATCTACGGCGTGGCGGTCGACGTGTCGTCGTCGCTGATCATCCTGTTCACGATCTTCGGCGCGTTTCTCCAGTTTTCCGGCGCCGGCAAGTTCTTCATCGACTTCTCTTTCTCGGCAATGGGCGGCAAGCCGACCGGTGTCGGCCGCACGGTGGTGCTGTCGTCCTTCCTGCTCGGCGGCCCGTCCGGGTCGGGGGTGGCCACCACGGTGACCATCGGCTCGGTCGCTTACCCGATGCTCGCCAAGGCGGGCTACGAGAAGAACGCTGCCGGCGGACTGCTCGCCGCCGGCGGGCTGGGCGCGATCATCTCGCCGCCGGTGCTCGGCGCAGCGGCCTTCCTGATCGCCGAGTTCCTGAAGATCTCGTATCTCGACGTGATCCTGATGGCGGTGATTCCGACGCTGCTGTTCTATTTCGCGCTGTTCCTGATGGTGCAGATCGATGCGAGCAAGTACGGCATGCACGAGGCGGTGATCGCCAAGGTCGATACGGCGTGGAACCTCGCCAGGCGGTACTGGTTCCACTTCCTGTCGCTGGTGTCGATCGTCGCCTTCATGCTGATGGGCTACTCGCCGGTGCTGTCGGTGTTCTACGCCACGATCGTGACGTTGATCACCAGTTTCCTGCACCGGGACTGCGCGCTCATTCCCTACGACTGGTTCCGCGGGCGGCTGCCGTGGATCAAGGGCTTCTACAACTCGGGCCTGATGAAGGCGCTCGAGGGCGGCTCGATCGGTGTGGTCAACGTGGCGGCGACCTGTGCCGGCGCCGGCATCATCGTCGGCGTGGTGACGCTGACCGGGCTCGGTCTGAAGTTCAGCGGCATCGTCATCGATTACGCCGGGGGCTCGCTGCTGCTGACCGCCATTTTCACCGCGCTGGTGGTGTGGATCGTCGGCCTGGCGGTGCCGGTGACGGCCAGCTACATCATCTGCGCGGTGATCACCGCGCCGGCGCTGATCAAGCTCGGCGTGCCGGATTTCGCCGCGCACATGTTCATCTTCTACTACGCCGTGCTGTCGGAGGTCTCGCCGCCGACCGCGCTTGTCGCCGTTTGCCGCCGCGGCGATCACCGGCGGTGACCCGTACAAGACGACGCTGCAGTGCTGGAAGTACACGGTGCCGGCGTTCCTGCTGCCTTTCATGTTCGTGCTTGAGCCGGCCGGGCAGGGGCTGCTGCTGACCGGTTCGATCAAGACACTGGCCAATGCGGACTGGGGCGCGATCGCGTGGGTGACTTTCACTGCCGCGGTCGGTATTGCGTCGATTGCCGCTGGATTCCAGGGCTGGGCGTTCAAGAAAACGAACCTGCTCGAGCGATTACTGTTGATCGTCGCGGGGTTCTCGCTCGTGTTGCCGGGCGCGACCACCGACATCGTCGGCTTCAGCTGCGTGGTGTTGGCGATCGTGCTGCAGTTTCTGCGGCGCGAGCGACGACCTGCTGCGCCTGCATAGCCAGGCTCCGGGGATTTCGGGCAGCGCGGCGGGGCTCGGTGCCGCGCCGCGCGCCGACCGCCGTTGCTCAACTCATGATGCCGATCTGCCACGGCACGAACTCGTGGTCGCCGAGGCCGAGCAGTTCGCTCTTCGACGGCTGGCCCGAGGCCGTGCGCAGCATCAGCTCGAAGATGCGCTGGCCCATTTCGTCGATGGAGGCGGTGCCGTCGAGCATCTCGCCGCAGTTGATGTCCATGTCCTCTTCGAGGTGGCGGAACATCGGCGTGTTGGTGGCGAGCTTGATCGACGGCACCGGCTTGGCGCCGAACATCGAGCCGCGGCCGGTCGTGAAGGCGATCAGGTTCGCGCCGCCGGCAATCTGGCCGGTCGCCGAGACCGGGTCGTAGCCCGGCGTGTCCATGAACACGAATCCCTTGGTGGTCACCGGTTCGGCGTACCGGTAGACCTCCATCAGCGGCCCGGTGCCGCCCTTCATCGACGAGCCGAGCGACTTCTCGAAGATGTTGGCGAGCCCGCCGGCCTGGTTGCCCGGGCTCACTTTGCCGTTGATCTGCACGTCGCGGCCGACCGAGTACTCGTCCTTCCACCAGCGGATGCGCTCGACCAGCTTCTCGCCGACTTCGCGCGAGACCGCGCGCCGCGTCAGCGTGTGCTCGACGCCGTAGATCTCCGGCGTTTCCGACAGGATGCCGGTGCCGCCATGGCGCACCAGCAGGTCGACCGCTGCGCCCAAGCGCCGGATTGGCGGTGATCGACGAGAAACCGTCGGAGCCGCCGCACTGCAGGCCGACCGTGAGGTGGCTCGCCGACACGGTCTCGCGCTTGACGCGGTTGGCCTCGGGCAGCAGTTCCTGCACGGCCGCGACGCCGGCCTCGATCGTCCTGCGCGTGCCGCCGGTCTCCTGCATCACGAACGTGTGCAGCTTCGGCCCGGTCTGCAGGTTCTCCTCGGTCAGCAGGCCGCCGAGCTGATTGCGCTCGCAGCCCAGACCGACGATCAGCGCGGCGGCAAGGTTCGCGTGCCGCGCGTAGCCGGCGATCGTGCGCCGCAGCAGCGCCATCGGCTCGCCGCTCATCTCCATGCCGCAGCCGAGCGAGTGGCTGAAGCGCCACCACGCCGTCGACGTTCGGATACCCGGCGAGCCGCTCCGGCGTGAACCACTCGGCGATCTTGCGCACGACCGTGGCCGAGCAGTTCACCGTCGACAGGATGCCGATGAAGTTGCGCGTCGCCACCCGGCCGTCGGCGCGCACGATGCCCTGGAACGTGGCGCGCTGCGCCGCCGGCACGTACTCGACCGGGCGATATTCGCTGGCATGCGCGTAGTCGCGATCGAACTCGCGGAACTCGGTGTTGTGGCTGTGCACCAGCGAGCCCGGCGCGATGTCGGCGGCCGCGAAGCCGATGACGACGTTGTACTTGAGGATGGGCTCGCCCTTGGCGATCGCCCGCGCGGCGATCTTGTAGCCGGCCGGGACCTGGCTGCGGCTGGCGATGCCTTCGCCCGGGATCGGCTCGCCGAGCGCCACGTCGACGCGCGCCACGACGACGTTGTCGCGCGAATGCAGCCGGATCACCGGGCCGGTCACGCGCTTTTCTGCAGTTTCGATCATGAGTTCACCTGGAAACGGTTGACTCTCGCCCTCCGCTTCAAGGGAAGGGTCAGGGTGGGGATGGGTCGCGCCGCGCCGGCGTCCCGCCTCAACCGGCCAGCCCGGGCATCGCAAAGCCTGTGGGCTGGAGTGCCGAGACGAGCGAGCCGACCTGCGCCGTGTCGAGACTCACCAGCGGCGGACGCACCGTACCCCAGGCCGCGTCGCCGGAGAAATGCGCGATCGCGGCCTTGAGCGCCGGGATCATCGGCATCGACTGGAACACCTTGCGTACCGCGTCGAGCGCGGCCTGCTGCTGGTCTGCATCGGCCTGGCGCCAGGTTGCCGCCAGCCGCGCGATCGCTCCCGGGTTCACGTTGGCGGTGGCGCTGATGCAGCCGGCGCCGCCGCCGCGCAGCGTCGCCAGCAGGAAGGTCTCCGAACCGGCGAAGACGTCGAAGCCCTGCGGCTGGAACTGATCGAGCATGGCCTTCGTATTGTTCCAGTCGCCCGAGCTGTCCTTCACGCCGGCGATGACGCGCGGGTAGGCTTTCAGCAGCCGCTCGATCAACGCCAGCGTGATCGGGACCTGGGACACCGGCGGGATGTGATAGAGGTAGACGCGCAGCCGCTCGTCGCCGACCCGCTCGATGATCTCGGCATAGCTGCGGAACAGCCCGTCGTCGGAGACGCCCTTGTAATAGAAGGGCGGCAGCATCAGCACGCCGCCGCAGCCCAGGCGCACCGCAGCGCGCGTCAGCTCGACCGAATCGGTCAGTGCGCAGCAGCCGGTGCCCGGCATCATCCGCGCCGGCGGCAGACCTGCACCGACCAGCCGCTCGAGGAGATCGAGCTTCTCGCCGACCGACATCGAGTTCGCTTCCGAGTTGGTGCCGAACACCGCCAGGCCGACGTCGTTTTTCAGAAGCCAGCGGCAGTGCCTCGCGAGTCGCTCGGCGTCCGGCTTGAGGTTGCCGTCGAACGGGGTGACCACCGGGGAGAGGACCCCGCGCGGTTTCGATTCCTGGTTCATGAGAGTCTGACCTTCGCCTGCGGCCCGATCGGCCGGGTTGCCGCGAAGTTTCGCACGACCGCGGTCGGGTTGCCGGCGATCGGGTGGCCGTGCCCGCATGCGTCGATAATCGGCATGGCGTTCATGGCGACAGGGGGAGGCGATGAACAGCACGGATTCCGTAGCCGTCGTCGGTGGCGGCACGATGGGCCGCGACATCGCGGCGATCTTCGTTGCCGCCGGGTGGCGCGTTCAGGTCGTCGAGAGCGACGCTCCCGCGCGTGCGGCGCTGGCACAGCGCGTGCGCGACTCGGCGCAGGCGATCGGTCCCGCGCCGGGCAACGGCATCGTGGCGGTCCTGCCGTCGCTCGAGCAGGTGCAGTGGGCAGGCATCCGTCTGGTGATCGAATGCGTCCCGGAGAAGCTCGCGCTCAAGCGCGACGTCTTCGCGGTGCTCGAGCGGCTCGCGCCGGCCGATGCGCTGCTGGCCAGCAACTCGTCGAGTTTTCCGATCAGCGAGATCGCCGAAGGGCTGGCCACGCAATCGCGCATGCTCGGCCTGCACTTCTTCATGCCGGCGCACCTGGTACCGGCGGTCGAGGTCATCCGCGGCCAGCGAACCGACGAGGCGGCGGCACAGTCGGCCACGGCGATCATGCGCGCGGTTGGCAAGAAGCCGGTACAGGTCAGGCGCGACATTCCGGGGTTCCTCGGCAACCGGCTGCAGCACGCGCTGATGCGCGAAGCACTGGCGCTGGTCGAGCAGGGTTATGCCTCGCCCGAGGACGTCGACACGATGGTCCGCTACGGCTTCGGCTTCCGCTACATCGCCGCCGGCCCGCTGCTGCAGAAGGATCACTCGGGCATCGACATCCACTTGCCGCGGCGGCGACGATGTACCCGCACCTGTCCAATGCGAAAGAGCCGGCGGGTTTCGTGGGTGAAATGGTGGAGCGCGGCGACTACGGCATGAAGGCGCCGGGCCGGAAGGGCTTCTACGCGTGGGACGAGGCGTCGATCGCCAGGGAGAAGGCGCGCTATCAGCGCGCGCTGGCGGCGGCACTGCGCATCCTGCGGGAAGAAGACGAGGCAGGGTAAGCGTGGAACGGTCGGGACGACGGAGACGATAGCGATGGCGGACAGCGGTAAGGACGAGAAGGGTGGAAGCGCGGCCGGCATGCGCAAGGGACTGACCAGCTACGGCGACGCCGGGTTCTCGCTGTTCCTGCGCAAGGCGTTCATCAAGGGCGCCGGCTACACCGACGACGCGCTCGACAAACCGATCGTCGGCATCGCCGCCACCGGCAGCGGCTTCAATCCCTGCCACGGCAACGCGCCGCAGCTGATCGAGGCCGTGAAGCGCGGCGTGATGCTCGCCGGCGGGCTGCCGATGGAGTTCCCGACGATCTCGATCCACGAGAGCTTCGCGCACCCGACCAGCATGTTCCTGCGCAACCTGATGTCGATGGATACCGAGGAGATGATCCGCGCCCAGCCGATGGACGCGGTGGTGCTGATCGGCGGCTGCGACAAGACGGTGCCGGCGCAGCTGATGGGCGCGGCCAGCGCCGGCCTGCCGGCGATCCAGCTGGTGACCGGCTCGATGCTGACCGGCGCGCATCGCGGCAAGCGCGTCGGCGCCTGCACCGACTGCCGGCGCTTCTGGGCCAGTTTCCGCGGCGACGAGATCGACGCGCAGGAGATCGCCGACGTCAACAATCAGCTGGTGGCGAGTGTCGGCACCTGCTCGGTGATGGGCACGGCCAGCACGATGGCCTGCATCGCCGAGGCGCTCGGCATCGCGCTGCCGGGCAGCGCCTCGCCGCCGGCGGTCACCGCCGACCGCGTGCGCGTCGCCGAGCGCAGCGGCGCGCAGGCGGTGGCGATGATCGCCGCGGGGCTGACCCCGGATCGCATCCTGACGCCGAAGGCGTTCGCCAATGCGCTGCGCGTGCTGCTGGCGATCGGCGGTTCGACCAACGGCATCATCCACCTGACCGCCATCGCCGGCCGGCTCGGCATCGCGATCGATCTCGAAGCGCTCGACCGCATCGGCCGCGAGACGCCGGTGCTGGTCGACCTGAAGCCTTCCGGCGCGCACTACATGGAGGACTTCCACAAGGCGGGTGGGCTCGCCGTCGTGCTGCGCGAACTGAAGCCGCTGCTGCACCTCGATGCGCTGACCGTCACCGGCCGCACGCTCGGCGAGGAACTCGACGCCGCCGGCCCCGGCTTCGCGCAGGACGTGATCCGGCCGCTCGGCCAGCCCGATCTACGCGCAGGGCGGCATCGCGGTGCTGCGCGGCAACCTCGCGCCGGGCGGCGCGATCATCAAGCAGTCCGCGGCATCGGCGGCGCTGATGGAATCCGAAGGCCGCGCGGTGGTGTTCGAGGACCTCGAAGACCTCGCCGCGCGCATCGACGATCCGGCGCTCGACGTGGAGGCCGACGACGTGCTGGTGCTGAAGAACATCGGCCCGAAGGGCGCGCCGGGCATGCCGGAGGCGGGCCTGATCCCGATCCCGAAGAAGCTCGCGCGGCAGGGCGTCAAGGACATGGTGCGCATCTCCGACGGGCGCATGAGCGGCACGGCGTCGGGCACGATCGTGCTGCACGTGACGCCGGAGTCCGCGCTCGGCGGCCCGCTCGGCGCTGGTGCGCACCGGCGACCGCATCCGGCTGAGCGTGACGGAGCGCGTCGCTGCAGCTGCTCGTCGACGACGCGGAACTGGCGCGGCGCCGCGCCGCGCTGCCGCCCGCCGCGCGCGCGCGAGGCAGACGAGCGCGGCTACCGCAGCCTGTTCCTGCGCTCGGTGCTGCAGGCCGACGACGGCTGCGATTTCGATTTTCTTCGCGCAACTAATTTCAAAGACTCTTCGCCCTGAGGCGGCGACGCTGGCGTGCGGCCGCCGACGTCGCCGATCCGCGCGCCGCTGACCGGCTCTTTCAGGCTGCCTGCACGACGTGCTTCACGCGTTCGAGCGCCGCGGCGTCGAACGGATCGACGCGCACCGCGTCGCCCATCGAGCGCAGCCACGTGATCTGCCGCTTGGCGAGCTGACGCGTCGCGGCGATCGCCTGGGCACGGAACTGCGCGAACGAAATCTCGCCGCGCAGGTGGCGCCAGGCCTGGCGGTAGCCGACGCTGCGCAGCGCCGGCAGGTCGGCGTCGAGATCGCCGCGCGCCATCAGCGCGCGCACCTCGTCGAGAAAACCGGCGGCCAGCATGGCATCGAAGCGCCGCTCGATGCGCCGGTGCAGTTCGGCGCGATCCTCGGGCAGCAGGGCGATGGTGGCGAGGCGCAGGCCGGCACCCTTTGGCGCGCCGTGCAGCTGCGACAGCGGCAGACCGGTGAGCTCGAAGACCTCGAGCGCGCGCTGGATACGCTGGCTGTCGTTCGGCGGCAGCCGCGTCGCTGTGACCGGATCGATCTCACGGAGTCTTGCATGCATCGCCGGCCAGCCGACTTCGCGCGCCCGCGCGTCGATGCGTGCACGCACCGCAGCGTCCGCCGGCGGCAGGTCCGACAGCCCGCCGCGCAGCGACCGCGCATAAAGCATGGTGCCGCCGACGACCAGCGGCAGTCGGCCGCGCGCGTTGATCTCGCCGATCACGCGCGTCGCATCGCTCACGAAGTCGGCCGCCGAGTACGGCTCGGAGGGATCGCGCAGGTCGAGCAGGTGATGCGGCACGCGTGCGCGCTCGGCGGCGGAGGGCTTGGCGGTGCCGATATCCATGCCGCGATACACCTGTGCCGAGTCGATCGAGACGATTTCCAGCGCCGCGTGCTCGGCCAGCGCCATCGCCAGCGCCGACTTGCCGCAGGCGGTCGGCCCGAGCAGCAGCACCGCCTCCGCCTGGCGTTTGGTGGCCCCCTCGGGCGCTGCGCGCCCGTCCCCCCGAGGGGGAACGAGCGCCTTCGGAGCGGCCGGGCGGCGCTCGGTGGCCCCCTCGGGCGCCGCGCGCCCGTCCTCCCGAGGAGGAACGAGCGCCTTCGGAGCGGCCGGGCGGCGCTCAGACATGACCATGCCGGCGCACGATCGTGGCGGCGAGCAGGGCGGAGACGGCGCAGGCGGCCGCGACCGTGAACGCCAGAGGCCGCACCGTGCCGTCGAAACCGGCGGCAAGCAGCTGGCCGACGGCGGTCGCCGTCAGCATCATCACGAAGCCCATCAGCGCGGTGGCGGCACCGGCGTTGCGCGCGAATTCGGCCACCGTGCCGGCCTGCGCCACCGGCTGAATCAGTCCATGGCCGAAGACGATGCCGAACATCGGCAGCAGGATCGCCAGCGCGTGCTGCACGTTCAGCACGGCGAGCAGCGCCATCACCGATCCGCAGGCGACCTGGATCGCCGCGCCGACCGACAACGTGCGCGCCAGCCCGGCGCGGACGACGATCCGCCGGCACACGAGTGTCCCGGTCAGATAGCCGGCGACGACGAAGCTGAAGCAAAAGCCGTAGACGGCGGGCGAGACGCCAAGCACGCGGATCAGCGCGAACGAGCCGCCGGAGATGAACGCGAACAGCGCGGCGTAGCTGGCCGCCGCCGGCCACGCGTAGGCGTTGAAGCTCGGCGTGCGCAGCACCGCCAGGTAGGTGGCCAGCATCGGACCCGGCCGCAGCGCCTCGGCATTGACGTGCACGATCGTCTCGCGCAACCGCGCCACCGATAGCGCGGCCAGCAGCAGGGAAAAGACCAGCAGCACGACGAACGCCGACCGCCAGCCGAACAGGCCGAGCAGAAATCCGGCGAGCGGCGGACCGGCCAGCGGCGCAAGGCTCATCCACGTGCCGGCCGCGGCCAGCACGCGGGCGCCTTCCGCCGGGGTGTGCATGTCGCGCACGATCGCGCGCGCAGCGACGATGCATGAACACGCGCCGATGCCCTGCAGCGCGCGCGCGGCGACCAGCCAGTCGATCGACGTCGCCGACGCGCACAACGCCGACGCGGCCGCGTAGGTGGCGACGCCGGCGAGCAGCACCGGATAGCGGCCGTAGCGATCGGCGATCGGCCCGGCGATGAGCTGCCACAGGCCGAAGGCGAGCACGAACGCCGACAGCGTCAGCTGCACCTCCGCGACCGGGCTGCCGAAGGCGGCGGCGATCGCCGGCAGCGTCGGCTGGTAGAAGTCGGTCGCCAGCGGCTGCAGCATGGTGAAGCCGGCGACGAACACGATCACCATCGTCGGCGTCAGCGCCGCCGGCGCGACAGTCGCGGAATCGCGCACGCGGCCTCAGCGACCGCGCAGGAACAGCCGGTCGAGATCGGCGAGGGCGAGTTGCACCCAGGTCGGCCGGCCGTGGTTGCACTGGTCGGCGCGCTCGGTCGCCTCCATCTCGCGCAGCAGGGCGTTCATCTCGTCGATCGTCAGCCGGCGGTTGGCGCGCACCGCGCCGTGGCAGGCCAGCGTGGCCAGCAGTTCGTTGCGATGCTCGGTGAGCGTGCGGCTGCCGCCGTACTCGCGCAGGTCACGCAGCACGTCGCGCGCCAGTTGCGGCCCGGTCGTGCCGGCGCCATCGGCGAGCAGCGCCGGCACGGCGCGCAGCGCAAGCTGAGCCGGCCCGGCGGGCGCCAGATCGAGGCCGATCGCGGCCAGCGTTTCGGCGTGCTCCTCGGCACTGGCCACGTCGAGCGCGTCGGCGCCGAAGACCTGCGGGATCAGCAGCCGCTGCTGCGGGATCGTCCGCGCATCGAGCTGCCGCTTCAGCTTCTCGTAGACGATGCGCTCGTGCGCGGCGTGCATGTCGACGATGACCAGCCCCGCGTCGTTTCTCGCCAGCACGTACACGCCGGCCAGCTGCGCGATGGCGTAGCCGAGCGGCGCCGAAACCGGCGTCGCCCTCCGGCACGGCGGTTGGCCGCGCCTCGGCCAGCATCGCCAGGTATGGTGCGACCTGCTGCGCGATTCCCAGCCCCGGCTGCATGCCCCACCCGCCGGCGCCTGCGGCCGATGCGCGCGGCGCGGCCGCCAGATCGGCCAGCCGCGTGACCGGCGCGGCGCTCTCGCCGCCAGCGGCGCGCGCCGATTCGGCCAGCGCCGCCTGCACGGCGTGCAGTACGAACTGGTGCACGGCCGAGGAATCGCGCAGGCGCACCTCGATCTTGGTCGGATGCACGTTGACGTCGACGCGGGCCGGGTCGATCGACAGGTACAGGCAGTAGGCCGGCTGCGACGTGCCGTGCAGCACGTCCGCGTAGGCGGCACGCACGGCGTGCGCCAGCACCCTGTCGCGCACGTAGCGGCCGTTGACGTAGAAGTACTGGGCGTCGGCGCGGCTGCGTGCCGCCGTCGGCAGGCCCGCCCAGCCGGAGATTTCGATACCCGGCGCCTGCGCGAAGACGTGCCGTTGCGCGGCGCCGAAGTTCTCCGGCATCAGCGCGGCCACGCGCACCTGCGCCTGCCCCGCAGCCAGCCGCAGCACCACGCGCGCCTCGTGCCAGACACTGAACTCGACCGCCGGGTGAGCGGCGGCGATGCGCTGGACCTGCGTGACGCAGTGCGCCAGTTCGGTCGCCTCGGCGCGCAGGAACTTGCGCCGCGCAGGCGTCTTGAAGAAGAGGTCGGCGACCTCGATGCGCGTGCCGCGCGCGGCGGCAGCGGGCTCGACGGTTCCGCTGTCGGCGTCGATGCGGAACGCGCTGGCGGCGGTTGCCGTGCGCGAGGTCATGCTGACGGTGGCCACGGCGGCGATCGAGGCCAGCGCCTCGCCGCGGAAACCGAGCGTGCCGACCGATTCGAGGTCGGCAGCCGAGGCGATCTTGCTGGTCGCGTGGCGCGCAAGCGCGAGCGGCAGCTGCTCGCGCTCGATGCCGCCGCCGTCGTCGGCGACGACGATGCGCCTGATGCCGCCCGCCTCGAGCCGGACTTCGATGCGACCGGCGCCGGCGTCGAGCGCGTTTTCGACCAGTTCCTTGACCACCGAGGCCGGCCGCTCGATCACCTCGCCGGCAGCGATCTGGCTGATCAGGAGGTCCGGAAGCGGACGGATCGCCACACGGGCGGGGACGGCTGCGGAAGACACCGGAAGGATTATAGGAAGCCGTCGTCGATCGGCCGGATTACGGGGAATCGCTAAGTCGGTGATGGTTCGACGCGAAAGGGGCCTCGCGTATCATCGTTCGCATCCAGGGAGCCGCTCGCCCGCGAGAACGGACTCGCGCCAGCGGCTCTTTATTTGCCTCTTACGCCGGCCGCCACACACCAGGGACGATGGAAGGCATCAACTGGTCAGACCTGTTCACCGCGATGGACCGGTTCCTGCTGGCGATCGTGGATCGCAACGTGCTGCTGGTCTACGTGGTGCTCTTCGCGATCTTCTTCTCCGAGACCGGGCTGGTCTTCATGGCCTTCCTGCCCGGCGACTCGTTGCTGTTCGTCGCCGGCGCGGTTGCGGCGCAGGAGGCGGGGCTGCATGCCGGCATCCTGATCGCGGTGATCGCGGTTGGCGCGATCCTCGGCAACACGGTCAATTACCGCATCGGCGCCTGGCTGGGCAGGAAGGTCTACGACGGCTCGTTGAACTGGATCGATCCGGTTGCGCTCGCCAAGACCCACGATTTCTACGAGCGGCATGGCGGCAAGACGATCGTCATCGCGCGCTTCGTGCCGATCGTGCGTTCCTTCGCGCCCCTGGTGGCCGGCGCCTCGGGCATGGAAGTTCACAAGTTCCAGATCTTCAACGTCGCCGGCGCGCTGCTGTGGGTCGTGTCGCTGGTCGGCGGCGGATATCTGTTCGGGCAGGTGCCGGTCGTGCGCGACAACCTCGGCATCATCCTGGTCGGGGGCATTGGCCTGGTACTGGGCCCGCTGGCGCTGGCTGCAGCCTGGCGGCTTCTGAAGCGCCTCGCCGGCGGCGGGCGTCCGCCAGTGGCGGTCGAGGTCGTGCGGCCTGCGGCAATCGCGCCGTCGAGCACGGACCGCCGCTAGCGCGGCAGCGCTCGGGTTCTCAGCCGAGCACGCTGCGCGCGGCGGGCGGATGCCTGGCGAGGTAGCGCCGGATGCCGTCGAGAATCGCGCGCGCCATGCGCTCCTGGTAGGCGTCGTCGGCCAGGCGGCGCTCTTCGTCCGGGTTGGAGATGAACGCCGTCTCGACCAGGATCGAAGGAATGTCCGGCGCCTTCAGCACCGCGAATCCCGCCTGTTCCACCCGCGGCTTGTGCAGCGGGTTGATGCGTTCCAGTTCGCGCAGCACCGCGTCGCCGAAGCGCAGGCTGTCGTTGATCTGTGCCGTGGTCGACAGGTCGAGCAGCACCTTCGCGAGCTGCGCGTCCTTGGTGCCGAGGTTGACGCCGCCGATCAGATCCGCGTCGTTCTCGCGCCGTGCCATCCACGCCGCGGCCGTGCTCGACGCGCCGCGCTCGGACAGCGCGAACACCGACGAGCCGCGCACGTCGGGGCGGATCCACGCGTCGGCGTGGATCGAGACGAACAGGTCCGCCTTGACGCGCCGCGCCTTCTCCACCCGCTCGCGCAGCGGCACGAAGAAATCGCCATTGCGGGTCAGCAGCACGCGCATGTCGCGCTCGCCTTCGATGAGCCGGTGCAGCCGCTGCGCGATGCTGAGCGTGACGTCCTTTTCCTGCGTGCCGCGCCGGCCGATGGCGCCGGGATCCTCGCCGCCGTGGCCTGGGTCGATGGCGATCGTCAGCAGCCGGTCGATCGTGCGTTCGCCGCCGCGTCCACGCGCCGCGGCCGCGTCGCGGGCGGCATCGACCTTGCGGATCTCGCGCAGCAGGGCCGCTTCGTCGCGGCGCTCGCCGGCGGGCATCCTTGCTTCGTACTCGCGCAGCAGCGCCAGCAGCGGGTCGGGCGGGATGACCGGGCGCAGGTCGAGCACCAGCCGGTGCTGGTACGGGCCGACCGGCGGCAGCGCGAAGACCTCCGGGACGATGTCTTCCTTCAGTTCGATCACCACGCGCACCACGTGCGGCCGGTTCTGGCCGACGCGCACCAGCGCGATGTACGGATCGTCGGCGCCGACGCGGCCGACGACTTCCCGCAGCCGCGGCGTCAGGTCCATGTCCTCGATGTCGACCACCAGTCGCAGCGGCGGCGCATCGCGGACCAGGAAGTGCGTGAACTTCAGCGGCTGATCGTGTTCGAGCGTGACCCGCGTGTAGTCGACGGCCGGCCAGAGGCGGACATCGAGAAGGTTGGCGCCGCGCGCGATGCGCAGCGGCGACAGCGAAAGGACCAGCGTTCCGGCCGCACCGGCGAGCATGCGCCGGCGCGAGTCGATCACGCCTCGCGTCGTGCCATCTCCGTCTCGATGCGTTGCAGGCATGCTGCTCCAAGCTCCGTGGCTGCCGTCACGCCGGCGTGCCGACCTTCGCCCGCCACGCGCAGCGCGATCCGCAGATCGGCCTGCGGGACATGGCCGGCCGCCTTTTCGGGCCACTCGATCAGGCACACCGCCGCCGGGCCGAACATCTCGCGAAAACCGGCGAAGGAGAATTCTTCCGGGTCGGTGAGCCGATAAAAATCAAAGTGATAAAAGTTTAAGCTCGAAACGACATAAGGTTCAACCAGTGTGAAGGTCGGACTCTTGACGGGACCGGTCACGCCGAGAGCGCGCAGCGCGGCGCGCACGAGCGAGGTCTTCCCGGCGCCGAGTTCGCCGGCCAGCCCGACGACGAGTCCGTACTCGACGATCGCTGTGGACTCTGCCTCGATGGCGCGCGCCAGCGCCGCCCCGAGCCTGGCTGTCGCCCTTTCGTCGGCAAGCGCAAACTCGGCGGGCTGAATCGGCATCGATCAGGAAGAAAAGGATTGGCGGAGCGGCTTGATGCAGGAGGAGGATAGCGGCGCCCTCGCTGCGCTGGCGGCGGACATCCGCCGCTGGGGCCGCGAACTCGGCTTTGCGGCGGTCGGCATCAGCGGCGGGCAGACCGAGGTCGCCAGCGCGCGGCTGCACGCCTGGCTCGCCCAGGGCCGGCACGGCGATATGGCATACCTGTCGCAGCACGCGCATCTGCGCGCCGAGCCGCGCCGGCTGCTGCCGGCCGGCGCCGCGCCGACGCTGCGGGTGATCAGCGCGCGCATGGACTACCGGCCGCGCGACGACGACGGCGGCTGGGCCGAGCGCGAGTGGCAGCGCATTGCCGACGGTGACGCCGCCGTGGTTTCGATCTACGCGCGCGGCCGCGACTATCACAAGGTGCTGCGTGCGCGGCTGCAGACGCTTGCCGGGCGCATCGGGCAGGTCGCGCCGGACGCGTCCTTGCGCGTCTGCACCGACAGCGCGCCGGTGTTCGAGGTCGAGCTCGCCCGCGCCGCCGGCCTGGGCTGGCGCGGCAAGCACACGCTGCTGCTCGCGCAGGACTCCGGTTCGATGTTCTTTCTGGGCGAGATCGTCACCGACCTGCCGCTGCCGGTGGATGCGCCGGTGACCGAGCATTGCGGCAGCTGCACGCGGTGCATCGACGTGTGCCCGACGCAGGCGATCGTCGCGCCCTACGAGCTCGACGCGCGGCGCTGCATCTCTTACCTGACCATCGAACACCGCGGCGCCATCCCCGAGCCGCTGCGGCCGCTGCTCGGCAACCGCGTCTACGGCTGCGACGACTGCCAGCTCGCCTGCCCGTGGAACAAGTTCGCAGGCACCGCGCCGCTGCCTGACTTCGACGTGCGCAACGGCCTGGACCGGGCCACGCTGGTCGAACTGTTCTCGTGGACCGAGGTGCAGTTCCGCGAGCGGCACGCCGGCAGCGCGATCCTGCGCATCGGCTACGAGCGATGGCTGCGCAATCTCGCGGTGGGGCTGGGCAACGCACCGACTTCGGCGGCGGTGCGCGACGCGCTGCGCAGGCGCGCCGGGGACCCCTCGGCGCTGGTGCGTGAGCACGTCGCCTGGGCACTGGCCCGGCACGCGTCAGAACAGGGTTGAGGCGAACGAAACCCACACGGGCAGCGTCAGCATCGACGCCGCCGTCTGCGCGGTGATCAGGAAGCTGACCGGCGCGCCATCGAAGCCCATGCGCGTGGCCAGGACGTAGGCACTGGTCGCGGTGGGCAGCGCGGCGAAGACGATCGCGATCCGCGCCTGCTCGGGCGGCAACTGAAGCAGCCACGCCAGGGCGAATGCGACGGCGGGAAACAGCAGCAGCTTCACCACCGAGAAGTAGCCGAGCAGAACGCGATGCGTGGCCGCGCCGGCCAGGCTCAGCCCGGCCCCGACGCAGATCAGCCCGAGCGCCAGGCTCGCCTGGCCCAGCCGGCCGAGCGCATGCGCGGCGAACTGCGGCAGCTGCAGGCCGAGCGCGTTCGCTGCCAGGCCGCTGACCGTGCCGATGATCAGGGGGTTGCGTGCCAGCTCACGCGCCAGGCCGGCCTGGCTATGGCGCGCCAGCGTCGATACGGCGATCAGGTTGGCCAGCGGAATGCACACGGCGAACACCAGCGCGATCTGCGCCACGCCGCGACCGCCGGCGAGCGACTGCGCCAGCGCGAAGCCGAGGTAGGAGTTGTAGCGGTAGGTCGTCTGCACGCAGCTGGCGAACAGTGCCGGCGGCGGACGCAGCACCGGCCGCGCCAGAAAGCCGAGCAGCGCGGCGGACAGGAGGCCTCCGACCGCGGCGACGAGCAGCGCGCCGTCGGCGGCCAGCGAATACTTTGCGACGACGATCGAGTTGAACAGCAGCGCCGGGAACAGCACGTAGTAGACGAGGCGCTCCAGCCCGACCCAGAAGCCACGCTCGTAGCCGAAGCGGTGGAACAGCACGAAGCCGAGCAGGATGAGCGCGAAGTCGGGCAGGATCAGCGCGGCGTTGGCGAACATGGCGAGACGGGCGGGGCGGGCGCTGCCACGTGTGCAGCAGGCGTCATCAAGCGGAGAGGCCGCCGATTGTGCCCGTTTGGCCCGCCCGCAGGCCGAGACCTATAATCCGCGCCTTCGCTGCTGTAGCTCAGCTGGTAGAGCAACTGATTCGTAATCAGTAGGTCGGTGGTTCGAGTCCACTCAGCAGCACCAAGTCCTCTGATTGCGCTCGCTTTGCGACGCCGATCTGAAGCCGCCTCATCCAGTGGGCCGCATGGACACGGCGGGAGCGACTGCTTCGGTCTGCTGGCTCGTTCCGATGCAAGGAATCGCGTCCGCTCTTCGGAGCAGCGCGACACGACTCCGCTCTCGAGACTGCCGGCCATTGCATCCCGGCAAGTCAGTCAGTTCTGCAATGCCAGCTGAATGCCAGCCCCTTCGCTTGATGGATAGCGGGCCTCGTAGTCGTGCCTGCGCCGTAGCCCGGCAGCCGCCCATATCTCGTTGAACTCGGTGCGGTAGTTGAAGTGCAGTTCGACGCCCGATCCGCCCTCGCGGATCACTCGCGCGATCGCTTCGCGGTCCGGGTGCCTGAATTGCTTGCCGTTGGTTGACACCAGCCAGTTCGGACACGCGACCGCCTGCACCAGCCCGACGCTGGTATTGCCTCGACTGCCGTGATGGGACATCTTCAGCGCATCGAGCGGCAGTCGCCCGACTGGGTGACCGGGCAGCCGGGCAAGGGCATCGACGACCACGGGTGCGTGTGCATCGGCCGCAAGCAGCACTCGACGCCCGTCGTATTCGGCGAGCAGCGCAATGCTCGCGCCATTCGGCTTGGCGCGATCGGGTTTGAAGCGTGCCGCGGCCAGCGCGTTCACGTCGGGTTCGCCGAGGATGTCCTCCTCTTCCCCGGCTTCCTCGATCTCGTCGAGGCGGGCGCTGTCGGCCGCAGTGGCTGCCCCGGGGACGATGCCGGCCTTGCGGCACGCCGCCTCCCAGACGGGCTTGAGGCGATCGAGCTGCGCTTTGCGTGGGCGACAGCAGTGTCAGCCGCATTCCGCCCGGCAGCGGCGGCAGCGCCTGCAGCGGGCCGGATTCCGGCACCACCAGCGCACCCCCCTTCACCGAGGCGTTCCAGTTCTTCGCGCCTTGGGCGACGATCAGCTCGGTCAGTTCTTCGCCCTGCAGCGGGCCGAGGATGTCTTCCTCATCAGGCTTGGGTACCACGCCGCCCGGCGTCAGGTGTACGTAGCCGTTGAACCAGATCTCGCCGAAGGTCACGCCGAGCTGCTCGCGATCGCGCAGCAGATCGAGCGCGCGGCCCGCTCCTCCAGTGCGCGACCTGCGGCACCCATCTCGCGTGCCGCCGCGGGGCGCGTGCGCTTCGGCGCCGGCGCGCGCTCCAGCGCCGGTCCTTGCGCTGCGGGTGGCGTGGCCCGGGCGGCGGTCGCCATGCGGCGCAGCTGCTGGCCGTAGCGGCCGGCAAACGCCGAAACGCGCGCGTTGGTCGCCAGTCGGCGCGAGGCGACAAGCAGCGGCGGCTCGGCGGCATCGGCGTCGGCGGCGGCGCTGTTCGCGACGGCAAGCGCAACATCGACCGGCAGGTCGTGCGACATCTCTTCAAACAAACGCGCCATCCAGTCGCGCTCGCGCTCCACGTCGACGCGGACGATGCCGACGCCGCCGGTCAGCACTTCGTTGCGCAACGCGCTGAGCAGCGATTCGACGCGGTCCGCCGAAACGCCCGTGCCGCCTATCACGAGCGTCAGGTCCGCGCGCAGGCGGCGCGGATGACGCAGCACGCGGCCGAGCGCACCGCGCAGGTCGTCCGGCAGCAGCAGCAGATCGCAGTCCTCGTCCAGCGTTTCCAGTTGGACGAGACGGACCAGTCTGGGCCACGGGATCGCCGCGACACTTTCGCCCGATTTCGGCCGAGCGTACGTCGCCGAGCACGCCGACCCGCAGCGGCCACTCCCATGCGATCGGCCGGTCCGGTTCATCTGCGCGCACGTAGACGGCGTCCGCCACCGCTGCGCCACTGTCCAGCAGCAATCGGTTCAGCCACAGGACTTCGGGGGCCGAGGCGCGAAGCCGCTCGATAACGGCCGGATCGATCTCCAGCCGCAGGAACGGCGCATTGCGCGGACGCTGCTCGTACCACTGCTGGCGGAACTGCTGCCACGCCGCCGGGCACGCAGCCGCGTCGGGCAACGGATCGCCCCGGCTGGCGGCCAGCGACGAGCCGCGCCAGGTTCCTCAGCGCCAGCGGCACGATGTCGCGTCCGCCCTTGCGCATTCGGCGCACGGTCTCGGTGATCGCCTGCGCGTCGGGGACCGCGTCGCGGATGCCAAGCACGCCGATCGCAGCGACCGCCTCGGCGAACTGCTCCTGCGGCAGCTGCGCGCCCCAGACGCCGAACGATGCCCGGCTCATGCTTCGGCGCACCGCTCAGACGCCACGCGGATAGGGGAAAGCCGTCGGCGGCGGCAGACTCGCGTCGACCCAGCGGCGCATCGCGGCGTCACAGATCGCATAGCCCCAGTTGATCAGACGCTCCTGGATGTCGTCCGGCATGTCGGCCAGGCGCGTGGCGCACCTGTGCCAGCTCTGCAGTGCGTTCCTCCGGGCAGGGCAGCGCATTCGGCGTGCCGTAGTCGGCGAGCTGCGAGCGCACGCTCCAGTAGGCACCCTTGCGCACGCCGTTGAGGAAGCCGGCAACGAGCTGCCGCTTGCGCAGCGCGCGGACCTGGTTGTCGATCATGTCGAGCACACGCTTGGCATGCGTGGCCCAGTCGGTGCCCGGGTCGGGGTCGCCGCTCATCGCCAAGCCGGCATCGCTGACGAGGATCGTGTCGTAGCGCTTCCAGGCGGTCTCCAGGCCGAGGTTGTCGTAGACCCCGCCGTCGGACAGATAAACCTCGGTCGTGTAGGGCGGCCGCGTGATACGGCTCGCCGCCGGGCGGGCTGAACGCGGCGGGATCGAGCTCGAGCCTGGCGGGCGACAGCACCGGCGGGAACGCGGAGGAGGCGGCCACGGCGGTCGCCAGTGACACGGTGGGGTTCTTCACTTCGCCGACGAGGTAATCGCGCATGTACGGCTTGGAGAAGCGCCACAGCACGCCGGTCTGCACGTTGGTGGCGTTGATGACGAAGCGCGGCGGGTCATCGGGCAGGTCCTGCAGCGTGGCCTCGCCGAACAGGTGCTTGCGATAGGCGTTGGCGACTTTGTCGCTGATCGAGCCGGGCAGGAAGATGCCCTTGAGCACCGAGCCGACGTCGATGGTCTCGTGAGCGAAGGCACGCAACGGCTTGATCACCTCGTCGACGAGGCCCTGTGCCACACCGTTGGCGAATCCGAGTCGGCTCCATTTCAGGCCGAGCATCGCGGCGGTGATCGATCCGCCGGAGACGCTCGAAACCCGGTCCAGTCGCGACAGGTAGCCGAGCTCGTTCAGCCGCCACAGCACACCGAGGTGGAAGATCATCGCGCGGTAGCCGCCACCGGACAGGCACAGCGCGATGCCGGGCTCCGGAGTGCGTTCGCCGCCGTCGCTGACGGGTGAAAGCGCGGCCTGCAGGTCATGGTCGTTGAGGGGCATCGACGAAGCCTCGTTGGCGCTGTGACCTCAGAGCAATGCGCCGATTCCCCTCCATCTACAGCCGGCCGGGCCCAGGCGAACGTCGCCGGCTTAGCGGATGCCGGCCGACCGAAGCGCGCATGGCAATCGGCGCGCGGGACATTTGACGATGACAGAACAGGATTCCCGACAGGTTCCCATCAGCGAGGCCATGCGCCTGGCGCTGGACCACCACCAGTCAGGGCGCCTGCCCGAGGCCGAGGCGATCTATCGCGCCGTGCTCGAGGCGGAGCCCGAGCACGCCGGCGCGACATACAACCTAGCCCTGGTCGCGCTGCAGGGCGGGCGACCGCAGGAGGCGCTGCCGGCGCTCGAGGCCGCGCTCGAACGTGAGCCGGACAACGTCGCGCACTGGCTGAACTGCGCCGCTGCGCTGGCCGGCGGCGGGCAGCCGCTGGTGGCGCGGCAGCTGCTGCTGCAGGCGCGCGAACGCGGGCTCGGCGGCAAGCCGCTTGCCGACACGCTGGCGCAGGTGGAGCGGATGATCGATTCGCCGCGTCCGACGGTGATCGACTCGATGATCGACGCCGGCGCCGAGCAGCCGCCCGACCAGTAGTCCAGTTCGGCCGGCGGGCTCAGGCCGCTGCCGCCTGAGGCCGCAGCGCCTTCTGCACGGCCCGCGCCGCGATGACCCGTCCTTCGCGCGCGAAGGCCTCGTGGTTGCGCTCGATCTGGCCGACGTCGTACAGGTAATTGACCATGAAGCCGGCGCCCTGCGCCAGGCCCTTGGCGGAGACGTCGCCGAGCCAGTTCAGCCGTTCGAGGCGCGCGCCGTTGTTGAGGTGAAAGCGCGCCACCGGATCGACCGGGCGCCCACCGCGGCCGCGGGCGCGCAGCAGGTATTCGGCGAGGGATGCGGTGAGCAGCGGGCGCAGCGCGCGCGTCTTCACCGCCGTCTCCTGCCAGCCGGACTCGTCGACCTCGGCCAGCGTCCGCCGGTCATCATCGCTCAGCCACGTCGCGGTCGAGGCAGCGCGCTCGCGGCGCAGCCAGCCCACGAAGCCGGGCACGGGCGACAGCGTCACGAACGTGCGCAGGTCGGGAAGCTCGCGTTTCAGTTCGTCGACGACCTGCTTGATCAGGAAGTTGCCGAGCGGCACGCCGCGCAGGCCCTCCTGGCAGTTGGAAATCGAATAGAAGACCGCGGTCGTCGCCCGTTGCGCCGCGATCGCGCGGCGTTCCGCCGCCAGCAGCGGTGCGATGGCCGCGGGGATTTCACGCGCCAGCGCGACTTCGACGAAGATCAGCGGCTCGCCGGCAAGCGCCGGATGAAAGAACGCGAAGCAGCGCCGGTCCTCGGGGTCGATGCGGCGGCGCAGGTCGTCCCAGCTGGTGATCTCGTGCACGGCCTCATAGCGGATGATCCGCTCCAGCACGACGGCCGGTGTGTTCCAGTCGATGCGCTTCAGTTCGAGGAAGCCCCGGTTGAACCAGGACGAGAACAGGTGCTGGAAGTCGGCATCGACGGTCTCGAGTTCGGGGTGAACCACTGCGGCGGCGAGCACGTCCTCGCGCATCCGCACCAGCCGCTCGGTGCCGCCCGGCGCAAGATTGAGCCGGCGGATCAGTTCCTGCCGCCGCGGTTCGGCCGCGGCATGCAGGGCAACGCCGTTGGCCGTCGAGGGGTCATTACGATAGCGATCGATCGCGCGTTCCAGCCGTGCGCGGTCGGCGTCGAAGCGGCTGGCGAGCTTGAGGAGGAAATCGATGCGCTCATCCATACGGCGCGATCCGTAGGCGGCGAGCAGTTCGCCCGCCAACGCGACTCCCGAGGCTTCGCCGCGTTCGGAGAGCAGCGCCTCGGCGAGCTCGGCAAGGTCCGGCGCGTTCGCCCGACCGACGAGCCGCATCATCTTGTCGATCAGTCCCGCGCTCGACGCACTGCCTGACGGTTCGGACCTGCTTTCCCTGGCCATGTCGCTCCCTCGACCGGTTGGCGATTACAGGCTGGCCAGCGTGTCGGCCACCGTCGGCCACGCCAGTCGCACCTGCAGTTCCTTCTCGCTGCGCGTCCCGTCGACACGCCGCGACTCGCTCATGAACGAGTACATCATCGGGCTGACGGAAGCGCGCAGCTGCGCGCGCGGCAGCCGCGGCGGCCGCGGCAGCCCGAAGCGGTCGGCCACCAGGTCGAAATACTCGCCCATCTTCATCCGCGATCGGTCGACCGCGTTGTAGACGCGGCAGCGGCTGCCTCGAAAGAGCGCCGCGATGCAGATGCGCGCCAGGTCGTCGGCGTGGATGTGATTGGTGAAGACGTCATCGTCGGGCGCAAGCGCGGGCGTGCCGCTGCGCAGCCGGTCGAGCGGCAGGCGATCGTGGGCATAGATGCCGGGCACGCGCAGCACGCAGCCATGGGCAGCGCGCACGGCAGCCTCGGCGTCGAGCCGTCGCCAGGCGCGCGGGTTCAACGGCGCCGGCGGGGTGGCTTCGTCGACGAGAGCGCCGCGGCGATCGCCGTACACGCCGGTCGTGCTCACGTATACGAGATGGTCCGGCCGCTGGCGCAGCGCGGCGAGCAGTGCGCGTGTGCGCCGGTCACGGCGGGCGTCGGTTTGCGGCGGCGGCGCGAGATGGATCACGCGGCGGTGAAAGCCGGCCAGCCGCGACAGCGAGCGGCGGCGGTCGAGGTTGCCGACGATGGGCACCGTGCCGGCCGCGCGCAGCTGCGGCACGCGCTCGGGAGAAGAGGTCAGCGCGACGATGCGAAATCGCCTGGCGAGCCGTGCGACAATCCGGCCGCCGATGTCGCCGCAGCCGACGATGAGCAGCAGCGGCCGACCGAGGCGCGAACGCCTGCGCGGAGCGTGTTCGAGATGCGCGGGCGTTGCTTTCTTCATTCCCGCATTCTATGAGTTGGAAGGTCACCGTCCGCCCGTCGGGCCGCGAATTCACGGTCGAGGGCGATGAAACCATTCTCGCCGCCGCGCTGCGCAGCGGCGTCGGCCTGCCCTACGGCTGCAAGAACGGCGCCTGCGGAACGTGCAAGGCGAAGGGCCTCGAAGGCCACTGGGCGCAGGGACCGCATTCGGCGTCGGCACTGACCAGCGACGAGCAGGCGCAGGGCAAGCTGCTCGTGTGCTGCAGCAGGCCGGAAACGGACGTGGTGATCGAGGCGCGCGAGCTTTCGGGTTTCGGTGACATCCCGATCCGGAAGATGCCGTGCCGGATCGCCTCGATCGAGCGGCCGGCCCCGGACGTGGCGATCGTTTCGCTGCAACTGCCGGCAGGCGAGCGGCTGCAGTTCCGCGCCGGCCAGTACCTCGAGTTCATCCTCAGGGACGGCTCGCGGCGCAGCTACTCGATGGCCACCGCGCCACATGCGGACGAGAAGATCACCGTGCACGTCCGCCACATGCCGGGAGGCCGGTTCACCGACGCGTTGTTCGGCGTGACCCAGCCGGCGGTCAAGGAGCGCGACATCCTGCGCATCGAGGCGCCGTTGGGCACGTTCTTCCTGCGCGAGGACAACACGCGGCCGATCGTGCTGCTCGCCAGCGGCACGGGCTTTGCGCCGATCAAGGCGATCGCCGAGCACATCTTCCACAAGCGCCTGAACCGCGACGAGGCCGGGCGGCCGGCGCGGCCGGTGCACCTGTACTGGGGCTGCCGCGCCCGAGTCGACCTGTACCTGCCCGACCTGCCCGAGCAGTGGGCGCGCGAGCAGCCGAACTTCACCTACGTGCCGGTGCTTTCCGACGCCCTGCCGGAGGACCGCTGGGCCGGCCGCACCGGTTTCGTACACCAGGCGGTGATGGAGGACCTGCCCGACCTGTCCGCCTACCAGGTCTATGCCTGCGGCGCGCCGGTGATGGTCGATGCGGCGAAAAGGGACTTCACGCGACACGGCCTGCCCGAGGACCAGTTCTTCGCCGACGCCTTCACATCGCAGGCCGACCTCGCATAAACTCCGGCACATGCTGACCGGTCTCGTTCGACGCGCGCGACGTACTGCGGAACCCCGCAGGAGTCCCCGCGCGCCCTGAACGAGCTGTTTGCCCCGGCACCTCAACCGTGCCGGATCCAGAAAAGGCCGCGGACTCCGCGGCTTTTTTGTTTGTTGCGAAGGGAGCCGACCATGAAGATCGACGCATACGAAACCGACGCCATGATGGAGGTCGCGGAGCGGCCGCCGCTGGTTTTTGTCGAGGGGCGAAGCTCCTGGCTGATCGATCATCGTGGCAAGCGATACCTGGACTTCGTGCAGGGCTGGGCCGTCAATGCGCTCGGCCACTGTCCCCCGGAGATCGCCGCCGCCCTGGCCGCGCAGGCGCAGCGCCTGGTCTCGCCGAGCCCGGCGTTCTTCAACGATGCCGCATTGGCACTGGCGCAGCGCCTGGCCCGGCTGTCGGGACTGACCCGCGTGTTCCTTGCTTCGAGCGGCGGCGAGGCGAACGAAGGCGCGATCAAGCTCGCGCGCAAGTGGGGCCAGCTGCACAGGGACGGCGCGTTCGAGGTCATCACGTTCGTTGACGGCTTCCACGGCCGCACGCTGGCGACGATGGCGGCGAGCGGCAAGGCAGGCTGGGACACGCTCTTCGAGCCCAAGGTACCCGGGTTTCCGAAAGCGCCTCTCAACGACATCGACGCGGTGCGCGGGCTGATCGGGCCGCGCACGGCCGCGGTGATGCTGGAGCCGATCCAGGGCGAAGCGGGCGTGGTGCCGGCCACCGTCGAGTTCCTGCAGGCGCTGCGCGCGTTGTGCGACGAGCACGGCCTGCTGCTCATCCTCGACGAGGTGCAGACGGGCGTGGGGCGCACCGGCCGCCTGTTCGCCTTCGAGCACGCGGGCGTGGTGCCCGACGTCATGACGCTGGGCAAGGGCCTCGGCGGCGGTGTGCCGCTGGCGGCGCTGCTGGCGAAGGAGAAGGTCGCCTGCTTCGCGCACGGCGACCAGGGCGGCACCTATTGCGGCAACCCGCTGATGGCCGCGGTCGGCAGCGCCGTGCTCGACACGGTGGCGCAGCCGCAGTTCCTGGCCGGTGTTGGCGAGCGCGGCGCCCATCTGCGGCAGCACCTGCAGCGGCTGATCGAGCGACATCGCCTGGCGGGCGAGCGCGGCAGCGGCCTGCTACGCGCGCTCGACCTCGGCCGGCCGATCGCTGGCGCCTTCGTGGAGGCGGCGCGCGAACTGCAACCGGAGGGCCTGCTGCTGAATTCGCCGCGCCCGCACCTGCTGCGTTTCATGCCGGCGCTGAACGTACCGTTCGAGGACATCGACCGCATGGCGGCACAGCTCGACGGCCTGCTGGCGCAGGCGCGCTGATAGGGTCGGGGCACAAGGGCACAATCGCAACCGCGCCGCGCGGGACCGCGCGGCCCATGGGGAGAAGATGATGAGCAAGCCGACCATCTACATCGATGGCGAACACGGGACCACCGGGCTGGAGATCCGCGAGCGGCTGGCGGCGCGCACCGACATCGAGCTGGCGAGCCTGCCGCGCGAGCGAGCCAAGGACGCTGCGGCGAAGCGCGAGATCGTCAACGAGGTCGACCTGGTGATCCTGTGCCTGCCCGACGACGCGGCGCGCGAGACCGTGGCGCTGATCGACAACGACCGCACGCGGGTCATCGATGCGAGCTCCGCGCACCGCACGGCGTCAGGCTGGGTGTTCGGCTTCCCCGAGCTGACCGGGACGCAGCGTGCGGCGGTCGCGCAGTCGCACCGCGTCTCGAATCCGGGCTGCTATCCGACCGGATTCCTGTCGCTGGTCCGTCCGCTGCGCGAACGGGACTTTATCCCCGCATCGCTGCCGCTCACCGTGCACGCGGTGTCCGGCTATTCCGGCGGCGGCCGCAAGATGATCGAGAGCTTCGAGCAACCGAGCCCCGGCGCGCGTCCGCAGAGCTTCGGCGCGTACGGACTGACCCTGAAGCACAAGCACGTCGACGAGATGCGCAAGCACGCGCTGCTCGAGCATGCGCCGCTCTTTGCGCCGGCGGTCGGCTACTTCCGCCGCGGCATGCTGGTGCACGTGCCGCTGCAGCTGGCCGCGCTGCCGCGGGCCGCGAACGGAGCCGGCCTTCACGCTGCGCTGGCCGAACACTACGCCGGCGAGCTTTTCGTCGCGGTCCGGCCACTGAACGACGCCGCGGCACTGCGCGAAGGCACGTTCCTCGAACCGGAGGCACTGAACGGCACCAACCGGCTGGAAGTGTTCGTCTTCGCCAACGACGCCGCGCGGCAGGCGCTGCTGGTGGCACGGCTCGACAACCTGGGCAAGGGTGCGAGCGGGGCGGCGGTCCAGAACCTCAACCTGATGCTCGGCCTGCCCGAGGATGCGGGGCTGAAGTGACGATGTACCAGCCGCCGCATTTCGCGGTCGCCGAGCAGGCGACGCTGCTGGCGCTGATGCGCGCGCATCCGCTGGCCACGCTGGTTTCGGTGGCCGGCGGCGAACCCGCCTTCACGCACCTGCCGCTCGAGGTCGAGGAGAGCCCCGACGGACTGCGCCTGCTCGGCCATGTGGCGCGCGCCAATCCGCACTGGTCGCAATGGGGCGAGGGCGCGTCGGCTACCGCGATCTTCCGCGGCCCGGATGGCTACGTCTCGCCGCGCTGGTACTCGACGCGCGAGGCGGTGCCGACCTGGAACTACATCGTCGTGCATGTGTCGGGTCGGATCGGAATCACGCACGACAGCGAGGCCAAGGAGCGCATCCTGAAGACGCTGATCGACCGGCACGACGCGGCTTACCGCGCACAGTGGGACGAACTGGGCGAGGAATTCCGCGAGAAGATGAAACGCGGCGTCGTCGGGGTGACGCTCGACGTCGAGCGCCTCGAAGGCAAGTTCAAGTTGAGCCAGAACCGGCCGGCGCAGGATCGCCGGCGCGTGCTCGCCGAGATGGACGCGGCAGGCGGCGGTGCGCGTTTGCTCGCCGACTGGATGCGGCGGCTCGGGATCGACGCCGGCGACTGATCGCCTCGCCGTCGATGCTCGACTGCGCCGCTGCAACCGGCGTGGTCGTGGCACGACGTGCGGCGTCAGGACGCCCGCGCATGCGCCCGCCCGACGGTACGCGATTCCTGATCTGCCTCAGAGCGTCGGCTTGCCGCGGCGAAACAGCGGATCTTTGCCCCGGTTACGATCCCGCGCTACGCATACTGCTCAGAAGTGACAATTTCCAGGAGAGCGACATGACGACAACCGTACTCGTGCTTGGCGATGGCACCGGTGGCCTGGTCGCGGCGAATCTGCTGGCCAAGGAGGCGAGAAGCAGAAACCTGACGCTGGAGATCAAGATGATCGGCAACTCGCCGATGCATACGTACCAGCCGGGCATGCTCTTTCTGCCGTTCCAGAAGCCCGGCTACCGCACCCTCGCCGACATCCAGCGCGAAACGTCGCAGTTCGTCGGCCTCGGCGTGCAATACCTGGTCGAGCGCATCACCGCCATCGACGCCGAGGCGCGCGTAGTCACCACCGAGCAGGGTCGTCACTCGTACGACTGGCTCGTGCTGGCGCTCGGCTGCCGCACGGTGCTCGATGCGGTCGACGGTCTGGAAGAACGCTGGGGCAGCCGGGCGTACGGCTTCTACACGCCGGACAGCGCGCTGCGGCTGGCCGCGGCCCTGCAGGAGTTCAAGGGCGGCGATTTCGTGATCGATGTCGCCGAGATGCCGATCAAGTGCCCGGTGGCGCCGATCGAGTTCGCCTGCCTGGTGGACGAGTTCCTGACCGAACGCGGGCTGCGCAGCAAGACCAAGCTCACGCTGGTGACGCCGCTGACCGGCGCGTTCACCAAGCCGATCTGCAACGAGATGCTGACCGGCATGCTGACCGGCAAGAACGTGGAGGTAGTGGCGAACGCGTCGCTGGCCACCGTCACCGACAACACGATCGGCTGCCCGGACGGCAAGGCGATTCCGTACGACATGCTGGTGACGATCCCGCCGCACGAAGGCTCGGAACTGATCGACGACGCCGGCCTCGGCGACGGGCTCGGCTTCGGCTTCACCGACAAGCAGACGCTGAAGGCGGTCAAGGCCGAGCGCGTGTTCCTGCTCGGCGACAACACCAACGTGCCGACGTCGAAGGCGGGCTCGGTCGCCCACTTCCAGGCCGAGGTCGTGGTGCACAACCTGCTGCGCGAGATCGACGGCAAGCCGGCGCTGCCGCTCGCCGACGGCCACGCCAACTGCTTCATCGAGACCGGCTTCGGCAAGGCGATCCTGATCGACTTCAACTACGACATCCAGCCGGTGCCCGGCAGGTTCCCGTTGCCCCTCCTGGGACCGATGTCGCTGCTGAAGGAGACGCGGATCAACCATCTCGGCAAGCTCGCCTTCAAGCCGATCTACTGGAACATGCTGCTGCCGGGCCGCCCCATCCCGCTGGTCGGCTCCAGGATGAGCACGTCGGGCAAGCGGATGGAGGTGCTGCAGCACCACTGACCGCGGCGTCCGCCGCGGACGTCAGTGGCGTGCCGCCTGCAGGCCGTTGTCGAAGTGCGCGCGCATCAGCCGCGTGGCCGCGCGTGCGTCGCGGCTTTCGATCGCCGCCATCAGTTCACGATGCTCGGCCAGTGAACCGGCCAGGCGGCCCTGCTTGAACAGCGAATGGTGGCGGTTCAGTTTCATCACCTTGCGCAGGTCGGTGACGATCTGCGTTCGCCAGCGGTTGCCGGCAAACTCGAGCAGCTTCATGTGGAAGGTTTCATTGGTGGCGAAGAAGGCATCGCGGTGCTTCGCCTGCTTTTCCAGCCGTTCGTGCAGCGCACGCAGTTCGGCCAGCTGCGCCGCGCTGGCCCGCCGCGCCACCTCGCCGGCGGCGTCGCTTTCCAGCAGGCCGAGCAGGTGGTAAACCTGCGCCACGTCGTCGGCCGACATCTCGGTGACATAGGCGCCGCGCCGCACCTTCATCGTGACCAGCCCCTCGACGGCGAGCACCTTCAGTGCTTCGCGCAGCGGCGTGCGGCTGATACCGTATTCGACGGCCAGTTTCTGCTCGTCGATCCAGCTGCCCGGCTCGAGCTCGCGGGCGAAGATCTGCTGGCGCAGCCGCTCGGCGACGTCCTGGTAGAGGGCGCGCGGCGACAGCGCGCGCGGGGTAGTCGGGGTGTCGGCGGCGGGCATCGGCAGCGGCAAGCGGGGGCGGGACCTGACGGCCCCGCCAGTTTTGCATTCATAATTATGCATCATGTATGATTCGCGGCAAGCGGGGACGGTGGCGGCAGGCCACCCGCGCCGACGGCGGGCCGCCAGGCAGGAGACCTACGATGTCGACCACTCCGGAGTTCTCGCAGGCTTCCCTCGATCAGTGGGCCAGGGCCGCGGCGCGCTCGGCGCCTGACGGCCGCGTCGAGGCGCTCGACTGGATCACCCCCGAAGGCATCACCGTCAAGCTGCTGTACACGGCGGCCGACCTCGAGGGGCTGTCGCATACCGACACGCTGCCCGGCTTCGAGCCTTACCTGCGCGGGCCGCAGGCCACCATGTACGCGGTGCGGCCGTGGACCATCCGCCAGTACGCCGGATTTTCGACGGCCGAGGAGAGCAACGCCTTTTACCGGCAGACGCTCGCCGGCGGCGGGCAGGGTGTTTCGGTCGCCTTCGACCTGGCCACGCACCGCGGTTACGACTCCGATCATCCGCGCGTGACCGGCGACGTCGGCAAGGCAGGCGTGGCGATCGACTCGGTCGAGGACATGAAGATCCTGTTCGACGGCATCCCGCTCGACCGGGTCTCGGTGTCGATGACGATGAACGGCGCCGTGCTGCCGGTGCTGGCCGGCTACGTGGTGGCGGCGGAGGAGCAGGGCGTCGCGCAGGACAGGCTGTCGGGGACCATCCAGAACGACATCCTCAAGGAGTTCATGGTCCGCAACACCTACATCTATCCGCCCGAGCCCTCCATGCGGATCGTCGCCGACATCATCGAGTACACGGCAACGCACATGCCGAAGTTCAACTCGATCTCGATTTCCGGCTATCACATGCAGGAGGCGGGCGCCAACCAGGCGCTCGAGCTGGCCTTCACGCTGGCCGACGGCCGCGAGTACGTGAAGACGGCGATCGCCAAGGGTCTCGATGTCGACCAGTTCGCCGGCCGCCTGTCGTTCTTCTGGGCGATCGGGATGAACTTCTATCTCGAGATCGCCAAGATGCGCGCCGCGCGCCTGCTGTGGTGCCGGATCATGAAGGGATTCGATGCGAAGAACCCGAAGAGCCTGATGCTGCGCACGCACTGCCAGACGTCCGGATGGAGCCTGACCGAGCAGGACCCGTACAACAACATCGTGCGCACGACGATCGAGGCGATGGCGGCGGTGTTCGGCGGCACGCAGAGCCTGCACACCAATTCATTCGATGAGGCGATCGCGCTGCCTTCCGAGTTCTCCTCGCGCATCGCGCGCAACACGCAGCTCATCCTGCAGGAGGAGACGCACATCACCCACGTGGTCGACCCCTGGGCCGGCAGCTACATGATGGAATCGCTGACCGAGCAGATGGCGGAGAAAGCCTGGGCGATCATCGAGGAAGTCGAGAGGATGGGCGGCATGACCCGCGCGGTGTCCTCGGGCTGGGCCAAGCTGAAGATCGAGGAGGCGGCGGCGCAGAAGCAGGCGCGCATCGACTCCGGGCGCGACGTCATCGTCGGCGTCAACAAATACCGTCCGCCGAAAGAGGATGCGTTCGAGATCCTCGAGGTCGACAACCACAAGGTGCGCGTGAACCAGATCGCACGCCTGAAGAAGATCCGCGCCAGCCGCGACGCGGGCAAGGTCGACGCGGCACTCGCCGCGTTGAGCGACTGCGCCGCGGGCGGCAAGGGCAACCTGCTCGATCTCGCGATCAAGGCGATCCGGCTGCGGGCGACGGTCGGCGAGGTGAGCAGCGCGCTGGAAGAGGTCTTCGGCCGGCATCGGGCCGACATTCAGAAGGTGGCTGGCGTGTACGCAGCGGCATATCAGGACGGCGAGGGCGCCGACAGCTGGGACGAACTGAAGCGCGACATCGCAGCATTCGGCGAACAGCACGGGCGTCGGCCGCGCGTGATGATCGCCAAGCTCGGCCAGGACGGCCACGATCGTGGTTCGAAGGTGGTGGCGACCGCGTTCGCCGACCTCGGCTTCGACGTCGACATCGGCCCGCTGTTCCAGACGCCGGAGGAGTGCGCCCGGCAGGCGATCGAGAACGACGTGCACGCGATCGGCGTGTCCACGCTCGCCGCCGGCCACAAGACGCTGGTGCCGGCGATCATCGACGAGCTGAAGAAGCAGGGCGCCGAGGAGATCGTCGTCTTCGTCGGCGGCGTGGTGCCGAAGCAGGACTACGAGTTCCTGCAGGCGGCCGGTGTCAAGGGCATCTTCGGCCCTGGCACGCCGATCCCGGCCAGCGCCCGCCAGGTGCTCGAGCAGATCCGCAAGGCGCACGGCGGCAAGTAGAAGCGCAGGATGCTGACCGCCGCGGATCAGGCGCTGGTCGATGCCGTGCTCGGCGAGCACGGCGCGGCGCAACGGCGCGCGATCGCCAAGGCGATCACGCTGCTCGAGTCGACCCGTGCCGACCACCGCGGCCGCGCCGACGAAGTCCTCAACGCGCTGCTGCCGGCCGCCGGCCGCTCGCTGCGGCTCGGCATCTCGGGCGTCCCCGGCGTCGGCAAGTCGACGTTCATCGAGACGCTCGGGCTCGACCTGATTGGACAGGGGCACCGCGTCGCGGTGCTCGCGGTCGATCCTTCGTCGAGCGTCTCCGGCGGTTCGATCCTCGGCGACAAGACCCGCATGGACCGGCTCTCCGTGCATGCGCAGGCGTTCATCCGTCCGAGCCCTTCCGGCGGGACGCTCGGTGGCGTTGCCGAGAAGACGCGCGAAGCCATGCGCGTGTGCGAGGCGGCCGGCTACGACGTGGTGATCGTCGAGACGGTAGGCGTCGGCCAGAGCGAGGCCGCCGTGGCCGGCATGACCGACATTTTCGTTCTGATGCAGTTGCCGAAC
This sequence comes from uncultured beta proteobacterium, assembly GCA_963847675.1. Lineage (GTDB taxonomy): Bacteria > Pseudomonadota > Gammaproteobacteria > Burkholderiales > Burkholderiaceae_F > JADJWR01. The sequence continues at coordinate 386,762 of CAWKAP010000004.1, forward strand.
GCCGGCGACGACCTGCAGGCGATCAAGCGGGGCGTGATGGAACTGGCCGACCTGGTGCTCATCAACAAGGCCGACCTGGACCAGGACGCCGCGATGCGCGCCCGGGCGCACATCACCTCGGCGCTGCGGCTGATGGGGCTGCAGGGACACCCGGACCGGGCGCATCACGATACGGCGGTGTGGCATCCGCAGGTACTGCTGGCGAGCGCGCTGAACGGCCAGGGCCTGGCCGCGTTCTGGCAGGCGGTGACGCACTTTCGCGAACTCGCGGCCACCGGCGGACGGCTGACGCAGAGGCGCCACGCGCAGGACCAGGCGTGGATGTGGGAGCGCATCGACGCCGGCCTGAAGGCGCGCTTCCGCGCCCATCCGGCGGTGCGCGCGGCGCTGCCCCAATGCAGCGAGCAGGTGCGCGCCGGCCAGCTGGCGGCCTCGGTGGCGGCGCGCCGTCTGCTCGACCTGTTTCACTGATCGACACGGAGACGGTAATCCATGCACGGCATCCAGCAAATGCTCGAGGAAAAGCGCGCCAAGGCGCGCCTCGGCGGCGGGCAGAAGCGCATCGACGCGCAGCACGCCAAGGGCAAGCTCAGCGCGCGCGAGCGCCTCGAGTTGCTGCTCGACGAAGGCACGTTCGAGGAATGGGACATGTTCGTCGAGCACCGCTGCCTCGATTTCGGCATGGCCGAGAACAAGATTCCGGGCGACGGCGTGGTCACCGGCTACGGCATGATCAACGGCCGCATGGTGTTCGTGTTCAGCCAGGACTTCACGGTCTTCGGCGGCGCGCTCTCCGAGGCGCACGCCGAGAAGATCTGCAAGATCATGGACCAGGCCATGAAGGTGGGCGCGCCGGTGATCGGCCTGAACGACTCCGGCGGCGCGCGCATCCAGGAGGGCGTGGCCTCGCTCGGCGGCTACGCCGAGGTGTTCCAGCGCAACGTGATGTCCTCCGGCGTCATTCCGCAGATCAGCGTGATCATGGGGCCGTGCGCCGGCGGCGCGGTGTACAGCCCGGCGATGACCGACTTCATCTTCATGGTCAAGGACAGCTCGTACATGTTCGTCACCGGCCCCGAGGTGGTGAAGACGGTCACCCACGAGTCGGTCACCGCCGAGGAACTCGGCGGCGCGATCTCGCACAGCACGCGCTCCGGCGTGGCCGACCTGGCGTTCGAGAACGACGTCGAGGCGCTGCTGATGCTGCGCCGGATGTTCAACTACCTGCCGCTGAACAACCGCGAGAAGCCGCCGGTGCGCCGCACCGACGATCCGGCCGAGCGGCTCGATTTCTCGCTCGACACGCTGGTGCCGGACAACCCGAACAAGCCGTACGACATCAAGGAACTGATCGTCAAGACGGTCGACGATCACGACTTCTTCGAGATCCAGCCGGACAACGCCAAGAACATCGTGATCGGATTCGGCCGCATGAACGGCCAGCCGGTCGGGATCGTCGCCAACCAGCCGCTGGTGCTGGCCGGCTGCCTCGACATCAAGAGCTCGATCAAGGCGGCGCGCTTCGTGCGCTTCTGCGACGCGTTCAACTTCCCGGTGCTGACCTTCGTCGACGTGCCGGGCTTCATGCCGGGCACGGCGCAGGAGTTCGGCGGCATCATCAAGCACGGCGCCAAGCTGCTCTACGCGTACGCCGAGTGCACGGTACCGAAGATCACCGTGATCACGCGCAAGGCCTACGGCGGCGCGTACGACGTGATGAGCTCCAAGCACCTGCGCGGCGACGTCAACTTCGCCTGGCCGAACGCGGAGATCGCGGTGATGGGCGCCAAGGGCGCGGTGGAGATCATCTTCCGCGAGGACAAGAGCGATCCGGCCAAGCTCGCCGCGCGCGAGGCCGAGTACAAGGACAGGTTCGCCAACCCGTTCGTCGCCGGCAGCCGCGGCTACATCGACGACGTGATCCAGCCGCACGAGACGCGCAAGCGCATCTGCCGATCGCTCGCCATGCTGCGCGACAAGAAGCTGGACAACCCGTGGCGCAAGCACGGCAACATTCCACTCTGACCGGGCGCCGGGGACGACACATGTTCGAGAAGATCCTGATCGCCAACCGCGGCGAGATTGCCTGCCGCGTGATCAAGACGGCGAAGAAGCTGGGCATCAAGACGGTCGCCGTGCACTCCGAGGCCGACCGCGAGTCGCTGCACGTCGAGCTTGCCGACGAGGCGGTGGAGATCGGCCCCGCGCCGAGCCGCGACTCGTATCTGCAGATGGACCGCATCATCGAGGCATGCAGGAGCACGGGCGCGCAGGCGGTGCATCCCGGCTACGGCTTCCTGTCGGAGAACGAGGAGTTCGCCCGCCGCGTCGAGGAAGAGGGGATCGTGTTCATCGGTCCGAAGCACGCCTCGATCGCCGCGATGGGCGACAAGATCGCCTCGAAGAAGCTGGCCATCGAGGCGAAGGTCAACACGATTCCCGGCCACAACGCGCCGGTCGAGTCGGCGGAGCAGGCGGTCGAGATCGCGCGCGCGATCGGCTACCCGGTGATGATCAAGGCCAGCGCCGGCGGCGGCGGCAAGGGGCTGCGCGTGGCCTTCAACGATCGCGAGGCGTCCGATGGGCTCACGTCGTGCCGCAACGAGGCGCGGGCCAGCTTCGGCGACGACCGCGTGTTCGTCGAGAAGTACGTCGAGGAGCCGCGCCACATCGAGATCCAGGTGCTCGGCGATGCGCACGGCAACTGCGTGTACCTGTGGGAACGCGAGTGCTCGATCCAGCGCCGGCACCAGAAGGTGATCGAGGAGGCGCCGTCGCCGTTCATCAGCGAGGCGACGCGGCGCGCGATGGGCGAGCAGGCGGTGCAGCTGGCCAGGGCGGTGAAGTACCAGAGCGCCGGCACCGTCGAGTTCGTGGTCGGCCGGGACCAGAGCTTCTACTTCCTGGAGATGAACACGCGGCTGCAGGTCGAGCATCCGGTCACCGAATGCATCACCGGCCTCGACCTGGTCGAGCTGATGCTGCGCGTGGCGGCCGGCGAGAAACTGCCCCTTACGCAGGCCGACGTCGTGCGCAACGGCTGGGCGATGGAGTGCCGCATCAACGCCGAAGACCCGTACCGCGGCTTCCTGCCGTCGACCGGCCGGCTGGTCCAGTTCCAGCCGCCGCCGGCCGGCATCGTCGCCGCCGGCCCGCCTGCGGCCACCGGCGTTCGCGTCGACACCGGCGTGTACGAGGGCGGCGAGATTCCCGTCTACTACGACTCGATGATCGCCAAGCTGATCGTGCACGGCACGGACCGGCGCGACGCGATCGAACGGATGCGCGAGGCGCTCAATGCGTTCGTGATCCGCGGCGTCAGCACCAACATCGCCTTCCAGGCGGCGCTGCTCAATCACCCGCAGTTCGTTTCGGGGCAGTTCAACACCGGTTTCATCGCCCAGCACTATCCGGCCGGCTTCCGCGGCGCCGAGCACGGCGAGGACAACACCGAGCTGCTCGTGTGCGCGGCGGCGACGATCCACCGTCGCATGCGCGAGCGGGCGGTGCGCATCAGCGGCCAGTTGCCCGGCCACGAGGTCAAGGTGCCGACGCACTTCGTCGTGCGGCTCGGCGAGGCGGGCCACGCGGTCAGCGTCACGCCCGTGGCCGGCGGCTACACGCTGACCTGCAACGGCCGCACGCACACGCTGACCACCGGCTGGCAGCTGCGCGACACGCGCTTCGAGGCGCATCTGGACGGCCGGCCGATCGTCCTGCAGGTCGACCGTGTCGGCCTGCGCTACCGGCTGACGCACAACGGAGTCACCGTCGAGGCGCAGGTCCTGCCGCCGCGCGGCGACGAGCTGCTGCGCAAGATGCCGGTCAAGCCGCCGCCGGACCTCAGCGCCTTCCTGCTGTCGCCGATGCCCGGGCTGCTGGTCGACCTGGCGGTGAGGGAAGGCGACGAAGTGAAGGCCGGTCAGCGCCTCGCGGTGATCGAGGCGATGAAGATGGAGAACGTGCTGCTCGCCCACGCCGATTCGGTCGTCGAGCAGGTGCTGGCCAGCAAGGGCGACAGCCTTGCGGTCGACCAGCCGATCCTCAGGTTCGCGTCAGCCGTATGAACTCGAATCGACCGTTCCGCGTACTTGGGCATCCAGCAGATCGCCATCGGCGGCGCCGACAAGCAGCGGCTGCGGTCGCTGTGGGTCGACGTCCTCGGACTGGCGGTCAAGGGCAACTTCGTCTCCGAGCGCGAGAACGTCGACGAGGACATCTGCGCCCTCGGCGCGGGGCCGCACGAGGTCGAGGTCGACCTGATGCAGCCGGTCGATCCGACGAAGAAGCCCGCGGTGCATGCGACGCCGCTGAACCATGTCGGCCTGTGGATCGACGATCTGCCGGCCGCGGTGGCATGGATGAGCGCGCAGGGGGTGCGCTTCGCCCCCGGCGGCATCCGCAGGGGCGCCGCCGGACACGACATCTGCTTCATCCACCCGAAGGGCAGCGACGAATTCCCGCTCGGCGGCGAGGGTGTGCTGATCGAACTGGTGCAGGCGCCGCCGGAGGTGATCCAGGCGTTGTCGCTGGCGCGCTGAGTGGCGCGGCGGGACTGCGTCTTTCAGGCCGCCGCTTCGCCGAGGTACGCCGCCCGAACCTTGGAGTCGCTGAGCATTTCCCGGGCCTCGCCGCTGAGAGTGATGAGGCCGGAGTCCATCACGTAGGCGCGGTGCGCGGCTTCGAGTGCCAGGCGCGCGTTCTGCTCGACGAGCAGCATCGGAATCTTCTGCGCGGCGACCGAGCGGACGACCTCGAAGATCTTCTCGACCATCAGCGGTGACAGCCCCATCGACGGCTCGTCGAGCAGAAGAAGCTTCGGCCGGCTCATCATCGCCCGCGCCATCGCCAGCATCTGCTGCTCGCCGCCGGACAGCGTGCCGGCCAGCTGCCGGGCGCGCTCCTTCAGGCGCGGAAAGGTCGCAAACATCCGCTCCAGGTCCTCGGCGATGCCGGCCGTGTCGTTGCGAGCGAAGGCGCCCATCTGCAGGTTTTCGGTAACCGTCATGCGCGTGAACACGCCGCGGCCCTCGGGCACCATCACCAGGCCCCGTCGCAACAGCTGATGCGGCGCCTTGCCGCCCGTCGACTCGCCGGCGTACTCGATGGCGCCGGCCCACGCCTGCGTGCCGGTGATCGCTTTCAAGGTCGTCGTCTTGCCGGCGCCGTTCGCGCCGATGAGCGTCACCAGCTCGCCGTCATGGATCTCGAGGTCGATTCCCTTGACTGCCTGGATGCCGCCGTAGGCGACCTTCAGGCCGGTGATCTTCAGGATCGGCCTGCTCATGACACGGTCTGCGCCGTCGGTTGCCCCGGCGCCACGTGCGCGCCGCCGAGATACGCCTCGATCACGGCGGGATCGCTCTGCACTTCCGCCGGCGTGCCCTCGGCAATGACCTTGCCGTAGTCGAGCACGGTGACGCGGTCGCACAGCCCCATGACCAGTTTCACGTCGTGCTCGATCAGCAGGATCGTCGTGCCGTCGCCGCGGATGTGCGACAGCAGTTCGCGCAGCGACAGCTTCTCGGTGGCGTTCATCCCCGCCGCCGGCTCGTCGAGCGCCAGCAGCTTGGGGTCGGTGGCCAGCGCGCGGGCGATCTCGAGCCGTCGCTGGTCTCCGTAAGCGAGCGTGCGCGCCTGGAAGTCGGCGTAGCGGCGGATGCCGACGTAGTCGAGCAGTTCGAGCGCGCGGGCGCGGATCGCCTTTTCCTCGGCGCGTTGCCCCGGCGTCCGCAGCACCGCGCCGAGCGCCGTGGCCTTGGTCCGCACGTGCCGGCCGACCATCACGTTCTCGAGCGCGGTCATTTCGGGAAACAGGCGGATGTTCTGGAACGTGCGCGCGATGCCGGCCTCGGCGACCTTGTGCGGCTCGCTCGGCGAATAGGGCCTGCCGCCGAGTTCGAAGCTGCCCGAGTCCGGCGTGTACAGGCCGGTGATCACGTTGAAGAAGGTGGTCTTGCCGGCGCCGTTCGGTCCGATCAGGCCGTAGATCTGGCCGCGACGGATCGTCACGCCGACGTCGGCGAGCGCCTGCAGTCCGCCGAAGCGCTTGTTGACGCCGGCGGCGCGCAGGACCGGCGCGTCGCCGGAAGCCCTGCTCGTCACGCGGGGGCCTTCGCGCGGTCGCGCGTGGTCGGATTGACGCCGTGCTCGGGCGCCGGCCACAGGCCCTTGGGCCGGTACAGCATGATCACCACCATCGCCAGGCCATACAGCATCATGCGCAGCACCTCGGCGTCGACGAGTACGCGGCCGAAGAGCTGCTCCTGCACCGGCACCACCGTGTGGCGCAGCACCTCGGGGAACACGGCGAGCAGAATCGCGCCGAGGATCACGCCGGGAATGTGGCCGAGTCCGCCGAGGACGACCATCCCCAGCACGATGATCGACTCCATCAGCGAGAACGATTCCGGCGAGACGAAGCCCTGGAAGGCGGCGAACATCGCGCCGGCCACGCCGCCGAAGGTGGCGCCGAGGGCGAAAGCCAGCAGCTTGACGTTGCGTACGTTGATTCCCATCGCCTTGGCGGCGATGTCGTCCTCGCGGATCGCCATCCAGGCGCGGCCGAGACGCGAGTCCTGCAGGCGGACGCAGATGACGACGGTGATCACCGTCAGCAACACGAACAGGTAGTAGTACAGGTACACCGACGGCAGCCTGACGAAGCCGAGATCGAGCGTGCGCGCGAAGTTCACGCCGCCGATCGACATCGGATCGATCAGCGTGATGCCCTGCGGCCCATTGGTGAAGTTCAGGGGCGCGTTCAGGTTGTTGAGGAAGATGCGGATGATCTCGCCGAAGCCCAGTGTGACGATCGCCAGGTAATCGCCGCGCAGCTTCAGCACCGGCGCGCCGAGGATGACGCCGAAGAACGCCGCCACCGCCGCACCGAGCGGAACCACCATCCACACCGAGGTGTGAAAGCCGTCCGGAAACATCGCCGCGAGCGCCGGGAAATTGCTGGTCAGATGCGGCGAGGCGAGCAGCGCATACATGTACGCGCCGACCGCGTAGAAGGCGATGTAGCCGAGATCGAGCAGGCCGGCGAAGCCGACCACGATGTTCAGGCCGAGCGCCAGCATCACGTAGAGCGCCGCGAAGGCCAGTGCGCGCACCCAGGCATTGCCCATCGTGCCGACCATGAACGGGAGCAGCACCAGCACCGCGGCAACGACGAAGGTGGCGGCGATTGCCGCGCCCGGCTTGTCGCGCAGGGAAGGGAAGAGCAGGGTCACCGGGAGGCCCTCACGCGCGGTCGGCGACTCGCTCGCCGAGCAGCCCGCTCGGTCGCAGGATCAGCACCGTGCACAGCACGATGAAGGCGAACACGTCCTGGTAATGCGACCCGAGGATGCCGCCGGTCAGCTGGCCGATGTAGCCGGCGCCGAGCGCCTCGATCAATCCGAGGAGCAGACCGCCGAGCATCGCGCCCGGGATGTTGCCGATGCCGCCCAGCACCGCGGCGGTGAAGGCCTTCAGCCCCGGCAGGAAGCCCATGTAGAAGTGCGCCACCGAGTAGGTGGCGGCCAGCATCACGCCGGCCACCGCCGCCAGCGATGCGCCGATGGCGAAGGTCAGCATGATCACGAAGTTCGGGTCGACGCCCATCAGCCCCGCCACGCGCGGGTTCTCTGCCGTGGCGCGCATGGCGCGGCCAAGCTTGGTGGTGTTCACGAGCACCATCAGGCCGCCCATGATCAATGCCGACAGGCCGATCACCAGGATCTTGGTCACGGTCACGGTGGCGCCGAAAACGTGGATCGGCTCCGGGGGCAGCAGGGTCGGGAAGGTCATGTAATTGCGGCCCCAGATCAGCATCGCGACGGTCTGCAGCACGATCGACACGCCGATCGCGGTGATCAGCGGCGCCAGCCGCGGTGCGCCGCGCAGCGGCCGGTAGGCAACACGCTCGATGATCAGGCTGGTCGCCACGCAGGTCGGGATCGCGACCACCATGCCTGCGACGAGCAGCAGCCACCCGGGCAGGTCGGGAAAGGTCGCCTGCAGCAGCAGGATGCTGGTCAGCGCGGTGAGCGCGCCGATCATCAGCACGTCGCCGTGGGCAAAGTTGATCAGGTTCAGGATGCCGTAGACCATCGTGTAGCCGAGCGCGATCAGCGCGTACAGGCTGCCGAGCACGAGGCCGTTGATGATCTGCTGGAAGAACGTGTCCATCGAGAGGCGGTTCCGGTCGCGGTGACGCCAGCCGGCATGCGGCTCACGCAGGGCGCGATGCTAACAGGCCAGCCGCGCCGGGCCGGCGGCGGGCGCAGGGGGAATCGCACTTGGGCAGCGCTGCCAGCGCGGTCCGCCCGCCGACCGGAACTAGGCGGCCCCCAGCGTCATCAGGCTCGCGTTGCCGCCGGCCGCCGCGGTGTTGACGGTGAGTGTCTGCTCGACGACGAGCGCCTCGAGGGGGTAGTCGCCGCCGTCGTCCAGCGGCGTGGCCACGCGCACCCGCGGTCCGTCGCGCGCCGCCAGCAGGCGGCGCAGTGCCGCCGCCAGCGCAGAGGTGCTCAGCGCCACATCGGCAGCGGCGGTTCCTGCGTCTGCCGCAACCGTCGCCAGCCGCCTGACCTCGGGCGGCAATTGCTCGAGCGTGGCGTCGGCACCGGGGGCGCACAACACGACGCGGTTGCCGGTCGCCAGCGCGGCCGCAATCTGACGCAGCAGGTCCTGCTCGCTGCCGGCAACACACAGCACGCGCCCACGGGCCGCGAAGCGCAGGCGATTCGACTCTCCGGTCGGTCCGGGGAGATCGAGTTCGCTGCCCAGCGGCGTGGTTTGCGCCAGTGCCGCGCAGTGGCTGGCCAGCTCGATGTGGCCGGTGACGTCGGCCCACGCCTGCAGGGCGCGCAACGCCGGCGGGACTGCGATGCCGCCTTTGGCGGCCAGGGCCGGGGTGCGTGCGGAGCGGCGCAGCCGCGGCAGCATCAGCGGTCCGCCGGCCTTCGGGCCAGTGCCGGAAAGGCCGAGGCCACCGAAGGGCTGCACCCCGACCACGGCACCGATCATGTTGCGGTTGACGTAGAGATTGCCGGCGCGGACGCGCGCCGTGACGAAGTCGATCGTCTCGTCGATGCGGCTGTGCACGCCGAAGGTCAGCCCGTAACCGGTCGCGTTGATCGCCTCGATCAGCGCGCCGAGTTCGCCCCGGCGAAAGCGCAGCACGTGGAGCACCGGACCGAACACTTCGCGATCGAGTTCCCGCAACGAGTCGATCTCGATCACCGTCGGCGCGACAAAGGTGCCTTGTGCCGCCAAGGCAGGCAGCGGCAGGCGCGCGCCGCGGCGGGTGGCCAGCAGGCGACTCGACGTGCGACTCGAGCAGCGCGCGCGCGTCGGCATCGATGACCGGACCGATGTCCGTCGCCAGCTGCGCCGGATCGCCGACCACCAGCTCGCGCATCGCACCGTGCAGCATCGCGAGCAGCCGGTCGGCGATTTCTTCCTGCAGGCACAGCACGCGCAGCGCCGAGCAGCGCTGCCCGGCACTGTCGAAGCCCGAGGCCAGCACGTCGGCAACCACCTGCTCGGGCAGGGCGCTCGAGTCGACCACCATCGCGTTGATGCCGCCGGTCTCGGCGACCAGCACGATCTCCTCGTCGACGCTGCGTGAGGCGAGCTGGCGGTCGATCAGCGCGGCCACTTCGGTGGAACCGGTGAAGAGCACGCCGCGCACCCGCGCATCGGCGACGAGCAGCGCGCCGATGCCGCCGTCGCCCGGCACGAGCTGCAGCGCGGCGCGCGGCACGCCGGCCTCGTGCATCAGCCGCACCGCGTGCGCCGCGATCAGCGGCGTCTGCTCGGCAGGCTTGGCCACCACGACGTTGCCGGAGGCCAGCGCCGCCGTGACCTGGCCGATGAAAATGGCGAGCGGAAAATTCCACGGGCTGATGCACGTGACCACGCCGAGCGGGTGGCCGTTCGCATCGAACCCCGGCGCGCGCAGCTGGCAGGCGTAGTAGCGGCAGAAGTCCACCGCCTCGCGCACTTCGCCGAGCGCGTTGGCCAGCGTCTTGCCGGCCTCGTGCACGGCCAGCCACATCAGCTCGTCGCGATGCGCTTCGAGCAGCTCGGCAACGCGGTCCAGCAACTGGGCGCGGTCGCCGGCAGCGGTCTGCGACCAAGGCGTCGTATACGACTGCGCGGCGGCAAGGGCGACCTCGAGATCGGAACGGCTCGCGTCGTGGACGTGGCCGACGACTTCGGCAAGCCGCGCCGGATTGTGGGTTGCCCTCGTTTCGCCCCGGCTTGAGCCGCTGTCCGCGAGCAGTGGAGCGGCGCCCCACGACTCGCGCCTCGCCTGGGCGAACGCGGCTTCGAGGGTCAGCAGCGTTGCCTCGTCGTTGAGGTCGAGCCCGGCCGAGTTGCGTCGCTCGGGGGCGAACAGTTCGACCGGCAGTGGAATGCGCCGATGCGGCGCACCGCCATCCTTGGCCGCCAGTTGCACCGGGTCGCGCAGCAGTTCGTCGATTCCGATCGCAGGATCGAGAATCTGGTTGACGAACGAGGAGTTCGAGCCGTTCTCGAGCAGCCGGCGCACCAGGTACGCCAGCAGCGTCTCGTGGCTGCCTACGGGCGCATAGATGCGGCAGGCGACATCGAGCTTGTCGGGACCCAGGACCTGGTCGTAGAGCGACTCGCCCATGCCGTGCAGGCACTGGAACTCGTAATGAGTGACGCCCGCGGCGCGGGCCATCTCGCGCACGGTGGCCAGGGTCAGTGCGTTGTGAGTGGCGAACTGCGGATAGATCGCGTCGGCCGCCGCCAGCAGACGGCGTGCGCAGGCCAGGTAGCACATGTCGCTGTGCACCTTGCGCGTGAATACCGGATATCCGGCCTGTCCCTCGACCTGCGCGCGCTTGATCTCGCTGTCCCAGTAGGCACCCTTGACCAGCCGCACGCTGATGCGGCGCCGGCAGCGCCGAGCCAGGTCGATCACCCAGTCGACCACCGGTGGCGCGCGCTTCTGGTAGGACTGCACGACCACGCCGAGGCCGTCCCACCCGGCCAGCGCGACATCCTCGGCCAGCCTTTCGGTCAGTTCCAGCGACAGGTCGAGCCGTTCGCTTTCCTCGGCGTCGATGGCCAGCCCCATGTTCTGGCCTCGCGCCAGCAGGCACAACTCGCGCAGGCGCGGCAGCAGTTCGGCCAGCACACGGTCGCGTTGAGCGCGGCAATAGCGCGGGTGCAGTGCCGAGAGCTTGACCGAGATACCCGGGCCGGCTTCGGCGCCCTGGCCTCCGCCGGTGGCGCCGATCGCTGCAATGGCGGAGGTGTAGGCAGAGAAATAGGCGTCGGCATCGGCGGCGGTCAGGGCGGCCTCGCCGAGCATGTCGAACGTGTAGCGGTAGCCCAGCCTGCGCCGGTCGCCGGCGTGAGCCAGCGCCTCTTCGATCGTCTGCCCGGTGACGAACTGCTGGCCGAGCAGGCGCATGGCCAGATCGACGCCCTTGCGTATCAGCGGCTCGCCGCCGCGCGCGATGAGCTGCGTCAGGCTGCTGCCCAGGCCTTCGTCGCTGTGCGTGGCGACCAGGCTGCCCGTGATCATCAGCCCCCAGGCGGCCGCGTTGACGAACAGCGACTGGCTGCGGCCGAGGTGGGCGCGCCAGTCGCCGCGGCTGATCTTGTCGCGGATCAGCGCATCGGCGGTTGCGCTGTCCGGAATACGCAGCAGCGCCTCGGCGAGGCACATCAGCGCGACGCCTTCGCTGCTCGACAGCGAGAACTCGTGCATCAGCGCGTCGACGCCGCCTGAACGGCTGCGCCGCGCGCGCAGGTTCTCGACCAGAGTCCGGGCGACGGCACGCGCGTCCTGCAACCGTTCCGGCGGCAGATGCGCCTCGTCGAGGAGTCCCTGAACGACATCGGACTCGGCGGCACGGGTGCGGGCCGCGATCGCGCGGCGCAAAGGGTCGACGCTCATGGCCAACTCGCTTGTCGATGGCAGGGCGGTCCGAATCCGCTCAACCGGCCGCCGATTCTAGGCATCCCGTCGCGCCGAAGCGTTCGGCGCCAGGAAAAAAAACGGCACCCGAAGGTGCCGTTTCCTGAATAGACGGGGTTCGCTCAACGCGACGTCGAGATGTACTCGAGCTTGCCGCCTTTGACCACGAACATCGAGATCGCGCCGTCCTTGATGTCGCCCTTCTCGTCGAAGGTGATCTGGCCGGTCACGCCCGGGTGATTGGTCTTCGCCACTTCCTCGACGATCTTGGGCTTGTCCGGCCCACCGGCGCGCTTGATTGCCTCGGCGATGACGTACACGGCGTCATAGCTGTACGGCGAATAGATCTGCACGTCCTGGTTGAACTTGGCCTTGTACTTGGTCTTGAATTCCTCGCCCTTGGCGAGTTTCTCGACCGCCTCGCCGGCCATCGAGCAGAACATGCCCTCGCCGGCATCCCCGGCCAGCTTGATGAATTCGGGCGAGCACACGCCGTCGCCGGTCAGGAACTGCGACTTGATGCCGAGCTGCTTCATCTGCTTGGCCATCGGGCCGGCAGTGGCGTCCATGCCGCCGTACATCACCACTTCAGGCTTGGCAGCGCGGATCTTGGTCAGGATCGCGTTGAAGTCCGTCGCCTTGTCGGTCGTGAACTCTCGCGCGACGACCTTCAGGCCCTTTTCCTTCGCCACGCGCTCGACGACGTCGGCCAGGCCCTGGCCGTAGGCGGTGCGGTCGTCGATGATGGCGATCGTCTTGGCATTCAATTCACCCGAGGCGTAGTTGGCGAGCACCGCGCCCTGCTGGTTGTCGTTGGCGACGACGCGGAACGCAGTCTTGAAGCCCTGCTCGGTGTACTTCGGGTTGGTCGCCGACGGCGAGATCTGCGCGATGGTGGCATCCGAGTAGATCTTCGACGCCGGAATCGTGGTGCCCGAGTTCAGGTGGCCGACCACCGCGACCACGCCGGCATCGACGAGCTTCTGCGCGGCCAGCGTGCCTTCCTTCGGATCGGCCTTGTCGTCCTCGGCAACCAGTTCCAGGTTGTAGGTCTTGTCGCCGATCTTCAGGCCGCCGGCAGCGTTGATCTCGTCGACGGCCAGCTTTGCGCCGTTTTCGTTGTCCTTGCCGAGGTGGGCGATTCCGCCGGTCAGCGGTGCCACGTGACCGATCTTGATGACCGCCGGCGGCGCGGCTACCGGCGCGGGTGCCGCGGCGGGCGCGGCCTTCATCGGTTCTTCTTTCTTGCCGCAGGCGGTGAGGGCGACCGCGGCGGCAATCGCCAGCGGAGCCAGTTTCAACATGTACTTCATCCAATATTCTCCTGACAGGAATCCGGTTCGGTGGTCGGGCCTGGCTGCGACCGGCTCATACGCCTGTCGGGCCCCCCTTTTTTGAAGCGCGCAATTCTACCCAGATCGGTTGCCGCAGCAAGCCGCGCCTTGCGCATCAGCGCGGGTGCCGACGACCGCCGCCGATCACGCGTAGGCGGCATCGGCCGCCGGCATGAGAAAAGGGGCGCATGCGCGCCCCCGAATTGCCTGGCGACCACAACCCCCGAGCAAAGGAGATCGGGGGTTGTCGTCTTACTTGACCGTCAGGACCCATTTGGCCAGCGCCTGCGCTTCCGCTTCGCTGACCTGCGGGTTGGCAGGCATCGGCACCTGGCCCCAGACTCCGGTACCGCCTTCGCGGATCTTCTTGGCCAGCTTGCCGGCCGCGTCCTTGTCGCTCCCGTACTTGGCGGCGACGTCCTTGTAAGCCGGTCCGACCAGCTTTTTGTCCATTGCATGGCACGCCATGCAGTTCTTCGCCTTGGCGAGTTCGGCGCTGGCGTGGGCCGCGCCACCGGCCAGCGAAAGGGTGGCGAGAATGCTTACGGCAAGGATCTTCATCAGTCACTCCGCAGGAGTTGGCAAGAAAGGCAGGAAAAATCGGCCTGAGAGTGTAACGGCAACTGACAGCCGGCCGTTGACCGCCCTTGGGCGATACCGGCGGGGCGACTATAGTCAGCCGAACATTCCCTCGCGGAAGCGGCCCATGTGGCTTGTATACGTTGGCGTTGTGCTGTTGGTGTCCAAGCTGCTGGAGGTGGGCCCGCTGGCGGACCTTGCCTGGTGGTGGGTGTTGCTGCCGTTCATCGCGGCCGGGATCTGGTGGGAAATCTTCGAGCGCCGCCTCGGCCTCGACAGGAAGAAGGCCTTCGACGAACTCGAGCAGGCCAAGAAGGACCGTATCGCGCGCGCGCTCGAGCGGGACAAGGTCAATCGCATCCGCCGCTGAAGCGGCACCCCGCCGGCGGCCCGTGCGAAGCGCCGCTCACTCCGAGTCGAACAGGTTCTCGTCGGTGATTGCGCCGCGGCTGGCGGTCGAAGCCAGGGCGGCGAACTTGGCCAGCGTCCCGCGCGTGTAGCGCGGCGCGGGCGCTTTCCAGGCGGCGCGTCGGCGCGCGAGTTCGGCGTCGTCGACGTTCACCTGCAGCAGCAGCTTGTGGGCGTCGATCGTGATCGAGTCGCCTTCCTTTACCAGCGCCAGGTTGCCGCCGACGTAGGCTTCCGGCGCCACGTGGCCGACGACCATGCCCCACGTGCCGCCCGAAAAGCGGCCGTCGGTGATCAGGCCGACGCTCTCGCCGAGGCCCTTGCCGATGATCGCCGAGGTCGGGCTGAGCATTTCGCGCATGCCGGGGCCGCCTTTCGGGCCCTCATAGCGGATCACGACGACATCGCCCGCCTTGATCCGATCGGCGAGGATGGCGTCCATCGCGGCATCTTCGGAGTCGAAGACACGCGCCGGGCCGGTCATGGCAGGATTCTTGAGCCCGGTGATCTTGGCCACGCAGCCTTCCGGGGCGAGGTTGCCTTTCAGGATCGCCAGGTGGCCGTGCGCGTAGAGCGGCCTGGAGAACGGCCGGATCACGTCCTGGTCGGCACGTGGCTCGGCCGGCACGTCGGCCAGTTCTTCGGCGATTGTCTTGCCGGTGATCGTCATGCAGTCGCCGTGCAGCAGGCCGTTGGCGAGCAGCATCTTCAGGACCTGCGGGATGCCGCCGGCCTCGTGCAGGTCGGTCGCGACGTACCTGCCGGAAGGCTTCAGGTCGCACAGCACCGGCACCTTGCGGCGGATGCGTTCGAAGTCGTCGAGCGTCCATTCGATTCCGCCCGAATGCGCGATCGCCAGGTAGTGCAGGACCGCATTGGTGGAGCCGCCGACCGCCATGATCAGGCTGACGGCGTTCTCGATCGACCTGCGGGTGATGATCTGCGACGGCCGCAGGTCATTCTTCACCGCTTCGATCAGCACGCGCGCGGCCTCGGCGGTCGAGTCGACCTTCTCCTGGTCCGGGTTGGCCTGCGTCGAGGAGAACAGCAGGCTCATGCCGAGCGCCTCGAACGACGAGCTCATCGTGTTCGCGGTGTACATGCCGCCGCAGGAGCCGGAGCCGGGAATGCAGCGCCGTTCGATTTCCTTGAAGTCGGTTTCGTCGAGCCGGCCGGCGGTGAATTCGCCGACCGCCTCGAACGCGGACACGATGGTCAGGTCCTTGTCCTTGTAGTGGCCGGGCTTGACCGTGCCGCCGTAGACGTAAATCGCCGGCACGTCGCAGCGGGCGATCGCCATCATGCCGCCGGGCATGTTCTTGTCGCAGCCGCCGATGACGATCACGCCGTCCATCCACTGGCCGTTGACGCAGGTCTCGACGCAGTCGGCGATCACCTCGCGCGACACCAGCGAGTACTTCATGCCTTCGGTGCCCATGCCGATGCCGTCGGAGATGGTCGGCGTGCCGAAGACCTGCGCATTGGCCCTGCAACGGCCGATCTCGTCGATGGCCGCGTCGGCGAGCCGCTGCAGGCCCGAATTGCACGGGGTGATCGTCGAATGACCGTTGGCGACGCCGATCATCGGCTTGTCGAAATCTTCGTCCTTGTAGCCCATCGCGTAGTACATCGCGCGGTTGGCCGAGCGGGCGACGCCCTGGGTCACGTTACGGGAGCGGCGGTTGTAGGGCATGGGTTTCGTTGGAACCTGGAATGTGAAATGTGACCGGTGATCAGTGACCGGCAAGGTGATTACCTACAATCGCGCAATTCTAGTCCGCGGGCCCGCAATGCTCGTTCATCCGCAGTTCGATCCGATCGCTTTCTCGCTCGGCCCGGTGGCGGTCCGCTGGTACGGACTGATGTACCTGGTGGGCTTCGTGCTCTTCTGGTGGCTCGGTCGCCTGCGCGCACGCGATGCGTGGCGCGGCTTCAGCCGGCAGGACGTCGAGGATCTCCTGTTCTTCGGCGTGCTGGGCGTGATCATCGGTGGCCGTCTCGGCTACGTGCTGTTCTACAAGCCGGGCTACTACCTGGAGCATCCGCTCGAGGCCTTGATGGTCTGGAAGGGCGGGATGGCGTCGCACGGCGGGATCATCGGCGTCATCGCCGTCATGTGGCTGTTCGCGCGTGCGCGTGGCAAATCGTTCCTTCAGGTGGCCGATTTCGTCGTGCCGCTGGTGCCGCTCGGGCTTGCAGCAGGCAGGCTCGGCAACTTCATCAACGGCGAACTGTGGGGTCGTGTCGCTGATCCCAACGTCTGGCCGTGGGCGATGGTCTTTCCCCAGGCCGGGGACGGTCTGCCGCGGCATCCTTCGCAGCTCTATCAGGTCGCGCTCGAAGGCGTGCTGCTGTTCGTGTTGCTGTGGCTGTACTCGAAGAAGCCGCGCCCGGCCGGCTGCGTCGGCTCGATGTTCCTCATCGGCTACGGGCTGCTGCGGTTCATCGCCGAATTCGGGCGCGAGCCCGATGCATTCCTCGGCCTGCTCGCGCTCAGGCTGTCGATGGGGCAGTGGCTGTCGCTGCCGATGATCATCGCGGGAACCGCGCTTTTCGTTTACTTTCTCTCGGCGCAGCCGGCGGGTGCGACTCCTGCGGCATCGGCCCGGCGGGCGCACCGACAGAAGAACACGACGGAGACCCGATGACGCTCCATCTTGAACCCGCGCTCCGCGGCTTGACGCGAAAACGGCATCGCTGTGCCTGATCGGGGGTAGCCACCATGGCAGGAACCATCCATTTCGTTGCCCATGAAGGTGTGGCCACGGTCACGCTGGAGTCGCCGGGCAAGCTGAACGCGGTCAGCGTGGCGATGTGGCACGAGCTGCGGCGCGTTTTCGAGGCACTGGCCGGGGAAGAGCAGGTCCGCTGCATCGTCTTGCGTGGTGCGGGCGGCAACTTCGCGGCGGGCGCGGACCTGGATGAGTTCGGCGATGTCCATTACGACGTGGCAAGCGGACGCCGCTTCCACCTGGAGACGGTGGTGCCGTCACTGGCCGCGGTCCGTGATGCGCCGCAGCCGGTGGTGGCGGCAATAGAAGGCGTCTGCGCCGGCGGGGGTCTGCAGATCGCGCTGGCCTGTGATGTCCGCATTGCGGCCGACAACTCGCGCTTTGGCGTGCCGGTCGGTCTCCTCGGCTTCCCGGTCGTGCTGCCGGAACTGAGACTCCTGCTCGAGCGGCTCGGGCAGACGGTCACCGCCGAACTGCTGCTGACGGGACGGCTGCTCGATGCCCACGAAGCGCAGCAGAAGGGCCTGGTGTCGCGCACGGTGCCGACAGCGGAACTGGAGCTGCGCGTGATCGAGGCGGTACATGCGATCGCCTCAGGCTCTCCCCTTGCCGCGCGCCGGAACAAGGCGCAGATTCGCCTTCTCGTCGAGCGCGGCATGCAGTACACGGCCCATCATCTGGACGCGAGCCTCGAGTTTCTGGAGTCCGCGGACTATCGCGAGGGCATTGCCGCGTTCATCGCCAAACGCCACCCGAAGTTCACCGGCAAATGAAGAACCAGAACCTGTACGCGCTGATCGAAAGCCGGATGCCGCGCGATCTTGCCGCAGTCTGCCTCGAGACTCCCGACGGACTCGTCTACTCCTACCGCGACCTTCATTTCGGCTCGGCCCGGATCGCCGGCTGGCTGACCAGCCTGGGTCTGTCCGCCGATGCCGACGGCGCGCCACCGCGCATTGCGGTGCAGGTCGAGAAGTCGCCCGAGGCGGTGATGCTTTACCTGGCGGCCCTGCGCGCGGGCTTTGCCTACGTGCCGTTGAACACGGCCTACCAGGCGGCGGAGATCGAGTATTTCCTGAACGACGTCAGGCCGGGCGTGTTCGTCTGCACGCCACAGCGGCAGGCGGCGCTCGCGCCGCTCGCGCAGCGTGCCGGCTGCGCGCGGGTCATGACGCTCGGTGAGCATCGCGATGGCAATCTGCTGGATGAGGCGGCGCCTTTCCCCGACCGCTTTGCCACCGTCGCGCGAGCGGATTCGGACCTGGCGGCAATCCTCTACACGTCGGGCACGACCGGGCGCAGCAAGGGGGCGATGCTGTCGCATGGCAACCTGTCGTCGAACGCACGGGTGCTGGACGAGTTCTGGGGCTTCCGCGAGGAGCGTGAAGCCGGCGGGCACGACGTGCTGCTGCACGCGCTGCCGATCTTTCACGTGCACGGCCTGTTCGTCGCGCTGCATGCGGCGCTGCTTGCCGGCGCGTCGATGATCTTCCTGCCGAGGTTCGATCCGCGCCAGGTGATCGCGGCGCTGCCGCGCGCGACCGTTTTCATGGGCGTGCCGACCTACTACACGCGCCTGCTCGCCGAAGAGGGCCTCGACCGCCACGCCTGCCGGCACATGCGACTGTTCATCTCGGGCTCGGCGCCGTTGCTGACCGAGACCTTCGAAGCGTTCCGTCGTCGCGCCGGGCACACGATCCTCGAGCGCTACGGCATGTCGGAGACGGTCATGCTGGTATCCAATCCGTACTTCGCCACGTCGCGCGAGCGAATTGCCGGCACGGTCGGCGTGCCGCTGCCCGGCGTGGGCGTGCGGATCGTCCGCGACGACGGCAGCCGCTGCGAGACCGGCGAGATCGGCAGGGTCGAAGTGCGCGGGCCGAACGTCTTCTCCGGCTACTGGCGCATGCCGGAAAAGACGGCCGAGGAGTTCACCGCCGACGGCTGGTTTCGCACCGGCGACGTCGGCTGCTTCGGCGGGCAGGGACGTCCCGACGGTTACCTGTCGCTGGTCGGCCGCTCCAAGGATCTGATCATCTCCGGCGGCTTCAACGTGTACCCGAAGGAGATCGAGGGCTACATCGATGCGCTGCCTGGCGTGGTCGAGTCGGCGGTGGTCGGCCTGCCGCACCCGGATTTCGGCGAGGCCGTGGCCGCCGTGGTCGTCGGCGCTCGCGACGCCGCCCCCGACCCGGACGCCATCGTCGAGAAGCTGCGCGGACAGATCGCCAACTTCAAGGTGCCCAAGCGTGTCTGGGTGGTGGACGAACTGCCGCGCAACGCGATGGGCAAGGTGCAGAAGAACCTGCTGCGCGAGCATTACGCCAAGACGTTCCTTGCAGCGTGAACTGCGCCCGCAGTTCAGCGACCGCGACGTCCGCCTTGACGCTCCCGCGCATCGACGCGCCGATGCGCGGCAGGCCGCGATGCCGGGCTACCACCTCGCCGGTGGCTTGCGATTGATGGTGATCTGGCGATCGACGACGGTGATGTAGCCGCCGATCGTGAGGTCCTTGAAGATCCGGCTGACCATGTCGCGCGAGGCACCCACGCGGTCGGCGATGTCCTGCTGCGTCAGCCGCTCGGGAACCACCCACTTGCCATCGGGCTGCTCGACGGCGAGCGACAGCAGCAGGCGCGCCACGCGGCCGTAGACGTCCATCAGCGCCAGGTCGCGTACCTTCTCGGTGGCGACGCGCGCCCGCCCGATCAGCGTGCAGATCAGGTTCATTGCCACGTCGGGACTGGTGGTGATCAGCTCGCGTAGCGCGTCGGGGGTGAGCACCGAGCAGACGGTCGGTTCCATCGTCATCACCGAGGCGGCGCGCGGGCGGCCGTCGAGGGCCATTTCGCCCACGTAGTCCCCGGGCCCGTGAATGTCGAGGACCATTTCACGGCCGTCAGCGTCGGCGACGAACACCTTGACGCGGCCGGACAGGATCACGAACAGCGAGTCGCTCCGGTCGCCTTCATTGATGAACACCGTGTTGCGGGCCATGCTGCGGACCTGGCCCCGGCGCGCCAGTTCGCGAGCGGGCGGGTCGGCGATCGCCTCGATCAGCGCGTCGAATGACATGACGAGGGGCTCCTGGCGGACACGAAGCGGGCAGATTATCTCCGCCTGCCGCGCGCCACAACTGCCGCCGCGTCGCCCGGCTCAGCCGCGCGAGGCCTTGTACAGCATGTATCCGGCGAGCAGGTACAGGAGCAGTGCGAAGACGCGCTTGAGCCGGCGCGTATCCAGCGCGTGCGCCACGCGCGCGCCGAGAGGGGCGGTCAGCACGCTGGCTGCGGCCAATGCGAGCAGGGCCGGGACATGAATGTAGCCGACCGCCCCCGGCGTGATGCCGGTGAGGTGCCAGCCCGAGATGACGTAGCCGAGCGTGCCGGCTGCCGCGATCGGGAAGCCGAGCGCCGCCGAGGTCGCCACTGCGTTGTGGATGCGGATGTTGCACCAGGTCATGAACGGAACGGACAGGAAGCCGCCGCCGGCGCCGACGATGGCCGAGGCGATTCCGATCGCGCTGCCGGCGCCGAACATGCCGGCCGTCCCCGGCAGTTGCCGCGTCGGCTTCGGCTTGCGGTCGAGCAGCATCTGTGTGGCCGAGAAACCGACGAACACGGCGAACACCAGCGCCAGCCACTGGGTCGGCAGCGCGCTGGCAATCCTGGCGCCGATCAGCGATCCGACCAGGATGCCCGGCGCCAGCCTCGCGGCCACGGGCCACAGCACGGCCCCGCGCTTGTGATGCGCGCGCACCGACGATATGGACGTGAACATGATCGTCGCCAGCGAAGTGGCGACCGCCATGTGCACGATGTGTTGCGGCGGAAACTTCTGCGCCGTGAACAGCAGCGTCAAGAACGGCACGGTCAGCATGCCGCCGCCGATGCCGAGCAGGCCGGCCGCGAATCCGATCGCTGTGCCGAGCACGAGCAGCAGCGCAAGCAGCGTCAGGTCCATCAATCCGCCTTCCTGGTCAAGGTCGCCGGCCGGGCGAGCACACTGGTGATGAACTTCCACTGGTCCGCGGTGACCGGCGTGATCGACAGGCGGTTGCCGCGGCGCAGGATCGCCAGGTCGGCGAGTTCTGGCTGCGCGCGCAACGTCGCCAAGGGGATCAGCCGGATCCGCCGCACCGCCTGCACGTCGACGTTGAACCAGCGCGGCCGCTCCGCGTTGGCAGCCGCGTCGAAATACTCGTTGGCGCGATCGAACTGCGTTGCATCGGGGTAGGCGCGGCTGGCCACCCGGGCAATGCCCGCCACGCCCGGCTGCGGGCAACTCGAGTGGTAGAAAAGCACGCCGTCGCCGGGTCGCATCTCGTCGCGCATGAAATTGCGCGCCTGATAGTTGCGCACGCCGCTCCACGCAACCGTGCCGTCGGGCGCGGCGAGCACGTCGTCGATCGAGCACTCGTCGGGCTCGGATTTCATCAGCCAGTAGTTCTTGGCCATCGGCCGAACAAAAGAAAAAGCGGCTTGGCATGGCCAAGCCGCGACGTCGCGCCGGCGAGCAGCGCCGACTGCCATGAAAGGATCCCCGCGCATGCCGCCCGGCCGATGTCCTGAACCATCGGTTCAGGGTGGTCGCTTCGCGCACCGCTTAGGTTCAGCAGACGCGTGCCGATCGCACCACGATGCGAGCCCGCAACCTTGCGCATTGCGCATCGGTTCAAGGAACTAAAGGCCTTTGCGCGAGCACCGCAGGGAAAAACTGTTCTGCAAGCGCACTGCGCCGAATCCCGCGCGGCGCGCTTGCACAACAACTCTTCAGCGGATTGTACGACTCAGAAAAGCTTCTCCTGCGTGGCCAGCACCTCGTCGGCCATCTCGTTGAGCTGCCTCAGGCGCTGCTTGATTTCTCCCAGCGAGGCGCCGCCACCGGCCTTGGCCGAGAACAGTTCCTGGGCGATCTGCAGCGCCGCCATCACTGCCACGCGATCAGCGCCCATCACCTTGCCGGCATCGCGGATGTCGTTCATCCGTGCGTCGACGTAGCGAGCGCAGGCGACCAGATCGGCGCGTTCCTCCGGAGCGCAGGCGATCCGGTATTCGCGGCCGAAGATCGTCAGCATCAGCGATTCCTGGGCCATTCGCAGTTCCTCAGGCGTTCGCGGGCGGTGCCGCTTCCTGCTGCTCGGCGGGCAGGCGTTCGAGCAGATCGTCGATGCGCTGCATGGCGCCGGCGATGCGCGCGCGCAGCGCGTCGAGTTCGACATTGGCACCGGCCACCTGGGCACGCAGCCGCTGGTTCTCGTCGCGCAGCGCGCGCACCTGCGCCGCGAGCAGTGCCATCTTTTCAGTCAGGGCGTCGAGATCGTCGAGCATGCGTCAAATCGTAGCATCGGCCCAGTTGGCCGGCCCTCGGCTGTTAGACTGATTTCGCTTTCGGTGCCCGCTCGCAGTGCCTGCGCGCGGGTGAAACGGGAAACAGGAGTGCGGCCCGCCGCATCAACCTGTGCTGCCCCCGCAACGGTAAGCGGATGCCGCGTCCGGTCAGGACGCGGTGCTCGAGGCAACTGCCACTGCGCGCGCCACCCGGCGCCGCGGGAAGGCGCCGCGAGAAGCATCCGCAGCCCGGAGACCGGCCGAATGCCACTTGCTAGGCGCCTCGTAGGGCCGGGCAGGTGTGGTGTTTCGAGCCGCGGGGAGACGGCAGAACGGCCACAGGCATGGCAGCCGCGCCGATGCGGCGCGCGCCTGAAGACCGCAACCCTTCTCGTGATCGATCGTGATTCGTCGCCGGCGGCGGGCCGGCAGATCGAGAGGGGAAGAATGCACAAGGTCTGTTCGTTGCCCGGCGGCTGGTGGGCTGCCGCGTGCGCGCTCGCCGGTGTGCTGGCCGGCAGTCTGCCGGCCGCCGCGCAGAACCCGGCCTACGCACTCGAAGAGGTCCTCGTCACCGCGACGCGAAGCGAGCAGCGGCTGGCGGATTCGCTGCCGGCCGCCACGGTGATCACGCGCAGCCAGATCGAGTCTGCACAGACGCCAGGGCTGGTCGAACTGCTCGGCCGGCAGGCCGGCATCGAAGTCGCGCGGGCCGGCGGGCCCGGCAGCCAGGCATCGCTGTTCCTGCGCGGCACGAACTCGAGCCAGACGCTGGTGCTGATCGATGGCGTGCGCCTGAACACGGCGCTGTCGGGCGCCGCCGTGCTCGGCGGCGTGGCGCTCGATTCGATCGAGCGCATCGAGATCGTGCGCGGCAACCTGTCGAGCCTTTACGGCTCGGAGGCGGTCGGCGGCGTGATCCAGATCTTCACTCGCGGCGCGGAACGGTCGGGGTGGGAGGCGGGCGGCGAAATCGGTGCGGGCGAAACGCGTGCCGGCAGCGTGCATCTGGCGCAGCGTTTCGAAAGCGGTTCCATCGCGCTGTCGGCGGCAGCCCGCCGCAGCGCGCCGTATTCCGCGATCGACACCGCGCAGGTGATCCCCAGCCCGTTTGCGCCGGGGGCCAACCCGGACATCGACGGCAACCGCAATAGCAACGCATCGTTGCGCCTGGCGGGCAGAGCCGGCTCGGTCGACCTCGCCGCGAGTCTCTGGGGCAGCCGCAACGACACCGATTTCGACAGCACCGCCGATGGTCCGGCGGCCGTGCACGAGGAGGACTCGCGCCAGCGCGCGATGCAGGCGAGCGCCAGCGGACTGCTGGCCGAAGGCTGGCGCGCTGCGCTTACGGTGGCGCAGACGAACGACGAGACCCGGAACAGGTCGAGCGTCGCCTGGTCGTTCAACAACGGTGACTTCGAAGCGCGCAACCGCAGTGTGGTCCTGGCGAGCGAGCTGCAACTGGCGGAGCGGACGAGCGCGACGCTCGCATACGAGTATCTGCAGCAGCGCGGCGCATCGACGGCGTACGACCCCGAGTTCGGCGGTGTGCTCACCGGCTTTGCGCGGCGCGTGAATTCGATTCGGCTCGGCGTCGTGGGCGGCGCCGGCCCCCACCGCATGCAGGCCAACCTGCGCAGGGACGACTACTCGGACGTCGGCGGTGCGACCACCGGGCTCGCCGCCTACGGCTACGACCTCGACGCGCACTGGCGGGTTTCGGTGCAGCTGGCCACGGCCTTTCGCGCGCCGAGCTTCAACGACCTCTATTTCCCCTACTTCGGCAATCCCGATCTCGCGCCCGAACGGTCGCGCAGCGGAGAACTGGCGCTGCGCTACGCGACCGACGACGTTGCGCTGCGCGCCGGGTTGTTCCGCAATCGCACCAGCGACCTGATCGTCTACGACCCTGCCGCGGACCAGGCCAGCAACATCGCCAGTGCCGACATCGACGGTGTCGAGCTCACCGTCACGACGAGCGTGGCGGGCTGGCGACTGCAGGCCGATGCCAGCTTCACCCGGGCGCGCGACCGGAGCACCGGCGAGCGGCTGCTGCGGCGCGCGCCGTACGGGCTGCATCTGGCCGCATCGCGCACGGTCGGCCGCTTCGATGGAATCGTCGAGGTGAGCCGCGCCGGTGAGCGCTACGACAGCGACATCAACACGTTCGCCCGCACAAGCCTCGCGGCGTACACGCTGGCCAGGCTGGCCGTGTCCTGGCGAGCGAGCGAGGCACTGCGCTTGACGCTGCGCGTCGAGAACCTGTTCGACGCGGACTACGAACTGGTCGATGGCTACAACACGTCGGGCCGCGGCCTGTTCGCCGGGGTCACGGTGAGGCTGTGATGATTTCGCTCCCGCCGCATCGCGTCCTGGCCGGCCTCGCGCTGGCGGCGCTCGCCAGCCTCGGGCTGGCGCTGGCGGTCGGCAGTGTCCCCGGCGTGGTCTCGGCGCTGTTCGACCCGTCAGAAGCCGGCGGGCCGAGGTCGGCGGTGCTGTGGCAACTGCGGCTGCCCCGCGCGCTGTCGGCCTTCGCCGCGGGGGGCCTGCTGGCACTGGCCGGCAGCCTGCTGCAGGCGCTGTTGCGCAATCCGCTCGCCGATGCCTATGTGCTCGGAGTCTCCGGCGGCGCCGCGGTGGGCGCGATGCTGGCGCTGCTCGCCGGCGCCGGACTGCTGGGCATGCAGGCGGGCAGTGCGCTGGGCGCGTTCGCGACGCTGGCGGCACTGTTCCTGCTGGCGCGGCGCGAGTTCTTCGGCCGCCTGCAGGCGGTGGCCCGGATCGCCGAGGAGGCGAGCACCGCCGTGCTGCTGACCGGCGTGATGCTGGCGGCGTTCTCCGCTGCGCTGCTGTCGCTGCTGCTGGCGCTGGCGCCCGACGTGCAGATGCGCTCGATCATGTTCTGGCTTCTCGGTGATCTCGCGGGCGCCACCGACCTGCGGGCCGCGCTGATATCGCTCGCCGTTCTCGCCGCGCTGCTGCTTGCGGCGGCTGCGCAGGCCAGGCCGCTCAACCTGCTGCTGCGTGGCGACCTGCAGGCCTTCGTGCAGGGCGTCGACGTGCGTCGCGTGAGGCGGCGTCTGGTCCTCGTCTCGGCGTTGGCCACGGCGACGGCAGTGACGCTGGCCGGCGCGGTCGGGTTCGTCGGCTTCGTCGCCCCGCACCTGATGCGGCGGATCGTCGGCAACGACCAGCGCATTCTGCTTCCCGCCGCGGTGCTGGCCGGCGCCGTGCTGGTGCTGCTCGCCGACACGGTCGCTCGCTCGGCCATGTCGCCGCTGCAGTTGCCGGTGGGAGTGATCACGGCGCTGATCGGCGTGCCGGTCTTCATCAGCCTGGTGCGGCGGATATGAGCGTCGTGCCGGGCGAATCTTTGCGGGACCCGGGAACGGCAGGCGCGACCGGTGTCGCGGCGATCGAATGCCGCGGCGTCCGGCTGCGTGCCGGTGCGCGGCTTCTCGTCGATGCGCTCGACCTGCGCGTGGAAGCCGGCACGCGCTGGGTGGTGCTGGGGCCGAACGGCGCCGGCAAGTCGACGCTGCTTGCCGCGCTTGCCGGAGCGCGCCGCGCCGACGACGGCGAGGTGTTGCTCGGCGGTCGCCCGCTCGAACGGTGGGACGTGCAGGCACTGGCCGCGCAGCGAGCGCTGCTGCCCGACGGCTGGCTCGATCCCTTTGCCGCCACCGTCCTCGACACCGTGCTCACTTCGCGCTACCGGCTCGGCGATGCCGACGAGCGCGGCAGCCGTGTCGCCGGCAACTGGCTGGCGAGCTTCGATTGCGCCGGGCTGCACGAGCGCGACGTGCGCAGCCTGTCGCGCGGCGAGCGGCAGCGCGTCGCGATCGCCACCGCCTTGACCCAGGAGGCGCCGCTGCTTCTGCTGGACGAGCCGATCGCGCACCAGGATCCGCGGCACCAGGCGCTGGTCGTCGATCGGCTCAGGCAGCTCGGCAGTCACACGGTGGTCGCCTCGCTTCACGACCTGAACGCCGCGGTCCGGCTGGCCACCCACGCGCTGCTGCTGAGCGGGCGCGGCGACTGGGTCGCCGGCGCGGCCGACGACGTGCTGACCGCCGAGCGGCTGTCCGCGCTGTTCGCCACGCCGATCGACCGGCTGCAGGTCGCATCCGATGCGAGCTTCTTTGTCGTGCGCGCGCCGCACTGATGAGCTTGCGCCGCGAGCGGCGACGCGTTTGCGCGGGCACGACCCGACGAAAGCGCGGCGCGCGACTACCGCGCGCTGGTCTGGCTTCGCGTAGACATCTCGAGGCGGTCGAGCCAGGCCAGCGCCTCCTCGCGCGTGCTGCCGCACATTTCCGCTGAGGCCTGCAGTCCGCTGCAGCATGAAGGCCGCGCGGGCAGTCCGAACAGGGCGCAGCGCAGTTCGTCGGTGAGCTGAGCGCAGCGCATCCCGGCCGGCTTGCCGGCGGGCATGCCGGGAATCGCGCTCGACATCGACGGGGCGATGCAGCAGGCGCCGCAACCGGGACGGCAGTTCATCGCTTCATTCGCTTCTCGTGCGTCATTGGCAGGGCGCTGGCGGGACCGTTGCGCGATCATAGGTGAGGCCAGCGCAGGGCACGGCCCGTTCATCACAGCGTCTCGTCCTGGCCGGAGCCGCGCCGACGGTTTGCTAGAGTCGCCGCCCGGAATGAGCGCGGGCAGGCGTCCCGAGGAGGCAAGCATGCCGGTATTCCTGATCGCCAATCCGAAGGGTGGCGTCGGCAAGAGCACGGTGGCCACCAACCTGGCGGGCCACTTCGCGCGGCGCGGCGAGCGCACGATGCTCGGCGACCTCGACAAGCAGCAGTCCTCGCGGGCCTGGCTGGCACTGCGGCCGCAGGCGCTGCCGAGAATCGAGACCTGGGCAATCGACGAGGACCAGGTGGCGCGGCCGCCGCACGGCATCACGCACGCCGTGATCGACACGCCGGCCGCGCTGCACGGCCACCTGCTGCGCTATGCGCTGAAGGCGGCCGATCGCGTGATCGTGCCGCTGCAACCGTCGCTGTTCGACATCTACGCCACCCAGACCTTCCTCGCCAAGCTCGCCGACAGGGGCGTGCTGAAGCACGAGGGCCGCGTGGGCGTGCTCGGCATGCGCGTCGATGCAAGGACGCGTTCGGCCGAGCAGCTGCAGCGCTTCGTCGAAGGGCTGGGACTGCCGGTCCTCGGCTTCCTGCGCGACACGCAGAACTACGTCCAGGTCGCCGCCCACGGCGCGACGCTCTGGGACGTGGCGCCGAGCCGCGTCGAGAAGGACCTCGAGCAATGGCGGCCGCTGATCGAGTGGGTGGGTCGATGACCAACGCCGACGGCTGACGGATGTTCGCCGCCGGCGTGTGACGGCGGCGGACGCATCGTGCGCGGCGCCGACTACGCGCCGTGGCGGGCGGCGCGATTAGCGGATGCCGATCCGCAGCGTTGCAGTGGCGACGTAGATCTCGCGCAGGAACACCGGCGCGATCGCGAGCTGGATGAAGTGGACGACCGAATCGAGCTGGCTGGCGCCCTGGGCGAAGGCTTCCGGCATCATGGGCGCGACTTTACCTGCGCCTGGCTGCGGCGCACCTCGTCGATGCCTTCGCACAGTACCGCCAGCTCGTCGGCCAGCCGCGGCGTGTGGCGGTTGATGCGGTCGGCGTCGATCGTGACGAGATGTCCGGCAGCGACGGCGCGCTGCTGCGCGAAAGGCTTCCACACCGATAGCGCGCCACGGTCGATGCCGCCGGGCTCGGCGGTGACGATCATTTCCGGGTCGGCGGCGAGGACGGCCTCCATCGACACCTGCGGCGCGATCGGCGCGAGGCTCTCGAACACGTTGCGTGCACCGCAGACGCGCAGCCCTTCGCTCAGCACGTGGCGGCCGCCGAGCGTCATCAGCGGCTGAGGCCAGACCTGGTAGAAGACGCTGACTTCGCGGCGTGACGCATAGCGGTCGCGCAGCCGGCTGATCGCGGCACGGAAACTCGCCGCCGAATCGGCCGCGCCGGGTGCAGCGGTGAGCCGGCCAAGCCGCAGCATCGACGCCGCGATGCCGTCGAGCGACGTCGGTTCGTCGACATACAGCGGCACGTCCAGACGGCGCAACGCGGCCAGCGTGGCCGGCGGAAATCCGCTGCCCCAGATGACAATCAGGTCCGGACGCGCCGCCGCGACGCGCTCGAGGTCGACGCTGTGTGCGCGCGCCACCCGCGGCAGCGCGCGTGCCTGGGCCGGGTAATCGGCGAAGTCGGTGGTGGCCACGACGCGGTTTCCTGCGCCGATCGCGAACAGCTGCTCGGTCAGGTGCGGCGCGAGGCTGACGATCCGCTGCGCCGGTCGCGTCAGCACGATCTCGACCCCGGCATCGTCGATCGCGCGCAGGTCGGCACGTGCAATGCCGGCAGCGAACAGCGCCGCCAGAGCGAGCACGCTACGGCGTCGCACCTTGGGCGGCCGGCGGCGGCTCGGTGATGAAACCCAGGCGCGTCAGCCCGGCCTTCTGCGCGGCCGCAAGCACTGCCGCAACGTGCTCGTAGCGCACCGCCCGGTCGGCGCCGAGGTGCAGTTCAGGCTGCGGCGACTGCTGCGCGGCACTCTCCAGCCGTGCGGCAAGGTCGCCGGCGGCCAGCGGCTCGTTGTTCCAGCGCAGGCTGCCGCCCGCGTCGATCGTCAGCTGGATCGTGTGCGCCTGCACCTCCGCAGGCGGCGCGTCGGCCTGCGGCAGGTCGACCTTCAGCGCGCGGGCGAGCAGTGGCGCGGTGATGATGAATATCACCAGCAGCACCAGCATCACATCCACCAGCGGCGTGACGTTGATCTCCGCCATCGGCTGAGCGGGCGCGCGTCCCTGCTCGAAGCCGCCGAAGGCCATGGCGTCAGCCCCGGTCGCCCGGCCGCGCGCCGAGCGTCAGGTACGCATGAAGATCGTGCGCGAAGCCGTCGAGCTCGGCCAGCAGCTTGCGATTGACGCGGGTGAACGCGTTGTAGCCGAGCACGGCCGGAACGGCGACGACCAGTCCGAACGCGGTCATCAGCAGCGCCTCGCCGACCGGCCCGGCCACCTTCTCTATGGCGAGGGTGCCGCTGACGGCGATGGCGGTCAGCGCGTGATAGATGCCCCACACGGTTCCGAACAGCCCCACGAACGGTGCCGTGGCGCCGACCGAGGCGAGCAGGGTCTGCCCGGATTCGAGGCGCGCCGCCGCCTCGTTGATCCGCTGGCGCAGTGCGCGCGTGATCAGTTCCGAGCGATCGATGCGCGCCGCCATGCTCGCCTCGTCGAGCTGTCGCGCCGCAGCCTGCTGGGCCGATGCCGCGAGAGGCAGGAAGATCGCCTCGCTGTCGACCGGCCGGAACACCGCGATGGCCTCGTCCATCGAGCGCGCCGACCAGAACCGGTCGAGCGCGCGGGATGCACGGCGCACGCGCAGCCAGGCCCACGACTTCCACAGGATCAGGAACCAGCTCGCCACCGACATCGCGAGCAGCACCCAGGTGGTGCCGCGGATCACCGCGTCGGCCTGCGCCCAGTAGTGCGCGATGCCCAGCGCCTGATCCTGCATCCGGTTACCTCAACCCGAGCACGTCGTGCATGTCGAACAGTCCGTGCGGCTGGCCGGCCACGAAACGCGCGGCGCGCATGCTGCCGAGCGCATAGGGCATGCGGCTGGTGGCGCGGTGCGTGATTTCGATCCGTTCGCCGGTACCCGCGAACAGCACGGTGTGGTCGCCGACGATGTCGCCGCCGCGCACGGCCGCGAAGCCGATCGTTCCGGCCCTGCGCTCGCCGGTAAACCCTTCGCGCGCGCAGACGGCGAGCTCCTGCAGCGTCTTCCCCTGCGCGGCGGCGATCACCTCTCCCATCTTCAGCGCGGTGCCCGACGGGGCGTCGACCTTGTGCTTGTGGTGCGCCTCGATGACCTCGACGTCGTAGCCCGACGCAAGGACCGCTGCCGCCACTTCGAGCAGCCGGAAGGTCGCATTCACGCCGACGCTCATGTTCGGCGAAAAGACGATGCCGATCGACCCGGCCGCGGCGCGGATGGCCGCCTTGCCCGCATCGTCGAAACCAGTCGTGCCGATCACCATGCGGACGCCGCTTTGCAGGCAGGCCTGCAGGTGCGCCGCCGTGCCCTCGGGCCGGGTGAAGTCGATCAGCACCTCGGCGTCGGCGAGGCGTCCGAGATCCGCGCCGATCGCCACGCCGGTACGGCGGCCGAGGAAGTCACCGCAATCGCGACCGAGTTCCGGGCTGTCGGCACGGTCGAGGGCGACAGCGACTTCCATGGCCGGGTCGGCAAGTGCAGCCTCGATCAGCATGCGGCCCATGCGGCCGCCGGCGCCGGCGATGGCGAGCTTGATACCCATGGGTGGCTCAGTAGGTCGGCGGCCGCGTCGGCTCGACTTCGCGCTTGAACTGAGGCTCGACGTCCTTGGGCGGCGGCTTGGGCTGATCCTTCGGCTTACGGCCGAGGATGAGGTTGTCGGCAAGCGCCTCCGGCGGCATCTCGTCCGACTCGAAGCGCTCGACGCGACTGTCCCTGAAGTGGACGGTCAGCCGGCGCGACTGCACTTCCGAGCCCTTGCCGCGCTTGAGCAGGTAGACGTAGTCCCAGCGATCCTGGTGAAACACGCTGACCAGCGCCGGCGTGCCGAGCAGGAAGCGCACCTGGTCGCGCGTCATGCCGGCGGCAATCTGGTCGACCATCTCCTTCGTGACCACGTTGCCCTGCTGCACGTCGGGCCGGTACGGCTGGATGAAATCCGGCGTCCACTGGCGTGCGGACTCGCAGGCGACCAGCAGCGGCAGCGCGGCAGCGGCAACGGCCAGTCGGAGCGGCAGGCGGAAATGCATCGCGGCGAGGAAGGTGTCGAGGAAGGTCGCTTCAGGTCGGGCGCTATGATACTCACGCCTCTCCGATGCGCCGAGCGCGCAGCGCCTGCCGCCGATGTCAAGCCGTTCGCACCCCGCCTCGACCGAACTGAAGGCCAGCGGCCTGAAGGCAACGTTGCCGCGGATGAAGATCCTCGAGATCTTCCAGCGTTCCTCGCAGGAAGGCATCCGGCACCTGAGCGCCGAGGACGTCTACAAGGCCCTGCTGGCCGTACAGCTCGATGTCGGCCTGGCGACCGTCTACCGCGTGCTGACCCAGTTCGAGCAGGCCGGCCTGCTGACGCGCAGCAACTTCGAAGCCGGCCGCGCGGTGTTCGAGCTGAACGAGGGGGCGCACCACGATCATCTGGTGTGCCTGACCTGCGGCCGTGTCGAGGAGTTCGTCGACACGGAGATCGAGCAGCGGCAGAAGCGCATCGCGGCCGACAAGGGGTTCGCGCTGCGCGACCACGCGCTGGCGCTGTACGCCGAGTGCATCAAGAAGAATTGCCCGCACCGGCCGCGGGACTGAGTTCGCCGGGCCGCCCGGAGCGCGAAGCTTCGCGGCAGTGGCGCCGAAGGGCGCGGATTCGCCGGCTATGAAGCGCGCAACGATGCGCGCCGCTGCGCGACCGCCGAGTCCGGAAAGTCGGTGAATACGCCGTCGACGCCGGCGGCGAAGAACAGCTCCAGCTCGCGCTGAGGCCGGCCGCGCAGGTTCGTCGGCAGGAATGCGTCCTCGTTGCGCAAGGTCCACGCGTGCACGGCCAGGCCGAGCGCATGCGCATCGCCGACCAGCGAGGTCGCCGCGCCGATCGCGCCGTCGGCATCGCGCGGATAGACCAGCCCCTTGGCCACGCCGATGCCCTGCACCTGGGTGGCGAGGGCGCGCAGTTCGGCGGCTGTCGGCGCCTTGGCCAGCAGCATCACGCGCGGCGCGTCGGAAAGTTCGGCGAAGCGGCGCAGCGCCTGCAACTCGAAGCTCTGCACGAATGTCGGCAGCGGCCCGTGCCGGTCGGCTTTCTCCAGTGTGTCGGCCAAGAGCTTCTCGGGAGCGAGTCCGATCGACGCGAAGTGCGCGGCGTACTTCAGTTCCGGATACAGCCCGACCCGGCGCCCGCCCGGCTGGCGGGCCGGTGCCACCAGCGCGACGACCTCCTCGAGCGTCGCGATGCCGAACCGACCGTCGAATTGCGCGTTGCGCGGACGCTCGCGGGCAAACCGCTCGGTCGCGCGAAGGCTGCGGATCTCCGCGAGCAGGAAGTCCTCGCTGAACCAGCCGGTCACGCTGCGGCCGTCGATCGTCTGCGTGCGTCTTCGCGCTGCGAACTGAGGGCGGCTGGCCACGTCGGTGGTCAGCGACAGCTCGTTCTCGTGACGCGCGATCAACGCCCCGTCGCGGGTGACGACGAGGTCGGGCTCGATGAAGTCGGCGCCCTGTTCGATGGCCAGTTCGTATGCGGCCAGCGTGTGCTCGGGCCGGTATCCGCTCGCGCCGCGGTGCGCGATGACCAGCGGCGGCGCGCCGTTCAACGTCGGGTGCGGCCATGGTGATTGCGATAGCGCCTGCGGGCAGGCGGCTGCGGCGGCCGAGGCGACCAGCAGCCGCCGGCGCGCGGCATCACAGCCCGCCGTCATGAGGCCAGCATTTCGCGCGCGTGCTTGCGGGTCGTGTCGGTGATCTGCAGGCCGCCGAGCATGCGCGCCAGTTCGTCGACGCGCGTCTTGCGGTCGAGCTGTGCGATTCGGCACACCGGCCGGCCGTCGTCGCCGGGCAACTTGCTGACCCGCAGGTGCTGGTCGCCGCACGCGGCAACCTGCGGCAGGTGGGTGACGCACAGGACCTGCCGGTCGCCGCCGAGCTGCCTGAGCAGCCGGCCGACGGTCTCGGCCACTGCGCCGCCGATACCGGCGTCGACTTCGTCGAAGATCAGCGTGGCCACCGGCGTGGCCGTGGCGGCGATCACTGCGATGGCGAGGCTGATGCGGGCCAGCTCGCCGCCGGAGGCGACCTTCGCCAGCGGCTTCGTTGCCACGCCGGAATGGCCCGCAACCTTGAACTCGGCCCGTTCGGAGCCGGTCACCGATGGCTCGCACGGCGTCAACTCGACTTCGAAGCGCCCGCCCGGCATCGACAGGTCCTGCATCGCGCGCGTGACTTCGCGCGCCATGGCCTGCGCCGCCTTCGCCCGCTCCTTGCCCAGCGCCGCCGCGGCGCGGTCGTAGGCGGCGCGCGCCTGTGCTTCGCGCGTGCGCAGCGCCTCGAGGTCGTTGGCCGCGGCCAGCGCGGCCAGCTTTTCGCCCGACGAGTGCAGCAGCGGCGCGAGCTCCTCCGGCGCGCAGCGGAACTTGCGCGCGGCCTCGTGCAACGCCGCAACCCGTGCTTCGACCTCGGCCAGTCGCGCCTGGTCGAAGTCGGCGCCATCCAGATAGCGCTTGAGAGTGCGCGCGGCGTCGTCGAGCTGGGCCCGCGCCCCGTCGAGTGCCTCGACCGCCGGCCGCAGTCGCGCATCGTATTCGGTCAGTCGCGCCAGCCGCTCGGCGGCGGCATCGACGCGCGCGAGCGCCGAATCTTCGGCCTCGGCGAGCAGGTCGATGGCCGCCTGCGAGCCTTCCAGCAGCCCGGCGCCATGCGCCAGCCGCCGATGTTCGGCTTCGACCTCGGCCCACTCACCGGGGTGCGGCGCCACCGGGGTCAATTCGTCGACGATCCAGCGCAGCCGATCCTGCTCGACCTGCGCCGCACCCGCCATCTGTTGCGCCTCGTCGAGCGCCCGGCATGCCTGCCGCCAGCCGGCGTGGGCTGCAGCGACGGCGCTGGCCGCCGCGCCGAGGCCGCCGTGCGCGTCGAGCAGCGCCAGCTGCGCCGCCGGCCGCAGCAGCGACTGATGCGCATGCTGGCCGTGCACGTCGAGCAACAGGTCGCCGAGCGCGCGCAGCTGCGCCAGCGTCACCGCCGTGCCGTTGACGAACGCGCGGCTGCGGCCGCCGGCATCGACGGTCCGCCGCAGCAGCGCGGTGTCGCCGTCGCCCTGCATGTCGTTGTCGCGCAGCCAGGCCGCCGCGTCCGCGTCGACGCGAAACTCGGCGCAGACCTCGGCGCGCGCCGCACCGTCGCGCACGACGTCGGCCTCGGCCCGTTCGCCGAGCGCCAGCTGCAGCGCGTCGATCAGGATCGACTTGCCGGCGCCGGTTTCGCCGGTCAGCACGGTGAAACCGGGCGAAAAGTCGAGCGTCAGCTCGTCGACGATCACGAAGTTGCGGACCGCGAGCGACAGCAGCATGGCGACAGCGGCAGGCGGCGGAACGGGTCCGGGGCGGCGGCGCCTACGTGCGCACGGTGGCGTCGCTCGGCATCACGTTCCACTGCAGCTTGCCGCGCAGCGTGGCGTAGTAGTTGTAGCCGATCGGATGCAGCAGCGTCACCACGTCGGCGCTGCGGCGCGCGCGAACGACGTCACCCGGCGCAAGCTGCGTGAAAGACTGCATGTCGAAGTGCGCGCTGGCCTCGCGCACGTCGGTGATCTCGAACTCGACGACGAGATTGTCAGGCAGCGCAATCGGCCGGTGCGACAGCGTCTGCGGCGCCACCGGCACCAGCACCAGCCCGCCGAGGGCCGGGTGCAGGATCGGCCCGCTCGCCGACAGCGCGTAGGCGGTCGAGCCGGTGGGGGTGGCGAGGATCACGCCGTCGGCGCGCTGGTTGTAGATGGTCACGCCATCGACGCGCACGGTGAACTCGACCATGCCCCCGGAGACACCGCGCGAGATCACCACGTCGTTGACGGCCCGCGCCCGGTAGATGACCTCGCCGCGGCGCCGGACCTCGGCCTCGAGCAGCGCGCGGCGGTCGGTCTCGAACTGACCGGCAAGCATCGCCGGCAGGACGTCGGGAATCTGCTCGACCGGGATGTCGGTGATGAAGCCCAGTCGGCCGTGGTTGATGCCGATCAGCGGCACGCCGAACGACGACAGTTCGCGGGCGATGCCGAGCATCGTGCCGTCGCCGCCAAGGACCACCGCGACGTCGGCCTGTCGGCCGATCGCCTGCAGCGCATAGCCCGTGTACGGCTGCAGCTCGAGCAACTCGAGGGTGGCGCTGTCGAACATGACCTGCAGCCCGGCCGCTTCGACGATGCCGGCAATCTGGCGCAGCGCGGCAGTCAGCGATTGGCGGCTGCCTTCGACCCTCGGCTTGCCGAAGATTGCGACGTTCTTGAAAGCGTGCGCCATGGCCAAAATGTAGCAGCATGGATTCGCCGGTCGACGGCCCGCGGCCGCGTTTCGCGCGTTTCCGTAACATACGTCCCGCCATGCTTGACGATCGCGCACGCCTGCTGCTGAAAACCCTGATCGAGCGATACATCGCCGAAGGGCAACCGGTCGGCTCGCGCGCGCTCGCCAGGATGTCGGGGCTCGAAGTTTCGCCGGCGACGATCCGCAACGTGATGGCCGACCTGGAGGACATGGGCTTCATCGCCAGCCCGCACACCTCGGCCG
The DNA here is from genome assembly GCA_963847675.1 of uncultured beta proteobacterium. Lineage (GTDB taxonomy): Bacteria > Pseudomonadota > Gammaproteobacteria > Burkholderiales > Burkholderiaceae_F > JADJWR01. Next base: position 422,453 of record CAWKAP010000004.1, read on the forward strand.
GGCGCGTGCCGACGCCGCGCGGCTACCGCCTCTTCGTCGATGCGCTGCTGACCGTGCGGCCGGTCGAGCAGCAGCAGGCCGAACTGATCCGCGGCCAGCTCCGCGTCGGCGAACCGCAGCGGGCGCTGCAGACCGCGGCGCAGCTGCTGGGCAGCCTGACGCACTTCGCCGGCGTGGTGCTGACGCCACGCCGGGCGAGCAGCTTCCGTCAGATCGAGTTCCTGCGCCTGTCGGACAAGCGTGTGCTGCTGATCATCGTCACCCCCGAGGGTGACGTGCAGAACCGCATCCTCGTCACCGAGAAGGCGTACAGCGCCGCGCAGCTGGTCGAGGCGGCGAACGTCTTCAACCAGCATTTCGCCGGCCTGAGCTTCGACCGGGCGCGCGCCCGGCTGCACGGCGAACTGAATGAGCTGCGCACCGAGATTGCCGCGCTGATGGAGGCCGCGGTCGCCGCGGGCGAGCAGGCGGCCGAGGACGACGATGCGGTCGTGGTGGCCGGCGAGCGCAACCTGCTCGAAGTCACCGACCTGGCCGCCAACCTGGACAAGCTGCGCGCGCTGTTCGACCTGTTCGAGCACAAGACCCGGCTGATGCAGCTGCTGGAGATCTCCGGGCGGGCGCAGGGCGTGCAGATCTACATCGGCGGCGAATCGAAGACCATTCCGCTGGACGAGACCAGCATGGTGATCGCCCCTTACGAGGTCGACGGCAAGGTGGTGGGCACGCTCGGGGTGATCGGCCCGACGCGTATGGCCTATGAGCGGGTGATCCCGATCGTCGACATCACGGCACGGCTGCTGTCGAGCGCGCTGTCGCGGGAGTGAGGAACGTGCAACGTGAAATGTGACAAGTGAAACGTGGATCACCTCCCTCGCCCCGCCAGGGGGAGACGGCCGGGGAGAGGGGCATCACACTTCACCGTTCACGTTTCACAGATCCTTCGACTCATGTCTTTCGACCGCGAACCCGAATACACGCACGGCACGGTGCCACGCACGGCGGTGCTGCTGGTCAACCTGGGCACGCCGGAGGCGCCTGAACCGGGCGCCGTGCGACGCTATCTGAGGCAGTTCCTGTCCGATCCGCGCGTGGTCGAAATCCCGCGCGCGGTCTGGCTGCCGATCCTGCACGGCGTGATCCTGACCGTGCGGCCGAAGAAGTCGGCCGCCAAGTACGCGACGATCTGGACCGAGAAAGGCTCGCCGCTCTCGGTCCACTCCGGACAGCAGGCGCTGCTTCTGCGCGGTTATCTCGGCGAGCGCGGGCTCGACGTCGACGTGCGGCTGGCGATGCGCTACGGCGAGCCGTCGATCCCCCGCGTGCTGGCCGAGATGCGCGCGGCCGGCACCGAGCGCATCCTGCTGCTGCCGCTGTACCCGCAGTACTCGGCGACCACGACTGCGACGGTGTTCGACGCCGTCAACGCCGAACTGGCGCGCTGCCGCAACGTTCCGGAGATGCGCACCGTCAAGCACTTCCACGACCACCCCGGCTACATCGACGCGCTGAAGAAATCGGTGCTCGAGCACTGGGCGAAGAACGGCTCGGCGAGGGATGCCGGCGGCAAGCTGGTGATGAGCTTCCACGGCGTGCCCAGGCGGACCCTCGACCTCGGCGACCCGTATCACTGCGAATGCCTCAAGACCGGGCGGCTGCTCGGCGAGGCGCTCGGCCTGGCCAGGGACGAATACGTGGTCACCTTCCAGTCGCGTTTCGGCAAGGCCGAATGGCTGCAGCCGTACACCGCGCCGACCTTGCACGCGCTCGGTCGCCAGGGTGTGCAGCGGGTCGACGTGATCTGCCCCGGCTTCGTCGCCGACTGCCTGGAGACCCTGGAGGAGATCAACATCGAGGGGCGGCAGGAGTTCCTGACCGCGGGCGGCAAGGTCTTCCACTACGTCGCCTGCCTGAACGAGTCGCCCGGCTTCATCCACGCGCTGGCCGATCTGGCTGCCTGCCACCTGCAGGGCTGGCCGGTCGAGCGTGACCGGCGGAGCGCTCGCGAGGCGGCGGCCGCGCAGTCAGCCGTGCAGGCAAAGCTCGCCGGCGCACCGCGCTGACGATGGGCCTGCGATGTTGCGCATCGGCAGGGACGCGCCATCGCTGCACCAGGCGCGTGACCTGCTCGCCGAAGCCGGGCTGCCGACCGACGATCTTGCCGAAGACCCGCGGCTGCGCCTGTTCGGCCTGCATGACGGCGACCGTCTCGTCGGCGTGGTCGGCGTGCAGCCGCTCGACGGCGCCGTGCTGCTGCGCTCGCTGGCGGTGGCTGCCGAAGCGCGCGGCCGTGGCGCCGGCGCGCTGCTCGTGGCGGCCGCGGAAGACCATGCGCGGCAATCGGGCTCGCGCGACGTCTATCTGCTGACCACCGATGCGGCGGCGTACTTCGAGCGCCGCGGATATCAGACGGTCTCCCGCGACGAAGCACCCGCCTCGCTGCGTGCGACACGGCAGTTCGCGCAGCTCTGCCCGGCGTCGGCCGCCGTGATGCACAAGCGGCTCGGCTGACCACGAGCGCGGATCGGCGATGTCCGGGCGCAACGCCGCGCGCCGCCAGCCTTGAAATCGCCGCGATCGTCCCCAATCTCGGCCAAGTTATTGATGAATCGGGCAGGAGCGGAGGACGGATGAGCGAACCGGAGCAGAAGCCGGTCGACCGGGCAGCGGCGCCGACGCAGGAAGCGGGCGCGCCGGAGGCCGGCCAGGCAGCCTCGGGGGAGGCCCCGCAGGCGCTGGGCTCGGCCAGCGTGGTCGACGTCGAAGCGGAACTGCAGGCCGCACTGGCCAAGGCGAACGAGAACTACGAGCTGTACCTGCGCGCGGTGGCCGACGCGGAAAACACCCGGCGGCGGGCGCAGGAGGACGTCGCGAAGGCGCACAAGTACGGCATCGAGTCCTTTGCCGAGACGCTGGTGCCGGTCGTCGACAGCCTGGAGAAGGCGCTCGAGGTGCAGAACGCCACGCCGGAGGCGATGCGCGAGGGCATCGAGCTGACCCTGCGCCAGTTGCGCGCGGCCTTCGACAAGGGCCGGCTGGCCGAGATCAACCCGGTCGGGCAGAGGTTCGACCCGCACAACCACCAGGCGATCTCGATGGTTCCGGCCGAGGCGGCCGGCGGCGTGCCGGCCAATCACGTGGTCAGCGTGCTGCAGAAGGGCTGGCGCATCGCGGACCGCGTGCTGCGGCCGGCGCTGGTCACGGTGGCGCAGTCGGCTTGAACTTGGCCGGTGCCAGACACACATTGAAGAAAGACGGGCGCAGCGGCGCCGCAAGACATTCCACTGGGGGATAGAGATGGGCAAGATCATCGGCATCGACCTGGGCACGACCAACTCGTGCGTGGCCATCCTCGAGGGCGGCCAGCCCAAGGTCATCGAGAACAGCGAGGGTGCGCGCACCACGCCCTCGATCGTCGCCTACATGGAAGACGGCGAGATCCTCGTCGGCGCGCCGGCCAAGCGGCAGGCGGTGACCAATCCGAGGAACACGCTGTACGCCGTCAAGCGGCTGATCGGGCGCCGATTCGAGGAAAAGGAGGTGCAGAAGGACATCAAGCTGATGCCCTACACGATCTCCAAGGCGCCCAATGGCGACGCCTGGGTCGAAGTGCGCGGCAAGGCCATCGCGCCGCCGCAGATTTCGGCCGAGGTGCTGCGCAAGATGAAGAAGACCGCCGAGGACTATCTTGGCGAGGCGGTCACCGAGGCGGTGATCACCGTGCCGGCCTACTTCAACGACAGCCAGCGCCAGGCGACGAAGGACGCCGGCCGCATCGCCGGGCTGGAAGTCAAGCGGATCATCAACGAGCCCACCGCGGCGGCGCTTGCGTTCGGCCTCGACAAGTCCAGCCGCGGCGACCGCAAGATCGCCGTTTATGACCTGGGCGGCGGCACGTTCGACATCTCGATCATCGAGATCGCCGACGTCGACGGCGAGAAGCAGTTCGAGGTGCTGTCGACCAACGGCGACACGTTCCTCGGCGGCGAGGACTTCGACCAGCGGATCATCGATTACGTGGTCACCGAGTTCAAGAAGGAGTCGGGCGCCGATCTGTCGAAGGACGTGCTGGCGCTGCAGCGGCTGAAGGACGCCGCGGAGAAGGCCAAGATCGAACTGTCGTCGGGCACGCAGACCGAGATCAACCTGCCGTACATCACGGCCGATGCCTCCGGTCCGAAGCACCTGAACATGAAGCTGACCCGCGCCAAGTTCGAGGCGCTCGTCGAGGAGCTGATCGAGCGCACGATCGAGCCGTGCCGGATCGCGATCAAGGACGCCGGGGTCAAGGCCTCGGAGATCAACGACATCATCCTGGTCGGCGGCATGACGCGCATGCCCAAGGTGCAGGACAAGGTCAAGGAGTTCTTCGGCAAGGAGCCGCGCAAGGACGTCAATCCCGACGAGGCCGTGGCGGTGGGCGCCGCGATCCAGGGCTCGGTGCTCTCCGGCGACCGCAAGGACGTGCTGCTGCTCGACGTCACCCCGCTGTCGCTCGGCATCGAGACGCTCGGCGGCGTGATGACCAAGATGATCCAGAAGAACACCACCATTCCGACCAAGTTTGCGCAGGTGTTCTCGACCGCCGACGACAACCAGCCGGCGGTGACGATCAAGGTCTTCCAGGGCGAGCGCGAGATGGCCAGCGGCAACAAGCTGCTCGGCGAGTTCAACCTCGAGGGCATTCCGCCGGCGCCGCGCGGCCTGCCGCAGATCGAGGTGCAGTTCGACATCGACGCCAACGGCATCCTGCATGTGGGCGCGAAGGACAAGGCCACCGGCAAGGAGAACAAGATCACGATCAAGGCCAACTCCGGGCCTGACCGAGGGCGAGATCGAGAAGATGGTCAAGGACGCGGAGGCCAACAAGGAGGAAGACCATCGCCGCGCCGAACTGGCGCAGGCGCGCAACGCCGCCGACGCCAGCGTGCACCAGATCAAGAAGGCGCTCGCCGAGCACGGCGCCTCGCTCGACGCCGCCGAGAAGGAAAAGATCGAGGCCGCGGTCAAGGACGCCGAGGAAGCGCTCAAGGGCGACGACAAGGAAGCCATCGAGGCGAAGACCGCCGCGATGATGACCGCCTCGCAGAAGCTCGGCGAGAAGATGTACGCGGGCATGCAGGGCGGCGCGGCCGGCGCAGGCGAGGCGGCCGGCGCGTCGGAGCAGGCCGGCGGCGGCGAAGCGAAGTCATCGAAGGAAGAGGACGTCGTCGACGCCGACTACAAAGAGGTCAAGCGCGGCTGACGCGGGCGATTCGACCCATGACGGGCCGGGAGGGGTGCAGACTCCGCCCGGCCCTTGTCGCATGTAAATGGACTGAAGATGGCCAAGCGTGACTACTACGACGCCCTCGGCGTTGCCAAGAACGCCACCGAGGACGAGATCAAGAAGGCGTATCGCAAGCTGGCGATGAAGTTCCACCCTGACCGCAACCAGGGCAAGGGCGACGAGAAGCACGCCAAGGCATCGGAGGAGAAGTTCAAGGAGGTCAAGGAGGCCTACGAGGTCCTGACCGACGCGAACAAGCGCGCCGCCTACGACCGTTTCGGCCACGCCGGCGTCGACCCGAATGCAGGAGGCGGCTTCCGCGGCGGCGAGGGCATGGGCGGCTTCGCAGAGGCCTTTGGCGACATCTTCGGCGACATCTTCGGCGGCGGCCGCGGCGGCGGCCGCAGCAACGCCTTCCGCGGTGCCGACCTCCGTTACAACATGGAAATCACGCTCGAGCAGGCGGCGAAGGGCTTTGCCACCGACATCCGGGTGCCGGCGTGGGACAACTGCGAGACCTGCCACGGTTCGGGTGCGAAGCCGGGCACGTCGCCGAAGACCTGCACCATGTGCGGCGGCGCCGGCGCGGTGCGCATGCAGCAGGGCTTTTTCTCGATCCAGCAGACCTGCCCGACCTGCCGCGGCAGCGGCAAGGTGATCGCCGAGCCTTGCACGGCGTGCAGCGGCGCCGGGCGGATCAAGAAGAACAAGGTCCTCGAAGTGAACATCCCTGCCGGCATCGACGAGGGCCAGCGGATCCGGCTCTCCGGCAAGGGGGAGCCGGGCATGAACGGCGGCCCGCCGGGCGACCTGTACGTCGAGATCCGCCTGAAGGCGCACGACGTGTTCCAGCGCGACGGCGACGACCTGCATTGCGAAGTGCCGGTGTCGATCGTCACCGCCGCGCTCGGCGGCGAGATCGAGATCGGCACGCTGACCGACAAGGTCAGCATCACGATTCCCGAGGGCACGCAGAGCGGCAAGACCTTCCGGCTGCGCGGCAAGGGCATCAAGGGCGTGCGCTCGAGCTATCCGGGCGACCTGTACTGCCACGTCAGCGTGGAAACGCCGGTGCGGCTGTCGGACAAGCAGAAGAAGCTGCTGCGCGACTTCGAGACTTCGCTGCACGACGGCGGCGACAAGCATTCGCCGCAGACCAAGAGCTTCATGGACAGGATGAAAGGATTCTTCACTGCAGAGTGAGAATGCCCTGCAACTTGCGGCGCAGGCTGACCTCGGTGCAGCCGAGGTGAAGGCGCGAAGCGCCGGCCGCAGCCTCAGGACGCGCGCCGAGCGCGCCCTTCACGGCCGGGTGAAACGCCTGTTCAGCCCGCGCCAGAAGCCAGCTTTGCGCAGGGCGGCCGGTGCGGCGCGGCCGCCGGCCACGGCCACGAGGAAGGCGCTCGGGCCACGCGCTTCACCGTCCGGCGACGCGGTCGCACTCGCGCATGCCGTTGCTCCGCGGCGCGCCGCCTCGGCAGCGGACGCGAGGACCGCCCGGCAAGCACTCGTTTCGCCGGAGATCCCCTGAGCAGCAACGCAGCCAAACCCTGGGACGCGATCGTCATCGGCGCGGGCGCGGCAGGGATGATGTGCGCGGCGGTGGCCGGGCAGCGCGGCGCGCGCGTGCTGCTGATCGACCACGCCGCAAAGCTTGCCGAGAAGATCCGCATCTCCGGCGGCGGGCGCTGCAACTTCACCAACCGGCACACGAGCCCCGAGAATTTTCTCTCCGCCAACCCGCACTTTTGCCGCTCGTCGCTCGCGCGCTGCACGCCGGCCGATTTCACCGCACTGCTCAGGCGGCGCGGCATCGCATTTCACGAAAAGCACAAGGGGCAGCTTTTCTGCGACGGCTCCTCGGAGCAGATCATCGACATGCTGCGCGCCGAGTGCGATGACGGTGGCGTGCGCTGGGCGATGCCGTGCAAGGTCGCAGGGGTCGGCCGGCGCGGTGAACTGTTCGAAGTCATGACCGGGCAGGGCGCGCTCGAGGCGCACCGTGTGGTGATCGCCACCGGCGGCCTGTCAATTCCGAAGATCGGCGCCACCGACTTCGGCTACCGCATCGCGCGCCAGTTCGGCCTGCGCATCGTTGCGCCGGCGCCGGCGCTGGTGCCGCTGACCTTCGACGCGCAAGCCTGGCGGCCATTCGCGCAACTCGCCGGCGTCTCGCTCGAGGTCGACGTGCGCTGCGGTTCGGGGCAGTTCACCGAGGACCTGCTGTTCACGCATCGCGGCCTGTCGGGTCCGGCGATCCTGCAGATCTCCAGCTTCTGGAATGCCGGCGACGCCCTGGCGATCGACCTCGTGCCGCAGTTTGCCGACGAAGCGCTGGCCGCCACGCTGATCGCACGCAAGAATGACAGCCGGCAGAGCCTGGCCAGGGTTCTTGCCACCTTGCTGCCGCGGCGCCTGGCCGATGGCTGGCTGGCATTGCAGAACCTGCGCGGCGAGCAGCGCATCGCCGAGACCGGCGACAAGGTGCTGCGCGCGCTGGCCGAGTCCTTGCATGGCTGGTCGCTGGTGCCGAGCGGCAGCGAGGGTTATCGCAAAGCCGAGGTCACGCGCGGCGGCATCGATACCGAGGAGCTGTCGCAGAACACGCTGGAGGCCAAACGCGTACCCGGCCTGCACTTCATCGGCGAGGTGGTTGACGTCACCGGCTGGCTGGGCGGCTACAACTTCCAGTGGGCCTGGGCGTCGGGCTTTGCCGCCGGAGAGGCGATCGGTCGCGCCGGCGCTTGAACAGCGGCGCCGGGCGGGGGGCGCGAGGCTCATGCCTGACCAATCACTGCTCCGGCGGGCACTTGTTGAATGGCCGACGACGGTGGAGAGGAATCGAGAAGGGGGTGACTGATGAAACGCTATGCGGATCTGCTCGCCGATGCGTTGCAACGCGTGCGCGAGATCATGCCGTGGGACCTCAGCAGAGAGCTCGAGCGCGATCGCCCGCTGCTGCTGCTCGACGTGCGCGAGCCGGGGGAGTTCGCGCAGGCGCAGATTCCAGGCTCGATCAACGTACCGCGCGGCGTGCTCGAGCAGGCCTGCGAATGGGACTACGACGAAACCGTCCCCGAACTGGCGCAACGGCGCGATCTTCCGATCGTCGTCATCTGTCGCTCAGGGCAGCGATCCGTACTGGCCGCGGATGTGCTGCAGCAGATGGGCTTTGGCGACGTGGTTTCGCTGAAGACCGGCGTGCGCGGCTGGAACGACTACGAGCAGCCGATGGTCGACGGCGAGGGCAAACCCGTCGACGGTGACGAGGCCGAGCAACGGCTCGCACCGCGAGTACGCGCGGAACAGCGGCGCCGGCCGCGCGGCGCACACTGAGCCGCGGCGCGCGCGGTCGCTCAGCCGGCTGCGGGCAGCGTGACGCCGAACCGCTGTGCGGACGGCTCGAGCCCGGGCAGGATCGATTCGTGCAACTGCACGCCGTGCGCGAGCTGCTCGCGACGCAGCGCCATCGCGCGTTCGCCGGGCAACCGCACCGCGTCGACACCGGGCCGCGGCGGATTGTCGCGGCACTGCTGCGCGATGAATTCGGCCTGGCGCACGAACGCGTCGCGGCCGCCGAAGGCCTCCGGGTCGAGCGCCTGCACGAACACCGTCGCGCCCCAGCCCTGCTTCGGGTCGGCGCGGCCGAAACCGGCCAGCCCGCCGGTCAGTGCTTCGACGAGCAGCGCCAGCCCGTAACCCTTGTGCCCGGCCTCGAGTCCGCCGACCGGCAGGATCGTTCCCGGGGGATCGGTGTACAGCGCCGCGGGATCGTCGGTGGCGTTTCCCTCGGCATCGAGCAGCCACGGGTGCGCGAAGCGCTGCTTCGCCTTGTGCAAGCGCGCACTCATGCCGTTGGTGGTGACCGATGCGGAGATGTCCACCAGCACCGGGTCGCCTGCGGTCGGAAAGCCGATGGCCAGCGGATCGGGCGTGAACACCGCGCGCGTGCCGCCGAAAGGCGCAACGCTGGCCGAGTTGGCATCGGAACTGGCCACCAGCAGCACGAAGCCCTGCTCGGTGGCGCGCAGCAGGTACGCGGCGAGGCAGGCGACGTGATGGCTGCGGCGAATGACGACGGTCGCCGTGCCGTAGGTTCGCGCGCGCTCGACGGCGATGTCGGCGGCGCGCATCGTCAGCCAGGGGCCGGGCAGCCGCAGTCCGTCCCACAGCAGGCTTGCCGGCCGGTCGTTGAGCACGGCCGGCTCGCCGCTCACGCGCATCGACCCTTTCTCGATCTCGCCAAGGTAAGCGGCGAGTTGTGCCAGTCCGTGCGTCGTGTGGCCGAGCAGGTCGCCTTCGACCAGCACGTCGGCGACAACGGCGGCGCGGTCCTCCGCCAGCCCGGCCTTGGCAAGAAGCGCCTGCGCGAACCTGCGCAGCGCGTCCGCGGAGTAGCGGGCCATCAGTACACCGCGCGGCCGCCGGACAGATCGAACACCGCACCGGTGGAGAACGAGCACTCGTCCGTGCACAGCCACGCCACCATCGCGGCAATCTCCTCGATCGTGCCGAAGCGGCCCAGCGGGATCTTCGACAGCATGAAATCGATGTGGGCCTGCGTCATCTGGCTGAACATGCCGGTCCGAACGGCGGCCGGAGTGACGCAGTTGACGCGCACGCCGGTCCTGGCGAGTTCCTTGCCGAGCGACTTGGTCAGCGCGATCACGCCGGCCTTGGACACGCTGTAGGCGCTGGCGTTCGGATTGCCCTCCTTGCCGGCGATCGAGGCGATGTTGACGATGCGGCCGTAGTCGGCATCGCGCATCCTTGCTGCAATCGCGCGGTTGCAGAGAAAGAGGCCGGTCAGGTTGATGTCCAGCACCTGCTGCCAGTCGGCCAGCGGATAGTCGATCAGCGTCGCGTTGGGACCGGTGATGCCGGCGCTGCACACGAGGATGTCGATGCGGCCGAACGCCTTCATCGTCGCGTCGGTGGCTGCGGCAACCTCCATCTCGCTGGCGACGTCGAGCGCGACGCCCTCGTGCCCGGCGCCGAGCGCCTGGCGCGCCGCCTCGAGTGCGGCGCGATCGCGGTCCCACAGGCAGACACGCGCGCCGGAGGCGGCCAGGCGCGTGGCGATCGCCAGGCCGATGCCGGCGGCGCCACCGGTCACCACGGCCGCGCGTCCCTTCATGTCGAGCTGATTCATCGGCCCTCCGTTTGCTTGTTCATGCTTTGCCGTGAGCGGCCCACTATAGCGCCGCAGAGGTCCGGAAATTGGCCAGACCACTTGACCAGCCGGCTTGACCCTCCGGAAACGGCCAGAGTACATTGCCCGTGCAGCGAACGACGGTCGGTGCGTCGACCCGGTCCGCGCTGCAACGGCCGTTCTTCCGAGGCGGCGCGACACAGGAGACGATCTCGCATGGCGCATTCACGCGGCCCCGCGCGCAAGCGGCGCAGCCAGGCCTGGTTCGGGCGCGAAGGCAAGATGGGCTTCATCTACCGCTCGTGGGTGAAGAACAGCGGCGTCCCGCACGACCAGTTCGACGGTCGGCCGGTCATCGGCATCTGCAACACGTACTCGCGAGCTGACGCCGTGCAATTCGCACTTCCGCGTGCTCGCCGACCAGGTCCGGCAGGGCGTTCTTGAGGCCGGCGGCTTCCCGCTCGAATTCCCGGTGATGTCGCTCGGCGAAACGCTGCTGCGGCCGACCGCGATGCTGTACCGCAATCTCGCCAGCATGGACGTCGAGGAAAGCATCCGCGCCAACCCGCTCGACGGTGTCGTGCTGCTGATGGGCTGCGACAAGACCACGCCGTCGCTGCTGATGGGCGCGGCGAGCGTCGACCTGCCGACCATCGGCGTCTCCGGCGGGCCGATGCTTTCGGGCTGGTACAAGGGCGAGCGCATCGGCTCGGGCACCAACACCTGGTCGCTCAGCGAGGACCTGCGTGCCGGCAAGATCACGCGCGAGGAATTCCACGAGGCCGAAAGCTGCATGCATCGCTCGCACGGGCACTGCATGACGATGGGCACCGCCTCGACGATGGCGAGCATGGTCGAGGCGCTCGGCATCGGGCTGCCGGGCAACGCCGCGTATCCCGGCGGTCGACGCGCGCCGCAACCTGATCGCCCGCGAGGCGGGGCGGCGCATCGTCGACATGGTGCGGCAGGACGTGCGCATGTCGAAGATCGTCACCCGCGCGGCGTTCGAGAACGCGATCCGGGTGAACGCCGCCATCGGCGGCTCGACCAACGCGGTGATCCACCTGATCGCGCTCGCCCGGCGCCTCGGCGTGAAGCTCTCGCTCGACGACTGGGACGAGTTCGGCCGCGGCGTGCATACGCTGGTGAACCTGATGCCCAACGGCAAGTACCTGATGGAGGACTTCTGCTACGCGGGCGGGCTGCCGGTCGTGATCCGCGAACTCGGCGAAGCGGGCCTGCTCCGCCGCAGTGCGCTGACGGTCAGCGGCCGGACGATCTGGCAGAACTCGCGCAAGGCCGAGAACCACAACCCGGACGTCATCATGCCGATGGCGCGTCCGTTCAAGAAGGACACCGGCATCGCCGTGCTGCGCGGCAATCTCGCGCCGTCGGGCGCGATCATCAAGCCTTCGGCGGCCACGCCGAAGCTGATGAAGCACAAGGGGCGCGCGGTCGTGTTCGAGGACATCGACGACTTTCACGCCCGCATCGACGACCCGAAGCTGCGCATCGACGAGAGCTCGGTGATGGTGCTGAAGAACTGCGGGCCGAAGGGGTACCCGGGCATGGCCGAGGTCGGCAACATGCCGCTGCCGCCGCGGCTGCTGAAGAAGGGCATCACCGACCTGGTGCGCATCTCGGACGCGCGCATGAGCGGCACCGCGTACGGCACGGTCGTGCTGCACGTCGCGCCCGAAGCGGCCGCCGGCGGCCCGCTGGCGCTGGTGAAGAACGGCGACCTGATCGAGCTCGACGTCGGCAGGCGCAAGTTGCAGTTGCACGTCGATGAAGACGAACTGGCGCGCCGCCGCGCGGCGTGGAAGCCACCCAGACCGGCCATGGCGCGCGGCTACACGAAGCTGTATATCGACCACGTGAACCAGGCCAACGAGGGCGCCGACCTGGATTTCCTGGTCGGCGGCAGCGGTTCGGCGGTGCCGCGGGACAACCACTGAAGGACGTGCACCGTGACATGTGAGAGTTGAAGCGTGAAGAAGCACGTTGCACTGAACGAGGCGCGTCTCTCCTCCCAATCCTTTCCCATGAGAGTCCTGATCACCGACTACGACTTTCCCGATGTCGAGCTCGAGCGCGGTCTTTTCGCGGACGCGGACATCGAGGTCGTGACGGCGCAGTGCCGCACCGAGCAGGCCGTGATCGACGCCGCCGGCGGCTGCTCGGCGCTGCTGGTGCAGTACGCGCCGGTCACCGAGCGGGTGCTGGCGGCACTGCCGCAGGTCGGACTGGTGAGCCGCTTCGGTGCCGGCTACGACACCGTCGATCCGGCCGCCTGCGCGCGGCACGGCGTGTGGCTGGGCAATTCGCCGGATTACGGCGTCGGCGAGGTCGCCACCCATGCCCTGGGCATGGCGCTTTCATTGCTGCGCCATCTGCCTTTCTACGATCGCGACGTGAAGGCCGGCCGGTGGCACTACCTGTCGCCGGGCACGATCCGCCGCACCGGCAACCAGACGGTGGGCATCCTCGGCCTGGGCCGCATCGGCAAGCGATTCGCCCACCTGGCACGCAACTGCTTCGCGCGCGTGATCGCCTGCGACCCTTACATCATCGACGGCGACTTTCCGGCCTACGTCGAGCGGGTCACGCTGCCGCAACTGTTCGAAACCGCCGACGTCATCTCGCTGCACGTGCCGCTCACCGGCGAGACGCGCGGACTGGTCGGTGCGGCGCTGCTGTCGTCGGTCAAGCCTGGCGCGATTCTCGTCAACACGGCACGCGGCGCGGTCATCGACATCGACGCGCTGCTTGCGGCGCTGGACGCCGGCCGGGTTGCCGCGGCTGCGCTCGATGTCCTGCCGAGCGAGCCGCTGTCGACCGACCATCCGCTGGCGCGCCACCCGCGCGTGCTGCTGTCGCCGCACGCGGCGTTCTATTCGATCGAGGCCGAGGCCGAACTGAGGCGCAAGGCGGCGCTGAACGTGGTGCAGTGGGCGAAAAGCGGCCGGCCGGCGTATTGTGTCGTGCAGGGGACGAAAAAACCGGTGACGGCATGAGGGTGGCGGCGGGGCTGCCGGCCCATTGTTCGTCCGGCACACGAGGAGACGGGCCGAGATGGCGGGAGTCGTAATCCGCAACGTCGAAAAGCGCTTTGGATCGACGAAGGTGATTCATGGCGTGAATATCGAGATCGACGACGGCGAGTTCGCCGTCCTGGTCGGCCCAAGCGGCTGCGGCAAGACCACGCTGCTGCGGATGATCGCCGGCCTGGAGGAAATCTCGGGCGGCGAGATCCTGATCGGCGGGCGAGTCGTCAACAACGTGCAGCCGAAAGAGCGCGACATCGCGATGGTGTTCCAGAACTATGCGCTGTATCCGCACATGACCGTGCGCGACAACATGGCCTTCAGCCTGATGCTGGCCAGTACCGAGAAGAGCAAGATCGAGTCGCGGGTCGCGCAGGCGGCCGACATCCTCGGGCTGAAGGACCTGCTCGATCGCTATCCGCGCCAGCTTTCCGGCGGCCAGCGGCAGCGCGTGGCGATGGGCCGCGCGATCGTGCGCAACCCGCAGGTGTTCCTGTTCGACGAGCCGCTGTCGAACCTCGACGCCAAGCTGCGCGTGGCCATGCGCACCGAGATCAAGGAACTGCACCAGCGGCTGAAGACGACCTCGGTTTATGTCACGCACGACCAGATCGAGGCGATGACGATGGCCGACAAGATCGTCGTGATGAAGGACGGCGTCGTCGAGCAGACGGGTTCGCCCCTCGACCTGTACGACACGCCGGTCAATACGTTCGTGGCGGGCTTCATCGGCTCGCCGGCGATGAATTTCCTCTCCGGCGAGGTGCGGCGCGCCAACGGCGCCACCGAGCTCCGCTTCGGGGAGGGCCTGGCCGTGTCGCTGCCCGACAGCGTATCCGCCAGTGATGGGCAGAAGCTCCTGTTCGGCACGCGCCCCGAGCACCTGAGCCTCGGTGATTCCGGGCTGCCGGCGGAAGTGATCGTCGTCGAGCCCACGGGCGCCGACACCCAGCTGTACTGCGAGGTCGGCGGCACGGACGTCGTCGTCGTGCTGCGCGACCGGACCAGTTGTCGGCCCGGCGACCACATTCACCTCGTGCCCGATCCAGCCAAGGCACACCTTTTCGATGCCGCGAGCGGTCAGCGGATCGCAGCATAGTTCTCGACCGGTTTCTTCAACCCGCCAAGGAGGCACCATGAGCCAGTACAAACGCCGGGAATTCATCAAGACCACCGCCACCGTAGCCGCAGGAGCCGCGACCGGAACGCTGTTTGCGCCGGCGGTACATGCGCAGGCATGGTCGAACCAGCCGGAAAAGGGCGCCAAGCTGCGCGTGCTGCGGTGGAAGCGCTTCGTCGCGGGCGACGAAGACGCCTACATGGCCAACGTGAAAAAGTTCAGCGACAAGTACGGCGTCGAGGTCCGTGTCGACCACGAAGGGTGGGAGGACGTGCGGCCGAAGGCAGCGGTGACCGCCAACACCGGCGCCGGCCCGGACATCATTCTGTCGACGCACGACGACGCCAATCTGTATCCGGAAAAACTGGTCGACGTCACCGATCTCGCGAACTATCTCGGCAGGAAGTACGGCGGCTGGTACCCGGTATGCGAGCAGTACCTGCGGCCCAACGGCAAGAACTGGATCGGCATCCCGCTCGGCTGCGCCGGAAACTGCATGGTTTATCGGGAGAGCCAGATCAAAGCGGCCGGCTTCAGCAGTTTCCCCAAGGACACGGCGGGCTTCCTGAAGCTGATGCAGGCGCTGAAGGAAAAGGGCACGCCGGGCGGTTTCGCGCTCGGTAACGCCACCGGCGACGGCAACGTGTGGACGCACTGGCTGCTGTGGTCGCACGGCGGCATGCTGGTTGACAAGGACAACAAGGTCGTCATCAACAGCCCGCAGACGATCCAGGCGCTCGAGTACGCAAAGGCGCTGTACGAGACGTTCGTGCCGGGCACGCTGTCATGGCTCGACCCGAACAACAACAAGGCGTTCCTCGACAGCCAGTGCAGCGTCACCGCCAACGGCATCTCGGTCTACTACGCGGCGAAGAACTCCAATGACCCGAAGATCAAGGAGATGGCTGCCGACATCAACCACGCCAACATGCCGATCGGGCCGGCGGGCGTGCCGACCGAGCTGAACCTCTTCTTCAACCAGATGATCTTCAAGCACTGCAAGTACCCGCGTGCGGCGAAGGAGTTCATCCGCTTCATGATGGAAGAGGAACAGTTCGGCCCATGGATGCAGGCGGCGATCGGCTACGTGACGCAGCCGCTGATCGCGTACGAGAAGAACCCGATCTGGACGGTCGATCCGAAGCACACGCCGTATCGCGACGCGATGAAGATCATGCGGCCGATCGGTTATGCCGGGAAGCTGGGCTATGCGTCGGCCGGCGCGGCGGCGGACTTCATCGTCGTCAACATGGTGGCCGAGGCGGCATCGGGCTCGAAGTCGCCGAAGGAAGCGGCCGAGCGCGCTCAGAAGCGCGCCGAGCGCTACTACAAGGTCTGAGTGCCGGCGCTTCGTTTGACGGGAAAGGCGCATCGGCCGCCACTGCCTGCCAGTGACCGCCGGTGCGCCGGCCACACCCCAATCTCCGGGATCCAACGTGTCCGGTCTGCTGAACCGACTGCAGGGTAATCGCAACGCGCTCGGCGCATTGTTCATGCTGCCGGCCGCCGTCGTGCTGCTGCTGTTCCTGACCTATCCGCTCGGCCTCGGCGTCTGGCTCGGTTTCACCGACACGAAGGTCGGCCGCGGCGGCGAGTGGGTCGGGCTGGAGAACTACGCCTACCTGTGGGGCGACTCGGTCACGCGGCTGTCGGTGTTCAACACGTTCTTCTACACGATCGTCGCCAGTGTCTTCAAATTCATGCTCGGGCTGTGGCTGGCGCTGCTGCTGAACAAGCACCTGCCGTTCAAGGCGTTCGTCCGCGCCATCGTGCTGCTGCCGTGGATCGTGCCCACCGCGCTGTCGGCGCTGGCTTTCTGGTGGATCTACGACGCGCAGTTCTCGATCATCAGCTGGTGCCTGGAGCGACTCGGCCTGATCGACGAGTACATCAACTTCCTCGGCGACCCGTGGCTGGCAAGGTTCTCGACCATCGCCGCCAACATCTGGCGGGGCATTCCGTTCGTCGCCATCTGCCTGCTCGCCGGTCTGCAGACGATTTCGCCGTCGTTCTACGAGGCGGCGAGCATCGATGGCGCCACGCCGTGGCAGCAGTTCCGCTTCGTGACGCTGCCGCTGCTCACCCCGATCATCGCCGTGGTGATGACCTTCTCGGTGCTGTTCACCTTCACCGACTTCCAGCTGATCTACGTGCTGACACGTGGCGGCCCGCTCAACGCCACGCACCTGATGGCCACGCTGAGCTTCCAGCGCGCCATCCCCGGCGGCGCGCTCGGCGAGGGCGCGGCGCTGGCGGTGGCGATGGTGCCATTCCTGCTCGCCGCCATCCTGTTCAGTTACTTCGGCTTGCAGCGCCGCGGCTGGCAGCAGGGCGGAGGCGACAAATGAGCGCGAACACGAGAGACAGGGAAGACGCGGTCGACTCGCAGGGCATGCATTACCTGGTGTCGCTGCCGCGCAAGGTCGTCACGATCTACGCGCCGCTGGCGGTGTTCCTGTTCGTGCTGCTGTTTCCCTTCTACTGGATGGTGATCACCACCTTCAAGCCGAACGAGGAACTGCTGTCGCGCGAGGGCAACCCGTTCTGGGTCGTCAACCCGACACTGGCGCACATCAACAAGCTGCTGTTCGAGACCTCGTATCCGGACTGGCTGTGGAACACGCTGCTGGTGTCGGTGGTGTCGACCTTCATCTCGATCACCTGCGCCCTTTTTGCTGCGTACGCGATCGAGCGGCTGCGCTTCCAGGGCTCGCGCTACGTGGGCATGAGCGTGTTTCTCGCCTACCTGGTGCCGCCGTCGATCCTGTTCATCCCGCTGGCCCAGGTGGTGTTCAACCTCGGCATCTTCGACACGCGGCTGGCGCTGATCCTGACTTACCCGACCTTCCTGATCCCGTTCTGCACCTGGCTGCTGATGGGTTACTTCCGTTCGATCCCTTACGAACTCGAGGAATGCGCGCTGATCGACGGCGCCTCGCGCTGGCAGATCCTGGTCAAGATCATCCTGCCGCTGGCGGTGCCGGGGCTCATCTCGGCCGGCATCTTCGCCTTCACGCTGAGCTGGAACGAATTCATCTATGCGCTGACCTTCATCTCGTCCTCCGAGGTGAAGACGGTGCCGGTCGGCGTGGTTACCGAACTGGTCGAGGGCGACGTGTATCACTGGGGCGCGCTGATGGCCGGCGCGCTGCTCGGCTCGCTGCCGGTGGCGGTGCTGTACTCGTTCTTCGTCGAGTACTACGTGTCGGGGATGACCGGGGCGGTGAAGGAGTAGCGCCGGCGCCTCACGGTCCGGCCGACGCCGAAGGCATACTTCGCACTTCGCCGCCGGCGACAGTGCCGGGGCTTTCCCGGAGGTCTCATGCAGCAAACCCGTCGCAGGCGCGCGCTACTGGTTCGTGCCGCGCTCGCCGTCACGCTCGCCGTCGCGTCGGCGGGCGCCTTCGCCCAGTCCGCCAGGACGGTCAGGATCCTGGTCGGTTTTCCGCCGGGCGGCGGCACCGATTCGATCGCCCGCCTGCTGTCCGACAAGCTGAAGGACGCGCTCGGCGCGAACGTGATCGTCGAGAACCGGCCGGGCGCGGGCGGGCAGCTGGCGGCGCAGGCGCTGAAGGCCGCGGCGCCGGATGGCGGCACCTTCTTCATCTCGCACGACCACACCATCTCGATCCTGCCGCTGGTGGTCAAGAACCCGGGCTTCGATCCGGCGCGCGACTTCGTTCCGGTGGCGGGGTTCGCCACCTTCGTCAACGCCTTCGCGGTTTCCGGCGGCACGCCGGCGAAGGACTTCAGCCAGTACGTGGACTGGGTCCGCGGCCAGGGCGGCAAGTCCGCGGTCGGCGTGCCGGCGCCGGCTTCCGTGCCCGAGTTTCTGGTCAAGGTGATCGGCGAGAAGTACAAGCTCGACCTGGTCTCGGCGCCGTACCGCGGCAGCGCGCCGATGATCGGCGACATGCTGGGCAACCAGATTCCCGCCGGGATCGGTTCGGTCCCCGAATTCATCGAGAACCACAAGGCGGGCAAGCTGCGCGTGCTCGCGGTGCTCGGCGGCGCGCGCCAGCCGGCGGTGCCCGACGTGCCGACTTTTGCCGAGCTTGGCCTGGCCGGATTCGAGGACGTGCCTTTCTACGCGTTCTTCGCGCCGGCCGGAACGCCACAGCCGGTGATCGACCAGTTCGGTGCCGCGCTTGCAAAAGTGATCGCGATGCCCGAGGTGCGCGATCGCCTGACCACGCTCGGAATGACGGTCGGCTACATGCCGCAGCAGCAGCTGGCGGCGCGCGAACGGGCGTACGCGCAGACCTGGGCCAGAATCATCAAGTCGAGCGGCTTCCAGCCGCAATGAGGGTCGATGCGCGCCGGTTGCCCGCCAAGGGCGCGCGCGGCCGGCATGCGCGCCGTTCTCTGACGCAACTCAGGGCACGCGCTGCCCGCCGCTGGACCCGCACGGGTCGATCTGGCGGATCGTCGTCACTCTAGAAGCGTGCGGAGATCGTCGCGCCGACGATCGGGGTCGACCCTGGCTTGTCGCTGGCGATCTCGTCCGCAGAGGCATTCTCGAGCACGAGTTTCGGGCCGACCGCCGTACCGGCGTAGAAATTCACCTGCCAGGTCCTGTCGACGCGGTAGCCCGCGCGCAGGAAGATCGGCGTCAACTGGTACTGGCCGATACCGTTCGGAGTGGAACCGTCTTCGCGCAGGCGGAAGCGATAGCTTCTATAAGTACCGCCAATGCCGAATTCCCAGCGCGGTGCGAACGCATACGAGAGCTCGAGCCCTGCGCCGCCCGCCGGTCCGGCGCTGAACGGATTGGCAAGTCGAAGGTCGGGCGTGATCTGCCAGTCGACGATCAGGAACGGGATGTAAGTGGTCTTCTCGATCCGGCGGAACGCGCCGAGCCCGAGCCCGAGCGTGAGGTCCTGGCTGTAGGACTTGGCGGCCATCAGCAACGCGCCGTAGCCGAAGGATTCGCTGCTCTTCGCGCCCGACTCGGCCGCGAACTCGACCTGTGGCGCAAGCGTCCAGCGCAACCCGCCGGCCGAGACGTAGGTTGCCGAAACGGTCGCGGCGGCGCGATTGACCGAGTCCCATGGGGCCTGTCTGTCGAAAGCGACCGGATTGGTGAAACGCCAGTCGTCACGACCGTACTGAAGGGATCCGCCGATCACCCACTGGCGTGAAAGGAAGTGCTGGAACCCCGCATTGGCGAGCAGGCTGGTGGAGCCCACCTCGCCGCCGCGGTCCAGATTGGTCGTCCCCTCGTGGATCGGCGTCAGCGTGAACGAATATGTCGTCGCGGGCGCCTGCGCTGCGGCGTCGAACCCGGCGGCGACCAGCGCCGCGAACACGAGCGGCACGGACAGGGTTCGTGGAGACATCATGAGGAACTCCGTTCTTTGCGTTGAAGGTCGACCGGCGAAGCTGCGGCCCGGTCAGGGCATGTACTGCCCGCCGTTGACCTCGATGATCTGGCCGGTGACGTAGCCGCTCAACTGGTCGGAGGCCAGGAACAGAAACGCGCCGGCGCATTCGTCGGCGGTGCCGAGCCGGCCCATCGGGATCGTCGCCTTGAACGACTCGAGCTGCTGCCCGGTCGTGTGCCGGTCGTGCAGCGGCGTAATGATCACGCCCGGCGCCACCGCGTTGACGCGGACGCCGTCGCCGACGAGTTCCTTGGCCAGCCCGCGCGTGGCGGTGCTGACGAAACCCTTGGAGCCGGCGTACAGCACGGCGCCAGGTCCGCCGCCGTGGCGCGCCGAGACCGACGTGACGTTGATGATGTTGCCCCTGCCCTGGCGGCGGAAGTGCGGCAGGCAGGCGCGGCACATCGTCAGCATCGACAGCACGTTCAGCCGCAGCATGTGCTCGAAAGTCGCGTCGGTCAGGTCGGCGATCGGCACCCGGCGCACCATGTCGCCCGCGTTGTTGACCAGCACGTCGATGCGGCCGAACGCCTGCATCGTGCGGTCGACGAGGGCGAGCAGGGCCTGCGTGTCGGTCGCATCGGCCTGTGCCGTGATTGCCTCGCCGCCACTGGCGATGATGTCGGCAGCGACCCGCTCCGCAGCGGCGGCGTTCTTGTTGTAGTGAACGGCGACCCGCGCGCGGTTGGCGCCGAACGCGCGAGCGACGGCGGCACCGATGCCGCTGCTGGCGCCCGTGATCAGCACGACCTTGTCAGCGAGGTCTTCGATCATCCCGTCGTTTGCGCGTGCCATCCGCACGAGGTTCGCGCTTCAGCGCCGCGAGCGAGCCGCGTTCGACCGGCGCGGTCAATCCCGTGCCGGATGCGGAGGCCGGCCAGCGCGTCGGCAGCGAGGATCACGCGGGTCGCGCCGGCCACCCCTTCAACGCCCGGACCAGGCGACCACGCGCTGGCGCTGTTCACCGAGCCCAAGGATGCCGAGCGTGACCACGTCGCCGGCCTTCAGGTACTGCTGCGGCTTCATGCCCATGCCGACGCCGGGCGGTGTGCCGGTGGTGATGATGTCGCCCGGCATCAGCGTCATGAACTGGCTGATGTAGCTCACCAGATGGGCGACGCCGAAGACCATCGTTTTCGTGTTGCCGCGCTGCCGCTTCTCGCCGTTGACATCGAGCCACAGTTCGAGATTCTGCGGATCGGTGATCTCGTCGGTAGTCACGAGGTACGGCCCGATCGGGCCGAACGTGTCGCAGCCCTTGCCCTTGTCCCACTGGCTGCCGCGCTCGAGCTGGAAGTTGCGCTCGGAGACATCGTTGATGACGCAGTAGCCGGCCACGTACCGCTGGGCTTCGGCCTTGTCGACGTATTGCGCCTTGGTGCCGATCACCACGCCGAGTTCGACCTCCCAGTCGGTCTTGGCCGAACCCTTGGGCAGCGTGATGCCGTCGTTCGGCCCGGTGATGCAGGTGGTCGCCTTCATGAACACGATCGGCTCCGCGGGGACGGGCATGCCGGATTCGGCGGCGTGGTCCGAGTAGTTCAGCCCGATCGCGATGAACTTGCCGATGCCGGTGTACGGCACGCCCAGCCGCGGTGTGCCACGCACCAGCGGCAGCTTGGCCGGGTCGAATCCCCGCAGGTGCGCCAGTCGGCTCGGGGCGAGCACGCCGGAGTCGATGTTGCTGACGATGCTGGACAGGTCGCGGATGCGACCGTCCGCGTCGAGCAGTCCCGGCTTTTCGCGGCCCGACGGGCCATAGCGCAGCAGTTTCATGGCATCTCCCGAAAGAGTGGGATGGATTCGATCAGAGGCTCATGCCGCCGTCGACGAAGATCGCCTGCCCGGTCATGAACGACGACTCCTCGGACACAAGATAAACGAATGTCTCGGCCATTTCCTCCGCAGTGGCCAGCCGACCCATCGGCTGGCGGGCGACGAAGTCCTTGCGCGCCTGCACCGGATCGGCGAAGGCGTTGATGCGATCCCCCAGCGACGGCGTGTCGACCGTGCCGGGGCAGACGCAGTTCACGCGGATGTTCTGCCGCACATGATCGGCCGCCAGCGCGCGCGTGAAACCCGCCACGGCGGCCTTGCTCGCGGTATAGGCGAGCCGGTTCGGTACCGCCTTGTTCGCGCCGACCACGGAAGCCATGTTCAGGATCACGCCGCCGCCGGCGGCGACCATCTCCGGCAGCATCGCCCGGGTCATGACGAACATGCTCCGCACGTTCAGGTCGAAGCTGCGGTCCCAGTCGTCGATCGAGCAGTCGAGGATCGAACCCTGGTGCACCCAGCCGGCGCAGTTGAACAGGATGTCCACCGCGCCGGTCTTGTCGACGAACGCGTGCACCGCCTGGTCGTCGAGCACGTCGAGCGGCGCGGTCGTGATGCCCGGCCGGCCGGCCAGGTCGCGCAGCAGTTCCTCGTTGACGTCGGTGGCGATGACCCGCGCACCCTCGCGCGCGAAGGCCAGCGCGCCGGCGCGGCCCATGCCCTGCGCCGCCGCAGTGATCAGGGCGGTCTTGCCCGCCAGTCGGCCGCTCATGATTTCCCCTCCCCGCTGTCGTCCCGCTCTGCGTGGCGCGCCTTGACACCGCTCGGCGACCGTGTGAAGCTGGCCGCGAAATTGGCCTGACCACTTTACCAGTGGCGCAGTCTAAGTGCCGCCCGCCGGCCTTGTCCATCGCGCGGTGCCGCTGCAACCTCCGCAACGCCACCCTCTACAGGCTGCGCATGCCGATCAAAGCCGTCGAACCGCGTCGACTTTACCGGCAGATTGCCGACCAGATTGCGGCGCTGATCCGGCGCGGCGAATACCGTCCCGGCGCGCGGCTGCCGCCGGAGCGTGACCTCGCTGCCAAGCTCGGCGTGAGCCGGCCGTCGGTGCGCGAGGCGCTGATCGCGCTGGAGGTCGAGGGCTTCGTCGAGGTGCGGGTCGGCTCCGGCGTCTACGTGGCCGATGCGCGGCATACGGCGGCGCGCCGCCCGCTGCTGCCGCCGGATTCGGGGCCGTTCGAGCTGATCGACGCGCGCCGGCTGATCGAGTCCGAATGCGCCGCGCTGGCGGCGCGCCATGCGACGCCGGCGCAGGTCAGGCAGATGAGGGCGGCGCTGGCCTCGATGAGCCGCGACCGCAGCAAGCACGTGGTGCCGCTCGACGGCGACCACCTGTTCCACCTGCGCATCGCGGAGGCGAGCGGCAACAGCGCGCTCGCGCTGGTCGTGCAGACTCTGTGGGCGCAGCGCACCGGCCCGCTGTTCCTGCAGCTCGAGCATCATTTCGACACGCCGGCGCTGTGGAGCGCGGCCATCGACGAGCACCAGGCGGTTCTCGATGCGATCGAGGCGCACAATCCTGTCGCTGCCCGTGCGGCGATGAGGCAGCATCTGGCGCATGCGGGGAGCCGGTTCAAGCGCGGCTTCGGCAAGTAGGCGGCGGCGAAGAGCAACGGGGGCGCGATGGGAACGGACAGCGAAAGAACCGGGGGCGAGGCGTCGTCGGAGGTCGACGCGCTCGGCCCGGTGATGGACGCCGAGGGGCATTTCCACATCACGGATGCACCGATCGACATTTCGAAGTACCGCTTCGAGGACTGGATCGCGCTCGTCTTCTTCTGGGGTCTGGCCGGGGTGATCTTCCACCAGTTCTTCACCCGCTACGCGCTGAATGACTCGGCCGCGTGGACTGAGGAGATCGCGCGCTACCTGCTGATCTGCGTGGTATTCGTCGGCGCGGCGATCAGCGTGCGCAAGAACAACCACGTGCAGGTCGATTTCTTCTACCGCATCCTGCCGCGGCCGCTGATGCGGCTGATGTCCACGCTGGTCGACCTGTTCCGCGTGGCCTTCTTCGGCTACGCGGTGTGGCTCACCTGGAAGCTCATCCAGCTAATCGGCGGACAGCAGATGTCGGTCATCGACTGGCCGATCGGCATCGTCTACAGCGTGGTGCTGTTCGGCTTCGCGCTGATGACGTTTCGCGCGGTTCAGGTGGCGATCGCCAACTGGCGGCGTGGCGCTTCCGTTCTTGAGCAGCCCGAACTGGCGGAGCACCACTGATGGGACCGGGCGGCTTCAAGCTGTTGTTCCTCGGCCTGATGGGCTCGGGGGTTCCGGTGGCACTCGCCATGGCCGGGGCGTCGCTCATCTACGTGATGGCGAGCGGCGTGGCGCCGGACTTCGTGGTGATCCACCGCATGGTCAGCGGCATCGATTCGTTTCCGCTGCTGGCGGTGCCGTTCTTCGTGCTGGCCGGCAATCTGATGAACTCGGCCGGCATCACCAACCGTATCTACAACTTCGCGCTGTCGCTGGTCGGCTGGCTGAAGGGCGGGCTGGGGCACGTCAACGTGGTGGGCTCGATGGTTTTCGCCGGCATGTCGGGCACGGCGATCGCCGATGCGGCGGGACTGGGCACGATCGAGATCAAGGCGATGAAGGATCACGGCTATTCGACCGAGTTCGCCGTCGGCGTCACCGCCGCCTCGGCCACGCTCGGGCCGATCATTCCGCCGTCGCTGCCCTTCGTGATCTACGGCATGTTCGCCAACGTGTCGGTCGGCGCGCTGTTCCTCGCCGGCCTGATGCCCGGGCTGGTGATGGCGCTGCTGATGATGGGCACGGTCGCCTATTTCGCGCACAGGAACGGCTGGGGCGGCGACGTCAGGTTCCACCTCGGGCATCTGGTCAAGGCGCTCGTCGAGCTCGGCATCGTCGCCGGGTTCCCGGTCGCCATCTGGTACGCAACCGAAGCGGGTGTGCTGCCGACGCTCGCCGTGGCCGTGGCGCTGGTGGCCCTTCTCGTTGCCGACAAGGTGTTCAAGTTCGAGGCGGTGCTGCCGATCCTCACGCCGGTGCTGCTGATCGGCGGCATGACGGCCGGCGTCTTCACCGCCACCGAGGGGGCGATCGCCGCCTGCATGTGGGCGCTGTTCCTCGGCCTCGTCTGGTACCGGACGTTGACCTGGAAGATGCTGGTGAAGGTGTCGATGGACACCATCGAGACGACCGCCACCGTGCTGCTGATCGTCGCCGCGGCGTCGATCTTCGGCTGGATGCTGACGGTCACCCGAACGACCGAGATGGTGGCGGCGTGGGTGCTTGGCTTCACCCAGGAGCCGTGGGTGTTCCTGCTGCTGGCCAACCTGCTGATGCTGTTCGTGGGCTGCTTTCTCGAGCCGACGGCGGCGATCACGATCCTGGTGCCGGTGCTGCTGCCGATCGTGCAGCAACTCGGCATCGACCCGGTGCAGTTCGGCCTGATCATGGTGCTCAACCTGATGATCGGCCTGCTGCATCCCCCGATGGGGCTGGTGCTGTTCGTGCTTGCGCGGGTTTCGAGACTTTCTTTCGAGCGCACGACGATGGCGATCCTGCCGTGGCTGGCGCCGCTGCTCGTGACGCTGGCGCTGGTCACCTACATTCCGGCGATCAGCCTGTGGCTGCCCCGCCTGTTTCTCTGAGGTCCGTCATGTCCGCCGTCTTTTCCGAACCGACCGTCAGCCCGGTCCTGCGGCTGCATCCGAACGACGACGTGGTGATTGCCCGTCGCCAGCTCGTTTCCGGCACGCAGATCGCCGAGGAAAACGTCACCGTCAGCGGGCTGGTGCCGCCCGGCCACAAGCTCGCGGTACGCCCGGTGGGCAAGGGCGCGCCGGTGCGCCGCTACAACCAGATCATCGGCTTCGCCACGCGCGACATCCGGCCCGGCGAGCACGTTCATCTGCACAACCTGGGCATCGGCGCCGAGCAGGGGGCCTTCGAGCGCGACTACGCGTTCTGCGCCGACGTGAAACCGACGGCGTATGTGGCAACGCCGCGCACGTTCCGCGGCATCGTCCGCGACGACGGCCGCGTGGCCACGCGCAATTACGTCGGCATCCTGTCCAGCGTGAACTGTTCGGCCACCGTGGTGCGCGCCATCGCCGACCAGTTCCGTCGCGACGTGTTTCCGCAGGCGCTGGCGGACTATCCCAACGTCGACGGCGTCGTTGCGCTGACCCACGGCACCGGCTGCGGCATGGACATGGGCGATGCCATGACGGTGCTGCGCCGCACTCTCGGCGGCTACGCGAGGCACGCCAATTTCGGCGCCGTGCTGGTGATCGGCCTCGGTTGCGAGGCGAACCAGATCACTGCGCTGCTCGGCGCCGAGAGCCTGAACGAGGGCGACCGCCTCCGTACCTACAACATGCAGGACGTCGGGGGCACCGCCAAGGCGATCGCCCGCGGCGTGGCGCTGGTCCGCGAGATGCTGCCGGGTGTGAATCGCGTCACGCGGAGCGAGGTGCCCGCGAGCCACCTGACGCTCGGGCTGCAGTGCGGCGGGTCGGACGGCTACTCGGGCATCACCGCCAACCCGGCGCTCGGCAATGCGGTCGACCGGCTGGTCGCGCAGGGCGGCACGGCGATCCTGTCGGAGACGCCCGAGATCTACGGTGCCGAACACCTGCTGACGCGGCGCGCCGTGTCGCGCGAGGTCGGCGAGAAGCTGGTCGCCCGGATCAGGTGGTGGGAGGACTACACCGCGCGCAATCGCGGCGAGATGAACAACAACCCGTCGCCGGGCAACAAGGCCGGAGGCCTCACCACGATCCTCGAAAAGTCGCTTGGCGCCGTGGCCAAGGGCGGCACGACCAACCTGGTCGACGTCTACGAGTATGCGCAGCCGGTCACCGCGAAGGGGTTCGTCTTCATGGACACCCCCGGATACGATCCGGTCTCCGCCACCGGCCAGGTGGCCGGTGGCGCCAACATGATCGTGTTCACCACCGGGCGGGGCTCGGCCTACGGATGCGCGCCGTCGCCGTCGCTGAAGCTGTCGACCAACAGCGAATTGTGGCAGCGCCAGGAAGAGGACATCGACATCAATTGCGGCGAGATCGCGGACGGCAGGGCGACGATCGAGTCGGTCGGCGAGCGCATCTTCGAGATGGTCCTCGCTGCCGCGTCGGGCCGGAAGTCGAAGAGCGAGTCGTTCGGCTACGGGCAGCAGGAATTCGTTCCCTGGCAAGTGGGGGCGGTGATGTAGGGAAGTGAGGTTTCGTCGCCCCGGTGCAGGCCGGGGCCCAATTTTCCAGCGCCGCACATTGGGTCCCGGCCTTCGCCGGGACGACGCCGGAGCGCATCGAAGACATAGGAGAGGCACGATGAAGTCGAAGTGGATTGCAACGTTCGCCGCGCTCGCATTGAGCGCCGGCGTGGCCCAGGCGCAGACCAAGCTGAAGTTCGCCCACGTCTACGAGGTGTCCGAGCCGTATCACACCGCCGCGCTGTGGGCGGCCGACGAGATTGCCAAGCGGACCAGCAACCGCTACGTGGTCGAGGTGTTCCCGGCCTCAACGCTCGGCAAGGAAAGCGACATCAACCAGGGCCTGACGCTCGGCACGGTCGACATGATCTACACGGGGCAACTGTTCGCCGGCCGCAACTACGGTCCGATCGCGATCGGCGGCGCGCCGTACATGTTCCGCGACTTCAACCACTGGAAGGCTTACGGAAACAGCAGCCTGTTCCAGGACATCTCCGAGGGCTACCTGAAGAAAAGCGGCAACAAGGTCGTCGCGATCACCTACTACGGCGAGCGGCATGTGACGTCGAACAAGGAGATCCGCACGCCGGAGGACATGAAGGGGCTGAAGATCCGCGTCCCGGACGCGCCGCTGTACACGATGTTCCCGCGCGCCGTCGGCGCCAACCCGACGCCGATCGCCTTTGCCGAGGTGTACCTGGCGCTGCAGAGCGGCACGGTCGACGCGCAGGAGAACCCGCTGCCGACGATCGATGCCAAGAAGTTCTACGAGGTGCAGAAGTACATCGTGCTGACCGGGCACATCACCGACGCGCTGCTGACCATCATCGGTGGCCCGACCTGGAACAAGCTGTCCGCGGCCGACAAGAAGACCTTCGAGGCCGTGCTGAAGGAAGCGGCCGCGCGCGCGACGAGCGAAATCATCGAAAACGAGAAGAGGCTCGGTGCCGAGTTCGAGAAACGCGGCAAGACGGTGATCAGGGTCGACCGCAAGCCGTTCCGCGAGGCAACCGTCAAGCTGCACAACGGCCCGGACGCGACCTGGGACAAGGCGACCTACGACAAGCTGCAGGCGCTGAAGTAAGCGACGCTGTCCGCGAACGCGCCGACCGCCGTTACGGTGGTCGGCGCGCCTGCTTCTGGGTGGCTGGTTCAGGGTTCAGCAGCGAACTCGCGGCGCCGCGCTCTCCGACAGGTACTACGTTTTCGGCCGCCTGATTCGTCCTTGCTCGTCGGCCAGGCTCAACAGGTACTGACCGGCCTCCTCGATGTCGGCAACGATCTCGGCCTCTGCCTGGGCGGCGTTGTGCCCGCGCAGAGCGTCCAGCACCTTCAAGTGATGGTCGGTCCCTTTCAGCTGGTAGATGTACTCGGGCAGCACGAACGACAGTGCGGGTCCGCAGCGAAGCCAGAGGCTTTCGATCATCTCGTAAAGCACCGGCATCTTCGCCATCTCGTAGATGCCGAAATGGAAGCGCCGGTGCAGGTCCAGGTAGGCGCCGAGCTTCCGGTCGGCAATGAGCTTGCGCATCTGGGCCAGCCGCCGGTCCAGTTCGCCGACTGATTTCTCGTCCGCGTTGCGCGCGGCTTCGCGTGCCGCTCGACCTTCGAGTTCGGTACGCACGATGATCAGCTGCCTCAGTGTTTCCGTGCTGACATCCGGAACGAGCGCCGTGTTTCGCGGACCCAGCTGGAGGACGCCATTGGCGACAAGGCGTGCCACCGCATCACGCACGGGCGTGATCGACGTGCCCAGGGAATCGGCGAGATCGCGCAGCACGAGTCGACCACCGGGCTCGAAACGGCCGGCGAAGAGGGCGTCGCGCAGTTGCGCATACACCTGATCCCAAAGGGTTTCTCGCTCGATCGGTTGCAGAGCGGGTTCAGCGGATTTGTTCATCGTCAATCTGCGTCGGTTGGCGAGAGATCTTCACGGATAGCGGCGAACTTCTGACTGAGCGCATTGACAGGATACCGCTCTGCGTTGCATGATGTATGTTATACGTTATAACAAACATCGCAACCGGCAGGTTTCCACCAAGGAGAAAGGCACGATGAACATTGCCCGCTATCTCGTTTCCTCCGCCATTGTCGCCGGCGCATTGATCGCCGGCCTTCCGGCCGCTGCAGCCGCCGAGTACCCGGACCGCGAGGTTCGCTGGGTCATTCCCTGGAACGCCGGCGGCTCGAACGACATCATGGCCCGTTACCTGCAGCCGCTGCTCGCCAAACAGGGACTGAAGGTCGTCATCGAGAACGTTCCAGGCGGCACCGGCGCGGTCGGCATGGGCCAGGTCGCCACGGCGCGGCCCGACGGCTACACGATCGGCAACGGAACCAGCTCGACGCTCGCGATCATCGCGCAGGGCAAGACGCCGCTGAAGAACGAGCAGTTCACGCACATCATCCGCGTGTCGGTCGACCCGCTGATTCTGCTGGTGCCGGGCAAGAGCAACATCAAGACGCTCGAAGAGTTCATTGCGCACATGAAGGCGAACCCGGGCAAGGTCACGATCGGCACGCCTGGGGCGAACAACATCAACCACATCTTCGCGGCGATGACCGCACGCGGGGCCGGCGTCGCGTACCGCCACGTGTCGTACCCCGGCGGCTCGCGTGTCATCTCGGAGCTGATGGGCCAGCAGGTCGAGGCCGGCGTTCTGAAGCCGAGCGAGACGATGGAGCAGATCAAGTCGGGCGACCTGCGTCCGCTCGGCGTATTCGAGAACAAGCGCCTCGAAGTGCTGCCGAATGTGCCGACGTTCAAGGACAAGGGTATCGACGTGTTTCCGTTCGGGCCGATGGTGCAGATGGCCTACATCGCCGCGCCGGCGAACATGGACCCGAAAGTGCGGGCGACACTGACCGCGAAGTTCAAGGCGGCGCTCGAGAGTCCCGAGTTCAAGGACTTCGCCGCCAAGAACGGCTTCCTGATCGATCCGATCAGTGGTCCCGAGCTCGACGCCGAGGTGGCGAAGGTCGCCAAGGCCATCGCCGTCGTCGCGCAGCAGGCTTTCTCGAAAGACTAACTGCCTGATTGCATCCGTCGGGAGACTCCCGACGGAGGCAATGCCGGCGATTCGGGGTTCACGCCATGCAGGCCATTCGTCTTGCCGCCAGTGCGGCGATGACGCTGATTCTCCTTGCGTTCGTCGCGATTCTCTTTTCGCCTTCGTTTGCGATGCCCACCGGGGGTCCGCAGGTCGGTCTGGGGCGCGGCGCGCTGCCGCAGTTCTGCGTCGTGGCCGCGGCAATCCTCGCAGTGGCGACCTTCGTCCGTGATGCCATCGCGATGCGCCGCACCGGCTCGATCGTCGGGCCGATGGCGATCAGCGAGTCCACCGAGCCGCGCCGGGTCGTCGTCATCGGCTTTGCTGCACTGCTGATGCTGGTGGCTTATGTGACCGCGTGGTGGCTGCTCGGCTTCCTGCCGGCTTCGGTCGCTTTTCTCGCCGCGACGAGCCTGCTGCTGCTGCCGCGCGAGCGCTGGAACACGCGCGCACTGATCCCGGTCGCCGCCACCAGCGTTCTGTTCGGCGTTGGCGTGTGGGCGCTGTTCGTCTATGTCCTGCAGGTGCCGCTGCGCTAGCTGCCGGCAGGAGACCCACTACAGATGGACGTCTTCACCAACCTGTTGCCGGCGCTCGGCGACGTGCTGACCGGCCCGGTCGGGCTGGCGCTGATCCTGTTCGGCGTCATCGTCGGCTTCATCTTCGGCGCGACACCGGGCCTGACCGCAACGATGGGTGTCGCGCTGTTCATTCCGCTGACATTTCCATTGGAGGCCGATCTGGCGATCGGCATGATGGTCGCGCTGTATTGCGGCTCGATGGCGGGCGGCGCGATCCCGGCCATCCTGCTGAACATTCCCGGAACGCCCTCGGCGGTGATCACCACGCTCGACGGCCATCCGATGGCCAAGAACGGGCAGGCGGCCAAGGCCTACGGCTGGGCGCTGGTCGCCTCGATCGTCGGCGGCCTCATCTCGTGGCTGTGCCTGGTCACGCTGGCGCCGGCCCTGGCGCAGCTGGCGCTGAAACTGGGGCCTGCCGAATACGCGGCGACCGCCTTTCTGGCGATGACGATCATCGCCTCGATCGTGCCGGGACAACTGCTCAAAGGCGCGCTCGCCGTCGTCATCGGGCTGGCGCTGTCGGTGGTCGGGCTCGACCAGATCACCGGCGAGGGCCGCTGGACCTTCGACACGCTGGCCCTGATGCGGGGCATCGACATGATGCCGGCGCTGATCGGGTTGCTGGTGATCCCGGAACTGCTGTCGTCGATGTTCGAACGGCACGGCAAGACGCGACTGCCGTACGACCTCGGCAACTTTCTGCCGACCCTGCGCGAATGGAGCCGGCACGGCGTCAACAACATCCGCTCGGCGCTGATCGGCGTGGGCATCGGCATCGTGCCGGCACTCGGCGGCAGCGTCGGCTCGCTGATTGCCTACGACCAGGCCAGGCGACTGGACAAGGATGGGGACCAATACGGCAAGGGCGCGCCGGGGGGCGTGGTGGCTTCCGAGGCCGCCAACAACGGCGTCACCGGCGGCGCGCTGATCCCGCTGCTGACGCTCGGTATCCCGGGCGACACCGTCACGGCGATGCTGCTCGGCGGGCTGACGATCCACGGCCTGCAGCCGGGGCCGCGCCTGTTCGAAACCAGCGGCCCGATCGTGTGGCACATCCTCGCCTCGATCCTGATCGCCAACCTGCTGATCATCGTCGTCGGCATCATCGGCTTCCGTTTCTTCGTCCGTGTGCTCGACGTGCCGCGCCACCTGCTGATCCCGGCGCTGTTCGTGCTCGCCGTGGTCGGCACGTATGCGCTGTCGAACCAGGTGTTCGACGTGGTGGTCATGCTGGCGCTCGGCACGGCCGGCTTCCTGATGATGCTCGCCAGCATTCCCGTCTATCCGGCGGTGATCGGTGTGATCCTGGGCCCGCTGCTCGAATCGGAAATGCGACGGGCGCTCGTCATCAGCGGTGGCGACTGGAGCACCTTCTTCACGCGCCCGGGCTCGGCGGCAATTCTCGCCGTCGCCGTGGTCGCGCTCGTACTGCCCAACCTTCTCGCCAGACTCAAGCGGCGCCGCCTGCAGGCCGCCGCCGTACCTCAGGAGCAGACCCGGTGAAAGTCAAGAAAGTCACGAGCCACGTGCTGAGCACGCCGATCGAGAAGCCGTTCACCTCGTCGCGCGGCTGGCTGTACAAGACGCGCGGCACCTGCCTCGTCGAGATCGAGACCGACGACGGCATCGTCGGCTGGGGCGAATGCTACGGACCGTCGGCGGTGGCCAAGGCCTTCATCGACACGCAGTTCGCGCCGCGCATCGTCGGCCGCGATCCGTTCGACGTCGAGGTGATCTGGGAGGAGCTTTACAACCGGATCAAGGATTACGGCGCCAAGGGCATGTCGATCGCGGCGATCAGCGGCATCGACATTGCCCTGTGGGACATCGTCGGCAAGTCCTGCGGCAAGCCGGTGCACAAGCTGCTCGGCGGCGCCTTCCGCACCGAGGTGCAGGCCTATGCGACCGGGCTGTATTTCATCGACATGGACAACCTGGTCGGCGAAGCGGTCGAGGAGGCGGAAGGCTACGTGAAGGACGGCTTCCGCGCGGTGAAGATGAAGATCGGCATGGGTTCGATCGACAAGGACTTCGAGCGTGTTGCCGCCGTGCGCAAGGCGATCGGCCCCGACATCCGGCTGATGGTCGACGCCAACCACTGCTTTTCCGTGCCGGTGGCGATCCGCCTCGGCCGCCGGCTCGAGGCGCTCGACATCGATTGGTTCGAGGAGCCGATTTCTCCCGAGGACATCGACGGCTATGTCGAAGTGACGCGGGCGCTCGACATGGCGGTGGCCGGCGGCGAGAACGAGTTCACGCGCTGGGGCTTCCGCGATTCGATCGTGCGCAAGGCGATGGACATCGTTCAGCCTGACGTCTGCGCGGCCGGCGGCCTGACCGAATGCAAGAAGATCGCTGCGATCGCCTCCGCGCACGGCGTCGAATGCGTTCCGCACGCGTGGGGATCGGTGGTCGGCCTGGCCGCAACGGTGCACTTTCTGGCGTCGATTCCGGACCAGCCGCCGAGCCTTTTCCCGTTCCCGCCGCTGCTCGAATTCGAGCAGTGCGAGAACCCGTTCCGCGACTACCTGGGCCGCGAGCCGATCAGCCAGGTCAACGGCGTCGTCAAGGTGCCGTCAGGCGCAGGTCTCGGCGTCGACATCGATCGCCGGATCATCGACAAGTACCGCGCCGGCTGAAGCAGCGGCCATGCGGTTCGTCACTTTCATCCTCCACGGCATGCCGCGTGCCGGCGTCCTTGTCGGCGACGCATCGAGTCCGAACGATGCGGTCTTCGACCTGGCGGCCGACTGCATGGCGCCGGCGCTCGGCAGCGTCGAGCCGCAGGTCGGCCGTCTGATCGGCGCGGGCCTCGATGAAATCGCCGTGTCGATCGGCCGCCACGGCCTGCGCGACGAGGCCCGGCGCCTGCTCGGCGACGTGTCCCTGCTGGCGCCCATCCCGCGCCCGCGACGCATCATCGGCATCGCCCACAACTATCGCGATGCGATCCGCGAGCGCGGCATCGAGCCGCCGGCGGCGCCTGTCGTGTTCATCAAGCATCCCGAGACCGTCGTCGGTCCGAACGTGCCGGTTGCGCTGCCTGCCGGCATTGGTGGTGTGACCTACGAGGCCGAATTGGCGGTCGTGATCGGCCGGGCAGGGCGCAACATCCCGGTGGCCGAAGCGCTGGCGCATGTCGTTGGCGCGGCGACGTTCAACGACATCAGTGCCAGCGAACTGATCAGGAAGGACGGCAATTTCGAGCGAGGCAAGAATTTTCCGACGTTCGGGCCGCTCGGACCCTATCTGGCCACCGTCGACGAACTCGGCGACCTGCAGCAGCTTGCCGTCCGCTTCGAGATGGACGGCGCGATCCTGCAGGATTCGAACACGTCGCAGATGCTGTTTTCGGTGGCCGAGCTGGTCTCGATCCTGTCACGCGAAGCATCGCTCGAAGTCGGCGACGTGATCGCGACTGGCACCCCGGCCGGTGTGGCGCCGGTACGCCAGCCGCCGACCTGGCTGCGCCCGGGCGCGACCATGCGCGCGTCGGTCGAAGGGCTGGGAGAGCTGTCGAACCCGATCGTCGAAGGAGAACCGTTCAGTGGCTGAACTGCAGACCGTTCTGGCGACCAATGCGCTGCATCCGGACGCGGCGGCAATGCTGGAGGGCAGGGTGCGGCTGGTGACCGCGCCCGATGCGCGTTTCGATACCCTGCGAGCGCTCGTCGCCGACGTCGACGGCGTTATCGTCCGGGCACAACTGCCCGACGACATCTGCGACCACGGACCGAAGCTCAAGGGGCTGGTGCGACACGGCGTCGGCCTCGATTTCATACCGGTGGACGCCGCCACTCGCAAGGGTGTCGCCGTTGCCAACCTGCCGGGCTGCAACACGCAGACGGTTGCCGAATACTGCTTCGCCCAGCTGCTCAGCCTGCGCCGGCCGCTCGGCAAGGCGGACGCGATGCTGCGCTCGGCCGGGTGGGACAGGGCGCGGGCGATGGCCAGCGATTTCGCCGAACTGGGCGGCACGACACTGGGCATCCTCGGCGTCGGCGCGGTCGGCACGCGGATCGCCGGGATCGCTGCCGCCTTCGGCATGAAGCCGATCGGCGCGTCTCGGCCAAGCGACCCGATGCCCCCCGCGGTCGAGCGCGTTTCGACCGACGAGCTCTTTGCCCGTGCCGATGCGCTGATCCTTTCCTGCGCGCTGACGCCGGAGACGCGCGGAATCGCCAATGCGGCGCGCATCCGCTCGATGAAGCCGCATGCGGTCCTGATCAACGCTTCGCGCGGTCCGGTGGTCGAGACGGCGGCGCTCGTCGAGGCATTGAAGGCGGGACGAATCGCCGGCGCCGCGCTCGATGTCTACGATGTCCATCCGCTCGACCCGAATCACGAGCTGCTGAGCTGTCCCAACGTGCTGCTGACGCCGCACATCGCGGCGATCACCGCAACCAGTTACCGCGCCATGGGTGTCGGTGCAGTGGCGGAGATGCTGCGCATCCTCGCCGGCGACGAGCCGCAGAACCTGGTCAATCCCGACTATCGCCAACACAGGATTCGATGATGAAGATCACCGCGCTTCGCGCTCTCCCCGTTTCCTATCGCGTACCCGAGGGACAGAACGTCACGCTCGGCATCGGCCGGGCCGTGAAGCGCGACGCCGTGCTGGTCAAGGTCGAGACCGACGAAGGCATCACGGGCTGGGGCGAGGCGCATCACGGCCGCTGTCCGGGCGCGATCGCCAGACTGATCGACACGACGATGGGCGAACTCGTGGTCGGAATGGATGCGCTCGACGTGGTCGGTGTGTGGGCCAAGGTCTACCGGATGCAGCTGGCCAGCCACGGCATGGGTGCTGCCGCCTCCATGGCGTTATCGGGCGTCGACCTCGCGCTGTGGGACATTCGCGGCAAGGCGGCGGGCTGGCCGCTGTACCGATTGCTCGGCGGTGCGGCCAAGCCGATCAGGGCCTACGCCGGCGGCATTTCGCTCGGTTACCAGGAGCCCGCGTCGTTGGCAGAGGAAGCACTGTCCTACGTGAAGCTCGGCTACCGCGCGGTGAAGCTGCGCGTCGGCGACACGCCGAAGCGCGACATCGCCCGCGTTCACGCGGTCCGGCAGGCCGTCGGCGACGATGTCGAGATCCTCGTCGACGCCAACACCAACTATTCGCTCGACGATGCGCGCCGCGTGCTGCCGGCCTATGAGGAAAGCGCGGTCGCCTGGCTCGAGGAGCCATTCCCGCCGCACGATTTCCGAAACTACATCGAAGCTGCAAGCCTTGGCGACGTGCCGCTGGCAGCCGGCGAGAACCACTTCACCCGCTTCGACTTCACGCGGCTGATCGAGGATGGCGCGGTCCGCTTCGTGCAGCCGGATGTGTCCAAGGCCGGTGGCATCACCGAAACGATGCGCATCGCGGCGATGGCGTCCGCCTGGAAACTCAGCCTGAATCCGCACACCCTCGCCACCGGCATCAACATGGCTGCATCGATCCACCTGCTGGCATCCGTCGACAATGCCGGCTACTTCGAAGGCGACGTGGCGAAGCACAACCCCTTCCGCGACGAGATCGGCGGCGTTCCGTACCAGGTCGACAGCGCGGGCTGCGTTAGCCCGCTTGAAAGACCCGGCCACGGCATCGAGGTCGACGAAGCATTCGTCGCCGCGCATCCCTTGATCGAAGGTCCCTGCTACGTCTGACCGCCGGGCCTTGTCGCGCGAGGCGTAGGTCCGGAGCCCGGGCCGCGCCCGTCGCATTGACCGTACGTTCACGCAGCCGCAGACGAGTGCGGCGATCGTTTCAGGGCAGCGTGTACGCGGTCTTGACCGTGGTGTAGAACTCGGCGGCGTAGCGGCCCTGCTCGCGCGGGCCGTAGCTCGAGCCCTTGCGGCCGCCGAACGGCACGTGATAGTCGACTCCTGCCGTCGGCAGGTTCACCATCACCATGCCGGCCTCGGCGTTGCGCTTGAAATGGCTGGCGTGCTTCAGGCTCGTCGTGCAGATGCCGGTGCACAGTCCGTAC
This sequence comes from uncultured beta proteobacterium, assembly GCA_963847675.1. Lineage (GTDB taxonomy): Bacteria > Pseudomonadota > Gammaproteobacteria > Burkholderiales > Burkholderiaceae_F > JADJWR01. The sequence continues at coordinate 459,070 of CAWKAP010000004.1, forward strand.
TCGGTGTCGTTGGCGGCAGCCAGCGCCGCCTCGTAGTCGCGCACGCGCAGCACGGCCGCCACCGGGCCGAAGATCTCCTCGCGCGCGATGCGCATCTGTGGCGTGACCTCGGTGAACAGCGCCGGCGCCATGTAGAAGCCCGGCGTCGAGCGCCTGAGCAGATCGCCGCCGCAGACCAGGCGCGCGCCCTCCTTGCTGCCGATCGCGACGTAGGAGAGGTCCTGGTCGAGCTGGCTCTGGTCGACGACCGGCCCGACATGGGTGCCCGCCTGCAGCGCATCGTCGATCACCAGCTGGCCGATGCGCGTCTTCATCGCCTCGACGAAGCGGTCGTGAATGCCCTCGGTGACGATCAGCCGCGACGACGCCGTGCAGCGCTGGCCGGTCGAAAAATAGGCACCGTTCACCGCGCACTCGACCGCCGTGGCGAGATCCGCGTCGTCGAGAACGACGAGCGGGTTCTTGCCGCCCATCTCGAGCTGGAACTTCTTCATGCCGGAGACGCACGCCAGGGCGACCTTGCGTCCGGTGGCCACCGAACCGGTGAAGGTGATCGCGTCGACCTTGGGGTGGTTGAGCAGCGTTTCGCCGACCACCGAGCCGCGGCCCATCACCAGGTTGAACACGCCCGGCGGAATTCCCGCGCGGGCGATGATCTCGCCGAGCTGGTGTGCCATGCCCGGCACGAGGTCGGCCGGCTTGAACACCACGCAGTTGCCATAGGCCAGCGCCGGCGCGATCTTCCAGGCCGGAATGGCGATCGGGAAGTTCCACGGCGTGATGATGCCGATGACGCCCACCGGCTCGCGCGTGATCTCGACGTCGATGTTCGGGCGCACCGACGGGATCTTCTCGCCGGCCAGCCGCACGCACTCGGCGGCGAAGAAAAGAAAGATCTGCCCGGCGCGCGCGGTCTCGCCGATGCCTTCGGCGAGCGTCTTGCCCTCCTCGCGCGACAGCAGGCGGCCGAGCTCGTCCTTGCGGGCAAGGATCTCGTCGCCGACGCGCTTGAGGATGTCGTGACGCTCCTGCACCGACGAGCGCGACCAGGCCGGGAAGGCGGCCCGCGCGGCGGCAATCGCGTGCTCGGTGGCCGCGCGGTCGGCCCGCGCGTAGGTGCCGATCACGTCGTCCGTGTTCGACGGATTGATGTTGCGGGCGGATTCGGCGCCGGCCACCCATTCACCGGCGATGTAGTTCTTGGCATCCATGGTCAGCTCTCGTTTCCTTTGAGCCACCCCGCGGTGGCTCTCTTGTTTTGCTTCACGGCAGGTCGTTGCCGATCCTGGCCCCGACGACGTCGAGCAGCACGGGTTTGTTGAAGCAGGACACCTCCGACCTTTTCCGGCTAGAGGACGGGTGTCAGCAGTTTGCCGTCCCGGAAGAACGAACGGAGGTTGTTGAACGTGAGGTCAGCCATCGCCTGGCGCGTCTCCCGCGTACCGCTGGCGATATGCGGCAGCAGCACGACGTTGTCGAGCGGGAACAGGACCTCCGGAACGTTCGGCTCGCTGTCGAACACGTCGAGCGCCGCACCGGCGATACGCTTGCCGGTCAGCGCGTCGACCAGCGCTGCCTGGTCGACCACCGAACCGCGCGCGATGTTGACGAGAAAGCCCTTCTCGCCGAGCGCATCGACCACCTCGCGCGAGATCAGCTTGCGCGTCTGCTCGCCGCCGGCGGCCGCGACGACGAGGAAATCCGCCCAGCGGGCGAGTTCGGTCAGCGAAGGCTCGAAGCGAAATGGCGCCTCGGCGATCTGCGCACGGTCGTGATAGCCAATTTCCATGTCGAACCCGGCAGCGCGCTTGGCGATGGCGCGACCGATCCGACCGAGCCCGACGATGCCGAGCCGCTTGCCGCTGAAGCGCGTGGCGAGCGGAAACGCCCCGCGCAACCAGTCGCCGCGGCGGACGAAGCGGTCGGCGGCGGATACGCCCCGCGCGACGTCGATCAGCAGCCCAAGGGCCAGATCGGCGACACAGTCGGTCAGGACGTCCGGCGTGTTGCTCACCGCCACGCCGCGGCGGCGCGCCGCGTCGAGATCGATGGTGTCGAAGCCGACGCCGAAGTTGCCGATCACCTTCAGGTTCGGCAATGCGTCGATCAGCGCCGCGTCGGCGCCGAAGCGGGCCGACGTCGCGACACCGACGAATTCCGCGCCGTGCCTGGCCAGGTAAGCCTTCGGATCGGCTTCGTTGGCCAGCAGGTGCATGTCGAACTCGCTCGCAAGAGCGCTTTCCAGTGACGGCATCAGCCGCCCGATCTGCAGGATTCTTGGTTTCATGGTCAGAAGATGGAAGGTTCGGGCACCGGCGCACCGAACGTGGTTTCCAGGAAATCGAAGTCGCAGCCCAGATCGGCCTGCATGATGTGGCGGCTGAAGACCCAGCCGTAGCCGCGTTCGTAACGGGGCGCCGGCGGCGCCCAGGCCGCCTTGCGCCGCGCGAGCTCGGCGTCGCTCACTTCGAGGTGGATGCGCCGGGCCGGCACGTCGACGGTGATCATGTCGCCGGTCCTGACCAGCGCCAGCGGCCCGCCGATGTACGCCTCCGGCGCACAGTGCAGCATGCAGGCGCCGTAGCTGGTGCCGCTCATCCTTGCGTCCGACAGCCGCAGCATGTCCTTCACGCCCTGCTTCACCAGCTTGGTCGGGATCGGCAGCATGCCCCACTCGGGCATCCCCGGCCCACCCAGCGGCCCGGCGTTGCGCAGCACCAGGATGTGATCCTCGGTGACGTCGAGGTTCGGGTCGTCGATCGCCTTCTTCATCGCCGGGTAGTCGTCGAAGACGAGTGCAGGCCCCGTGTGCTTCAGAAAACGCGGAGCGCAGGCGGAGGGCTTGATCACGCAGCCGTCGGGCGCGATGTTGCCGCGCAGGACGGCGAGTGCGCCCTCGGCATAGATCGGATTGTCGAGCGGCCGGATCACGTCGTCGTTGTAGACGGCCGCGCCCCGGATGTTCTCGCCGAGCGTGTGGCCGTTGACGGTCATCGCATCGCGATGCAGGTACTGCGCGATGACGTTGAGCATCGCCGTCAGCCCTCCCGCGTAGTAGAAGTCCTCCATCAGGTACGTGTCGCCGCTCGGACGGATGTTGGCGATCACCGGCACCTTGCGGCTGGCCGCGTCGAAATCGTCGAGCCCCACCGGGTGGCCGGCGCGGCGCGACATCGCGATCAGGTGAATGATCGCGTTGGTCGAGCAGCCCATCGCCATCGCGCAGGTGATGCCGTTCTCGAAGTTCTTGCGCGAGAGCATCTTCGCCGGCGTCAGGTCCTGCCAGACCATCTCGACGATCTGGCGGCCGCAGTCGGCGCTCATGCGGATGTGATTGGCGTCGGGCGCCGGAATCGACGAGGCGCCGGGCAACGTCATGCCGATCGCCTCGGCGATGCCCATCATCGTCGCCGCCGTGCCCATCGTCATGCAGGTGCCGTGGCTGCGCGCGATGCCGGCTTCGAGTTCCTGCCACTCGGCCTCCGACAACTTGCCGGCGCGGCGCTCGTCCCAGTACTTCCAGGAATCCGACCCCGAGCCAAGCACCTTGCCCTTCCAGTTGCCGCGCAGCATCGGGCCGGCCGGCAGGAAGATGCACGGCACGCCGGCGGAGTACGCGCCCATCAGCAGGCCCGGCGTGGTCTTGTCGCAGCCGCCCATCAGCACCGCGCCGTCGACCGGATGGCTGCGGATCAGTTCCTCGGTCTCCATCGCCAGGAAGTTGCGATAGAGCATCGTGGTCGGCTTGACGATCGGCTCGGACAACGAAATCGCCGGCAGTTCGACGGGGAAGCCGCCCGCCTGCAGCACGCCGCGCTTGACGTCGTCGACGCGCTGCCTGAAGTGCGCGTGACACTGGTTGACGTCCGACCAGGTGTTGACGATGCCGATCACCGGCTTTCCCTTCCAGTCGGCAGGCGCGTAGCCCATCTGCATGAAGCGTGAGCGGTGGCCGAAGGAGCGCAGGTCGTCGGGCGCGAACCAGCGCGCGCTGCGCAGGGATTCGTAGGTGCGTCGAGTCATTGGGTGTGGTCCGGTTTTCTTGGAGCCCGGGTGCGCCCGCCGCTGCTGGACAGGCGCATCTTTCTTCATGGAACGTAACATAACGCGAACGCTTTGTTCGGCGCTGCACCCGCAGCCGCCTTCCCGCATAGCGACGTCGCATGCCCTGGTCTTCGGACGACTTCCCCGCCTCGATGTCGCACCTGACGCCGCAGGTACGCGAAAAGGCGATCGAAATCGCCAACGCCCTGCTCGCCGAGGGCATGGACGAGGGCAGGGCGATCCGGATCGCCATCGCCAGGGCCGGTCGGTGGGCCAAGCGCCGTGGTCTGCAGGTGCGCCTCGACGAGTGACCGATGCGGGGTGGCACCGCAAAACGGTCTCTTAGCCACCATCGTTTAACGCAGGTCAGCACGTCCGCCTCCGCAGGGACGACACTGCCACTAAGGATGGCTGCACACGAGGAGCTGAGATGCGCATCGGCGAACTCTGCACGCGTGAAGTCGTCTTCTGCGGACCCGACGAGGGTGTGCCGGAAGTTGCGCAACTGATGCGCAACCACCATGTCGGCGACCTGATCGTTGCCGAGATGCGCAACGGCCGTCTCGTTCCCCTCGGTGTCGTCACCGACCGCGACCTGGTCGTCAAGGTGCTTGCCGAAGGCGTGGCGCCGGATGTCCTGCTTGCGCGCGATCTGATGACCCGCACGCTGGTCACCGCGGCCGAGTATGAGTCCGTGTACGACGCGGTCGAGCGCATGCGCGCCGAGGGCGTCAGGCGGCTGCCCGTCGTCGGTGCGGACGGTTCATTGATCGGCGTGCTCAGCGCCGATGACGTCACTGAATTCCTTGCCGAGGAGCTGACCGGTGTGGCGCGCATTGGGCCGCGACAGTCGGTCCTGGAGAAGGAGGCGCTGCCGCCGGTGAAGGAATGAAACAAAGGGGTCTTTCCCCGAAAAGAGCAGGAGGTTGTCGACGATGAAAGTTGCACTTCAGGTCACGTTTCGCGACATGCCCCGTTCGGATGCGGTGGAAGCGGAGATCCGCCGTCGCGCCGCGAAGCTGGAGGAATTCTGCGATCGCATCATGAGCTGCCGCGTGACGGTCGAGACGCCGGCAGCGCACAAGCACCAGGGCAAGCTGTTCTCGGTGCATGTCGACGTCAAGGTTCCCGGCGAGGAAATCGCCTCGACGCGCCGTCAGGAGCACGAAGACGTCTACGTCGCGATCCGCGACGCCTTCGACGCCGTGCGGCGCCGGCTCGAGGACTACGTGCGCCGCAGCCGGGGCGACACCAAGCATCACGAGCCGCTGCTGCGCGGCCGGGTGGCGCGGCTGTTCGGCGACGGCTACGGCTTCATCGAGGATACGGACGGCAACGAGTACTACTTCGACCGGACCTGCGTGGCGCACCCGGGCTTCGACAAGCTGGCGGTCGGCAACGCAGTCGACTTTCTCGGCGAAGCGGCGGCGCAGGGGCTGCAGGCCAAGCGGATCACGGCAAGCGGACAGTCGGCGTAGCGCCAGCGGGGTCCCGGATCGGCGCGGCACACCGAGCCTGACGCGGCTGCCCGTCGGTCAGGGGCCGCGTCGAGGAGGTATGTCGGCGCGCGCTGCTGAAGGAGCCCGCTGTGCCTGCCCGCCGAGCAGGTGCAGCAGGCGCATGGCATCGATCGGTGCGCGCGCGAGGGCGTCGTTGTCGAAGTACACATGGACCTCGCGCCCTTCATCGAGCCAGCGTCGGCAGCGCGTGGCCCACGCCTTGAGCGCGCGATCCGCGTAGCCCGACGCGTAGGTCACGGTGTGGCCGTGCAGGCGCACGTAGACCATGTCGGTGGTCACCGCATTCCACAGCGGCCAGTCGGCGGCGTCCGACTGGCACACGGCGATCCGATGTTCGCGCAGGCAGGCGGCGACTTCCTCGTCGAACCACGTCTCGTGACGGAACTCGACGGCGTGCCGTACGGTCCGCCAGCAGCGCAGCGCACGGGCGAACCGCTCGAGCCGGCCGACGTCGCGATGGAAGTTGCGCGGCAGCTGCCACAGCACCGCGGCGAGCTTGCCGCCGAGCCCTGCGGCGCGGTCGCGCTCGAGCCGTATCGACGGCAGCGGCTCGGCGAGCCTGCGGTTGTGCGTCAGGTACCGGTTGGCCTTGATCGCGAAGCGGAAGTCGGACGGTGTCCCGGCCCGCCAGCGCGCGAACGTCTCAAGGCGCTGCAGCCGGTAGAAGGTCGCGTTGACCTCGACCGCGGTGAAGTGCTCGGCGCAGAACGGCAGCCACAGCCGCTGCGGCACGCCGCGATAGAACGCTGCGCGCCACGCCGGGTAGTTCCAGCCGCTGGTGCCGATGAAGGCGCGCGAGACATGCCCGTCCCGAGGGATCGAGCCGGCCCGCCGGGCTTCAGTTCGCACGGACATTGCGAATGATCACGATCGAAGCGCTGCTGCAGAGGATCCGCTGGGATCCCGTATTCGGCCGGGGCCGCTTCACGATCGGCTACTTCGACCGCCTGCAGCGCCGCATCGTCACCGTGTCATTGGAGCAGATCCACCTCGCGCCCGGCAACCATTTCTCGTTCACCGCGGTCGAGCCCGACGGGTCGGTGCACGAGGTTCCCTTTCATCGCGTCCGCGAGGTCCATCGCGACGGCGTGCGCATCTGGCAGCGGATCGTGAGGGGTGACGGCGAAACGGCAGCGTGACGAGCGATGGCGAATCGACTCGCCTGAAGCGCGCTTGCGCAGGATCAACAGTTGGCGAAACGGGGCGCCCTAGCGTGAAGCAAGGCAAGTGGATCGATGATTGACATGGCGACGAAGAAATCCTCGGTACAGATCAAGGTCAACCGCGCACCGGTGCTCACGCTGTGGGCGGCGGTGGTGGCCGAGCGCCTCGGTTTCGACCGCGACGAGGCGCTGACGATGGGCCGTGTCGTTGCCGGGTTGAATGCCTACGCAAAGGGCAAGTCGCTTGGCCTGTTCAAGCCGGCACCGGAAGAGATCAGGCGCGAGCGCAAGCGGCTCGAGCACGGCGCGCAGATGCACGTCGACCTGCTGCATCGCGCGGTTCCGGTCGAGCGGACGCCGGAGGGGCTGCGGGCCGTGTCGAAGGGCAAGCCGATTGCGCCGGAGAGCGTGCAGCGTTACCTGGAGGGCAAGTTCGGCGACGAACTCGACGCGGTCGAGCGGGCCATGAATGCGCTGGCGCGTTCACTGCCGGCGGACGAGCTGGAGGCATCGGCCTATCGGTTGTACGAAGCATTCCGTCCGGAGGTGCCGGCCGGCGTGCGCGGCTGGGGCGCGGCCGGCGTGCTGGATCTGCAGCGCATCCGTAGCGCGGCGCAGTGAGCCGCGCGCATTTCGCGACGTGAAGTCGCCCTGGCAGTCGCCGTTAGCGGCATGACGTTCGGCGGAAGAGGTTGCGATGCTGGAGATCGACGGCGCACACGGCGAAGGCGGCGGCCAGTTGGTCCGCACCGCGGTGGCGCTGGCCGCGATCCGCGGCACGCCGATGCGCATCAGCAATGTCCGCGCCGGACGCCGCAATCCGGGGCTGGCGCCGCAGCACGTCGCCGCCGTGCGCGCGGTGGCATCGATGTGCGACGCGCAGTGCGAAGGTGTCGAGCCGCGCGCGACTGCTTTCACGTTCGTGCCGAAAAGGCTGCAAGGCGGGCAGTACCGCGTCGATGTCGGCACCGCGGGCAGCATCACGCTGGTTCTGCAGGCGATGCTGCCGGTCGCGGTCGCCAGCGGCGAGCGATGCCGGATGTCGATCCGCGGCGGCACCGACGTGCGCGCTGCACCGCCCGTCGACTACCTGCGCCTCGTCCTGCTGCCGCTGCTGGCGAGGATGGGCATTCAGGCCTCCCTGACGGTCGAGCGCCGCGGCTACTACCCGAGGGGAGGCGGCGAGGTGCTGCTGGAACTGGCGCCCGCGCGCGGACTCGTGCCGTTCGTCGTGGAGGAAACGGGGCCGGTGCGACGCGTTGCAATCCGGGCGCACGTAGCGCAACTGCCGCGCGAAATCGCCGAGCGCATGGCCGACGCGGCACGGCTCGCACTGCCGCCGGGCTTGCACGTCGACACGCAGATAGAGGTCGTCGGCGCCGACCGCAGCGCCGGGCCCGGCGGAGCGATCGTGCTGTGCGCGCCGTCGGCGCGGACGCTGCTCGGCGCCGCGCAGGTCGCCGAACGCGGCGTGCGTGCCGAAAAGCTCGGCACGATGGCAGCCGAAAGCCTGGCGGGCGACCTGCACGCGCGTGCGTCGCTCGACGTGCACGCCGCGGACCAGATGCTGGTCTTCCTCGCGCTGGCACCGGGTGAATCGCACTTCCGGGCACGCGAACTCAGCTCGCACGCGCGAACCGCGATGTGGCTGCTGGAACGGTTCTCCGCGGCTCGCTTTGCAGTTGCCGCGCAAGCCGGGGCGGTCGAGGTGCGGGTGAGCCGCTGAGTCTTGCGCGCCGTTGCGCGACAGTTCGGCGGCGAGCGTCAGGACGTCGCCGAGTGCCGCGCGCGCCAGCCGCCGTACAGGGCGATCAGCCCGGGGATGAGGATCAGTGCCCAGATGATCTTGGACAGGTTGGCCTGCACCCAGTCGACGTTGCCGAACAGATAGCCGGCGGTGGCGATCGAGCCGACCCACAGCGTGCCGCCGGTGACGTCGTAGAAGCTGAACTTGCTGCGCGTCATCTGCGCCACGCCGGCGACGAAGGGCGCGAAGGTGCGCAGGAACGGCATGAAACGGGCCAGCACGATGGTGATGCCGCCGTACTTCTCGTAGAAGGCATGGGTGCGGTCGAACGCGCGCCGGTTGAAGAATGCCGAGTCCTCCCACTGGAAGACGCGCGCGCCGACCATGCGCCCGATCGTGTAATTGGTCTGGTTGCCGGCGACCGCCGCGACGATCAGCAGCGGCACCAGCACCGGGTACTCGATCATCCCTGCGCCGGCGAGCGCACCGGCGACGAACAGCAGCGAATCACCGGGCAGGAACGGCATCACCACCAGCCCGGTCTCGACGAAGATGATCAGGAACAGCAGCGCGTAGACCCACGTGCCGTAGGCCTCGACGAAGCTGCGCAGGTGCACGTCGACGTGCAGGACGAAGTCGATCAGGAAGGCGATGATTTCCACGCGGTGATTATCCCGGGGTGTCTGATCGCATTCTGTCGGCCGGACGGCCGAATGCGGATCTCATGGCGCGAGCTGTCGCCACAGGAAGGTGAAGGTCTGCGCCCACATCCGCGCCGCCTGCGCGTTGTTGGCCGCTGCGCCATGGCCGCCCTCGATGTTCTCGAAGTACAGCACGTCGTGCTTCTGCTCGCGCAGGCGCGCCACCATCTTGCGCGCGTGGCCAGGGTGGACGCGGTCGTCGCGCGTCGAGGTGTACAGGAAGATCCGCGGATACTTCGTTTCGCTGCGCAGGTTCTGGTACGGCGAGTACTTCCCGATGAAGGCGCGGTCCTCGGGTTTGTCCGGGTCGCCGTACTCGCCGATCCACGAGGCGCCGGCCAGCAGCTTGTGAAAGCGCAGCATGTCGGCGAGCGGCACCTGCGCGACCACGGCGCCGAACAGGTCCGGTCGCTGCACCATCGTGCCGGTGACCAGCAGGCCGCCCTGGCTGCCGCCCATCATGCCGAGGCGCTCGCGCGAGGTGATGCCGCGCGCGATGGCGTCTTCCGCCACGGCGATGAAGTCGTCGAAGGTCTTCTGCCGGCCGTCGCGGCGCGCCTGCAGGTGCCAGTCCGGACCGAACTCGCCGCCGCCGCGGATGTTGGCGAGCAGGAACACGCCGCCGGGTTCGAGCCAGCCCTTGCCGAACGCGCCCGAGTACCACGGCAGCTGCGATATCTCGAAGCCGCCGTAGCCGTACAGCAGCGCTGGAATTGCTGCCGTCGAGCTTGGCGCCCTCGCGCATGACCGCGAAGTAGGGGATGCGCGTGCCGTCGCGGCTGACCGCCTCGTACTGCCGCGTTTCGATGCCGCTGGCGTCGAAGAAGGCCGGCAGCGCCTTCAGCCGCTCGAAATCGTCCCACTTCGTCGCGCCGATGCGGCCGAGGTAGAGCGTGGACGGCGTGGCGAAGTCCTGCACCGTCAGCATGAACTCGTCGCTGGCCCAGTAGGTGGCGGCCAGGCTGACCTGCGCATTGCCCGGCACCGGCAACGCGCGCGAGTTCCAGCGCTGGCCGTCGAAGGTCGCCTCGAACCAGCGCGAGCGGACATTGTCCAGTTCGCCGAGCAGCACCGCCGAGCGCGTCGTCGCCACGGTCTGCAGCGCGCGCCGCGGTCCGGGTGCATAGACCACCGCGAAATCCCTCTTGCCGGCGTCGAAATCGGCGAGCCTGATGGCGATCACGCTGCCCGCGGCGAACTCCTGCTGCGCCGGTTGCCAGGCAGTGCGCAGCCGCAGCAGCAACTGGTCCTTGAAGAACGTCACCTCGGCGTCGTGCGGGGTGGCCAGCGGCACGGGCCTGCCGTCGATCACGCGCTGCCACTGCGCATTGCGGGTCGAGATCACCCGTACGACCCAGTCGCGGCGCACGCCGGATTCGCGCTCGGACAATCCCAGCGCCAGCACTTCGTCGGCCGGCTGCTCGTAGACGGTCGTCGCATCGGCAAGCGCGGTGCCGCGCTTCCACAGCTTGACGATTCGCGCATAGCCTGAGGTCGTCAGGCTGCCGGGTCCGAAGTCGGTGGCGACCCACAACGTGTCCGCGTCGCGCCAGTCGGTCCGGCTCTTGGCTTCCGGAAGCACGAACCCGTCGCTGACGAAGCGCATGTCGATCAGGTCGAATTCGCGTTCGACCGCCGCGTCGGCGCCGCCGCGCGACAGCGAAATCAGGCAGTGGCGGTACGGCTGGCCGGCCTTGTCGGGCCGCAGGCAGTCCGCGCCCTTCCAGACCCAGTTCTCCTTCTCCGCCCTGGCCAGCGCGTCGAGGTCGAGCACCGTTTCCCACGCCGGCTCGGCCTTGCGGTATTCGTCGAGCGTCGTGCGCCGCCACAGACCGCGCGGATTGGCGGCGTCGCGCCAGAAGTTGTAGTAGTGCTCGCCCATCCGCGTGACGAACGGGATCCGTTCGCGCGAGTCGAGAATCTTCAGCAGGTCCGCGCGCAACGGTTCGTAGCGCGGATCGGCCGCAAATTCCGCCTCCGCCTCGGCATTGCGGCTGCGCACCCAGTCGAGCGCACGCTCGCCGCTGACGTCCTCGAGCCAGAGGAAGGGGTCGTCGGGCGTCACGGTTTCAGCGCCAGCGGCGAACATCCAGGCGCAGGTCAGCGCGGTCAGCAATCTCTTGAACATCGGCGGGTCGAGGTCGTACCAAACGATCGAGGCGGGCGGCGGAAGGCGGGTTGCGGCGGGCGCGTTGTATCTGCGCTGGCAGGCGGCGGATGTTCTTCACACGACCATCTTGACGCCGGCGATCACCAGCACGGCGGCGAGCGCACGCCGCAGCCCGTTGTTGCCGAGCCGGCGCGCGCCGAGCGAAGCGCCGATCAAGCCGCCCACGATCACCGCGCCGACCCAGTAAGGCAGCGCATCCGGCAGCGCGGGATGACGCGTCAGCAGGCCCATCAGACCGGAAATCGAGTTGACGAGGATGAACGCGGCGGTGGGTGCCGCGCTGTCGCGCACGGTGCCCCAGCCCATCAGCACGATCAGCGGGCTGATGAAGATGCCGCCGCCCACGCCGGTCAGGCCCGACAGCAGTCCGATGCCGGCGCCGGTCAGCAGCGCGAGCCACACGGGCGGCGGGCCGGTGATGGCGCGTCCGGGCGCATCGCGCTGCAGGGTATCGGCGAACAGGCGTGCCGCCGAGAAGAGCAGCACGACGCCGACCAGCACGCCGAACCACGACACCGGCAGCTGGATGCGTCCGCCGATGAAGGCCATTGGCACCGAGGTCACCGCGAACGGCAGGAACAGGCGCCAGCGGAACCCCGCGGCGCGCGCGAACTTGTACAGCGAGATCGAGGCGACGCCGATGTTCATCATCAGCGCCGTCGGCCGCATCATGAGCGGCGGCACGCCGAGCAGCGCCATCGCGGCCAGGTAGCCCGAGCCGCCGCCGTGCCCGACCGACGAATACAGCATCGCGGCGGCGAAGAACAGGGCGCCGAGAAGGATGTCGTTTTCGATCGGCATGGATCGCAGCATCAAGCGGCGCGCCCGGCGCGCCGGATCGCGCAGCGGCTGTCAGGAAGTCGAGTAACCGAGCCGCACGTAGATCGGCGCGTAGGGCGCCGCCTGCGTCAGCTCGATCAGCGACTCGCGCGCCAGTTCGAGCAGCGCGAGGAAATGAACGATCACCACCGGAATGCCGCGGGCGAGCGTTTCCGCGTCGAACAGGTCGCCGAACTCGACGAACTGCCGGCCCTGCAGCCGCTTGAGAATGAGGCTCATGTGCTCGCGTACCGACAGCTGTTCGCGGGCGATGTGATGGTGCGCGTACAGGCTGGCGCGCTTGAGCACCTCGGCCAGCGCCTGCCGCAGGTCGGTCGGTTCGACCGTGGGCAGCCGGCGCACCATCGTCTGCTCGATGGTGACGATCGCGCGCACGAAGTCGCGGCCCACTCTCGGCAGCTCGTCGAGTTGTGCGGCAGCGGCCTTGATGCGCTCGTATTCGACCAGCCGCCGCACGAGTTCGGCGCGCGGATCCTCGACCTCCTCGCCGGTGGCTGCCTTCTTCACCGGCAGCAGCATGCGGCTCTTGATCTCGATCAGCATCGCCGCCATCAGCAGGTACTCGGCAGCCAGTTCGAGGTTGCTCCTGCGGATCTGCTCGATGTAGGCGAGGTACTGCGCGGTGAGCGCCGCCATCGGAATGTCGAGCACGTTGAAGTTCTGCCGGCGGATCAGGTACAGCAGCAGATCGAGCGGCCCTTCGAACGCTTCGAGAAAGACCTCCAGCGCGTCGGGCGGGATGTAGAGGTCCTCGGGCAGCTTGAACAGCGGCTCGCCGTACAGGCGCGCAAGTGCGATCCCGTCGATCACGTCGGGCGTGACGTCTGCCGCAGGATCGGGCAGCGATGCGTACGCGGAACTGTGGATGGGATCAGGCATGGGCGGCGCGAATGCTTCGGCGCGCAATGCTAACAGCGCACTGTCCGCTATCTACCTCGAGGCTATCCCCACGCTGCCGGCGCGCGACCTCTGGTGCCGAACGCTGCGCCGCCGCGGTGCGGCGCGCAAATTGCAACGCCGAATGAACGGCGCGCCTGTTCGCGATGTGGTCCGGGCGGAACGAACAAGGCACACGGAGAGCACGGAGGAAGCAGCACGAGTGGGCACAACCAAGAAATCTACCGATCAGAACCGCGTTGCCAAGGGGTTGTCGGCAGCCACTCGTAGTTTGCTGGTTTCCTCCGTGCTCTACGTGTCCCTGTCGTCAGGCGACGCGGCCGGTCGATTCATCGACGGCGCATCGCGCGGTTGCGAAACGAGTCTGGTTCGGCCGACCGGCGAGCCCATGGGAGGCCTCAGCGGCAGCCGCGCGATCGGTGTTGAGCATTTCCTTTGCCATATTCCTGTGGGACAATATCCCACAGAAATTGGACCTGTCAACTTCCCGGTTGCATGACTGCAAAAGCCGCAATCGTCCTGGACCACGTGCTGCGCGTGATGCGGCCGCTCGCGCGGCTGCTGATCCGCAGCGGCGTCCCGTACCAGGCGTTTGCAACCGCGCTCAAGCACGTCTTCGTCGACGCCGCGCGCGCTGAACTGGCGAACCGGTCGATGGCGCAGACCGACAGCGCGGTGACGCTGCTGTCCGGCGTGCACCGGCGTGATGTCCGCAACCTGAGCCGGCCGGCGAGCGGCAGGAAGGCCGCCGAAGTCCCGCCGCGATCGCTCCCCGGCGAAGTGATTGCGCGCTGGATGAACGACCCGGCCTACCTCGACAAGGACCATGCGCCCCGTCCGCTCGCGCGCAGCAGCGACGGCGCGGCCGGTTCGTTCGACGAGCTGGTCGCGGGAGTCAGCCGCGACGTCCGTCCGCGCGCAGTGCTCGACGAACTGCTGCGACTGGGCGTCGTACGCGAAGACGACGGTGGGGTCCGGCTGGTCGCCACCGGCTTCGCGCCGCGGCAGGACTTCGAGCAGATGTCGCGGCTGTTCGCGGACAATCTGGGCGATCACGCCGCCGCGGCGGTGGCCAACCTGCAGGGCGAGCGCAACTTCCTCGAGCAGTCGGTGTTCGTCGACGAGATCACGGAAGCCTCCGCCGGCCGCCTGCAGAAAGTCTCCGTGCAGGCCTGGAAGCAGGCCTTCAAGATCGTGATGGAGGAGGCGCAGGCGCGCTTCGACGAGGACGCCGCCAGCGCCGGCGACGGCGAGCGGCGTCACCGTGCACGCTTCGGCGTGTACTTTTACACTGACCATGAGGATTGAGGGGCGATGAACACGGTGCGCCGTCGGCGTGGATGGTCCTGGCTGCTGCTGCTGCCGCTGCTGCTGGCGGTCGGCGGCTGCGGGCCGGGCGTCGGCGGCACGGGAACGGGTGAGGGCTTCGCGCTCGAGTACTTCGGCGCTCAGCGCGCCTCCGTCTGCAATGCGTCTTTCGCCGGTGAACTGAAGTGTCCGACGCGCATCGTGATCGGGCCGGCAGCGGCGCCGGTCGATGACGGGAGCGATCCGGTGATCTGGGTCGACGATCCTGCCAATGGTCGTGTCTCGGCCAGGATCGACCTGAGCGATATCGTGTTCGAGGCGTACTGCGAAGGGATCACGTTCGTCGGCACCTGGGGCACGACGGGCGACGCCGCGGACCGCTTCTTCGGCAATTACACGGCGGCCGGTTTCGAAGTCGCTGTTCCCGCCACGCTGAGCGTCGAGACCGGCCCGTCGGGCCTCGAATACGTGCTCAGGGATGCCGACGGCCAGGTCGTCATTGGCCCGATCGTTCTGCAGCGCCTGGATGGAGAAGCCAGGCCGGCCTCGTGCCCGAAGCTCTTCTCGTCGCCCGTTCCCGGGCCGACGTATCGCTAGGTCAGTCGGCCATCGCGGCCGTCGGCGCTTTCCATCGGCGCCGCTATACCGTTCGCCGCTGTCCCATCTCGCGGCGGATCCAGTCGTGCAGATGGATCATCCCGTCTTCGTGCGGCGAGTGAAACGGTCCGGTGTCATCTTCACCGGCCAGCCATAGCGCCTTGCGGCCGCGCTGCAGGCGAGCGCACGCATCGGCATCCTCGACCGCGGATTCGGCGTACGCCGCCTGGTGCGCTTCGACGATCTGCCGCTCGAACGCCTGCACCTCCTCGGGGTAATAAAACTCGACGATGTTGGTCGTGTGTTCCGGCGTGCGCGGAATCAGCGTGCTGACCACCAGCGCGCACGGGTACCACTCGATCATCACGTTCGGATACAGGATCGACCACACGGTGCCGTACTTCGGCACCTGGCCGCCGGTGTAGGCGAGCACGGCGTCGCGGTAGCGGGTGTAGTTCGGCGAGGTCTGGCTGCGCAGTTCCTCCTTGACCCCCATGATCTGGTAGCTCCAGCGGCTGCCGAAGCCCCACTCGTAGTTGCCGGCGTCGACCCACTTCTGCAGGCCCGGGTGCACCGCCTCGACGTGATAGAGCTCGAGAAAGATCTCGAGGAAGTTCTTCCAGTTGAACGGCAGTTCGTCGGCGATCGCCCGGTCGAAGACGTATCCGGAGAAATCGTAGTCGGCGGCGAGCGGGAAGTCGGCGAGGTCCTGCGCCGGGTCGCGCGGCCCCGCGAACAGCAGTCCCTGCCAGTTCCTGAGCGGCGTCTTCGGCAGCGAACAGTCCGGCGTGGGGTCGAAGTCCGGCGCACCGAGCAGCCGGCCGTCGAGGTCGTAGGTCCAGCGATGCAGCGGACAGACGATGTTCTGCGCATTGCCGCGGCCTTCGAGCAGCAGCCCCTGCCGGTGTCGGCACGCGTTCGACAGCAGGCCCACGCCGGTCCCGGAGCGCATCAGCACCTTGCCGCTCTCAGTCCACGGCAGCGTGTGGTAGTCGCCGACGCTGGGCACCATCAGTTCGTGGCCCACGTAACCGGGGCCCTTGTCGAACAGCAGCAGCATTTCGCGCTCGAACCAGCCGGGATCGAAATACCAGGGGATCGGCAGCGGGCTGGTGCGACCAAGCAGCGTGGCGTCGAGGTTCGAGCGGCGGGAGATCCTGGACTCTGGCGCGTTCATCGGAGGTGAGCCTCAAGTCGCTTGAGCGGTGGACGCCGGAAAGTCTACGCGCGGCGTCGTCGCCGGGAATGACGGCCATCAGACGCGCGCGGGCCGCAGGCATCTGAGCGCGAAGTGGCATCATTGATGATCTCTGCAACGGAGAAGAAGTCAGGCAATGACCAGCGAACGCCCGGACCAGTACCAGGACATCCGCGAGGCCGTGCGCGCGCTCTGCGCGCAGTTTCCGGACGAGTATTTCCGCAAGATCGACGAGGAGCGTGGCTATCCGGAAGCGTTCGTCGATGCGTTGACCCAGGCCGGCTGGCTGGCGGCGCTGATCCCGGCCGACTACGGCGGCTCGGGGCTGGGCCTGGCCGAGGCGTCGGTCATCATGGAGGAGATCAATCGCAGCGGCGGCAACTCGGGCGCGTGCCACGGCCAGATGTACAACATGGGCACGCTGCTGCGCCACGGCTCCGAAGAGCAGAAGCGCCGCTACCTGCCGAAGATCGCCACCGGCGAACTGCGCCTGCAGTCGATGGCAGTGACCGAGCCGACCACCGGCACCGACACCACGCGCATCAAGACGGTCGCGGTGAAGAAGGGCGACCGCTACGTGGTCAACGGGCAGAAGGTCTGGATCTCGCGCGTGCAGCACTCGGACCTGATGATCCTGCTGGCGCGCACCACGCCGCTGGCCGAGGTCAAGCGCAAGAGCGAAGGGATGTCGATCTTCATCGTCGACACCAAGCAGGCCGAAGCCAGCGGCATGACCGTGCGGCCGATCGCCAACATGGTCAACCACGAGACCAACGAACTGTTCTTCGACAACCTGGAGGTCCCCGCCGAGAACCTGATCGGGGAAGAGGGCAAGGGCTTCAAGTACATCCTCGACGGGCTCAACGCCGAGCGCACGCTGATCGCCGCCGAGTGCATCGGCGACGGCTACTGGTTCATCGAGCGGGCCGCGAAGTACGCCTCCGAGCGCAAGGTGTTCGACCGGCCGATCGGCCAGAACCAGGGCGTGGCCTTCCCGATCGCCGAGGCGTACATGGAGGTCGAGGCCGCCAACCTGATGCGCTTCCGCGCCTGCGAACTGTTCGACGCGCACCAGCCGTGCGGGGCGGAAGCCAACATGGCCAAGCATCTGGCCGCCAAGGCCTCGTGGGAAGCGGCCAACGTCTGCCTGCAGACGCACGGCGGCTTCGGCTTCGCCTGCGAATACGACGTCGAGCGCAAGTTCCGCGAGACGCGCCTGTACCTGGTGGCGCCGATCTCGACCAACCTGGTGTTCTCGTACATCGCCGAGCACGTGCTCGGCATGCCGCGGAGTTTCTGAAGTGACGCGGCCGCTGGACGGCGTCACCGTGCTGGCCCTCGAACATGCGGTGGCGGCGCCGTTCGCCACCCGGCAGCTCGCCGACCTCGGCGCGCGGGTGATCAAGATCGAGCGGCCCGGCGAGGGCGACTTCGCGCGCAAGTACGACCAGCGCGTGAAGGGTCAGGCGTCGTACTTCGTCTGGATCAACCGCTCGAAGGAAAGCCTGACGCTGGACGTGAAGCACCCGGAAGCGCGCGTGATCCTCGACCGGCTGCTCGCCAGGGCCGACGTGCTGGTGCAGAACCTTGCGCCCGGCGCGGCGGCGCGGCTGGGTCTGTCGGCGGCCGCGCTGCGGCCGAAGAACCCGAGGCTGATCGTGTGCGACATCTCGGGTTACGGCGGCGACGGGCCGTACCGCGACAAGAAGGCCTACGACCTGCTCGTGCAGGCCGAGGCCGGACTGCTGTCGGTGACCGGCACGCCCGAGCAGGTGATACGCGCCGGCATCTCGGTGGCGGACATCGCGGCCGGCATGTATGCCTACAGCGGGATCCTCGCCGCGCTGATCCAGCGCGGACGCACGGGTGAAGGCAGCCACATCGACGTGTCGCTGCTCGAGGCGCTCGCGGAGTGGATGGGCAACCCGATCTACTACGCCTACGACGGCCAGCCGCAGGCGCCGCGCTCCGGGGCCAGCCATCCGAGCGTCTACCCGTACGGTCCGATGGCCACCGGCGACGGCAAGACGGTGCTGCTCGGCCTGCAGAACGAGCGCGAGTGGCTGACCTTCTGCCGCGACGTGCTGCAGCGGCCCGAGGTGGCGACCGACGCCCGCTTCGACACCAACACGAAGCGCAGCGAACACCGTGGCGAGCTCAAGGCGCTGATCGAGGAGTGCTTCCGGCCGCTGACTGCCGCGCAGGTGATCGCGCAGCTCGACGCGGCCGGCATCGGCAATGCCTCGGTCAACGCCATCGCCGATGTATGGAAGCATCCGCAGCTTGCGGCGCGCGAGCGCTGGGTCGACGTGGGTTCGCCGGCCGGGCCGATCCCGGCGCTGAAGCCGCCCGCGGACAACGACAGCTTCGATTGCCGGATGGACCCCATTCCGGCGCTCGGCCAGCACACCGACGCGATCCTCGCCGAACTCGGCTATGACCCCGAGGCCATCGCGCGCCTGCACCAGGCCGGCGCAGTGTGAATCGCGCCGACCAGCGATGAAGCCGCCGCGTTC
The DNA here is from genome assembly GCA_963847675.1 of uncultured beta proteobacterium. GTDB lineage: Bacteria > Pseudomonadota > Gammaproteobacteria > Burkholderiales > Burkholderiaceae_F > JADJWR01. The sequence goes on from CAWKAP010000004.1 coordinate 477,771, forward strand.
GTACCTTTTCGTTCCCGGCGATCGTCCGGAACGGATTGCCAAGGCGCAGGCCAGCGGCGCCGACGCGGTGATCGTCGACCTCGAGGATGCCGTCGCCCCGGCCCACAAGGGCGCGGCACGCGATGCCGTGGCCGGCGCGCTCGACGCAGCGCAGCCGGTCGTGCTGCGCATCAACGGCGCCGATACCGGCTGGTTCGCCGATGACGCGCGGCTGGCGGCGCATCCCGGCGTAATGGCCGTGCTGCTGCCCAAGGCGGCATCCGCCGACGCCGTGGCCGACCTGCGCGCGGCGTGCGACGGCAAGCCGGTGCTGGCGCTGGTCGAGTCCGCCGCCGGCATGGCGAACCTCCCGGCACTGGCGGCGGCACCCGGCATGGCGCGGCTGGTGTTCGGTTCCATCGACTTCCAGCTCGATCTGGACATCAGCGACGACGACCAGGCGCTGCTGCCGTTCCGCATGCAGCTGGTGCTGGCCTCGCGGGTGGCGAACCTGCCCCCGCCGGTCGACGGCGTGACGACGGCATTCGACGACGTCGCACGCATCGAGCACGACGCGCGGCGCGCCCGTTCGATCGGGTTCGGCGCCAAGCTGTGCATTCACCCGCGCCAGGTGGCGATCGTCAACGGCGCCTTCAGCCCGACCGCCGATGAGCTGGACTGGGCGCGGCGCGTGGTGGACGCCGCGGCGGCGTCCGGCGGTGCCGCGGTCGCCGTCGACGGCAAGATGGTCGATGCACCGGTGCTGGCGCGCGCGCGCAGGCTGCTCGACGCGGCGCGCGGCGACTGACACCGCGGCTGACCGCGCGCGGCGCCGTCGCCGCATGCTTTACAGATCTTTACATCTCGTACATGCAGCGGCAAACCTTGCCGTTCAGACTGCGTTCATCGGGGTTTCGAACGGCACGCACGCCGCAGATCAACCGATTCGCAGGAGAACACTGATGCAAGACCAATCGAAGACATCCTCAACTTCCTACCGTCGCTGGACGCTGGCCGGAATCGCTGCGGCGACGGTCGCCGTGGTCGGCGCGGGCCTGTCCTGGCACGGCCACGCCAACGCACACGGCTTCGGCTTCGGCGGCCGCCACGGCGGCTGGGAGCAGATGGAGCCCGAAGTGATGGGCAAACGCATCGAGGCGATGGTCGCCCTGCGCCTCGCCGACGTCGACGCGACGCCGGAACAGAAAGCGAAGATCACGACGATCATGCAGGCTGCCGCGAACGATCTGTCGTCGCTGCGCGGCCAGGGCCGCGAAATGCGCCGCAAGTCGATGGAACTGCTGACCGCGCCGACCATCGACCGGGCACAGCTCGAAACGCTGCGCGTGCAGCAGTCGCAGATGCGTGAGACGGTGTCGCGGCGCATGCTGCAGGCGATGGCCGATGCGGCCGAGGTCCTCACGCCGGAGCAGCGCGCCAAGGTTGCCGAGCGCATGCAGCGTCGCCACCGCGGCGGCTGACCGTCACGACTCCGCCCCCGGAAGGCCGGCGCGAGGCGATCCTCCCCCGCTTCGTGCCGGCCCTTCCGACTCCGGCCCGCTCGCGCGGGCCTTCTGCATTCAGAATCCCGGCCATGACGCGGCTGCTGATGATCGACGACGACGTCCGTCTCTCGGCGATGGTCCGCGATTACCTGGCCGGCAACGGAATCGAAGTCGAAGCCGCGTCCGACGCGGAGAGCGGACTGCGCCGGCTCGACGACAGCGGCGCGCAACTGCTGATTCTCGACCTGATGCTGCCCGACGCCGATGGCCTCGAGGTGTGCCGGCGCATCCGCGCCCGCAACGACGCGCTGGCCGCACTGCCGATCCTGATGCTCACCGCCAAGGGCGACCCGCTCGACCGCGTCGTCGGGCTGGAGATCGGCGCCGACGATTACCTGCCGAAGCCGTTCGAGCCGCGCGAACTGCTGGCCCGCGTGCGCGCCCTGCTGCGACGGGGCGGCACGCAGGCGCCCGGCAACGAGCTGCGCTTCGGCCGGCTCGCCATCGACCGCGGCGCGCGGGTGGTGCGTGTCGACGGCGAATCGCGCGCGCTGACCTCGTACCAGTTCGACCTGCTGCTCGCGCTGGCCGAACGCGCCGGGCGCGTGCTGTCGCGCGAGCAGCTCATGGACATCCTGCGCGGTCAAACGGTCGAGGCATTCGACCGCTCGATCGACGTTCATATTGCGCGCCTCCGCGCCGCAATCGAGGACGATCCGAAACAGCCGAAGCGCATCATCACGGTGCGCGGTGCCGGCTACGTGTTCGCGCGCCATCCTGAATCATGACCCGCCTCTGGCAGCGTCTGTGGTGGCGGCTCTGGCTCGCCATGCTGGCCACGATCGTGCTGGTGACCGTGTTGTCCTTCGTGATCGTGCGCGTACTGCTCGATCCCGAACACTTCGGCCCGACCGCCGATGCGCTCGCGCAGGAGATCGCCGCCACGCTGCCGGCTGCCGATGCATCGCGCGCCGAGATGCAGGCCGCACTCGATCGCTGGCGGCGCAGCACCGATGCCGCACTGTCGATCTTCGATGCCGAACGCAGACGGCTGGCGCAGGCCGGCGCCCCGCTGCCGCCGCCGCGCCGCCGCTTCGACGACAGCCACTGGCTGACGCGCTGGCTGCGCGATGAGCGCGGCGAGCCGCATGCCCCCGCAGAGAAATTCTTCGACCGACCGGCGCAGATCTTCGCGCTTCGTCTCGATGACGGCCGCTGGCTGGTCGTCGGACGCGACCTGCGGCTGCGGCGACTGCCCTTCGGCGGCGCGCTGTGGTTCGGGCTGCTCGCGCTCGGCACGGGTCTCGGCGCCTACCCCGTCGTCCGGCGACTGACGCGCCGGGTCGAGCGGCTGCAGCAGGGGGTGGACGAGCTCGGACGCGGCGAGCTGCATGCACGCGTTCCCGTCGAAGGGCGCGACGAAGTGGCGCAGCTGGCGGCGAGCTTCAACACCGCGGCGGCGCGCATCGAACGGCTGGTGAACTCGCATCGATCGCTGCTCGCCAATGCGTCGCATGAACTGCGCTCGCCGATGGCGCGCGTGCGGCTGGCGCTCGATCTCCTCGACGCCGGGCGCAGCGCCGAACAGCAGCAGGCGCTGAAGGACGAGGTGCGACGCGACATCGCCGAGCTCGATGGCCTCGTCGACGAGATCCTGCTGGCCAGCCGGCTCGACGCGCAGGCGATCCAGGGCATACCGCAACCGCAGTTCGAGCGGCTCGACCTGACCGCGCTGGCGGCCGAGGAATGTGCCCGCGTCGGCGCGGTCCTCGAAGGTGAAAAGGTGGAGATGACCGGCGACGCACGGCTGCTGCGCAGGCTGGTGCGCAACCTGCTGCAGAACGCACAGCGCTACGGCGAGGGCGGACCGATCGAGGTCGCGGTGCGTGCGGTCGCGGACATGATCGAGCTGACGGTGGCCGACCGCGGTCCGGGGGTTGCCGAGGACGAACGCCCCCGGATCTTCGAGCCGTTCTACCGTGCGCGTGGCGCCGCCGAGTCGGCGGGTGGCGTCGGCCTCGGGCTGGCCCTGGTTCAGCGCATCGCGCACCGGCACGGCGGCGACGTCGAATGCCTGCCGCGTGAAGGGGGTGGCTCCGTCTTCCGCGTCACGCTGCCGCGCCGCAGCCGATCCGGCTAGGCGATGCCGTCGCTGCGCGCCCTCGCGGCCGCCTGCGCCGGGGTCAGCCCCTGCTCGTACATGTCCGACCAGCGCGTGTCGTCGAGCATGTCGTGCGCCCGCATCACACCCCATCCGAGTTCACGGCACACCTGCGCCAGCCATTCGAACAGCGTCATCCCGGTCTCCCCGTTGCCGAGCCAAGCATAATTGCGGCTCGTTGCCCATTCGCATCAGGAGATCCCCCATGGCAGACCGTCCCGACCCGCGCGAGCCCGAGATGGACGCCAGCGCGCTTTATCGCGAGGAGACGATCACCGACCGCCGCGTCGGCACGATCCGCATGATGACGCCGATCACTCCCGACGGCAGTGTCGACGACAAGCGGCCGGTGCTGTTCGTCGGCGAGGCGCAGATGCTGACCTCGGTCGGGCCGCTGCCGATCAGCTTCGACATCGAAGCGGCAACGCTTGCCGAGGCTGTCGCGAAGTACGGCGTTGCCGCCAAGGACGGATTCGAGCGCGCGGTGCGCGAACTGCAGGACCTGCGCCGCCAGCAGGCCTCGTCGATCGTCGTGCCGCCACCCGGTGCGGCCGGTGCTTTTGGTCCGGGCAGTGGCGGCTTCGGCGGCGGCGGTGGCGGCAAGATCCAGATGCCCTGACGGTCGGCCGGACTCCGTCAGGGGTGGCGCGCTTCGAAAGTATTGCAGGCCTGCATCGAGCCGCGCTCGAAGCCGGTGCGGAACCAGCGCACGCGCTGCTCGGCGCTGCCATGGGTGAACGAGTCCGGCACGACGTGGCCCTGTGACTGCCTCTGCAGCACGTCGTCGCCGATGGCGCTGGCGGCGCGCAGCGCTTCGTCGAGGTCGCCCGGCTCGAGGATCTGCCGCATGCGGTCGGCGTGGTGCGCCCACACGCCCGCGAAGCAGTCGGCCTGGAGCTCGACGCGCACCGACACCGCGTTGTACTCGCGCTCCGAAATCCGCCCGCGCAGCTCGCTCGTCTTCTCCGTGATGCCGAGCAGGTTCTGCACGTGGTGGCCGACTTCGTGCGCGATCACGTAGGCCTGCGCGAAATCACCCGGCGCGCGGAAGCGTTCCTGCAACAGACGGAAGAACGAGAGGTCGATGTACACCTTCTGGTCGCCCGGGCAGTAGAACGGCCCGGCGGCCGACTGGCCCATGCCGCAGGCCGTCGGATACGCACCCGAAAACAGCACCAGCTTGGGTTCGCTGTAGGTGCCGCCCGCCTGGCGGAACAGCGCGCGCCAGGTGTCCTCGGTGTCGGCGAGCACGACCGAGACGAAGCGGCCCATGTCGTCCGACGGCTTCGGCGCCGGCCCGGCGGGAACCTGCACCTGCGACGGCGCGCCGCTGTCGAGGCCGCCGAGCACGCCCATCACCATGCGCGGGTCGATGCCGAGGAAGTACGAAGCGACCAGCGCCAGGACGATCGTGCCGAGCCCGAGCCCGCCGCGGCCGATCCGCATGCCGCCGGGCATGCGTGCGCCGCTTTCGCCGCGGCGGTCTTCAACGTTGTCGCTTTCGCGTCCGTCCGTGCGCATGGGTCTTCCTCGATCGACCTAGTCCGGTTCTGTCTGGTAAACGTAGGGCCGCTGCGGCACCTTCGACTCCTGCCAGCGCTTCAGTTGCTCGGGGTCGAGCTCCTTGTCCCACCAGATCGAGCGGCCCTCGCGCTGCTTGCGCTCGAGTTCGGGCTGCTTCTCCTTCAGTTCGTGCAGGAAGCGGGTGATGTCGGATTCGTAACCGGCCATGGCTCAGCGTGTCGCGCAGCGGGAAGTCGACGGCGATTCTAAGGGCCGACGCCGGGCGCATACCCCTGGCGTCGGGAGTCCGATCCGAAACGCCGGCCTTGGGCAACGGCCCGGGTACCGACGCGACTACGGTTGCCTGGCCGCGGTTGCGCTGAGGATGCCGCGCAGGATCTCGAGCGGCGGCGGCGGGCAGCCGGGGATGGCGACGTCGACCGGGATCACGTTGGCGATGCGACCGCAACTGGCGTAGCTCTCGCCGAAGACGCCGCCGGTGCAGCCGCAGTCGCCCACCGCGACCACCAGCTTGGGATCGGGCGTGGCCTCGTAGGCGCGCTGCACGGCGATCTTCATGTTCGCCGCCACCGGGCCGGTGACGAGCAGCATGTCGGCATGGCGCGGGCTGGCCACGAACCGGATGCCGCGCCCTTCGAGGTTGTAGTAGGGATTGTTCAGCGCGTGGATCTCGAGCTCGCAGCCGTTGCACGAGCCGGCGTCGACCTGGCGGATCGTCAGCGCCCGGCCGAGCAGGCGCAGGATCTCGCCCTGGATGCGCTCGCCCTGAAGGCGCCAGGCGTCATTCGGCTCCGGTGCCTTCTCCGTGCACAGGCCCGCCCTCAGGATCTGGCGCCCGATGAAAAGCATCAGAGGTCCTGCCCCGAATAGCTCAGGTTGAACGACTTGTTGATCAGCGGAAAGTCGGGAACGATGTTGCCGATCACCGCATGCTCCAGCACGGGCCAGTTCTGCCACGACGGGTCATGGCAATGGCAGCGGCGCAGCGTTGCCTGGCCATCGGTTTCGAGCGCGACCAGTACCTCGCCGCGCCAGCCTTCGACCCGGCCGATGCCGAGGCCCGCCGCGGTTCCGCCCGACAGCTCCACGCGCGAGGCACCCGCAGGCATCGTCCCGATGATCGTGCGCAGGAGACGCAGCGACTCGAAGACCTCGTCGAAGCGCACCGCCACCCGCGCAGCGACATCGCCGCGGTCGTCGCCGGCGCGCTGCACGTTCAGCGCGTCGTAGGGCGGGCAGGGCAGGCCGACGCGCAGGTCGTGTGCCTGTCCGCTCGCACGGCCGGCGAGCCCGGTCAGGCCGAGCCGCGCGGCCAGCTCCGGCGTCACGATCCCCGTCGTCTGGAAGCGGTCCTGAAGGCCGGCGTGCTCGTCGTAGATCACGCGCAGGCTGCGCACCTCGCCTTCGATCTCGTCGCACTGCCCGAGCAGCCGGTCGAGCGCGCTGGCGTACGGATCGACGGCGACGCCGCCCGGCACGATGCAGTCCATCAGCAGCCGGTGGCCGAAGACCTCGGCGTTGACGCGCAGCCACTGTTCGCGCAGGCGCGAGAACTGCGCCAGCCCGAAGGCCAGTGCCGCATCGTTGCCGAGCGCGCCGAGGTCGCCGAGGTGATTGGCCACGCGCTCGCGTTCGAGCAGCAGCGCACGCAGCCAGGCTGCGCGCGGCGGAATCTCGCAGCCGGCGATCGATTCGGCCGCCATCGCGTATGCCCACGCGTAGGCAACCGTCGAATCGCCCGAGACGCGCCCGGCGAGTCGATACGCCGAGGCGAGCGGCATGCCTTCGAAGCGCTTCTCGATGCCCTTGTGCACGTAGCCGAGCCGCTGTTCGAGGCGCAGCACTTTCTCGCCGACGATCGAGAAGCGGAAGTGCCCCGGCTCGATGATCCCGGCGTGGATCGGTCCGACCGGGATCTCGTGCACCCCGTCGCCGGCGACAGCGACGAACTCGTAATGCTCCTGCTCGGCGTCCGCCGCGCGCGCGCCGTCGGCATCGCGCCGCAAAGGGAAGAAATCCGCCGGCCAGGCCGCATGGCGCAGCCACGGGCGCTGATCGATCGCGCCGCGCGCCCGGACGCCGACCAGGTCGAAGGCGGCGCGCTGCATCCGACCGGCCGGCGCGAACAGCGCCGAGATATCCGGGTACTCGGGCGGATCGCCGGAGACCGGCAGGCGCAGGCAGGCCAGGCCATCGCTTGCAGCGTAGGCGGCAGACACGACGAACCCTTCACCGAGGTCGCGCCGGTCCGAGATCCACAGCGCCACCAGGCGCCCGCCCGCCGCAGCCAACGACCGGGCGGTGGCCGACCACTGCGCCTCGTCGACGTCACCGACGGCGACCGGCATCGCGCCTGCGAGGCGCCTCATGTCGAACGGCATTTCGGCGATCTGCATCGCTCAGCCTCCCGACACCAGCCGTGCGGCCTGCTGGTACCACGTGTCCAGGTACGGCGGGATGTACAGACCGAGCAGCAGCGCCAGGCCGAGATGGACGAACACCGGCACGATCGCCGGCGGGTGGGCGAGCGGCTTGACGTTCGTCTCGCCGAAGACCATCGGCTGCACCTTCGCCAGCACCGAGGCGAACGCGACGCCGAGCGCGAGCAGCAGGAACGGCGTGGTCCACGGATACTCGCGCATCGCGGTGGTCAGGATCAGGAACTCGCTGGCGAACACGCCGAACGGCGGCATGCCGAGGATGGCGAGCGAGCCGATCATCAGCCCCCAGCCGACGGTCGGGTTCACGCGCATCAGGCCGCGGATGTCGTCCATGACCTGCGTGCCGGCCTTCTGCGCGGCATGTCCGACCGCGAAGAAGATCGCGGACTTCACCAGCGAGTGCACGGTCATGTGCAGCAGCCCGGCGAAGCTGGCGATGGGTCCCCCCATGCCGAAGGCGAAGGTGATGAGCCCCATGTGCTCGATCGACGAGTAGGCGAACATCCGCTTGATGTCGCGCTGGCGCGAGAGGAAGAACGCGGCCAGGACGACCGACAGCAGGCCGAAGCCCATCATCAGTTCGCCGGCGAAGCGCGTGGCCAGCGCGCCGTCGGCCAGCACCTTGCAGCGGAGCACCGCGTACAGCGCCACGTTGAGCAGCAGGCCGGAGAGCACCGCCGAGATCGGCGTCGGGCCCTCGGCGTGCGCGTCGGGCAGCCAGTTGTGCAGCGGGACGAGGCCGACCTTGGTGCCGTAGCCGACCAGCAGGAAAACGAAGGCCAGCGCGATCACCGTCGGCTCGAGCTGGTGCTTCACGGCATCGAGGTTGGTCCACAGCAGGCCGCCGCCCTCGGCCCCGATCAGCCGCTCGGCGGCGAGATACAGCAGGATGGTGCCGAACAGCGCCTGCGCGATGCCGACGCCGCACAGGATGAAGTACTTCCACGCCGCTTCGAGGCTGGCCGGCGTGCGGTAGACGGCGACCAGCAGCACGGTGGCCAGCGTGGCCGCTTCCAGCGCCACCCACAGGAGGCCCATGTTGTTGGTGGTCAGCGCCAGCAGCATGGTGAAGGTGAACAGCTGGTACATGCTGTGGAACAGGCGCATGCGCGGCGGCGTCATCTTGCCGTGGTCGCGCTCGACGCGCATGTAGGGCCGCGCGAACAGCGCGGTGGTGAAGGCGACGAAGGCGGTGAGCGCGACCAGGAAGACGTTCAGCGAATCGACGAAGAACTGCTGCTGCAGCACCAGGATCGGCCCGCCGGCGACGATCTGCGCGGTCAGCGCCGCCGAGGCGACGAAGGTCGCCAGGCTGAAGCCGATGTTCACCGTCGCGGCGCCGTCGCGGTGGCCGACCAGGCCGAGCACGGCCGCGCCCGCGAGCGGGGTGCCGAGGAGGGCGAGCAGCGCTTCCACCGTCAGGGCCCTCAGTCTTCCTTCAGCTGCTCGAGGTGGCGGATGTCGAGGCTGTCGAACTGTTCGCGGATCTGGAACATGAACACGCCGAGGATGATCAGCGCCACCAGCACGTCGAGCGCGATGCCGAGTTCGACCACCATCGGCATGCCGTAGGTGGCGCTGGTGGCGGCGAAGAACAGCGCGTTCTCCATCGCCAGGAAGCCGATCACCTGCGGGATCGCCTTGGTGCGCGTGATCATCATCAGGAACGACAGCAGCACGCAGGCCAGCGCGATGCCGAGCGTGCCGCGCGCCACCGAGGCCGACAGCCCGGAGATCGGCGCCGCCAGGTTGAACGCGAAGATCACCAGCACGATGCCGAGCAGCATCGTGGTCGGGATGTTGATCAGCGTCTCGACGTCCCAGCGGACGTTCAGCCGCTCGGTCATGCGGTGCAGCAGCCACGGCATCACCAGCACCTTCAGCACCAGCGTGATCGCCGCCGACCAGTACAGGTGCGGCTGCTCCGGTGAAGAACGCCATCACCGTGGTCGACGCGGTCAGCGTGAGGCCCTGCAGCGTGAACAGGTGGATCAGCGACAGCACGCGCCGCTGCGCCAGCATCGCGAACGAAAGCAGCAGCAGCACCGCCGCGAACAGGTTGACGAGTTGCGTGACCAGTCCCGGCATGGCGGTCACGCGCCCAGCAGGAAGTGCACGAGGATGCCGATCACGGCGAGCAGGAACGCGGCGGCGAGGAACTCCGGCACGCGGAAGATGCGCATCTTGGCCGAGAGCGTCTCGATCACGGCGAGCGCGAAGCCGCCGATCGCGAGCTTGGCGACGAGGGCCGGCAGCGCGAGCAGCATGCCCACCGGCTCGTGCACCTGGGCGATGCCCCAGGGAAAGAAGATCGCGATGCCGATCGACGAGTAGGCGAACAGCTTCAGGCTCGCCGCCCACTCGATCAGCGCGAGGTGGCGGCCGGAGTATTCGAGGATCAGCGCCTCGTGGATCATCGTCAGTTCGAGGTGAGTCGCCGGGTTGTCGACCGGCACGCGCGCGTTCTCGGCCAGCGAGACCATCGTGAAGGCCACGCCGGCGAAGGCGAGGCTCGGATAGATCGCGAGTTCCTGCCCGGACATCGTCTCGACGATGTTGGCCAGCGACGTGGACTGGGTGATGAAGGCGGCCGTGAACAGCACCATCAGCAGCGCCGGCTCGGCGAGGAAACCGACCAGCATCTCGCGCCGCGCGCCGAGCGTGCCGAACGCGGTGCCGATGTCCATCGCCGCCAGCGAGATGAACACGCGCGCCAGCGCGAACAGGCCGACCAGCGCGATCGCGTCGGCGGCCGGCGCCAGCGGCAGGTCGGTCGACAGGCTCGGCACGATGCCGCACGCCAGCACCATGCAGCCGAAGACGATGTACGGCGCGCCGCGGAACAGCGGACGGCGTTCTCCGCGACGACGGACTCCTTCCAGAACAGCTTGTGCAGCGTGCGGTAGGGCAGCAGCAGCGGCGGTGCGCTCCTGTTCTGCAGCCAGGCACGGCACTGGTTGACCCAGCCGGTCAGCAGCGGTGCGCCGGCCACCGCGATCACGATCGCCAGCAGCTGGGCCGTGAAGCTGTACACGAAGCTCATCGGAACACCAGCAGCAGCATCAGCAGCAGCGTGACGAAGCTGTACATCAGGTAGGTTGAGATGCGGCCCTGCTGGAGCAGGCCGACGATCCGGGAGACGCCCTCGGTGGCGCGCGCCACCGGCAGGTACAGCCAGTGCCAGAAATGATCGGTCGCCTCCGAGTCGATAGACCGGCTCGCGATCGAACGGGCTCGGCAGGTGGCGATCGATGCGAAAGAACGGCTCGAACATCTGGCGGATCGGCTGGCCGAAACCTTCGGCGGTGTCCTGCATCCGCGCGTTGAGCAGCGGGAAGCCGCAATCCCACGGCGCCGCGCGGCGCAGCCTGCCGTGGTAGAGCCGGCGCACCAGCACGAAAGCGAGCGCGAAGCTCGTCGCCACCAGCAGCAGGAACAGCAGCGGGCTGTAGCTGGCGCGCTCCGGCGCCACCGGGGCGAGGAACAGCCAGCCGTGCGTAGGCGACCTGGGGGCCGATGCCGGCGCCTACCAGCACCCGGGTCACCGGGTCGATCAGCGCGATCACCTGCGCCGGCAGCAGGCCCAGAGCCACGCAGGCCACGGCCAGCCAGACGAGCCCGACGCGCTCCCAGCGCGCGGCATCGTGCGACGCGGCCAGTTTCGGCTCGCGCGGCTGGCCGAGGAAGATGACGCCGAAGAACTTCACCATCACGTAGCCGCCGAGGGCCGCGACCAGCGCCACGCCGGCGGCCACGACCGGTACCAGGTTGTTGACGAAGGTGCCCGGAAGACCGAGCGTGAACAGGAAGCTCTGCAGCAGCAGCCACTCGGAGACGAAGCCGTTCAGCGGCGGCAGGCCCGCCGCAGCCAGGGTGCCGGCCAGCGCCAGCCAGCCCACCCACGGCATGTAGCGCAGCAGTCCGCCCAGCTTGCCGAGGTTGCGTTCGCCGGTGGCGTGCAGCACGGCGCCGGTGGCGAGGAACAGCAGGCTCTTGAAGAACGCGTGATTCAGCGCGTGATACAGCACCGCGGTCAGCGCGAGCGCGGCAAGAGACGCCATGCCGTAGCCGGTGAACAGCAGCGCGAGGCCGATGCCGACGGCGAGCAGGCCGATGTTCTCGATCGACGAATAGGCGAGCAGCCGCTTCATGTCGGTCTGGATCGCCGCGAACACCACGCCGAACAGGGCGGTCAGCAGGCCGACCGCCAGCGCCAGCACGCCCCACCACGCATGCTGCGCCGGCAGGATTTCGAAGCCGATGCGCAGCAGGCCGTAGATCGCGGTCTTCAGCATCACGCCGCTCATCAGGGCCGAGACCGGCGATGGCGCTGCGGGGTGTGCTTCCGGCAACCAGACGTGCAGCGGCAGGAAACCGGCCTTGGCGCCGAAGCCGACGAACGCCAGCAGGAACGCCACCGACGCCCAGAACGGCGACAGCGACTGCGCGCGCATGTTGTCGAAGGTGTAGTCGCCGGTGTTGGCCTGCAGCACGCCGAAGCAGAGCAGGATCGCCAGCGCGCCGAGGTGCGCGATCAGCAGGTACAGGTAGCCGGCGCGGCGGATCGCCGGGATCGTGTGGTTGGCGGTGACGAGGAAGAACGAGGCCAGCGCCATCAGTTCCCACATCACCATGAACACGTAGGCGTCGTCGGCCAGCAGCACCATCGCCATGCCGGCGAGGAACAGGTGATACAGCAGGCACAGCACCCCCGGCGGCGTGCCTTCGCCCTGGCGGAAGTAACCGGCGGCGAACACCGAGATGCCGGCCGACGCGCCGCCGAGCAGAACGAGGAAGAACGCCGACAGCGCGTCGAGGCGCAGGTGAAACGGCAGGCCGGGCAGGCCCAGCGGCAGCACGGCCGTCTCCGTGCCGCCGAACAGCGCCAGGCCGGCCGTCGCGGCGACGAGCAGGGCGAGCGCGGCGCCGAGCGGAAACAGCACGCGCGCCACGATGAAGAGGTTGTGCGGGCGAAGCACGCCGGCCGCGCCGATGGCGATCCAGCCGGCGATCGCCGCCAGGATCCAGTCGATCGCCAGCCAGTCGGTCGGTGCGGCCACGGCAGCGGTCTCCGCCTAGCGGCCGGGCTTCTTGCGTGCCGCGGCGATCAGCCACGCCGGCAGCGGACGGCTGCCGGCATGCTCGATGATGTATTCGCGGATCAGTTGCCGCACCACCTGCGACGGCGTCAGGTCCTGCGCCGCGCAGATCTCCTCGAACATCGCCTTCTTGCGCGGGTCGAGCAGCAGCGTCAGGCGGGCGGTCTTGCGTTCAGTCTGGCAGGCACGATGCGATGAGGTCGGTTGGGCGAGGATAAGTATGTTAATCGGATGCAAATAGGAAGCAAATCGCACGCGGCGCGTCACGGCGCCTGCCTGCGCCGGGGCCGGAAGCCTGAGTACGCTCGCCCAGCTGCAATAGCGGACGGACAGGATGAGTGCGACCGGCCGTGGTCGACGGGATACATGCGGCTTGCGAAAACCGCGAACCGTCCGAGACGCGTTGACGGAGTGGCGGCGCCGCGTGGGGCACCGGCCTGCGGCTATCGCCTACCGATGTCTGGCGCAACCGCGCGGGTCGGCTACTTCACGCGCATGCCCGGCTGTGCGCCGGCGTGCGGCTCGAGCACGAAGATGCCCGGCTGATTCTTCTCGTCGGCGTGGCTGGCGGCGAGCACCATCCCTTCGCTGACGCCGAACTTCATCTTGCGCGGCGCGAGGTTGGCGACCATCACCGTGAGCTTGCCGACCAGCGCCTCGGGACGGTAGGCGGACTTGATGCCGGCGAACACGGTGCGGTGCCGGCCTTCGCCGGCATCCAGCGTCAGCTTCAGCAGCTTGTCGCTGCCTGCGACGGTCTCGGCGTTGACGATCTTCGCCACGCGCAGGTCGAGTTTGGCGAAATCGTCGATGGTGACGGTCTCGCCGACCGGCTGGCCGCCGGGCATCGGCTTCTCCTCGACCACCGCCGGCGGCTCGAACAGCGCGTCGAGCTGCTTCGCTTCGACGCGCGTCATCAGGTGCTTGTACGGCGCGATGCGTTCGAGCGGCGCGCGCAGGTCGGCCCAGTCGAACGGCCGCTGCAGGCCGAACAGCTCGCGGGCGACGCGTTCGGCGGTGACCGGCAGCACCGGCGCCAGGTAGATCGTCAGCGCGCGGAAGCAGCGCATCACGTCGCTGCACACCGCGTGCAGCAGCTCGCGCTGCGCCGGGTCCTTGGCCAGCTCCCACGGCTTGTGCTTGTCGAAATGCTCGTTGGCGAAATCGGCGATGCGCATGACCTCGCGCAGCGCCTTGCCGTAGTCGCGCCCTTCGAAGTACGCGGCGATGTCGTCGGCAGAGGCCAGCGCCACGGCCAGGCTGCCGGCGGGCGCCCCCGACGGGTCGGCCGAGACGGTCAGGCGGCCGTCGAACTGGCGCGCCAGGAAGCTCGCCGCGCGGCTCGCGATGTTGACGTACTTGCCGACCAGGTCGCTGTTGACGCGGGCGATGAAATCGTCCGGGTTGAAGTCGATGTCCTCGACGTGCGCGTTGAGCTTGGCCGCCACGTAGTAGCGGAACCACTCCGGACTCATGCCCAGCTGCAGGTAGCGCAGCGGATCGATGCCGGTGCCGCGGCTCTTGCTCATCTTCTCGCCGCTGACCGTGATGAAGCCGTGCACGAAGACGTTGTCCGGCACCTTGCGGCCGGAAAAATGCAGCATCGCCGGCCAGAACAGCGTGTGGAAGTAGACGATGTCCTTGCCGATGAAATGCACCTGCTCGACTTCGGGCGAGCCGATGAATTCCTCGTAGCTGCGCCCCTCGCCGCGCGCGAGCGCCTTGCCGCTGTCGAAGTAGCTCTTCAGCGCGGCGAGGTAGCCGATCGGCGCGTCGAGCCAGACGTAGAAGAACTTGTCGGCGGTGTCCGGGATCGGGATGCCGAAGTACGGCGCGTCGCGCGAGATGTCCCAGTCGGCCAGCCCCTTGCCGCCCTCGCCGAGCCATTCCTGCGTCTTGGCGTAGACCTCGGGCTGCAGGTGCGGCTCGCCGTGGCGGTTGCGGCCGGCCGTCCAGCCCTTCAGGAAATCGACGCAGCGCGCATCGGAGAGGCGGAAGAAATAGTGCTCGGAGGTGCGCAGCTCGGGCCGCGCGCCGGTCAGCACCGAATAGGGATCCTTCAGGTCGGTCGGCGCGTAGGTCGTGCCGCAGACCTCGCAGTTGTCGCCGTACTGGTCCTTCGCGCCGCACTTCGGACAGGTGCCCTTGATGTAGCGGTCGGGCAGGAACATGCCCTTCACCGGATCGTAGAACTGCTCGATGGTGCGGATCTCGATCAGCTCGTTGGCGCGCAGCGCCCGGTAGATCGACTGCGAGAGCTCGACGTTCTCCGGCGACTCGGTCGTGTGCCAGTGGTCGAAGCCGATGTGGAAGCCGTCGAGGTACTGCTGGCGCGCCGCCTGCATCTCGCCGATGAACTGCTGCGGCGTCTTGCCGGCCTTTTCCGCCGCGATCATGATCGGCGCGCCGTGCGCGTCCTCGGCGCAGACGAAGTGCGCCGCGTTGCCGAGCAGGCGCTGGAAGCGCACCCAGATGTCGGCCTGGATGTACTCCATGACGTGGCCGATGTGCGGCTTGCCGTTCGCGTACGGCAGGGCGGTGGTGACGAACAGTTGGCGGGCCATTCGCGCATTCTAGGGCGTGGGTTCTGCCGCGCCGTCAACGCCTCGGCGCCCGGCCGTGCGCCGGCGCTGCGCCGGAGGGGCCGAGTAACCGGAGCCTGCGCGCGGACATCGGCGGCTCGCGCCCGCTAGACTTCGCTCCCTTTGAAGCGAGAAGCCTCATGCCTGATCCCATCACCGATACCGCGCTGCTCGAGCAGCTGAAGACCGTCATCGATCCGAACACCGGCAAGGACTTCGTGTCCACGCGCCAGCTCAGGAACCTGAAGATCGACGGCTCGTCGGTCACCTTCGACGTCGAGCTCGGGTATCCGGCGAAGAGCCAGATCGACGGGCTGCGCGCGGCGCTCATCGCCGCGGCGCGCCGCGTCCCCGGGGTCGACAACGTCAGCGCCAACGTGACGGTGAAGATCGTCGCGCACACGGTGCAGCGCGGCCTGAAGGTGCTGCCGAACGTCAAGAACATCATCGCCGTGTCCTCCGGCAAGGGCGGGGTCGGCAAGAGCACGGTGGCCGTGAACCTGGCGCTCGCGCTGGCCGCCGAAGGTGCACGCGTCGGCATGCTCGATGCCGACATCTACGGGCCGAGCCAGCCGCTGATGCTCGGCATTTCGGGCCAGCCCGAGAGCACCGACGGCAACACGCTCGAGCCGCTGATGGGCCACGGCATCCAGACGATCTCGATCGGGTTCCTGGTCGATCCCGACCAGCCGATGATCTGGCGCGGCCCGATGGTGACCCAGGCCCTGCAGCAGCTGCTGACGCAGACCAACTGGAACGACCTCGACTACCTGGTGGTCGACATGCCGCCGGGCACCGGCGACATCGCGCTGACGCTGTCGCAGCAGGTACCGGTGACCGGCGCAGTGATCGTCACCACGCCGCAGGACATCGCGCTGATCGACGCCCGCAAGGGATTCAAGATGTTCGAGAAGGTCGGCGTGCCGATCGTCGGCCTGGTCGAGAACATGGCGATCCACGTGTGCAGCAAGTGCGGCCACGCCGAGCACATCTTCGGCCACGGCGGCGCGCAGAAGATGGCGGCCGACTTCGGCGTCGAGGTGATCGGCTCGTTGCCGCTCGACATCCGCATCCGCGAGCAGGCCGACTCCGGGCGGCCGACCGTGGTGGCCGAGCCCGACAGCGACATCGCCAACGCCTACAAGGCCATCGCGCGCAAGGTGGCGGTGAGCGTCGCCGGCAAGGCGAAGGACCTGTCGCTCAAGATGCCGGCGATCAAGGTGCAGAACACCTGAGCCGTCCGGCCCGCGCGGGTGCCGGCGCGGCCAGTCCTGCACCTACAGTTCGAGCTCGGCCAGCAGCGGCAGATGGTCGGAGGCCGTGCGCGACAGCGGGCTGGCGTGGACGGCCACGCGGCGCAACGACTCGCGCGGGTTCGCCCACAGCCGGTCGAGAGCGAACAGCGGAAAGCGTGCCGGAAAGGTCGCCGGCGCCGGCGTGCGCCTGAAAGAACGGCGCAGCCAGCGCAGCGGCCGCCCCCAGAGAAACCATTCGTTCAGATCGCCCATCAGCACCGTCGGCCCGGCCGCCGCGTCGAGCCGTGCCAGCAGCGCGCGGATCTGGTGCCGGCGCTCGGACGGGCGCAGTCCGAGGTGGGTGGCGAGCACGCGCAGTCCGACGCCGCGGCATTCGAGCCTGGCATCGAGGGCGCCGCGCGGCTCGCGCCCCGGCAGGCTGAGGTCGATCTGTTCGACGTCGATCAGTCGGCCGCGCAGCAGCAGCGCGTTGCCGTAGGCGCCGGCGGCGCGCAGCATGGTCGGTCCAGCCACCGCCTGCATCCCGGTGCGCGATGCGAACAGCGCCAGCATGTCGGAATCGCCGTGGCGCGATTCGATCTCCTGCAAGGCGAGCACGTCGGCGCCGATCTCCGCCAGCACCTGCGCCACGCGGCCGGGGTCGCGACGCCGGTCGGCGCCAATCGCGCCGTGGATGTTGTAGGTGGCCAGCCGCAGCCTGGTCACGATCGTGCCTGCGAGGCGCCTTCGTCCCGGTCGTCGATCGCGCCTCGCCGCCGCAGCCAGCGGCGCAGCACCAACGCGCCGGCGATCACTAAGGCCAGCACGCCGGCCAGGATCGCGAAGGTTGCCGCGCCTGGTTCGCTGACCGCTGCGGCGATCCGGTCGACGAACATGCCGACGGCGATCGTCCCCGGCGCCATGCCGAGCAGGGTGCCGAGCAGGAAGTCGCGCGCACCGATGTGCGACGCGCCGGCGACCATGTTGACGACGGTGAACGGCGCCACCGGCAGCAGCCTCACGGCGACCATCGTCAACAGTCCCCGCTGGCCGAGCCGGCGGCTGAGCCGGTTCAACGCCGACCCCGCCAGTTGACGCACCGCCCGGCGGCCGAGCGCGCGGCCGAGGCCATAGGTCACCGCCGCGCTGAGCAACGAGCCGGCCAGCGCATAGGCCAACCCGAGCCACGGCCCGAATACCAGCACGGTGACCGCGATCATCAACGTCACCGGCATCACGAGCAGTCCGGCGACGACGTAGGCGCCGAGCACCGCCAGCGGCGCCGCCGGCGAGCGCTTCAGCGCCTCGGCAATGCCGGCCAAAGTTTCGAAGTCCAGCCACTGGCCGAGCGGCGTCCAGCGCCAGGCTGCAGCCAGCGCCAGCAACGCCGCCAGCACGACGCCGGCGGCGAGCAGCCGGCCGAGCGCGGGCCGGCCTTGCTCGGGCGGCACCAGTTCGGCGAACAGCCGCTCCGGCTCGACCGGTCGCTCGGGGTCGATCAGCGTGCTGTCGGGCAGCCACTGCTCCATTTCGGCGTTCACCGCGGGCTCGAGCGGCTCAAGCGTTCTGCCTTCGCCGCGCAACGCGTCGATCGTCTGCAGCAGGCTGCCGCTGCGCTGTTCCTGCGCGGCCACGACATCGGCGTCAACGCCGAGGTGTTCGGCCAGCAGGCGGTGCCGAAGGGCACGGATGGCCCGCCGCAGGCGCGCGTCGCCTGCGGCGTCGATCACCAGGTTGCACTCGGTGTCGAGCCCCATCGAACGGTTGCTCAGGTTGGCCGAGCCGATCGTGACCAGATCGTCGTCGACGATCATCAGCTTCGAGTGCACGTTGACGAAGCTGTCGCCGAGCCCAGGCACTGACGGATAAAAGGCCCGATAGCGGCCATGCCGGTCGGCCTCGCGCATGCGGTGATGCAGCCGCGCGCGCAGCACGCCCATCGTGTTCTCCTCCAGCCAGCCGCTGTCCCTGCGCCGGGACACCAGCGCGATCTCCGGGCCATCGGCCTCGGCCAGCCGGCGCGCCATGGCATCGGCGATCTGGCCGGCAGAAAAGTACTGGTTCTCGATGTACAGGCTGCGGCGCGCCGCGCCGATCGCATCGAGGTACAGCTGCTTGACTTCCTGCGCCGGCGGACAGGCGTCGTACGCGGGCAGCGTGCGGGCGATGCCGACCTTTATCTCGGTCATGTCGGCGTCCAGCTGCGGCGGCCAGGGATCGCCGCCGGCGCGCCCGCCGCTGCTCGGCTCGCGCCCGGTCGCCCGCCGCCAGCGCTCGCGTACCAGTTCGCCGAGCGCTGCCGCGGCCGGGCCGTCGACCGCCATCTGTACGTCATGAAACGGCGGGCACGGGCGGTCGTCGGGATCCTTGCGCCGTTGATCGTCGGCGCGGTGCTCCGGTGTATCCCAGCGTCCGTGGGTGAGGTCGAGGCCGCCGACGAAGGCCAGAGCGTCGTCGATAACCACCACTTTCTGGTGGTGCGAGGCTCCCAGCGGGTGAGCGTCGTCGAGGTGGAAGTGCAGCCGCCGGTGCGTGCGCCAGCCGAGGTTGTAGATCGGCAGCAGTTCGCGATCGGCGGCGTAGAGCATCGCGAAGTCCCAGTTCAGCACGTGGATGTGCAGCGTGCGCGTCCGCCGCGCGAGTGCGTTGAGGAATTCGCCGATCGGCTCCGGCAGGCCGTCGCCGGCACCGTCCGGCCGCAGGCGGACCCGCGTGTCGAAGTCCCAGCCAACGATGAAGATCGAGCGGCGGGCACGCGTGGCAGCGGCGCGCAGCGCGGCGAAGTAGGCGGCGCCGTCGACCAGCAATGCCGCCCGCTGCGCGGCTTCGACCCGCCAGCAGTTTCGGCCCGGATCGAGCACGGATTTGCCGCGCACTGAATCGTCGTTCATCTGATCGCGTACAGCGTTCCTGCGCGCGCAAGCGGCATGGCCGGGCGCGCTGGGGACCACGTTTGCTGCGCGGCAGCCGGCGCGCGCGTCCTGCTTGCTAAAGTTCGCGCTTGCCGAATGCCTCGGCCGCAGTCTTCCTCATGACCAACCCCTGGATTATCGCCACCCGAGAAAGCCCGCTCGCGCTGTGGCAGGCCGAGCACGTGCGCGACCGCCTGCACGACCTGCACCCGGGCACGCGCGTCGAACTGCTCGGCATGACCACGCGCGGCGACCAGATCCTCGATCGCGCGCTGTCGAAGGTCGGCGGCAAGGGGCTGTTCATCAAGGAGCTCGAGGTGGCGCTGGCCGAGGGGCGCGCGCACCTGGCGGTGCACTCGCTCAAGGACGTGCCGATGATGCTGGCGCCCGAGTTCAGCCTGGCGGCAGTGATGGCGCGCGAGGATCCGCGCGACTGCTTCGTCTCGTCGCACTACGAAAGCCTCGAGTCGATGCCGGCAGGAACCGTGGTCGGCACGTCGAGCCTGCGCCGCGAACTGATGCTGCGCGCGGCGTTCCCGCGGCTCGGCATCCGCCCGGTGCGCGGCAACGTCGGCACGCGGCTGCGCAAGCTCGACGCCGGCGACTTCGACGCATTGCTGATGGCCGCCGCGGGACTCAAGCGGCTCGGCCTGGCCGACCGCATCCGGCAGATCCTGCCGACCAGCCAGTTCCTGCCGGCGCCCGGGCAGGGCGCGCTCGGTATCGAAATCCTGGCTGGCAAGGGCGATGCCGCCGCGCTGGTCGCGCCGCTCGAGGACGCCGCCACACGCGCCGCCACGGCGGCCGAACGTGCGGTTTCGCGGCTGCTCGGCGGCAGCTGCGAAGTGCCGCTGGCGGCCTACGCGGAGATCGAGCCCGACGGTCAGCTGCGCCTGCGCGCCCGCGTCGGCAATCATCACACCGGCGAACTGGTCGCCACCGAGGCGGTCGGCCCGGCAGGCGATCCGGAAGCGCTCGGCGTCGAAGTCGTCGAGCAACTCAAGCGGCTCGGCGCGCTGCAACTGCTGCCTGCGACCGGTTGATCGCGGGGTGTCGCAGCCGGTCACCGTCGTCGTCACGCGGCCCGGCACGGCCGGGCAGGCGCTCGCCGTAGCACTGCAGCACGACGGTCAGCCCGCGCTGTGGCTGCCGGCCTTCGAGTTCGGTCCGGCGCCGGACGAGTCGCAGGCGCGCGCCGTGCTGGCGCGGCTGGCCGACTTCGACCTCGCCGTCTTCGTCAGCCCGCAGGCGGCGCGCGCGACGGCCGCGCTGATGAGTCAGCCATGGCCGGCGCGCACCGCGATCGCCGCGGTCGGCGCAGGCACGCGCTCGGCCGTGCTCGATTCCGTTCCCGGCGCCTCGGCGACGACGGTGCTGGCACCGTCGGGCGACGAGGAATCCGGCGGTTCAGGATCCGAGTCGCTGTGGCCGCTGCTGCAGGCCATGCAGCCGGCCCCGCGCCGCGTGCTGCTGCTGCGCGCCGAGCGCGGCCGCGACTGGCTGGGCGAGCGGCTGCAGCAGGCCGGCGCGACCGTGACGCCGCTCGCGGTCTACTCGCGGCAGGCCCACGTGCCGTCCGCGGACACGCGCGCCCGGCTCGCCGCCGCGGCGGCGGGCGGGCTGGCCTGCGTGATCACCAGCAGCGACGCGGTCGATGCGCTTTCGGACATGCTCGGCGGGCTGCCTGACGTGCTCGCCGCACTGCGCGGCGGTATCGCGCTCGCCTCACACCCGCGGATTGCCGAGCGACTGCGCGCCGCCGGATTCACGCGGGTGGCGGAATGTTCGCCCAGATCCGCGGCCGTCCTCACCGCGCTGCGCGGGGGCGACCGCTAGAATCGTCGCCGCCTCCGAAGCCGCGCGAGCTCGCAGCCTGCAGCAACGCGCTGGCCATGCGATCGGCACTGCGTAGACGCAACGCGGTGAGCCAATGCCGGAGTTCTGCCGCGACCGGCGCACTTTGCAGCGATGAACGAAGCCACTCCCCCTGCCGTCCCGGAGCCGCCCGCGCCGCCCAAAAGGCGCGCCGAAGACGGCGCGCCGCGCCGTGGCCGGAGCCGCGCGCTGCTGACGCTGCTCGCGGTGGCCCTGTTGCTGGGCGCCGCCTATCTGGTCCTGGAATCGCGACGCGAAGCGAAGCTGCAGGCCGAGCTTGCCGAGGCCCGCGCCCGCGAGGTGGCCGAGGCGAATGCGCGCGCGGACGCCGCCGCGAAGCAGGTGCAGGAAGCGCAGAAAAAGCTGGATGAATTCGAGCAGGCCGCGGCCGATGCCTCCGCGGCCGAGACGCCTGCTCCGGTGGGGCGCGACGAAGCGCTGCTGCTCGAGGCCGAGCGGCTGGTCACCCTGGCCATGCACGACCTGCAGATCACGCGCAGCGCGACCACCGCGCTGGCGGCGCTCGAACTGGCCGATGCCCGGCTCGCTGCCGCCAATGCGCCGCGCTGGGCGGCGCTGCGGCGCGCGCTGGCCCGCGACATCGAGCGGCTGCGGACGGTGCCCGCCGTGGACACGACCGGTATCGCCGTGAAACTCGACCAGCTGATCGCCAGTGTCGACGTCTGGCCGATGGTCAACTCGCCGGCGGCTCCGCCGCCTCCGGCAACCCCGCCGAAGGCACCGGCGAAAGCGCCGGCAAAGAAGGGCGAGCGAGCGGTGCCCGAGCCGCCGCCAGCGCCGCCGCCGAGCGGATGGCAGCGTGTGCGTGGCTGGCTCGCCGCCGAATTCGGTGAGCTGGTCCGCTTCCACGAAGTGGCCACGCCCGAGGCGCTGCTGCTCAATGCCGAGCAGGCGCGGCTGGTGCGACAGCAGGTGAAGCTGCGCCTGCTCGGCGCCCGCGTCGCGCTGCTGGCGCGCAACGACAAGCTGTTCCACGCCGACATCGAAAACGCGCAAACGCTGGTGGCGCTGTACTTCGAGGCGCGGCACGCTGGCGTCGCGAACGCCGCCGCGACGCTGCGGCAACTGAACACGGCGACGTTGTCCTTCGACGTGCCGACCCTCTCCGACAGCCAGTCCGCCATCCGCGCGGCGCGGGCACGGCGGCCATGAGGCGTTGCGGCGGGCGTGCGGCGCGGGCCGCGGCAGGCTGAGGGGCGCGGCCGATGCGGATGCTGCTGTGGCTGTTCGTGCTGGCGGCGCTCGGCGTCGTCGTCGCGCTCGCCGCGCAGTTCAACGACGGCAACGTCGCGATCTTCGTGCCGCCGTACCGGATCGACCTGTCGCTCAATTTCTTCCTGCTGCTGCTGGCGGTGCTGCTGCTTGCGGTGTACTGGCTGGCACGGCTGCTGCATGCGCTCGCCGAATTCCCGCGCCGGGTTGCCGCCTACCAGGTCAGCCGCGACGTCACGGGCAGCCTGCGCGCGCTGCGCTTCGCGCTGCTGGCGCTGCTCGAAGGGCGTTACGCGCGCGTCGAGCGCGCCGCACGCGATGCGCAGGTCTCACCCGAGAGCGCGGCGCCTGCCGCGCTGCTGGCGGCGCGCGCCGCGCACCGCATGCAGGAGTACGAACGGCGCGACGACTGGCTGCGCCAGGCCGAGGGCGACGGCAGCGTGCAGATGGCGCGGCTCGTCTCCAGCGCCGAAATGTGGACCGAGACGCGCGAGACCGAACGCGCGCAGGAAGCGATCGCCGATCTGCAACGCAGCGGCGGCCGGCACATCCACGCCTCGCGCATCGCGCTCGGCGTCAACGCGCAGGCGCACCGCTGGGACGAGGTGCTCAAGGGCGTGCGCCTGCTTGCCAAGCGGCGCGCCCTGCACGAAGCCTCCGCGCAGGGCTACCGGCTTGCCGCGTACCGTGGCCGGCTTGCCGATCGCAGTCTCGACGCCGACGACCTGGTCGCCGAGTGCCGGCGCATTCCCACCGACGAAATCCGGCGCCCCGAGCTGGCCGCCGAGGCGGCACGGCTGCTGGCCGCGGTCGACCGCGGCGCGGTCGCCGCCGAACTGATCGAAGCGGCGCTCAGGGAGGGCTGGGACGCGCGCCTCGTCGAGCTCTATGGCCGCATCGACGCGCCGCCGTATCGCGCGCGCATCGAGAAGGCGAGCGCGTGGCTCGCCGAGCACGCCAACGATCCGGTCCTGCTGCGCACGCTCGGCCTGCTGTGCGAACGCGAGCAGCTGTGGGGCAAGGCGACCGCCTACCTCACGGAAAGCCTGAGCCTGCAACCGAGCGCGGAGACGGCGCTGGCGCTGGCACGAGTCGCCGAAGCGACCGGCGACGAGGCGACTGCGCGGCAGCGCTATCGCGAGGCCGGCGCTCGACTTCGCGCGCGAGGGCGACATCGACTCGCGCAACATCGCGGCCGGCCCGTCGACCTGAGCGTCGTCAAGTGGCGGGCGGCGCATCGGCATAGAGCCGATATCGCGTCCGCGCGACTCGAATAATGCCATTGCGCTGTACGGGCAACTCCGTAACTGCGGCTCGCCGCCGCCGTGATTCAATCCGGTGATGCTGTTCATCAACGAAGCGTTGCTGACGGCCGGATCGCTGCTGTTCGTCGCCATCCTGCTGTCGGCGGTGTCACAGCGCTTCGGCGTGCCGGCGCTGCTGGTGTTTCTCGCCGTCGGGCTGTTTGCCACCGAACTGCCCGGCGCGCCGGCAGGCTTCATCTCGCCGCAGACGGCGGCGCTGGTCGGCAACCTCGCGCTGGCGGTCATCCTGCTCGACGGCGGGCTGCGCACGCGCATGAGCACATTTCGCA
The DNA here is from genome assembly GCA_963847675.1 of uncultured beta proteobacterium. Lineage (GTDB taxonomy): Bacteria > Pseudomonadota > Gammaproteobacteria > Burkholderiales > Burkholderiaceae_F > JADJWR01. Next base: position 501,911 of record CAWKAP010000004.1, read on the forward strand.
TGGTCGCGCTGCCTTCGCTGGTGCTTGCATCCGTGGGCGTGCTGCTGACCGCGGCGCTGGTCGGCGTGCTGGCGGTGCTGCTGCTCGGCTTCGACTGGCGCTATGGACTGCTGCTCGGTGCGATCGTCGGCTCGACCGACGCCGCGGCGGTCTTCGCGCTGCTGCGCACCGGTGGACTGCGGCTGAACGAACGGGTCGCCGCCACGCTGGAGGTCGAATCCGGCATCAACGACCCGATGGCGGTGTTCCTCACGGTGGCTGTCATCGAGCTGATCCGCCTGCCGACGGCAGGCGCGGCGCAGCTCGCGTCGATGTTCGCGCTGCAACTGGGCGTTGGGCTGGCCTGCGGCGTGCTGCTCGGTCGCCTGCTCGCCGAGCTGGTGGCGCGAGTGCGGGTGACCGAGGGCCTCTACACGCTGCTGATCCAGTCGGGCGGCCTGGCGATTTTCGCCACCACCAACCTGCTGCAGGGCAGCGGCTTCCTCGCCATCTTCGTCGCCGGCATGATCGTCGCGCGTCGTCGCGTGCACGTCACCGAAGACGTGCTGCGCGTCAGCGACGGTCTGGCCTGGCTGGCGCAGGCGGGCATGTTCCTGATCCTCGGCATCTTCGCCGAGGTCAAGGAACTGGTGCGGGTGGCGCCGGTGGCGCTGGCGATCGCTATCGGACTGATCGTTCTTGCGCGACCGCTGGCCGTGGCCGCGGTGCTGGCGCCGTTCGGCTACGCGTGGCGCGAGATCGCCTTCGTCGGTTGGGTCGGCCTGCGCGGCGCGGTGCCGATCGTGCTGGCGCTGTTTCCGCTGATGGCCGGGCTTGCCGATGCGGGCCTGCTGTTTCACATCACGTTCTTCACCGTGCTGCTGTCGCTTCTGCTGCAGGGTGCGACGCTGCCGCTGTCGGCGCGGCTGGCGAAGGTGACGGTGCCGGCGAGCTCGACGATCCTTTCGAGCGAGTCGATGGAGGGCAGCCGGCAACCCTACGTGATGGTACAGCTGCGCGTGCTGGCGAACGCCCGCATCGCCGGCCAGCCGATCGAACAACTGGACCTGCCGGCCGGATCGCGCATCGTCGATGTCGTCCGCGACGGAAAGGTGACGGCGGCCGCAAGCCTGCGGGCCGGCGACGTCGTGGCGATGCTGACACTCGATGACGCCGTGGCCGAACTCGAGGAACTGTTCGCGCCGCCGCCGCCGGTGCAGGAGTTCTCGCTCGACGCGGGCACGCGGCTGGCCGACCTGCGCGACTACTACGGCTTCGAGGTTCCCGCCGACAGCGCGGCCGAGGTCACGGTCGGCGAGTTCCTTCGCGCGCGCCTGCGCGGCCGGCCGGCGATCGGCGACCGTGTGCAGGTCGGACGCGTGATCCTGTCGGTGCGTCGGGGATCGGGCGGCGAGATCCGCCGCGTCGGCCTGCGTGTGGCGCCGCGCCACACGCAAGGGGCGACATAGAGCGGCGTCAGACGCAGCGGCCGCCGTCGACCTCCAGGCACGCGCCGGTGATGAACTCGGCCTCGTCGGAGGCGAGGAACAGGCACGCGTTGGCGACGTCGGCCGGCTTGGACATGCGGCCGAGCGGGATCGTGGCGAGGAATTTCCTGCGGTTTTCCGGCGTGTCGGGCAAACCCATGAACTGCTCGAGCAAGCCGGTTTCGCCGATCACCGGGTTGACGCAGTTCACGCGGATCCTGTCCGGCCCGAGTTCGGCCGCCATGCCCTTGCTGGTGATGATCACCGCGCCCTTGGTGCCGTTGTACCAGACCAGTCCCGGACGCGGCCGCACGCCGGCGGTGGAGGCGACGTTGACGAACACGCCGCCGCCCTGCTGGCGGAAGTACGGCACCATGTGCTGCGCGGTGAGGTAGATGCTCTTCACGTTGACCGCGTAGATGCGGTCGAACTCTTCCTCGCCGACGCCGAGCAGCGGCTGGTTGCGGTGGGTGGTGCCGGCGTTGTTCACGACGATGTCCAGGCGGCCGAAGTGCCCGAGCGTCGCGGCGAGCAACTGCGCGACGTCGGCCGATTTCGACACGTCGCCGTGGACGAACTGGGCACGCCCGCCGCGGTTGCGGATCGCGGCCGCCACCCGTTCGCCGGCGTCGCGTCCGATGTCGTTGACGATCACCGCGCAGCCTTCGGCGGCGAACCGCTCGGCAATGCCTTCGCCAAACCCCGAACCCGCGCCGGTGACGATGGCGACCTTGTCCTGCAGCCTTCCCGTGTTCATGTCAGCTCCTTGCGATGGAAGATCGCGCGCCTGTTCGGCGTGAGGCCGATGGCGCGATGAAAACTCAGCCGTGGCGGATGGCGATGGTCTTCAGCGTCGTGAAGGCAAGCAGGGCCTCGAAGCCCTTTTCGCGCCCGTAGCCGCTCGACTTCACGCCGCCGAACGGCAGTTCGACGCCGCCGCCGGCGCCGTAGTTGTTGATGAACACCTGCCCGCAGCGCAGGCGCCGCGCCAGCCGCAACTGCCGCGCGCCGTCGCGCGTCCACACGCCCGGCGACCAGACCGTACGGCGGTGCCGTTGGCGATCGCCAGCGCCTGCGTCCTCGCTGTCGAACGGCATTGCCGCCAGCACCGGGCCGAAGATCTCGTGCTGCGCGACCGCGTGCGTCGGCGGCACGTCGCGCAGCAGCGTCGGCGCCTGGTAGAAGCCGCCTTCCGGCGCGGTGTCGACGATCTGCGCCCTGCGCCACGACCTCGATGCCGTCGGCATGTGCCTGCGACAGGAAGTCCCACACGCGTTGCTGCTGCGAGCGGCGGATCAGCGGGCCGACGTCGAGGTCGTCGAGCGCCGGGCCGACCTGAGCGCCCCGCATCACCGTGCCGACGCGATCGAGCAGCGTCTTCGTAGACGGCTCGCTCGACCAGCAGACGGCTGCCGGCCGAGCAGGTCTGGCCGGCGTTCTGCACGATCGCATTGACGAGCACCGGCACCGCGGCGTCGAGGTCGGCGTCGGCGAAGACGATCTGCGGCGACTTGCCGCCGAGTTCGAGCGTCACCGGGCAGTGGTGCGCGGCGGCGGCCTGCGCGACGCGACTGCCCGTGACCGGCGAGCCGGTGAACGAGATGTGGTCGACGCCCGCATGCGCCGCGAGCGCCGCGCCGGCCTCGTGGCCCAGCCCGGTCACGATGTTCAGCGCCCCGTCGGGCAGCCCGACTTCGGCCGCCAGCTCCGCCACGCGCAGCAGCGACAGGCAGGCATCCTCGGCCGGCTTCACCACGCAGGCGTTGCCGGCGGCGAGCGCGGCGCCGACGCTGCGGCCGAAGATCTGCAGCGGATAGTTCCACGGAATGATGTGTCCGGTGACGCCGTGCGGCTCGCGCAGCGTGAGCACGGTCATGCCGGCGCTGTACGGCAGCGTCTCGCCGTGCAGCTTGTCGGCGGCACCGGCGTAGTACTCGAAGTAGCGGGCCGAGCGCCTGCGCATCGGCGCGGCCCTGCTTCAGCGGCTTGCCGGTGGTGCGCGATTCGAGCTGCGCCAGTTCTTCCGCGCATTCGAATGCGCGCACGGACAGCTTGCGCCAGCAGGCGGCCGCGCTCGGCCGCGCTGCGCAGGCCCCACGGGCCTTCGCCGGCTTCGCCGAATGCGCGCCGCGCGGCGCGCACCGCCGCGTCGATGTCGGCCGCGTTGCCGCGGGCGATGCGCGCGAACGGCTGCCCCGTCGACGGATCGATCACCGGCAGCGACTCGCCGCCGGCGGCCACGGCCCAGCGGTTGCCGATGAAGTGACTGCGGCCCTCGGTGGCCTGCCATCCGCCGTCCATCGTCGTCTCCCTCGTGACTCGTCCTGCGGGCCATTATCGGCGCCGCTCGTGGCGGCCTCAACCGGAGGTGCTCGCTTAAACTGCGCGCGACCTCACAGGACGCACGTCATGAGCCTCGATCTCGTTCCTTCCGGAATGTCGCTGCCCGACGACTTCAACGTCGTCATCGAGATCCCCGCCCATTCCGACCCGATCAAGTACGAGGTCGACAAGGCCTCCGGCGCGCTGTTCGTCGACCGTTTCATCGGCACGTCGATGCACTATCCGTGCAACTACGGCTACATCCCGCACACGATCGCCGATGACGGCGATCCGGCCGACGTGCTGGTGATCACGCCGTTCCCGCTGCAGTTTGGCGTTGTCGTTCGCTGCCGGCCGCTCGGTGTGCTGAAGATGGAGGACGAAGGCGGCGGCGACTCCAAGCTGCTCGCGGTGCCGATCGACAAATGCCTGCCCTGGTACAAGCACTGGCGCAAGGTCGACGACATTTCCCCCGAGCGCATCGCGCAGATCACGCACTTCTTCGAGCACTACAAGGATCTCGAACCCGGCAAGTGGGTCAAGATCGTCGGCTGGGAAGGCCCCGAAGAAGCGCGCCGCGAGATCATGGCCGCGGTCGACGCGTACAAGCAGGCATCGCCGAAGCCGGCGTTCTAGCCGGCGCGAGTCGACTGCGGTTGAGTAAGGAAGGCGGCGCCGCGCGCGCTGCCTGTGTCAAACCCGCGAAAGCGGGGACCCAGCCTTTTCCAGATCGGTGATCGCCGGTGTCATCCCCGCGAATGCGGGGATCCAGGCCTTTCCCGATCGAGAATCACTGGGTTCCCGCCTGCGCGGGAACGACACCTTCTCTCCTCGCGGGTGCCGCAGACTCGCCCTGGCCATGCCGCTCAGAAACCGTCGAACCGGTCGGCCGGCCGCTCCCTGAACGCGCGGTGCTCGTTCAACTCGTCGATCGTCTCTGACACACCCACGCGCTCGCGGTCGACGAAGCGCGCCACCGCCTCCATCATCGCCGGGTGCGCCAGCCAGTGTGCCGAGCGCGTCGGCACCGGGTCCAGGCCGCGCGCCAGCTTGTGCGCGCCCTGTGCGCCGCCCTCGAACCAGGCCAGCCGGCGCTCGATCGCGAACTCGATCATCTGGTAGTAGCAGCACTCGAAGTGCAGGCAGTCGACCGGCTCGACCGCGCCCCAGTAGCGGCCGTAGAGCCGCGATTCCGCGCCGGGCCCGTCGAACACGCCGAGCGCCGAGGCGATCGGCCGATCGCCTCGGCGCGCGATCACCAGCATCAGGTGTTCGGGCATCGACTCGGCGATGCGCAGGAAGAAGTCCGCGTTCAGGTACGGCGACGAGAAGTGCGCGCGGTAGGTGGCGAGGTAGCAGCGGTAGAGGAAGCGCCAGTCGGCCTCGGTGATCTCGCGGCCCACGCGGCGCTCGAGCGTGACGCCGGCCTCGGCGACCTTGCGCCGCTCGGCGCGGATCTTCTTGCGCTTCGGCTGAGCCAGTTGCGCGAGGAACTCGTCAAAGCCCGCGTAGCCGGCATTGCGCCAGTGGAACTGCACGCCGTCGCGGACGACCATGCCGGCGCCGGCCAGCGCGTCGATGTCGCGCGGCGGCGCCAGCAGCACGTGCAGCGACGACAGCCCGCTCGCTTGCGCGTGCGCCAGCAACGCCCTCGCCAGCGCGGCGCGTGCGTCCTCGTCGCGCGCCAGCAGCCGCGTGCCCGGCACCGGCGTGAACGGCACCGCCACCAGCCACTTCGGGTAGTAGTCAAGTCCGTGGCGCTGGTACGCCTCCGCCCACGACCAGTCGAAAACGTATTCGCCGTAGGAGTGGTCCTTGGCGTACAGCGGCGCGGCGGCCGCGAGTTCTTCGCCGCGCGTGAGCAGCAGGAACCGCGGATGCCAGCCGCTCGGTGCCGCGGCGGCGCCGCTCGCCGTCAGCGCCGCGAGGTACTCGTGGCGCAGGAACGGATTGGCCTGCGCGTCGGCATCGACGAGCGCGTTCCACGCGCCGCCATCGACGCGCGCCGGATCGTCGACGACCTGCGTGCAATAATCTTTTGCCAAGGCAAACAGTCGAATCGATGAGTTCGCAGGTCAGCGTTGCCGTCGCGCAGATCAACTGCACGGTCGGCGATTTGGAAGGCAACAGCAGGCGGATCGTCGATGCGGCGCGGCGCGCAGCCGCAGCGCGCGCCGACATCCTGCTCACCCCGGAACTGTCGCTGACCGGCTATCCGCCGGAAGACCTGCTGCTGCGGCGCGCATTCTACGGGGCGGTCGATACGGCGCTCGCCACGCTCGCCGCGCAGCTGCTGCAGTTTCCCGACCTGCGCGTGATCGTCGGCCATCCGCTGGCACGCGAAGGGCAGCGCTTCAACGCCGCCTCGCTGCTGCACGGCGGTGTAATCGGAGGCAGCTACTGCAAGCACGACCTGCCCAACTACGACGTCTTCGACGAGCAGCGCTACTTCACGCCGGACAACCGGCCGTTCGTGTTCGAGGTCAAGGGCACGCGCTTCGCGATCAACATCTGCGAGGACACCTGGTACCCGTACGCGCCGGAGGCCGCGCGCGCCGCCGGCGCGCAGGTGCTGCTGGTGCCCAACGGCTCGCCGTATCACCTGGGCAAGACGGCGCAGCGCCTCGACAAGATGCGCCAGAACGTCTCGCACGCCGGCCTGCCGCTGGTGTACGCCAACCTGGTCGGCGGCCAGGACGAACTGGTGTTCGACGGTGCCTCGTTCGTGCTCGACGCCGCCGGCACGCTCGCCTGCATGGCGCCGCAGTTCGAGGAGCACCTGTTGCTGGTGCACTTCGTCGACGCCGTGCCGCAGCCCGGCGAACGCGCCGATCCCGGATCGCTCGAGCACCAGGCCTACGGCGCGCTGCGCCTCGGCGTGCGCGACTACCTCGGCAAGAACGGCTTTCCGGGTGCGGTCATCGGGCTGTCGGGCGGCATCGACTCGGCGCTCACGCTGGCCATTGCCGTGGACGCGCTCGGCCCGGAGCGCGTGCGCACGGTGATGATGCCGTCGCAGTTCACCGCCGACATCTCGTGGATCGATTCGCGCGCGATGGTCGAGAAGCTCGGCGTGCGCTACGACGAGCTGCCGATCAAGCCGGTGTTCGACAGCTTTCTCGCCACGCTGGCGCGCGAGTTCCGCGGCCTGCCGTGGGACACCACCGAGGAGAACATCCAGGCGCGCATCCGCGGCACGCTGCTGATGGCACTGACCAACAAGTACGGCTCGATCGTCCTCACCACCGGCAACAAGAGCGAGATGGCGGTCGGCTACTGCACGCTCTACGGCGACATGGCCGGCGGCTTCGCGGTGATCCGCGACATCCGCAAGACGCTCGTGTACCGGCTGGCGCGCTACCGCAACTCGCTCTCGGAGGTGATTCCGGAGCGGATCATCACCCGCCCGCCGAGCGCCGAACTGCGGCCGGACCAGACCGACCAGGACTCGCTGCCGCCCTACGACATCCTCGACGGCATCATCGAGCTGTACATGGAGGAGGGCGCGAGCCTGCGGGAGATCGTCGCCGCCGGCTATTCCGCGGCCGACGTCAACCGCGTGGTGCGGCTGATCCGCATCAACGAGTACAAGCGGCGCCAGGCGCCGGTCGGCATCCGCGTCACGCACCGGGGTTTCGGGCGCGACTGGCGCTACCCGATCACCAACAAGTTCCGCGAAGAGATCGCAGGTTAGCCGCGCCCGCGCCTGCCACTACAATCGGTGCCGAATCGGGAGAACGCAGGAGGGGACTCATGAAACTGATCACCGCGATCATCAAGCCGTTCAAGCTCGACGAGGTGCGCGAGGCGCTGGCCGACATCGGCGTCACCGGGCTCACCGTCACCGAGGTCAAGGGCTTCGGCCGGCAGAAGGGCCACACCGAGCTGTATCGCGGCGCCGAGTACGTCGTCGACTTCCTGCCCAAGGTCAAGGTCGAGGCCGCGGTCCCCGACGCGCTGGTCGAGCGCGCCATCGAGGCGATCACCAAGGCCGCGCGCACCGGCAAGATCGGCGACGGCAAGATCTTCGTCTGCCCGGTCGAGCAGGTGGTCCGCATCCGCACCGGCGAGACCGGCGAAAGCGCCATCTGACCGCAGCGATGCCGCTCCCGCCGCAGCGGGAACCCCGTTTCTCTCCGTAACGATTCCGCGCGATCCCCGCCTGGGCGGGGATGACACCGCTTCGACGTCGCCCCTCAGCGTCGCAACAGCTCCAGCGCCGCGTCGAACAGCGGGCTGGCCGGGTTGGCCAGCTCGTCGATCACGTTCAGGTGGTGCAGGTTCGGCATCGGAATGTCGCGTGCCACGTTGCGCGGCCACGCCTTGCCGATCAGTTTCGTCTGCCGCTTGAACTCGCTCGACTCCAGCCCGCCGACCGCGGTGTACAGCGGCCGTTCGGTGGCCGGCGGCAGGTGCACCGGCGACAGCAACCGCGCGCGCCTGGCCGTCAGCTTCAGGTCGGTGTTGACGAACGGCGCGTGCAACAGCGGCTCGAGGTCGTAGATGCCGCTCACCGCCAGCCCGCCCTTGACGAGATCGGCCGGCAGGTCGGCGCCGTAGACCGGCCACAGCGCCGCCATCATCATCGCCGTCAGGTGCGCGCCGGCCGAGTGCCCGCAGGTGTAGATGCGCGCCGGATCGAAGCCGAGGCGGTCGGCATTGCGGTACAGCCAGGCGTGCGCGCGCAGCATCTGGCGCACGATCTCCTCCATCGGCGTCTTCGGCGCCAGGCCGTAGTTCAGCAGCGCCACCGAAACGCCGTGATTGACGAACGGCGGCGCGATCCACGAGAAGTCCGACTTGTCGAGCGAGCGCCAGTAGCCGCCGTGGATGTAGACGAGCAGCGGCGCGGCGTCGCGGCGCGTCGGAAACAGGTCGAGCCGCTCGCCGGCGGTCTCGCCGTAGACGAGGTCGATCAGGCACGCGCGCAGCCGGCGTGTGGCCGCCGACTGCTCGGCCCAGCGCGCGAAGATCTGCGGATGCTCGGGGATCGACGCGCGGGCGTTGTACTCGCGCTCGCAGAACTCGACCGTGGTTTTCATCGTCGTGGGTCCGATCGGCAGAGGGCCGCTGCGGCCCGCAAGGCAGTCAGTCTACCGAGGCGAGCGGCGCCGCCGGCCACGGGAATTGAGTACAATTCGCGCCCTGTCGGGGACGTAGCTCAGCTGGGAGAGCGTCGCGTTCGCAATGCGAAGGTCGGGAGTTCGATCCTCCTCGTCTCCACCAGATTTCACGAACGGGCTGGCCTTTGGGTCGGCCCGTTTGCTTTTCTGTGGCGCTGGCTTTGCTTTGCGCCCTGCGTTTCAGGCCTGCCCTCGGAATCTCTGCCGCCTCCCGATCAGCCCACGTTGCCGTAGCTTTCTCCCGCATCGGCCTGAGTGAAGATCGACTCTCCCGGCGCATTCGCCGATACGACCATATAATGGTATGGCTAAATGACCATACACATGGTTTGCTGCGCCAATGGCCAAGGCGGGTTTCGAGTGGAGCGAGCACAAGGACGCGGAGAACCAGGCAAAGCACGGAGTTCCGTTCGCTCTTGCGCAGTACGCCTTCGCCGACCCCGAGCGGGTGATCGCCGAGGACACGGCGCACAGCGGCAAGGAGCAGCGGTACTTCTGCTTCGGGCGCGTAGGCGATGGAATCCTGACGGTCCGGTTCACCTATCGCGCGGGAATCATTCGAATCTTTGGCGCCGGCTACTGGCGAAAGGGAAAAGTCATCTATGAGCGGGAAAATCAGGTACACGAATGAACCGATCGGCGAGCCGAAGGTCATCCGCGATTTCTTGCCGTCACCGGCCGAACTCGCCTTCCGCGACGAGGAGGTGAAGGTCACCATCGCGCTGAGCAGGAAGAGCGTGGATTTTTTCAAGTCCGAGGCGGCCAAGACTGACACGCAGTACCAGCGAATGATTCGTCGTTTACTGGATGCGTATGTCGATGCTCACGCAGGCGACCGGACGCGCCGCCCTGCGCGGACACGCTCGAAGACTGCGCGCGCCGACTGATCTGCGAAGGAGGCGATGGCCCCTGTCGGAGAGGTTCGGGTGGGTGACGGCATTTTCGACGGCGTCGCGGCTTGAGCGAACTCGCGGATCAAGGATCCGTGCGGCTCTGCGGCAAGAGTTCGATTCTCCCCATCGCACCAGATTTCGCGAACGGGCTGGCCTCTGGGCCGGCCCGTTTGCTTTTCTCGCGTGGTCTTTGATTGTGGCTTTGACTTGAGGAACTGGCTTCGCCTGCAGGTGCTCGACGATCTGCGGGCGATCATCTCGAGGCCGGAAAGGTCGGCCGATTCACCACTAGCCCCGCGAAAGGCTAGTGTTCGATCAAGCGGGGCGCGTTCCGCGGCATCCCGGATAGCGCGAGCAGCCCCAGAATGTCTGGCCAGCGTTGCTGCCGCGCTTGGCCTTGCGTAGTGCCATCGGTGCATTGCACAGCGGGCAGACCAGCGGAGCAGCACCCGAGGCCACCGCCGAAACCTGGGCGGCCTCAGAACGCGGCCGCTCTACTTGCTGCCTGATGGCGCCGGCGAGTGCCTCGCCGTCGATCAGCTCAATCTCGCGCCCCTCGGCAAATTTCTTGGCCTCATTGGTGAACGTGCCAGAGGTCACCACGAAACCACCTGCTGTTCGTTGAGCGTGAATTAGGCCGTACAGCTCGCGTACCGGTTCGACGCCCACGCGAATCGCCCGCCATTGCTTGCACTGAACGAGGTACCTGTCCGCGCCGCGCGTGAGCACGAGATCGACGCCGCCGTCTGCGCCGCCGCCACCGGTCTCCGCGACCGCAAAGCCCCGCTGGCGGCAATATTCGCCGACAACCCGCTCGAAGTCCTGCCAGGACATGTCCGCGAACGGAGCAAGCTTTCCGCGCATAGCGACGTCCGCATGTAGTTCCGTGCGCTTGCGCTGCTTACGATGGCGCGTTCGCGACCGGGGCGAGAAACGACTGCAGGACTTGCCGTGCCAGCAGCCGGCCGCTGCGCCAGGCGCCTTCGACCTTGCCGCCGTTGAGCCAGTCGCCGCACAGGCCGAGCGCGTGGTCGCCCTGCCAGGCGCAGCCGCGGTCGAACGCCGGTTCGGTGTCGGCGTAGCGCCACCGGTGCGCGGCCCAGGCTTGCGGGGTCGGGCCGCCAAGTTCGCCGAACGCGCGTAGCAGTTCAGCAGCGACTGAGTCTGCATCCTGCTCCAGGTGCGCTTCGCTCCATTGCGCGCTGGCATGCAGCAGCCAGGTTTCCGGGCCGCCGCGGCCGGGCTTGCTGCTGTCGCGCGCGATCCAGCGCAGCGGGCCGTCGTTGACGAACGCGGCATCGAACGGCAGATCGACCGGCCCGTCAAAGCGCAGCATCAGCGCCCAGCAGCCGCGCATGTTGGCGCCGGCGGCGAGCGTGGCGAGTTCGGGTGCCGGCTGCTGCAGCAGAGGCACGGCCTGCGGCGCCGGCACGGCGAGCACGAGCGCGTCGAATGGCCGGTCGAGCCAGCCGTGTTCGGCCGAGCGCAGATGCCAGCGCTGTTCGCGGCGCTCGATCTGCCGGAGCGTGGTTTGCGGCTCGAGGGCGAGCGTTTCGGCCATCAAGCGGGCCGGTGCCGTCATCCGCGGCAGGCCGACATAACGCTCGAGCGCCGCGTCCGGTGCGTGCAGCGATGCATCGCCGAGCACCTGCAGGCGCGGTGTCCACAGCGCGGCCGCACCGGCCTCGATCCAGCGCGCCACTTCGGCGCGAAAGTCGGGGTGGCGCGCGGTGAAGTACTGCGCGCCGTGGTCGCACTGCCAGTTTTCGCCGCGCCTGGTACTCATGCGCCCGGCCGGGCCGCGGCTCTTGTCGAACACGCTGACTTCGAGGCCGGCAAGCTGCAGCGCCGCGGCGCAGGAAAGTCCGGCGACGCCGGCGCCGATCACCGCGATGTGGGGCGATGGGTTCATCGTGGTCCTTTCAGCCAGAGCAGCGTGACGGCGTACCGGCGGCGCGCTCAGCCTTGGCCGGAATCTGCTCTTGTTGCGGTCTATCGGCCCATCAGCGCACGCAGGCACGGAACGACGCGGACTTGCATCGCGCCCAGACCCAGCAGCCGGGACAGTCGGGTCGGCCGGGATTGCGGCGCAAGTTGCGCGACCACCTGCCGTCGCACCTGGAACTGAAGCGTCAGATCCGCCATCTGCAACGCACGGTGCGCGCGGGCAAGCAGCGGTTGCCGCTGAGTGCGGTCGGCCAGCGGGCCCAATGCCCACTGGCGCGACCACAGCCGCGGCAACGCCACCGTGATGACCGATTCCGTCGCCGTGACGGTGATCGCCTCGCCCGCCGCGGTGTGCAGCGACAGGTCGGCGAACACCGCCAGCGGCGCGTGCTTGGCCATCAGTTCTTCGGCAGATCGCGGGTGCGGATCTTCAGCAGGCCCTTGACCTTCCAGTTCGCGGTGCTCGCCCCGTTGCTCGCGCTGTTGGGCACGGCGACCTCGAAGTCGTCGAACTCATAGCTGATTTCAGCGCCGCGGCCGGTCAGCTTGTCGTACAGATCGATTGCCAGATCGGGCCAGGTGGTGTGGGCTTGGGTATTCATGTGCAGGACTCCTTATGAATGTAATCAGTGAATCAATGAACTACGAAGAGAAGAGCTCGAAAAATGCGTCGTCATCCGCCACGCATCGCTGCGCCGGCGGCGCGCGCCGCGGGTGCCCGCTGCGGCAACACGCGGATACGCTGGCGGCGCTGCCTGCGGATCCGGTTGAACTGGTAGGCGGTGAGCGCAAGGCCCACCAGGAGCAGCGCGAAACCATAGACGCTGGAAAAGAGTGCGGTGTCGGTCATTGCGTTTTGCCTCCAAGGTGAAATGTTCAAAATGGACGCCGCTGCAAAGACGCCGTTAGCGGGTGACGTGCGATAGCCAAAGATCGATGGGAGACCAGGCAATGAAGAAGCCGGGCGTCATTGCCCCGGCTTCTTCGTCCTGGTGGCCGTTACATCGGCAGCACGACGGTGTCGATCACGTGGATCACGCCGTTCGAAGCGACGATGTCGGTCTTGGTGACCTTGGCGTCATTGACCGAGACGCCCATCGACGAGGCGACGATGTTCAGCGACTGGCCTTCCACGGTTTTGACGGCGCCGGTCTTCACATCAGCGGCCATGACCTTGCCCGGCACGACGTGATACGTCAGCACCTTGGTCAGCGCGGCCTTGTCGGCGAGCAGGGCGTTCAACTGGTCGGCCGGGATCTTGGCGAAGGCTGCGTCGGTCGGCGCGAAAACGGTGAACGGTCCCGGGCCCTTCAGCGTGTCGACGAGGCCGGCGGCGGTCAGCGCCTTGGCCAGCGTGTTGAACTGGCCGGCACCGACAGCGAGGTCGACGATGTCGACATTGGCGTGCGCGGCGGCGGCCGACTTCGCGCCGTAGTTGCCACCGGCGACAGAGATGGCCGGGGCGGCAGCAAAAGTTGCGGCGGCGACGGCGACGGCGATTGCGGACTTGAGTTTCATGGTGATTACTCCTTTGTTGCGGTTGAGGGACTTACAGAAAAGCTGCGGTGATGCGAGATATCGCCGCAGTGGAAATCGAGCTGCGCATTTGTGGCGGCCGGCAGCACAGCCGTAGTGAATCGTTTGCGGGTAGCGAGATGCGGTGACATCGCTTCACCTCACCAGCGGCCGAATGGCGGTAAAGCCGCCGTCGACGGGCAGCACCTGCCCGGTGATGCGCGACGCCGCGGGCGAGAGCAGCCAGGCGATGGTCTGCGCGACTTCGTCGGGACCGCCGACGCCGCCGAGCGGGTACTGCTTGGCCACGCCTTCGCGTCCGGCTTCGCTGGCGACGATCGACGCAGTGGCCGGCGTGTGCATGAAGCCCGGCGAAACGGCGTTGACGCGGATGCGGCTCGGTGCGTAAGTGGCGGCAGCGCCGCGGACGAGGCCCGCCACGGCCGCCTTCGCCACCGAGATTGCTTCGTGGTTGGCGACACCGATGTGTCCGACAACCGACGAAACCAGTACCGCCGCGCCGGGCTGCTGCGCCGCGCGCAGCGCTTCGACGAAGGCGGCGAGCGAGAAGAACGCCGTATCCAGATTGGCGCCGAGGCAGGCGCGGTACGCGGATTCTTTCGTGCGGTGCAGGGGCGTGATCAGCGTGCCGCCTGCACAGTTGACCAGTGCTGTCGGCACGCCGAGTGCCTCTGTGCATTGCGCCACTGCGGCGCGCGCGCCGTCTGCCGTCGAGACATCGGCTTCGATGCGCAGCGCATCCGCAGGCCGGGTACCTTCGAGGCGCTCGGCCGCGCGGCCGACAAGCGCGAGCCGCCAGCCGGATTCGGCCAGCTGCGCCGCCACCGCGCGGCCGAGGCCGCCGCTGGCGCCGGTGATCAGTGCGACTTGCTCAGTCATGACGGTGGTCGTGATTCGCTGTTTTTCGGGAAGCGCCATCAGGCCTTCTTGACCCAGGCCACGCACCAGTCCCGGGCGTTGACCCGCCTGCCGCCCACGGCCGGGCAGGCGCTCCACGCCGCGTTGGCCTTGCCGCGGAAGAGTTGGCAGCCGGAGGAGTTGCGGCCGGCTTTTCGGCGCCGCGCCACAGCGGCCGCAGGCGGAGGAACCATGAGTAGGCCAGGTCCATGGCCCTCATGACCGGACGGCGCGAGGCGATTCTGGCGAGCCAGCCGTATGCCGGCAGGCGATTCCAGATTGCCGCGAAAGCGGCCGCGCCGGAGACCAGCGAGCCGTCGGCCTGCCGAACATGCAGGCGCGCCAGCGCGTCCGCGCGGCTGAGGTCGGCACCGAGCGATGCGTTATCGCTGGTGGCAACGTCGACCCACGCCATCGATGCCGCGCCTTTCTGGCTGCGGTAGTGCGCGATCTCGCGCCGGCACAGCGGGCAGGCGCCGTCGAAGTAGACCGTGCAAGCGGGGGTGGGCATGGACATGACCGGGACGTGGTACGTCGGCATGCTCACCTCTTTCGGAGAAACGGAACAAGTTGGCTTCATTTGTCTAGGACAATAGATAGACGTAAATGTCTTGTCAAGCTTTTAACGACAAAAACTCTCAACTTGTAATGTTAATTACGTGACAAAATGGCGTCATCGAATGATCCGTACATGTCTGGAGACCGGACAACTATGAAAAAAACATCGCCGAATCAGACGCCTGCACCGTCCTTTCGAACCGGCACCGCGGCTCGGCTGGCGGGTATTCCGGTGGCCACGTTGCGCATGTGGGAGCACCGATACGGGGTGGTCGGGCCGCAGGTCAGCGCCAGCGGGCATCGGCGCTACGCGGCCGAAGACGTCAGCCGGCTGGCCCTGATCAAGGCGCTGGTCGATCTCGGGCACCCGATCGGCAGCCTCGCTCGCCTCCCGCTGGCCGCGCTGCGCGAGATTCAGGCGGCACCGCTGGCGGCCTCGGCCGCGGCCCGCCCGCCCGAACGCAAGCCCTCGATGCTGCGGGTGGCGATCGTCGGCGAGGCGCTGGCGGCTCGCGCCGAATTGGCCGCGCCGCGGTTCCCGCTGCTGCGGGTCGTGGCCACCTGCGCCGACCGGGAGCGCGCCGCTGCGGCTCTTCGTGGCGTGACTGCCGATCTGCTGGCCATCGAACTTCCGGGGCTGCGCGAGGACGCGGTGGAGTTCGTCGACGCACTGACCGCCGCGGTGGGCGCGAGGCGGGCCGTCGTTGCGTATCGCTTTGCAACGGAAGCTGCAGTTCGTGAACTCCGCCGCCGTGGGCATGCGGTGGCGCATGCGCCGATCGATCTCGCCGAGATCGAGTCGGCCGGCGCTGCGGCGTTCGCCGTGCGTGAGGTCGCGCCTGCCGCGGCCGCTCGCCGCGTCGCCACCGCCGCGCTTCAACGAGCGAACCCTGGCGCAACTGGCGCAGGCATCGACCACAGTGCGCTGCGAGTGCCCGCGGCACGTCGTCGAACTGCTGCTGAGCCTCGGCGCTTTCGAGCGCTACAGCGCGGAGTGCGAGAACCGCAGCCCCGCCGATGCCGAATTGCACCGTTACCTCGGCCGCGTGGCCGGCAACGCGCGGGCGCTTTTCGAGGAAGCGCTCGTCCGCGTCGCGCAGGCCGAAGGCATTGCGCTGCCCGCCGCAGACCATCAAGGCAACGTTGAAGACGTCGCCAGCCGCACGATCTCGATGCCCTAGGTGCCGATCGCCGGCAGCGACGACTTACAGCGCGCCGGGCTTCAGGTCTTCGATGGCGACGTGCCTCGCTCGAATGAGCGTGGCGCGTCGACCCGACTGAACGCGACGCCGCGGCCGGCTCCGTGCGGCTCGAGCGCCGCTCGGGACCGCAGACAAGCATTCCTCAGGAGAAGCGCATTCGGGCCCGCGCCGCGACGATGCGGCCGCGCGACCATCCCTTGCGAGGCCTTCGTGGCGCTGACTTCCGTCAACGCGGCGCGCCGGCGTTCGGTGCAAGCTTGCCGCTCGAAGGAGACACCCATGGTCCTGCTCGAATTCTCGATGTCGCCCCTGAGCAAGGGCGAAAGCGTCAGCGCCTACGTGGCGCGCTCGCTCGACATCATCGACAAGAGCGGCCTGCCGTATCAGCTCACGCCGATGGGCACGATCATCGAAGGCGAGTGGGCCGAGGTGATGGCGGTGGTGACGGCGTGCTTCGAGGCGATGCGCGCCGACTGCGACCGCGTCAGCACGTCGATGCGCATCGACTACCGCGCCGGCCCCGGCGGGCGGCTGAAGTCGAAGATCGGCGCCGTGGAACAGAAGCTGGGGCGCAAGCTGTCGACCTGAGCGGCACGCCGCCTCAGTCGCGGAAGTTCTCGAAGGCGAGCGGCACGTCCTTGACGTTTTCCCGCACCAGCGCGATGCACTCCTGCAGGACATCGCGCTTGGCGCCGGCGACTCGCACCGTGTCACCCTGGATGCTGGCGGTGCCTTTCAGCTTCGACTCCTTGATCGTCTGCACGATGCGCTTGGCGAGCGCCTGCTCGATGCCGCTGCGCACCTTGAACACCTGCTTGACCTTGTCGCCGCCGATCTTCTCGATCTTGCCGGTCAGGTCGACGAAGCGCACGTCGACGTTGCGCTTGGCGAGCTTGGCGAGCAGCAGGTCGCGCACCTGGCCGAGCTGGAACTCGCTGTCGGCAAACGCGGTCAGCTCGAGCTCCTTGAGCTCGATGCGCGCATCCGAGCCCTTGAAGTCGAAGCGGTTGGAGATTTCCTTGTTGGCCTGGTCGTTGGCGTTGCGCACCTCGACCAGGTTGGGCTTGCAGACGATGTCGAAGGAGGGCATGGCGGTCTCGCTGAGACGTCAGGCGTTCAGTCTAGCGAGCATCGTGGGACGCCAGAACGGGGCGCTCCCGGCACGCATCGACCGATCGCGATGACATCACGGGAGATGTCATAATGCACCATGCGTGCGGTGCTCGATACCGATGTCGTGGTCGCAGCCTTGCGAAGTCCGTCCGGGGCGTCAGCCGGTCTATTGGAGGTGGCGCTCGAAGGTCGTCTCACCATTCTGGCCAACGTGGCGCTGATCCTCGAGTACGAGGCGGTCTGCGGGCGGGCTGAGCATCTTGCGGCGGCGGGTGTCACCGCGAAGCAGGCAGCCATGTTCGTCGATGCGGTGGCCGCGCTGTCCGAGCCGGTGGAGTCCCACTTCGTATGGCGTCCGCAACTAAGGGATCCGTCGGATGAAATGGTGCTCGAGGCCGCGGTGAACGGCCGGGCCGAGGCGATAGTCACGTTCAACCGGCGGGATTTCGGATCGGTGCCCGAGAGGTTCGGACTTCGGCTCCTGTCGCCACGCGATGCTTTGAGAAGGATTTCCCCATGAGTGACACGTCCACCTATCCACTGAGACTGCCGAAGTCGGTCAAGGCCGCTGCAGAGAAGCTTGCGCGGGAAGAGGGCATCAGCATGAACCAGTTCGTGGCCACGGCCGTGGCCGAAAAGCTGGCCGCCATGCAGACGGCCACGTTCTTCGCCGAGCGCCGCGGCCGCGCGGATCTGGCCGCCTTCCGAAAGGTGTTGAAGCGTAGGGGCGGACAGGCTCCGCGCGAGGGTGACGAGCGCGCAGGTTGAGCGAGGCGGCGGGACGCGTGTCCGTGGATGTCTGCGCCGGGACGTCGAGCGGCCAGAACGTGTGCCACGGCGTACGCTAGCCGGCAGTTCATCCGATTCCTTCAATGTCGGTCACTACGCCTTTTGATCGTGCGCAACTGCTCGCGGCGCCCTGCCAGATCCTGCGCGAAGGCCGCTGGGCCAACGCGCGGGTGGTCAGGGCGACCATCGACGGCGCCGAGTGGACGGTCAAGGATTTCAGCTCGCGCGCCTGGTGGGTACGGAACCTGTTCGGCCGTTGGCTGCTGCGCCGCGAGCTGCGCGCCCTCGAGAAGCTGGCCGGGATCGAAGGCGTTCCGGCGCAGGCGTTTCGCGTCGATTCCTGCGCGATCGCGGCGCGCTTCGTGCCGGGCGTGACGCTCGATCGCGCGCCGCGCGAACAGATGAACGAGGCGTTCTTCCTGGAGCTCGAGGCGCTGTTCCGCGCCGTGCACGCACGCGGCCTGGTCCACCTCGATTCGCGCGGATCGAGCAACCTGCTGGCCACGCCGCAGGGCCGGCCCGCGGTGATCGACTTCCAGGCGGCGCTGCGTACCGCATTGCTGCCGCCGCCGCTGCGCGGGCTGCTGGAGCGCATCGACATGGGCGGCGTGTACAAGAACTGGCTGCGCCATGCGCCGGGCTCGCTCGACGCGGAGCGCCGCGCGGAATACGAGCGCAGCACGCGGCTGCGCCGGCTCTGGATCGGGCGCGGATACTTCGGCGTGCGCAAGAAGGACAATCGGGAAGCCAGACCATGATGCAGTCGGTGAAATCGCTGTTCAGCCAGCCGAAGCTGCGCCGGTTCGTGGTGGCGCTGCGCGTGCCGCTGACGATCCTGGCGATCGTCCTGCTGGCGCCGTTCCTGAAGCGGGAGTGGCTGCTGACGGGCTTCGTCGTGTCGATGGTGGGCGAGGTGATCCAGTTGTGGTGCTTTGCCGCGCTCGACAAGAACTCCGACCTGGCGGCGCGCGGGCCGTACGCGATGGTGCGCAACCCGATGTACCTCGGGCGCTTCTTCATCATCGGCGGATTCCTGCTGCTGCTCGGCCAGCCGTGGATCCTGCTGCCGTACGCGATCGGCTACTGGCTGTACATGGACTCGCGCGTCGGCCGCGAAGAGGCGCGGCTGCGCCAGATCTTCGGCGAGTCGTATGCCCGCTACTGCGGCGAGGTGCGGCGCTTCGTTCCGGGGCTGCCCGAAGCCCGGCCAGCCGGTCGCGGTGTGGGACTGGAGGCTGTTCCGGCAGAACAACGGTCCGCTCAATCTCGTCCTCACGCTGGCCGTCTGGGTGGCGGTTGCCGCGTGGCTGCAGTTCCGGCCGTTGTAGATTGACGTTCGACATCCGCCCATTGAAGGAGGAAGCGCACATGAACAAGGAGATCATCTCGACGTCGGCGGCGCCGGCCGCGATCGGGCCGTATTCGCAGGCCGTGAAGACCGGCCTGGTGGTGTTTTCCTCGGGCCAGATCGGGCTCGACCCGGCCACCGGGGAACTCGCCAGCGCCGAGTTCGAGCCGCAGGTCCGGCAGGCCTTCAGGAACCTGGAGGCGGTGGCGCACGCTTCCGGGGCAACGCTCGGACACGCGGTGAAGTTCACGCTGTTCCTGACCGATCTGTCGCAGTTCGCCACGGTCAACCGGATCATGGGCGAGGTCGTGCCGCAGCCGTACCCGGCGCGCTCGACCGTGGGCGTGGCCAGCCTGCCGAAGGGCGCGTCGTTCGAGGTCGAGGCGATCTTCGTACTGTGAACTCGACCGGCCGGGGTCGGAAAGCACGTTCAGCCAGGAAGGACAGCGGGAGCGAACCGCCGCGCGAGTCGATGCGCGCGCGGCTGGAGCGGCTCGGTCTCACGCGCGACTGGGACTTCCTGCTCCACCTGCCGCTGCGCTGGATCGACGAGACGCTCGTCACGCCGATCGGCCAGCTCGTGCCCGGCACCGAGCAGCAGGTCGAGGGCGAGGTCGTCGCCAGCGAGATCGCGATTCGCGGCCGCCGGCAGCTGCTGGTGCGCCTGGCGGACCCGGACGGCGAACTGCTGCTGCGCTTCTTCCACTTCTACCCGTCGACGCGGCAGCAGCTCGGCGTCGGGCGGCGCGTGCGCGTCTACGGGCCGGTGCGCGGCGGACTGATGGGCCTGGAGATCGTGCATCCGCGCGTTCATCCGGTGCGGGCCGGGGAGGCGCTGCCGCAGCGGCTCACGCCGATCTACCCGACCACCGAAGGCATCGGCCAGGCGTGGCTGCGCGCGCGCATCGAGCGTGCCCTGCGCGACGTCGAGATCACCGAGACCGTGCCGGCCGAGCTGCTCGCCGGCATCGGCCTGCCGCCGCTGCGCGAGGCGATTGCGCAACTGCACCGGCCGCCGCAGGGTGCCGACGCTGCCGCGCTGGCGCAGCACCACGGCCCGCTGTGGGAGCGGATCAGGTTCGACGAATTGCTGGCGCAGCAGATCTCGCTGCGCACGGCGCGGGCGCGTCGCGCCGAGCGATTCGCACCGGCGCTGGCGGCGGACGGCGACCTGGTGGCGCGGCTGCATGCGGCGCTGCCGTTTGAGTTGACCGCGGCTCAGCAACGCGTGTGGCGTGAGATCGAGGCGGATCTCGCGCGCGCCGTGCCGATGCAACGCCTGATTCAGGGCGATGTCGGCAGCGGCAAGACGGTGGTCGCGGCACTGGCGGCGGCGCAGGCCATCGCGGCCGGCTTCCAGGCCGCGCTGATGGCGCCGACCGAGATCCTTGCCGAACAGCATTTCGGACGCATCGCGCAGTGGCTTTCCCCGCTCGGCGTGCGCGTGGCCTGGCTGGCCGGCAAGCAGAAGGCGGCCGAAAAGCGCGCCGCGCAGCAAGCGGCGGCCGACGGCAGTGCGCAACTCGTCGTCGGTACCCACGCGCTGATCCAGGATGCGGTCGAGTTCGCCAACCTCGGCCTGGCGATCGTCGACGAGCAGCACCGTTTCGGCGTGGCGCAGCGGCTGCGGCTGCGCTCGCGGGCGGGCGCGGCCGAGCAGACGCCGCACCTGCTGATGCTGTCGGCCACGCCGATTCCGCGCACGCTGGCGATGAGCTATTACGCCGACCTCGACGTGTCGGTGATCGACGAGCTGCCGCCGGGCCGCCAGCCGGTGGTCACCAAGCTGGTGGCGGCCGGCCGTCGCGACGAGGTGCTCGCGCGCGTCCGCGCGGAGGCGGCGCGCGGGGCGCAGGTCTACTGGGTCTGCCCGCTGGTCGACGAAGGCGAGGACGAGTCGACCGCCGAACTGACCGCCGCCACGCGCATGTACGAAGACACGCGCGCGCTGCTGCCGGAACTGCGCTTCGGCCTGCTGCACGGCCAGCTGCCGCCGGCAGAGAAGACCGCGGTGATGCGCCGCTTCGCGGCCGGCGAGATCGACGTGCTGGTGGCGACCACCGTGATCGAGGTCGGCGTCGACGTGCCCAACGCCACGCTGATGGTGGTCGAGCATGCGCAGCGCTTCGGGCTGGCGCAGCTGCACCAGCTGCGCGGCCGCATCGGCCGGGGAACCGAAAGGAGCTTCTGCGTGCTGCTCTACGACGAGCCGCTGTCGGAAGCGGCGCGCGAGAGGCTGAAGATCCTCTACGAGTCGGCCGACGGTTTCGAGATTGCGCGCCGCGACCTGCAGCTGCGCGGTCCGGGCGAATTCCTTGGCGCGCGCCAGTCGGGCGTGCCGCTGCTGCGCTTCGCCGACCTGGAGCGCGACGTCGACCTGCTCGAGCGTGCCCGCGACGTGGCGCTGAAGATGCTCGCCTTACACCCGGAGCAGGCGGCCGCGCACGTGAAGCGCTGGCTGGGCGCGCGCGCCGAGTACCTCGTTGCATGATGCCTTTAGCGGTCTGATCCGCCAGCGGCGGCGAAGACGGCGCTGCGCGCCATGACGGCCACCGCGCGGCCTATGATTTGCTCGAGAGAGAGCTGAGCGCCCTCATCGCCGGCGCAGCCGGCATTACCGCGCGGCAAGCGCCGCGCATCCTTTCTTATGACTCTGACCGAACTGAAATACATCGTCGCCGTGGCCCGCGAGCGGCACTTCGGCCGCGCCGCCGAGGCCTGCTTCGTCAGTCAGCCGACGCTGTCGGTGGCGATCAAGAAGCTGGAGGACGAACTCGGCGTGGTGCTGTTCGAGCGCGGCAGCAGCGAGGTGTCGCTGACGCCCTCCGGCGAGCGCATCGTGGTGCAGGCGCAGCGTGTGCTCGACGAGGCGGCGCGGGTGAAGGAACTCGCCAAGCAGGGCAAGGATCCGCTCAGCGGCGCCTTGCGCGTCGGCGTGATCTACACGATCAGCCCGTACCTGCTGCCGACGCTGGTCCGCCAGCTGCTGCGCGACGCGCCGCAGATGCCGCTGCTGCTCAACGAAAATTTCACCGTCAAGCTGCTCGAGCTGCTGAAGAACGGCGAGATCGACGTGGCGATCCTGGCGCTGCCGCTGCCGGATTCCGGCGTGATGATCCAGCCCGTTTACGACGAGCAGTTCATCGTCGCCGTGCCGCGCGCGCACCCGTGGGCGAAGCGGCGCGCCATCTCGGCCGACGATCTGAAGAAGGAAACGATGCTGCTGCTCGGCAGCGGGCACTGTTTCCGCGACCAGGTGCTCGAGGTCTGCCCGGAACTGTCGCGCTTCTCGACCGGCGCCGAGGGCATCCAGAAGACCTTCGAGGGCTCGTCGCTGGAAACGATCCGCCACATGGTGGCCTCGGGCCTCGGCGTCACCGTACTGCCGATGAGTTCGATTCCCGCCAAGCTCCCGCGCGACTCGCTGATCGCGTATCTGCCGTTCAGGAAACCCGTGCCCGATCGGCGCGTGGTGCTGGCCTGGCGCAAGAGTTTCACGCGTGGCGCGGCAATCGAGGTGCTGCGGCAGGCCATTGTCAAGTGCCCGCTGCACGGTGTGACCAAGCTCGATCTGCCGGCCGAGTCATCGTGACTGGCTATCGGTCCATTGAGAAATGGCAATTGGCCGGCGACGAGGTCGACCGATAAAATTCGGCAACCTCTGAGGACATGGAGAAAGCGATGGCCAAGAAGAAAGCACAGGCGAAGATGACGGCGGTAGCTGCGCCGGTGATCGACATCGGTATCGACGCCAAGGACCGCGCGAGGATTGCCGAGGCGCTGTCGCGCCTGCTCGCCGACACTTATGCGCTGTACCTGAAGACGCACAGCTTTCACTGGAATGTCGAAGGTCCGATGTTCAACACGCTGCACCTGATGTTCATGGAGCAGTACACGGAGCTGTGGAACGCCCTCGACGAGATCGCCGAGCGCATCCGCGCGCTCGGCTACCCGGCGCCGGGCAGCTACAAGGCGTTTGCAAAGCTGTCGTCGATCGAGGACACCGACGGCGTGCCCGAGGCGATGGCGATGGTGCGTGAACTCGTCAAGGGCCACGAGGCGGTGGTGCGCACCGCGCGCGCCGCGTTCGGCCCGGCCGGGAAATCGGGCGACGAGTCCACCGCCGACCTGCTGACCCAGCGCCTGCAGATTCACGAGAAAACGGCCTGGATGCTCAGGAGCCTGCTCAAGTAGGCTTTTCGAAAGCGGTTAGCCAGGCGGTTATTCGTCGAAGGCCAGCTTCGCCCAGCGAGGTTGCGCGGGCGAAGCGAGCGGCATCAGCAAGGAAGCCGTGCGCAGTCAGCGTACGTCGATCCTGCGCGTCGTCTCCGGGTCGAACCAGTGCACGGCGCCGGTATCGAAGCCGAGCGTGAGCGAATCGCCGGCGGCCGGCGCAACCTCGTCGGCGGTGCGCACCACGAGCATCTGAGTACCGAGCGTGCAATGCACCAGGTGGTCGGCGCCGAGCGCTTCGGCCATCTCGACGGTGACCTGCATCTGGCCGCCGCCGGCGCGCAGCTGCTCGGGGCGAACGCCCAGCATCAGCTCGCGGCCGGCGAGGGAGGCCGACGGTGCCGGCAGCCGGATCGAGCCGCCTTCGGCCTTCAGTTCAGTGCCGTCGCCGCTCAGGCGACCGGCGATCAGGTTCATCGGCGGCGAGCCGATGAACCCGCCGACGAAAGTGGTCTGCGGCCGGTCGTAGATCTCGCGCGGCGTGCCGATCTGCTCGGCGCGGCCGGCGTTCATCACGACGATCCGCTGGCCGAGCGTCATCGCCTCGACCTGGTCGTGCGTGACGTACAGCGAGGTGACCCCGAGGCGGCGGTGCAGCTTCTGCAGTTCGAGCCGCATCTGCACGCGCAGCTTGGCGTCGAGGTTCGACAGCGGCTCGTCGAACAGGAACACCTTCGGATGGCGCACGATCGCCCGGCCCATCGCCACGCGCTGCCGCTGGCCGCCGGAGAGCTGGCGCGGCCGGCGGTCGAGCAGCGCGTCGAGTTCGAGGATCCTGGCCGCCTCGCGCACGCGGTCATCGATCTCCTGGCGCGTCATGCCGCGGATCTTCAGCCCGTAGGCCATGTTGTCGTACACCCGCATGTGCGGATACAGCGCATAGTTCTGGAACACCATCGCGATGTCGCGGTCCTTGGGTTCCAGCTCGTTGACGATGCGCCCGCCGATGGAAATTTCGCCGCCGCTGATTTCCTCCAGCCCGGCGACCATGCGCAGCAGGGTGCTCTTGCCGCAGCCGCTCGGGCCGACGATGACGACGAACTCGCCCTTCTCGATGACCATCGAGATGCCGTGCACGACGGCATTCTTGCCGTAGCTCTTGCGGACATCGTGCAGTTCGACGGCGGCCATGGCTTCTAGTGACCAGTGAAGGCCGCTGCGCGGCCGGAGACGCGCGCTGCGCGAGTGGTGAACGAAGTCGCTGCCGGGGTGGGCGGCGTACGGGCCGCGCAGCGGCCGTCACGGCGGCCGAAGGCCGCGGCACGCTTCACTTCTCCGTCTCCACCAGGCCCTTGACGAACCATTTCTGCATCAGCAGCACCACCGCCGCTGGCGGGAGCATGGCCAGCATCGCGGTGGCCATCACCAGGTTCCATTCGTTGGCCGCATCGCCGCCGACGATCATCCGCTTGATGCCGATCACCACCGTGTACATCGACTCCTCGCTGGTGATCAGCAGCGGCCAGAGGTACTGGTTCCAGCCGTAGATGAACTGGATCACGAACAGCGCCGCCATGCTGGTCTTCGACAGCGGCACCACGACGTCCAAGAAGAAGCGCATCGGGCCGGCGCCGTCGATTCGCGCGGCCTCGGCCAGCTCGTCGGGAATGGTCATGAAGAACTGGCGGAACAGGAAGGTCGCGGTCGCCGAGGCGATCAGCGGCAGCGTCAGCCCGGCGTAGGTGTTGAGCAGCCCGAGGTCGGCGATGACCTTGAAGGTGGGGATGATGCGCACCTCGACCGGCAGCATCAGCGTGACGAAGATCATC
Organism: uncultured beta proteobacterium; assembly: GCA_963847675.1. Taxonomy (GTDB): domain Bacteria; phylum Pseudomonadota; class Gammaproteobacteria; order Burkholderiales; family Burkholderiaceae_F; genus JADJWR01. Next base: position 527,107 of record CAWKAP010000004.1, read on the forward strand.
CAGAAGAAGAAGTTGCGCAGCGGGAAGCGGAAATAGACGATTGCGAAGGACGAAAGGATCGAGATCGAGATCTTCCCGATCGGGATCGCCAGCGCCATGATCATGCTGTTGACCAGCATCGTCGCCGACGGCCGCCTTCGAGCCGGTGGTCGTTCCGGCGGCCAGCACCTGGCTGTAGTTCTCGACCAGGTGGTCGCCCGGCAGCAGCGGCATCGGCACCGACATGATCTGCTCGAAGGTCAGCGTCGAGGCGACGAAGGTGACGTAGATCGGAAACGCGACCAGCACCGCGCCGAGGATCAGCACGGCGTGCGAGACGATGTCCAGCAGGGGTCGTTTCTCGACCATCGCGGCGGCCTCAGTACTGGACCTTGCGTTCGATGTAGCGGAACTGGACCACGGTCAGCGCGATGACGATGATCATCAGGATCACCGATTGCGCCGACGAACCGCCGAGGTCGGCCGACTTCACGCCGTCGTGGTAGACCTTGTACACGAGGATCTGGGTCGCCTGCGCCGGCCCGCCCTGCGTGGTCGCGTCGATCACGCCGAAGGTGTCGAAGAACGCGTAGACGATGTTGATCACCAGCAGGAAGAAAGTGGTCGGCGAAAGCAGCGGGAAGCACGATCGTCCAGAACCGCCTCGCCGGCCCGGCGCCGTCGATCGCCGCGGCCTCGATGAGCGACTTCGGGATCGACTGCAGCCCGGCGAGGAAGAAGAGAAAGTTGTAGCTGATCTGCTTCCACACCGAGGCGATCACCACCAGCAGCATCGCCTGATTGCCGTTGATGATCCAGTTCCAGTCGACGCCGAAGCCCTTCAGCACGTAGGTGATGATGCCGATCGACGGCGCGAACAGGAACGACCACAGCACGCCGGCCACCGCCGCGGCGACGGCGTACGGCCAGATCAGGACGGTCTTGTAGGCGAGCGCGCCCTTGACGATGCGGTCGGCCATCACGGCGAGCAGCAGCGACAGGGCGATTCCGAGCCCGGCCACCAGCGCGCTGAAGATCGCGGTGGTGCGGAACGACGCGAGTAGTTCTCGTCGCCGAACAGGTGGCGGAAGTTCTCGAGGCCGACGAACTGGCTGCTCAGCGCCGAAGGCGTCCTGCAACTGGAACGAGTACAGATCGCCTGGCCCGCGGGCCAGAAGAAGAAGACGATCGTTATGGCCAGCTGCGGCGCCAGCAGCACGTACGGCAGCCATGCCGAGCGGAATACGACGCGTTTTTCCATTCCGCCCGGCGCGCTGCTACGGGATCACTTGTTGGCGGCCTCGAACCTGCGGAGGATCTCGTTGCCGCGACGCACCGCGTCGTTCATCGCAGTTTGCGCGTCCTTCTTGCCGGCGAACACGGCTTCCATTTCCTCCTCGATGACTTCGCGACCCTGCACGAAATTGCCAAAGCGCAGGCCCTTCGAGTTTTCGGTAGGGGCCTTGAACGTCAGCTGCTTCACAGGCATATCGCGGCCCGGGTTCTTGTCATAGAAGCCCATCTGCTGGGTTGCTTCGAAGGCCGACTGGGTGATCGGCACGTAGCCGGTGCCCGTGTGCCACTGCACCTGCACATCGGTGCGCGAAAGGAAGGACAGGAACTTGGCCACGCCCCTGTATTCCTCGGGCTTTCTGCCGCCCATCACCCACAGCGAGGCGCCGCCGATGATCGAGTTCTGCGGCGCCCCCTTGACGTCGTCGTGGTACGGCAGGAAGCCGATCGCCCAGTCCGTCTTGCCCGCTCTGATGATGCCGGCCAGCGCACTGGCACTCAGCGTCGCCATCGCGCACTCGCCGCTGGAGAACTTGGCGTCGCCCTGGTTGGTACGCCCGGCGTAGGTGAAGAGTCCTTTCTTGGCCATGTCGCCGAGCATCGTCAGATGGCGGACGTGCAGCGGCGAGTTGGTTGTGAACGTCGTGTCGAGGCCGCCCATGCCGTTCTGCCTGGTGCCGATCGGCACGTTGTGCCACGCACTGAAGTTCTCGATGTGCACCCAGGAGGGCCAGGCCGTGGTGTACGTACATTCCTTGCCGGAGGCCTTCAGTTTTTCGGCGGTGGCGATCAATTCCTTCCAGGTCTTGGGCGGCACCGGCGGCAGGCCCGCCTTTCGGAAAGCGTTCTTGTCGATGTAGAACAATGCGGTCGAACTGTTGAACGGCAACGACAGCATGTTCCCCTTGACGTCCGAGTAGTAGCCCGTCACGACCGGCAGGTAGGCCTTCGGGTCGAAGGGCTCGCCGCTGTTCCTTCATCAGCTGATAAACGGGCTTGATTGCCCCCTTGGCCGCCATCATCGTCGCGGTCCCAACCTCGAAGACCTGCAGCAGGTGCGGCGCCTGGCCGGCCCGGAAGGCGGCGATCGCGGCGGTCATCGACTCCGGATAGCTGCCCTTGTAGACCGTGACGACCTTGTATTCCTTCTGCCGGTCATTGAACTTGTCGGCCAGTGCGTTGAGCTGATCGCCAAGCGCACCGCCCATCGAGTGCCACCACTGGATTTCGGTCTGCGCATGCGCCGCCGGAACGGCGGCGACGGACAGGGCGGCGGCCAGTGCCGCGACAAGACGTTTTCTCAGCATCGGGATCTCCTTGGGAAAATCGGAATAGTTCTCATCGGGCATGACCGGCGCGATACGATACTTTGGTCCGCTGCCGCGCGCAAAGCTGAGCGCTTGGTCCGGCGCGAGGCCACTTCAGACAATGCCGATTTCCCGTCGCTTCCTGCTCTACGCCCGGCTGGTCCGTTTCGACAAGCCGGTCGGCACGCTGCTGCTGCTCTGGCCGACGCTGTCGGCCCTGTGGATCGCCGCCGAAGGCACCCCGGAGCCGCTTCACCTGGCGATCTTCTGCCTCGGCACGCTGCTGATGCGCTCCGCCGGCTGCGCCGTCAACGACGTGTTCGACCGCGACTTCGATGGCCACGTCGAGCGCACCGCCGACCGGGTCGTGGCGAGCGGGCAGGTCTCGCCGGGCGAGGCGTGGGCGGTCGGAATGGCGCTGATCGGTGCCTCGGCGCTGCTGCTCATTCCGCTGAACCGGCTCACGTTCACGCTCGCCGTCCTCGGCGCGGCGGTGGCGCTCATCTATCCGCTGTTCAAGCGCTTCTTCCCGCTGCCGCAGGCCTGGCTGGCGATCGCATTCTCCTTCGGCGTCCCGATGGCGTTCGCCGCCGTGCGCGGCGAGGTGCCGGTGATCGGATGGTGGCTGTTTGCGGCCAACCTGTTCTGGGTGGTGGCCTACGACACCGAATACGCGATGGTCGACCGCGATGACGACGTGCGCATCGGCCTGCGCTCGTCGGCCATCCTGTTCGGCCGCGCCGATGTGGCCGCGGTGGTGGGCTGCTATGCGGCCTTCCTCTTGCTGCTGGCGGCCATCGGCGTCGTGCTGCGCTTTTCGTGGCCGTACTTTCTGGGTTGGGCCGCGGCGGTCGCCATCGCCGGCTACCACTTCGTGCTGATCCGCAGCCGGCGGCGCGACGAGTGCTTCCGCGCCTTTCGCCACAACCAGTGGCTCGGACTGGCCATCTTCGCCGGGGTGGCGGCGCACTACGCGCTGGCCTGACCCAGGCGCGCGACTGTTTCTACTGACGGCCGTATTCGTCGCCGAGTTCGCCGGCGCGACGGTGCGCCGCGTGCACGGCTTCGACGATTCGGGCGCCGACGGCATTCGCCTCCATCCAGGCCAGTGCGGCGGCCGTCGTGCCGCCCTTCGACGTCACGCGGCTGCGCAGCGTTTCCAGGGTTTCCGGCGAGTCCGCAGCCAGGTGCGCCGCGCCGACGAAGGTCTGCACGGCCAGCGCATGGGACTGCTCCGCGCTGAGCCCGAGTTCGACGCCGGCACGGGCGACTGCTTCGATGAAGTAGAAGACATAGGCCGGGCCACTGCCGGAGACCGCGGTGACGGCGTCCAGCTGCGCTTCGTCGTCGAACCACAGGACGTCGCCGGCGGTGCGCAGGATCGACTCGGCCAGATCGCGCTGCGCGCGGTCGACCTGCTGGGTGGCCGCCATGCCGGTCACGCCACGGCCGATCAGCGCGGGCGTGTTGGGCATGGTACGAACGATCGCATCCTGGCCGAGCCATCGTGCGATGTCGGCCGAGCGGGTCCCGGCGGCGATCGACACCACCAGCGGCTGGCCGATGTGCGCCCGCGCCGCCTCGCAGGCCTCGCGCATCTGCTGCGGCTTGACGGCCAGCACCAGCGCACCGGCGGCGCGCAAAGTCGGATCGGGCTTCGTCATGGCCTTCACCGCGAACTGCCGTTGCAGTTGCGCGCAGCGCTGCGGGTCGATCTCCACGACGGACAGGTCCGTGGCCGAGCGGCCGGCACGCAGCAGGCCACCGATCAATGCGGCAGCCATGTTGCCGCCGCCGATGAAGGCGATCTTCATCTGCTCCTCTCTCCAAAAAGTGCGGTTCCGATGCGCACCATTGTCGCGCCCTGCTCGATCGCCGCCTCCAGGTCGGCCGACATGCCCATCGACAGGGTGTCCCAGTCGGCGAATCCGGCCGCTCGCTGCGCGTCGAACAGCCGCTTCATCGCCGCCAGCGGCAAACGCTGTCGCCCCGGATCTTCCTCGGGTTCGGGGATGGCCATCAGCCCGCGCAGCCGCAAGCGGGGCAGCGTGGCCACGGCGCGCGCCAGTGCCGGCAGTTCGGCGGGATCGGCTCCGCTCTTGCTCGCTTCGCCGCTGATGTTGACCTGCAACAGCACGTTCAGCGGCGGCAGGTGCTCCGGACGCTGCTCCGACAGGCGCTGCGCGATCTTCAGGCGGTCGACCGACTGCACCCAGTCGAACTGCTCGGCGATCTGGCGGGTCTTGTTGCTCTGGATCGGGCCGATGAAGTGCCAGACGAGTTCAAGCTCGGGGGCCGCAGCGCGCACGACGCCGATCTTGGCCAGTGCCTCCTGCACGTAGTTTTCGCCGAAATGCCGCTGGCCGCAGCGCGCAAGCGCCAGGATCGCCTCCGCCGGGAAGTTCTTGCCGACGGCGACGACCGTGATGGCGCCGGCCGGGCGGCCCGCCGCGGCCGCGGCCGCAGTAATCCGTTCAGCCAGCGTTGTAAGGCTGGCTTGCATGCGCTCATCCGAACTCGACATAATCGACCGCCGCTGGTATCCGCCGCGCAAACTCGTTACCGGACAAGGGTTTGGCGCGAAGCGGGTGCCCGCTGTAGCTGGCTGCTGGCCAGTTTCCGCTGCACATTGCCGGACGCCTTCATGGACATCTCAGAACTGCTTGCATTCTCCGTCAAGAACAAGGCGTCCGACCTGCACCTGTCCTCCGGCATGCCGCCGATGATCCGCGTTCACGGCGACGTGCGGCGCATCAATCTGCCGCCGCTGGAGCACAAGGACGTGCACGCGATGATCTACGACATCATGAACGACCAGCAGCGCAAGCATTACGACGAGACGTACGACGTCGACTTCTCGTTCGACCTGCCGGGGCTGGCCCGCTTCCGCGTCAACGCGTTCATGCAGGACCGCGGATCTTCAGCGGTGCTGCGCACGATTCCGTCCCGCGTGCTGACGCTGGAGGAACTGAACACGCCGAAGATCTTCGCCGACTTTTCCATGAAGCCGCGCGGCCTGGTGCTGGTGACCGGGCCGACCGGTTCGGGCAAGTCGACCACGCTCGCGGCGATGCTCGATCACGTCAACCAGACCACTCAGGGACACATCCTGACCGTCGAGGATCCGATCGAGTTCGTGCACGAGCCGCGCAAGTGCGTCATCAACCAGCGCGAGGTCGGGCCGCATACGCTGTCGTTCGCCAACGCGCTGCGCGCCGCGCTGCGCGAGGACCCGGACGTGATCCTGGTCGGCGAGTTGCGCGACCTGGAAACGATCCGCCTGGCGCTGACCGCGGCCGAAACCGGCCACCTCGTGCTCGGCACGCTGCACACGTCGTCGGCGGCCAAGACGATCGACCGGATGGTCGACGTGTTCCCGGCGGCCGAAAAGGAGATGGTGCGGGCGATGATGTCCGAGTCGCTGGTGGCGGTGATCTCGCAATCGCTGCTCAAGCGAAAGGACGGCACCGGCCGCGTCGCCGCGCACGAGATCATGGTCGGCACGCCGGCGATCCGTAACCTGATCCGCGAGAACAAGGTGGCGCAGATGTACTCGATGATCCAGACCGGCGCGCAGCACGGCATGCAGACGCTCGATCAGTGCCTGCTCGACCTGGTCCGGCGCAACACGATCGCGCACTTGGAGGCACGCACCTATGCCAAGAGTCCGGAATCATTCGTCGGCTGAGGCCGGGAGTCATTGATGGATCGCGACCAGGCCACCCGTTTCATCCACGACCTGCTCAAGCTGCTGCTGAGCAAGAAAGGTTCGGATCTCTTCCTGACCGCCGAGTTTCCGCCGGCCTTCAAGATCGACGGCCGCGTGACGCCGGTGTCGAACCAGCCGCTGTCGGCCCAGCACACCGCCGAGCTGGTGCGGGCGATCATGAACGACCGGCAGACGGCCGAGTTCGAATCGACGCGCGAATGCAACTTCGCGATCAGCCCGACCGGCATCGGCCGCTTCCGCGTCTCGGCGTTCGTGCAGCAGGGCAAGGTCGGGATCGTGTTCCGCGTGATCAGCGAGCGCATCCCGAACTCCACCGAGCTGAACCTGCCGCCGATCGTCAACGACCTGGCCATGGCCAAGCGCGGCATCGTCATGATGGTCGGCGCCACCGGCTGCGGCAAGTCGACCACGCTGGCGGCGATGGTCGGCTTCCGCAACGAGAACAGCCAGGGCCACATCATCACGATCGAGGATCCGGTCGAGTACGTCCACCCGCACAGGAACTGCATCGTCACCCACCGCGACATCGGGGTCGACTGCGAGAACTGGCAGGTCGCGCTGAAGAACACGCTGCGCCAGGCACCCGACGTGATCCTGATCGGCGAGGTGCGCGAGCGCGAGACGATGGAGCACGCGATCGCCTTCGCCGAGACGGGCCATCTGGTGATGTGCACGCTGCACGCCAACTCGACCAACCAGGCGCTCGACCGGGTCATCAACTTCTTCCCGGAAGACAAGCGCCAGCAGCTGCTGATGGATCTCTCGCTGAACCTGCGCGCGATGGTGTCGCAGCGCCTGATCGCGCTGAAGGACCGCAAGGGACGGGTACCCGCGGTCGAGATCATGCTGAACACGCCGCTGATCCAGGAATTGATCTTCAAGGGCAACGTGCCCGAGATCCGCGAGGTCATGAAGCGCAGCCGCGAGCAGGGCATGCAGACCTTCGACCAGGCGCTGTTCGACCTGCACGAGGCCGGCTTCATCACCTACGAAGACGCGCTGCGCAACGCCGACTCGGTCAACGACCTGCGCCTGCACATCAAGCTGAACTCGAAGCTGTTCGGCGGCGTGCAGGAAATGCACCGCGGCATCGAGCACCTCGGCCTTACCGAGTGATCGTCCGGGCCGCGTCGCGGCCCGGGCAAGATGCGGCCTTCGGCCGCCGCGACGCCTGCCTGCCGCAGGCTATGATTTTCCTCTCCTGGCGCGTGGCGCCATCATTGCCGCCGCAGGCGGCGTCACCTCCATGACCACCGTCTACGACTTCTCCGCGAAAACGATCGACGGCAAGACGCGCAAGCTCGCCGACTACAAGGGCAAGGTGCTGCTGATCGTCAACACCGCCAGCAAGTGCGGCTTCACGCCGCAGTACAAGGGGCTCGAGGCCCTCTACAAGGAATTCGGCAAGCGCGGCTTCGCCGTGCTTGGTTTCCCGAGCAACCAGTTCGGCGAGCAGGAGCCGGGACCGGAGTCGGAGATCGCCGAGTTCTGCGAAATGAACTTCGGCGTCACCTTCCCGCTGTTCGCCAAGGTCGACGTCAACGGTGATTCGGCTCACCCGCTGTACAAGTACCTGACCCAGGCGAAGCCCGGCCTGCTCGGTTCCGAGGGGATCAAGTGGAACTTCACCAAGTTCCTGGTCGACCGGGACGGCAACGTCGTCAAGCGCTATGCGCCGACCACCGAGCCCAGGGAAATCTCGGCCGATATCGAGAAGCTGCTCGGCTCGAAGTGAAGGTCCGGCTCAGGGCTGCTGCTGCGGCCGCTGCCGATACTGCCCGGCGACCATCTCGAAGCGGAACAGCCGGCATTCCAGCGCGCCGTTGAAGAGCACCGTCTTGCGCGTTTCGTGCAGCCGCATCTGACGCGGCAGGTCGCGGTCGGCGGACAGCAGCCAGGCCGTCCAGCCGGGAAGCGACGCCTTCATCCGGTCGCCGAAATCGCGCATCAGCGCCGGCACGGTGGCTGATTTCGGCGCGCTCTGTTCGCCGTACGGCGGGTTGGTGACGATCATGCCGTGCGCGGCGATCGGCTGCGTTTCGCGCGCGTCGCCGGCGGCGAAAGTCAGCCGCCCGTCATCGAGCCACGGCTGCAGGCGGGCGAGCCGCGCGTTGCCGCGCGCGGTTTCGATCACGCGCGTCGAAATGTCGGTCCCGGCGATCCGCGCGCGCACGGTGTCGTCGATCGCCGCGGCGGCCTGTGCCTTCAATTCGCGCCACGCCGCGGCATCGAAGCCGGCGAGCCGTTCGAATCCGAAGCGGCGGTCCAGCCCCGGCGCGCGGCGGGCGGCGATCAGCGCTGCCTCGATGGCGATCGTGCCGCTGCCGCAGAAGGGATCGAGCAGCGGCACCTCGGGCGTCCAGCCGGCGAGCATCAGCAGTCCGGCGGCGAGGTTCTCCTTCAGCGGCGCCTCGCCCTTCTCGGCGCGCCAGCCGCGCTTGAACAGCGGCTCGCCGGACAGATCGAGGTACAGCGTCAGGCGCCGCTCGTCGAGGTAGGCGAAGACGCGCACGTCCGGCCGGGCGCGGTCGATCGACGGCCGCGCGCCGGTCTCGTCGCGCAGGCGATCGACGATCGCGTCCTTGATGCGCAGGGTCGCGAATTCGAGGCTGCGCAGCGGAGACCGCGACGCATTGACGTCGACACGCAGCGTCTGTTCGGAATCGAAGTGCCGTTCCCAGGCGACGGCCTGTGCCTGCTCGTACAGGTCCCGCTCGTCGCCGTAGTCGCCGGTCGCCACCTGCCACAGCACGCGGCTGGCGATGCGGCTATGCAGATTGGCGGCGTAAGCGGTCCTCATCGTGCCGGCGAAGCCGACGCCGCCGCTTTCGGACGCAAGGAACTGCGCGCCGAGCGCGCGCAGCTCGTCGGCCAGCAGCGGCTCGAGCCCGCGCGGGCAGATGGCGAAGAACTTCTCGGCAGGTGGGTTCACGATCGGTCGACGGCAGCAGCAGCCCGTGAACGATACGCGCTCCTACAATCGTCAGCGCTCGCTACGCCCGTAGCATTCCGGGGAAGACAATGGAGCCAAGCGTATTCACGCGGATCGTTCGTGGCGAAGTGCCGGCCGCGAAGGTCTACGAGGACGAGCACACGATCGCCTTCATGGATGCCGGGCAGGTCAATCCCGGGCACGTGATCGTCGCCACGAAGCGGCAGGTCGAAACGATCCTCGACCTCGACGACGAGCTGGCCGGCGCGCTGTTTCGCGCCGCGGCGCGGGTGGCGCGCGCAGTGCATGCGGCATTTGCGCCCGACGGGATCACGGTCCTGCAGGCCAACCGGCCCGCCGGCTGGCAGACGGTGCCGCACGTGCACCTGCACGTGCTGCCGCGCTACGAGGGCGACGGCGTGGGCCTCGTCTGGCCGCGCAAGGATCCGCCGTTCGAGCGCCTGCGCGAACTGGCCGAGCGTATCCGCGTCGATTGAAGGGATTCGCGCTCAGCCGCGCAGCTGGCCGGCGCCGAACACGACGTACTTCTGCGAAGTGAGGCCTTCGAGACCGACCGGCCCGCGCGCGTGCAGCTTGTCGGTCGAGATGCCGATCTCGGCGCCGAGACCGTACTCGTAGCCGTCGGCGAAGCAGGTCGGCGCATTGACCATCACCGAGCTGGAATCGACCTCGCGCAGGAACCGCTCGATCGCGACATGGTCGCGGCTGACGATCGCGTCGGTGTGGTGCGAGCCGTAGTGCTCGATGTGCGCGATGGCGGTGTCGAGCGAATCGACCACCCGCACGGCAAGAACGGGCGCCAGGAACTCGGTGAACCAGTCCTGCTCGCTCGCCGCCTTTGCCAGCGGCAGCAGCGCGCAGGTCGCGGCGCAGCCGCGCAGCTCCACCCCGTGCGAGGCCAGCGCCGCGGCGACCTGGGGCAGGAACACGGCAGCGACGTCCGCGTGCACGAGCAGGGTTTCCATCGCGCCGCAGATGCCGTAGCGATAGGTCTTGGCGTTGACGGCGACGTCGATTGCCTGCGCGAGATCCGCTGCGGCGTCGACGTAGACATGGCAGTTGCCGTCGAGGTGCTTGATCATCGGCACCTTGCTTTCACTGGCGAGGCGCTCGATCAGGCCGCGGCCGCCGCGCGGCACGATCACGTCGACGAACTTCGGCATCGACACCAGCAATCCGACCGCCGCCCGGTCGGTGCTCTCGATCAGTTGCACGGCCTCGCCCGGCAGGCCGGCTTCGCGCAGGCCGTGGCTCACCTGCTGTGCCAGCAGCCGGTTGCTTTCGAATGCCTCCGAGCCCCCGCGCAGGATGGTCGCGTTGCCGCTTTTCAGGCACAGCGCGGCGGCATCGACGGTCACGTTCGGGCGGCTTTCGTAGATGATGCCGATCACGCCCAGCGGCACGCGCATGCGGCCGATGCGCAGGCCCGAGGGCTGCGGCCGTACCTCGCTGACCTCGCCGACGGGATCCGGCAGCAGCGCGATCTTCTCCACGCCAGCGGCCATCTTCTCGATGCTGGCTGCCGTCAGGCGCAGGCGGTCGAGCAATGGGGCGTCGAGTCCGGCCGCGGTGGCGCGCTCGATGTCGCGCCGGTTGGCCTCGAGCAGTTCTGGCACGGCAGCGCGGATCGCCGCGGCGATTGCGGCGAGCGCGACGTTCTTCTGCGCCGTCGTGGCGCGCGCCATCGCCGTCGATGCCGCACGGGCGCGGCGGCCGATCGACTCGATGTAGGCAGCGAGGTCGGTCGTCGGCGTCAGTTCGGCGGGAGCGTTCATGTCGGGTTGCCGGTCGCGCAGGCCATCGCGATATCACCCAATTCTAGCCACGGGTCACTGTCGCGAAGCGGGGCCGCCAGCCCCTTGACGAGGCGGTCGATGTCGGCACAGCGGGCCAGCAGCGCGGCCAGCGTCGCGGCCGAGAGGCGACGCAGGGCCTGCGGCATCAGCTTCTCGCGCGGACCCCAGACGCGCAGTTCGCGTGCCGCGGCCGCGAAGGGTTTGCCGGCGGCAATCGCCTCCTGCGCCCGCAGCAGCGTGCGCAGTTCGTCGGCCACCACCCACAGCACCAGCGGCAGGGGCTCGCCCTCTTCGCGCAGCCCTTCGAGCAGGCGCAGCGCGCGAGCGCCGTCGCCGGCGAGGAGGGCGGGCGCAAGTGCGTATACGTCGTAGCGGGCGACATTGAGCACGGCATCGGCCACCTGGTCGAGAGTCAGTTCGCCGGATGGATAGAGCAGTGCCAGCTTGCCGATCTCCTGGTGCGCGGCAAGCAGGTTGCCCTCGACCCGGTCGGCGATGAACTCGAGCGCCTCCCGCGGCGCGCGCTGGTGGTTTCGTGCCAGGCGGCCGCCGATCCATTCCGGCAGCGAACGGCGCTCGACGCGTTCGACCTCGATCCACACTGCCGCATGTTCCAGCGCCGCTGCCCAGCGGCTCGCTCGCGTCTCGCGGTCGAGCCGCGGCAGCGAGACGAGCGCGAGCAGATCCGGCGGCGGCGACAGGGCGAACTCGCGTAGCGCCTCGGCGCCGACCTTGCCCGGCTTGCCGCCCGGCAGCCGCAGCTCGACGATCCGCCTCTCCGCGAACAGCGACAGGCCACTGGCCGCCTCTTTCAGTCGCGACCAGTCGAAACGGGCGTCGGCGTGCAGCACTTCGCGTTCGCTGTAGCCGGCGGTGCGCGCCGCGGTGCGGATCGTGTCGGCCGCCTCGATCGCCAGCAGGGGCTCGTCGCCGGCAACGACGTAGATCGGCGCAAGCGCGCCGTCCTTCCGCCGCGCCTGCAGATGCGCCGGCAATGCATCGGCCTTCAGCCGCATCGCGCCCTCAGGCCTTCAGCGCCGACAGGCGCCGCAGGATCTGCTGTGCCACGTCGAGGAGCATGTCCTGATACAGCTGCTCTTCCTCGTACTCGCGCGCCAGCAGCTGCTCTTCGCTGACCGCCAGGTCGCGTGTCGCCGATACCGGTGTCCGGCCGAGGTACTCGCGCCCCTTGCCGTCGTAGACACGAAAGACCACGCGCAGCAGCAGCCGGTATTCCCGCGCCCGACCCTGTGCGTTCACGGAAAGCACGTCGCGCTCGCGGGTTTCGCCGACGACCTCGATGACCGCCTGCGCTGAGGCGCGATCGTCGACGACGGCGGTCGAGGTCCCGCCGCGGATTCCCCGCACCAGCGCGACGCGGAGGGGCGAAGTCTCCGGCGCGGCGACGAAGACGCTGTCGAACGGCAGCTGCTGCGTGCCGCGCAGCCGGAAACCGCAGGCGGCGAGTCCGCCCGACAGGGCGAGCACGCCGAGACCGGCGACGATCGATCGGCGAACGGCCCAGGCGCTTCCGCGTAGGCCCCGCTTCTCGTCACCGTGTTGGAGCGGCATCGGCGTCGCGACGGGCCCGTCTCAGACCACCACGTTGACCAGCTTGTTCGGCACCACGACCAGGCGCTTGACCGGGCTGCCGGCGATGAACTTCATCACGTTCGGATCGGCCAGCGCCGCCTGCTCGATGGCCGCCTTGTCGGCTGCCGCGGGGACGCGGATCGCGCCGCGCAGCTTGCCGTTGACCTGCACGACGAGTTCGATCTGGTCCTGCGCCAGCGCATCGTCGGCAGCCTGCGGCCAGGGCGCGTCGAGCAGGTCGCCGAACTCGGTGGCGAAGTTCAGTTCGTGCCACAGGACATGCGTGACGTGCGGCGCAATCGGGTACAGCACGCGCAGCAGGATGCCGAGTCCCTCGCGCGCGAGCGCATTCTCTGCGGCCGAATCGCCGAGCCGGGCGTCCTCGAGCGCATTGAGCATCTTCATTGCGGCCGAGACGACGGTGTTGTACTGCACGCGGTCGTAGTCGAAGTCGGCCTGCTTCAGGTTCAGGTGAATCTCGCGCCGGACGTCCTTCAGCTCCGCCGGCAGCGCGGCGCCGGCGACCGGCCCCGCCTTGCCCGAGCAGCTCGCGCCGCGCGTGGCAGAAGCTCCACAGCCGGCGCAGGAAGCGGAAGGTGCCTTCGGCGCCCGAGTTCGACCACGCCGCGCTCTGGTCGGGCGGGCCGGCGAACATGACGAAGGCGCGCGCCGTGTCGGCGCCGAAGCGGCCGATGATGTCGCGCGGCTCGACGACGTTGTTCTTGCTCTTGCTCATCTTCTCGGTGCCGCCGTAGGCCACGGGCCCGCCGTCCTCGTGGGCGGTGACCTTGACCGGGCGGCCCTTGTCGTCGTACTCGATGTCGATCTCGTTCGGGTAGAACCAGCGCTTGCGGCCTTCCTCGTCTTCGCGGTAGTAGCAGTCGTGCGTCAGCATGCCCTGCGTGAACAGGCGCGTGAACGGCTCGTCGAACCTGACCAGGCCGAGGTCGCGCATCACCTTGGTCCAGAAGCGCGCGTACAGCAGGTGCAGCACCGCGTGCTCGATGCCGCCGATGTACTGGTCCATCGGCATCCAGTAGTCGTTGCGGCTCGTCGACCATGCGGTCGTGTGCGTCGGGCGAGCAGTAGCGCATGAAGTACCAGCTCGAGTCGACGAAGGTGTCCATCGTGTCGGACTCGCGCCGCGCCGGCTTGCCGCACTTCGGGCAGGAACACTTCAGGAACGGCTCGTACTTCGCCAGCGGGCTGCCGCTGCCATCGGGCACCAGGTTCTCGGGCAGCACCACCGGCAGGTCCTTCTCCGGCACCGGCACCGCGCCGCAGGAGTCGCAGTGGATGATCGGGATCGGCGTGCCCCAGTAGCGCTGGCGCGAGATGCCCCAGTCGCGCAGCCGGTATTGCACCTGCTTGTCGCCGAGGCCCTTCGCCTTCAGATCGGCGGCGATCGCGTCGGTGGCGGCTTCGTACGCCAGGCCGTCGTATCTGCCCGAGTTCACGCAAACGCCGCGCTGCTTGTCGGCGTACCACTCCTGCCAGCCGTCGGTCGAGAAGCTTTCGCCATCGACCGCGATCACCTGCCGGATCGGCAGCCCGTACTTCTTCGCGAACTCGAAGTCGCGCTCGTCGTGCGCCGGCACGCCCATCACCGCGCCTTCGCCGTAGCCCATCAGCACGTAGTTGCCGATCCACACCTCGACGCGCTCGCCGGTCAGCGGATGCCCGACGAAAAAGCCGGTGGCCACGCCGCGCTTTTCCATCACGGCGATGTCGGCCTCGGACGCGGCGCCCTTGCGGCATTCGTCGATGAAGGCGGCGAGCCCGGGGTTGTCGCGCGCCAGCCGTTCCGCCAGCGGGTGCTCGGCGGCCAGCGCAACGAAGGTCACGCCGCAGATCGTGTCGGCGCGGGTGGTGAACACGCGGAGCCACTTCTTCTCGCCATCGAGTTCGTAAGGGAAGCCGAAGTTGACGCCGACGCTCCTGCCGATCCAGTTCTCCTGCATCGCCCGCACCTGCGGCGGCCAGCCGTCGAGCTTCTCCAGGCTTTCGAGCAGCTCGTCGGCGTAGCTCGTGATGCGAAGGTAGTAGCCGGGTATCTCGCGCCGTTCGACCACCGCGTTCGAACGCCAGCCGCGGCCGTCGATGACCTGCTCGTTGGCCAGCACCGTCTGGTCGACCGGGTCCCAGTTGACGACCTGCGTGGCGCGATAGGCGATGCCCTTCTCGAGCATCTTGAGAAAAAGCCACTGGTTCCACTTGTAGTAGCTCGCGTCGCAGGTGGCGACCTCGCGGCTCCAGTCGAAGGCGAGCCCAAGCGGCTGCATCTGCGCCTTCATGTCGGCGATGTTGGCGCGCGTCCACTCGGCCGGCGCCACACCCTTGTCGATCGCGGCGTTCTCCGCCGGCAGGCCGAACGCGTCCCAGCCCATCGGCGTCATCACGTTGTAGCCGCGCATGCGCAGGATGCGATACAGCACGTCGTTGAGCGTGTAGTTGCGCACATGCCCCATGTGCAGCTTGCCGCTGGGGTAGGGCAGCATCGAGCAGACGTAGAACTTCGGCTTCGGCCTGCCGGCGGCGTCCTTAGCGTGCTCGACCGCGCGATAGGCGTCGCGTTCGCGCCAGTGCGCCTGGGCAGCGGCCTCGACCTGCTGCGGGTCGTATTTCTCGTGCATCGGGGATGGGGTTTCTGGAGTCCGGCGGGCAGTATATCGACGCGTTCCCGGCGACCCGGCTTCGCTGGCATCGGCGCAGCGGGCAACGACGGCCAGGGTGCGGCCACTACAATTGCACACTTGCTGTCTCCTGAACCGAACCCTCCCGTGTCCGACCGCTTGCTGGCGGGGCTGAATGACGAACAGCTCGCCGCGGTGACGCTGCCCGCGCAGCCGGCGCTGATCCTCGCCGGTGCCGGCAGCGGCAAGACGCGCGTGCTGACCACGCGCATCGCCTGGCTGATCCAGACGCAGCAGGCGAGCCCGCAGGGCATCCTGGCGGTGACCTTCACCAACAAGGCGGCCAAGGAGATGGTGGCGCGGATAAGCGGCATGCTGCCGATCAACACGCGTGGCATGTGGATTGGCACGTTCCACGGCCTGTGCAACCGCCTGCTGCGCGCGCATCACCGCGACGCCAGCCTGCCGCAGACCTTCCAGATCCTCGACACGGCCGATCAGCTCTCGGCGATCAAGCGGCTGCTGAAGGCGACCGGCGTCGACGACGAGAAGTACCCGCCGCGCAACGTGCAGGTCTTCGTCAATGCCGCCAAGGAAGCCGGCCTGCGGTCGAGCGCGGTCGAGGTCGACGACCCGTACAACCGCCGCATGGTCGAACTGTTCGCGCTCTACGACGCGCAGTGCCAGCGCGAGGGCGTGGTCGACTTCCCGGAACTGCTGCTGCGCTGCTACGAACTCCTGCTGCGCAACGAGCCGATCTGCAGCCACTACCAGGAGCGCTTCCGGCACATCCTGGTCGACGAGTTCCAGGACACCAACACGCTGCAGTACAAGTGGCTCAAGCTGCTGGCCGGCCAGCACAACGCCATCTTCGCGGTCGGCGACGACGACCAGTCGATCTACGCCTTCCGCGGTGCCAACGTCGGCAACATGGCCGACTTCGAGCGCGAGTTCAAGGTCCGCAACGTGATCCGGCTGGAGCAGAACTATCGCTCGCACGGCAACATCCTCGACGCGGCCAACACGCTGATCCGCCACAACGCGCGCCGCCTCGGCAAGAACCTGTGGACGTCGGCGGGCACCGGCGAGCCGGTGCGCGTTTTCGAGGCCGGCTCGGACGGTCTCGAAGCGGCGTGGCTGGTCGACGAGGTGAAGAGCCTCGTCGCCGACGGCCTGGCGCGCCGCGAAATCGCCGTGCTGTACCGCTCGAACGCGCAGTCGCGCGTGATCGAGCACGGACTGTTCAACGCCGGCATCGCCTATCGCGTCTACGGCGGGCTGCGTTTCTTCGAGCGCGCCGAGATCAAGCACGCGCTGGCGTACCTGAGGCTGATCGAAAACCCGTCCGACGACACGGCGTTCCTGCGCGTGGTCAATTTCCCGCCGCGCGGGATCGGCGCGCGGACGATCGAGCAATTGCAGGACGCGGCGAAGCAGTCCGGCCACGGCCTGTATGCCGCGGTCGGCGGTGTCTCCGGCAAGGCCGGCGCGAACCTCGCCGCGTTCGTCAGGCTGATCGACACGCTGCGCGGCGAGACCGTGAACCTGCCGCTGTCGGAGATCGTCGAAGCGGTGATCGACCGCAGCGGCCTCGTCGCCCACTACCGCAGCGAAAAGGAAGGCACCGAGCGGGTCGAGAACCTGGAGGAACTGGTCAACGCGGCGGCCGCCTTCGTCGTCGAGGAAGGCTATCCAATGGACGCCGCGGCCACCCAGGCCGACGGCCCCGCCGCGCTGCCGTCGCCGCTGGCCGCGTTCCTGTCGCACGCTGCGCTGGAAGCCGGCGAGAACCAGGCCGCCGAAGGCCAGGACGCGCTGCAGCTGATGACCGTACACGCGGCCAAGGGGCTGGAGTTCCATGCCGTGTTCATCACCGGCCTCGAAGAAGGGCTTTTCCCGCACGAAAACAGCCTGCAGGAGCTCGACGGCCTCGAGGAGGAGCGGCGCCTGATGTACGTGGCGATCACGCGCGCCCGGCGGCGTCTTTACCTGAGTTTTGCGCAGAGCCGGATGCTGCATGGACAGACCCGCTACGGCATCAGGTCGCGCTTCATCGACGAGCTGCCGGCGGACGCATTGAAGTGGCTGACGCCGCGGCTGCGCGAAGGGGCCGGCCTTCGCTTCGGCCCGTGGCACGACGACGGCGTTCGGCCGGCCGCGGCCGTGCCGCCAGGCGCCGTCGAACGCAATGGCTACCGCATCGGCCAGACCGTGCGCCACGCACGGTTCGGGGAGGGCGTGATCATCCGTCTCGAAGGCTCAGGCAGCGACGCGCGCGCGAAGATCAACTTCGGCGCGCAGGGCGTCAGGGAACTGCTGCTGTCGATCGCCAGGCTGGAAAGCGCCTGATCAGTCGGGCGCGCGCTCGCCGTCGAGGAACACCGACCGGTACATCGGGTACAGGCTGGCCTGAACGATCGTCATCAGGATCAGCGCCAGCGGCGCCATCAGCATCGACAGCAGTTCACGCGAACTGATCAGGGAACTCAGCAGCATCACCGCTGCGACGCTCACCCCCAGCGTCAGCACGCCCGCGGCCACGCCGAAGATCAGCAGCGGCCCGACGTTGCGCCAGCAGGCGACCACGCTGCCGAACATCGCCTTGGCCGGGGCGATCGCGTGCCACCCGGCGAGTACCGGCGCGAACCACATCATGGCCATGACCGGCAGGTAGAGCGCGACCTGCACCAGCAGAGAGGACAGCGGCAGTTCCTCCAGCGACTGCGGCGCTTCGCCGCCGGCCGGCTCGGGAACGAGCAGCGCGGCGAGCGTGGCCACGATCAGCAGCAGGATCGCGTTGATGATGCCGAGCCGGAGCATCTGCTCGCGCGCCGGCGTCGGCCGGAACGGCTGCGCAAACGCCAACGGGGTCGGCATCCGGCCTTCGGCGACGTCCCGGCAAGCGGTCAGCAGGCCCACCGACGCGAAAGGTGCGAGCACGCCGGAAAAGGCGATGCCCACCATCGGCAGCAGCGCGGGCGCAAGCAACATCAGAAGATAGAGCACGACCATTGCCGGAAGCCCGATCGGCTGGCGGCCGAACAGTCGCATGCCCTCGCGCAGCCAGCGGAGGCCGGCGCTGGCCGGCAGGGTGTTGATCTGCATGGGCGGATTCTATGGTGCGGCGCGGCAGGCGGTCAGGAACCCGTGGGCCACGGCAGGACCCCGTCGGCTTTGCGCTGCCGGAGCGTCACTTCGAAGCGGCTCGGGTCGCGCGGGGTCAGCGTGTGCGCGTCGCGCGGCAGGTACAGGTCGTACAGGCGCGAAATCCAGAAGCGCAGCGCCGCCGCGCGCAGCACGGTGCGCCAGCACTCGTGCTCGATTTCGGTGAGCGGTCGCACCGCGTGGTAGGCATCGAGCAGCGCCTGCGCGCGCGCCAGGTCGAACTCGGTCGTGACGAGGTCGACGCACCAGTCGTTGACGGTGACCGCGAGGTCGTACAGCCACAGGCTGCAGCCGGCGAAGTAGAAGTCGATCACGCCGCCGATGCTTCCTCCGTCCCACAGCACGTTGTCGCGAAACAGGTCGGCGTGGATCGGCCCGCTGGGCATCTGCTCGAACGCCGGGCTGCGGAAGAAACTGTCCTGGAAGATCACTTCCTCGGCCAGTTCGTGAAAGACATGGTCGGGAATCGCGGGTTCGAGACGCGCCAGCGCATCCTTCCACCAGCCGATGCCGCGCAGGTTGGGCTGGAAGCGGGGGAAGTCGCCGGCTGCCAGATGCATGCGCGCGAGCAGGTCGCCCATCATCGAGCACTGCGCACTGCTCGGCGCTTCGACACATCGCCCGGGAAGCCGTTCGACGATCGCCACCGGCTTGCCGCGCGCCTCGGCCACCAGCGTTCCGGCGCGCGTTTCGCAGGGCAGCGGTACCGGCAGGCCACGTCGCGCCAGATGTTGCATCAGTTCCAGATAGAACGGCAGTTGCGCGAAGCCGAGGCGCTCGAACACCGTCAGCACGAAATCGCCTGCCTCGGTGGTCAGGAAGAAGTTGCTGTTCTCGATTCCGGCGGCGATGCCCTGCAGGGCGCGCAGACGCCCGATCGAATACTGCTGCAGCAGGCGTTCGACTTCCGCCTCGATCAGCGCGGTGAAGACGGCCATTTCAGTTCGGCCCGCGCGCCATGACTCGCCGTCGGCTCTCCGCCGCGCGGGCATCGGACTGCCCCGCGTGTCCGCGAAAGTCGCGCATGAGCCCGACTCAGAACTCGAGTCTGAAGAAGTTCTGCGTCGACAGCCCCGAACTCAGGTCCTGCGTCGACAGCGGCGTACGGCCTTCGCGGTTCTCCAGGTAGAAGCGAGGCTCGCCGCGCGGGGTGGTGACGCGTACTTCGCTGATCCGGTTGCCGCGCCGGACCTGTTCGATCCGGGGCCATGGCAATGTCGGCTCGTCACCTACGGCCGCGGGTGGGGCTTCCGCCTTCTGTTCAGTCGAGCCGGCGGACGCAGCCGGAGCGGCGCCCTCGGCCGGCAGCGCCGGCGGGGCCGGCTGCGCGGCCGCGGCCAGCGCCACGTTCAGCAGCACGGCAGCGGCAAAGGCGGTCGTCGTCTTCATGCGGAAATTGTAAGCCGGTCACGGCCGCTCACAGGTAGAGCATCTGCTCGCGTTCGGTGGCGCTCTGCTCGAAGCCGCGCGATTCGTAGAAATCGAAGATCGCGTCGACCACCGCATCGTCGTCGTCGACCGGTTTCATCAGGTCGATGTCGGAGGGGTCGATCATGCCGCGTGCAGCCAGCGTGTCCCGCATCCAGCCGAGCAGGCCGTCCCAGAATCCGTTGCCGACCAGGACGATCGGGATGCGGCGTCCCTTGCGGGTCTGGATCAGCGTCAACGCCTCGAACAGTTCGTCGAGCGTTCCGAAGCCGCCCGGCATGACCACATACGCCGCCGCGTACTTGACGAACGCCACCTTGCGCGCGAAGAAATGGCGGAAACGCAGGGCGATGTCCTGGTACTCGTTGCCGTGCTGCTCGAACGGCAGCTCGATGTTCAGCCCGACCGACGGCGAGCGGCCCTCGAAGGCGCCGCGGTTCGCCGCCTCCATCACACCCGGCCCGCCGCCGCTGATCACCGCGAATCCGGCGTCCGACAGCTTGCGCGCAATGCGCATGGCCTGCTGGTAGACCGGCGAATCCGCACGCAGCCGCGAACTGCCGAAGATCGACACCGCCGGCCGGATTTCCGACAGCCGCTCGGTGGCCTCGACGAACTCCGAGATAATCCCCCACAGATGCCAGGATTCGCGGGCTTTCTGGCTGGTGGCCCGCTCCGGCATCTTCACTGCGCGCAACGTGGGAATGTTCTTCTGACGATCAAGCACTGCCGGGTACCTCCTTGAAGACGCTGCTGCTCGTCGACGGTTCGAGTTACTTATACCGCGCTTTCCATGCGTTGCCCGACCTCCGTACGGTCGAAGGCGAACCGACGGGCGCGCTGCGCGGCTTCATCGGCATGCTGCGCACGCTGCGCGCCCAGGTGCCGCACGACTACTGCGCCTGCGTGTTCGACGCCAAGGGACCGACCTTCCGCGACGCGATGTACGCGCAGTACAAGGCCAATCGCCCGCCGATGCCGCCCGACCTGGCGGCGCAGATCGCGCCGATCCACGTGGCGACGGCCGCGCTCGGCTGGCCGGTCCTGGAAGTCGCGGGCATCGAGGCCGACGACGTGATCGGCACGCTGGCGCGCGAAGCCGAAGCTCACGGCGTGCGCGCAGTGATCTCGACGGGAGACAAGGACCTGGCGCAGCTGGTCGACGAGCACGTCACGCTGGTGAACACGATGAGCGGCGAGCAGCTCGACGTCGACGGCGTGGTGGCCAAGTTCGGCGTGCGTCCGGACCAGATCGTCGACTTCCTGACGCTGGTCGGCGACGCCGTCGACAACGTTCCCGGCGTGGACAAGGTCGGTCCGAAGACTGCTGCGAAGTGGCTCGCCGAGTACGGCTCGCTCGATGCGATCGTCGCCAACGCCGGGAAGATCAGCGGCAAGGTCGGTGAGAACCTGCGCGCCACGCTCGACTGGCTGCCGACGGCGCGCAAGCTCGTGACCATTCGTACCGATGCCGAGCTCGGCGAGGCGCTGCCGCACTTCGATTCGCTGGCCGTGCGGCCGCCGGACCGCGACAGGCTGCGCGAGTTGTTCGAGCGCTGGGAGTTCCGCACCTTCCTCAAGGATCTCGAAATCAGCTCATCGGAAGACGGCTCGGCTGACGCTGGGGCGGCCGCCGCGGCGCCGGACCCGGGCGACGAAACCGCGGAGCCGCAGTACGAATCGGTCGTGACGCCGGCGCAGCTCGGACAGTGGCTGGCGCGGATCAACGCCGCGCCGCTGGCTGCGGTGGACACCGAAACCACGTCGCTCGACCCGATGGCCGCAAGACCTGGTCGGCATCTCGCTGGCGACGGCGGGCGAGCATGGCAACGTCGCCTGCTACATCCCGCTGGCACATCGCTACCCCGGGGCGCCGGAGCAATTGCCGTTCGAAGCCACGCTGCACGCCTTGCAGCCCTGGCTGGAAAGCGAACAGCACAAGAAAGTCGGTCAGCACCTCAAGTACGACGCGCACGTGTTCGCCAACCATGGCATCCGGCTGGCCGGGATCGCGCACGACACGATGCTCGAAAGCTACGTGCTCGAGGCGCACCGCAGCCACAACATGGACGACCTCGCCGAGCGGCACCTCGGACGGACAACGATCCGCTACGAGGAAGTCTGCGGCAAGGGCGCGAGCCAGATCGGTTTCGACGAGGTGGACCTGGAGCGCGCGACGGACTACGCGGCCGAGGACGCGGACGTCACGCTCGCGCTGCACCAGTCGCTGTGGCCGCGACTGGAGGCCGCGGAGCCGTTGCGCACCGTCTACGAGTCGATCGAGATGCCGGTGTCGAAGATCCTTTTCGAGATGGAACGCACCGGCGTGCTGGTCGACCGCGAGCGGCTCGCCGCGCAGAGCGTGGAGATCGCGAAGAGGCTCGCCGAGCTCGAAGCGCGCGCCCATGAGCTGGCCGGCCAGCCGTTCAACCTCGGCAGCCCGAAGCAGATCGGCGAGATCCTGTTCGGGGTGCTCAAGCTGCCGGTCGCGAAGAAGACCGCGAGCGGCGCACCGTCGACCGACGAGGAAGTGCTGGAGAAGCTCGCCGAGGACTACCCGCTGCCCAAGGTGCTGCTCGAGCACCGCGGGCTGGCCAAGCTGAAGTCCACCTACTGCGACAAGCTCGCCGCCAGCATCGACCCGGCGACCGGCCGCGTCCACACCAGCTACGGGCAGGCGATCGCCGTGACCGGGCGCCTTTCGTCGAGCGAGCCGAACCTGCAGAACATCCCGATCCGCACCGCCGAGGGCCGGCGCATCCGCGAGGCCTTCATCGCTCCGCCCGGCTGCCGCATCGTGTCCGCCGACTATTCGCAGGTCGAGTTGCGCATCATGGCGCACATCAGCGGCGACGAAGGGCTGCTGTCGGCGTTCGCGGCCGGAGAGGACATCCACCGCGCCACCGCCAGCGAGGTCTTCGGGGTGCCGCTCGGCGAAGTGAGCGGCGAGCAGCGCCGCTATGCGAAGGTGATCAACTTCGGGCTGATCTACGGCATGAGCGCCTACGGCCTCGCTTCCAACCTCGGCATCGACAGGGACGTCGCGCGCAGCTTCATCGAGCGCTATTTCACGCGCTATCCGGGCGTGGCGAAGTACATGGAGCGGACGCGCGAGCAGGCGAAGCGGCAGGGCTACGTCGAGACCGTGTTCGGCCGCCGGCTCTGGCTGGCCGAGATCAACTCGCCCAACGGCCCGCGCCGCTCGGCGGCCGAGCGCGCGGCGATCAACGCGCCGATGCAGGGCACTGCGGCGGATCTCATCAAGCTGGCGATGATCGCCGTGCACGACTGGCTGCTGCGCGACCGGCTGGCAACCCGCCTGATCATGCAGGTGCACGACGAACTGGTCTTCGAGGTTCCGGACGCCGAGCTCGACCAGGTTCGCGCGCAGGTGCCGGCGCTGATGAGCGGGGTGGCGCAGCTCAAGGTGCCGCTGCTGGCCGAGGTCGGCGTCGGCGAGAACTGGGAGCGGGCGCATTGAGCGCGCCGCAGATCGATCGATCGTGCAAGAAGAACAACACAAATACGACCTGCTGATCGTCGGCGGCGGCATCAACGGCGCGGGCATCGCGCGCGACGCGGCCGGGCGCGGCCTCAGGGTGCTGCTGGCGGAGCAGGACGACCTGGGCGCGCACACGTCGTCTTCGTCGACCAAGCTCGTGCATGGCGGGCTGCGCTACCTGGAGCACTTTGAATTCGGTTTGGTGCGAAAGTCGCTCGCCGAGCGCGAAGTCCTGCTGCGCAACGCGCCGCATATCGTCTGGCCGCTGCGCTTTCTGATCCCGCACGACCCGTCGATGCGGCCGGTGTGGATGATCCGCATCGGCCTGTTTCTCTACGATCACCTGGCGCGTCGCGAGATCCTGCCCGGCTCCGAGACCGTCGACCTGCGCCGGCACGAGGCGGGGCGGCCGCTGAAGGAGCACTGGCGCGCCGGCATCATGTATTCCGACGGCTGGGTCGACGATGCGCGGCTGGTGGTGCTGAATGCGATCGATGCAAACGAGCGCGGCGCGACGGTGCTCCCTCGCACCCGCTGCACTTCGATTCGCCGCGAAGGGAACCTCTGGCGTGCCGAGCTGGCGACTGATGACGGGCGCGTGCTGACGGTGCAGTCGCGCGCGCTCGTCAACGCTGCCGGGCCCTGGGCCGCATCATTCCTGCGCGACGCGGCCGATTGGCCGCAGGTGCGGCAGCTGCGGCTGGTCAAGGGCAGCCACATCGTCGTGCGCCGACTCTTCGACCACCCGTACGCGTACATCTTCCAGAACCCGGACAAGCGGATCGTCTTCGCGATTCCCTTCGAGCATGAGTTCACGCTCGTTGGCACGACCGACGTCGAGGTCGGCGGCGACCCGGATGAGGCCCGCATCGACGCGGCAGAGATCGACTACCTGTGCACGATGATCAACCGCTACTTGAGCCGGCAGATCACGCCGGCCGACGTGGTGTGGAGCTATTCTGGCGTGCGGCCGCTGCTCGACGACGGCGCCGACGCCTCGTCGATCACCCGCGACTACCAGCTCGAACTCGACACCGGCGGCGCGCCGCTGCTGTCGGTCTGGGGCGGAAAGATCACCACCTACCGCGCGCTGGCCGAGGAAGCGATGGAGATGCTGGCGCGGCCCCTGGGCGTCGCGCAACGAGGCTGGACCGCCTCGGTGCCGTTGCCGGGAGGCGACCTGGGCACAGTGATCAAGGCCAGCGGCGATCCGATGGCGGATTTCGAGCAGTTCTGCGCGCTGCAGGCGCAGCGGCGTCCGTGGCTACCCGCACCGCTCGCGCGCCGCTATGCACGTGCCTACGGCACGAGGATGGAGCAGATGCTCGGCAGTGCCGCGAGACTGGATCAGTTGGGCGAGGAGATCGCGCCCGGGCTCTATGCCACCGAGATCGAGTACCTGATCCGGCGCGAATGGGCACAGACCGCCGATGACATCCTGTGGCGCCGGAGCAAGCTCGGGCTGCATCTCCCGGCCGATGCAGGCGACAAACTCGGCGCCTGGCTGCAGCAACGCGCGAATCGTAAGCAATTGCAGGCAGCAGCCGGGTAGCAGATCGAATTGCGGTGCGCGAGTTGGGGTTATCCCGGGCGAATCGAGCAACCTCGTTCGTACCGTTTGCAGGTGGTTTGGCCCGGCGAGCCAGCGCGGTACGCTGCGCCGCCCGGCTCGGCGGGAAGGCCACGAAGACCAGGGGCGGGAACAGGAGAAATCAAGGAGAACGAAATGCATTGCTTGAAGCAGTGGATCTTGATGGCGGCGGGCGCGGTGGCACTGGTCGGCTGCGCAACCGGCCCTTATGACGGCGGCAGCGGAATGACTTTCTTCATTACCAGCGTCGGGCCAGGCAAGGGAGGCGACCTCGGTGGACTCGAAGGGGCAGACCGGCACTGCCAGGCGCTCGCCACTGCGGCAGGCGCTGGCGACCGTACCTGGCGCGCGTATCTGAGTACGCAGGCTCCCAAGCTGAACGACCCGAACGTCATTCATGCCCGCGATCGAATTGGTACAGGGCCGTGGCACAACGCCAAGGGCGTGCTGATCGCCAGGAATGTCGAGGACCTGCACTCGGCGCGCAACAACCTGACGAAGGAGACGGCGCTGGACGAAAAGGGGCAGATGGTCAACGGCCGTACGGAGAAACCCAACAAGCACGACATCCTCACGGGTTCGCGCCCTGATGGAACGGCCTTTCCGGGCGCTCCGTTCCCCGACATGACCTGCGGCAACTGGACCAAGAGCGGAAAGGACGGCGCGGCGATGACCGGGCATCACGACCGTGCGGGCCCGATTCAGAATCCGTGGGCGGTCTCCTGGAACTCGGCGCATCCGACGCTCGGCTGCAGCCAGGACGCAGTGCGACCGACGGGTGGCGACGGCCTTTTCTACTGTTTCGCCGTGAAGTAGCCGCACGACTCCCGGCCGCAGGAACGGACTGCTCGCGTCCGGAAGTTTCGTCTTCGGCGATCGGTGGTGCCACTCAGATCCGCGGCAGAGGCGGGCGGATCTCTCGTCCGGCTGCGGCGTCTAAAGCGTCAACCTCAGCTGCCTGAGCAGCGCGCCGGGCACGCGGCTCGTTTCGACCGAGCGCCCGCCGTAGGTGCCGCTGTTCAGGATCCAGTCGGTCTCGTCGTCGAGCGCTTCGAGTTCGGTGCCGAGCATCCGGTACAGGCTGTCGTCGAAGCGCATCACCGAAAGCGGCGCGACGATCTCGCCGCGCTCGACCCACCAGGTGGCGAAGCGCGTCATGCCGGTGATGCGGGCGGCGCTGCGGTCGGACCAGTTCAGGTAATGGAAGTTGCCGACGAACACCCCGGTGTCGAGCGCGCGCAGGGCGTCGGCGCGCGCGAGGCTGCCCGGCGCCAGCTCCATCGCCTGCATCGACTCGCTCTCGTCGGCGCCGTTCGAGTCGATGCCGTACTCCTGCGCCGTGCGCGGGCTGACCAGGCTGCCCGCATGGCGCCCGGCCCGGATCAGATCGACCGCCTCCGGCCGCGTGAAGCCGGCCTCGTCGAACGGCGGCGCCAGTCCGCCCGCGATGTTCTCGCGCAGCGTGACCTGCGCCGAAAGCGACGCCTCGCCGTCGACCAGTTGCTGGATCGTGCTCTGCCGAGTGCGTTGCTCCTTGGCCGATACTCCGCCCCAGTTGAGCATCCACAGCAGTTCGTCCATCGCCGCCGGCGACACGTAGGCGCGATAGGCGCCGGGTTCGATCGTGCGCGGGCTGCGCGCCAGATAAGGCAGCTGCGCCCGGGTCGCCTCGATGCGACGTTCGACCTCCGCGCGATCCCAGTGCTGGCCGGCGCAGCTCGCCTTCACCGCCTTGTCACCGCGCTGGTAGACCGACCAGTCGAGCAGAAAGCTGTCGACCTGATGCCAGTGTCGCGCGCCCATGGAGCTCGCGAATCCGCAGAACACCGGCCCGCTGGCCAGCACGCCGACCAGGTCCAGCCCGGCGCCTGCGCTCGTCAATGTCTCGATCGCTTCCTCCGGCGACGGCAGCGCGCCGGTGCGCTCGGTCTGCGAGGCGTCGGCGCCGGTGCTGTACAACAGATACGGGTCCTCGGGCAGTGTCGGAAGATCGCTGCGCATCGAGTCGATCGCCGCGTCGATCGCGGGCCGGTCGTCGTCGGCATTGCCGGTGATCGCCAGCGTCGTCCGATCGCGGCGCCGGCCCTCGATCAGCTCAAGCGTCAGGTAGGCCTGGCGCACGGTCATCGGCTGGCGGACGCGGGCGTGGTTGAAGCGGACGAAATCGGAGACCTCGCCGCTGAAATTGGCCAGCAGGACCTCGGCGCCGCGCAGCCGGCCGACCGCGTGCTCGGCCAGCCCGAAGAACAGGTCCTTCATCGCTCTGCCCCGAACACGTCGACGCCGTCGAAGCGGCAGGCCGGGCTGGCGTGGCCGACGCGGATGGCCTGGTTCGGTTCGCCCTTGCCGCAGTACGGCGTGCCCATCACTTCCATCGTCGACGCGTCGCCGACCATCGACAGCGAGCGCCAGAAGGTGGCCGAGATGCCGCGGTAGTTGGGGCTGCGAACGACTTCGGCCAGCCTGCCTTCGCGGATGCGCTGGCCCCATTCGCAGCCGAACTGGAACTTGTTGCGCGAATCGTCGATCGACCACGACGCGTTGGTCTTCATCAGGATCCCGTCGTCGATCGAGGCGATCATTTCCGCCAGAGTGGACGTGCCCGGCTCGACGTTCAGGTTGCTCATGCGATCGATCGGCGGCCGGTTCCAGCTGCAGCTTCGTGCGGTCGCCACCGCCGGCAGGTCGCTGCGCAGCCGCGCCACACGCTGCTGCGAGAGGGTGCCGCCCAGCGGACGCAGCAGCAGGCCGTCGCGGATCAGGAATTCGCGCGTCGCGCGGCTGCCTTCGTCGTCAAACGCGAAGCTGGCAAATTCCTCGCCGCGGCTCGGGTCGAACGTGACGTTGAGCAGTCGCGAGCCGTACGGGTAGGCGCCGAACATGTCGAGCGTGACGAAGCTGGTTCCGGCGTAGTTGCGCTCGTCGCCGAGGATGCGGTCGAGTTCGAGCGGGTGGCCGATCGACTCGTGGATCTGCAGCATCATCTGGTCCGGCATCAGCAGCACGTCGAACTTTCCGCTCGGGCAGTTCGGCGCGGCGATCAGCTGCAGCGCCTCCTCCGCAGTCGTGCGGCCGCTGCCGACGAAGCCCGAGCGGTCGATCACTTCGGCTCCGCCCTGCTGGCAGTAGCCGTTGTCGCGGCCGCCCCACGAACGGATCTGCGTCAGGCCGTCGGCATGCGCGACGACGTGCAGCGCTGGAATCGTGAAGTCGTACTCCTGCAGCGTCTCGCCGCCGTCGGCGCTCGCCGTCAGCTGGCGGCTGCGCACGGTCCACAGGCTTGCTTCCCAGTCGACGATGCGCTCGTCGATGCGGCAGGCCTTCGATTCACGCATCAGCAGGTCGAGACGGTCGGCCGCGCTCAGCGCCAGCGGCCTGGCCGTGGCGGAGGCGTAGCGGCCGGTCGCCTTCGGCAGCGTCGGCGCGGTGTCGAACACGCTGCGCCCGCGGCTGAGCCGCGCCCACTCGACGGCGCGGTCGATCGCCGCCCGCAGGCCGGCATCGGACAGGTCGCTGGTCGCCGCATAGCCGATCCCGTCGCCGATCAGGACGGTGACCATGCCGCCGCGGTCGAGCGAGCGATCGGCGGGCTCGGCGACGTCCTGCCGGACGCGCGTAGTAATCGAGTGTTCTTCCACCACGCGCAACGACGCGTGGTCGAGCCCGCTCGGCACCAGCCGCAGGAAGCGCTGGGCAATGGTTTCGACGTCGAAGGGCATATCTGACTCGAGGGGTTCCGTTCGTCGCAGCCGGATTTCAGCGTTGGGCCTTGTCCCGCGCAGCGACAACAAAGAAAACGCCGCGCTGGTCGTTCCGGCGCGGCGTACTTCTGCTTACTAGTAAACGCGGATTGATCGGGATTCTAGCTGCGTTGACGCTTCGCGCCGTACTTTCCGTGGTCGTTCAACGCGCTCGACAGCAAACTGCCCTCCCTTGCATCGTTTATAGGAGATTGTGAAGTGAGTCTTTCTGATCCGGCACCCTTGTCCGAAATCCGCGGCGAACTGGACAGCCTCAGTCCGCCGCTGGCGCTCGACCGCCGCGGTTTCGTCAAGACTTCGCTGGCGGCGGGATTCGCCGCGGCCGTCCTGCCCGTGCAGGCGCAGACGATGATCATGACCGATGCGCAGGGCCTCACCGCAGGCGAAGTGAAGATCCCGACGCGCGACGGCGAGATGCCCGCCTACCGTGCCATGCCGGCCGGCAAGCGCGGCCTTGGCACCGTGCTGGTCGTGCAGGAGATCTTCGGCGTGCACGAGCACATCAAGGACGTGTGCCGGCGTTTCGCCAAAGCGGGTTTCCTGGCCGTCGCGCCGGAACTGTATGCGCGCCAGGGCGACCCGACCAAGTACAGCGACATCTCGAAGCTGTTGAGCGAGGTCGTTTCGAAGGTGCCGGACGCCCAGGTCATGAGCGATCTTGATGCGACCGTCGCATGGGCGGAGAAGAACGGCGGCGGCGCCGGCGACGTCGGCATCACCGGCTTCTGCTGGGGCGGACGGATCACCTGGCTCTACCTTGCGCACAATCCCAGAGTGAACGCGGGTGTGGCCTGGTACGGTCGCGTGGTTGGCAACAGCACGCCCGCCACGCCGAAGCATCCGATCGACCTGGCCGCGTCGATCAAGCAGCCGGTCCTTGCGCTGTACGGTGGCGCCGATGCCGGGATCCCGAGCGAGACGATCTATCGGATGATGGCCGCGTTGCAGACCGCCGGCAACACGAGGTCTGAACTCGTCCTGTACAAGGACGCGCCGCACGCTTTTCACGCCGACTACCGGCCAAGCTACCGCAGGGAAGCTGCCGAAGACGGCTGGAAGCGCGCGGTGGCCTGGTTCAGGGCGAACGGCGTCGGTTGAGACGAGCCATCCACGGCAGCGAGGCGGCCGCGCACTGCGCGGCCGTTTTGCTTCGCAGTGCCAGACTTGACAGCTCTGCTAGCCTGCACCGCCGACCGACGCTGACCGATGAACACGCTCGCCTGGATCACCCTCGCCAACGTCCTGTCGACGCTGGTGTCGATCGCGCTGGCGGCGTGGCTGAGCTTCCGCTATCTCAGCGCGATGGTCGAGCGGTTGGTGTGCGTCTCGGCGGGCCTGCTGCTGACGGTCGCCTTTACGCGGCTCGTGCCCGAGGCCATCGAGGGCGGCATCGACACGCATGCGCTCGGCTGGGTGCTGCTGGCCGGCATCCTCGGCTTCTTCCTGCTCGAGAAGCTGGCGCTGATCCATCACACGCACCACCACGAAGGCGACGAGCATCACCACGCCCACGGTCATGACGCACGGGAGGCGGGCCGCGGCGGCATCCCGATCCTGGTCGGCGACGCCTTTCACAACTTTGCCGACGGCGTGGTGATCGCCGCGGCGTTCCTGGTCGACTGGCGCGCCGGCGTGCTGGCCACGGCGGCCGTGATGGCGCATGAAATCCCGCACGAGGTCGGCGACTTCATGATCCTGCTCAACGCCGGCTACACGAAGCGGCGCGCGTTCGTCTTCAACCTGCTGTCCGGCAGTTCGGCGGTCGCCGGCGGCGTGGTCGGCTACTTCGTGCTCGACGCGATGGAAGGACTGTTGCCGTATGCGCTGCTGCTGGCAGCGTCGAGCTTCATCTACATCGCATTGAGCGACCTGCTGCCGGAAATGATGCGCCGCTCGCGGCTGGCGGAGTCCCTGCCTCAGGTGGGACTCGTGCTGGCGGGCGTGGCGATGGCGGCGCTGATCGGCGCCGCCATGCGCGCTCACTGAGGTTGCATTCCGCTACGGCTTGGCGCCGGTCGCCACCGGTCGCGAGCGGTCGGCAACCCACTCGCTCCACGAGCCGGGGAACAGGCGTGCGCCCGGCAGGCCGGCAATGCGCATCGCCAGCAGGTGGTGACAGGCCGTGACGCCGGAGCCGCACTGCGCCACCATCTGCCGGGGCATGTGGCCGGCGAGCAGGGCCTCGAATTCGGCGCGCAACTGCTCGGCCGGCTTGAAGCGTCCGTCGGCAAGGTTGGCCTGCCAGAAGCGATTGATGGCGCCGGGAATGTGACCGGCCACCGGATCGAGCGGCTCGACGCGGCCTTCATAGCGTTCCGGCGCACGCGCATCGACGAGCAGGGCGGCAGGGCGTCGCGAGCAGGCGCTGCAGCTGCGCAGCGTCGACCACTTCCTCCAGGCTTTCGCCTGCCACGAACCGGGTGGGCAGGCGGGCGGGGGCTTCGGTGCTGCTGCGGTTCGTTTCTGCGAGCCACGCCGGCCAGCCGCCATCGAGGACCGCGACCTTCTCGTGGCCGAGCCAGCGGGCCAGCCACCACAGCCGGACCGCGAACGATCCGCCGTTGGCGTCGTAGGCGACGATCTGCGTGTCGCGGTCGATGCCCCAGGCGCTGAAACGTGCCGCCAGGTCGTCGCGGCTCGGCAAGGGATGGCGGCCGTTGGCGCCGGTCTTGGCGCCGGAAAGATCGGTATCGAGATCCGCGAACACGGCGCCGGGTATGTGACCTTCCGCGTACTGCTGTCGACCGGCGTCGACGTTGATCAGATCGTGCCGGCAGTCGATCACGCACCAGTCGGCGTCGAACAGGTGCGCCTGAAGTTCTGAAACCTTGACGAGGGTCGTGCTCATCGAATGTCCGCGGAAGAGGGTGCCTTGATCTCCGGTCGCCGCTGCGCCAGCCAGGTGGCCAGCGCGCCGCTGCCGATCACGATCGCCATGCCGATCCAGCCGGCCAGCGCGATCCGGTCGGCGAAGAAGATCACGCCGATCGAAGCCGCGAAGACGATGGCGGAGTATTGCAGACTGGCGGTGAGCAGCGCATGGCCGAGCGCATAGGCGCGGGTCATCGCCAGCTGCGCGAGCAGCGCGGTAATGCCGACCGCCGCCAGCTCGGCGGCGCCGCCCGGCGTATGCGCGGTGAAGCCGGTGATCAGGCTGCCGGCGAGGCCCAGGGCGAGCGCCGACAGCGAGAAATAGAAGACGATCCGCCATTCCGGCTCGCCATGGCGGGCCAGGTCGCGCACGTACCAGTAGGCGGTCGCCGAAAGGAGCCCCGACAGCAGTCCGGCGGATGCGCCGAGCCAACGGCCGGCGCCGAAGCTCGGCTGCAGCAGGAGCAGCACGCCGATGAACCCAAGCGCGACGGTCAGCAGCAGCGGCACGTTGGCGGGCTGCCGCGCCCGCAACGCTGCGCCGAGGACGAACGCGGCGAGAAACAGCGACGAGGTGTAGTTCAGCGCTGTTGCCGTCCCGAGCGGAAGCGTCGCCGCCGCGTAAAACCAGAGGCTCAATGCCGCGGTGCCGACGGCGCCACGGCGGAAATGCGTCCAGGGCACCGGCGTGCCGAGCGGCCGGCGCGTGAGGTGCGCATACGCGGCCAATGCGACGACGCCTGTCAGCGCGCGGTAGAACACGATCTCCGCGATGTGGTAGCGGGCCGCCGCCAGCTTCACGCATGCGCCGAGGACGGCGAAAAACAGCGCGGCGACCAGCATCCAGAGGGAGTGCATACGGCACCCAGTCTATCGGCCGGCACGCCGTGAACAGGCCCTAGAATCGGGCTGTCTTCGATCCTCACGCCATGGCCAAGACCTCCGCTCCAAAACCGGTCGCCGAACTTTCCTTCGAACAGGCGCTTGATGAACTCGATGCGCTGGTCAGGCGGATGGAAGCCGGTGAACTCAGCCTCGACGATGCGGTAGCCGCCTACCGGCGCGGCGCGGAGCTGGCCAAGCATTGCCAGGGGAAGCTGGCGGTGGCCGAGCAGGAGATCCGCAAGCTCGACGGCGACATGCTGACCCCGCTCGATCCGGGGCAGTTGCGCGGCGCATGAGCGCAGTGAGAGGCCTGGCGCCGGACGCGGTCACTGCCGCCGACTTCGAAAGCTGGGTGCGTTCGCGGCTGGAGTGGTTCGAACTTGCCGCCGAGGCGGCGCTTCCGCCGGCCGACCGGATTCCTGCGCGGCTGCACCAGGCCATGCGCTATGCCGCGCTCGGCGGCGGCAAGCGTGTGCGCCCGCTGCTGGCCTACGCGGCGGCCGAGCTTGCAGGAGGCATGGCGGAAGCCGCGCGGCCCAGCGACGGCGCGAGCAGCGTGGCGCTCGCCGTCGAGTTCGTTCACGTGTATTCGCTGATCCACGACGACCTGCCGTGCATGGACGACGACGTCCTCAGGCGCGGCAAGCCGACGGTGCACGTCGCCTTCGACGAGGCCACCGCGATGCTCGCCGGCGATGCGCTGCAGGCCGAGGCGTTCCGGGTGCTGGCCGATGCGCCGCTGTCGTCCGAGCTGCGCGCGCAGCTGACCTCGATGCTCGCGCACGCGGCGTCGACCTCCGGCATGTGCGGCGGGCAGGCTATCGACCTGGCCGCGGTCGGCTGCCGACTGACGCTCGACGAACTGGAACGTATGCACCGGATGAAGACCGGTGCACTGCTCGCTGCGGCGGTTCGGATGGGCGCGGCAGCGCGCGGTGCCGACGACGCGATCGCCGCTGCCGCGGACGCCTACGGACGGGCGCTCGGCCTGGCGTTCCAGATCGTCGACGACGTGCTCGATGTCGAAGGCACGTCGGATTCGCTCGGCAAGACCGCCGGCAAGGACGCGCGCGAGAACAAGCCGACCTACGTCTCGGTGCTGGGCATGGCCGCCGCGAAGGCGCGCGCGGCACAGCTGCACCGGGAGGCGCTGGCCGCGCTGGCCCCACTCGGCAGCCGCGCGCGGCGTTTGCGAGAATTGGCCGACTACATTGTCGGCCGCTCGAGCTGAGCCGGCCGCACGGCACACAAGGCCATGACCGAACTGCTGAAGACGATCGATTCGCCGACCGACCTGCGCGCGCTCGCCGCGCAGCAGCTGCCGGCGCTCGCCGACGAACTGCGCGCCTTCGTGCTCGAGTCGGTATCGCAGACCGGCGGACACCTGTCGTCGAACCTCGGCACCGTCGAGCTGGCGATCGCGTTGCACTACGTGTTCGACACGCCGCACGACCGCATCGTGTGGGACGTCGGTCACCAGACCTATCCGCACAAGATCCTGACCGGCCGGCGCCACGCGATGGCCGAACTGCGCCAGATGGGCGGCATCTCGGGCTTTCCGCGCCGCGAGGAATCCGAGTACGACGCCTTCGGCACCGCGCATTCGTCGACGTCGATCTCGGCGGCGCTCGGCATGGCGATTGCCGCGAAGCACCGCGGCGAGGCGCGGCACGCGATCGCCGTGATCGGCGACTCGGCGCTGTCCGGCGGCATGGCCTTCGAGGCGCTGAACAACGCGGGGGTGATCGAGGACATCCGGCTGCTGGTGATCCTGAACGACAACGACATGTCGATCTCGCCGGCGGTGGGCGCGCTGAACCGCTACCTGGCGCGGCTGATGAGCGGCGGCGTCTACGCGGCGGCGAAGAGTGTCGGCAAGCAGATGCTGCGGCCGGTGCCGCCGCTGTTCGAGCTGGCGCGCAAATTCGAGTCGCACGCCAAGGGCATGGTCGTGCCGGCGACGATGTTCGAGGAATTCGGCTTCAACTACATCGGGCCGATCGACGGGCACGACCTCGACGCGCTGGTGCCGACGCTGCAGAACCTGCGCCACCTCACCGGACCGCAGTTCCTGCACGTCGTCACGCGCAAGGGACAGGGCTACAAGCTCGCCGAGGCCGATCCGGTCCTGTATCACGGGCCGGGCAAGTTCGATCCGTCGGTGGGCATCAGGAAGTCCCCGTCGGCCGGGGCGCCGACCTACACGCAGGTCTTCGGCGACTGGCTGTGCGACATCGCGGCGGCGGACTCGCGGGTGATCGGCATCACGCCGGCGATGCGCGAAGGTTCGGGAATGGTCCGCTTCGAGCGCGAGTTCCCCGCGCGCTACTTCGACGTCGGCATCGCCGAGCAGCACGCGGTCACCTTCGCGGCCGGCATGGCCTGCGAAGGGCTGCGTCCGGTGGTGGCGATCTACTCGACGTTCCTGCAGCGCGGCTACGACCAGCTGATCCACGACGTGGCGATCCAGAACCTGCCGGTGGCGTTTGCGCTCGACCGCGGCGGCCTGGTCGGCGCGGACGGCGCGACTCACCACGGCGCATTCGACCTGTCCTACCTGCGCTGCATTCCGAACCTGGTGGTGATGGCGCCTGCCGACGAGAACGAGTGCCGGGCGATGCTGACCACCGCCGTGCGTCATGACGGGCCGGCGGCGGTGCGCTATCCGCGCGGCGCCGGGGTCGGCGTGACCATCGAGCGCGACCTGGTGTCGGTCCCGATCGGCAAGGGCGAACTGCGGCGCGAGAGCGCGTGCCCGCCGGGAGCGCGGATTGCGATCCTCGCGTTCGGTTCGATGGTGCAGCCGGCACTCGCCGCGGCGGGTCCGCTCGATGCCACGGTGGCCAACATGCGCTTCGTCAAGCCGCTCGACGCGGAACTGGTCGAACGCCTGGCCCGCTCGCACGACGCGCTGGTCACCGTCGAGGAGAACGTCGTGACGGGCGGAGCCGGTTCGGGCTGCGCGGAACTGCTCGCCGAACTCGGCATCGAGATGCCGCTGCTGCTGCTCGGGCTGCCGGACCGCTTCCTCGACCACGGCGACACGCATCAGCTTCTGGCCAGCGTCGGCCTCGACGCGGCGGGCATCGAGCGCGCGGTTCGCGCACGCTTCGCCGAGCTCCTTGCTCCGTCGCGACGCGTGAAGTCGGTGGCATGAGCGTGGAAAAGCGCCCGGTCGCGATCCTCCAGCACGAAGGCGACGCCGGGCCGGGCTACTTCGAGGACTGGCTGCGCGAGCACCGTATTGCCTATCGCCTGCTGCGCATCGACGAGGGCGAGCCGGTCCCGCAGGCGCCGGAGGATTACGCGGGCATCTGTTCGCTCGGTGGATCGATGGGCGTGAACGACCCGCTGCCATGGATCGGCCCGGAACTCGCGCTGCTGCGCGGCGCGGTGGCCGCCGGCGTGCCGGTCTTCGGGCATTGCCTCGGCGGGCAGCTGCTGGCACGCGCGCTCGGCGCGCCGGTCGCGCGCAATCCGGTCAGGGAAATCGGCTGGGGCAAGGTGGCGATCACGCAGCCGCAGCTGGCGCGTGAATGGCTCGGTGCGACGCCTGCCGAAATCGAGATGTTCCAGTGGCACGGCGACACCTTCGCCCTGCCGCCGAGGGCCACGAACTTTCTCGCCAGCCGCTGGTGCGAGAACCAGGCGTTCGTCCTCGAGCACGCCGGTATCGCGCATGTCGGCGTGCAGTTCCACTGCGAGGTCACTCCGGAGATCGTGCGCGCCTGGAGCAGCGACGACACCTGGCACGACGAGGCCCAGGCCGAGCGCAGTGCGACGGGCGGCCCGGCGGCGCAGGACGCGGAGGCGATGCGCGAGGATCTCGAAGTGCGCTGCGTGGCGATGCATGAGCTGGCGGCGCGGCTCTACGCGCGCTGGTGGCGGGGCGCGGCGCTGCGCGCCGGCACGGAACACGCGGCGCACGCGATCCGCTGAACGCCGCGTCGCGCGCCCGCGTCCATGCCGCCGATCCTGCAGGAACGGGTTTCGCTGCGCGGGTTCAACTCCTTCGGCGTCGAGGCGCGCGCGCGATTCTTCAGCCGGGCCAGTTGCGCTGAGGACCTGGCCGCGCTGGATGCGGAGCCGCGTGTCGCCGGACTGCCGCGGCTCGTTCTGGGCGGCGGCAGCAATCTGTTGCTGACGAGGGATTTCGAGGGACTGGCGATCAAGGTCGACGTGTCCGGCCTGCGCGAACTCGGCGAGGCCGATGGCGCCTGGCACATCGAAGTGGGTGCCGGCGAAGAGTGGCACGCAACGGTCGAACGCCTGCTGGCGATCGATCGACCCGGACTCGAGAACCTGGCGCTGATCCCCGGCCACTGCGGCGCGGCGCCGATCCAGAACATCGGCGCCTACGGGCTCGAGCTGGCCGAGCGTTTCGATTCGCTGCTGGCGTGGGATGCCGAGACACGGAAATCGGTGCGCATGTCCGCCGCCGAGTGCGACTTCGGCTATCGCGACAGCGTCTTCAAGCGCGGCCTCGCCGGCCGCCGCGTGATCCTCTCGGTCACGCTGGCGCTGCCGAAGCAATGGCAGCCGGTCGCCGGCTACGCCGATGTTGCCCACGAACTGAAGGCGCGCGGCATCGCGCAACCTTCTGCGCGCGACATCTTCGACGCGGTGGTCGCGGTCCGCCGCCGCAAGCTGCCCGATCCGGCGGTGATCGGCAACGCCGGCAGCTTCTTCAAGAACCCGATCGTCTCGCGAGACGAGCACCGCGCGCTGATCGCGCATCATCCTTCACTGGTCGGCTATCCGCTTCCCGGCGGGCGGGTCAAGCTGGCCGCGGCGTGGCTGATCGATGCTGCCGGGCTGAAAGGCGCCACGCGCGGCCGCGCCGGCGTCTACGAGAAGCAGGCGCTCGTGCTGGTCAACCGCGGCGGCGCCACCGGCGCCGAGATCCTGGCGCTGGCCCGCGAGGTGCAGGAGAAGGTGGCGGAGAAATTCGGCATCTGGCTGGAGCCGGAACCCGTGATCGTGTAGCGCCAGGCGCGGCGCAACGATCCCGCACCGTACCGCGCACCCAGCCATCGCAAGGCCTCATCCTGACGTGACGGCGCCGACCGCGCGCCGGCCCTGCCGCGACCGCGCGCGGCTTCAGTCCGACTTGCCTTCGTTGCCGATCTGCGGCAGCGCCGATCCGGTGCCGGTCGAGAGCAGGCCGGCACGCGTGTACACGGAGAGCTTGTCGCGTGTGTCGGCGATGTCGAGGTTGCGCATCGTCAGCTGGCCGATTCGATCGGCCGGCGAGAACACCGATTCGCCTTTCTCCATCGTCAGCCGCTCGGGCTTGTAGGTGAGGTTCGGCGAGACCGTGTTCAGGATCGAGTAGTCGTTGCCGCGGCGCAGTTCGAGCGTCACCTCGCCGGTCACCGCACGCGCCACCCAGCGCTGCGCGCTTTCGCGCAGCATGATCGCCTGCGGGTCGAACCAGCGGCCCTGGTAGAGGAGCCGGCCGAGCTTGCGTCCGTTGTCGCGGTACTGCTCGATGGTGTCCTCGTTGTGGATTCCGGTCACCAGCCGCTCGTAGGCGATGAACAGCAGCGCCATGCCTGGCGCCTCGTAGATGCCGCGGCTCTTCGCTTCGATGATGCGGTTCTCGATCTGGTCCGACATGCCGAGCCCGTGCCGGCCGCCGATGCGGTTGGCCTCGAGCAGCAGCTCGACCGGGTCGCCGAACTCGATTCCGTTCAGCGCCACCGGCCGACCCTCGTCGAAGCGGACCGTCACTTCCTCAGGCTTCACCACGACGTCGTCGCGCCAGGAGGCCACGCCCATGATCGGCTGCACGATGCGGATGCTCGAGTCGAGCTGCTCGAGATCCTTCGCCTCGTGCGTGGCACCGAGCAGGTTCGAGTCGGTCGAATACGCCTTCTCCGCCGACATCCGGTAGGCGAAACCCGCCGCGGTCATGAACGCCGACATCTCGGCGCGGCCGCCGAGTTCGTCGATGAACGCCTGGTCCAGCCACGGCTTGTAGATGCGCAGCGCCGGGTTGGCGAGCAGGCCGTAGCGGTAGAAGCGCTCGATGTCGTTGCCCTTGAACGTGCTGCCGTCGCCCCAGATGTGGACGTCGTCTTCCTTCATCGCCGCCACCAGCATCGTGCCGGTCACCGCGCGGCCGATCGGCGTGGTGTTGAAATAGGTGGCGCCGGCCGTGGAGATGTGGAAGGCGCCGCACTGCAGCGCCGAGATGCCTTCGGCGACCAGCTGCGCGCGACAGTCGACCAGGCGGGCGTTCTGCGCACCGTACTCGATCGCACGCTGGGGAATCGAGTCGTAGTCGGATTCGTCGGGCTGGCCGAGGTTGGCCGTATAGGCGAAGGGAATCGCGCCCTTCTTTCTCATCCACAGCAGGGCCGCGCTGGTGTCGAGCCCGCCGGAGAATGCAATGCCGACCTTTTCGCCGACGGGGAGGTGCTGAAGGATGGTTGCCATGGATTGGGCGGGCAGCGACGCCCGGACGAAGCACAGTCGGAAGGGTCACCGCCGCTGCGTCAGCGTGGGCGGGATCGAGCGCCGCGCCGGCCCGACGACCCAGCGCAGGGCGCGAGTATAAGAGGCGGCGCCGTGGCGCCCGGTCAGTCGAGCTTCGCGCCGCTGCGCTGGATGACGGGCTGCCAGCGGCTGCGCTCGGCTTGCATGAACCGTGCGAACGCTTCGGACGTGCCTCCGGCAACATCCCAGCCGGCGGCCTCGATGCGCGTCCTGACCTGCGACGCATCCAGGATCGCGTTGATCTCCTGGTTCAGCCGCATGATGACTTCCCGTGCCGTGCCGGCCGGCGCGACGAAGCCGTTCCATGCCACCGCTTCGAAGCCGGCGAAGCCGCTTTCGGCGACGCTCGGCAGTTCCTTCAGCTGCGGCCAGCGGCCCAGGCTCGTCACCGCCAGCGGCCGGATGCGGCCGGCGCGGATCAGCGGCAGCAGCGAAGTCGGGTTGGACATGATCATCTGCACGTCGCCCGCGGCGGTGGCCTGCACGGCTGGCGGCGCGCCGTTGAAGGGGATGTGCACGACGTACAGCCCGGCCATGTGCTTCAGCAGTTCCATCGCCAGGTGCGACGCGCTGCCGTTGCCCACCGACGCATAGTTCAGTTGTCCGGGCCTGGCGCGCAGGTAGTCGATCAGTTCCCCGAACGAGCGGACCGGCAGGCTGCTGTTCACGGCCAGGATGTTCGGCGCCGTGCCGACCAGCACGATCGGCGCCAGGTCGCGCGCCGGGTCGTAGGGCAGCTTCGAGTACAGGAATGGCGCGGTGGCCAGCGGGCCGGTGAACGACAGGCCGATGGTGTAGCCGTCCGGCGGTGCCTTGGCGATCGCGTCGGTGCCGATCGTGCCGCCGGCCTGCGCGCGGTTCTCGGCGACCACCGGCTGGCCGAGTCGCTCGCGCAGTTGATCGGCGACGAGCCGGCCGAGCACATCGATCGACGAACCCGGCGGCGCCGTGAGGATCATGCGCAGCGGCTTCGCCGGCCAGCTCTGCGCGCGCAGCGTCGGTGCGGCCGAGAGGGCGAGCGCTGCCGCTGCGGCGCGCACGAGATCGCGACGCGCTGCGCTATCGAGGCTCATGGCACACCGCCTCGACGTTGTTTCCATCGGGATCGAGCACGAAGGCGCCGTAATAGTGGGCGTGGTAGTGCGGGCGCAGGCCGGGCGGGCCGTTGTCTCGACCGCCGCTGGCGACCGCTGCGCTGTAAAAGGCGTCGACCGCGTCGCGGCTGGCGGCGTGCCAGGCAAGATGCGTCGGACCGGACGGATCGTCCGGCGCCTCGACGAACCAGGTGTCGAACTTTCCATCGTGCGCGAAGCCGAGCATGCGCACGCCGTCGTGCTCGCCCTCGTGGCCGAGCTTGTAGCCGAGCGGCGCCAGCGACGCCTCGTAGAACCGGCGCGTCGCCGCCAGATCGCGCACGCGGAAGGTCATGTGGTCGAGCATCCTCGTCCCCTAAGCTGCGTCGCGGCCGAGCAGCAGGAATTCCATCAACGCCTTCTGCGCGTGCAGGCGATTCTCCGCCTCGTCCCAGACCACCGATTGCGGCCCCTCGATCACCTCGTGGGTCACTTCCTCGCCGCGGTGCGCCGGCAGGCAGTGCATGAACAGTGCCTCCGGCTTCGCGGCGGCCATGATCCTGTCGTCGACGCACCAGTGCGTGAACGCCTGGCGGCGCTGCTCGTCTTCGGCCTCGAAGCCCATGCTGGTCCAGACATCGGTGGTGACGAGATCGGCGCCGCGCGCGGCGTCGAGCGGCGAGTCGAACACGACCAGGTGCGCTCCGGCCGGGGCGAGCCGCGGATCGAGCCCGTAACCGGGCGGTGTCGAGACATTGACGCGGAAGCCGAGCAGCTGCGCCGCCTGCAGCCACGTGTAGGCGACGTTGTTCGCGTCGCCGATCCACGCCACCGTGCGCCCGGCGATCGGGCCGCGATGCTCGATGAAGGTGAAGATGTCGGCGAGGATCTGGCAGGGGTGAAACTCGTTGGTCAGGCCGTTGATCACCGGCACCCGGGAAAACTGCGCGAAGCGCTCGATCTTCGTCTGCTCGTAGGTGCGGATCATCACGATGTCGACCATCCGGGAGATCACGCGCGCGGAATCCTCGATCGGCTCGGCCCGGCCGAGTTGCGAGTCGCCGGTGGTGATGTGGATCACCGAGCCGCCCATCTGGTACATGCCGGCCTCGAAGCTGACGCGCGTGCGGGTCGAGGCCTTCTCGAACACCATCGCCAGCGTGCGGTCGCGCATCGGCTGGTACAGCTCGTAGCGCTTGAAGCGGTCCTTGATGATCTGTGTGCGCGCGAACACGTGTTCGAGTTCTTCGCGCGACAGGTCGTCGAGGCGAAGGAAGTGGCGGAGCGGCTGCGCGGCCATCGTGTCCCCCTCGGCCTGTTCAGGCGGCCTGGGGCGCCGGAACACCGACGAAAGAGCGCACCAGCGGCGCCAGCCGCGCGACGATCTCGTCGGCCTCGCGTGCGTTGATCATCAGCGGCGGCACGAGGCGGATCACGCGGTCCTGCGTGACGTTGATCAGCAGCCGGCTGGCGAGCGCCTGCCTGACCAGGTCGCCGCAAGGCCGGTCCAGTTCGATGCCGATCATCAGACCCTGGCCGCGGATCGCGACCACGCCGGCGATGCCCTGCAGAGCCGCTGCGAAGCCGTCGCGGATCCGCTGTCCCATCGCATCGGCGTTCGCGAGCAGGCCTTCCTCCTCGATGATGCGCAGCGTCTCCAGGCCCGCGCGACAGGCGAGTGGGCTGCCGCCGAAGGTCGTGCCGTGGTTGCCGGGTCCGAGCGTGCCCGCCGCGCGTCCGCCGGCGACCACCGCGCCGATCGGCACGCCCGAGCCGAGCCCCTTGGCCAGCGTGACCACGTCGGGCCGGATGTCGGCCCATTGATAGCCGAACCACTTGCCGGTGCGCGCGATGCCGCACTGGACCTCGTCGACCATCAGCAGCCAGCCGCGCCCGTCGCACAGGCGGCGCAGATCGCGCAGGTAGCCGCGATCGGCCACGCGGATGCCGCCTTCGCCCTGCAGCACTTCGAGCCAGACTGCCTGCACGCGCGGGTCGGCTGCTGCAGCCTTCTCGATTGCCGCGAGATCGTTGTACGGCACGCGGATGAAACCGGACGGCAGCGGATCGAACCCCTTGCGCGCCTTCTCGCTGCCGGTGGCCGCCAGCGTGGCCAGCGTGCGGCCGTGCCACGCATGCTCCATCACGATCGTCTGCGCCTCGGCGTTGCCGTGCTGGTGGCCGTACATCCGCACCAGCTTCAGCGCGCCTTCGTTGGCCTCCGAGCCGGAATTGGCGAAGAACACCTCGTCGAGTCCGGTCAGTGCGCAGATGCGGTCGGCGAGCTTCTCCTGCTCGCCGATGCGGTAGATGTTCGAGACGTGGATCAGACGGCCGACCTGATCGGCGAGCGCGGCGGTGAGCTTCGGGTGTGCGTGGCCGAGGCCGTTGACCGCGATGCCCGCCAGCGCGTCCAGGTACTCCTGGCCGTCGTCGCCGGTCAGCCAGGCGCCCTGGCCGCGCGTGAAGGCAACCGGCAGGCGGGCGTAGGTGTTCATCACGTGTGACATCGGTGCTCCCGGCTGGCGCGGAAAAACAAAAAAACGCGGCTGCGAGCGACGTCGTTCCGCGTTTGACGAATTATAGGGAGGAG
Source organism: uncultured beta proteobacterium (assembly GCA_963847675.1). Lineage (GTDB taxonomy): Bacteria > Pseudomonadota > Gammaproteobacteria > Burkholderiales > Burkholderiaceae_F > JADJWR01. Next base: position 569,761 of record CAWKAP010000004.1, read on the forward strand.
GGCATCGGAGCAGAAGCCGGCGGGAAACCGGCGCCGGCCCTCGCGGCGCCAGACCGGAAACGGGGCCGTGGCGCAGCACGGGCCGGGCGTCATTGCGCCGCGGCCGGCGCCCAAGGCGCCGCCGGTGCCCGCGGTCAGGCCACCCTGCGCACCGGGGCGCTTTCCCTGAGCGGCGCGATCTTCTTCTCCTCCGCCGCGGAAAGCACGCGAATGCTGGGAAAGTAGCCCTGGTAGACGACGCCGTGCAGTTCGACCTTGTTCTGCACGCGCAGGTAGCGGATCAGGTACTCGACGATGTTGTCGGTGATCAGCTGTCCGGGGACCAGCACCGGGATGCCGGGCGGGTAGGGCACGACCTGGTCGTTGCAGATGCGGCCGACGAGCGCGCGGTTCGGCTGGTCGTTTTCGTCGAGCAGCGGCACCAGTTCGCCGCCGCAGTAGTAGGCGTCGCGCGGCAGGTAGACGAGCTCGGTGAACGGCGGCAGGTCCGGCGTCCGGTACAGGCGCCGCGGCGCGCGCTTCTCGCGCGCGATGCGCATCAGCGCGTCGTACAGGCGCGAGCACTTCGAGCGCGTCGTGCCGATGGTCAGCAGCAGCGTGATCGTGTTGAAGGTCGACTTCTCGATCGTGATGTTGAAGCGCGAAAACAGCTCCTGCTGCAGTTCGTCGACCGTCATGCCGCACGAGGAGATGTCGACGGTGATCTTGGTCGGGTCGAGCCGGATGTTGTCGCCCTTGACCTCGTCGGGCAGCAGGTCGTCGAGTTCGAGCACGCGGAAGGCGCCGGTCGAGTTGATCTGCTCGCGCAGTTCGGCGGCCAGCATCAGCGTGCGCTCGAGCAGCTTGTAGCCCTCCATCACGGCCTGTTTGCGCGACACGTCGAGGCTGGCGATCATGCTGTACATCGGGCTGGTCGACGTGTGCATGTTGAAGTTCTCGCGGAACAGGTGCTCCTTGAGGCCGGGGTCGTTCACGTGGATGAACGCGGCCTGCGAGAACGCCGACAGCGTCTTGTGCGCCGACTGCGTGGCGTAGTCGGCGCCGGACTCGAGCGCGGTCGGGCGCAGGTCCGGGTGGAAGCGGGCGTGCGAGAACCACGCCTCGTCGATCAGCACCTTCGTGCCGTGCGCATGCGCCGCATCGACGATCGGCTTGAGGTCGTAGCGCAGCCCGTCGTAGGTGCACGAAGTCAGCACCAGCAGCTGCGCGTCGGGGTGATCCTCGATCGCCTTCAGGATCGTGCTCTTCGGCACCGGGCCGAAGACGCCGTAGGCCTTGTTGACGCTCGAGTCGAGATAGATCGGCTTGGCGCCCGACAGCACGACGCCGTGGTGCACGCTCTTGTGGCAGTTGCGGTCGAGCAGCATCTTCTCGCCCGGGGCGATCAGCGTCTGCAGGATGACCTTGTTGGCGGTCGACGTGCCGTTGGTGGCGAAGAAGGTCTTGCGCGCGCCGAACGCCTTGGCCGCCATCTGCTGCGCCTCGGCGATCACGCCGGTGGGCTCCATCAGCGAATCGAGCGCCTTGACCGAGACCGACAGGTCGGCGTCGAACACATGCTCGCCCATGAACTCGTGAAACTCGCTGACCCACGGGCTGCCGCGCAGCGAGTCGCCGCTCGAGTGTCCCGGCGTGTGCCAGGCGTCCTTTGCCGCCAGCACGTAGGAGCGCAACGCGTCGTAGAACGGCGTGCGCGCGCGCTCGGCGATCTGCGCGTTCAGGATCCGGTACATGCCGCGCAGGTCACGTTCCTCGCGATAGAAGTAGCCGTCGACGGCCTCCGCGAACAGCGCATCGACGATCTGGTCTTCCTTCTCCTTCTCGATCAGGATGTACAGATCGAGTTCCGGCCGGAGCGCGGTGATCTTCTGCACCAGCTTGAGCGCGCTGACCTGCAGGCTGCGCGGCGCCTCGCGCGCAGCGCCCGCGCGCGCCGCCGGCCGCCGCGCGCCCTCCTGCACCGCATACAGCTTGTCGTCGACGATGACGATCTGGATGTCGCCGTCGCGCTCGATCAGCTGCAGGCCTTCCTTGGCCGTCAGCGCGCCGATGAAGGTGATGCCGAACGGGTTGTCCAGTGCGCGCGCGGCCGCGTTCAGGCCCTTGAGGAACTCCTTGAGGATCAGGGGTTCGTCGTTGATCAGCAGGACCTTGGAAGTAGGCTGGCTCATGGACGTCGGTCCGCAATGGTTGAGCGTTTGTGATTACGGTCGACTGCTTTATCGGCGAAACCCGCGGCCGACGCAAGCGGTCGATGGCGCGGCCGGCGGCCGATGCGTGGCAGCGCCCGGATACAATCCGGCGCGCTGCTGCGGCGGAGGCAGTCGATGCCCCGAGTCGCCCGGGGAGCGATCAGTGCCAGCACGCGGCGCACCTTTGCAGCAGTCCACGCCCGGTGGCCGACTCCAGCAAACCTCGAGAGTTCTTCATCCACGGGATCACCTCCAGCGGCCGGCCGTTCCGGCCGAGCGACTGGGCCGAGCGACTTTGCGGCGTGATGTCCGGCTATCGCCCCGGCGGCGTGGATGCGGGCCGCGATGCGCGGATCGGCTATTCGCCATTGGTCCGGCCGATGCTGGTCGGCGGCGTCCGGTGCGTTGTCGTCGACGAACGCCTGAACGAGCTTGAACCAATGGCCTTCAGCTTCGTGATGAACTTTGCGCGCGACAACGACCTGCCGGTGTACGAAGGGTGCACGATTCCCGATGCCGGCGACTGATGGCGCAAAAACACAGAGGCGCGGACCGCTTCCGCGGCGCCGCGCCTCCGGCTGTACGGGCATCGTGCTGCCGGGCGGACCCGCCGCGCCGGCCGCAGGCCTAGGCCATTGCCTTGATGGCCGCGGACAGGCGGCTCTTGTTGCGTGCCGCGTGGTTCTTGTGCACGACGTCCTTGTCGGCCAGCGAATCGATCACCCGTGTGGCCGAGCGGAAGACCGCCTGCGCCGCCTGGGCGTCGCCGCCGGCGATCGCCTTGCGCACCGACTTGATCGCCGAGCGAACCCGCGAGCGCTGCGCCGACTTGAGCGAGTTGCGCTCGTTCGACTGGCGGGCCCGCTTGCGGGCCTGTTTCGTGTTTGCCATCGTTTGGACCTGTAGCGAAATTCGTCTGCAAGCGCCGGCTATGCTCACCGTGCGCGGCCGAGCCCTCGTCGGGCTCTTTGCGAAGCCGCGAACTATAGCAAATCAACGAAACCGGGCCAAGCTCGCCGCTGGCCCGGACACTGGCAGCCGCCTGCCGTCCGGACCGCCTTGAACCTGCTGCGCGCTGCCGCCACCGTTTCCGGTCTGACGCTTGCCTCGCGCGTCACGGGCCTCGTCCGCGACCTGATCATTTCGCGCGTCTTCGGCGCCAGTGCGGAGACCGACGCGTTCAACGTGGCTTTCCGCCTGCCGAACCTGCTGCGCCGGCTGTTCGCCGAGGGCGCGTTCCAGCAGGCCTTCGTGCCGATCCTGTCCGAGGTGCGCTCGCGCGAGGGCGATACGCGGACCCGCGAGCTCGTCGACCACGTGGCTTCGGCGCTGTTCTGGACCGTGCTGGCCGCGTCGATCGTCGGGGTGCTCGCGGCTCCGGTACTGGTCTGGCTGGTCGCTGCCGGACTGGCGCGTGACCCGGGGGCGTTCGACCTGGCCACGGTGATGACCCGCTGGATGTTTCCCTACATCCTTTTCATGTCGCTGGTTGCCCTGTCGGGGGGCGTGCTCAATACCTACCGCCGCTTTTCGGTGCCGGCGGTCACGCCGGTGCTCCTGAATCTGTCGTTCATTGCCTGTGCCGTGTGGCTGGCGCCGCAGCTTGCGCGGCCGATCCTGGCGCTCGCCGTGGCGGTGGTGGCCGGTGGCGTGCTGCAACTGGCCATTCAACTGCCCGCGCTGGCTTCGATCGGCATGCTGCCGCGGCTGGGCGGGCTGCGGGCGGCGCTGCGGGACCCGGCGGTGCGGCGGATCCTGACGCTGATGGTGCCGGCGCTCTTTGCCGTCTCGGTGGCTCAGCTGTCGATCATCATCAATACCAACATCGCCTCGCATCTGGCCGTCGGCAGCGTGACCTGGCTTTCCTTCGCGGACCGGCTGATGGAGTTCCCGACGGCACTGCTGGGCGTCGCGCTCGGCACCGTGCTGCTGCCCAGTCTTTCGAAGGCCAACGCGGAGGCCCGCCACGACGAGTACAGCCGGTTGCTCGACTGGGGTCTGCGGCTGACGCTGCTGATCGCACTGCCTGCCGCGGTCGGGCTCGGGCTGCTCGCCGAGGGAATCATCGCCGTGCTGTTCCAGGGCGGCCGCTTTTCCGCGCACGATGTCGCCCAGACGGCGCAGGCGCTGACCGGATACGCATTCGGGCTGCTCGGCCTGATCGCGGTGAAGATCCTCGCGCCGGGCTTCTATGCGCGGCAGGACATCCGGACGCCGGTGAAGATCGCCATCGTCGCCCTGCTCGCCACGCAGGCGTCGAACCTGGTCCTGGTGCCGCTGCTTGCGCACGCCGGACTGGCCGTCTCGGTCAGCGTGGGCGCGCTCGCCAACGCGACCATGCTTCTCATCGGCCTGCGCCGGCGCGGGTTGTACGTGCCGTCGCCCGGTTGGCGGGTCTTCATCGGCAAGGTCGTACTCGCCCTGGCCGCCCTGGTGCTGCTGCTCTGGCTGGGCAATCGGCAAGTCGCGTGGACGGCGATGCAGGCCGAATGGCCGCTGCGCGCGGCGCTGCTCGCCGGCCTGATCGGCAGCGGTGCGCTCGTCTACGGTGCGGTTCTCGCGATGCTCGGCTTCCGACCGCGCGACTTTGCCGCGCGCGCACAGTGATCGAATCCGACGTTTCCTCCGCGTCGCTCGGCTGCCGCGAGCGCCGCTCCCCGACTCTGCTGACGGCAGCGGCGCGGGTGCCGCTGTATGCGGACCCCGGCTGCAATCCGCAGCGGGTTCTGGACCAGGTGCATTCGTGGGCGGCGCGGTTGCGGGCGCGCGTGGCGCCCGACGCATCGCCGCTGGCGCGGCTGCGGTTGCTCAACCACTTCTTCTTCGTCGAACTCGGCTTCGGCGCCGCCCGCGCCGACTACTCGTCGGCGGACAACAGCTTCCTGCACCGCGTGATCGAACGGCGGCGCGGCATTCCGATCACCCTTGCGCTGCTGTACATCGAACTGGGGAGGGCCGCCGGCTTGCGCCTGGCGGGCGTGTCCTTTCCGGGGCACTTTCTGGTTCGACTGTCGCTGAATGCCGGCACTGTCATCATCGACGTGTTTGGTGGCGGCGTCAGCCTGGCCGAAGACGAGTTGCGCGAGCGGCTGCGGGCAGCGCTGCCGGAGGCGTCCCATCGCCCGCTGGCGCGCTATCTGCGGGCGGCCAGCGAGCGCGAGATCCTCGCCCGGCTGCTGCGCAACCTGAAGGCGATCCATTGGCACGCGCAGCAGTGGCCGGCCGCGCTCGAGGTGGTCGATCGCCTTATCGCCCTGCTGCCGGAGGCGGCGCACGAAAGGCTCGATCGCGCCTGGCTGTATGAACGACTCGAATGCCCGCGCGCGGCAGTTGCCGATCTGGCGGCTTACCTCTCGCTCTGCCCGTCGGGCCGGGAGACCGCCGAAGTTCGCCAGCGGCTGGCGGTGCTGCGGCAGGCCGCCTCCCGCCTGAACTGAACGAACAACGCCGCCCGCAGGCGGCGTTGCAGGCGACGTGGGGTGGCCCTACGCGTGCTGCTCGAGCATCGTCTCGGCGCCGCTGACTTCATACTTGCCCGGCGCTTCGACGTTGAGCTTCGTGACGACCCCGTCGTCGACGAGCATCGAGAAGCGCTGGCAGCGGACGCCCATGCCGCGCGCGGTGAGGTCGAGTTCGAGCCCAAGCTTCTTCGTGTAGTCGGCCGAACCGTCGGCCATCATCCGCACCTTGCCCGTCGCCCCCTGCTCGCGGCCCCAGGCGCCCATCACGAACGCATCATTGACCGCCAGGCACCAGATCTCGTCGATGCCCTTCGACTTCAGCGCGTCGTAGTGACGGATGTAGCTCGGCACGTGCTTGGCGGAGCAGGTCGGCGTGTAGGCGCCCGGCAGGCCGAAGATCACGATCTTCTTGCCCTTGACGAGATCGCCCACCTTGAAAGTGTTCGGTCCGAGCGAACAACCCGCGGTTTCGACGTCGATGAATTCCTGCAGTTCGCCGTCCGGCATCCTGTCGCCAACCTTGATCGTCATCTTCGGTCTCCTCTGGAAAGTGTGGCGGGATTTTAGCCGCCAGCCGCCGCTCAGTCGCCGAGCGCGACCCCTTCGCGTCGAGGGTCGGCGCCACCGCTCCACGCCCGGCGCCCGTCGGGCAGGTGCACGCGGACGATGCCCTGCAGGCCGCTCGTCATCGGGATCTCACGGACTTCGTGGCCGCGCGCCTTCAGGCCTTCGACCAGCGGGCGGCTGACACGGCCCTGTTCGAGCTCGGTGGGTCCGTTGCGGCTGCCGAAGTTGGGCAGCGAGATCGCCTGCTGGATGTCGAGATTCCAGTCGAGCAGCCCGACCAGTGTCCGCGCAACGTAACCGATGATCTGCGAGCCGCCGGCCGAGCCGACGCTTGCCACCAACTCGCCGCTCGCGCGGTCGAACACCAGCGTCGGCGCCATCGACGAGCGCGGGCGCTTGCCCGGCTCCACCCGGTTGGCGATCGGCCGGCCGGCCTCGCTCGGCGCAAACGAAAAGTCGGTGAGCTGGTTGTTCAGCAGGAAGCCGCGCACCATCAGACGTGCGCCGAACGCGTCCTCGATCGACGTCGTCATCGCCACCGCGCTGCCGAAGCCGTCCACCGCCGAGATATGCGAGGTGGCGCCGCGCTGCGCCTCGTCCGGCGCCCAGGCCACCGTGTAGCCGGCCGGTACGCCCGGCGGCGCGCGACCCATGCTGCGGCCACCGATCAGTTTGGCGCGATCGGCCAGGTAGCGCGGATGCGTCAGCGCCTGCCAGTCGACCGGGATGAAGTCCGGGTCGGCAACGTAGACGTTGCGGTCGGCGAAGGCGAGCCGACCGGCTTCGCTGAACAGGTGCACGGCGTCGGCCTGCGGCTCGAGACGGCCATCGACCTCGATCGGCGGCAAGGCGGCGATCTCTCGCCCGGCGAGGATGCCGAGGATCTGCGCCACTGCGATGCCGCCCGAGGAGGGCGGCGGCATGCCGCAGATGCGCCAGCGCCGGTAGTTGGTGCAGATCGCAACTCGCTCCTTGGCCTGGTAGCGGGCGAAGTCATCCTCGGTGAGCCTGCCGGCGTTCGGATGCGATCGCACCGTGCGCACGATGTCCGCCGCGATCTCGCCGCGATAGAAAACATCGGTGCCGCCATCGGCGAGCGCCCGCAGGGTTGCCGCGAGTTCCGGATTGCGCAGCACTGTCCCGACCGGTTTGGGCGTGCCGTCGACGTCGAAGAAGTAAGCGCGGGCGGCTGCGTTGCCGGCCAGGTGCCTCTCGCTCGCGAGCTGCGCGTGCAGCCGCGGCGACATCGCGAAGCCGCGCTCGGCCAGCCGGATCGCCGGCTCGAACAGCTGTCGCCAGGCGAGCCTGCCGTGCTGCTGGTGCGCGGCTTCCAGCATGCGCAACGCGCCGGGCGTGCCGACCGAGCGCCCGCCGACAACCGCGTCGTAGAAGGCCATCGGCTTGCCGCCGAGCATGAACAGGTTCTCGTCGGCGGCCAGGGGTGCCGTTTCGCGACCGTCGAAGGCCTGCACGTGCTTGCCGTCGAAGTGCAGCAGGAAGGCGCCGCCGCCGATGCCCGAACTCTGCGGTTCGACCAGCGTAAGCACCATCTGCATGGCGATGGCTGCATCGATCGCCGAACCGCCGGCGCGCAGGATCTCGCGCCCCGCCTCCGTGGCCAGCGGATTCGCTGCCGCCGCCATGTGCCGCGTCGCCGTCGCTGACTGCAGGCCGAGGCGGAAGCCGCTCGCCGCCTCGGGCGCCGACGGCCGCTCGGGCGCGCTGGCGCAGGCGGCCAGCAGCAGGGCCGCGGCGAGGGCGGCGAGACGGGAGAGCGAGGCAGCGATTCGACGAGGCTCCCGGTTCCGGCCTGCTGGAAGACACCGGATCCCAGTCTGCGCTGCGCGCAACCGGGATGACGTGAACGGCGCCCTCGGCTGGATCCCCGCTTCCGCGGGGATGACGCATCCGTGTCCGATCGCCGCGAGGCTTCGCCTCTTGCTCTCGGACGTGGGACGACACGGGATCCCGGTCTGCGCTGCGCGCAACCGGGATGACGACGGCAGTGCCGCCGGCACTGCCGTCGTCACTTCGGTTGCAGGCGGATGGCGCCGTCGAGGCGGATCGTCTCGCCGTTGAGCATCACGTTGCCGAGAATCGCGGCGACCAGGTTGGCGTATTCGGCGGGCTTGCCCAGGCGTGACGGAAACGGCACCTGCTTGCCTAGCGAGTCCTGCACTTCCTGCGGCATGCCGAGCAGCATCGGCGTTTCGAAGATGCCAGGCGCGATCGTCACGCAGCGGATGCCGCTGCGCGACAGGTCGCGGGCGATCGGCAGCGTCATGCCGACGATGCCGCTCTTGGACGCCGCATAGGCGACCTGCCCGACCTGCCCATCGAAGGCGGCGACCGAGGCGGTGTTGATCAGCACGCCGCGCTCGCCGTCGCCGGTCGGCTCCAGCCTGCTCATCGCGGCGGCCGCCAGGCGGATCATGTTGAACGAACCGATCAGGTTGACGCCGATCACGCGGGTGAAGCTGGCCAGCGCGTGCGGCCCCTCCTTGCCGACCGTCTTCTCGCCGATGGCGATACCGGCGCAGTTGACCAGGCCGCGCAGGGACCCGAGCGCAGTGGCCGCGGCCACCACGGCCTGGCCGTCGGCTTCCGAGGCGACGTCGCACTTCATGAAGCGCGCATCTGCGCCGAGCTCACGCGCCAGCGCCTCGCCCTTGTCGGCCTGCACGTCGGCGATGATCACCTTGCCGCCGGCCCGTGCCAGCATCGTCGAGGTGGCGCCTCCCAGACCCGAGGCGCCGCCGGTGACGATGAATACGTTGTTCTTGATTTCCATGGCGATCCTCGTGTCTAGTTAGCGTGATGATGGGCATTTTAGAAGAGCGGGCCATCGGCCCCGGTGAGGAAACCCCATGAGCACCCACGGCCGTGAACTGCTGGCGGCGCTGCGCACTTTCGAGAAAGGCAAGATCGTCACCGCGCGCGAGGCGGTGCAGTTGATCCAGGACGGCGACACGTTGGCCACCAGCGGCTTTGTCGGCATCGGTTTCGCCGAGAACATCGCAGTGGCCATCGAGGAGCGCTTCCTCGAGTCGAGCGCCACGGATCCCGACGGCATCGGCCGGCCGCAGGGCCTGACGCTGGTCTACGCCGCCGGCCAGGGCGACGGCAAGGACCGGGGACTCAACCACCTCGGCCACGAGGGGCTGATCCGGCGCGTGATCGGCGGCCACTGGGGGTTGGTGCCGCGCGTGCAGGCGCTGGCGGTGGCCAACCGCATCGAGGCGTACAACCTGCCGCAGGGCGTGATCACGCACCTGTACCGCGACACCGCGGCGGGCAAGCCGGGGCACCTGACCCGGATCGGCCTGGGCACCTTCGTCGATCCCCGGCTGGGCGGCGGCAAGCTCAACGACCGCACGACCGAGGATCTCGTGCGGCTGATGGAGGTCGACGGCGAGGAGTACCTGTTCTACAAGGCGCCGCGCATCGATGTCGGCATCGTCCGCGGCACCACCGCCGACGTCGACGGCAACATCACCATGGAGAAGGAGGCGCTGACGCTGGAAGGGCTGGCCATCGCCATGGCGGCGCGCAACAGCGGAGGCATCGTCATCGTGCAGGTCGAGCGCATCGCCGAGCGCGGGTCGCTCAACCCGCGCCACGTCAAGATCCCCGGCGTACTGGTCGACTGCGTGGTGGTCGCCGAGAAGCCCGAGTATCACTGGCAGACCTTCGTCGAACCGTACAGCCCGGGGTTCGCCGGCGAGATCCGCGTGCCGGCCAGCAGCGTCGCGCCGATGCCGATGAGCGAGCGCAAGATCATCGCCCGCCGCGCCGCGCTGGAACTGCGCGCCAACTCGGTGGTGAACCTCGGCATCGGCATGCCCGACGGCGTCTCGCTGGTCGCCGCCGAGGAGAAAGTGATCGACCTGATGACGCTGACCGCCGAGCCGGGCGTGGTCGGCGGCATCCCGGCGGCGGGACTGAATTTCGGCGCGGCGGTGAACACGCAGGCGATCATCGACCAGCCGTACCAGTTCGACTTCTACGACGGCGGCGGGCTCGACATGGCCTTCCTCGGCCTGGCGCAGGCCGACCGCGAGGGCAACCTGAACGTCAGCAAGTTCGGCCCGCGACTGGCCGGCGCCGGCGGCTTCATCAACATCTCGCAGTCGGCCAAGAGCGTCATCTTCGTCGGGACCTTCACCGCCGGCGACCTGCGGGTGGCGGTCGAGGACGGCAGGCTGGTGCTGCACAACGACATCGGACCGCGCAAGTTCGTGCGCGAGGTCGAGCACCGCACCTTTTCCGGCGCCTACGCGCTGTCGCGCGGGCAGAACGTGCTGTACGTAACGGAGCGCTGCGTGTTCAGGCTGACGCCCGGGGGCATGGAACTGACCGAGGTCGCGCCGGGCATCGACATCGAGCGCGACATCCTGGCGAAGATGGACTTCGCCCCGGTGATCCGCGGCACACCGCAGCTCATGGACGCGGCGATCTTCGGCGACGGACCGATGGGCCTGCGCGAGCGCATGCTGGAGGTGCCGCTGTCGTCGCGTTTCGCCTACGACGACCAGCAGAACATCATCTTCATCAACTTCGAGCGATTGCGCGTGCGCACGCAGGCCGACGTCGACGCCATCGAGCGCGAGGTCGACGCGCATCTGAGGCCGATCGGCCACCGTGTCTACGCAGTCGTCAACTACGACCACTTCGAGCTCGCCCCCGAGGTCGAGGACGCCTATGCGGCGATGGTCAAGGGCCTGGTCGACCGCTACTACGACGGCGTCTCGCGCTACACGACCTCCGGCTTCCTGCGCGCCAAGCTCGGCGGCGCGCTGCGCAAGCGTGGCGTCGCGCCGCACGTGTACGAGTCGCCGCAGCAGGCGCTGGCGCACGTGCGCGATGCGTGAAGCCAGCCGAAGCCGGCGCGCGATCGTCGACCGGCGACAAGGACGCAAAGGGGTGCGCTGATGCGTCAGTTGAAGCTGAACCGGGCCTTCACCCTGATCGAACCGGGGCCCGTTGTCCTCGTCACGACCCATGACGGCAGGAAGAACAACGTCATGACCATTTCGTGGACCATGGTGGTGGATTTCACCCCGCTGTTCGCCATCACCACGGGCGAGTGGAATTACTCCTTCGCAGCGTTGCGGAAGAACAGGGAGTGCGTCATTGCCGTTCCCACGGTCGACCTGCTGGATCAGGTGGTCGGGATCGGGACGTGCTCCGGTGCGGACACGGACAAGTTCGCCAGGTTCGGGCTCACGCCCGTTCGCGGCAGGGCCGTCAGGGCGCCCCTGATCAGGGAGTGCCTGGCCAACATCGAGTGCAAGCTTGTCGACATCGTCAGGAAGCACAACATCGTGGTGCTCGAGGGCCTTGCCGCATACGTCGATTCCGTGCGCAAGGAGAGGCGCACGATCCACGCGGTCGGCGACGGCACGTTCGTCGTCGACGGGCGCAAGCTCGACCGGAGGAAGATGATGGCTTCCAAGATTCCGGAAGGTGTCTGACGGTCGCCGGTCCGCCGCGGCGTGATCGTCTGGAGCCACGACAGACACCCGTCGGCGCTTGGCAGGTCATCGCGGGCGCGACCGACCTGCCGAAGCGCAGCCGGCTGCGTTCGGCCAATTACGGGCCGTCGCGGGCAAGTACGCCTGCCCTAGTTGGGGCGCGATCGAGACGCTGGGGCGCCCTGTTCCGCTCATGTCCCCCGTCGCCCGCCTTCGGCAGGCGCCTCCTCCTTTACTTCGCTCCGCAGGGCACCCCAGCGTCTCGATCGTGGTGCCGCGTTGCACTGCGCCGGCAGCAGGTCGCGACAGTGGATGGCCAAGGGCGGCGGGTGGCCGCCGTAGCGAAGTCAAGGAGGAGCGGCGGGCGAAGCCCGACGCGGGGGACATGAGCGGAGGCGGCCTCCCGCCGCCCTTGGCGAGCACGACTTCCTCAGTCAAGCCCGTGAACGCAGCAACAGTCAGCAACGGGTCGACTGCGGTTGCTACAGCGAGGGCTTCGGCGGCCGGCAGGCAGCCGAAGGGCGGCATGGATGGGCGCAGTGCGGATCGGCGCGACTGGCGCAAGGCGGTCCGACTGCCAGCCGAGGAACGCCTCCTCCGGGTGCCGGGACCGACGGCGCCGGGCTATTCGACGGCGGGCGGTTCGGGCAGCATGCCAAGGCCTTGGGGAAACAACGACGATGAATCCTTCGACGTCCTTATCGATCACCGCCTCGTTGCGCGCGTGGCACCGGATGATCGAGAGCGGCGACCTCGCGGCGCTGCCGGCGCTGCTGCATCCCGAGGTCGTCTTCCGCTCGCCGGTGGCGTTCAAGCCGTACCGCGGCGCGCCGACCGTTGCGCTGATCCTGCGCACGTGTTCGGCGTGTTCTCCGGCTTCGCCTACGAGCGGCAGTTCGCCGCCGCCGGGGGCTTCGACGTGGCGCTGGAGTTCCGCGCCCAGGTGAGCGAGCGCGAGCTGAAGGGGATCGACCTGATCCGCTTCGACGCCGACGGTCGCATCGTCGACTTCGAGGTGATGATCCGGCCGGCGAGCGGGCTGGCGGCGCTGGCCGACGAGATGGGGCAGCGCCTGGCGACGGTGCTGCCGGGCGCGGCGGCGGGTTAAACGCGCGTCGCCGCTGCGGCCGCGTGGCGTCAGGCCGGCGGCTCGTGGTGCCGCGTCGTGACGTAGACGGTGCCGGTGAAGCTGGAAATCATCGCGCCGTCGGCGCGCGTGACGTCGATGCGATAGACGGCGAGCTTGCGCGAGCGCGACACCTCGACCGCGTTCGCGGTCAGCTCGTCGCCGAAGTTGGCCGCTTCCTGGTACGTGATGTGGGCGTCGATGCCGGCCGCCAGCAGGCCGTGCGAGTTGGACGCCAGCCCGAAGGCGGCATCGGCCAGCGCGAAGATCGCGCCGCCGTGGCAGCTGCCGTTGAAGTTCAGGTGCTGCTCGCGCACCGTCATGGCGACCGTCGCGTGGCCGGGGCCGCCGTCCACGAAGCTCACGCCCATGGCGCGCGCGAAGCTGTCCTTCGCGGCCAGTTGCGCGACAAGCTGCCGAGCCTTGGCCTTGCTTTCCATCGCGGTCAGTCGAATCCGGAAAGTGTGGCGAAGCTCGCCACCGGCTCGCGCCCGGCCGCGAGCCGGGCTTCCGGCGCCTCCGCGTCGGCATGGCCGAGCGCCATGCCGCAGACGACCGCTTCATTCTCCGGCAGGGCCAGCTCGCGCGCGACGACCTGAGGAAACTCCATCCACGATGCCTGCGGGCAGGTGTCGAGCCCGCGCGCTCGCGCGGCGACCATGATGTTCTGCAGGAACATGCCGTAGTCGAGCAGGCTGCCGCGCTCCAGCCGGCGGTCGATGGTGAAGATCAGGCCGACCGGCGCGTCGAAGAACAGGTAGTTGCGCCGGTGCTGCGCGTGCATCGCCGCCTTGTCGGCGCGGCCGATGCCGAGCAGGGCATAGAGATCCCAGCCGAGCTTGCGGCGCCGACCGAGGTAGGGCTCGAACCACTGCGCGGGGTAGTAGCAATACTGCGGTGCCTGCGCCCCGGCGTCATACGCGGCGGCGACCGCGTGGCACAGCCGGTCCTTCGCCGCGCCGGCCAGCACGTGAACGCGCCAGGGCTGCGTATTCGTGCCGCTCGGCGCATGCCGGGCGACGTCGAGGATCTGTTCGACCGTCTCGCGCGGTACGGCGCGCGGCAGAAAGCGGCGTACCGAGCGGCGCGAAGTGATCGCCCGGTCGACGGCGGCAACCTCGTCGAGCGACGGCCGATGCCGGTCCGTCAGCCGCCTGCCGACGCCGCCTGCGGCTGCGTGCGCCTCGGCCCGCTCGGCCAGCGCGGCGACGCCCTCGCCGCGCGTCGCGCTCGTCTTCAGCACCGGAACGTGCGCACGCTCGCCCGAGCGCAGGCGGAGCATCTCCTTCAGCTCGCGCGCCGTGATTTCCGCGGCGGGCAGGTCGGCCTTGTTGACCACCAGCAGGTCGGCGATCTCGAGGATGCCGGCCTTGATCGCCTGCACGTCGTCGCCGAGCCCGGGTGGGCACACGACGATGCGCGTGTCGGCGATCTCGATGATCTCGACCTCCGACTGGCCCGCGCCCACCGTCTCGACGATCACCACGTCGAAACCGGCGGCGTCGAGCACGTCGACGATCTGCCGCGTCGTGCGCGAGACGCCGCCGAGGTGGCCGCGCGAGGCGATCGAGCGGATGAACACGCGTTCGTGGGCCCCGTGCTCGCCCATCCGGACGCGATCGCCGAGCACCGCGCCGCCGGTCATCGGGCTCGAAGGGTCGACCGCCAAGACGCCGATGCGCCGGCCGCGGTCGATCAGTTCGCCGAGCAGCGCGTTGATCAGCGTCGACTTGCCCGCCCCCGGTGCGCCGGTGATGCCGATCACGTGGGCGCGGCCGAGCCGGGGCGCGATGCCGGCGGTGACCGCCTCCCATCCGGGGTCGGCGTTCTCGATCGCGCTGATCGCGCGCGCGACGGCGCGACGATTGCCGGCGAACAGCGGGGCGAGCAACGGGATGGTCGGGGGCGTTCATTGCGCAGTGCCGAACAGACGCCGGCCCGGGACCGTCTTGCCCGATCCTTGCTGCGAACGCAAGGAGAGGTGTCGTTCCCGCGAACGCGGGAACCCAGTGACTTTGAGGCGAACGACACTGGATCCCCGCCTTCGCGGGGATGACACGAGGCCGCGGGGGACGCTGCTCACACCATCGCCTGCACGTGACCGAAGCCGAGTTCGCGGCGCAGCGTGGCGCAGATCTCGCCATGCGTGCAGCCGGCCTCGGCCGCCTCGACCACCTTTGCGAAGACGTTGAGCTTCGGATCGTTCGCCGCGCGCGCGAGCCCGTCGAGCGCCTTGTTCACGGCCTGCGCCGGGCGCGCCGCCTTGAACGTCCTGAACGACTCGACGTGCGCGCGCATCGCCGCCGGGTCCGGCCTCGCGAGCGGCTGCCGGGCCGTCCTGTCTTCGGCGGCCTGGTAGGCGTTGACGCCGACCACCGTCTGCTCGCCGGACTCGACCTTCTGCTGGAAGCGCCGCGCCGATTCGCCGATCATCTTCTGCACCAGCCCCGACTCGACCGCCTTGTACATGCCGCCGGCGTCCTCGACGATCTGCATCACACGCAGGATTTCGGCCTCCATCCGGTCGGTCAGCCGCTCGACGTAGAAGCTGCCGCCGAGCGGGTCGATCACGTCCGTGAGGTGCGCCTCCTCGCGCAGGATGTTCTGCGTGGCGATGGCGATGCGCGCGCCGAACTCGGTCGGCGTCGACAGCGCCTCGTCGAAGGCGTCGGTGTGCAGCGACTGCAGGCCGCCGAAGATGCCGGCCATCGCCTGCACCGCGACGCGGGCGATGTTGTTCAGCGGCTGCTGCCGCGTCAGGTCGACACCGGAGGTCTGGCCGTGGAACTTGAAGCGCCACGAGCGCGGATCCTTCGCGCCAAGCCGCTCGCGTGTCACCCGCGCCCAGATGCGGCGGCCGGCGCGGAACTTGGCGATTTCCTCGAAGAACGAGATCGAGATGTCGAAGAAGAAGGTGAAGCGCGGCAGGAAGGCGTCCGGGTCCATGCCGCGGTCGATGCAGTCCTGCGCATTCTGGATCGCGGCCGAAAGCGTGAAGGCCATCGACTCGGCCGGCGTGGCGCCGGCCTGCTGCGTGTGCTGGCCGACCACCGACATCGGGTTCCACTTCGGCACGAAGCGGTTGCAGAAGTCGATGTGGTCGCCGAGGATGCGCCGCGCGCCCGGCAGGGCGATGCGGAAGAACATGTGGTTGGCGACGTAGTGGCTCAGGTAGTCGCTCTGGTTCGATGTGCCGGTGATCGCCGTCCATGGCGTGCCGCGCTGCTTCGCGACGGCGAGCATGAAGGCGAGCAGCGTGAACGGCGACGGATCGTTCATCGCGCACGAGGTGCGCGCGAGATCCACGTCGGCGAGCGCCCGGTCCATGTGCGTCGGCGGTGTTGATCACCGTGCCGCAGGTGCCGAGCAGTTCGAAGTGCGACTCGTCCATGTCGATGCCGCGGTAGACCGAGTTGCACGGGATCAGCGACACCGCGGTCGCGCCCTGCGCCAGGATGCCGAGCAGGCGCGTGTTGTAGTCGGCCGGCGTGCCCAGCCCGATCAGCTGCCGCTGCGTCCAGGTGCGGCCGCGGTGCATGGTCGGATAGATGCCGCGCGTGTAAGGCGGCTGGCCGGGGAAGCCGAGGTCGGCGTCGTAGCGCGAGGAGTCCCAGTCGCGCGGCGTGTACAGCGGTGCGATGTCGATACCCGAGCGGTTCGTCACCTGCGTGTCCGTGCCGATCTGCGCCAGGTACTCCTGCTGCCACAGCGCCTCGGCCTCGGTGCTGGCGAGCAGGCGATCGTCGATGGGCTTGTTCATTGCGGCCTCTTCATGCGGTCAGGCGTCTGGCACGGATGCCGGGCGTGATCTCGCCGATGTAGCCGGCGATTTCCGCGAGCGTCGCTCCGGGATGGAACACGCGCGCCACTCCGGCCTCGAGCAGCATCTGTTCGTCTTCGTCGGGGACGATGCCGCCGACGATCACCGCCACGTCGGTGAGGCCGCCTTCGCGCAGCGCGTCCATCAGCTTGGGGACGATCAGGTGGTCGGTGGCCAGCGACGAGATGCCGATCACGTCGACGTCTTCCTCGGTGGCCAGCTTGACCACGGTGGCGATCTCCTGCCACGGCGGCGTGTAGATGACTTCCATGCCGGCGTCGCGCAGGCCGGCGGCGACGATCCGGCTGCCGCGGTCGTGGCCGTCGAAGCCGATCTTGGTGATCAGCACCTTGGGTCGAATGTCCATCAGTCGTCCTTCGGGTTCAGGGGTTGCTGCAGCAGGGCGACGAAGCGCCGCGCGATGGTCCGCGGCGAGTCGCGGCCGGGCTGGTACCAGGTCTGCGACCAGTTCAAGGCGCCCAGCAGCATCAGCCGCAGCGTGCGCCGGTCGGTGCCACGCGGCAGCGGCAGGTCGCTGCACCAGGCGCGTCGAGCAGCGCTTCGTATTCGTCGCGCAGCGCGATCAGGCGCGGGCGGGCCGCCGGCGCGTCGCCGGGTCGCACGCGGATGACCACCTGCGCGTAGTCGTCGTCCTCGAGGATTGCTTCGAGGTGCGCCACGCAGGCCGCCTCGAGCCGCGCCCAGGGCTGATCGAGCCGCTCGATCGCCGCGCGCACTCGCGCCGAGATGCGCCGCACGCCCTCGGCGTAGACCGCGGCGAGCAGGTCTTCCTTGGTCGCGAAGTGGTAGTACAGCGACCCCGGCAGCATGCCGACGGTGCGCACGATGTCGCGCACCGAGGTGCCCTGGAAACCCTGGGCACGGAACAGGTGTGCTGCCGCATCGAGGATCTGCGGCAGACGGTTGTCGGCGCGGGGCGCGCGGAGGGCGGGCATTCCGTCGTCGTATATACCAAACGAGTGTTTGTTTTTATCATGAACCCGCCGAGGCGCGCAATCCTTCGCCTCGGCGGCGAGGCAAACGATCGGGTGACCGGAGGTCGCGCCAGCCGACGCAGCGGAGGCGCCGTCAGGCCAGCACTGCGAGCACCGGCGCGTGGTCGCTCGGCTGCTCGCGGCGGCGCGGCTCGACGTCGATCGTGCAGGACGTGCAGCGCGCCGCCAGCGGCTCGGACAGCAGGATGTGGTCGATGCGCAGTCCCATCTTCCTGCGGAAGGCGAGGTTGCGGTAGTCCCACCACGTATAGCTGCGCTCGGGCTGTTCGAACAGGCGGAAACTGTCCTTCAGGCCGAGGCCGAGCAGCGCACGGAACGCGGCGCGTTCGGGCTCGGAAAACAGCACCTGACCTTCCCATAGCGCCGGGTCGTGCACGTCGCGCGGCTCGGGCGCGATGTTGAAATCGCCGGCGAGCAGCAGTTGCTCGTGCCGAGTCAGTTCGTCGCGCAGCCAGTCGGTCAGCGCGGCGAGCCAGTTGAGCTTGTATTCGAATTTCTCCGACCCGACGGCCTGGCCGTTCGGGAAGTAGCCGTTGACGATGCGCAGGCCGTCGAGAGACAGCGCGATCAGCCGCTTCTGCTCGTCGGCGAAGTCCGGCAGGTTGACCTGGACGTCGGCCGGGGCGGCGGTGCCGGATTCGCGCAGCAGGATGGCCACGCCGTTGTACGTCTTCTGGCCGGCAAAGACGCTTCGATAGCCGGCGGCCTTCAGTTCATCGACGGGGAACCTGTCGTCGGTGAGCTTGGTTTCCTGAAGGCACACGACATCGGCCGCATGCTGGCGCAACCAGTCGAGCAGGTGCGGCAGGCGCACCTTCAGCGAGTTGACGTTCCAGGTCGCGACGGACAGCGCCACGGTGGCCGACCGCTAACGCCTGGGCGGGGGCGGGGCACTGACGGCTTCGGCCGCGGCGGGCGCGGCGGCCTTGGCCTCGGTCCTCGCGGGAGGCACGAGAGGCTGCGGCTGCGGCCACTGGTAGTTTCGCGGCAGCATCGAGCCCTTCGGGTAGCCGGCGGCGTCGAGCAGCGACGACCAGATATCCGGATTGAATCCGTTCTGCACCTGGCTGCCGACGGTGAGATGAGGCAGCCGCAATCCGCCGCTCAGGCGGCGGAACTCCTGCAGGTCGTCCGGCGAGGTGACGCTGCGTTCGGTGAACGGCACGCCGCGCTCGCGCAGCATTGCCGCGGCGGGTGCGCACGGCTGGCATTCCGGCGCCGTGTACAGCACGACCGGCGCGCGCTCGACGGCGCGGCGCAGTTCAAACGGCAGGCTGGCGGTCGCCTCGGCGCCGGCCGGGGCAGGTGCCGGGCGCAGGCTGAGCGACCGCACGTCCTTCGCGTCGCGCGGCGGCGTATCCCCATAGTGCACCTTGCCTTCGGCATCGACCCAGCGGTACTGGCCGGCTGCCGCTCCGGCAAGCGTGAGCGCCATCAGCGCGGCAAGCAAAGCGGGAACTCTCTTCCGGTTCATCACTGATCCCACAGCGTCAGGCGTCCATGCCGTGATGGCGCAGCAGCGCGTCGATCGTGGGCCCGCGGCCGCGGAACGCCACGAACGAATCCATCGCCGGCCGGCTGCCGCCCATGGCCAGTACTTCATCGAGGAAACGCGCGCCAAGGCGCGCATCGAGCGTGCTGCCGGCTTCTTCGAAGGCGGCGTAGGCATCGGCGGACAGCACCTCGGCCCACTTGTAGCTGTAATAGCCCGACGCATAGCCGCCGGCAAAGACGTGGGTAAAGGTCCAGGGCATCCGCTGGTACGCGGGCGGGAAGACGACCGCGACTTCGCGCCTGACCTCGTCCATCAGGCGCAGCAGCGCGTCGGCATCGGCCGTCGCCGGGTCGAGCGCGGTGTGCGCGAGCATGTCGAACAGCGCGAATTCGACCTGGCGCAGCATGAACAGGCCGCTCTGGAAGTTCTTCGCCGCGATCATCTTGTCGAAGAGGGCGCGCGGCAGCCGCTCGCCGGTGCCGGCGTGCGCGGTCAGCAGCTGCAGCGCCTCCCACTCCCAGCAGAAGTTCTCCATGAACTGGCTCGGCAGCTCGACCGCGTCCCATTCGACGCCGCGGATGCCCGACACGGCGGCCTCGTCGACGCGCGACAGCACGTGGTGCAGGCCGTGGCCGAACTCGTGGAACAGCGTCAGCACCTCGTCGTGCGTGAACAGCGCCGGCCGCCCGCCGCTCGGCCGCGAGAAGTTGCAGGTGAGGAACGACACGGGTGTCTGCAGCCGGTCTTCGATTCGCCTGCGCGTGCGTGCGTCGTCCTGCCACGCGCCGCCCTGCTTGTGCTCGCGCGCGTACAGGTCGAGATAGAACTGTCCGAGCAGTTCGCCTTCCAGCGACTCGATCCGGTAGAACCTGACATCACGGTGCCAGACCGGCGCCCGGTCCTCGCGGACGGCGACCGAGAAGAGCGTCTCGATCACATCGAAAAGGCCGGCCAGCACGCGCGGTTCCGGGAAGTACTGCTTGAGCTCCTGCTCGGAATAGGCATAGCGCGCCTGGCGCAGTTTCTCGCTGGCGTAGCTGACGTCCCAGGCCTGCAGGTCGGGCAGTGCAAGCTCGCGGGCGGCAAATTCCTTCAGCTCCGCCATGTCGCGTTCGGCGAACGGCCGTGCACGCCGGGCGAGGTCGCGCAGGAAGTCGAGCACCTGCAGCGGCGACTCCGCCATCTTCGGCACCAGCGACAGTTCGGCGAAGTCGCGATGGCCGAGCAGGTTGGCCTGCTCGCGGCGAAGGCGCAGCAGTTCGACGATCAGCCGCGTGTTGTCCCAGTCCGGGCGTCCGAACTCCGAAGCACGGGTCGAATACGCGCGGTACAGCCGCTCGCGCAGTTCGCGATCGTCGGCGTACTGCAGGACCGGCAGGTAGCTGGGCGCATGCAGGGTCAGCCTGTAGCCGGGCCTGGCGTCGTCCTGCGCCGCTTCGCGAAGCATCTGCAGCGTGTCGGCCGGGACGCCGGCGAGCTGCGCGGCATCCTCGATCAGCAGCTCGAAGGCGTTGGTCGCGTCGAGCACGTTTTCCGCAAAACGCGTCGAAAGCTGCGACTGGCGCTCGCGGATCGCGCGCAGGCGCTCCTTCTCCGGCGGCGGCAGCTCGGCGCCGCCGAGTCGGAAATCGCGCAGCTCGTTCTCGATCACGCGGCGCCGCGCCGCGGGCAGTGCCGCGAAATCGTCGCGCCCCGCAATCGCCTTGTACTTCCGGTACAGCGCCTCGTTCTGCGCCAGTTCGGTCCAGAACTGGGTCAGCCGGGGCAGGTTGGCGTTGTACTGGGCACGCAGGTCGGGCGTATCGACCACCGCGTTCAGGTGCGACACCGCACCCCAGGCGCGGCCGAGGCGCTCCATCGCATCGTCGAGCGGCTCGACGATCGAGCCCCAAGTCGCGGGAGTCGAGGGCGCCGTGACCCGGGCCACGGCTGAACGGCAATCCCGCAGCAGCACGTCGATCGCCGGCGTGATGTGCTCCGGGGCGATGGCATCGAAGCGGGCCAGCCCGTCCAGTTCGAGCAGGGGGTTGGTCTTGACGTCGAAAGGCATGATGTGCGGGACGAGGTCGGCGCGGGCCGCAAGGTTAGCAGCGCGTCCCGCGACCGGGGACTGCCGTCCGGACTACCCGGCCGTTCCGGTGCCCAGCGCAACGCGCATCAGGTCGGCCACCGTGCCGGCTTTCAGCTTGTCCATGATGTTGGCGCGGTGCGCTTCGACGGTCTTGATCGAGATGCCGAGGTCGTCGGCAATCTGCTTGTTCAGCCGGCCGGCGACGATGCGCTCGAGCACCTGCTGTTCGCGGGGCGTGAGCCGGGCCAGCAGCGAGGCGTTGATCCGTTCGCGCTCGATGCGCGCGGCGTCCTCTCGGGCCCGCTCGAGCATGCGCTCGACCATGTCCTTGAGCGCCTGCTGCTCGAAGGGCTTCTCGATGAAGTCGGACGCACCTTTCTTCATCGTCGCCACCGCCATCGGCACGTCCCCGTGGCCGGTGATGAAGACCACCGGAAGGTGCGAGCCGCGCGCCAGCAGTTCGTCCTGCAGTTGCAGGCCGCTCATCCCCGGCATGCGCACATCGAGGATCAGGCAGGCGATCGCCTTCGGGTCGTAGCCACCGAGGAACGCCTCGGCGCTGTCGAAGGTGGCGACGCGGTAGGTCGGATCGAGCAGGTACTGCAGGGAGTCCCGCACCGCCTCGTCGTCGTCGACGACGTAGACGAGGCCAAGGGGCGAATCGCGATCGGTCGAATTCATCGGTGCGGAGCTTCCATTGCTGTGGCCGCGTTCTTGCCGGCCGGTTCGCAGGCCGCCAGCGGCAGGGTGAAGTGCATCACCGCGCCGCCGGCCGGTTCGGGGTTGCGTTCGACGCCGAGCTGTCCCTGGTGGAACTCGACGATCGAACGGCAGATGTTCAGGCCCATGCCCATGCCGTCCGCCTTGGTGCTGAAGAACGGCGAGAACACGCTCGCCAGGTGCTCGGCCGAGATGCCCGCGCCGCGGTCGATCACCGCGAACTCGGCCATCGCGTTTCCGGCGCGCCGCACGCGCACGTCGATGCGCCGCACGACCGCGTCGTCCATCGCGTCGATCGCGTTCTTGAGCAGGTTCAGCAGCACCTGCTCGATCAGGATCGGGTCGGCGTCCACCGGTGGCAGCCCGGGATCGATCTCGGCGACGATCGTGATGCGCTTCTTGGCAGCCTCGATCTCGGCGAAGGCAATCGCGTCTTCCACGATGCGGGCGGCAGGCGTCGGGCGCCGCCGCGGCTCCGAGCGCTTGACGAACTCGCGGATGCGCCGAATGATGCCGCCGGCGCGCTGCGCCTGCGCGCTGGTCTTGGCCAGCACCGCATCGATTTCTTCGCGGGACATCGTGCCGCGGCGCAGCCGCGCCAGCGTGCCTTCGCTGTAGTTGGTGATGGCGGTCAGCGGCTGGTTCAGTTCGTGCGCCAGCGAAGAGGCCATCTCGCCCATCGTCATCAGCCGCGCCGTGAACTGCACCTTGTCCTGCTGCTGGCGGGCGATCTCCTCGGACGTCTTGCGCAGCGTGATGTCGGTGGCGATCTGCAGCCGCGCGGCGTCGCCACTGAAGTCGTCGCCGCGCGCCGGCCAGCGGATCTCGCGCGTGCGTACGTCGAACCAGCGGTCCGACACGGCATCGTGCACTTCGCCGCTGTCGCGGCCGCGCAGCGCCTGCTGCAGGCGGTCGTGTCCGGCAGCATCCGGCCCGAAAGTCTCTGCGTAGGCGCGGTTGCCGAACAGCAGGGTCGGTCCGGTGACGCCCTCGCGGCGGCCGGCGACGACCGAGACGGCGGCCTCGAGCGATTCGAGCACGTGCACGAACCGGTCGTGCGCCGCAGCCAGTTCGGTGCGGATCCGCTTCGGCTCGGTGACGTCGGTCAGCGAGGTCATCCAGCCGATCTGGCGGCCGTCCTCGCCGACCAGCGGCGCGGCATAGACATGGGCGTCGACGCGCCGGCCGTTGGCCGTCCGCAATGACATCTCGATCCCGCCGGCCGGCGCCTTGCCCTCGAGGATCTGCCTCAAGGCGCGCTCGTTGGCGGCATTTGTCTCGGGCAACCAGAAGGGAAAGGGCGCGCTGCGGCTGACCAGCGCGTCGGGCGCGAAGCCGGTCATCTGCACCAGCGCGCGGTTGACATAGCGGATGACGCCCTGCCGGTCGAGCACGGCAAGCCCGGTGGCCTGCGAGTGCTCCATCGCGCGCCGCAGCGCGGTCTCGGCGAGGAGCGCGCGGTCGATCCGGTGCAGGCGGGTGGTGTAGAGGGCCAGTGCACCCAGTGCAGCGGCAACGGCCAGCGCGAGCGCAGCAGCCACCCAGGCCAGCGCGTCGGCAGGAAAGACAGCCTGCCGCCGGAAGGTGCTGGCGTGCAGCCTCAGCTCCCTCGGCAGCGGGGTCAGGGTCGTCGCGTAGGACGGCGCGCCGGCGGGCGGGATGGCGAGGCTGCTGGCGACCAGCTGGCGGTCCTCCTGCTCGACGGTGAAGCGGTAGCGCTCGAGCAGCTCCGGCGTCACGCCGGTGCGCAACAGTTCCCGCAGTGAAAGCAGCGCGACCAGCGACCCCTGGGGCTGGTCGCCGGCCGTGGCGGGGAGGAGCAGCGCTACCGGCGCGGCGTCATCGCGCGCTCCGCCGACCAGCGCGAAGCGCCCCTGGGCCGCGGCAGCGGTCTGTTCGGCAAGCACACGGACTTCATCAAGCGAAGCAGGATTCCATCCCGGCCCGAAGGCGAAATTCAGTACCGGCGGCGACAGCGCCGCGCCGCGCTCGTCAAGATGGGCCAGTGCCATCAGTTCCGGCTTGCTGTCGATCATCTCGCGGGCCAGTGCCTCGAAACGCCGGGCGTCGACAACGCCCGTGCCCATCTCCACCGCGATCACTGAGAGCGCCTCGCGTACGAGCAGGAGGCGCGCGCTCAGCTGCTGCGCGGCCGAGTCGGTGTCGCGCTGCAGGGCCTCGCGCTGCAGTTGCCGGTCCTCGATCACCATGGCTGCGATCAGGGCCGCCAGCAGCGCGGCGACGAGAATCGTCACGACGAAGGGCAGATACGGCCAGGGGCCGAGCCGGCGCGAAGGCGCCTCCGCGAGCGCGTCGAAGGTATCGGACAAGGAGCGGGACGGGTCTTGACTCACCGATGCGATCCGGCCAGCGCGCGTTGGCGCGGCTTTCATCCTGCGGGCGGTCATATTAAGGTGAGAGTCGCGAAGGTCGAACGGGCGGACTTCAAGCGCGTCGGCGGCTGCCGTCGGCATCTCGGAGGCAGCCCGCAAAAGGTTTGGCAGGTTCCGTCTGTTCCACATAAAGAAAAAAGATCTCGCTATTTGAAAATCCGGCGATGACCGGTTAGATTGCGCGCTTTCGCCCGAACGCCGGTCGGCGCGTCGTGATGGCGCGGTCGGCGCAACAAGAACATCGAAGGAGACATGTCATGTCCGCAGTTCCCATTCAGCCGTTGGCGGCCAACGATCCCGATGCACTGGAAACGCAGGAGTGGCTCGACGCGCTCGAAGTCGTGCTCGAGCGCGAGGGCCGGCACCGCGCCCACTACCTGCTCGAAAGGCTGGTCGAGAAGGCCAGGCTGTCCGGCGCCTATATCCCGTTTTCGGCCAACACGGCCTACCTGAACACGATTCCGGCGCACCTGGAGGAACACTCGCCGGGCGACGCCACGCTCGAAGAGCGCATCCGCTCCTACATCCGCTGGAACGCGATGGCGATGGTGGTGCGCGCCAACCGTGGCGAGGGCGATCTCGGCGGCCACATCGCCAGCTACGCATCGGTCAACACGCTGATGGAAGTCGGCTTCATGCACTTCTGGCGTGCGCCGACGGCGGATTTCGGCGGCGATCTCCTCTACATCCAGGGCCATTCGGCGCCCGGCGTGTATGCGCGGGCCTTCCTGGAAGGACGACTGACCGAGGAGCAGATGTCGAACTTCCGCCGCGATGTCGACGGCAAGGGGGTGACTTCGTACCCGCATCCGAAGCTGATGCCGGACTTCTGGCAGTTCCCGACGGTGTCGATGGGCCTCGGGCCGATCGCCGCGATCTACCAGGCGCGCTTCCTCAAGTACCTGCACAACCGCGGCATCGCCGACACCTCGGGCCGCAAGGTGTGGTGCTTCTGCGGCGACGGCGAGATGGACGAGCCCGAGTCCACCGGCGCAATCGGCATGGCGGCGCGCGAACATCTCGACAACCTGATCTTCGTCGTCAACTGCAACCTGCAGCGGCTCGACGGCCCGGTGCGCGGCAACGGCAAGATCATCCAGGAACTCGAAGGCGGCTTCCGCGGCGCCGGCTGGAACGTGATCAAGCTGATCTGGGGCTCATACTGGGACCCGCTGCTGGCGCGCGACCGCGACGGTGCCTTGCGCCACGTGATGGAAACCACGGTCGACGGCGAGTACCAGAACTACAAGGCCAACGACGGCGCGTTCGTGCGCAAGCACTTCTTCGGCAAGGACCCGCGCCTGCTCGAGATGGTCTCGCGCATGTCCGACGACGACATCTGGCGGCTGAACCGCGGCGGCCACGATCCGCACAAGATCTACGCCGCCTACGCCTTTGCCATCAAGCACCAGCGGCAACCGACCGTGATCCTCGCCAAGACCGTCAAGGGCTTCGGCATGGGCAAGATCGGCGAGGGCAAGAACCCGACGCACCAGCTGAAGAAGCTCGACGACGACGCGGTGCGCGAGTTCCGCGATCGCTTCCGCATCCCGGTGCCCGACGACAAGCTCGCCGAGGTGCCCTTTTACAAGCCGGAGCCGAACTCGGACGAGATGAGGTACCTGCTCGAGCGGCGCCGCACACTCGGAGGTTTCCTGCCGCAGCGCCGGCGCACGGCTGACGAAAAGCTCGCCGTGCCGGGACTGGATGCATTCAACGCGATCCTCGAGCCGACGGCCGAAGGCCGCGAGATCTCGACCACGCAGGCGTTCGTCCGCTTCCTGACGCAACTGGTGCGCGACAAGGAGGTCGGCAAGCGCGTGGTGCCGATCATCCCCGACGAGGCACGCACCTTCGGCATGGAGGGCATGTTCCGGCAGCTGGGCATCTTCAGCCAGCAGGGACAGCTGTACGAGCCGGTCGACCGCGACCAGGTCATGTACTACCGCGAGGACAAGGCCGGCCAGATCCTCGAAGAGGGCATCAACGAGGCCGGCGCGATGGCCGACTGGATCGCCGCGGCAACCTCGTACTCGACGAACAACCGGGAGATGATTCCCTTTTACATCTTCTATTCGATGTTCGGTTTCCAGCGCGTCGGCGACCTGGCCTGGCTGGCCGGCGACATGCAGGCGCGCGGCTTCCTGCTCGGCGCCACCGCCGGCCGAACGACGCTCAACGGCGAGGGGCTGCAGCACCAGGACGGCCATTCGCACATCTTGTCGAGCACGATCCCGAACTGCGTCAGCTACGACCCGACGTTCGCGCACGAAGTGGCGGTGATCCTGCAGGCGGGCCTGCGCCGGATGATCGAGAAGCAGGAAAACGTCTGGTACTACGTCACGCTGATGAACGAGAACTACCCGCAGCCTGGCCTGAAGAAAGGACAGGAGGAGGGCATCCTCAAGGGCATGTACCGGCTGCGCGAAGGCCCGGCCGGCAGCGGCATGGGGGCAAGCATCCCGCGCGTGCAGCTGCTCGGCAGCGGAACGATCCTGCGCGAGGCAGTCGCGGCCGCGGAACTGCTCGAGCGGGACTGGGGCGTCTCCGGCGACGTGTGGAGCGTCACGAGCTTCACCGAGCTGCGCCGCGAAGGCATGGACACCGAGCGCTGGAACCTGCTGCACCCGGCGGAGAAGCCGCGCAAGGCCTATGTCGCCCAGCAGCTCGAGCGCACCGCGGGGCCGATCATTGCGTCGACCGACTACATGCGGCTGTTCGCCGACCAGATCCGCGCCTTCATGCCGAAGGGGAGGGACTATCGCGTGCTCGGTACCGACGGCTTCGGCCGCTCCGACACGCGCGCCAAGCTGCGCGAATTCTTCGAGGTCGACCGCCATTTCATCGTGCTGGCCGCGCTGCGCGCGCTGGCCGACGAGGGCCTGGTGCCGGCGTCGAAGCTCGCCGAGGCAATGCGCAACTACGGCATCGATCCGTCCAAGCAGAATCCGATGACGGCCTGATCGGCTGCAACGACAAGAACAGCGCGGAGACAACATGGCCAAGATCGAAATCAAGGTGCCCGACATCGGCGACTTCAAGGACGTCGAGGTGATCGAGGTGCTGGTCAAGCCCGGCGACAAGGTTGAGAAGGAACAGTCGCTGGTCACGGTGGAGTCGGACAAGGCGTCGATGGAGATTCCGTCGTCGCACGCTGGCACCGTGGCCGAGATGCGGGTCAACCTCGGCGACAAGGTGTCCGAGGGTTCGCTGGTGCTGCTTCTCGACGCCGGCGAGGCGGCGGCTGCAGCGGCCCCGTCTGCGACGCCATCGGCCGCACCGGCGCCGGCGCCGGCACCAGCGCCGACCCCGCAGCAGAGCGCGCGGAGGCGGCGGCCGCTCCGGCGCCGTCGGCACCCAAGTCGACCGACTTCGCCACCGAGATGGCGGAGCGACCGGTCGTCGCAGTCGAGGATTCCGGCGTCAAGCCGCATGCCTCGCCGTCGGTGCGCAAGTTCGCGCGCGAACTCGGCGTCGACCTGGCGCTGGTGCGCGGCAGCGGCCCGAAGGGGCGCATCACTGCCGATGACGTGCGCGGCTTCGTCAAGGGCGTGATGGCCGGCGGCGCGCGTCCGGCGGCAGCGCCCGCCGCCGCAGGCGCCGGGCTCGGCGTGCTGCCGTGGCCGCAGGTGGACTTCGCCAAGTTCGGGCCGATCGAGCGCGTCGAGATGTCGCGCATCAAGAAGCTGTCGGGACCGAACCTGCACCGCAACTGGGTGATGATTCCCCACGTCACCAACCACGACGACGCGGACATCACCGAGCTCGAAGCGTTCCGCGTGCTGCTGAACAACGAGAACGCCAGGAACAAGGACGCGCCCAAGCTCACCATGCTCGCCTTCCTGATCAAGGCGGCCGTGGCGGCACTGAAGAAGTTTCCCGACTTCAACAGCTCGATCGACGCGGACGGCACGGCGATCATCCGCAAGAACTACTGGCATATCGGCTTCGCCGCCGACACGCCCAACGGACTGGTCGTGCCGGTCATCAAGGACGCCGACAAGAAAGGGATCTTCGACATCGCCGCCGAGACCTCGGCGCTGGCGGCCAAGGCGCGCGAAGGGAAGCTTTCGCCCGCCGACATGCAGGGCGGCACCTTCTCGATCTCCTCGCTCGGCGGCATCGGTGGCACCTACTTCACGCCGATCATCAACGCGCCAGAGGTGGCGATCCTCGGCGTGTGCCGCTCCACCACGAGACCAGTGTGGGACGGCAAGGCCTTTGCGCCGCGGCTGATCCTGCCGCTGTCGCTGTCGTGGGACCACCGCGTCGTCGACGGTGCGTCGGCCGCCCGCTTCAACGCCTACCTGGCGTCGCTGCTGGCGGACTTCCGCCGCGCCATGCTGTAGGAGGCTGACGATGAGCCAGATCGTCGAAGTTTTGGTGCCCGACATCGGTGACTTCAAGGACGTCGAGGTGATCGAGGTGCTGGTCAAGCCCGGCGACACCGTGACGAAGGAACAGTCGCTGATCACGGTGGAGTCGGACAAGGCGTCGATGGAGATCCCGTCGTCGCATGCCGGCACCGTGAAGGAGATGCGGATCAAGCTCGGCGACAAGGTCTCGCAGGGTTCGGTCATCCTCGCGCTCGACGCGGCGGAGTCCGCGGGCGCGCCGGCACCCGCTCCGGCGCCGGTTCCACCGTCCGCGCCAGCGCCCGCTCCCGCGAGCCGCAGCAGCGGCTGCGCCGGCTGCCGCCAGTTTCTCCGGCAGCGCCGACATGGACTGCGACGTGCTCGTGCTCGGCGCCGGGCCGGGCGGCTACTCGGCCGCATTCCGCGCCGCCGACCTCGGCAAGAAGGTCGTGCTGGTCGAGCGCTACGCGACGCTGGGCGGCGTGTGCCTGAACGTCGGCTGCATCCCGTCGAAGGCGCTGCTGCACGTGGCGGCAGTGATCGACGAGGCGGCGCATTTCGCCGAACTCGGCGTGAGCTTCGGCAAGCCCCAGGTCGACCTCGACAAGCTGCGCGCGCACAAGAGCAAGGTGGTCGGCAAGCTCACCGGCGGGCTGGCGTCGATGGCCAAGATGCGCAAGGTCACGGTGGTGCAGGGCGTCGGGACGT
Organism: uncultured beta proteobacterium; assembly: GCA_963847675.1. Lineage (GTDB taxonomy): Bacteria > Pseudomonadota > Gammaproteobacteria > Burkholderiales > Burkholderiaceae_F > JADJWR01. Next base: position 599,159 of record CAWKAP010000004.1, read on the forward strand.
TTGCCGATCCCAACCACGTCGCGGTGGCCACGCGCGAGGGCACCAGGAACATCCGCTTCGCGCAGGCCATCATCGCCGCCGGCAGCCAGGCCGTGAAGCTGCCGTTCATTCCGGACGACCCGCGCGTCGTCGATTCGACCGGTGCGCTGGAACTGCGCCAGGTGCCGAAGAAGATGCTGGTGATCGGCGGCGGCATCATCGGACTGGAGATGGCCACCGTGTACTCGACGCTCGGCGCCCGCGTCGACGTGGTCGAGATGCTCGACGGGCTGATGCCGGGCGCCGACCGCGATCTGGTCAGGGTCTGGCAGAAGTTCAACGCCGCGCGCTTCGACAGCGTGATGCTCAAGACGAAGACCACCGCGGTGGAGACGAAGTTCGACGGCGTGCACGTGAGCTTCGAAGGCGAGGCGGCGCCGGCAGGCGCGCAGCGCTACGACATGGTGCTGGTCTCGGTCGGCCGCAGCCCCAACGGCAACAGGATCGGCGCCGATCGGGCCGGCGTGGCGGTCGATGCGCGCGGCTATATCGCGGTCGACCGGCAGATGCGCACCAACGTGCCGCACATCTTCGCCATCGGCGACATCGTCGGCCAGCCGATGCTGGCGCACAAGGCGGTCCACGAGGGCCACGTCGCAGCCGAAGCGATCGCCGGTCAGAAAAGCTACTTCGACGCGAACGTGATCCCTTCGGTGGCCTACACCGATCCGGAGATCGCCTGGGTGGGACTGACCGAGGACGACGCGAAGAAGGCGGGCCGCAAGCTCAGGAAGGGCCTGTTCCCGTGGAGCGCGTCGGGCCGCGCGATCGCCAACGGGCGCGACGAGGGGTTCACCAAGCTGCTGTTCGACGAGGAGACGCACCGTATCGTCGGCGGCGGCATCGTCGGCACGCACGCGGGGGATCTGATCGGCGAAGTCGCGCTGGCGATCGAGATGGGTGCCGACGCGGTGGACATCGGCAAGACCATCCACCCGCATCCGACGCTCGGCGAGAGCATGGGCCTGGCGGCCGAAGCGGCCGAGGGCCACTGCACCGACCTGCCTCCGGCGAGGAAGTAGGGTGCGAACGGGACGGATCGCGCATAGGCCGCGCTGCCCTTGCAGGAACCCGTCGAGTCGATGAGAACCGCATCCTGCGTCTGTGGCCAGTTGCAGATCGGGGTCGAGGGGGCGCCCCTGGGCGTTGGCGTATGCCATTGCCTCGCTTGCCAGCGGCGAACCGGCAGTGTCTTCGCTACCCTCGCAGCCTTCGGAGCACCGTATCGGGTCACCGGTACGGCCAGCGAGTTCGTCCGGACCGGCGATCGAGGCGCGCGGTTCAGGTTTCGGTTCTGCCCCGTTTGCGGCTCCACGGTATTCCATACCGAGGACGGCCATGAAGGGACCGTCGGGGTTGCCGTCGGCGCATTCGCGGACCCGGACTTTCCTCCTCCGCAGGACTCGGTCTACGACTGCCGGCGGCACCCGTGGGTTCGGCTTCCCGCAGGTGTCACCGTGTACGAGAAGGACCCGTGCTGAAGCAGCGGAGGGGCTAGCATCGATTCGTCTCGGGTCTGAGTTTCTTGGGGCGGAGGGACCGTGAAATCGCAGCAGGAACTGAAGCGCGCAGTGGCGGAAGCGGCGCTGCGCTTCGTGCAGCCGGGGCGCGTGCTCGGCGTCGGCACCGGCTCGACGGTCGATCTGTTCATCGACGCGCTGGCGGCGGCAAAGCTCGACGTCAGGCAGGCGGTGTCGAGTTCGGAGCGCAGCACCGCGCAGCTGCGCGCGATCGGCATCGAGGTGCTCGATCTCAACGAAGTCGACGACCTGCCCGTCTACATCGACGGCGCCGACGAAATCGACGCCGGTTTCCACATGATCAAGGGTGGAGGCGCCGCACTCACGCGGGAGAAGATCATCGCCGCGGTGGCGCAGCGCTTCGTCTGCATCGCCGATGCGAGCAAGCGGGTCGACGTGCTCGGCCGTTTTCCGCTGCCGGTCGAGGTGATCCCGATGGCGCGCGCCCATGTGGCGCGCGAACTGGCGAAGCTCGGCGGCGAGCCGAGATGGCGCGAAGGCGTGGTCACCGACAACGGCAACGTGATCCTCGACGTGCATGGGCTCGCGATCACCGACCCGGTGGCGACCGAGGCGCGCATCAACGAGATCGTCGGCGTCGTGACCAACGGCCTGTTCGCGGCACGCGGGGCCGACGTGCTGCTCCTCGGTGAGGCCGCGGGCGTGCGCGAACTGCGGCCGTGAGACTGGCCCGCCGTGCGTCGATGACGGGGCGTTGCGGCGCGCGCTGATGCGGCGCTGGCTCAAACGGATCGTTTTGCTGCTGCCGGCGGCTCCGGTGGCGTACCTGCTGCTTGCGCTGGCGCTCGGTCTGCTGTCCGTCAACAACGCCTTCGGTCCGACGGCGCCGGCCGCGGGTGGCGTCGGCATCTACCTGCGCACGAACGGCGTGCACGCGGAACTCGTGCTGCCCGCAGTTGCGCCGCACGACTGGCGCGCCGAGTTTCCGCCCGATCAGGTGGTCGATGCCGAGCGTCTCGCGGCGCGGCCAAGGCTCGAATGGATCGCGTTCGGCTGGGGCGACCGCGACTTCTACATCCGCACGCGCACCTGGCGCGACCTGCGGCCCGGCACCGCGGTGGTCGCACTGCTCGGCCTCGGCCGGAGCGCGATGCACGTCGAATACCTGGCCCGGCCGCAGGACTATCGGGGGCAGCGGATCGACCTGAGTGGCGCGCAGTACCGGGCGCTGGTCGAGGCGTTGCGCGCCGGCTTTGCGCGCGATGTCCACGGCCGGCCGCTGCGTATCGATGATCCCGGCTATTTCGACACCGACGCGTTCTACGAGGGCACCGGGCGCTACACGATCTGGCTGACCTGCAACGAATGGATCCGGCGGGCGCTGGCCCATGCCGGGGTCCGCACCGCGGTCTGGGCGCCTTTCGACGAGGCGCTTTTCTGGCACTTGAGATAAGTCTCAACGAGCGGCTGCCGCTCCCTTACCATCTGGCGGGGAAAGCCACGGCGTCCGCAAGGCGTCGGCATGGAGACAAAATGAACCTCGAGAAAGTCATCTTCGGTGCCTTCATCATTCTTGCCTGCACCCTGAACTTCGGCTTCTTCGTCGGCGACATCGCCGATCCGAAGCACCACCACGAACTCGAGCTGGCCGCGACCGTGGTCGTCAACCTGATCGCCATGACGCTGAAGTTCGGCGACCGCACGCACATCGGCGCGGTGCACCTGGCCACCAGCATCGTGGCGGTGATCCAGCTGCTCGCCGCCTCGCTCGTGTGGATGTGGGCGACACGGATCAGCACCGCGGTGACCGAGGGCGAAGTGATCGCCACCGTGGTTTCGCTTTCCGGCGGGGCGCTGGTCGCCAACTTCATCTCGGTCGCGCTGCTGATCGGCGAGACGCTGCGCCGCACGCGCTGAGCGACAGGCGCGGCGTCGCGCCGCGCCGCCCCGGCGACATCGATGTCCGACATCCTGACCCTGACGCTGCGCCGGCTGCGCGCGCCGTTCATCACGCTGATCTCGGTCTACGCGATCGCCATCTTCGGGCTGGTGCTGATGCCCGGCGTCGATCCGCAGGGCAATCCCTGGAGGCTGAGCCTGTTCGATGCCTTCTACATCATGAGCTACACGGCGACGACGATCGGCTTCGGCGAAGTGCCCTACCCGTTCTCGTACGCGCAGCGCCTGTGGATGACGGTCAGCATCTACATCAGCGTGATCGGCTGGGCGTACACGCTGGGCTCGATCTTCGCGCTCACCCGGCACCCCGCGTTCCGCATTGCCCTGGGTCGCTACCGGTTCGAAGCGCGTGTGCGGCGCCTGACGGATCCCTTCTACGTCGTCTGCGGTTACGGACAAAGCGGCCGCCGGCTGGTCGCCGCGTTCGACGAGATCGGCTACGCGACTGTGGTGCTGGAGATCGATCCGGACCGCGCCCGGGCGCATCTCGTGCGCGACACACGGCAGCCCTCGGCGCTGCTGATCGCCGATGCGCGCGCGCCGGACGTCTTGGAGGCTGCCGGCATCAGGATGCCCAACTGCGCCGGCCTGGTCGCGCTGACGCGCGACGACCAGGTCAACCAGGCGATTGCCGTCGGCGCGCGAGTGCTGGCGCGCGAACTGCCGGTGCTGGCGCGGGTCAAATCGCCCGGCGCGCGCGAGATGCTGGAGGCGGTCGGCAACGTGATCGTCGTCAATCCGTTCGAGACCTTTGCCTTCAACCTTGGCCTTGCGCTGGCGCAGCCGGACACGCTGCGCCTCGAAGACTGGTTGACCTGCGTGCCTGGATCAAAGCCGCCGCCGCGCATCGAAGCGCCGAGCGGACACTGGGTGATCGCCGGCTACGGCCGCTTCGGACACTGCGTGGGGCAGGCGCTGCTGGCCGCCGGGCTCAGCTACAAGGCGATCGACATCGACCCCGCGAGCTGCGGCGAGGAGGGCATCCTCGGCACCGCGCTTGCCGAGGAAAGGCTCAGGCAGGCCGGTATCGACGACGCCTGCGGCCTGATCGCCGGCACCGACTTCGACGCCAACAATCTCGCCGTGGTCAACACGTCGCGCCGGCTGAAGCGCAAGCTGTTCGTGGTGATCCGGCAGAACGAGGTCGGCAACCGCAGCCTGATCGCGGCGGCGCACGCCGACATGGAGTTCGTGCAATCGGCCGTGATGACCAACGAGTGCCTGCAACTCCTGACAACGCCGCTGCTCAATCGCTTCCTGATGCTGGCGCGGAAGCAGACCAATGTCTGGGCGGGCGGCGTCGCCGGCCGCGTACGCGACGTGGTCGGCGACATCGTGCCGCACGTCTGGGCGATCACCTGCGACCCGGACCTGCTCGGCGCGCGGCACGCACTGGTCGAGAACCCCGAGCCGGCGCTGACGTTGTTCCATCTGCTCGCCGATCCGGACGATCGCCGTCGCCGCCTGAATGCCGTGCCGCTGCTGCTGCTCACCAGTGGACGGGACGTGCTGCTGCCGGACGAGCACACGCCACTTCGATCCGGCGACCGGATCCTGTTCGCGGGCGAAGGGGGGGTCGAAGGGCTGCAACGGCGGACGTTGACCGATGACGTCGCGATCGACTACGTGCGCAGCGGTCACGAGCCGTCGCGCACGTGGCTGGGGCGGCTGCTTGCCGCCGCAGGCGGGACAGCACAGATCAGGACGCCGTAGCCGCAGGCCTGGCAACCGGCATGGTTGCGCGTTGCACCGGCTGCGCCACGGTGCCGGGCGAATTCGCCGGCGGGCGAGTGAAAAGGTGACGGTGGAAATGAAATCGCCCGGGGATCGAACCCGGGCGATTCTCGGTCGCTGCCCTTGCAGGCAGGGCAGCGGTCGATAGCCGGTCAGCAGCCGCCCTTGGGCTTCTTCTTGGCGTCAGCCTTCGCTGCCGGGGGCATCGCTGCCTTCGCCGGCGTGACGACGATGGCGATCGCTTCGGTGAAGGTGGCCTCGACCTGGTCGCCCTTGGCAACGCGCTTGAACTGCTCCGGGTCGTTGATCTTCAGTTCCACGGTCCGCTGCGGTCCCTTGAGCGTGACCGTTTGCGTCGCGGGATCGACGGCGATCACGTCGGCAACGACCTTGACTTCGCGCCCGACGAGGCCGGCCGGCTTCTCGCCGGGCTTGGCGGACTTGGCGCCGGACTGCTCGGTGCGCTGGACGACGAGGCCGCCGCCCTTCTTCAGTTCGAGCGCAACTGCGCGCAGGTACTCTGCGGTGACCTTGTCGCCGACCTTCATCTGGTCGAAGTTCTTGACCTCGGGACCGGCGGTAACGGTCGTTTCCGCGCCCTTGGCATCCTTCAGGGTCACGGCGCGCGTCGCCTTGTCGATGGCAGCGATCGTGGCCTCGATCTTGACGGTCTCGGCGACTGCGGCCTTGCCGGGGGCCGAGGCGGCCGTCACCGCGCTGGTCTGCGCGGCAACGGGAAGGGCGAGGGTGGAGCACGCCGCGATGGCGGCGCTGACGATGAATCTGCGCATGGTCGAATTCCTTTGAAGACGAAGGGGAGGCGGACCGCCGCCGCAGGGGCGCGGTCCGGGTGAAAAAGCGCGAATGATACCCATACGCGTCCGCCGGTTCTCTGCCTCGTGGATGCGCCGCCTCTTCGGCCAGTTCGGTGCGGCTCGGCGGCGCAGGCGCACAGGCTCGCCGTTCCGCGGCTGGCGCGTTCGCGCGGGGCACCGGCGGGCAGCGCTCGGTGAGCCGCCGACCTTTCCAGGGCGCCGCGATCCGGGGTGAAGAACTTCCGTCGCGTCGCCGGGACCTGACCCCGCTACAGCGCGGCGCAGAGATCGGCCGCGGACTGCACCCTGGCGAACAGACCGTTCAGCGACGCGACGAAGGCGGTCTGCACGTCCGCCGCTGCGACGGTCGAGCCGCCGAAGGACAACGACCTCGTCGCGCAGGCGTCGTGTGCCAGCTGGCAGTTGAAGCCGAGGTCCGCCGCGGCGCGCACGGTGGTGTCCACGCACATGTGCGTCATCATGCCGCCGATGACGAGGCCGGAGATCTTCCGCTCGCGCAGGTGTTCGAGCAGCGGCGTTTCGCGAAAGCTGTTCGGAAAGTGCTTGCGCACGATCGTCTCGCCCTGCTGCGGCGTGACGCATGCGTGGATCTCGACGCCTTTCGTGTCCGGCAGGAAGAACGTCGCCCCCGGACGGGTCGAAAAGTGCTGCACGTGGACCACGGGCAGGCCCTTGCGACGGAACGCCGCCAGCAGCATCGCCGCGCGCTCCCCGGCCGCGTCGCTGCCGACCAGTTCCATCGCGCCGCCGGGAAAGTAATCGTTCTGGATGTCGATGAGCAGCAGCGCGGTGTCCATAACGGCCCTTTTTTCAATGAATGGCAGAGGTCGTGAGCGGCGCCGCCGGCGACCGCTACACCTATCTCGCTCGAGCGACGCTGTCTTGAGCCTGCCGCATCGCCCGCCAGACGCGCTCGGGTGTCGCCGGCATGGCGATGTCGGTCACGCCGAGCGGACGCAGCGCGTCGAGCACGGCGTTGACGATCGTCGGCGTCGCACCCACGGTGCCGAGTTCGCCGACGCCCTTGGCGCCGAGCGGATTGATCCGGCACGGCGACGACTCGTCGGTGTGGGTTTCGATGCTCGGCAGGTCGTCGGCCCGCGGCAGCGCGTAGTCCATGAACGAGCCGGTGAGCAACTGGCCGTCGTCGTCGTACACGACCTGCTCCATCAGCGCCTGTCCCGCCGCCTGGGCAATGCCGCCGTGCACCTGTCCGGCGACGATCAGCGGATTGATGACGCGGCCGACGTCGTCGACCGTCGTGTAGCGGACGATCTCGGTGGCGCCGGTCTCCGGGTCGATCTCGACCTCGCACACATGGCAGCCGTTCGGCCACGACGGTCCGCCGACCTTCTGCAGCGTGGCAACGGCAATGCGCCGCTCCGGCTGTCTCGCGGCGAGCTCCGCCAGGTCGATGCCGAGATCGGTGCCGGCCACCGTGAAGCGGCCGGCGGCGTAGGTGATGTCGGCCGCCGGCGCCTCGAGCGCCTCGCCGGCGAGTTTGCGCCCTTCGTCGATCGCTTCGTTCGATGCGGTCAGCATCGCCGAGCCGCCGATGTACAGCGACCGGCTGCCCATGCTGCCGATGCCGGTGGCCACATCGCTGTCGCCCTGCACGATCTCGATGCGCTCGGCGTCGATCTGCAGGGTTTCGGCGAGGATCTGCAGGTAGCTCGTCTCGATGCCCTGGCCCATTGCCTGCATCGCGGTGAAGGCGCGCACGCGGCCGTCCGCCTCGACGTGCAGGCGGACCGTTTCCTCGTGCACGACGCCGGTCCACTCGAGGAAGGTCGACACCGCCCGGCCGCGCAACCTGCCGCGCGCGGTCGATTCTTTCCGGCGCGCCTCGTAGCCCCGCCAGTCGGCAGCCTGCAGCACGCGATCGAGCATGTGCGGGAAATTGCCGCTGTCGAAAGTCTCTCCCATCGGCGTGCGGTACGGCATCGCGGAGGGCGGGATCAGGTTGCGTCGGCGCAGTTCGGCCGGGTCGATGTTCATCTCGGCGGCGGCGCGATCCATGAGCCGCTCGATCAGGAAGATCGCCTCCGGCCGGCCGGCCCCGCGGTAGGCGCCGACGACGTTGGTGTTGGTGATCACCGCTCGCCCGGTGAGGTCGAGCGCCGGCACGTGGTACACGCCGGTGATCACTTTCGGTCCGACCATCAGGTTGATGATCGCCGCCGGGCCGTGGCCATAGGCGCCGATGTTGCCGGTGATGCGCACGCGCAGGCCGAGGATGCGGCCGTCGGCGTCGAGGGCGAGTTCGCCTTCGGCGGCCTGGTCGCGGCCGTGGCTGGCGGCCTGGAACTCCTCGATGCGGGTCGCGCACCAGCGCACCGGCCGACCGAGCCGGCGCGCCGCGTAGGCACACACGACGTCCTCCGGATGCAGCAGCGTCTTCATGCCGAAGCCGCCGCCGACGTCGCCGACCGTGACGCGAACCTGCTCCAGAGGCAGGTCGAGCCGGCCGGCGAGCGAGTTGTGCATCCCTGACGGGTTCTGCGATGTGGCCTGCAGCGTCAGCCGTTCGCCGCTGGCGTCGACACTCGCGCGGGCGCCGCGCGGCTCGATCGTCACCGGGGCGAGCCGCTGGTTCAGCACCGACACCCTGGTGACGTGGTGCGCGCGTGCGAAAGCCGCGTCGCAGGCGGCCGCATCGCCGAATTTCGACACGGCAGCCACGTTGCCGGGCGCTTCGGGCCACAGTTGCGGCGCGCCGGCGGCCAGCGCGGCGTCGATGGACGCAACTGCCGGCAGCGGTTCGTAGTCGACGACGAGCAGCCCGGCCGCCCGCTCGGCCGCTGCGCGGGATTCGGCGACCACGGCGGCGACCGGCTGGCCGACGAAGCGCGCGACGTCGGTGGCCAGCGGCAGCAACAGCGGCGTGCTCATCTTGTGGCCGAGGGCATTCTTCAGCGCCGGGTTGAGCGGAAAGCTGCCCACCTTGTCGGCGACCAGATCGGCGCCGGCCAGCACCACGACCACGCCGGGCACCGCGCGGGCCTCGGCCGCGTCGATGCCGGCGATGCGCGCATGCGCGTACGGCGAACGCGCGAAGACCAGATGCAGGTCGCCGGGTTCGCCGAGGTCGTCGACGAAGCGACCCTGGCCGGTCAGCAGCCGGTCGTCTTCGCGGCGCGTGATGGCCTGGCCGATGCCGAATTTCATCGTCGCTGTCATGTGGGTCTGCCGAACTGTCCGGTCAACTGCAATCAGGAATCCGCCGCGCCAACGCGCCGGCTGCCGCCGGCTAGGCCTTGGGAGGCACGTAGCCGGTCGGCTGGTCGGCGCCCTCGCCGAAGAAGTACTGCTCCATCTGCGTCATCAGGTACTTGCGGGCGCGGGCGTCGGCCAGGTTCAGCCGGTTCTCGTTGACCAGCATCGTCTGATGCTTCTGCCATGCGGCCCAGGCTTCCTTGCTGACGTTCTCCCACAGCTTCTTGCCCAGCTCGCCGGGTACCGGCGGGAATTCGAGTCCCTCGGCCTCGCGGCCGAGCTTGATGCATTTGACCATGCGTGCCATCGGAAACGTACCTCTACAGGGATTTGACGAGAATCTGCGATTTGCGCTGCCAGTTGTACAGGTGCTGGCGCTCGACCGGCAGGCGGTCGATGTCGGCCATTGCGAAGCCGCGCTTCAGGAACCAGTGTGCCGTGCGCGTGGTGAGCACGAAGAGCTTCGTCAGCCCGGCCGCGCGGGCGCGGTGCTCGATGCGCCTGAGCAGCCGCTCGCCGTCGCCGTACTCGCGATATTCCGGATGCACCGTCAGGCAGGCCAGTTCGCCCATCGCGGCGCCGGCAAACGGATACAGCGCGGCGCAGCCGAAGATGAGCCCGTCGTGCTCGAGCACCGTGAAGTGGCCGATCTCGCGCTCGATCACCTCGCGCGGCCGCTTGACGAGCGTGCCGTCGGCCTCCAGCGGCTCGATCAGCTTCAGTATCCCGCCCACGTCGTCGGCCGTGGCCTCGCGCAGCGATTCGAGGTCTGCCGCCGAGACCATCGAGCCCACCCCTTCGTGGGTGAACAGTTCCATCAGCACGCCGCCGTCGAGCGCGTGCGAGATCAGGTGGCTGCGCGCGACGCCGCCGCGGCAGGCGCGCAGCAGCGCGCCCAGTTCGCCGGCCGCTTCCTCGGCGACCTCGCCGGCGGCGAGGATCCGCTCGGCGTCGTCGGCCGAAAGCTCGGGGATCAGTTCGCCGCTGCGGCTGCGCACGCCGTCGGTGTCGCTGATCAGGATCAGCTTGTCGGCCTTCAGCGCCACCGCCACGCTGCAGGCGACGTCTTCCATGGTCAGGTTGAACGCCTCGCCGGTGGGCGAGAAGCCCAGTGGCGACAGCAGCGCCAGCGCGTTGTTGGCCAGCGTGAACTTCAGCGCGTCGACGTCGACCTTGCGCACCACTCCGGTGTGCTGGAAGTCGATCCCCGTCGTGGATCCCCATCGGACGCGCGGTGACGAAGTTGCCGCCGATGATGCGCACCTTGCTGTTGGCCATCGGCGTGTTCGGAAGCCCTTGCGAGAACGCCGCCTCGATGTCGAGGCGGATCTCGCCGGCCGCTTCCTTCGCGCACTCGAGCGCGCCGGCGTCGGTGATGCGCACGCCGCGCTCGAAGCGCGCCTGCAGGCCCTTGATGGCGATCTGCGCCTGCACCTGCGGCCGCGAGCCGTGCACGAGCACGAGGCGGATGCCCATCGCGTGCAGCAGCGACAGATCCTGCACCAGCGCGTTCAGCCGGCCGGCCTCGATCAGCTCGCCGCCGAAGGCGACCACGAACGTGCGCCCGCGGTGCGCGTGCACGTACGGCGCGACGTCGCGCAGCCAGGCGACGAACTGGGCGCGCGTGTCGACGACGGGCAGCGGCGTGGAATCGTTCAAGGGGACCGGGCGGAGAGAGGTCGTGCCGAGGAATTATAGGGAGCGCGCCGCAGCGGGCTTCGGTCAGCGCCCGCCGGAGACGTCGATGAACGCGCCGGTCGAATAGGACGCCTCGTCGGACAGCAGCCAGAGGATCGCGCGCGCCACCTCGTCGGCGGTGCCGCCGCGCTGCATCGGCACCGCGCCCTTGACGCGGTCGACGCGCCCCGGTTCGCCGCCGGCAGCGTGAAGGTCGGTGTAGATGACGCCGGGGCACACCGCGTTGACGCGGATCCCCTCGGCGGCGACCTCCTTGGCCAGGCCGATCGTCATCGAGTCGACCGCGCCCTTCGACGCGGCGTAGTCGACGTACTCGTTCGGCGCCCCCAGGCGGGCCGCCATCGACGAGACGTTGACGATCGCCCCGCCTCGCCCGCCGTGGCGCGTCGACATGCGCCGCACCGCCTCGCGCGCGCACAGGAAGCTGCCGAGGACATTGGTGCGCAGCACGCGCTCGATCCGCTCGGCGCTCATCTGGTCGACGCGCATGTGGTGCTCGAGCATGCCGGCGTTGTTGACCAGCGCATCGAGCCGGCCGAAGCGCTGGTCGACGGCTTCGAACAGTCGCAGCACGTCGGCCTCGACGGCGACATCCGCCGCCACGGCAATCGCTTCGCCGCCGGCTTTCTCGATGTCGGTCACGACCGCCTGCGCGGCGTCCGGGCTTCGGTGATAGCTGAGGCAGACGGCGTAGCCGCGTTGCGCCCCGAGGCGGGCCGTGGCGGCGCCGATGCCGCGGCTGCCGCCGGTGACGATCATGATCGGTTTCATGGACTGGACCTTTCGCGTTCGAGTGACAGCCCCGCAACGTAAACGAATCCACGCGGCGGGTCGAGGCGCGCCGAAGGCGGCGCTTCCTATAATCGCGGCCCCGCATCGATGCCGGCGGCCCTGACTGCCGGCGCAGCCGCTGCTTGCACGGATGTCCACTGCCGCCCGCCGCGCGCGCGAGCGCACCGCGATCCCCGCGATCTCGTTTCCCGAGGAGCTGCCGGTCAGTCGCCGGCGCGACGAGATCGCGCGCGCTGATCGCCGCGCACCAGGTGGTCATCGTCTGCGGCGAAACCGGCTCGGGCAAGACGACGCAGCTGCCCAAGATCTGCCTCTCGATCGGGCGCGGCGCGCAGGGGCTGATCGGCCACACGCAGCCGCGGCGCATCGCCGCCTCGACGATCGCGCGCCGCATCGCGCAGGAACTGGATACGCCGCCGGGCGAGGTGGTCGGCTACAAGGTCCGCTTCACCGACAAGACCCGGCCCGGCGCGTCGGTCAAGCTGATGACCGACGGGATCCTGCTCGCCGAGACGCAGACCGATCGCGAACTCACCGCCTACGACACGATCATCATCGACGAGGCCCACGAGCGATCGCTGAACATCGATTTCCTGCTCGGCTACCTGAAGCAGCTGCTGCCGCGCCGGCCGGACCTGAAGGTGATCATCACGTCGGCGACGATCGACGCCGATCGCTTCGCGGCGCATTTCGGTCGCGACGGCACGCCGGCGCCGGTGCTCAACGTGTCCGGCCGACTGTATCCGGTCGAGGTCCGCTACCGGCCGTACCGCGACGAGGATGACGCCGACGACCGCACGCTGATGGACGGCATCGTCGACGCCGTCGACGAACTGCGCGCGCGCCGGCCGCGGCGACGTGCTGGTGTTCCTGCCCGGCGAGCGCGAGATCCGCGAAGCGGCCGAGGCGCTGCGCAAGCACCATCCGCCGGCGACCGAGATCCTGCCGCTGTACGCGCGGCTGTCGGTCGACGAGCAGGAGCGCGTGTTCAGGCCGACCGGCTCGGCACGGCGCATCGTGCTGGCGACCAACGTGGCCGAGACGTCGCTCACCGTGCCCGGCATCCGCTATGTCGTCGACACGGGCCTCGCGCGGGTCAAGCGGTATTCGTACCGCAACAAGGTCGAGCAGCTGCGCGTCGAGCCGATCGCGCAGGCGGCCGCGAACCAGCGCGCCGGCCGCTGCGGCCGGGTCGCCGACGGCATCTGCATCCGCCTGTATGACGAGGCCGAGTTCACCCAGCGGCCGAAGTTCACCGATCCGGAGATCCTGCGCTCCTCGCTGGCGGCCGTGATCCTGCGCATGAAGTCGCTGCACCTGGGCGAGGTCGGCGAGTTCCCCTTCGTCGAGCCGCCGCCGGCGCGTGCGATCGCCGACGGCTACCAGCTGCTGGCGGAACTCAACGCGGTCGACGAGTACAACGAACTGACGCCGGTCGGCCAGCAGCTGGCGAAGCTGCCGGTCGATCCGCGCGTCGGCCGCATGCTGCTCGCGGCGCGCGAGCGGAACTGCCTGCACGAGGTGCTCGTCATCGCCAGCGCGCTGTCGGTGCAGGACCCGCGCGAGCGGCCGCTGTCGGCACAGGAGGCGGCCGATGCCGCGCACCGCAAGTTCGCCGACGAGCGCTCCGATTTCCTCGCCTTTCTCAGGCTGTGGAACTTCGTGCGCGAGAGGATCGGGCACAAGAAGTCGAACCGCAAGCTGACCGACGAGCTGCACCAGAATTTCCTGTCGGCGCGCCGCATCCGCGAGTGGCGCGAGGTGCACGGCCAGCTCGCGCTGCTCGCCGCCGAGCTCGGCTGGAAGCCGAACGCGCCCCTCGACATGGCGCAGGCGCCGTCGTTCGAGGCGGTGCATCTGGCGCTGTTGACCGGGTTGCTCGGCAACGTCGGCACGCGCGTGCTCGACGCCGACTTCCGCGAGCCGCCGTACTCGGGCGCGCGCGGCATCAGGTTCTTCGTCTGGCCCGGCTCGCCGCTGGTGAAGAAGGCCGGCCGCTGGCTGATGGCGGCGGAACTCGTCGAGACCTCGCGCCTGTTCGCGCGCACGGTGGCAGGCATCGAGCCGGGCTGGATCGAGAGGGTCGGCGCCCACCTGCTGAAGAAGTCGCACTCCGATCCGCACTGGGAGAAGAAGGCCGGGCAGGTGGTGGCCTTCGAGCGGGCGACGCTGTATGGCCTGACCGTCTACCAGCAGCGTCGCGTGCACTTCGGGCCCATCGATGCGAAGGCGGCGCGCGAGATCTTCATCCGTTCCGCGCTGGTCGAAGGCGAGCTCGACACGCGGGCGCCGTTCTTCGCGCACAACCAGAGGCTGGTGCGCGAGATCCGCGAACTGGAGCACAAGGCGCGTCGGCTCGACGTCCTCGTCGACGACGAGCTGATCTACGCTTTCTACGACCGGCTCGTTCCGCTTGACGTGTGCACGGCGGCGCAGTTCGAGAAGTGGCGCGTGCAGGCGGACAGGGAAGACCCGAAGCGGCTGTTCCTGTCGCGCGACGAGCTGATGCGGCACGAAGCCGCCGGCGTGACCACCGATCTCTTTCCGAAGTCGATCGACATGCGTGGCGTGGCGATGGCGGTGACCTACCACTTCGAGCCCGGCAGCCCGCGCGACGGCGCCACGCTGACGGTGCCGCTGTACGCGCTGAACCAGGTCGACGACGCACGGTGCGACTGGCTGGTTCCCGGCATGCTGAAGGAGAAGGTGCAGCTGCTGCTCAAGTCACTGCCGCAGAAGCTGCGCCGGCACTGCGTGCCGCTGCCGGATTACGCGGCCGGATTCGTCGAGCGCCGCAGCGACAGGCCATGGGACATACGGCCACTGACCGACGCCCTGATCGACGATCTTCGCCAGCAGAAGTCGGTCGCCTGCCGGTCGGAGGACTTCAAGCGCGAGACGCTGCCCGCGCACCTGTCGATGAACTTCAAGGTGGTCGACGAGCACGGCCGGCAGCTGGCGATGGGCCGCAGCCTGCCGCAGCTGCGCGCCGAACTGGGCGCCGAGGCGCAGAAGAGCTTTCGGACGGTGGCCGAGCGCGACGTCCAGGTGGCGCCGGAACTGCAGCAGCAGATTACCGACTGGGATTTCGGAGAGCTGCCGGAGCTGCTCGAAATCCGCCGCGGCGGACAGACGATGGTGGGCTTTCCCGCGCTGGTCGACCGGGGCGATTGCTGCGCGCTCGAAGTCTTCGATGACCTGCAGCAGGCGCGCGATCGGCACCGCGAAGGACTGCGGAGGCTGTTTCGCCTGCAGCTGAAGGAGCAGGTCAGGTTCATCGAAAGGTCGCTCGCCGGCCTGCAGACGGCGGCCATGCAGGCCGGCACCGTGCCGGCGCTCGCGGCCGCGGCTCCGGGGTTCGAGTCGCTGCGCAACGAGGTCGTCGACGCCGCGCTCGACCGCACCGCGCTCGCCGAGCCCTGGCCTTCCGATCGCGCCGCGTTTCTCGCACGCCGCGAGGAGGCGCGCGGCAAGCTGGGACTGATTGCGCAGGAGGTGGCACGGCTGCTGGGCGCCATTGTTCAGGAGGCCGTGATCGTGACCAAGCGGCTCTCCGCGGCGCGCGCCTTTCCCGCCGCCTGCGCGGACATCGACCAGCAGTTGGCGCGCCTGTTCCCGCGCGGCTTCGTCACGGCCACGGCGCCGGCTCAGCTGGCCCACTACCCGCGCTACCTGAAGGCGATCGCGGCGCGGCTCGACAGGATCAAGGCCGATCCGGCACGTGACGCCCAGCGGATGGCCGATATCGCGACGCTTCAGACGCCGTATCTGCGCGAGGTCGGCGCGCGCAAGGGCCAGGCCGATCCGCGGCTGGAAGAGTTCCGCTGGCTGCTGGAGGAGCTTCGCGTGTCGCTGTTCGCGCAGGAGCTGCGCACGCCGATGCCGGTCTCGGTCAAGCGGCTGCAGAAGGTGTGGGATGCCACGCGCCGCTGACCGGAGCTGCGCCGACTACTCGGGTACGGCGGCCATGCGCAGCCCTTCGTGCAGCACCCGCTCGAAAGGCGTGTGCGCTGCGCCGGCACGGCCGGCAAGCGCCTCGTGCCAGCGGATCGTGAAGGCGGGCTGCAGCCGCAGCAGTCCGGCCCGAGCCTGCGCCGCGCGCGGCGCGTCACCGTGCAGCGCATAGGCCGCCGCCAGCACCATGTAGTCGGGCCATTCGGTGCCGAACGCCATGCCGCGTTCGCAGGACTCGATTGCCTGCGCATAACGGCCGAGCAGGAGCAGTGCTCGGCAGCGGAAGTGCATCAGAACGCCGCGCGCGGTGCTGGTCGGGTTCAGCTCGATGCCGCGGTCGAACGCCGCCAGCGCTTCCTCGCCACGGCCCTGCGCCAGGTAGATCTGTCCGCTGAACGACTGCACCGTGATCAGGTACGGGTTCAGTTCCAGGGCGCGCTGGATGGCCTCGACTGCGGCATCGATCCGGTTGCGAAACAGCAGCACGTTGGCGCGCGCCCC
Organism: uncultured beta proteobacterium; assembly: GCA_963847675.1. Lineage (GTDB taxonomy): Bacteria > Pseudomonadota > Gammaproteobacteria > Burkholderiales > Burkholderiaceae_F > JADJWR01. Next base: position 615,369 of record CAWKAP010000004.1, read on the forward strand.
CCAGGCTTCCGCGTTGTCGGTCTGCAGCGTGACCGCGCGCAACGAGACTTCGTCTGCCTTCGCGAGCAGGCCGTCGCGCGGAGTACCCGGGTCGATGCGGTCGGCCTCGAAGACGAGCGCGTGGGCGTAGCCGGTCAGCGCGGGAACATGCCCGGGTTCGAGCGCCAGCGCGCGCTCGAACCGCTCGCGCGCCGCCCGGATCTGCGCCAGTTCCGTGGCGTCCTGCAGCTCGCGGCTGGCGGCGAGCGCCAGCGCATATGCGCTCGACGCCTGCTCGCCGGCGGCGACACGCTTCAATTCCACGTCGATCACGGCCGAACGCAGGGTTTCCGACAGCCGGCCGATCACGGCCAGCGGCGCTGAACCATCTGCCGCAGCCGGGGCCTCGACGTCGCTGCTCCACAGCGACCCGCCGCTGCCGGTGTCGACGAGATGCGCGGTGACCCGCACGAGGTTTGCGCTGCGGTCCACGCGGCCGTCCAGCGCGTAGCGGACCTTCAACTCGTCGCCGATCTGCCGCAGTTCGCCGCGGCGGCCGGCGAGCGGCGCCGCGACGGCGGGCGCGATCACCGCCAGTCCGGTCACGCGTGAAACCGCGCGGGTCACCTGCGCGGTCATCGAGGCGGCCAGCACCGCGCCGCCCGGGGTTTCGTCGGCGAACGCAAACGGCAGGATGACCAGCGACTGCGGCGGCTTTTCCGGCTGCCACTGTCGATGCGCGAGCGTCGCGGCGATGACGAGTACAACGGTTCCCGCGGCGATCGTCAGCGGCCGTCTCCAGCGCGCCGCGCGCAGCCGGGTCCACGGCGACGGCGCGCCGTCGATCTCGACCCGGAAGACACGGATCGGCCGGGAGATGTTCTTCACCTGTTGTTCGCCCGCGTCGACGAAGCGGACGCCGATGTCCTCACGGACCTGTTCGCGCACCGTGCCGGAGATCGCGATGCCGCCGGGCGGAGCGAGCGCCTCGAGGCGGGCGGCGACGTTCACGCCGGTCCCGGCGATGTCGTGCTCGTCGACCAGGATGTCGCCAAGGTTGATTCCGATGCGGTGATCGACGCGCTGGTCCGCCGGCAGCTCCAGGTTGCGCCGCGCCATCGTGCGCTGGATCTCGACTGCGGCAGCCAGCGCCGACGCGGCGCTGGGGAACTCGACGAGGATGCCGTCGCCGACGGTGCGCACGATGCGGCCGCCATGGCCACGCACCGCCGGATCGGTGACCTCGTCGCGGATCTCGAGCAGTCGCGCGTGCGTGCCGGCCTCGTCGTGCTCCATCAGCCGGCTGTAGCCGGCGACGTCGGCGATCATCACGGCCGCGAGACGGCGCGTCGAGGACGTGCTCATAGGCTGGCTGCGTGCTGCGCCCGAGGGACTCGCCCAGCGGCGGCCTTCGGGCTCCTGCGCTCCCCGTGCAACGATCGCCGGCATCCTTCCCGTCCAGGGTCGTGCCGTCGCTTCGCCGTCTCTGTCTTGTGGTGAGCAGTCTAACCAGCGCGGGCCGCGTCGCGGAAGCGTTCCGTTTGCGCCTGGGCTAACTTCGGGGCATGGCCAAAGGGCGCGCGTCGAAGAGTGCAGAGATCGGGGAAGCCGATCACCCGGCGCCGCGTGTGCGCGAGCACGACTCGCCGCTCGTCCGCGGCCTGCTGATCGCCGCCGGCGCACTCTGCGTCGTGCTCGGCGTGATCGGCATCTTCCTGCCGCTGCTGCCGACCACGCCGCTGATGCTTCTGGCAGCGGCGTGCTTCGCGCGCTCGTCGCGCCGCTTTCACGACTGGCTGCTGGCCAACCGCACCTTCGGCCCGTTGATCCGCGAATGGGAGAAGCACCGGTCGATCCCGCGCCGGACCAAGCTGACCGCGATCGGCCTGATGTCCCTGACCCTCGCGGTATCGATCGTCTTTTTCGTCAGGCCGGCATGGCTGCAGGCACTGCTCGCGGTGTTCGGCGTCCTGCTGGCAATCTGGCTGTACCGGATTCCGTCTCGCGAAGACTGACGCTCACCGACCCCGCTCGCGCAGACGCGCGAGCCGTTGCGGCTCGTTCTTCGCCAGCCAGGCATCCTTGCCCAGTTCCTCGGCGGCGCGCCGGAAGTAGGGTTTCGCCTCGTCGGGCCTGCCGGTCGCTTCCAGCAGTTCGGCCAGTTCCTCGAAGACGAAGCCGTCCGAGCTTCCCGCCGCCGCCCACTCCTTCTCGAGCGCGCGCTGCACCGAGAGCGCTTCGTCAAAGCGTCCCAGCGAACGCAGGCAACGGGCGACCGACCAGCGAGCGATCCGTCCCTGCGGCTGCTTCCCGGTGGCGAGCCAGGCGGCCTCGGCCTCGCGGAAGATGGCCAGCGCCTCGGCATACCGGCCTTCGTCGTGCAGGTTCCAGGCGTGGTTGTTCAGCAGCGCCGGCAGCAAGCCGCGCGCCTTGGGGTCGTGCGAGCGGCGCGCCAGTTCGACGCCGCGGCGCGTCCACTCGGCGCCCTCCGGGCCGGCCACGACGATCGGCACCATGTGCGCGGCGTCGACGGCGAGCCCGTCGAGGCCGTTTTCCGACGCAATGGCCCAGGCCTGCACGAACAGCGGCCTGGCGCGTTCCTTGTCGCCCGCCGAGTTGTAGCTGCGACCACGCTCGAGCAGATAGCGTACGCGCGGTGCCGGGCCCGCCGAGGCCAGCTGTCCCTCGACCTCGTCGAGCAGCTTGTGCGCCTGTGCGAAATCGCCGCGCAGGCTGAAGGTGCGGGCGATCTGGGTCAGCAGTTCGAGGCGGTCGTCGCCCTGCGCCTCTACGAGCAGGCCGCGGAAGCGCGCCTCGCTTGCGGCGGGGTCGGAGTACTCCCAGTACGCATCGATATCCATGGCCCAGACGACTGCAGCGGCGAAGGTGGTGGCGAGGACGAAGGCGATTGTCCAGCGCATGCCCAGCCGCATCGTCCTCATCGCGGCGCGCGATGGTTCAGGTCGACGAGCCGCCGGCCGGCGGGCGCGCCGGGCGCTGCTGCGCCGGACCCTCCTCGATGTCGAACCTGAACTCGCGGATCAGCTGGCCGTCGATGTACACGCGCATCGCGTGCGCGCCGAGCGGATCGCCAGGTGCATAGCGCCACTCGTTGGCAACGAAGCCAAGCCGCGTCGGGATGATTCTTTCGGTGACCGCCGTTTTACGGTCGGGCGAGATCGTGTAGATGCCCATCGCCTCGCCCGGGCCCCAGGTCGGCGGCGGGACCGGCAGTTCGAATTCCTCGCGCCAGACCACAGTCGGCTTGTCGGTCCTGAAGATGATGAACCAGCCGTAAGGAGCCGAGACCACGGCCGGAAAGCGGGCCGTTTCCAGCAGGACGCGGCGACCGCTTTCATCGGCGCCGAACACCCCGAACTGTGCCGAGACGACTTCGATCTCCGCCGCCTCGGTGCTGCCGGACGGTGTCTGATCGGGGGCGGCGGCCGCCGCCGGCGCGGGTGGCGTGATTACCGTGATCGGCGGCGGCGCGCTTTGCGTCGCACAGCCGGCGAGCGCCAGGCAGAGCAGTCCGCCCACGCAGGCAGGGTGAAGAAGGGAACTCCAGCGCATCTCGGTGACCTCCGCTGATCGCCCTTGCAAGGGCGCTCGCGCACTGTCCAGACCCGCTTTGTTAGCACATTTCGCTGCGGGGCGCAGTCGTGGTGCCGGCCCGTCGCGAGCCTCTTGCTCAGCGCGCGGACTTCGTAGGACGGCCGGGATCGCCCGCCACCACCGCGCCGGTCGCCGCCTTCGCGTTGAGGCGGCGGGGCCTGTCGCGCTGGCGGCGGCTCGGGAGCCGCGTCCCGCGGGGCCGTCGCCGGCGCGGGGATGGCGCCGACTGTGGCGCAGGCGTCGCGTCGGCGCGGGCGTCGTGACGCTCGGCGGCGCGGGTCCGCGCGGGGCAGAGCGACGGCCGTCGTGCGACGCGGTCCCGGGGTCGCCGCGTCCGCGCGAGGCGGGGGCGACCGATGGAGTCGGTGGCTGAGCTTGCGCAGGCGTGGCCTCGCGCGGCCGCGCCCGTTCAGGGTGGGGCGATTGCGGTACCTGCGGCTGAGTCGACGTGGGCGGCTGGCGCGGTGGCAGTCTTCGGCCATCCTGGATCGGCGCAGCCGGTCCGCCGCGCGCGGGCGACGGTTCCGGGCGGAGTGCCGGCGGTTGTGGGACGGGCCTCGCCCTCGGTACCTCGGCAACTCCCGGTGTCTCCGGCAGGCGAGGCACGGCGCCGGATCGCGGCGGCCGCTCCGGCAGACTGGCCCCTGGCCTTGGATCAACCCTCGGCGTCGGAGAGGCTGCGCGAGGAACCGGTGGCGCAGAGTCGATGGCCTGTCTCCGTTTGGTGTTCGGCACATTGGCCGGCGGCTGCGGACGCGCGATGTACTGGCGCCATTCGGAGGGTGGCGGGCGATGCCCGCGATGCACCGGTTCCGGCCGGCCGAAGCGATCGCCGGCAACCCAGGTCGATCGATCCGGATGGCGATGCACGTATTTCGGCGCCTGCACGATGGTGATCTGACCGCCATGCCTCACGTGCTGGACGTTGACTACGCGAAAATGGCGCGGGGTATGGCGATACGCAGGCACGTAGACCTCGTGCGGCCCGAGCGGAAACCAGCCGATCGGCGCGCCGATGCTGACACTGACACCGGGGGTGCCGAACCACGCTACCAGCGCCGGGGCGTACACGGGCCGCGGCACGACGACACCCGGAATCCATCCCCAGACGCCGCCGACTACCGCCCAGCGTCCGTAATGCAGAGGCGCGAAGCCCCACGGCGCCTCGTCGATCCAGGTCCAGCCCCAGGGACTGATCCAGACCCAGCGGCCGTAGCGGTACGGAGCCCAGGTGCCCGGCACGGCACTTGGGAACCAGACGGGGCCGTAGTCCTCGACCGTACGCCAGTCGCCGTAGTTGTCCAGCATCTCGACGCCGGTGGTCTCCCGCGAAACGTAGGCCGCACTGCGAATCGAGTCCTCGCGCGCGTCGCGCCCGGCGGCCCAGTCGTCGAAGCGGTCTGCGGCCGCGGCGGAAAGCTGGAAGCTGAGCATCGGTGGCGCGCTCAGTTCGCCGCGTTGGCCGGCGGCGACCATGAAGCTGCTGCCGGCGCTGGCAATGCGCACGCGGCCAGTGAAGGCAGTGACCGCGGTCACACCCGGCGGCCTGTCGACGTCGATGCGATAGCTGCCCGGCTCGTCGAACGAGAAGCGCTCGCGCTGGGTCAGCACCTCCAGTTCGTTCAGGACCTCCGGGTTGCGCAGCCGCAGCGCGACGCTGCCGCGCAGCACCGCGATCTGGATGAACTCATCGTCGAGACGAGCGAAATCGACGGTGGTCTGTTCGTCGAGCCGCAGCGCGGTCGATCCGATCCGCACCTCGGCGCGGCCGGCTTGCCCCGTCTCGATACGCCAGCCGCCGGTCACCGGCCAGTTCAGCAGCGCGTCCTCGCGGCTTCCGGTGGACAGGTCGACCATCGTGACCGGACCGGCCAGCAGCGTGACACTGCCGACACGTCCGGGCGGGTCGGTTGCTTCGGCGTCAGCCACGGTTTGTGCCAGCGGCGTGCCCAGGGCGCAGAGGCCGGCGACGAGCATCCCCAATATCTGCAGCGCAATGCGGGCGAGGCGCGCGGCGAACGGCATCGGCAAGGCTGTTGTCCTCATTGGCATCTGCGCCTTCAAGCCAGTCGTGAGTTTGACTCTTCCGGCGGCCATCGCGCGGTGACTGGCTGCGGTCTGGGCGACCCCATCGGGACCGTGACGATTGCTTCCGGCAGGGCTAGTAGCCGTACGCGTAGCCGGCGCCTACGACACCGCGGCGACCGTGGGGGCGGCCGTGCTTCCAATGCTTCACGACCGGGCCGTGAACATGGGGATAAACAACCGGATAGGCGAGGGGGGCGCGAAGTACCACGCGCGGCGGCAGATACGCCACCGGAACGGGTGCGGCGTAGACAGGCGGCGGGGCATACACCGGAACCGGGTGCACGACAACGGGCGGGGGAGCAAAGAAAAAGCCAGGTGCCCCGATGCGGAGTCCGAACGCGGGAGTGTCAACGTGCACCGCAACTGCGGTCCGGGCATGGGCGGCGCCGATCGGGGCGGCCAGGGCGACTGCGGAAACGGCGATGGCGGCAACGGCAGCTTTCATCTCGACCTCCTTGGACGTGTACCCCAAGAACGGCCGGGAGCGCCGTCCGTGCACCGGCAGCACCGCGAGAGTTTTACGATTTGTAAGCGGGCCGCCGGCGCGCTGGCGAGTCGCCGGGACGGACTCCGTGCAGAAGAAAAAAGGCCCGGCGCTAGGGCCGGGCCTGAACCACCAAGGAGGAGGTGGAGGAGACAAGCTGCTGTCGTGATGCTCGCCTTTCATCGGCGGACGGTCTTCAACGCGCATCACAACCTACGAAACGCAGATTAGCACCGTGATTTGATACCTAGGCGGGTACCTGAAGAAAACTTCTAAAAGTGCTGACCTGAGACAAGTGCCGCAATCGCCCGCCTTGACGTTGCCGCTGCCGACCGTTCCCCGGCACCGGCCGCTGGCCGCAAGTCCAACGCCTCAGCCGAGCAGCCGGCGGTATTCGGGATGCCGCGCGAGATAGACCCTGACGTACGAGCACCGTGGCTGCACGCGAAGTCCCTCGGCGTCCGCGTGTTCGAGTGCGGCACGCACAAGCGCCGCGGCGATGCCGCGTCCTTCGAGGGGCGGAGGCACCTCGGTGTGAACCAGCAGCATGACGCCGTCCTGCATCCTGTAGTCGCAGCGGGCGAGATGGCCGTCGGCCTCCGCCTCGAAGCGGGAGGCCTGCGGGTTGTGGCGGATCGGAATCGTGGCGGACATCGGCATGCCTGTCCTGAACTGGTGCGGACGCGCGCGCATTTTTTCACGAACGCCGCATGGGGCACGCGCGGGGCGCCGTGCCCGCGCCGGCGCCACGGCGGAACTTGCCGTCAAGCGCGACGGCAAGCAGCGCTGTGCCCGCGCCCGCCTGATCGACAGGCGGGCTGAGCGACGCCGGGGTTACTTCCAGCCCGGCGGCAGGTTGCTGCGCACGTTGCCGGCGCGGTCGTCGCGGCGCTGCTGCTGCGGCCGTCCGGAGCGGGTCGCCGCGGGAGCAGCACCGGGACGTGCCGAATCGCCGCGTGGCGCCGGGGGAGGATTGGCTTGGCGCTGCGCAGATGCCCCGGGAGCCGGGTTGCGCGCCGGCGAGGCCTTGGCCCCCGTCGCCGGTACGGGCGCGCGAGGCTTGCCGCGCGAGTTTCCCCGGCCGCCCTGTCCTCTGCCCGGCTGTCCCCGCGAGGGGGCCGAATGCGCGGGCCGAGCGGCTGGCGTGTCGATGAAGGTGCTGCTGGGCGCGGAGCCGGTTTCGAACCCGGGTATCACTTCGCGCGGCAGCTGCCTGCGGATGACGCGCTCGATGTCGCGCAGCAGCGGCTGCTCCTCACGGCTCACGAGGGAGATCGCCTCCCCGGTGGCGCCGGCCCGGCCGGTGCGGCCGATGCGGTGCACATAGTCCTCGGGCACGTTGGGCAGGTCGAAGTTCACCACGTGCGGCAGCTGCTCGATGTCGAGCCCGCGCGCGGCGATGTCGGTGGCCACCAGCGTCTGCAGCTCGCCGCTCTTGAACGCAGCCAGCGCCCGCGTGCGTGCGTTCTGGCTCTTGTTGCCGTGGATCGGCAGTGCGCTGATGCCGTTCTTTTCAAGCTGTGCGGCGAGCCGGTTGGCGCCGTGCTTGGTGCGCGTGAAGACCAGCACCTGGTACCAGGAGTTCGACTTGATCAGGTGCGCGAGCAGTTCACTCTTGCGCTTGGCGTCGACCGGCAGCACCTTCTGTGCGACCGCCTCGACCGTCGAGTTGCGCGGCGTGACCTGGATGGCCAGCGGATCGTGCAGCAGGCCGGTGGCGAGGCTGCGGATCTCGTCGGAAAACGTCGCCGAGAAGAGCAGGTTCTGCCGCTTTTTCGGCAGGATCGCCAGGATGCGCTTGATGTCGGGCATGAAGCCCATGTCGAGCATGCGATCCGCCTCGTCGAGCACCAGCACTTCGACCGTGGACAGGTCGATGGTGCGCTGCCCGTGGTGGTCGAGCAGGCGGCCGGGCGTGGCGACGACGATGTCGACGCCGCGCTTCAGCGCGTCGATCTGCGGGTTGATGTTGACGCCGCCGAAGATCACGGTCGACTTCGGCGAGACGTGCTTGCCGTAGACGCGCACGCTTTCCTCGACCTGCGCGGCGAGTTCGCGCGTCGGTGTGAGGATCAGCACGCGGATGATGCGACGGCCGCTGGCAGGCTGGTCGGCGAGGCGATGCAGGATCGGCAGCACGAAGCCGGCCGTCTTGCCCGTGCCGGTCTGCGCGTTGGCGAGCAGGTCGCGGCCGGCGAGCACGGCGGGAATCGCCTGAAGTTGGATGGGGGTCGGCGTCGTGTAGCCGACTTCGGTGACCGCACGCACGAGCGCGTCGGACAAGCCGAGGCTTGCAAAAGACATCGGGAAACTCTCAAGAGGTTGGCCTGCCGCCGGAAATCGGGGTCAGAGTCCGATTTCTCAGGCGTTCATCGACCAGCCGACTGCAGACGAACGAGGTGGTAAAGCAGGTCAGGATTGACTGCGGCAAGGATCCGTCGGGAGATGTCACGACGGCGCTGGTCACATACCGCGGGACGCAGTGTAACAGCAGGCGCAGTGCGCGAGTCTCCGGCACGGACGACCGACGTTCCGGGCGCCCGCATGGGAGCGCAAGAGGATCGTGCCGCTGCCGACTCGGCGGGCGATGGAAACGGGCTAGTTTTGCGCGTCGAGAGTCCGACCGGCGAGGTACAGCGCGACCCGCGCGACGATGACGGTCACCATCAGGCCGACGACCCAGGGGTGCTGCTGCAGACCCTTGGCGAGCGCGATCTTGACGGTCGTCACCAGGGCCAGCGCGACCAGCCAGTCGACGGGCTTCTGGTATTCCTTGACCAGCACGCGGCGCCAGTTGAAGGTCATGCCCCGGAAGGTCGTTCGCAGCCCGGAGAGCCTCGGCACCCAGCGCGGCGAGCGGGCGCAGAAAGCGTCGAACTCGGCGCCGAACTTGCCGCGCAGAAAGGCCTCCTCGGCGGCAACGATTGCGACGTGCCAGAGCGCGGCGATCGGGATGGCGGCAAGCACGAAGACCCAGGAGTTCGAGGCAAGGGCCAGTCCGATCAGAAGAAAAAAATTGCCGACGTACATCGGGTTGCGGACATGCGAATAGATGCCGCCCGTCACCAGCTTCTCCGCATAGACCTGATGTTCCCTTCCGCCGCGGATGATGTACTCGAGGCCCACCGTGGCAGAACGGATCGCCTGGCCGAACAGCGCGATCACCAATCCGGCAAGACCGGCCTGTGCCGGATCGGCCATCAGGTGCGGGCCCGGAATCAGCAGCAGGACGATCGCGACCGGCAGCAGCAGCCCGCGCCGGCGGAAGGCGACCTGACCGGCGCGGACGAGGCGGGAGTTCAAGCCGGCACCGCCCCTACTTGACTGCGACCATGCCGCAGAAGTTGTACCACTTGAAGAACACGTCGACGGAACGGAAGCCGGTACGCAGCAGCAGTTCGCGGTTCTCCAGCAGCTTGTAGGGAATCAGCACGTTTTCGAGCGCCTCGCGCTTCTTGGAGATTTCCAGTTCGCTGTAGCCATGCCGGCGCTTCATGTCGTAGTAGTAATTGATGAACAGCCGGTTGAACAGCGAGTCCTCGCCGAGCACCTTCTCGATCAGGATCAGGCAGCCCTGGTCGTTCAGGCCGCGGAAGATGTCCTGCATCAGGCGTTCGCGATTGAGCGGGCGGATGAACTGCAGGGTGAGGATCATCATCACGAGTGAGGCGTTCTCGATCGGCGCCCCCTGGTCGAGATCGACCACCTTCAGGTCCACCTGCCGGTCGACGCCGCTCACGGCGAGCTTCTCGCGCGCCTTGACCAGCATCTCCTCGGAGTTGTCGAAACCGACGAATCGCGCCGACGGCGGTAGGCGGGGATGCAACTGGATGAACGTGGTCGCCGTGGAGCAGCCCAGGTCGTAGACGTTGCTTCCGGGCGTGACGAAGTCGCCGGCCATCTCCACCACCATGCGCTGCATCTCGGCGTAGAAAGGCACCGAGCGGCTGACCATGTCGTCGAACACTCCCGCCACCGCACGATCGAAGGTGAAGTCGCCGACCGCCGTCGTCGGATCGTTGAAGACCTCGTCGCGCGCCGTCGCGCCGGAGTTCGCGGCAAGCTGTTTGTCGTCACTGGAGGCCACACTCTGTCTCCTGCAAATGGGCGCGCCGCGCGCAGCTTGTTAAGGGAAAACCCCAGCATAGCGCCCGCGGACCGTCCGAACGCAGCGTGACCGGCTGACCTTCGCGATGCAATTCGGCATTCCGATCATGCAGCGGACGGCGTCCGGCGCCGCGTTCAATGCAGCTGCGACGGATCTGCCGACCTCTATTGACGCCGTCGATTCGTCGCCGCCACCGCGACCCTGTCCTGCGGCCACCGGGCCATCGACTGGCGGCGGCAATCAGAACGGCTGCGTGCGCTGCACGAGCCACGCGTGTGCGCTGCCTGCCACCAGCGGGCCGACCCGCCGCAGCACCTCGGCGTGGTAGGCGTTGAGCCAGTCGATCTCGTCGCTGCTCATCAGTTCCCGCTCGATGCAGCGGGTGTCGATCGGGCACAGCGTCAGCGTCTCGAACTTCAGGAATTCGCCGAACTCGGTTTCCTGCGCCGGCACGGTGAGCACGAGGTTCTCGATGCGCACGCCCCAGCGCCCCGGTCGGTAGATGCCGGGCTCGTTGCTGGTGATCATGCCCGGCTCGAGCGCCGTGTGCGGCTCCGGCGCCAGGTGCGGCGTGATGCCGTGCGGTCCTTCGTGCACGTTGAGGAAGTATCCGACACCGTGGCCGGTGCCGTGGCCGTAGTCGATCCCGCCTGCCCAGATCGGCACGCGCGCCAGCGCGTCGAGCATCGGCGATCGCGTGCCACGAGGAAAGCTGGCGCGCGACAGTGCGATCACGCCCTTGAGGACGCGGGTGAAATCCTCGCGCTGCTCGCGCGTGGTCCTGCCCACCGGCACCACCCTCGTGATGTCGGTCGTGCCGAATGGATACTGGCCGCCCGAGTCGATCAGCAGCAGGCCGTCGCCGGTGCTTCCCGGCTCGCCGATCAGTGCGTGCGCCTCGTCGGTGGCGCGATAGTGCGGCAGCGCGCCGTTGGCGTTGAAGCCGGCAATGGTCGAGAAACTCGCGCACACGAAGCCCGGCCGGTGCGCGCGCGCGGCGGTGATCTTTTCGTCGATCGTCAGTTCGGAGATCCGCTCGCGGCCGAGCGCGGCCTCGAACCAGGCGAAGAACTCGGCCAGCGCCGCGCCGTCCTGCTCCATCGCCTGTCGCACGAAAGCGATCTCGGCGACGGTCTTGCGGCTCTTGGCCAGCGTCGACGGGTTGATCGCCTCGATCACCCTGACCGTCTGGGGAACGGCCTGGCGGAAGGCGAGCGTGATGCGCCGCGGGTCGAGCAGCAGCGCGCTGCGCGAAGGCAATGCGGACAAGGCCTCGGCGGCGTCGCCATAACGCGCCAGCACGAGACCGTCGACGGCCAGCTTGTCCTGCAAAGCCGGCGCGATCTTGCCCTCGCCGACGAACAGCAACGCCGTATCCCGCGTGATCAGCAGGTGCGCGGCGAACACCGGGTTGTAGGAGACATCGGCACCGCGCAGGTTGGTGATCCATGCGATGTCGTCGAGGGTGGAAACGAAATGCGCGTCGGCCCCGGCCCTCACCATTTCGGCGCGAATCGCGGCAAGCTTTTCGCGGCGCGGCGTCGGCGCATAGGGCGCCGGATGCTCGTACACCGCCGCGGCCGGCAGGCCGGGGCGCTGCGGCCAGATTTCGTCGAGCAGGTCGAAGTCGGTGCGCAGCGCGATGTCGCGGGCCGAGAGCTTGTCGCGCAGCGCGCGTGCTGCCGCCAGAGAAAGTACCGCGCCGTCGGCGCCGACCACGCTGCCGGCGGGAAGATTTGCAGCGAGCCACTCGACGTGACCGGGGCTCGACGCGCCGGCGATTTTCATCACCTCGATCCCGCTGCCTGCCGTCTGCGCGTCGGCCTGGGTCCAGTAGCGCGAGTCGACCCACAGTCCGGCCACATCGCCGGTAACGACCAGCGTGCCCGCGGAACCGGTGAACCCGCTGGCCCATTCCCTGCCCTGCCAGCGCTCGGGCAGGTACTCGGACAAGTGGGGATCGGCCGACGGCAGCAGCCACGCCGCGAGGCCGTGCGTCTTCAGTGCGGCGCGCAAGGCGTCGATTCGTCCGCGCACGAGGGCGCGCGCATCGGCGAGCTTGTCCATTTCGAAATACGGCTCCGTTCCGCAGGGGCGACGGCGCAGTCTAGCGCCGCGCCTGTTCACTTAGTCCGTTTGCTCGACTGACGCGGCCGGGCGCAACGGGTTACGGTGGGGCCCTGCAGACGATCGCTGAACGACCTCCCGGTACGACTGCCCTCCAGGACTCACATCGGCTGTCGCAAGGCGTCGTCTGCAACCCCTTTCCGCCCGGGCAGCGTGGTCACGAACCGCTGCCGGGCTCGTGCCCCCGAAGAAGAAGTGCCGGAAAGTCAGCGGCCGCGCGCCGTCGCAGGTAGCATCGGCCGAACCGGCAACGAGGTGCCGATGGAGAGCGACGATGGCCATGATCACTACGAGTAGCGGCCTGCAATACGACGACATGCGCATCGGGCAGGGTGCCGCGGCGCGCTTCGGCTCGGACGTCGTCGTCCATTACACCGGCTGGCTGACCGACGGCACCAAGTTCGACTCCAGTCGCGACCGCGACGAGCCCTTCGGTTTCCCCCTCGGGCAGGGCAACGTGATCGCCGGCTGGGAAGAAGGCGTCGCCGGAATGCGTGTCGGTGGCCTGCGCAAGCTGGTGATCCCGCCGGCGCTCGGCTACGGCGCGTGGGGCGCCGGTGACGTCATCCCGCCCGACGCGACGCTGGTCTTCGAGGTCGAACTGCTGGCCGTCGACTGACGGCGAAGCGGCAGAGTCGGCGGCCGCGGGCGGCGTTCAGCTCTTCCAGGGCAATGGAAACGGCGTTCCGTCAGGCAGGACGACACCGACAGGGGTGGCGGCAAACGCCGCCAGCGTGCACAGCGGTTCGTCGCCGCTGTTGACGATCTGGTGATCGACCTCGGCCGGCAGCACGATCGTCTGGTGCTGTCCGAACGCCTGTACCTCGCCATCGACGCGCAACTCGCCGCGGCCGGCGAGGACGACCACGACTTCGTCGCAATCATGGCGGTGCGGCGGCGTGGCTGCGCCGGGCTCGATGGTCTGCAGCCACACCGAAAGCGAGCGCAGTCCGTCGGCCTGGCTGGCGAGCGTGCGGTGCGTGATGCCGGGTAGCCCGGTCATGGGGATCGTTGCGTTGTCGATCACGTACATGGTTCCCTCCCTGGTTGATCGTCGTCTCCGGCGTCAGGGAAAGCCTCGTCTCCGCCGCCTTGCCGCGCAGTGTGCTTGGCCGCGAGCCGCGACAGAAGAGCGGCAGGCGTCCTAAGATTGCCGACAAGTTGTCGTCAATCGGAGGTTCTCGATGGCAGGCCTGCAGGCGCTCGCCGCGTTCACGGAGAGTGCGCGCAGCGGAAGCTTTGCCGCCGCAGCGCGCTCGCTCGGCCTGTCGCCGTCGGCCGTGGCCAAGAGCGTGCAGCGCTTCGAGCGCGACGTCGGCCTGCGCCTGTTCCACCGCACGACGCGGCAGGTCAGTCTCACCGCCGACGGCCGCGAGCTGTTCGCCCGCTGCGAGAGAATCATCGAGGAGCTCGACGCGCTGCGCGCCCAGGCCGAGGGGGCACGCGGCGAGCCGGCCGGGCGACTGCGCCTCGACGCGCCGTCGACGCTCGGCAAGCTGGAGGTGGTGCCGTTGCTGGCGCGGCTGCAGGCCCAATACCCGGGGCTGCAGCTCGAAGTCAGCTTCAGCGACCGCTACGTCGACCTGGTGAAGGAGGGTGTCGACGCGGCGGTGCGCATCGGCGCGCTGGCCGACTCGACGCTGACTGCACGACCGCTCGGCGAGCAGGCACTGCTCGTCGTTGCTTCGCCGCGTTATCTCCGCGAGCAGGGCACGCCGCAGGGGCCGGGCGATCTCGAGCGGCATGCCTGCCTGCTGTTTCGCAACCCCTCCTCCGGCCGGCTGCGGCCATGGCAGTTCCGCGAGGGTCGTCGCGCCGTCGAGCTCGCGCCGCCGGCCCTATGCGTTTTCAACGACGGCGAGGCGCTCGTTGCGGCAGCCGTCGAGGGTATGGGCATTGCGCAGGTGCCGGACAACATGGCGCGAGCCGCGCTGCGCCGGCGCGCGCTGGTCGAAATCCTGCGGGCGTACCGTCCGCCGCCGACGCCGATCTCGCTCGTCTATCCCTCCGGCCGCCACGTGCCACCGCGCCTGCGCGTGCTGATCGACCTGCTGGTCAGCGTCGGGCTGAACCGCGATGCGGCCACACCCGCAGCGGTGCGGCGCCGGCGCTGATGGCGCCGAGTTCTTCAGCCGCGCTTCATCCGGGTCCGCTGCTCGGCGGCGCGGACGCGCGATTTCCACTCGGCCAGCTGGCGGCGGCGATCGAGAGGCGTCATCCGGTCGCGCCGCACCTCGCGCGTCAGCTTGTGGAAGTTGCGCAGCCGGTCGGCTGCGACGCCGTCGCGCACCGCGCAACCGGGTTCGTCGACGTGCCGGCAGTCGCGGAAACGGCATTGCCCGGCCAGCCGCGCGATGTCGTCGAAGCTCGCCGCCAGTTCGGCTTCGTCGAGGTCGACGCGCAAACCGCGCAGACCCGGCGTGTCGATCAGGCAGGCGCCGCCGGGCAGCCGGTGCAGCGTGCGCGTGGTGGTCGTGTGCCGGCCGCGCGAGTCGTCGGTGCGCACCGCGCCGGTCGCCTGCGCCGCACGGCCGAGCAGCGTGTTGGTCAGCGTCGACTTGCCGGCACCCGAGGAGCCGAGCAGCACCGCCGTCTGTCCCGCCGCCAGGTACGGTGCGAGTGTGCCGGCCGTCTCGGCGGCGGTCGCGTCGACCGCCTCGATCGGCACGGCGGCCGGGATGCGGCTGCGCAGGTCGTCGATCGCCTGCCGAGACTGCGTGGCGCAGTCGAGCTTGGTCAGTACGATCACCGGCCAGACGCCGGCGCCCTGCGTGAGCGCCAGGTAGCGCTCGACGCGGCGCGGGTTGAAGTCGCCGTCCAGGCCCATCACGATCAGCGCGGTGTCGACGTTGGCGACCAGCACGTGCCGGTGGCCGTCGCTGTCGATGCGGGCGATGCGGGTGGCCGCCGGCAGCGGCGAGTGGATCCACGCGTCGCCGTGTCCATCGCGCTCGGCGGCGACCCAGTCGCCGACGGCGACCGCGTCATCGACTTCGGCGAGCCGACGTGCCAGGTGCGGATGCAGGCGCGCCGGCAGGGCGGTCGAGCCGTCGTCGAGCGTCACGGTCTCGCGTTGTACCTCGGTCACGCGCGCCGGCCAGGCCCCGTCGACGTTGATTGCGTCGAAGGCACTGGCGAGCCTGGGTGTAAAGCCGATCGGTCGCAACCGATCGAACAGCAGCTTGTTCATGGCGGTCTTCTCATCGAGCGCCGGCACGCGCGGCGTGCGGGCGCGACAGCAAACGGGCTGCGCCCAGGGGCGCAGGACTCAGTTGGTCAGGGAAGGCCGGCCGCGGTGCGCGGCGGGAAATGACGAGCGACCCGCGTCAGCAGCAGCCGACCAGGAAAGCAATCTCGACGTTTGCCATATGCGCCTCCTTGATGACGAGGGCGCTCGATGAGCGAGGACGTGGATGTTCGCGCTGCCGGCGTCGGCCGTCAACGAACGCGCGCGCTGGCGTTTGCTTGCAGCAACACGCCGGGATCGAGCCTCGGCGCCCGTCGGCTCAGCCGGTCGCTGCGCGTGCGCGCCAGCCCCGCACGATGCCCTCGATGCTGAACACCGCCAGCGCGATCCAGATCAGCACGTAGCCGGGCGCGCGTTCGGCAAACGGCTCGTGGTACAGCCAGACGCCGATCAGCAATTGCAGCGACGGCCCGATGTACTGCAGCAGACCGAGGGTTGAAAGCGGAATCCTTCGCGCGCCGGCGGCGAACAGGAGCAGCGGCGCAGCGGTCACCGGTCCGGCAGCGAGCAGCAGCAGGCGCGTCGTCGTGCCGCCGTGCGCGAACTCGCTTTGTCCGGTTTCGACGAGCCAGGCGAGGTAGACCGCCGCGATCGGCGCGAGCAGGATCGTCTCCAGGGTCAGTCCCTCGATCGCGCCGAGCGCCGCCGTCTTGCGCAGCAAGCCGTAGATGCCGAAGGAGAGCCCCAGCACCAGGCCGATCCACGGCACCGCGCCGGCCTGCCAGGTCAGCCACGACACGCCGGCGGCGGCCACGCTGACGGCGGTCCACTGCGCACGGCGCAGGCGCTCGTGCAGGAACACCGCGCCGATCAGTACGTTGACGAGCGGATTGATGAAGTAGCCGAGGCTCGCATCGACGACGCGGCCTGAGTTCACGGCCCAGATGTAGACGAACCAGTTGATTGCCACCATCACGCTGCTGGCGACGAACCACAGCAGCACGCGCGGCTGCCGCCGCAGCTCCGCCAGCCACCGCAGGCGCCGCAGGAGCAGCAGCAGCACCGCGCAGACCGCCAGCGACCACACGATGCGGTGGGCGAGGATCTCCAGCGGGGCGACGCCCAGCAGCGCCTTGAAGTAGATCGGGAACACGCCCCACAGCAGGTAGGCGGCGCTGGCGTAGGCGATGCCGCGATTCATGATGGGCGCGTGGCTGGCGGGTGCGGCGATGGCGATCGATTATGCGTTCTCGGCACGGTTAGCATTGCCGCCATGTCCGTGAAGATTCCGTTCGAACTGCGCGAGGACGAGATCGCGTTCGAGGCGATCCGCGCCCAGGGCGCCGGCGGCCAGAACGTCAACAAGGTGTCCAACGCCGTGCACCTGCGCTTCGACATCCGCGCCTCCAGCCTGCCCGACGAACTGAAGGCCCGCCTGCTTGCGCGCCGCGACCAGCGCATCAGCGGCGAGGGCGTGATCGTCATCAAGGCCCAGCAGCACCGCAGCCTCGAGAAGAATCGCGCCGAGGCGCTGGCCCGGTTGCAGGCGCTGGTCGACGCGGCAGCCACGGTCCCGCGCACGCGCCGACCGACGCGGCCGACGGCGGCGTCGCAGCGCCGCCGCATCGAATCGAAACAGCGCCGCGGCCAGGTCAAGGCGCTGCGCGGTCGCGTGACCGACTGAATGGCGCCACCGCATGGCCAGCGAAGCGCCGGCGGCTAGCCAGCACAGCGCGTTCGAGGACGCGCAGGCCATCGCGACCGGCGCGCTGTTCATCGCGCTCGGCGTGGCCATGTTCGCCAGCGCCGGCCTGCTCGCCGGCGGCACCGCGGGGCTGGCCTTCCTGGTCCACTACGCCACCGGCTGGCGCTTCGGTGTCGTGTTCTTCGTCGTCAACCTGCCTTTCTACGTCCTGGCATGGCGGGCGATGGGCGCGGCATTCACGCTCAAGACCTTCTGCGCCGTTGCCGCGATGTCGCTCGCCGCCGAACTGATGCCATTCGTGCTGCGCTTCGAATCGCTGCAGCCGCTGTACGCGGGCGTGATGGGCGGCTGTCTGATCGGCGCCGGGCTGCTCATGCTGTTCCGGCACAAGGCGAGCCTCGGCGGGATCAACATCCTCGCCCTGTACCTCCAGCAGCATCGTGGCTGGCGCGCCGGCAAGGTGCAGATGGCGATCGATTGCGTGATCGTGCTCGCTGCCCTCGCGCTGGTCGAACCCTGGCGGATCGCAGTCTCGGTACTCGGCGCGGTGGCGCTGAACCTGGTAGTCGCGGTGAACCATCGGCCGGGCCGCTATCTCGGCGTCTGACAGCAGGCGAAAAAAAACCGCGGCGCATCGCCGCGGTTTTTCTCGAGCCCGGAGCGCCGATCAGATGGCGCGAATCTCGGAGGCCTGCGGGCCTTTCGGGCCCTGCTTGACCGTGAACTCGACCTTCTGGCCTTCCTGCAGCGAGCGGAATCCGCCAGCCTGGATTTCGGAGAAGTGCGCGAACAGGTCCTTGCCGCCGTCGTCCGGCGTGATGAAGCCAAAGCCCTTAGCGTCGTTGAACCACTTGACGGTTCCCTGTGCCATTTGATGTTCCCAAAAAAGTAGTTGATATCAATCAGCCGTGGGAAAAGCCCCGCGGCGAGCAAACGATCAAGCGGCGTAAACCTGGGGAAACCTGGGACGCGTCGTTGTTCTACGAACCAAACAACAAGCCTCGGAAAGCCGAAGGAAAAACCGTAACTCAAACGAAAGCTGGCGAAGTGTACGCGGTTTCCGGGCTCTCCGCCGGCACCGGAAGTCCGGCCCAGCCGCCGCTCTTCGCGCTGCGCCGGGAACCCGCGGCGCGATGGGCGCATCGCCACCGCTTGCCTTTGCGCAACGCGCACCGGCGCCAGCCGGCTACCGTAGCAACAGCCGGCTCGCCGGCGCGGAACTGGCTGTCCGTGACCGTGGGGTCGGAGCACCGACGGGAGGCACGGACGTCATGAGCGGCAAACTGATCGTATTCAGCGACGACGCGCGGCAGCGGGTCTGCGCAGGGCTGAACAAGCTCGCCGACGCGGTCAAGGTCACCCTCGGGCCTCGCGGGCGAACGGTGGTCCTCGGCCGGCCGTTCGGCGCGCCGACGGTGATCAACTCGGGCGTCGCCGTGGCGCGCGAGGTCGAACTCGAAGACCCCGTGGAGAACCTCGGCGCGCGGATGCTGCGCGAGGTCGCGGCGCGCACTTCGGAACTTGCGGGCGACGGCACGACCACCGCCACCGTGCTGGCGCAGGCGATGGTCAACGAAGGACTGAAGTTCGTAGCGGCCGGGCACGATCCGATGGGGATCAAGCGCGGCATCGATCTGGCGGTCGAACGCATCGTCGAGCGGCTGAAGGCCCAATCGCGGCCGTGCGCCACGTCGCAGGAGATCGCGCAGGTGGGCACCATCTCGGCCAACGGAGAAGCGGCGATCGGCACGCTGATCGCCGAGGCGATGGGCAGGGTCGGCAACTCGGGCGTGATCAAGGCCGAAGACGCGCGCGGCATGGCGAGCGAACTCGAGGTGGTCGAAGGTCTGCAGTTCGACCGCGGCTACCTGTCGCCGTACTTCATCAACGACGCGGAGAAGCAGCGCGTCGTGCTCGAAGAAGCCTTCGTGCTGATCCACGACAAGGCGATCTCGACGGTGCGCGACCTGCTGCCGCTGCTCGAGGAGGTCATCAAGGCCAACAAGCCGCTGCTGGTCATTGCCGAGGATGTCACCGGCGAGGCACTCGCCACGCTGGTGGTCAATGCGGTGCGCGGCGTGCTGAAGGTCAGCGCCGCCAAGGCGCCGGGCTTCGGCGAGCGGCGCGCGGCGCTGTTGCAGGACATCGCGATCGTCACCGGCGGCCGCGTGATCTCCGCGGAAGCCGGCCTGTCGCTCGAAAAGACAACGCTGGAGCAGCTGGGACGCGCGCGGCGCATCGAAAGCGACAAGGACAACACCACGCTGATCGGCGCCACCGGCGAGCCGGAACAGATCCGGGCCCGCGTCGCTGCGCTGCGCAGCGAGCGCGAGAAGGCCGCCAGCGACTACGACCGCGAGAAGCTCGACGAGCGGATCGCCAAGCTCTCGGGCGGCGTGGCGCTGATCCGCGTCGGCGCCTCGACCGAGCTCGAGATGAAGGAGAAGAAATCGCGCGTCGAGGACGCGCTGCACGCCACGCGCGCGGCGGTCGCCGAAGGCATCGGTGCGGGCGGCGGCATTGCGCTGCTGCGTGCCGGGGCCGTGCTCGACGAGTGCCGGGCGGAGAGCCTCGCCGAGCAATGCGGCATCGACACCGTGCGCCGTGCGCTGGAGGCGCCGCTGCGGCAGATCATCCGCAACGCCGGCGCCGAGCCGGCGCCGATCCTCGAGCAGGTGCGGTCAGGCGACGTGAGCTGGGGCTACAACCTGGCCAGCGAGCAGTACGGCGACATGTTCGCGATGGGCGTCATCGACCCGACCAAGGTCACGCGCCTTGGATTGCAGCACGCGGCCTCGGTGGCGAGCCTGATCCTGACCACCGATTGCGTGATCGCCGACCGGCCGACTGCGCGGGAGGCGGGGGCGATGCCCGACATGGGCCAGTAGCGCTGGCGTTCGACTCGAAACGCGTGCGGAGCGACCCGGATTCGCAGCCGCCCGACTGAGTCCACGCGACGATAAAGCGCGCGACCCGATCTGCCGATCGGCGACAGGGCAGCCGCGCCGCGCTCGATCGGTCCGCAGGCTCCTGTGTCCGATGCGCGCGCGTGCCGCGAAGTGCGACCATTGGCCTGGCGGGACCAACGGAGTACTTCAACGAGCCGGTCCCTGGACGAGGAGATCGAGATGCGCGCTGCGTTCTACGAAAGCACCGGCCCGGCACGGGAAGTGATCCAGCTGGGCGAACTGGCGACGCCTGAGCCTGGCCCCGGCGAGGTGAGAGTCAGGCTCGCCTGTTCGGGCGTCAATCCGTCCGACGTGAAGTCGCGCGCCGGGCTGCGCAGCCGGGAACTTCCGTTTCCCCGCATCGTTCCGCACAGCGACGGCGCCGGCGTCATCGATCGCGTGGGCGATGGCGTGCCGGCGGCACGCCTGGGCGAACGCGTATGGGTGTGGAACGCGGCGTGGAAGCGCGCCTTCGGCACCGCAGCGCAGTACGTCGTGTTGCCGGCGGGGCAGGCGATCGACCTGCCGGCAGCGGTGCCTTTCGACGTCGGCGCCTGCCTCGGCATCCCGGCACTCACGGCGCTGCACGCGGTGCGCATGGACGGCGGCGTTGCCGGCAGGACCGTGCTGGTCACCGGTGGCGCCGGCGCGGTCGGACACTACGCGATCCAGATGGCCAGGCTTGCCGGCGCACGGCAGGTCATCGCCACGGCAAGCAGCGAGGAGAAGGCGGACCTGGCCCGCCAGGCCGGCGCCGACCTGGTGATCGACTATCGCCGCGATGACGTTGCCGCGCGCGTGCTCGAGGCCACCGCCGGCGAAGGATCTGACCGGGTCATCGAAGTCGACTTCGCCGCCAATGTCGGCGCGTCGCTGGCCGCGGTCAGGGCGGAAGGCGACATCGTCGTCTACGGCAGCGGCCGGCCGGAGATCGCGGTGCCCTTCTTCCCGGCAATCCTGAAGAACGTGCGCGTTCGCTTCTTCATTGTCTACAACCTGACCGCGGCCGATCGTGCGGCTGCGGTGGGACAGCTGACGGAATGGCTGCGCGACGGGCGGCTGCAGCACAACATTGCGGCCCGGCTGCCGCTTGACGTTATTGCCGAGGCGCACGAACTGGTCGAAAGCGGGCGGGCGACGGGCAACGTGGTGCTGCAAATACCCTGAGGGAAGGCGGCTGCCCCGCCGCGACAGGGGCCGCCTGTGCCGAAACGCGCCCTCGGCTTGTCTTTGCAGGGTCTGCGCGGCACAACGCGTCGAATCCCGGCGTGAAATGCATCTGGGCGCGACGAAACGGCAGAAAGCCGGAATGAACGGCGCAGCGCGTCTGCACCGCGACGAAACCCGCCCTGCAGTTCAGTCCCCGTTTCGCGCAGTCCGTCGCAAGTCGCTCGCGCCGTGCACGGCCGATGCCTACAGTTCACTCATCGCAGCAACGAACCCGACACGAGAGGACCGAACCATGAACGCCACCTACATCGCCCCGACCCGCACCCGCATCGCCGCCTTCACCGCCGCGATCCTGGCCAGTACCGTCGTCCTCGGCGCCACCGTGCTCGGCATGCAGCCGGCCGGGCAGGGCGCAGACCTGCAGGTCGTCGCCCTCGAACGCGTCGTCGTCAGCGCGCCGCACGTCAACTGAGCCGGTGCCCCGGCAGGCGCGGCTCAACGGTCCGGCCGCGCTGCCCGCGCGGCAGGAAAAGGAAAAAGCCCGGGCTTGCCCGGGCTTTTTCTTTGACGTCGCTCTCCGCGACATTCATTCGATCGGCGGCACCGTGCGCAGGTAAGCGACGATCGCATCCAGGTCGGCGTCGGTCATCCGCGCATACCAAGCGAAGGCCATCGGCGGCTGCAGCCTGCGTCCGTCGCGCGAGAGGCCCTGCGCGATCGCGCGCTTGATTTCGGCATTGCTCCAGCGGCCCAGGCCTGCGGTCGGGTGCGAGGTGATGTTCGCCGCCTTCGCGCCGGCCCATTCCTTCGGCAATCCCTGCACCAGTTGCGCGCTGAAAACCCGGCCTCCGGCGCCGAGCCGTGCGTAGTCGGGGACGCCCTTGTTGCTCGGTGAGTGGCACTCCATGCAGTGGCCGATGGTGACCAGATACGCGCCGCGCCTGACCGGGTCGGCCATCAATGGCTCGGTGAACCCGGCCTCGGCGTCCGGGTACTTGTCGTGGCGGACCGGCATTCGATAGGTCGGGGCTGCAATCTCGTTCTGAACCGGCTTGAGCGACCGCAGATAGGCGACCACGGCGTCGAGGTCGCGCGGCAGCATGGCCTTGAAGAACGGCGTGGCCATCACGGCGGCCAGCTGTGTGTTGGGCAAGCGGCCATGACCGGGACGTATGCCCTCGACAATGGCCCGCCTGATCTCGTCGTCGCTCCATGCGCCGATGCCGGTGGTCCTGTCCGGCGTGACATTGGAAGCGGTGCCGCTGAAGGGCGGCAGCGTGAACGTCAGGCCGCCGCCGGACATGTTGCGCTCCATGATCGGCATGCCGCCGGGCGACTTCGGCGTATGGCAGTTGCCGCAGGCGAGGATCGATTCGACCAGGTAATGGCCGCGCTCGACCGGCGTCTCGGCGACCGCGCCGCCGGCAAAGATCAGCGCTGCGGTGCCGTTGAGCAGCGCCGTGCCGATCTCAAACACCCGAACCCGCCTCCATCCGTTTCCGCCCATCGTTCCTCCCGTCGTGATCGTGATCGAAGATGCAGGCGAGAAGGGAATCAGGCCGCGTCCAGGTTCTCTATCGGTACCGGCGCGACCGCGTCGGCCGGTGTGAAGCCGAGCACCCGGCCGAGAAAGCACAGCTCGGCCTCGAGTGCGCTGACGATGTTTTCGGCGCGGCGGAAGCCGTGCTGTTCGCCGTCGAATTCCATGTAGGCCACCGGGCGGCCGCGGGCGCGTACGGCGGCAACGATCGCGCGACTCTGCTCGGGCGGGACCGCCTTGTCCTCGGCGCCCTGGAACGTGATCAGCGCGGAATTCATCTGCTGCAGGTGATGGATCGGGCTGCGCTCGCGGTACGTCTTCCGGCCGTCGGGCAGCGGCGCGACCAGGCTGTCCAGATAGCGGCTTTCGAACTTGTGCGTGTCGGCCGCCAAGGCTTCGAGATCGGCG
This sequence comes from uncultured beta proteobacterium, assembly GCA_963847675.1. GTDB lineage: Bacteria > Pseudomonadota > Gammaproteobacteria > Burkholderiales > Burkholderiaceae_F > JADJWR01. Next base: position 638,728 of record CAWKAP010000004.1, read on the forward strand.
ACCCCATAGTAGTTGATGCCGGCAGCGAACAGGTCGGTGAAGGCCAGCGCACACAGCACGGTGTAGCCGCCGGCGCTGCCGCCGCGGATCACGATCCGCTTCGGGTCGACCCGGCCGGTGCCGATGAGAAAGCGCACCGCGGCCACCGTGTCGGCCAGGTCCACCACGCCCCACTGGCCGCGCAGCCGCTCGCGGTAGGCACGGCCGAAGCCCGACGAGCCGCCGTAGTTCACGTCGACCAATGCGAAGCCGCGCGTGGTCCAGAACTGCGTCGCAAGGTGGAGATCGCTCGATCGGTGCGCCGTCGGCCCGCCGTGCAGGACCACCATCAGCGGCGGCAATTCGCGCGACGGCGCAACGAAGCCGGGATTGCGCGGTGGATAGAAGAAGGCGTGCGCGGAGCGCGGTTCTCCGTCGGGTCCGGAGGCCGTCGGAAACTCGATCGGCTCGGCGCGTGAAACCAGCGGCCTGGGCAGCGGAGGCGTGTCCGCCGGCCGTCGCACGAAGGTGAAGCGGCCGCTTGAAAGGTCGATCGTGATCAGGGCCGGCAGGTCGTCTTCGGAGGCGGCGATCGCGAAGGCGGTACGCGCATCGATCAACCCGATCGAGCGATAGGCAACGAAAGGCAGCGCCAGCACTTCGGTGGCGCCGCTGGACACGTCGACCAGCGCCAGCCGGTCGATCGCGTTGCGGCAGATGCGAACCAGCGCGCGCCCGTTGCCGAGCAGCGCGTAGCTGGTCTGCCCAAGCTGCCACAGCGGCGCGCCGATCTCCGCCTCGAATGCGGTGATCTGCTCCGCCGAGCCGCCGTGCCAGCGATGCAGGTTCCACCAGCCACCATGGTCCGACAGGAAATAAAGGCTGCCGTCCGCGTCCCAGCACGGTTCGAGGATTGATTCCGTCGCGCTGCCGGCGATCGTGTGCAGCCCATGCATTCCTTCGGCCGACAGGGTTCCCACATGAAGCTGTGTGCCGTCCCACGGCATGCGCGGGTGGTTCCAGCTGACAAAGGCCAGCCGTCGTCCGTCCGGACTCGGACGCGGAAAGGCGACGAAGTCCGAATCGCCGAAGAGGATGGTGCCCGCCGAAGGATGCGCCGGATCGATCGCGACCACCGTGTTCTTCGGTTCGCCTTGCGCACGGTGGTCCTCGCGGACGAAGTAGGCATGCGTGCCGTCGGCCGTCCCGGCGCCGTCCGCGTAACGCATTCCGGGCGGCGTCAGGGGCTGCGGCAGTTGCCCATCGACCATCGAGTACAGGCGCTGATCGGCATCGTGGCAGAACAGCAGCCGCGCGCCGGCGTGGGCAAAGGCGATGCCGCCGTACTCATGCACCCTCGTGCGCACGTTGAACCCGGGCGGCGTGACTTCGGTCGCGCGCCCGTCGGCGCCAAGCGCAAGCAGCGCGACGCGGCCGCCTTCGTCGGGCCGGCTCTCCGTCCAGAACAGGCGACCGCCGCTGGACCGTGCATGGCCCAGTGTCGCGGACGCCGCGGCGAGCGTCGCAGCGGACAGCGGCGAGGCCCAGGCGCCGTGGTGCGCGACCGTGGGTTTGCTCACGTTCCGCGGTCTCCGGCCGGCTCGGGGTGCGGATCGCAAGCGGCGTTCAGCTTGCCGCCGTCGAGGTCGCACAAGCCGCCGGCATCGAAGCCGTCACCGCGCAAGTCAGCCGGGCTTCGGTCCGCGCCGCCGAATCCGCGGCGCGCCGCGTCGCACAAGGTCGCGGCGCATGGCAGGTCGATGGCGCCGAGGGTGAAGTCACCGATCATCTTGGTTTCCGGGGAAACGGAGGCGGCAGTTTATGCGCCGGCCGCACTGACCCCGTCGCGCTGCCGCGGCCGGGATACGGTCTGAGTCCGCGACGCATCCCGGCATCAGGCCTGGATCGAGTAACCGCCATCGACCGGCAGCGCTGCGCCCGTCACGAAGTCCGACGCCGGTGCAGCCAGAAACACGGCCGTCCCGGCGAGATCGCCGGGCACGCCCCAACGCCCGGCCGGCGTGCGGGCCACCACGCGCTCCTGCAGGCCCGCCACTTCGGCGCGCGCCCGTCGCGTCAGATCGGTGTCGATCCAGCCGGGCAGCACGGCATTGACCTGGATATTGTCGCGCGCCCAGGCGCTGGCCAGCGATCGCGTCAGTTGCACGACCGCGCCCTTGGACGCCGAGTAAGGCGTCGCATGCGGCGCGCCGAAGATCGACATCATCGAGCCGATGTTGATGATCTTGCCGCGCCGCGCCGCCTTCAGGTGCGGATACGCGGCCTGGCAGCAGACGAACACTCCTGTCAGGTTGGTGTCGATGACCGCCTGCCATTCCTCGAGCGCGTAGTCCTGCGGCGGCCTGCGGATGCTCATGCCGGCGTTGTTGACGAGGATGTCCAGACGTCCGTGCACGGCCGCCGCCTGCGCGACCATTTCACGGCAGCCAGCGGCATCGCTCAGATCGGCCTGCAGCGCGTGCGCCGCAGGGCCCAGCGCACCCAGTTCGCGCACGGCGCGCTCGCTCTTGCCTTGGTCGCGGCCGACGACGATCACGCTCGCGCCGGCGAGCGCCAGGCCGCGCGCCATCGCCAGTCCGATGCCGCCGTTGCCTCCGGTGACGACCGCCACCTTTCCGGTGAGATCGAACGGCATCATGGCTTCCCTGCTCGATGGATCGGGCCGCGAAACTCGGGATCGCGCATCACCGCGCAGCGATCGCCTCAGTCGGCTGCCGGCACGCCGGCCGCGCCTCTGGAGCGGCGCCATGCGAACCAGCCCGAGCCGACCCATACGGCCACCGTGAACAGCGCCAGCCCCGCAGCGATCGGCCGCTCGACGAATGCCAGCAGGTTGCCATCGGCCTTGATCATCGAAGTGATGAAATTGTCTTCGAGCATGCCGCCGAGCAGCAGGCCGAGGATCAACGGCGCCACCGGAAAGCCGTTCGTCTCGAGGAACCAGCCAATCAGCCCGAATGCGAGCAGCAACGTCAGGTCGAAGTACGAGTTGTTGATCGCAAAGGCGCCGACCACGCAGAAGATCAGGATCACCGGCATCAGGATGTTGCGCGGCACGCGCAGGATCGTGGTGGCCGTCTTGATGCAGGCCCACCCGAGCGGCAGCAGGAGCAGGTTGGCGATGATGAAGAGAATGAACACCGCGTAGATGTTCTCCGGGTTGTTGAGGAACAGCGTCGGCCCGGGGTTCAGGTTCTTCATGTACAGCACGCCGATCACGATCGCCGTGATCGAGTCGCCTGGGATGCCGAACACCAGTGCCGGGATCCAGGCGCCGGCGAGCGCGCTGTTGTTGGCGGCGCCGGCCTCGACCAGTCCCTCGGGATGCCCGGTGCCGAATTTCTCCGGCTCGCGCGACAGCTTCTTGCTCATTGCGTACGCCATCCACGCGGCGATGTCGGCGCCGGCGCCGGGCAGCGCGCCGACGACCGTGCCCAGCGCGCTGCCGCGCAGCGTCTGCCTCTTGTACTTGCGAATCAGCGTCCACATGCCCGTGAATACCGAGCCGACCTGGCGCTTGAACTCGCCAAGCTGCCTGGGCGAGACGGCGAAGCGCAGGATCTCGGCGATCGCGAACAGCCCGATCATTGCCGGGATCAGCGAGATTCCGCCGAGCAGGTCGGCGTTGCCGAAGGTGAAGCGCGCGTGTGCCGCCGGATTGTTCAGTCCGACCGTGCTGGCCAGCAGGCCGAGGAACAACGTGACGACACCCTTCAGCGGACGGTCGCTGCTGATGAATACCGCGCAGGTCAACCCCAGCAGAACCAGCCAGAAATACTCGAACGAACTGAACTTCAGTGCCACTTCGGCCAGGGCCGGCGCGGCGACGATCAGCACCAGCGTGCCGAACAGCCCGCCGAGCGCCGAGAACACCAGGCCGGTGCCGAGCGCCAGTTCCGCGTGGCCGTTGCGCGTCATCGTGTACGCCTCGTCGGTGTAGGCGGCCGACGCGGGCGTTCCGGGAATGCGCAGCAGACAACCCGGGATGTCGCCGGCAAAGATCGCCATCGCGGTGGCGCTGACCATGGCCGCGACGGCGGCGACCGGCGGCATGAAGAACGTCAGCGGCACCAGCAGCGCCGTGGCCATCGTGGCGGTCAGGCCCGGCACCGCGCCGACGAACAGGCCGAAGATCGACGAGCCGACGACGACCGCCAGCACCTGGGGGCTGGCGACCATCTGCAGCGCGAGCCAGACCGCGTCCATCAGCAGCGCCTCGCGCGAGCGTCAGACCGAACGGTGCAGGAGCGCATCGGATCTCACCATGCCAGCGGCGCAAGCCAGCCCCAGGGCAGCGGTACCTTCAGCAGCTTGAAGAACAGCGTGTGGACGACCATCGTCGCAACCAGCGCCACCGGCAGGATCAGTGCGCGCCGCACGCCGTACGACCAGAGCATCGCCACCAGCATCAGCACGGCGCTGACGATGAACCCGAGCCACTGCGACAGCATCAGGTAGAACACCAGTGCCGCGATCGTCACCACGGCGGCGATGCGTCCCGAATGCTCCGCCGCGCTCGTCCGCCGCCACGGTGCGCCGCTGCGTACGCCCTGCACGATCAGCAGGACGGCCGCGACGGCCAGGCCGGCGGCGGAGAGCGTCGGAAACAGCGCCGAGCCATACGGTTGCCCGGGCACCGGCGGAAAGGTCCGCACGTGCCAGAGCACCGCCAGCGCCAGCGCCAGCAGGACAGCGCCGATCAGGGCGTCGTTGACGCGCATCGCTGGGGCGCGCGATCGATTCGGCAGAAAGCCGAGCGGCCGTCCTCGGGACGGCCGCTCGCGCGGGCTACTTGGCGAGACCCGCGGCCTTCATCACCTTGGCCATGTCGGCGTCGCCTTTCGCCATGAACTGCGCGAAGCCAGGCCCGTCGGCCCACGTGGCGCCGAAGCCTCGCGAGGCCAGGAAGTCCGCGTAAGCCTTCGACTCGTAGATCTTCTTCAGCGCCGGGCCCAGTTTGTCGGTCACCTCTTTGGGCAGACCCTTCGGACCCGCCAGACCGCGCCATGCGCCGTTGGTCCAGCTGCTGCCGTTGACGGTCTTCAGCAGCGGCACGTTCGGGAACAGTGAATCGGGCTTGTCGGCCATCAGCACCAGCGGTCGCACGCGACCGGCATCGATCAGCGAACGGGCCTCCGGCAACGAGGCCGAAACGAGATCGACCCCGCCCGCGACGAGATCCTGCAGCCCCGGTGCCGCGCCCTGGCTCGGCACCCAGGTCACGCCGTTGGCCGGCAGCTTCGCGTCGACCAGCATGCCCGCCAGTCCGAGATGCCAGATCCCGCCCTGGCCGGTGCCGCTCGACTTCAACTTGCCCGGATCGGCCTTCACCGCGTCGAGCAGGCCTTTCGCGTCCTTGATCGGCGAGTCGGTGCGGACGAAAACCGCGTTCGGGTCGAAATTGATCAGCGCGATCGGCGTGAAGTCCGCGTACGACAGCTGCGTCAGGCCGACGTGCCGCATCATCGTGATCTCGACGGTGATCAGCCCGAGCGTGTAACCATCCGGCGTGGCCGACTGAATCGCCTGGTGGCCGACCACGCCGCTGCCGCCGGTGCGGTTGATCACATTGACCGGCTGCTTCAGCTCCTTCTCCAGTTCGGCACCGACCAGACGCGCGACGGCGTCGGTGCCGCCGCCGGCGCCCCACGGGACGATGATCGTGATCGGTCGGTCCGGGTACGCGGCAGCGGCGACGCCGCCGAACGCAAGCGCAAGCGCAGCGGCCGTGCAGGCCAGCCATTTGCGGCGGATCAGCTTCATGAAGTGGCTCCTTGTCGTTGTTGCGCGCGTTGGTTGCTAGCCGCCGCGCTGTCGTTGTCCTGCGCCGCAGGCCCCAATGGGGAAGCGGGCCGTTCCGGCGCGAGGCGAGTGTGATGCCCGCTGTGAAATAGCACAAGATCGCCCCGGCGGGAGATCAGCCGCCGGCACTGCGTTCGGCCATCGCGCTCGGACGCTACGTCACTTGCCCCACTGCAGCACCATCGGATCGAGCCGACGCGCCGTGGCGATCAGCCCGGCACGAGTATCGGGATGCAGCCCGGGAAACGGCGCCCGTGGCGCTTCGCAGTCGATGACGCCGCCTTCCTTCATCAGCGCCTTGGCGGCGAGCAGGCCGCACTGCCGGTTCTCGTAGTTGATCAGGGGCAGCCAGCGCTGGTACTCGGCGGCAGCCGCCTCTTTCTGTCCGGCGGCGTAGGCGTCGAAGATCCTGCGCACGCCGTCGGGATAGCCGCCGCCGGTCATCGAGCCGGTTGCGCCGGCATCGAGGTCGGGCAGCAGCGTGATGCCTTCCTCACCGTCCCACGGTCCCTCGACCGACTCGCCGCCGAGCCGGACGAGTTCGCGAAGCTTGGCGGTCGCGCCCGGCGTTTCGATCTTGAAGTAGGCGACGTGCTCGATCTCGCGCGCCATCCGGGCCAGCAACGCGGCCGGCATCGGCGTGCCGCTCACCGGCGCATCCTGAATCATGATCGGGATGTCGATCGCGTCGGACAGCGACGCGAAGAACTCGACGAGCTTGTTCTCCGGCACGCGGATCGTCGCGCCGTGATAGGGCGGCATGACCATGACCATCGCCGCGCCGAGGTCGCGCGCGCGCCGGCTGCGCTCGGCGCAGATCTTCGAGCTGAAGTGCGTCGTCGTCACGATCACGGGCACCCGGCCCGCGACGTGGCCGAGGATCTTCTGCGTGAGCACGTCGCGCTCGTCGTCCGACAGCGCGAACTGCTCGGAGAAGTTGGCAAGGATGGCGAGGCCGTTGGCGCCGGCGTCGATCATGAAATCGACGCAGCGCTTCTGGCTCGGCAGATCGAGTTCGCCGTTCCCGGTGAAGGTCGTTGGCACGACCGGGTAGATGCCGCGATGACGCGGTGTACGCGTTTGGCCCATTGCTTCTTCTCCTGGTCTCGTCCTGTCGCCGCAGTCGGCGCGCGCTCGACGCGCGATCCGTCCCGACACGCTGACATCCGTCGCGCAGCTTAAGCGCTGTGCTCCCGCGGCGAGCGGCCGGTGCCTTGCGCAGGCCGGGCATCGAGACAGGCGCAGCGGCTCACGTCTTCAAGGGTTGCGACGCCATTGCTTTTTGGCATTTTGTATACATAATACGATCCGAAGGCCGACAGGATCGCAGTCAAGAGGCAACGCGTGCCGAGTTCCAGCGTGACCACCGCAGACACCGCTTCGCATGCGCCGCGCATCGTACGGGCCGCGCTGCCGGCGCAGGTCGCCGAGCGCCTGCGCGACATGATCGCCGCCGACGAGCTTTCCGCTGGCGCCAAGCTGAACGAGCGCGAGCTTGCGGAGCGCCTGCATGTCTCGCGCACGCCGCTGCGCGAGGCGATCAAGATGCTCGCGGCAGAAGGGCTGGTTCAGCTTGAACCCAACCGTGGCGCGTTCGTCGCCAGTCCGTCGGCGGACCAGGTCGAGGACATGCTCGAGGCGATGGGCGTGCTCGAGGCGAGCTGCGGCGAACTGGCCTGCGCGCGGGCGACCGACGAAGAGATCGCGGCGATCCGCGACACGCACGATCGCATGCTGAAAGCCTACGGTCGCCGCGACCGGCACGCCTACTTCAAGCTGAATCAGGAGATCCATCGCCGGATCGCGCGGGCCAGCCGCAACGCGACGCTGCAGGGCCTGCACGAAACCCTCAACGCGAGGCTGTACCGCGTGCGCTTCATGTCGAACCGGACCGACCGCTGGAACTCGGCGGTCGAGGAACACGAGGCGATCGCCCGGGCGCTGGAACAGCGCGACGTGCGGGCCGTGCGCCGGCTGCTTCGCGATCACCTCGTTCAAACCTGGAAGAAGGTCAAGGCCCATGGCTACTGATGCTGCCTCGACGGCGCCGATGACGGAGCTGCCGAGAATCGCGCTGCTGATGGGCGATCCCAACGGGGTGGGGCCCGAACTCGCCGTCAAGCTGCTCGCCATGCCCGAGATCTACGGGCGGGCGCGCGTTCTCGTCGTGGCGCCGCCGGCCGTCTGGGAAGCCGGTCAGCGTGTCGCCGCGACGTCGATCGACGCGTTGCCGGTGGGAAGCATCGACCGGCTCGTGTTTGCCCCGGGACGACCGTCGCTGCTGCCGTTGCCGGTCATCGATGCGGAGGCCATCACCGTCGCGCGTGCCACGCCGGTTGCCGGCGGCGCGGTGCTGCGCCAGCTGGCGTTCGTCGCGGACGCGCTGGCGGCCGGACAGATCGACGGGGTCGTGTTTGCGCCGCTGAACAAGCAGGCGATGCGGCTGGCCGGCCTGAAGCAGGAAGACGAGCTCGAATACGTTGCCGAGCACCTCGGCGTCCGTGAGCCGGTGTGCGAACTGAACATGCTCGATGGGCTGTGGACGTCGCGCGTGACTTCGCACATCGCGTTGCGCCGCGTCGCGGACCAGATCACCGTCGACGCGGTGTGCACCGGCGCCTACGTTATCGAGAAGTCGCTGCGCATGAGCGGCGTCGCCCGCCCGAAGATCGCCGTGTGCGCGCTGAATCCGCACGCGGGCGACGGGGGCACGATGGGCCGCGAGGAAATCGACGTCATCGCGCCGGCCATTGCCCGCCTGCAGGGCGAGGGCATCGATGCGCGCGGACCGTTTCCGTCCGACACCGCGTTCCTGCTTGCCCGGCGCGAGGGCTACGACGCCGTGCTGACCATGTACCACGATCAGGGCCAGATCGCGATGAAGACGCTCGGCTTCGAGCGCGGCGTCACCGTCATGGGCGGGCTGCCCTATCCGGTGGCGACCCCGGCGCAGGGGACTGCGTTCGACATCGCCGGCAAGGGAATTGCGAACGCCGAAGCCATTCGGCGGGCGTTTCACGTGGTCGCCGACATGTCGGCCCGTGCGCAACGGGCGCACTGAGGACGGCGGGTCGGCACCGCACAGAGGAGGAGGAGGCAATGAAAGCACTTCGCATGACAGCAGGTCTCGCCGCGGTCGCGGCCATGTTGTTCTGTTCGCCGCTGGCGGCGCAGGCGCCCAGCGAGATCATCTTCGGCATCAGTGCCGAGGCAGGGTCGCTGCAGGCGCTGACCGGCGAGGAGTTCACCCGCCGCGCCAACCAGAAGCTGGCCGGCAAGGCGACGGTCAAGTTCTTCGCGTCATCGCAGCTCGGCGGCGACAAGGAACTGATGCAGAAGCTGCGCCTCGGTTCGGTTCACCTGTCGATGCCCTCGTCGATCATGTCGACGGTGAGCCCGGAGTTCGCGCTGTTCGACATGCCGTTCCTGATCAAGGACCGGGCGCACCTGAACCGGATTGCGCCGGACGTCTTCTGGCAGATGATCGCGCCGGTCACCGAGAAGAAGGGCTACAAGATCCTCGGCCTGTGGGAAAACGGCTTCCGGCAGATCACCAACAACACCCGTCCGATCGACAAGCCGGACGACCTGAAGGGCATCAAGCTGCGCGTGCCGGGCGGCGCCTGGCGGGTGAAGATGTTCAAGCTGTGGGGCGCGAATCCCACGCCGATGGCCTTCTCCGAAGTTTTCGTCGGCCTGCAGACCGGCGTGATCGACGGCCAGGAGAACCCGTACACGAACATCTACGCGGCGAAGTTCCATGAGGTCCAGAAGTTCCTGTCCGTCACCAACCACGTCTATACGCCTTCGTTCCTCACCACCGGGACCGGCACCTGGAGCAATTGGCCGCAGGACATCCGCGACGTGATCCAGCAGACGGCCAAGGAGATGGAAGCCTGGTCGTACGAACGCGGCGCCAGGGACGACGAGGTGCTCAAGGACAAGCTCATCGCCGGCGGGATCAAGGTCAACACCGCCGATCGCGCCGCATTCGTCAAGGCGAGCCAGCCGCTGTACGACGAGTTCGAAAAGGAAGTGCCGAGCGGCAAGGCGATGATCGAAGCGACGCTGCGCGCGGCGAACTAGGCGCGGCGCTTCAGCCACGGGTGATCGGCCGTGCTCGCACGCGCGAGGCGCTGGCTTGACGCGGCGCTGCAGGTTCTGACCATTGGCCTGCTGCTCGGCCTGGCAGCGCTCGTCATCGCCGCGGTCGGCTTCCGCAAGGCCGGCGCGTCGATCATCTGGTACGACGAAGTCGCGTCGGTGCTGCTCGCCTGGCTGACGTTTCTCGGCGCCGGCCTGGCGGTCCTGCGGCACGCGCACCTCGGCTTCCCCGGCCTCGTGTTTCGCCTTCCCCTCGCGCTGCGGCTGCCCTGCTTCGCGCTGGCCAAGGCGGTCGTGCTGGGCTTCTGGGCAGTCGTCTGCTTCGCCGGTACGCGGGCGCTGGGGCTGATGTTCGGCGATACGCTGGTGACGCTGCCCTGGCTGTCGGTGCAGTTCGTGCAAAGCGTCGTGCCCGTCGCGGCAGTGCTGGTCATCGCTGCCGAACTGCTCGACCTGCCGGAGAGCCTGGCGCGCCTGCGCGGCGGCGTCGACGACGAGTCGAAGGAAATCAGCGACGCCATCGCCGAGGGAATGGCGCGCTCGGACGAGGTGCGCGCCGGTCTGCGCGGAGGCCGACGATGACCATCGCGCTGGTGTTCCTGCTGCTCGTCGTGCTCGTTCTGATCAACGTGCCGATCGCGGTGGCGATCGCGGTCGTTGCAATGGCCGGGATGGTCGCCGCGCACGGCACGACCGCGCTGGTGAACGCCATGCTGACCTTCTACAGCGGCGCCACCAGCTTCCCGCTGCTCGCGATTCCGCTGTTCATCCTCGCGGGCGGCCTGATGAACACCTCGGGCATCTCGCGGCGGCTGATTGCCTTCGTGACCGCCCTCGTCGGCTTCGTCCGCGGCGGCCTGGCGATGGTCAATGTCTTCGTGTCGATGATCTTTGCCGAGATCTCGGGTTCGGCGGTGGCCGACGTTGCCGCGCTGGGTTCCGTGCTGATCCCCGAGATGAAGCGACGCGGATACTCGGGGCGCTTCTCTGCCGCCGTGACGTCTTCGTCCGCCTCGCTGGCCGTGATCATTCCGCCCTCGCTGCCGATGATTCTCTACGGCGCGATCTCGGACACCTCGATCACGCAGTTGTTCATCGCCGGAATCGTGCCCGGCATCGTGTGCGGGATCGCGATGATGGCGCTGTCTTACTGGTACGCGGTGCGATTCAACCTTCCGCGAGAGGACGCCTTCAGCCTCCGCCGCCTGTGGCAGTCGTTCAGGGAGGCCGGATGGGCCCTGACGCTGCCGGTGATCATCCTCGGCGGGATCTTCAGCGGCATCGTCACCGCGACCGAGGCCGCCGGACTGGCGGTGCTCGCGGCGCTGGTCATCGGCGTGTTCATCTACGGTGAACTCGACCTGCGGCAGTTGCACCGCTCGCTGGTCGACGGCGTCGTGCAGACGGCGGCGGTCATGCTGCTGGTCACGGCGTCGGCCGTACTGGGCATCTACCTGACCGAACTGGAGGTTCCGGTTCGCCTGACGCGGGCGCTGCTTGCCATCAGCGAGGATCGCTACGCCGTCCTGGCGATGCTGAACCTGCTCTTCTTCGGGCTCGGCTGCATCATGCACGGCGCGGCCGCAATCGTTCTGGTCGTTCCGATCGTGATGCCGCTGGTGCGCGAACTCGGCGTGGACCCGGTGCACTTCGGCATCATCGTGACGCTGAACATCGCCATCGGACAGCAGACGCCGCCGGTGGCGAGCGTGCTCGCGGTCGCCTGCTCGATCGCCAAGGAAGACATGTGGGCCGTGACCCGCGTCAACGTCGGCTACATCCTGCTGCTGATCGCGACGCTGCTCGTCGTCACCTACGTCCCCGTCTTTTCAACCGGCCTGGTCGGCGCGATCTACGGGCCGTAGCGGCGGCGCGGCTTCGCGCGGCCGCCGATCCTGCTGCATGCGGCGCGGGTGATCGAACATCGCCCCGGCCTGCCTGACGGGCGTCTACCCGTCGGCGCGGTGCTCGACGGGAGCACCGCCTCGAGTTCGCCGCAGACCGCGGCGGCCTGCGCGCCTTCCGCTGCATCGCACGAGGTCAGCGTAATGTTGGCGCTTCAGCATCGCAACGCATGTGGGAGCCTCGTCATGAACCAGTCCGCCTTGATCGTCGGCGCAGGCAGCGGTATCAGCGCGTCGTTCGCGCGCCTGCTGGCCGGGCAGGGCTATCGAATCGCGCTCGCCTCGCGCAGCCGTGCGCAGCAAACGCCCGGGCTGCCGGACGCGCTGCGTATCGCCTGTGATGCCACGCAGCCCGACGACGTGGCGCGGCTGTTCACAAGGCTCGACGCCGAACTGCCGCCGCTCGCGGTGGTGCTGTACAACCCCAGTTACCGCAGCCGGGGTCCGCTGATGGATCTGGTCGCCGACGACGTTCAGCGTGCGCTTCAGGTGACCGCCTTCGGCGCCTTCCTCGTCGCACAGCAGGCGGTGCGGCGCATGCTCGCGCAGGGCAGCGGCGCGATCCTCTTCACGGGCGCGTCGGCGAGCGTGAAGGGCTACGCGCACTCGGCGCCGTTTGCGATGGGCAAGTTCGCGCTGCGCGGCCTGGCGCAGAGCATGGCGCGCGAACTGGCGCCGCAGAACCTGCACGTGGCGCACGTGGTCATCGATGGCGCCGTGCGCGGCGCGGGCCATGCGCCGGCTGCTGCGCCGGACGGCCAGCTCGACCCCGACGCGATCGCGCAGACGATGTGGCAGCTCGTGCAGCAGCCCCGCAGTGCCTGGAGCTGGGAGATCGAATTGCGGCCGTGGGCCGAGAAGTTCTAGCGGCCCGGTCGGGCGCTGGCGCTCACTTGGTCGAACGCTTGGGCTGGTCGCGCCGCACCGTCACGCGCTGGCCGCGCAGCGAGGTGGCGCGCAGCGCGCGGATCGCGTCTTCGGCGATCTGGTCGGAAACCTCGACCAGCGAGAAGCGCTCCTCGATCTCGATCGCGCCGATCTCGCGCGCGCTGACGCCCGCCTCGTTGGCGATGGCACCGACGAGGTCGGCGGGACGCAGCCCGGCATTGCGGCCGGCGCCGACGAAGACGCGCACCATCGCAGGTCCGCGCGCCGGCGCCTTGCGCTTGGCGCCGGCAGCCTTGTGCGCGGGGCCCGCGCCCGCGCCGCGGTCGCCGCGCGTGGCCTTGCCCTTTTTCGACCACGGCTCGTGCGCGGCGCGCAGGTCGATCGTCGGGATGTGCTCCTCGTCGTGCGCGGCATCGGCCTGCAGGGTCTGGTGGGCGAGCTTCACCGCCGCGGCGGCGACATCGAGCGGGTCGAATTCGCTGGCCAGCATGTCGGTGACCACCCGGTAGCTGTCGAGTTCGCCTTCTTCGAGCGCCGCGCGCAGGGCGCCGCGGGTCATGTCGAGCCGCCGCGCGCGCACGTCCATCGGCGTGGGCACGGTGGCCACGTCGATCTTCTGCTTGGTCAGGCTCTCGATGTTGCGCAGCAGCCGGTGCTCGCGCGGCTCGACCAGCGTGATCGCCACGCCTTCGCGCCCCGCGCGCCCGGTCCGGCCGATGCGGTGCACGTAGCTCTCCGGCGAGGCCGGCACGTCGAAGTTGACCACGTGCGACAGATGCTCGACGTCGAGCCCGCGCGCGGCGACATCGGTGGCCACCAGCAGGTCGGTGCCGCCCGTGCGCACGCGCTTCATCACGCGGTCGCGCTGGTCCTGCGTGAGTCCCCCGTGCAGCAGTTCCACCTGGTAGCCGCGGCCGCGCAGCTTCTCGGCGAGTTCGTCGACCTCGGTGCGCGTGCGCGCGAACACCAGCGCCAGCGTCGGCGATTCGAGGTCGAGCACGCGCCCGAGCGCGGCCACCTTGTGCGCGCGCTGCACGATGTACGCGGTCTGGCGCACGCGCGGCAGCGTGCCTTTCTCGGTCTTCTCGCGCGCGATCAGTACCCGCGCCGGGTCGCGCAGGTGCCGGTCGGCGATGGCGGCGATGCGCGGCGGCAGCGTCGCCGAGAACAGCGCCGTCTGCCGCTCGGCGGGCGTGGCGTCGAGGATCAGCTCGATGTCCTCGGCGAAGCCCATGTCGAGCATCTCGTCGGCTTCGTCGAGCACCACGGTGGCGAGTCCCTTCATCGCCAGCGTGCCGCGCCGCAGGTGATCGAGCGCGCGGCCGGGCGTGGCGACCACCACGTGCACGCCGCGCTTGAGGGCCTGCGCCTGGCGGCCGAACTCCGCGCCGCCGTAGATCGGCAGCACGACCGCGCCGAGCTTGTTGCCGTAGCTGTGCAGCGCCTCGGCGACCTGGATCGCCAGTTCGCGCGTCGGCACCAGCACCAGCGCGGCCGGATGCGCCGGCTTGCGCTGCGCGGCGAGCACCCGCTGCAGCAGCGGCAAAGCGAATGCCGCCGTCTTGCCGGTGCCGGTGGCTGCCTGGCCGAGCAGGTCGCGCCCGGCGAGCAGCGGCGGAATCGACTGGCTCTGGATGGGGGTCGGCTCTTCGTAACCGAGTCCGGTGAGGACCTGCGCGAGTTCGGCGGACAGGCCGAGGTCGATGAAGGGGCTTTGCATTCGCCGAGCGTAGCAGCGGCCCGGGGGCGGTTCAGATCGAAGGACCGAACGACCAGTCGGAAGCGAACCGAGTCAGCCGATCTCCGCGCCGACCGCTTCGCAGCGGGAGCGGTCCTTCAGTCGCAGCACTCCCGATGGTCGCAGGCGGCCAATGACGGGCCGTCGCGGGCAAGTACGCCTGCCCTGTGGGGGCGCGATCGAGACGCCGGGCGCTCTGTCTCCGCTCATGTCCCCCGTCGCCCGCCTTCGGCAGGCGCCTCCTCCTTTACTTCGCTCCGTAGGGCACCCCGGCGTCTCGATCGTCGTGCCGCGTTGCACGGCGCCGGCAGCAGGTCGCGACGGCGGATGCCAAGGGCGGCGGGTGGCCGCCGTAGCGAAGTCAAGGAGGAGCGGCGGGCGAAGCCCGACGCGGGGGACATGAGCGGAGGCGGCCTCCCGCCGCCCTTGGCAGCAGCACCGACTTCCCGCGTCAAGCCCGTGAACGCACCAACAGTCCGCAACGGGTCGGGTCCGGCTGGTCGGCCGCCAGCGTGCTAAAGACCGCTGTCAGTCGTGTCCGGCTATCCTGGAACCGCCTGTTGTGGACTGTTCCGCAGCGGACCGTCGGGTTCGACGCGGCCAGCAGCCGCGCTCGTCAGAACAACCGTCGACGAGCGGCTAGCGCCGCCGTTTCCCCCCGCTCTTGCGCGCGCCCTTCACCGGCGGCTTCGCCTCCGCGATCTCCTGCCCGCTCAGTCCCGCCAGCTTGGGGTTGATGTTGTCGTCGATCCACTTCTGGTCCCACCACTCCACCGGCAGCACCGCGACGCCGGCGAGATAGATGCCGAAATGCAGGTGGTCGCCGGCGGCAAGCCCCGTCTCGCCGGTCTTGCCGAGGACCTGGCGCTTGGCGACGGAATCGCCCGCCTTGACGTCGATCGCGCTGAGATGGCCGTAGAGGGAGAACAGGCCGAGGCCGTGGTCGAGGATCACGGTGTTGCCGTAGATGCCCAGGTCGCCGGTGAAGGCCACGGTGCCGCTGTTGGAGGCTTCGACCGGATAGTTCTTCGTCACCGAGAGGTCGTAGCCGAGGTGGTACGCGTTGTCGATCACCTCGCCGTTGTAGGTGTACGTCCGCTGGTCCGCGAAGTTCGCCTCGACCTTCGAGTTGCTGAGCTGGGCGAACGCGTCCTTCCAGAGCAGCGACGGGCGTGGCCTTGCTCGTGACCGCGGCGATGCGGTCCTCGTTTTCCTTCCGCATCTCCCGGTTCACGGCGACGAAGACGTCCTTCGGCGCGCCGCTTCGCGCGGCGGCGTCGGCGAGCAGCGGTGCCACCTTGTCTTGCAGGAAGCTGTCCGATATGGCGAGCGTGCTCTTCCTGTAGCGGACGTTCTTCAACTCGTAGGCGAGCCGCATCTCGCGCGTGTTGCCGGCCTTGTCGGTGGCGACCACGGTGGGCCTTGCCTCCGCCGGGGCGTCGTACGGATGCGCGAAGAAGGCCAGCAAGTAGTCCGGATGGTCCTTCACCTGCCCGGGGAAGCCCGGGAAGAAGCGGTCGCCGAACTTCACCCCGCTCGTCGCCGTGTCGGCCGACGCCTTGTAGACGATCGCGCCGACGCCGCCGAAATTCACGTAGCGGTCGTCGGCCAGGAGTTCCAGCGTCGGCGGCGTGATGTCGATCGTGAGGTTCTTCTCCAGCACGGCCACGTTGCCCTTGAAGAAGTTCCACAGCGAGGCGTCGCGCGCGGTGACGCGCAGCACGGCGGGGCCTTCCTTCACGCCGGGCACCTTCGCCAGCGCCACGGCGATCTTCTTCTCGGTCACCGCGCCGTCGAACTGCTCGGAAGCGAGGCTGTGCTCGGTCCCGCCCTGGGACAGCGTCGCCGTGATGGATCTCAGGCCCGTCCCCTGGTCGGCGACCTGGATCTCCAGCGGTGCGACGCCCAGCACGTCGCGATCGGGAGGGACGGTGATCTGCGGTGCCGCGGATTCGAAGCGTGGCCGCAGGAGGTAAGCGGTGCCGGCGATGACGGCGATGACGATCAGGACGACGACGATGGGAAGCTTGCTGCGAACTCGATCGGATTGGGAAGCACTCATTCGGTCTCTCAGGGGGTTGGCGGCTGGCGTACTGACGAGGGCGAGCATCGGCTCGGCGAGCCCCTCGCTGGCGGCGTGTAGCCGCATTATCGCCGGTACGAGAAACGCGATCTTCAGCGGTGCGAGTGTGGCGGCAGCGGCGGGACGGACGCACGCGATGACGGTGTGTCTCTCGGCGTAGATACTTCCTCGCTGGCGGCGGACGCGCCGAACTAAACCCCGCCGCGCTGGTCAGTTGTCGAGTCGAGAAGCAACCCAATGACAAACGTGTCGACGCAGGTACTCGCCCGCGCATGCGCATCCTGTTGACCGGCGCCACCGGCCTGATCGGTCGCGAACTGGGCAGGCAGCTCGCCGCGCGCGGCGACACGCTGGTGTGCCTGGTGCGCGATGTCGACGCTGCCCGGCGCCGGCTGCCGTTTCCGGCCACCTGCCACGCCTGGGATCACACGCGCGAGGTGCCCGCCGAGGCGCTGCGCGGTGTCGACGCCGTCGTCAACCTGGCCGGCGAGCCGGTGGCCGACACGCGCTGGACGGCGCGGAAGAAGGCGCTGATCCGCGACTCGCGCGTTGGCTCCACGCGGCGGCTGGTCAGCGCGGTGATCGGGCACGGCAGGCGCGTGAAGGTCTTCGTGCAGGGCTCGGCGAGCGGCTACTACGGCGACCGCGGCGACGAGAGGCTGACCGCCGAAAGCAGCAAGGGCCCGGGCTTCCTCGCCGACGTGGTCGAGGCGTGGGAGGCCGCGCTTGACCCGCTGAAGGCTCGTCGCACGAAGATCCGCGTCCCGGTGGTGCGCACCGGCATCGTGCTGGCGCGCGACGGCGGCGCGCTCGCCGAGATGCTGCCGATGTTCCGCCTGTCCGCCGCGGGCCGGCTGGGCAACGGCCGCCAGTGGATGAGCTGGATCCACCTCGACGACATCGTCGGCCTGTTCGTGCACGCGCTGGATTCGGCCGCGACCGGGCTGCTCGAAGGGGTGGCGCCGCAGCCGGTCACCAACCGCGAATTCACCGCCGCGCTGTGCCGCGCTCTCGGCGTGATCGAGAACCTGCCGGTGCCGCCGCTGGCGATTCACGCGCTTTATGGCGAGCGGGCCGAGATCGTGCTCGGCAGCACGCGGCTGGAACCGGCCGCCACGCTCGCCTCGGGCTTCCGATTCCGTTTCGAGCGGGCCGAAGACGCGCTCGTCGACCTGCTGACGCCGCTGCGCGACGGCACGGTCCTGCGCGTGTGGCAGCAATGGATCCCGCAGCCGGCGGAAACCCTGTGGCCGTTCTTCTGCGACGCCCACAACCTCGAGGCGATCACGCCGCCGTTCCTCAACTTCCGCGTGCTCGGCCAGTCGGGCGGCGAGATCGGCGAAGGCACGCGCATCGACTATCGCCTGCGGCTCGACGGCATTCCGATCGGATGGCAAAGCCGCATCGCGTCCTGGGACCCGCCGCGCGCTTTCGTCGACACGCAGGTGAAGGGGCCGTACAAGCTGTGGCATCACACGCACGAGTTCGTGCCGCTGGGCGAGGGCACGCTGATGCGCGACACGGTCCGCTACCGGCTGCACGCCGGATGGCTCGGCACGCTCACCGCCGGGCGCAGGGTCGCCTCGTACGTGGAGCGGATCTTCGACTACCGGGCGCGCAGGATCGACGAGATGTTCGGGCGATAGGGCGCTCGCCTATCATCGGCCGCCATGGCGACCGAACCGCCCGCCACTTCGGACACCGGTTTTCACGCGACGGTCGTGATGGGCGTGTGCGGCTGCGGCAAGACCGTGGTCGGCAGCCGGCTCGCCGAGCGGCTGGGCGCGCGCTTCATCGACGCCGATGACCTGCACCCGCCGGCCAACGTCGAGAAGATGCGCGCCGGCATCCCGCTCGACGACGCCGACCGTGCGCAGTGGCTGCAACTGCTCAACGCAAGGCTTCGCGAGGCTGCGGCCGCGGGCGAGCCGGTGGTGCTCGCCTGCTCGGCGCTCAAGCAGCGTTATCGCGACACGCTCGCGGCGGGCCTGCCCGGATTGCGCGTCGTGCACCTGGCGGGCAGCCGCGAAGTGATTGCCGAGCGGCTACGCAGCCGGCAGCACCACTACATGCCGGCGACCCTGCTCGACAGCCAGTTCGCCGCGCTGGAGCCGCCCACCGACGCGATCGTGATCGACGTGGCGATGCCGCTCGAGGCGGTGGTCGACACTGCGGCGCAAGCGCTGGCGCGCTGAGCGCCGGCGTAGCGACGGCTACCGCTGCCGCACGTACCGGCCCGGCGCGTCCTCGATGCACGCGATAGCCCTTGCGCGGCGCGCCCATCGCGGGCGGCTTGGCCTTGCCGCCGGAATGCGCCGCGAGCCAGCGCTGCAACGCCGGCCACCACGAGCCGTCGTGCTTCGTGGCCGCTTCCACCCAGTCCTCCGGCGCCATGTGCGGGTCGGCGAGCCGGCGCGTCTTGATGCGGTAGTGGCGCTTCGGATGGACCGGGCCGCAGACGATGCCGGCGTTGTGGCCGCCGGCGGTCAGCAGGAAGGTGAAGTCGTCGGAGCGGACCAGGTTGTCCACCTTGTAGACCGACTTCCACGGCGCGACGTGATCGGTTTCGGTGCCGACCACGAACATCGGCGCGCGGATGTCCGACAGCCGGACCAGCCTGCCGCCGATCGGGAAGCGGTTCGTCGCCAGCTCGTTGTCGAGGAACAGCCGGTACAGGTACTCCGAATGCATCCTCCATGGCATGCGCGTGCCGTCGGCGTTCCAGGCCATCAGGTCGATCATCGGATCGCGCTGGCCCTTGAGGTACGTGTTGACCATCGGCTGCCAGAACAGGTCCTTGGCGCGCAGCATCATGAACGCGCCGCCCATCTGCTTGCTCTCGAGCACGCCCTTGCGGTGCATCGACGCCTCGAGCATCGCCAGCTGGCTCGGATTGATGAAGAAGGCCAGTTCGCCGGGCTCGGTGAAATCGGTCTGCGCGGCGAACAGGGTGATCGAGGCGAGCCGCTCGTCCTGCTCGCGGGCGAGCGCCGCCGCGCCGATCGCCAGGAGCGTTCCGCCGATGCAGTAGCCGACGGCGTGGACCTTCCGCTCGGGCACGATGGCCGTCACGGCGTCGAGCGCGGCGAAGAACCCTTTCGTCGACGTACTCGTCCATGCCGGTGTCGCGGTCCTTCTCGTCGGGGTTCTTCCACGACATCGCGAACACCGTGTGGCCCTGGTCGACCAGGTACTTGATCATCGAATTGCGCGGGCTCAGGTCGAGGATGTAGTACTTCATGATCCAGGCCGGCACGATCAGGATCGGTTCCGCGTAGACGTCCTTGGTCGTCGGCTCGTACTGGATCAGCTCGACCAGCTCGTTGCGGAACACCACCTTGCCCGGTGTCGCGGCGACGTTCCTGCCCACCTCGAACTCTTCGGTGCCGACCGGTTCCATGCCCGCCATCGTGCGTCGCATGTCCTCGGCCAGGTTCTCCAGTCCGCGCATCAGGTTCTGGCCCTGCTCCGCCTGGGTCTGTGCCAGCAACTCGGGATTCGAGGCCAGGAAGTTCGACGGCGAGGTGGCGTCGACCAGCATGCGCACGGCAAACTCGAGCAACTGGTCGTGGTACTCGGTGACGCCGTCGACGTCGCGTACGACGTCCTTGAGCAGCGCCCCGACGTTCTGGTAGGCGCGCGCGTAGACGTTGAACGGAAACTGCGACCAGTCCGCATTCTCGAAGCGGCGGTCGGTCCCGCCGGCGAAGCCGTCGGAGGGCGACACGGGCGCCCCGGTCATCGCGCGAAGCGCGAACGCCCACGTGTCCTGCGCGCGCTCCACCACGTGCTGCTGCATCTCGCGCTGCTTGGCCGGCGCCAGGGCCAGGTGCATCGCCCAGTCGGCCCACGCGGTGGTGAACGCGGTCGGGGCGAGCCCGGCGGTCATCTGCGCCACCTGTGCGCGAAACTCGCGATCGACTTCGCGAGTGGCGCGGGGGGCTCGTTTTCTTCGGGTCATGACGGCAGCCTCGAAACAGGTCAAAGATGAGAAGGGCCGATCCCGGCCCGGCGCTACGCCGGCGCGTGCCAGCCGGCGTCGACCCAGAGCTCGCCACTCACGGCCGAGTTGGCCAGCATGAAGCAGATCGCGTCGGCGATCTCTTCGGGCTGGATCAGGCGGCCGAGCTGGGTGAACGGCAGGATGTTCTTCGCCACGTAGTCGGCGCCCATCGCGCGCACCATCGGCGTGTCGGTGAAGCCGGGGTGGATGACGCTGCAGCGCACGCCGTAGAACATCGCCTCTTTCATGATCGTCGCCGCGGCGCCTTCGAGACCGGCCTTGGTGCTCGCGTAGGAGATCTGGCCCTTGTTGCCCTGCGAGGAGATCGAGCCGATGAACACCACCGAGCCCTGCATGCCCTCGTCGGCCAGCCAGCGCTTCAGGCCCTTGGCGGCGCGATCCTCGGCGATGCGCCCGATCATCTCGAGCGCCCAGTACACCGGCGCGATCAGGTTCACGTCGACGACGAGCTTGAACTGCTCGAGCGGGTAGATGCGGGCCTTGCCGGTCGACTTGTCGATGCGCACGGCCAGGTCGTCGCGCGTGATGCCGGCGGCCGGCACGCACAGCGAAACCGGGCCGAACTTGCGGCTCATCGAGTCGAAGACCTGAGCGCGAAACGTCGCGTCGGTCGTGTCGCCCTGGAAGGGGATCGCCACCGTGCGGCCGGCTTCGGTGTTGAGCATCGCGGCGACGTCTTCGATCGTCTCGCTCATGTCGACCACCGCCACCGCCGCCACGTCGCGCCGGGCCAGGGCGGCGGCGACCGCGCGGCCGATGCCGCTCGCGCCACCGGTGATCACTGCAACTCTGTTCGAGAATTCCATCTGGGTTTCCTTTCGGTCGTGTTGCGCCGCAGCATAATACTCGCTTGGGGAGGTTTTCGGCAGCCGTTGCGTGGCGAGAGGGTGATTTCAGGCTCCCTTGCGCTGGCGCAAGGCGGGGCACCCGCCCGGCAAGGCTCCCTTATCCTGCGTCGCTCGACCATCGACCGGAGAAGGCCATGACGCAGAGCATCCTGAAGGGCAGCTGCCTGTGCGGCGCCGTTAAGTACGAGGCGAGCGGCGAGGCGAAGCGATTCCTGCACTGCCACTGCTCGCGCTGCCGCAAGGCCACCGGCACCGGGCACGCCTCGAACCTCTTCTTGCAGCCGGGGACGCTCAAGTGGCTCAGCGGCGAGGAGCAGATCCGCGCCTTCAAGCTGCCCGAGGCCAAGCGCTTCACCAATGCCTTCTGTGCCGCCTGCGGCGGCCGCGTGCCGCGCCAGGCCGCGGGCACCGACATCGTCCTGATTCCTGCCGGATCGCTGGACGACGAGGCCCCGATAGTGCCGCAGGCGCGGATCATGGTGGGCTCGCGTGCGAACTGGTCGTGCAGCGGCGACGACCTGCCGGTGTTCGAGGAGTATCCGCCGCAGTAGCGGCGGCCGGCTCGATCGGGCCTTGCGTTCGCGTGTCGGGCACCGCTGGGGCCGGTCCGGTGACGGGCCGGTGCATCAGTAGAGCTGCAGGCCAGAGTCGAAGTGCCAGGTTCGGCGGATTTCGACCACGTCGAACTCGCGGGCCAGTGCAGGCGGGAACGCCGGGTAGGGCGCGTGGCTCTGCCACGATGCGACGTATCGCTTCGTCGACTTCCGCCACGCCACTGGAGACGACGAAGGTCACCGACTCCACGGATCCGTCGCTGCGGATGGCCACCGTCACCATGGGATTGGTGTGAGGCCGCTTCGCCACTTCGCGGACCGTGTCGACCGGCGTGTTGAACTGGATCTTCCGCGCCCACGCCTCCGCGTACTGGACGAGTTCGACGTTGGGATCGGTGCGCCCCCATAGCCTGGCGCGACGTGCGGTGCTCAACGACAGGGGCAGCGTGGAGGGCGGGCGAGCGGCGTTCGAGGCTGGCTTCGCGCCGGGCCGCTTCCTCGTCGAGCTGACGTCCGATGGCCCGCAGCCGCGCCTCCCTCGCGTCCTCCTGCCGCGCCCCGCCAAAGCGCTCGGCCTCCAGTGCGCCGCTGCCTCTCGACGGGCGAGTTCCTGACGCTGCGCTTCCAGCTGCGCCGCCGCCAACCGCGCCGCTTCCTGCCGCATCGGCCTCCGTCGCGCTGCCTCCCGCGAGCGAGTCCGCGCTGCCGCGCGGCCTCCTGGCGCGCGGCCTCCAGGCGTTCGGCCTCGAGTCGGGCCGCCTCCTGACGAGCGACCTCCTGACGCTGCGCCTCCAGCTGCGCCGCCGCCAGCCGCGCGGCTTCCTGGCGCTCGGCTTCCAGTCGCGCCGCCTCCTGACGGGCGAGCTCCTGACGCTGCGCCTCCAGCTGCGCCGCGGCCAATCGTGCTGCTTCCTGGCGCTCGGCCTCCAGTCGCGCTGCCTCCTGACGAGCGAGCTCCTGACGCTGCGCCTCCAACTGCGCCTCCGCCAACCGCGCCGCTTCCTGGCGTTCGGCCTCCATTCGTGTCGCCTCTTGACGAGCGAGTTCCTGCCGCTCTGCCTCCAGTCGCGCGTTTTCGACCCGCTCAGCTTCCTGACGGGCGGCCTGGATCCGCGCCGCCTCTTGACGAGCAAACTCCTGGCGCTCGGCCTCCAATCGCGCCGCGTCTTGACGAGCGAGCTCCTGACGCTGCGCTTCCAGCTGCGCGGCCTCCCGACGAGCGAGCTCCTGGCGCTCGGCCTCCATTCGTGCCGCCTCTTGGCGGACGAGCTCCTGACGCTGCGCTTCCAGCTGCGTCGCCGCCAACTGCGTGGCTTCCTGACGCTGCGCCTCCAGCCGCGCTGCCTCCTGACGGGCGAGTTCCTGACGCTCTGCCTCCAGTCGCGCGTTCTCGACCCGCTCAGCTTCCTGACGGGCAGCCTCGATCCGTGCCGCCTCCTGCCGTGCCGCCTGCTGCCGTGCCTCGCGCTCCGCACTCTCGAGCGCGGCAAGTTCGACGGCCCGCTGCCGCGCCTCCGCGTCGATTCGCTGCTGCGCGGCCTCGTCGGCCCGCTGCGGAGCGATCACCGCCGGCTCGGGGACCGCGTCACCGGGCATGTCGGCGCGCGAGGGCGCGTTCGCAGGGTCCGCGCCGGCCGCGGCACGCCGCTTCGACTCGGTCTCCGCCGCCGGCTGGGCCGCGGGCACGATCGCGACTGCCATTCCCCCTCGGGGCGGCGCAGGGGACGGGGTCGGGGCCGGCCTGCGGGCAACAGGCGCTGCGATCGATGCAGGCCGCGAGGGCGCCGCGACCGACGGGGTGGCCGGCTCCACGGCTGCGACACGCGTGGAGACGAACACGACGCGCAGACTGGGCGCCTCGACCCGTCGATCGCGCCAGGGAAAGCTGAAGCCCGGCAGCCCGGGTCCCTGGCCACCAAAGGTCAGACTGAAGAACGGCGCGTGAATCAGTAGCGAGAGCAGCAGCGCAATGGCTTTTCGCCTGTGTTCAGGGCTCATGCATTGACTCGGCTGCTGCCGGCGTCCTGTGGCTCGAGAAGATCGCTCCGGCTTCGGGGTAGGTGGCGGCGTCCGCGCGGCGCTGGAATCTGCTGAACTCTAGCGTGCTCCGACGTCGCTGCCCGGACACCGCCTTGGGCGCGGGGCGGGGCGCCCCCGCCCTATGCGCTTGCGGTCCTGTCGGCCGCATCGGCCATGGCCTCGCCAAAGCACCTCCGCGGTCAACTGCTCGAGCGCTCATGGGTGCGACCAGAAATGCAGAGGCCCGCTTGGAAGCGGGCCTTGTGGGACGGCAGTAGGGCCGACGGTGCGGCTCCAGGAGGCCTGCTGACCTCAACAACCGCTTCCCACGATTCAAACCGTACACCAGTGGACCGCGGACGTGTTGCCGTGGGTCAATGCTCATGGGTGCCGGAGGCAGGGCGGCGCGCCGACTCACGCGGCGGGGTCCCGTCGAGGCGCCGTCGCGCATATCCCCGCTCCGCGAACCGGATAGCTCTCGTACACATCTGACACCGCCGAGCACTTCCGGCAGTACGGCACGGGCGTGCGCTGTCCGTAATGGAACAGGACTTGAATCACGTCAATTGACCGCGCGCCGACATCGGGCGCAATTCCTTCGTCGAAAGACACCGCCGATTTACCGAGCAACTTGCGGGCGCGTAACGAATGCAGCTGAAGCGCGGAACCCGCTGCGGCTGCAGTCTTGGCGCCGAGTGCGCCGGTCGCCGATCTACCGACTACTTGCAGGCGACTCACCAAGTGCAGCTAAAGCGTCGCCGGCTGGAGACGATGTTGATTACTTCGCGAACGAATCCTTCA